>NZ_JBJDQW010000005.1:0-588892 GCF_044903645.1 Streptomyces sp. NPDC002176
TCCCTTTCCGGCGGTTCCGACTCTATCAGATCCTTTCGGCGTCTGATTCCCAGTCAGAGGGGGTTGTCTTCCCGGCCCGCTGGGCCGTTCCGACGAGTGAGACTTTAGCGGATTCCCGGCCCCCGAGCTAATCGGGGGCCGCGTTCTTTCGAACACGGATTCCTCATTTCGCAAATGCGCACCAGAGCATGCGACAGCGGAGTGTCGATGAGTAGATGGTCTTGCGAGATGGCTGTCCGGGGACCGACCGGAGTCGGCGCTCACGTCGGACAACTCGGAGAACACTACGCAGCTGGCGAGGGGGTGTCAACCCCCTCCAGCGAAGATCTTGAGCGGGGTCAGTCCTTCTTGCCGGAGGCCAGCTCACGGCTGCGGTCGCGGGCCGCTTCCAGTGCCGCGATGAGGGCGGCCCGTACCCCGTGGTTCTCCAGCTCGCGGATGGCGTTGATGGTCGTACCGGCGGGCGAGGTGACGTTCTCGCGGAGCTTGACCGGGTGCTCGCCGCTGTCGCGGAGCATCGTGGCGGCGCCGATCGCGGACTGGACGATCAGCTCGTGGGCCTTGTCGCGGGGGAGGCCGAGCAGGATGCCCGCGTCCGTCATCGCCTCGACCAGGTAGAAGAAGTACGCCGGGCCCGATCCGGAGAGCGCGGTGCAGGCGTCCTGCTGGCCCTCGGGCACGCGGAGGGTCTGGCCCACGGCGCCGAAGATCTCCTCGGCGGTGGCGACGTGCTCCTCCGTCGCGTGGCTACCCGGCGAGATGACGGACATGGCCTCGTCGACCAGGGCCGGTGTGTTCGTCATGACGCGGACGACCGGGGTGCCCTCGGCGAGACGCTCCTCGAAGAACGAGGTGGGGATGCCCGCGGCGCCGCTGATGATCAGGCGGTCGGCGGGGACGTGCGGGGCGAGTTCGTCGAGCAGGGCGCCCATGTCCTGCGGCTTGACCGTGAGGATCAGGGTGTCCGCGGCCTTGGCGGCCTCGGTGTTGCTGACCGGAGTGACTCCGTGCCGGGCGCGGAGCTCCTCGGCGCGTTCCGGGCGGCGGGCGGTGACCATGAGGTCGGCGGGCGCCCAGCCGCCCCGGATCATTCCGCTGAGCAGGGCTTCGCCGATCTTGCCGGTGCCGAGGACTGCGACTTTCTGGCTCATGCGGTTCATCCTCGCACCGGCGATACGGCGGGTGGGGGGATTGTCCGGTGGGCGGACGCGGCTTCAGTCGGTGCGGCGGCGCAGGGTGGCCGCGCCGAGGGCGAGCACCAGGAGCGCGCATCCGGCGACGACCAGTACGTCCCTGACGAAGGCCGAGGTCAGGTCGGTGTGGTGGAGGACCTCGTTCATGCCGTCGACGGCGTAGGACATGGGCAGTACGTCGGAAACGGCCTCCAATAGCGGGTGCATGTCCGCGCGGGGCGTGAAGAGGCCGCACAGGAGGAACTGGGGGAAGATCACCGCCGGCATGAACTGGACCGCCTGGAACTCCGACGCGGCGAAGGCCGAGACGAAGAGGCCGAGAGCGGTGCCGAGCAGGGCGTCCAGGAGGGCGACCAGCAGGAGCAGCCAGGGTGAGCCGGTGACGTCCAGGCCGAGGAGCCAGACGGCGAGGCCGGTGGCGAGGGCGGACTGGACGACGGCCACGGTGCCGAAGGCGAGCGCGTATCCGGCGATGAGGTCGGCCTTGCCCAGGGGCATGGCGAGGAGGCGTTCGAGGGTGCCGGAGGTGCGTTCGCGCAGGGTGGCGATGGAGGTCACCAGGAACATCGTGATCAGCGGGAAGATGCCGAGCAGGGAGGCGCCGATGTCGTCGAAGGTGCGCGGGCTGGCGTCGAAGACGTAGCGCAGCAGGACGAGCATCAGGCAGGGGACGAGGAGCATCAGGGCGATGGTCCTCGGGTCGTGGCGGAGCTGGCGCAGGACGCGGGCCGCGGTGGCGGTGGTGCGGGCGGTGCTGAACGCGGCGGTGGGGGCGGCCGGGGTCGTCGTGCTCATCGGGTCGGCTCCTTGGTGCGGTCGTCCGCTTCGTCGACGAGGCGCAGGAAGGCGGCCTCCACGGTGTCGGTGGCGGTGCGGGTGCGCAGGTTCTCGGGGGTGTCGTCGGCGAGGACGCGTCCTTCGCGCATGAGGAGGAGGCGGTGGCAGCGCTCGGCCTCGTCCATGACGTGGGAGGAGACGAGGAGGGTGGTGCCGCGCTCGGCGAGGTCGTGGAAGAGGTTCCACAGGTCGCGGCGGAGGACGGGGTCGAGGCCGACGGTCGGTTCGTCCAGGACGAGCAGGTCGGGGGTGCCGAGGAGGGCGACGGCGAGGGAGACGCGGCTGCGCTGTCCGCCGGAGAGGTTGCCCGCGAGGGCGTCGGCGTGGGTGGTGAGGTCGACGTCGGCAATGGCGCGGGTGACGTGTTCGCGGCGGCGGTCGGCGGCGGCGCGGCCCGGGTCGAGGATCGCGGCGAAGTAGTCGAGGTTCTGCTCGACGGTGAGGTCGTCGTAGACCGAGGGGGCCTGGGTGACGTAGCCGATGCGGCTGCGCAGGGTGGGGTGACCGGCGGGGCTGCCGAGGACTTCGAGGGTGCCGGTGACCTTGGCCTGGGTGCCGGTGATGGAGCGGATCAGGGTGGATTTGCCGCAGCCGGAGGGGCCGAGCAGGCCGGTGACGCGGCCTCGGGGGACGGTGAAGCGGAGGTCGTTCAGGACGGTGCGGGTGCCGCGTACGACGGTGAGGCCGGCGGCGCGGACGGCGTCGGGTGCCGTCGGCTGGGGTGGCTCGGGCACATTATTCATCACGTGATGAATAATGTGCCCGAGCCGGAGTGCCGTCAAGGGGTGCCGTCAACGGGCCGTGTCAGGGTCGGGCCGTTTCGGCTCAGGGGCGGGTCAGGGTCGGCTCCGGGGCTGGTCAGGGGCGGGTCGGGGGTTCCGGGGTGGTGGCGACGAGCAGAACCACTTCGTACGTCTCCTCGACCAGGCCGTCGGGGAAGACCTTGATCAGGTGGGCTCGCTCGGCGTCGAAGAAGTCGGTCCGGGCGGGCTCGGGGGCGAGGAGGAAAGCGGAATGACTGCCGATGTTGGCCAGATGGGTGTCGAGCGGCACGCGGCGGCTCCAGCGCACCGAACGGCGGGTGAAGTGGAGCCGGTCGCTGGGATCAGCGGCGGCGGCGTGGTAGGCGGCCTCGCGCTTCTCGGTGTGCACGGGCAGGCCGAGGAAGCGGGCGATGCGCGCGGCGGCCGCGGCGATCCAGTCGACGTCCGTGGCCTCGGTGTTCCACCACAGCGCGAGCGCGCCGCCGGGCCGCAGCACGCGCAGCGCCTCCGGCACCGAGCGGGCCGGGTCGGTCCAGTGCCACGCCTGGGCGTAGGTGACGAGGTCGGCGTGGGCGTCGGCCACGGGAAGGGCGTCGCCGCTGCCCTGGACCAGCGCGAGGTGCGGGTTCCTGCGGCGGAACTCGGCGGCCATGCCCGCGCCGGGCTCGACGGCGAGCACCTCGGCGCCCCGCTCGTGCAGCAGCGCGCTGGCGATACCGGTGCCCGCACCCACGTCCACGGCCCGGGTACCGGCGAGTGGGCGCCCGGCGAGTTCCTCGATGGTGTCGAAGAGTGCGGGCGGATAGGAGGGGCGGTTCTCGGCGTACTGGGCCGCGGCCGCGTTGAAGGAGTGGGCGCGGGCGCTGGTGGTCGGCTCGGTGGGAGCCTCGGGTGCGGTCATGCCGACCATGCTGCGCGGCAGGGGGCAGTTGGGGACAGGGGTTTCGTGCCGGAGCCCTCGGTATCGCCGTCGCGGTCGGCCTCAGCGCTTCTTGCGAGCCGCCTTCGCGGGGTTGCCCGTGCGCCGGGAGTGGGTGCGCTCGTACTCCGCGCGGGCGGTGTCGTACTCGGTGCGGTGCAGCTTCTCGCCCGGCGCCTCCGTCAGGGAGCGGGCGGACCAGGCGAGCAGGGTGCCGACGAAGCCGATGGCGAGCAGGCCGCGCAGGCGGGCCTGGCGCTCGGGATCGGGGCGGCGGCCGAAGTTGTCCCAGGTGTTGCGGAAGGCGAGCGCGCTGCACACCGCGAACATCGCGATGACCAGGACGGTCACGTAGGAACCGGTACCGGCGATCTGGAGGCCCTGGTAGGCGAGGCGCAGGATCAGGCAGGAGATGGCGGCCGCGGCGAGGGCGCCGATGGCGACGGCCGCGCGGCGGGCCGCGTAGCCGCCGGTGCGGTCCACCCAGGACGTGCCGAAGAAGCGGAGGGGTTCGGGGCGGGGGCCGCCGCCCGTGGAGCCCGCCGGGATCGCGTTGGTGCCGGTCTCGTCGCTCACGCGTCGATTATGGCTCCGGCGGCCGACGGGCTCCGGGCCGGGGCGTCAGGCGCAGCGGACGGCGATGTAGCCGTCGCTGCCGGTGTGCACATAGGCGTCCGAGACGAACTCGTCGGCGCCGATGTTGTCCCAGATCTTCGAGGTGCCGTACGGGCCGGTCACGGTGGTGCCGGGCGTCTGGCAGTAGATGGTGACGCTGGAGCCCGCGGGCAGCACGCGGATGATGCCGTAGCCGGTGCCGGGGCCGCTGCGGACGTTCAGGGCGGCGCCTGGCGCAATCGGGAAGCGGGGCGCGGCGGCGGCCGTGGGCTCGGCCAAGGTCGTGAGCGCGTGGTCGTCGGACATGAGATACCTCCCCCGTGACACCCCGTGACCGCCACGGGGTGGTGACACCGCTCGTCGGGCATCGCGGACGGGTGCCGGACGGGCGGGCGGGCCACGGCTGCGCGTGACTCGCAGGCGG
This sequence comes from Streptomyces sp. NPDC002176, assembly GCF_044903645.1. NCBI lineage: Bacteria > Bacillati > Actinomycetota > Actinomycetes > Kitasatosporales > Streptomycetaceae > Streptomyces > Streptomyces sp. NPDC002176. Next base: position 4,753 of record NZ_JBJDQW010000005.1, read on the forward strand.
AGGTTAGCAAGCCGCCTCGGTGTCGTACGGGCAATCGAATAGGCTCCCCTGCGTCGCGCGCGCGGCCGAAGAGCACGGGGGTGGTCCATGGCGCCACGGCACAGCACCGGAGCCGGCGCGGAAGCGGAACTTCCGGAGTACGCGGGTCACTACCGGCTGGAGTCGCGGCTCGGTTCCGGCGGGATGGGTGTGGTGCATCTGGCCCGCAGCGCCTCCGGGATGCGGGTGGCGGTGAAGGTGGTGCACGCGGAGTTCGCGCGGGACCCCGAGTTCAGGGGGCGGTTCCGGCAGGAGGTGGCGGCCGCGCGGCGGGTGAGCGGTGCGTTCACCGCGCCGGTGGTGGACGCGGACCCGGAGGCGGACCGGCCGTGGATGGCGACGCTGTTCATCCCCGGTCCGACCTTGTCCCAGGAGGTGAAGCGGAACGGGCCGATGGAGCCCGCGCAGGTAAGGCGGCTGATGGCGGGGCTCGCCGAGGCGCTCAGGGACATCCACCGGGTCGGTGTGGTGCACCGGGATCTCAAGCCGGGGAACGTGCTGCTGGCCGACGACGGGCCGAAGGTGATCGACTTCGGGATCTCCCGGCCGAAGGACAGCGAACTGCGCACCGAGACAGGGAAGTTGATCGGCACTCCACCGTTCATGGCGCCGGAGCAGTTCCGGCGGCCCCGGGAGGTGGGTCCGGCGGCGGACGTGTTCGCGCTCGGGTCGGTGATCGTGCACGCGGCGACCGGGCGGGGGCCGTTCGACTCGGACAGCCCCTATGTCGTGGCGTACCAGGTGGTGCACGACGAGCCGGAGTTGGCCGGGGTGCCGGAGAGTCTCACGCCGCTGGTGCGGCGGTGTCTGGCCAAGGAGCCCGAGGACCGGCCGACGCCGGACGAGCTGATGCTGGCGCTGCGTTCGGTCGCGGCGTCGTACGACACGCAGGCGTTCATACCGGCGCAGCGGGAGGGCGTGGCGGACGGGGGTGCGGCGGACGGGGGCGAGGCTTCCGTGGCGGAGGGCCCGGTCGTCGTGGCGCCGGTGCGGCGTCGGTGGCGTGGACGGCGGGCGGTGCTGGCGGCGACGGCGTCGGTGCTGGCCGTGGGCGGGGTGGTGGCCGCGGTGCAGTGGGCCGGGTCCGGTCCGGGGCAGGATGCTCGACCGCAGGCGGCTCCGGCGGTGACGGCGGCCGGGTTCGGCGGGTGGCGGTCGAAGCCGGTGGCCGGGGTGGCCGGTGCTCCCCGGTGCGTGCTCGGCGCGGGCAGGCTGCTGTGCGCCGCGAACGGGGCGGTGTTCGCGCTGGACCCGGTGGAGGGTTCCGTGGTGTGGCGGCGGGCGTTCGCGGGGGCTCGGTGGAGCCAACCGCCCACGCTGGCAGGCGGGTTGCTGCGGCTGCGGGATCAGAGTGGTCGGTTGACGGCCCTCGATCCGGGCACGGGGCGGACGCGCGGGGAGCGGGAGCTGCCCGGGGACACCGGGACGCGGTACGCGGGGGACACGCTGCTGACGACGCGTGCGGACGGGGTGGTCACGGGTGCGGACAGCGACTCGGGGCGGGAGAGGTGGCGGTTGCCGTTGCCGGACCGGGTCCGGCCGCGCGTCGATGTCTTCGGGGCCGGGTCCGGGTACGCCGGGTACGCGACGGTGACGTCGGTGGACACGCGGAGTACGAGGGTCACGGCGTTCGATCCCGGTTCGGGGGCGGCGCGATGGAGCGAGCGGATGTCCGGGGTGCTCGAACCGGTGGGCGCGGAGGGCGGGTTCGTGTATTTCCTCGAGACCGATCCGGAGTACGGGTACACCACGGCGGTGGTGCGGTACGCGGTGAAGTCGGGCGGGACGCGCCGGGTTCCGCTGCCGAGTCCGGGTCCGGACGTACGGGCCACCGTGCGGGACGGCGTGGTGTATCTGTTCGCGGCCAATGGTGGTCTGGACGCGGTGGCCCCGGCCGCGGGCAAGCCGTTGTGGCACCTGGAGACGACGGTGAGCCAGGGCTCGGCCCCGGTGACGGACGGGCGGCGGGTGTACTTCACGGCCGCCGACGGCCGTCTGCTGGCGGTGGACGCCCGCCGGGGCACCCTCGCGGGCCAGACCCGCCCCCGGCTCGGCGCGCGGACGGACCGGCTGGCCACGGGCCTGCCCGCGCCGGTGCTCGCGCTGGGCCATGTGTACGCGGGGGCGCCGGACGGTTCGGTGTTCGCGGTGGACGCGGGTGATCCGGCGGCCTGGTGAGCGGTGCGCTCATCGGCCGCCGGAAGGCCCTGAGGCGTCAGCCCAGGAGGGTCACGTCGCGGACGGCGCCCTTGTCGGCGCTGGTGGCCATGGCCGCGTAGGCGCGCAGGGCGGTGGAGACCTTGCGGGTGCGGTTGGCGGGGGCGTAGACGCCGTTCAGTGCGTTGTCGCGGCGGGCGAGTTCGGCGTCGTCCACCAGGAGTTCGATGGTGCGGTTCGGGATGTCGATGCGGATGCGGTCGCCGTCCTGGACCAGGGCGATGGTGCCGCCGGAGGCTGCTTCCGGGGAGGCGTGGCCGATGGAGAGGCCGGAGGTGCCGCCGGAGAAGCGGCCGTCGGTGATCAGGGCGCAGGTCTTCCCGAGGCCGCGGCCCTTGAGGTACGAGGTCGGGTAGAGCATCTCCTGCATGCCGGGGCCGCCCTTGGGGCCCTCGTAGCGGATGACGACCACGTCGCCGTCCTTGACCTCCTGGGTCAGGATGCGCTGGACGGCCTCCTCCTGGGACTCGCAGACCACGGCCGGGCCCTCGAAGGTCCACACCGACTCGTCGACGCCCGCGGTCTTCACCACGCAGCCGTCGACGGCGAGGTTGCCCTTGAGGACGGCGAGGCCGCCGTCCTTGGAGTAGGCGTGCTCGGCGGAGCGGATGCAGCCGCCCTCGGCGTCGTCGTCGAGGGAGGCCCAGCGCTCGGACTGGGAGAAGGCTTCGGCGGAGCGGACGCAGCCGGGGGCCGCGTGCCACAGCTCGACGGCCTCGGCGGACGGGGAACCGCCGCGCACGTCCCAGGTCTTGAGCCAGTCGGCCAGGGACGGGCTGTGGACGGACGTCACGTCCTCGTTGAGGAGCCCGGCGCGGTGCAGTTCGCCGAGGAGGGCGGGGATGCCGCCGGCGCGGTGCACGTCCTCCATGTAGTAGGTACGGTCCTTCGCCACGTTGGGCGCGACCTTGGCCAGGCAGGGGACGCGGCGGGAGACGGCGTCGATCTCGGGCAGGCCGAACGGGACGCCCGCCTCCTGGGCGGCGGCCAACAGGTGCAGGATCGTGTTGGTGGAGCCGCCCATGGCGATGTCCAGCGCCATGGCGTTCTCGAAAGCCGCGAAGGAGGCGACGGAGCGGGGCAGGACGGTGTCGTCGTCCTGCTCGTAGTAGCGGCGGGTGATGTCCATGACCGTGCGGGCCGCGTTCTCGTACAGGGCGCGGCGGGCGGTGTGGGTGGCGAGGACGGAGCCGTTGCCGGGGAGGGAGAGGCCCATGGCCTCGGTCAGGCAGTTCATCGAGTTGGCGGTGAACATGCCGGAACAGCTGCCGCAGGTGGGGCAGGCGTTCTCCTCGATGCGGAGGATGTCCTCGTCGGAGATCTTGTCGTTGACGGCGTCGGAGATCGCGTCGACCAGGTCCAGCGTGCGCACGGTGCCGTCGACCAGGGTGGCGCGGCCGGACTCCATGGGCCCGCCGGAGACGAAGACGGTCGGGATGTTCAGGCGCAGCGCGGCCATCAGCATGCCCGGCGTGATCTTGTCGCAGTTGGAGATGCAGACCAGGGCGTCGGCGCAGTGGGCCTCGACCATGTACTCCACGGAGTCCGCGATCAGGTCGCGGGAGGGCAGGGAGTAGAGCATGCCGCCGTGGCCCATGGCGATGCCGTCGTCCACGGCGATGGTGTTGAACTCGCGCGGGATGCCGCCCGCCTCCCGGATCGCCTCGCTGACGATGCGGCCGACCGGCTGGAGGTGGGTGTGGCCGGGGACGAACTCGGTGAAGGAGTTGGCGACCGCGATGACGGGCTTGCGGCCGATGTCCGCGCCGGGTACACCCGAGGCGCGCATAAGGGCGCGGGCGCCCGCCATGTTGCGGCCGTGGGTGACTGTGCGGGACCTCAGCTCGGGCATCGTCGCTCGCTCCTTCTGAGAAGACGGGGTCAGACAGGCTTCTGACTGTTGCCGAGCGTACGCCGGTCATCCACGGGGCGGGACGAACTGTCCGGAATGCGGGACGACCGTCTTGCGGCGGCGCACCCGGGGAGCCGGAAATTCACTCCCCCGTGAGGTGTCCCTGCACCACCGGTGCCAGCCGGGCCACGATCCGCTCCAGGTCGGCCGAGGCCAGCGGCTCCACCTTGATCACGTAGCGCAGCATGGCGGTGCCGACCAGCTGCGCGGCGGCCAGCTCGACGCGCAGCTCGGCGTCCGGCACGTCGAGGCGCCCGGCGATGCGGCGCAGCAGCTGGGCGGCGATCAGACGGCGGAAGACGGCGGCGGCGGTGTCGTTGTTGACGGCGGAGCGGACGATGGCGAGCAGCGGGGTGCGGGTGGCGGGGTTCTCCCACACGCCCAGCACGAACCGGGTCAGCCGCTCCCCCACGGTGTCCAGCGGGCCCTCGGCGATCGCGTCCGGCGCGGCGAGGGCGGGTGCGAAGGCGACCGAGACGGCGGCCTCGAAGACCTGTTCCTTGGTGCCGAAGTAGTGGTGGACGAGGGCGGAGTCGACCCCGGCGGCCTTGGCGATGCCGCGTACGGAGGTCTTCTCGTAGCCGCGTTCGGAGAACTCCTCGCGGGCGGCGCCGAGGATGCGGTCGCGGGTGTCGGCGGACTCGGCGCGCGGGGGCCGTCCCCGGCGCCGGGGGGTGGGCTCGGTCACGGCCGGGGCACCCCGGCGCCCGCCGCGAGGTGGTGGCGGGTGAAGGCGAGGGCCTCGGCGAGGTCGGCCTCGCGTTCGGCGCTGGACATGGCCCGCCGGGTGTTGACCTCGATGACGACATGGCCGTCGAAGTCGCTGCGGGTGAGGCGGTCCAGCAGTTCGGCGCAGGGCTGGGTGCCGCGGCCGGGAACGAGGTGCTCGTCCTTGGCGGAGCCGCGGCCGTCGGCGAGGTGGACGTGGCCGAGCCGGTCGCCCATCCGGTCGATCATGCCGAGGGCGTCGGTGCGGGCGGTCGCGGTGTGGCTGAGGTCGATCGTGAAGTGCCGGTAGTCGTCCTTGGTGACGTCCCACTCGGGGGCGTAGGCGAGCATCTCGCGGTCGCGGTAGCGCCAGGGGTACATGTTCTCGACGGCGAACCGGACGTCGGTCTCGTCGGCCATGCGCCAGATGCCGTCGACGAACTCGCGGGCGTACTGCCGCTGCCAGCGAAAGGGCGGGTGGACGACGACGGTGGAGGCGCCCAGCTTCTCGGCGGCCGACTGGGCGCGGCGCAGCTTGGTCCAGGGGTCGGTGGACCAGACCCGCTGGGTGATCAGCAGGCAGGGCGCGTGCACGGCGAGGATGGGCACGCCGTGGTGGTCGGAGAGGCGGCGCAGGGCCTCGATGTCCTGGCTGACGGGGTCGGTCCACACCATGACCTCGACGCCGTCGTAGCCGAGGCGCGCGGCGATCTCGAAGGCCGTCGCCGTCGACTCCGGGTAGACCGAGGCCGTCGACAGGGCGACCTTTACGTCCCTTGGTTCAGCCACGGAGACACCTTACGGGGTGGGGTGCGGGGGACGAGGGGTGTCTCCGGGCCGGTGTGAGCTTCGCCATCGCAGGGGCCGTCGCAGGGGCGCCCTCACTCCGATCCCATGTGGTCCAGGCGCCGCAGGATGACGCCCTCGCGCAGCGCCCACGGGCAGATCTCCAGGCTCTCCACGCCGAACAGGTCCATCGCGCCCTCGGCGACCAGCGCCCCGGCGAGGATCTGCCCGGCCCGGCCCTCGGAGACGCCGGGGAGTTCGGCGCGCTGCGCCGCGGTCATCGCGGCGAGCCGGGGCACCCATGCCTCCAGCGATTCACGTTTCAGCTCGCGTTGCACGTAAAGACCGTCGGCGTCCCGCGCGGCGCCCGCGATCCGGGCCAGCTGTTTGAAGGTCTTGGAGGTGGCGACGACGTGGTCGGGCGCGCCGAAGCGGCTGAACTCGCCGACGGTGCGGGCGATCTCCGCGCGCGCGTGGCGGCGCAGCGCGCGTACCTCCTCGGCGTCCGGCGGGTCCTGGCGCAGCCAGCCCGCGGTGAGGCGGCCCGCGCCGAGCGGTAGGGAGGCGGCCGCGTCCGGTTCCTCGTCGATGCCGTAGGCGATCTCCAGCGAGCCGCCGCCGATGTCCAGGACGAGCAGCTTGCCCGCGGACCAGCCGAACCAGCGGCGGACGGCGAGGAAGGTGAGCCGGGCCTCCTCGGCGCCGCTGAGCACCTGGAGGCGGACGCCGGTCTCGTCGGCCACGCGCGCGAGGACGTCGTCGGCGTTGCGGGCCTCGCGCACGGCGGAGGTGGCGAACGGCAGCAGGTCCTCGACGCCCTTGTCCTCGGCGGCCTGGAGCGCGTCCCGTACGACGGCGACGAGGCTTTCGATGCCCTCGTCGCCGATCGCGCCGCTGCCGTCGAGGAGTTGGGCCAGCCGCAGGTCGGCCTTGTGGGAGTGGGCGGGCAGCGGGCGGGCGCCGGGGTGGGCGTCCACCACCAGCAGATGCACCGTGTTCGAGCCCACGTCGAGGACACCGAGTCTCATGGACGAAACGCTACTGCCAGAACCCCTGTCCGCGGTGCCCGGACGGCCCGGTCGCGACTTACCCTGGACGGGTGCCAAAGACGAAAAAGGCTAAGGCCGCCAAGCCTGACAAGCCGACCAAGTCGCGCAAAGCCGACAAGGCCCTCAAGGACGACGAGAAGGGCCTCGATTTCGCGCGCGCGTGGGTGGAGTTCCCCGACCCCGCCGACGACGAGCAGATCTTCCGCTGCGACCTGACCTGGCTGACCTCCCGCTGGACCTGCATCTTCGGCCAGGGCTGCCAGGGCATCCAGGCGGGGCGCGCGGCCGACGGCTGCTGCACGCTGGGCGCGCACTTCTCCGACGAGGACGACGAGAAGCGGGTCGCGGAGCACGTGGCCCGGCTCACCCCGGACATCTGGCAGCACCACGACGAGGGGCTGGAGGGCGGCTGGGTCTCCGAGGACGAGGAGGGCTCGCGGCAGACGCGTCCCTTCGAGGGCTCGTGCATCTTCCAGAACCGGCCCGGCTTCGAGGGCGGCGCGGGCTGCTCGCTGCACATCCTGGCGCTCAAGGAGGGCCGGGAGCCGCTGGAGACCAAGCCAGACGTGTGCTGGCAGCTGCCGATCCGGCGGACCTACGACTGGATCGACCGCCCGGACGACACGCGCGTGCTCCAGGTGTCCATCGGCGAGTACGACCGCCGCGGCTGGGGTCCGGGCGGGCACGACCTGCACTGGTGGTGCACCTCGGCCACCTCGGCGCACGGCGCGGGCGACCCGGTCTACGTCTCCTACCGGGCCGAGCTGACCGAGCTGATGGGCAAGGCGGGCTACGACCGCCTGGTCGAGCTATGCGAGCAGCGGCTGGCGTCCCAGCTGCCGCTGGTCGCCCCGCACCCGGCGGACCCGAGCCGGGACTAGCTGTCGGTAGGACTCGGGGTGTCCTCGTCGCCGGGCGGCGGGGACGACTCCGGCGGGTCGGACGAGGGCGGGTCGGACGGCTCGGACGGGTCGGGGTCCGGGCTCGGGGAGGCGCTGGACGGCGGCGGTGAGTGGCTGGGCGGTGTGGAAGAAGGCGACGCGGGCGGCGTCGTCGGGTCCGGGGCACTGGGCTGCGGGTGGGAGGGCTCGGGGACCGGTCCGTACCCGTCGATGGTGACGACGGAGCCCGCCGGGGCGATGGCCACGCGGGCCCGCCAGCGGCCCGAGGGCTCGCGCAGATGGTCGACGTACACCTTGACCGTCACCGTGTCGCCGGGGTCGAGGGTGCCTGCGGACCGGCTGAGGTAGAGCCAGGGCGCGGAGGTGGTGGCGGACCAGCGCACCGGGGCGTCGCCGGAGGCCCTGAGGGTGATCAGCGTGGTGTCGCCGTGGTGTGCGGCGGTGACCGCGAGCTGTGCGGCGCCCTTCTCCCCGGCGCCGCCCACGCTGACGACCTCCACCGAGACGTCCGGCTTGCCGTCCTCGGAGTGGCGGATGCCGGGCCGCACGTCGGCGTTGCCCGCGTTCTGGTAGCCGCCCGCCGGGTCGCCGCCGAGCGCGCCGGGGCCGTCCGCCTCGCGGGCGGTGGCGGGGCTGTCGTCCCCGCCGATCGCGGGCGCGCCCCGGTAGGCGGCCCACAGGGCGAGCACCGGGGCGGCGACGACGGTGGCGACGACGGTCGTGGTGACGGCACGCGCGCGGAGCTTGTCGCGGCGGGCCGCGCGGTCCTTGGGGTCCATCGGGAAGCCGCGCCGGTTGAACCGCGGCACGGCGGCGGACCGGGCGCGCGGCTGGTGCGCGAGCGCGGTGTGCAGGGCGGTGCGGGGCGCCGGGAGGACGGGCAGCTCGGCGGGGGTGACCGCGGCGCCGGGCCAGCGGCCGGGGACCGCGCGCTCGGCGGTACGGCGGCAGCGCGGGCAGTCGTCGACATGCCGGACCAGCTCGCGGCGCAGGGCCGCGCTCAGCATCAGCTGGCTGTCGCCGGTGAGGTGGGCCACGCTCGGGCAGCCCCCGGTCTCCACCACGGCGAGCGCGGCGCGGGTGCGTTCGACCTCGCAGGCGGCGGAGGCCAGCAGTTCGCGGGCGGCGGCGGGCTCCAGGCCGAGTACGGCGGCGACCTCGGGGGCGGCCAGCTTGTGCCGGACGGCCAGTTCCAGCGCCTCGCGCTGCTCGGGGGTGGTCCCGGCCGCCTCCGGCCAGGCCAGCAGGGCGAGTTCGCGGCGGCGCAGCTCCCGCACCTCGGCAGGCGGCGCGGATTCGGGCGCCGGGGTGCCGGGGGCGGAGCGGCCCGCGGCGTGGGTGGCCTGGCGGGTGCGGCGGGCCTGGGCGAGGCCGCGCAGACAGGCCCAGCGGGCCAGGGCGTACAGCCAGGCGCGGCGGTCGCCGGGGGTCTGCGGGTCGCGGCGGCCGCGCCGTTCGGCGATGACGAGGACCTCGCCCAGGGCGGCGGTGGCCGCGTCGTGGTCGCAGAGCACCGACAGGCAGTAGGTGAACAGGCCGTCCAGATACGCCTCGTGGCGCGTCGACGCCCGCTGGGCGATGTTCCGCGCCGCGGATCGGTCGCGCGCCTCCCGGTGCGCCCGTTGCGCCCGGTGTGCGCCGGTGGTGCGGGTCGTGGTGTCCGGAGTGCTGCTCATCACCCGTGCGACCGTAGGCGTCGGTGGAGTGCCCCTTCTTGCACCTTGAGCACTTTTAATCCGTACGGGTGAAACGATCCCTCATAAGGGGACACCGGCCTCCGGGAAGCGGGCGCGAACCCAGTGGACGGCATCCGGAACCGGCGCCTCCCCGTGCGCCCCGATACTCCGGCGTGCGCCCCCGAGCGCGCGCCGTCCGGGCGGTCCGGCGGGCGTTGTCAGTGGCGGGGGCTACGGTTTCCGCATGGCCACCCGTACCAAGTCCGCCAAGGAGCGTCCGTCCTACCGCTGCACCGAGTGCGGCTGGCAGGCGGCCAAGTGGCTCGGCCGCTGCCCCGAGTGCCAGGCGTGGGGCACGGTCGAGGAGTACGGCACGCCCGCGGTCCGTACGACCGCGCCGGGCCGCGTCACCAGCTCCGCCCTGCCCATCGGCCAGGTCGACGTCCGCCGGGCCACCGCCCGCGGCACCGGCGTCCCGGAGCTGGACCGGGTGCTCGGCGGCGGACTCGTACCCGGCGCCGTGGTGCTGCTCGCGGGCGAGCCGGGCGTCGGCAAGTCCACGCTGCTCCTCGACGTGGCGGCGAAGTCGGCGAGCGAGGAGCACCCCACGCTCTATGTGACCGGCGAGGAGTCGGCGAGCCAGGTCCGGCTGCGCGCCGACCGCATCGGCGCCCTCGACGAGCACCTCTATCTCGCCGCCGAGACCGATCTGGCCGCCGTCCTCGGCCACTTGGACGCGGTCAAGCCCTCCCTGCTGATCCTGGACTCGGTGCAGACGGTCGCCTCCCCCGAGATCGACGGCGCCCCCGGCGGCATGGCCCAGGTCCGCGAGGTGGCCGGTGCCCTGATCCGCGCCTCCAAGGAGCGCGGCATGGCCACCCTGCTGGTCGGCCATGTCACCAAGGACGGCGCCATCGCGGGCCCCCGCCTGCTGGAGCACCTGGTCGACGTCGTCCTGCACTTCGAGGGCGACCGGCACGCCCGGCTGCGCCTGGTCCGCGGCATGAAGAACCGGTACGGGGCGACGGACGAGGTCGGCTGCTTCGAGCTGCACGACGAGGGCATCACCGGCCTCGCCGACCCCAGCGGCCTCTTCCTCACCCGGCGCGCCGAGCCGGTGCCCGGCACCTGTCTGACCGTGACCCTGGAGGGGCGCCGCCCGCTGGTGGCCGAGGTGCAGGCGCTCACCGTGGACTCCCAGATCCCCTCGCCCCGCCGCACCACCTCGGGCCTGGAGACCTCCCGGGTCTCGATGATGCTGGCGGTGCTGGAGCAGCGCGGCCGGATCAGCGCGCTCGGCAAGCGGGACATCTACTCCGCGACCGTGGGCGGGGTGAAGCTGTCGGAGCCCGCGGCCGACCTGGCCATCGCGCTGGCGCTCGCCTCGGCGGCCAGCGACACCCCGCTGCCGAACAACCTGGTCGCCATCGGTGAGGTGGGTCTCGCGGGCGAGGTCAGACGCGTCACAGGCGTGCAGCGCAGGCTCGCGGAGGCGGCCCGGCTGGGCTTCACGCACGCGCTCGTACCGAGTGATCCGGGCAAGGTCCCGGCCGGGATGAAGGTCGTGGAGGTCGCCGACATGGGCGACGCGCTGCGGGTGCTGCCCCGCTCCCGTCGCCGAGAGGCCCCGCGGGAGACGGAGGACCGCCGGTAGACTTTGCGCAGGTCTCGCCCGTCCGTGCGAAACGCGTGCCGTGACGGAAGCGCGTCAGAACCTGCGACCGGAGGAGTGCAGTGGCAGCCAACGACCGGGCAGCAGCTCCCGGAAAGTCCGGTGGGAGTGCCGGTACCGATGGCCTGATGCGCGCCTCGCTGAGCGCCGTGGCTCCGGGCACACCCCTGCGCGACGGTCTGGAGCGGGTCCTGCGCGGCAACACCGGCGGCCTGATCCTGCTCGGCTGGGACAAGACGGTCGAGGCGATGTGCACCGGCGGTTTCGTGCTGGACGTGGAGTTCACCGCGACCCGGCTGCGCGAGCTGTGCAAGCTCGACGGCGGCATCGTGCTCTCCTCGGACCTCTCGAAGATCCTGCGCGCCGGTGTCCAGCTGGTCCCGGACCCCACGATCCCCACCGAGGAGACCGGCACCCGGCACCGCACCGCCGACCGCGTCTCCAAGCAGGTCGGCTTCCCCGTGGTCTCGGTGTCCCAGTCGATGCGGCTGATCGCGCTGTACGTCGACGGTCAGCGCCGGGTCCTGGAGGACTCGGCGGCGATCCTGTCCCGCGCGAACCAGGCGCTGGCCACGCTGGAGCGGTACAAGCTCCGCCTGGACGAGGTCGCGGGCACGCTGTCGGCGCTGGAGATCGAGGACCTGGTGACGGTCCGGGACGTCTCCGCGGTCGCGCAGCGCCTGGAGATGGTCCGGCGTATCGCCACCGAGATCGCGGAGTACGTGGTCGAGCTGGGCACGGACGGGCGGCTGCTGGCGCTTCAGCTGGAGGAGCTGATCGCGGGGGTCGAGCCCGATCGTGAGCTGGTCGTCCGGGATTACGTGCCCGAGCCGACGGCGAAGCGGTCGCGGACCGTGGAGGAGGCGTTGTTCGAGCTGGACGCGCTGAGCCATGCGGAGTTGCTCGAACTGGGCACGGTGGCGCGGGGGATGGGGTACACCGCGTCTCCCGAGTCGCTGGACTCGGCGGTTTCGCCCCGCGGGTTCCGGTTGCTGGCGAAGGTTCCTCGGCTGCCGGGGGCGATCATCGATCGGCTGGTGGAGCACTTCGGTGGGCTGCAGAAGTTGCTCGCTGCCAGTGTGGATGATCTGCAGGCTGTTGACGGGGTGGGGGAGGCTCGGGCTCGTAGTGTGCGGGAGGGGCTCTCGCGGCTTGCCGAGTCTTCCATTTTGGAGCGATACGTTTAGTTTTCGGGTGCGGGCCGGTTGTGGCTGGTCGCGCAGTTCCCCGCGCCCCTAAAGGCACACAGCTCGCCGCTGATCAGCTCAATCCGCCGACAGGACGAAGGACGTCTGGGTCTCCGTGAAGCCCGGGGCCTTTGCTTCCAGGAGGTAGGTGCCCGGCTTGGCCTTGCCCGCGGGTGGGGTGGCGCACTCGGGGGCGCTCGGGTGGCGGTCCCACTTCACCGGGTAGGTGATGCTCTCGTCGGCCGGGACCCGGAAGACCAGGCTCTTGGCGCCCTTGGGGCAGTCGTCCGAGGCCCAGTACGGGTCGTCGCCGTCGGCCGGGGTGATCGCCAGAACCGCGTGCTCGGGGCCGAGGTCGACCTTGCAGTCACCGGACGAGCCGTTGCGCACGACGAGTTCGAAGGTGGGGGTCTCGTCGGGCGAGTAGGAGTTGCGCTTGCTGCGCAGGCTCACCGTGACCTTGCCGGGGACGCAGACGGGGAGCGGGGAGGACGCGGCCAGCGCGTCACCCGCGCCGACACTGCCGCCACCCGCGCCCGAAGCCGAGCCCGAACCGCCCGTGCCCGAGCCGGAGTCACCGCCGGAACCGCCGTCGCCGGAGCCGTCCGAGCCGGAGCCGTCACCGGACCCGTCGCCCGAACCACCGTCTCCCGCACCGCCGTCGCCGGAGCCGCCACTGCCCGACTCGTCGCGCCCGCCGGGGTGTTGGCTGATCGCGGGGCCGGACGCGGAGGGGCCCGGTGTGATCGTGGACGCGGGATTCTTGCCGTCGGGACCGTTGGCGCCGTTCTTGCCGCCCCCGCCCCCCGACACGACGATCCAGGTGACCACGAGCGCCAACAGGGCGATCACGGACACGATGACGACCCTCCGTCGCCAGTAGATGGAGGAGGGAAGCGGCCCGACCGGATTGCGCAGAGATCCCACGCGGGAACTCTACGAGAGATCATGCCCACGACTCGCGTCCCCCGCCGCCCTCGCACCAACTTTTCCGGATCATCATCCCGGTAACTTCCCTCGCACACCGGCACCTTGTGCCCAGCGCGACGCTCCGTGCGCGGGCGGTGACCCCTCCGGTGCGCGCCAGGCGTGGCAGGATCGGAAGGCCATGACTGAGAAGCTTCACGCCCCAGTGATCGACTGGTTCGACGCCCACGCCCGCGACCTCCCCTGGCGCCGCCCGGAGGCGGGGCCATGGGGCGTGATGGTCAGTGAGTTCATGCTCCAGCAGACCCCGGTCAGCCGGGTGCTGCCCGTCTACGAACAGTGGCTCGCCCGCTGGCCGCGCCCGGCCGACCTGGCGAAGGAGCCGCCGGGCGAGGCGGTGCGCGCCTGGGGCCGACTCGGCTACCCGCGCCGCGCGCTGCGGCTGCACGGCGCCGCCGTCGCCATAACGGAGCGGCACGGCGGTGACGTACCCACCGACCACGCCCAGCTGCTGGCGCTGCCCGGCATCGGGGAGTACACGGCCGCCGCCGTGGCCTCCTTCGCCTACGGGCAGCGGCATCCGGTGCTGGACACCAATGTGCGCCGGGTCTTCGCGCGGGCGGTGACCGGGGTGCGCTATCCGCCGAACGCCACCACGGCCGCCGAGCGCAGGCTGGCCCGCGAGCTGCTGCCCGCCGAGGACGGCACGGCCGCGCGCTGGGCGGCGGCGTCCATGGAGCTGGGCGCGCTGGTGTGCACGGCGAAGAACGAGGAGTGCCACCGCTGCCCGATCGCCGCGCAGTGCGCCTGGCGGCTCGCGGGCAAGCCGGAGCACGAGGGTCCGCCCCGGCGCGGTCAGACGTACGCGGGCACCGACCGCCAGGTGCGCGGGAAGCTGCTCGCGGTGTTGCGGGACGCCCATGTGCCGGTGCCGCAGCAGGCGCTGGACCGGGTGTGGCACGAGCCGGTGCAGCGGGCCCGCGCGCTGGACGGGCTCGTCACGGACGGTCTGGTGGAGCCGCTGCCGGGCGGCCTGTACCGGCTGCCGCTGAGCTGACACACAGCGAGGTCACAGCGCACGGGCCGACCGTCACGGCCCGGTGCGGTCAACAAAGCATCCCGTACCAGGACATGGCGGGCGCATTCCGTACCCCGTACCCACCGCTGTTACACAACCGACGGACAGCCGAGGGCCGGCCGCTGGCTGCTTCGGACAGCTCCGTGACAACCGCTCCGTAACTTCGTCCCGTGCCCGGCGGACCACCGGGCCGGTGGAAGCGGGCCCCCGGCGTGAGCCGGGCTACGGGGAGACGGAAGGCGGTCGGACATGGCGCAGGGCGAGGTGCTCGAGTTCGAGGAGTACGTACGGACCCGGCAGGACGCGCTGCTGCGCAGTGCCCGTCGGCTGGTGCCGGACCCGGTGGACGCGCAGGACCTGCTCCAGACCGCGCTGGCCCGGACGTACGGGCGCTGGGAGGGCATCGCCGACAAGCGGCTGGCCGACGCCTATCTGCGCCGCGTCATGATCAACACCCGTACGGAGTGGTGGCGGGCGCGCAAGCTGGAGGAAGTGCCGACCGAGCAGCTCCCGGAGGGCCCGGTGTCGGACTCCACCGAGCAGTACGCCGACCGGGCCCTGCTGATGGACATCCTCAAGGTGCTCGCTCCCAAGCAGCGAAGTGTCGTGGTGCTGCGACACTGGGAGCAGATGTCCACGGAAGAGACGGCCGCGGCCCTCGGCATGTCCGCGGGCACGGTCAAGAGCACGCTGCACCGGGCGCTCGCCCGGCTCCGCGAGGAGCTGGAGTCCCGCGATCTGGAGGCACGCGCGCTGGAGCGTGAGGAGCGGGAGCGTTGCGCGGCCTGAACGGGGGGCCCAGACGTGTCCGAGGCACCGGAGCGGTGATCACGGCGGTGGCCGGGATCGCCGCCGTCGGCCTTTCCGCGACCGCCTGCGGCGCCGGTGGCACCGGTGCGCGGGACGAGGGCCCGGCGCACGCCTCCGCCGTGGCCGGAGCGGCGCCCGCCTCCCCCGCGCCCAGCCCGGCGGCCGGGTACCACCGCGTCGACGCGGTGAGCCTGCTGAAGCGGGACCCGGCGGTGTCGGCCGCCGTCAAGCACGAGCTGAAGCCGTGCGGCAGCGGCGACGACTACCCGGTGGACGTCTCCTACGGCGATCTGACCGACTCGGACCGCTCCGACGTCGTGGTCAACGTGCTGACCTGCGCCGACGCGGTGGGCATCGGCGCGTATGTGTACCGCGAGACGGACGGCTCGTACCGGAACGTGTTCAAGGCCGAGGAGTCGCCGGTCTACGCGGAGATCGACCAGGGCGCGCTGACCGTGACCAAGCAGGTGTACAGCAAGGGGGACCCCATCTCCAGCCCGTCCGGCGAGGACGTGATCCCGTACAAGTGGAAGGCGGGCCGGTTCACGCCCGGCAAGCCCGTGCACACGGACTACAGCGGAGCGGTGGGCCACGAGCCGTCCCCCGTGCCGGGCGACTGACGCGGCGCCGCGACCACGAGGACGGAGAGCACCCGGATGCCAGAGCACACGCACGTCCTGTTCGTCGAGGACGACGACGTCATCCGCGAGGCCACCCAGCTCGCCCTGGAGCGGGACGGCTTCGCGGTCACCGCCATGCCCGACGGACTGTCGGGGCTCGCGGCGTTCCGCGCCGACCGGCCGGACATCGCGCTGCTGGACGTGATGGTGCCGGGTCTGGACGGGGTCAGCCTGTGCCGTCGTATCCGGGACGAGTCGACGGTGCCGGTGATCATGCTGTCGGCGCGGGCGGACTCCATCGACGTGGTGCTGGGCCTGGAGGCGGGCGCCGACGACTATGTGACCAAGCCGTTCGACGGGGCGGTGCTGGTCGCCCGTATCCGGGCGGTGCTGCGCCGCTTCGGGCACGCCGGGCACCCGACCGGTGCCGGGGCGGACGGCCCGGCGGACACCGACGGGGTGCTGACCTTCGGCGAGCTGGAGGTGGACACCGACGGCATGGAGGTGCGGCGGGCCGGGGAGACGGTGGCGCTCACCCCGACCGAGATGCGGCTGCTGCTGGAGTTCTCCGGCGCGCCTGGCACCGTGCTCTCCCGCGACAAGCTGCTGGAGCGGGTCTGGGACTACGGCTGGGGCGGGGACACCCGCGTGGTCGACGTCCATGTGCAGCGGCTGCGGCAGAAGATCGGCCAGGACCGGATCGAGACGGTCCGCGGTTTCGGCTACAAGCTGCGGGGCTGAGTCATGCCAAGCGTTTTCGGGCGTCCGGTGCGGCGGGTGGCGGGCGTGGGCCTGCGCACCGGTCTGCGGTGGAAGCTGAGCGCGGCCATCGCGCTGGTCGCGGGTCTTGTGGCGCTCGCGCTGAGCCTGGTCGTGCACAACGCGGCCCGGGTCTCGATGCTGGACAACGCCCGTGACCTGGCCAACCAGCGGGTCCAGCTCGCCCAGCGCAACTACGAGCTGGCCGGGCGGCCCAACTTCCCCAGCATCAAGATCGACGACCCCACGATGCCGGCCGAGCTGCGGCACAAGGTGGAGGAGGGGCGCCGGGCCAGTTACGTCAGTGACACGGGCAGCGGTGAGCCGGACATCTGGGCCGCGGTGCCGGTCAAGAACGGCCATGTGCTGTCCCTCCACGGCGCCTTCCCGGACAAGTCCGCGGATGTGCTGGCCGACCTCGACCAGGCGCTGCTCATCGGCTCCATCGCGGTGGTGCTCGGCGGCAGCGCGCTCGGGGTGGTGATCGGCGGCCAGCTGTCCCGGCGGCTGCGCAAGGCCGCGGTGGCCGCGAACCGGCTGGCGACCGGCGAGACCGACGTACGGGTGCGGGAGGCCATCGGCGGAGTCGTACGGGACGAGGCCGACGACCTCGCCCGCGCGGTGGACGCGATGGCGGACGCGCTGCGCCAGCGGCTGGAGGCGGAGCGGCGGGTCACCGCGGACATCGCGCACGAGCTGCGCACCCCGGTGACGGGGCTGCTCACGGCCGCCGAGCTGCTGCCGCCCGGCCGCCCCACCGAGCTGGTCCTCGACCGGGCCAAGGCCATGCGCACGCTGGTCGAGGACGTGCTGGAGGTGGCCCGGCTGGACGGCGCCTCCGAGCGGGCCGAGCTGCAGGACATCATGCTGGGCGAGTTCGTGGCCCGGCGGGTGGCGGCGAAGGACCCGGACATCACGGTACGGGTGGTGCACGAGTCGGAGGTCACCACCGACCCGCGCAGGCTGGAGCGGGTGCTGCTGAACCTGCTGACCAACGCCGCCCGGCACGGCGAGCCGCCCATCGAGGTGACCGTCGAGGGCCGGGTGATCCGGATACGCGACCACGGCCCGGGCTTCCCCGAGGAACTCCTCGCGGAGGGCCCGCTGCGCTTCCGTACCGGCAGCGAGGACCGCGCGGGCCAGGGCCACGGCCTCGGTCTCACCATCGCCGCCGGACAGGCCCGCGTGCTCGGCGCCCGCCTCACCTTCCGCAACATCCGCCCGCTCGGCGAGGGCGCGGTGGCGGTCCTCTGGCTCCCGGAACACGCCCCCACGGCGACGGGCAGCTACACGGTGCCGCCGACCTTGCGGAGCTGAACGCGCGAAGGCCCCCCGACCGTCGGTCGGGGGGCCTCTTCCGTGCGGGGTCAGACCGCTTCGATCACCGGCGCCGGGATGGCGTCCGTGGGCTCGGTGGACGGCTTCTGGGGGCCGCCGCGCAGCGGGACCTCCTTGACGAAGACGGCCGCGACGAGGACCGCGACGGCGATGGCGGAGCCGAGCAGGAACGCGGAGTGCGTTCCCGCGGACACCGCGTGCTGGTACGCCTCCCGCGCCGCGACGGGCAGCTTGGCGAGGCTGGCCGCGTCGAGCTGGGCGGACTTCTCGGTGACGCCCTTGCCCAGCGCACCGGCCCGCTCGGTCATCACGTCCTGCACCCGGTTGTTGAACAGGGCGCCCATGACGGCCACACCGAACGACGAGCCGAGGGTGCGGAACAGGGTGGCGGAGGAGGACGCGACGCCCATGTCCTTCATCTCCACGCTGTTCTGCGCGACCAGCATGGTGACCTGCATCAGGCAGCCCATGCCCGCGCCGACCACGGCCATGTAGATCCCGGAGGTCAGCCGGGTGGTCTCGGTGTCCATCGTGGACATCAGGTACAGCCCGATGATCATCAGCACGCCGCCGACCACGGGGAAGACCTTGTAGCGGCCGCTGTTCGTGGTGACCCGGCCCGCGACCATCGAGGTCACCAGCATCGCGCCGAGCATCGGCAGGAGCAGCAGCCCGGAGTTGGTGGCGGAGGCGCCCTGCACGGCCTGCTGGTACAGCGGCAGGAAGAGCGTCGCGCCGAACATCACGAAGCCGGTGACGAAGCCGATGAGGGACATCAGGGTGAAGTTGCGGCTCTGGAAGATGTGCAGCGGCAGCACCGGCTCGGCGGCCTTGGTCTGCCAGAACACGAACCCGACCAGCGAGACCACGCCGAGGGCGGTCAGCTCCATGATCCGCGCGGAGGTCCAGGCGTACTCGGTGCCACCCCAGGTGGTGACCAGCACGATCGCGGTGATGCCGACGGTCAGCAGGACCACGCCGAGGTAGTCGATGCCCGCCTTGGACCGCTTCTTCGGCAGGTGCAGCACGGCCGAGACCAGCGCCAGCGCGACCGCGCCGAGCGGCAGGTTGATGTAGAAGGTCCAGCGCCAGCCCCAGTTGTCGGTGATGGTGCCACCGACCAGCGGGCCGCCGATCATCGCCAGCGCCATGACGCCGGCCATCATGCCCTGGTACTTGCCGCGCTCACGCGGCGGGATCAGGTCGCCGATGATCGCCATGACGCCGACCATCAGACCACCGGCGCCCAGGCCCTGGACGGCCCGGAACGCGATCAGCTCGCCCATCCCCTGGGCCATGCCGCTGAGCGCGGAGCCGATCAGGAAGATCACGATCGAGCCGAGGAAGGCGCCCTTGCGCCCGTACATGTCACCGATCTTGCCCCAGACCGGGGTCGAGGCCGCGGTGGCGAGGGTGTACCCCGTCACGACCCAGGACAGGTGCTCGAGCCCGCCCAGATCGCCCACGATGGTGGGCATCGCGGTGCCCACGATCATGTTGTCCAGCATCGCCAGCATCATGGCGATCATGAGCGCGAGCAGAACCACTCGTACGCTCTTCGGCTGCTTCTCCGGCTGCTCGGTCTCCGCCTGGCCCGCTGCGGCCTGCTGCGTGTCCGCCATCTCTCCCACTCCCCCTGGCGACTGCTACTTACTTGCCGCCCGGCTAGTTCACTATGCTGGAAGGTAGCCTGCCACTAGCCGGGCGTCAAGTAAGTTTCCGCGGGAGCAGGGGGAGTACGAGGATGGGCGACACCATGGACGGCACCAAGCAGCAGCGTCGCGGGAACACCCGCCAGCGCATCCAGGACGTCGCGCTCGAACTCTTCGCGGAACAGGGCTACGAGAAGACCTCGCTGCGCGAGATCGCCGAGCACCTCGACGTCACCAAGGCGGCTCTCTACTACCACTTCAAGACGAAGGAGGAGATCATCGTCAGCCTCTTCGAGGATCTGACGCAGCCGATCGAGGAGCTGATCGAGTGGGGCCGCAGCCAGCCGCACACCCTTCAGACCAAGCAGGAGATCGTACGGCGCTACAGCGCGGCGCTGGCCGGGGCGCAGCCGCTCTTCCGGTTCATGCAGGAGAACCAGGCGACGGTGCGGGAACTGCGCATCGGGGACACGTTCAAGGAACGGATGAAGGGCCTCCGGGAGATCATCATCGACCCCGATGCCGAGATGGTGGACCAGGTCCGCTCCATCAGCGCGCTCTTCACCCTGCACGCCGGGATGTTTCTGCTGGTGGACCTGGAAGGCGACCCCGAGAAGAAGCGCGAAGCGGTTCTCGAAGTCGCCGTGGATCTGGTGACGCAGGCGCACGAGGGCGCCCGCGGCAGGAAGTAGTCCGGACATCCGTGGTCCGGACTACCGTCGGTGGCCACCGAGGGCCGGGGGTGGGCGGTCGCCCGGGGCTCAGACGTGGACGCCGTGGGCCTTCAGGAAGACGACCGGGTTGACGGCCGAGCCGTAGTTCGGCGTCTTGCGGATCTCGAAGTGCAGGTGCGGGCCGGTGGAGTTACCGGTGCTGCCCGACTTGGCTATGTGCTGGCCGGTCTTGACGACCTGGCCGATCTTGACGTCCACACGGGACAGGTGGGCGTACTGCGAGTACAGACCGTTGCCGTGCTTGATGACGATGGCGTTGCCGTACGCGGGGCCGTCACCGGCGCCGTTCGGGCCGGCCTTGACGACGGTGCCGCCGTGGGCCGCGAGGACCTCGGTGCCGGTGGGCACCGCGAAGTCCTGACCGCTGTGCTTGTGGGCCCAGTGGCTGCCGCCCTGGTCGAAGCTGGCGGAGAGGGTGTACTTCTTCACCGGGTCGACCCAGGAGGTCGCGGAGGCGGAGGCGGCGCTGGCAACCCCGCCACCCAGCACGGCCGCGCCACCGACAGCGGCGGCCAGGACGGCCACGCGAGTGCGGAGCGCGGACGTACGGACAGACGTGGAACGCTTGAACATCGATACCTCGTGAACTCGGAGACAGAGAGCCACCCGGCGTACGGATGTTTCACCGTGTGCCGGGCGGGACTCCACATTGGTAACCCCTCACCCCATCCGGGTTCAAAGGGCCCATCTACGGCACGAGGTAGTAGAAGTATCTGAAATCGGTCATCTCTTGACAGACCAGGCACCCCGGAGCCACCAGGCGGTACGGCCTGCCGGTATCACTCTGGGTTTCGATGTTTACGTCCAGGTTTGACCTGGTTCGAGATGCCACTATCCCGGCTAGTACCGGACATTTCGCCTGTGCGGCATGTCACCGGCGGGGGAGATCGCGGGCCCCATAAATGTGACGCCCGCCTCTAGCAACCTACCGTCCGGTAACCCTACGGTTCCGGCATGACCAGACGCTTATGGGCGCGCCGGACCGCCGCCGTCGCCGTCTCCACCGCCGCACTCACCGCGCTCGCCGCCCCCGCCCAGGCCGCCCCCACGGCCGCCGCCGTCGACTACGCCACCTGGCAGCGGGACTGCGGGCGGGTGATGGACGAGGCACTCCCCTACCTCCAGAGCCGCGTCGCCTCGGGCGGGAAGCAGGCCATCGTCCTGGACGTGGACAACACCACCCTGGAGACGGACTTCGGCTTCCAGTACCCCCAGCCCGCCAACCGCCCCGTCCTGAGGGTCGCCCAGTACGCCCAGGACCACGGCGTGGCCCTCTTCTTCGTCACGGCCCGCCCGGGCATCCTGCACTGGCCCACGTCCTACAACCTGGAACACGACGGCTACCGCGTCACCGACCTGCGCGTACGCGGTCTCACCGATCTCTTCAAGGACGTCGCCGCCTACAAGACCGCCCAGCGCGCCGACATCGAACGCCGGGGCTACGACATCATCGCCAACATCGGCAACAGCACCTCCGACCTGACCGGCGGCCACGCGGAGAAGACCTTCAAACTCCCGGACTACGACGGGCAGTTGTCCTGAGCATCGGCCGGGCGCACCGGGGCGCCTGATCCCGGCAATCCGCCAAGACTTCTTTGCGAAGAACCCTTTGCGAAGGAGTCTTGGCGGTCTAGTCTCCGCAGGGTGACCGACGCGATGAAGCGGCCCGAGGGCCTGCCCACTGACGTGAACTCGGCCGTGCTGGACGCCAAGGGGCTGCGGGCCATGGCGCATCCGGTGCGGGTCCGGCTGGTAGGACTGCTGCGGAAGTACGGCCCCTCGACGGCCACCCGCCTCGCGGAGCGGCTCGGGGTGAACTCCGGGACGGCCAGCTATCACCTGCGCCAGCTCGGCGACGCCGGGTTCGTCGAGGAGGACGCGGAGCGCGGCAACGCCCGTGAACGCTGGTGGCGTTCGGTCCATCAGATGACCGAGCTGAACGACCGGGAACTGGCCGACCGTGAGCCCGAGGCCACGCTCGCCTACCTGCAGTCCGTCTCCGCCGCCTACACCCTGCGCGTCCAGCAGACGCTGAACGAGCTGCAGACGATGCCCCCTGTCTGGCGGGACAACTTCGACCTGAGCGACTGGGCGTTGCGCCTCACCCCCGAGGAAGCCGCCACGCTGCGCGAGGAGTTGAGGGCTGTCATCGCCCGCTACCGGCGAGACACGCCCGAGGCGGCGGCGAGTGCGCCGGAGGGAGCCGAGCGGGTCGGCCTCGTCACGCACCTCCTGCCCGAACTGGACTCGCCCGCAACACCGGACGACCGCGCCGATCCTGAGGTCGTGACAGCTACGGAGACGTCATGACCGAGGCGTCCCCGAGCACCGGCACCGGCCTCGGCAAGCGGTCCTTACGGCCGCTGGCCGGGGTGCTGACCGCCATGGCGGTCTCCCTGACCGGCACGCGGGTCTCCGCGGTGGCGCTGCCCTGGTTCATCCTGGTCACGACCGGCAGTGCCACCCGGACCGGGCTGGTCGCCTTCTGCGAGATGGCCCCCTACGTCGCGGTCAAGGCGTTCACCGGACCACTGGTGGACCAGGCGGGACCGCGCACCGTCTCCTGGACCACGGACCTCGTCAGCGCCGTCGCCGCCGCCGCCATCCCCCTCTTCCATGCCCTGCACCTGCTGTCCTTCCCGCTGCTGCTGGCACTGGTCGCGGTGATCGGCGCCGCCCGTGGACCCGGCGACCTGGCCAAGGAAGTCATGGTCCCGGAGGCGGCCGAGCGCGGCGGAGTGCCGCTGGAGCGGGCGGTCGGCCTGTCCGGGGTGATCGAGCGGCTCGCCGCCACGGTCGGCCCCGCCGTCGGCGGTTCGCTGGTGGCCCTGCTCGACCCCCTCACCTGCGTCGCGGTCAACGCGGGCTGCTTCGCCCTGGGCTCGCTGGTCATCGCGGTGGCGTTCCCCCGCCGGGTGGCACGGCCGGCCGAGGCCGCCGCGCGCCGGGCCGGAGAGTCCGGAGCGGGCTACTGGCAGCGCTTCGGCGAGGGCTTCACCTTTCTGCGCACGGAGCCGCTGCTGCTCACCGCCATCGTCATGGTGGCCGTCACCAACCTGCTCGACGCCGCGTTCAACACGGTCCTGAGGCCCGTCTGGGCCAGGGAATCGGGTCACGGACCGGCCGCGCTCGGTCTCACCGGCAGTGTGACCGGAGCGGCGGCGGTCGTCGGAAGCCTGATCGCCGCGGTCCTCGCTCACCGGCTGCGGCGCAGGGCGGTGGTCCTGATCGGCTTCCTGCTGGCGGGAGCGCCCAGGTTCCTGATCCTCGCCGTCGATGTCCGGCTCGGCGTGGTGCTGGCCGTCATGGCCGTCAGCGGCTTCGGCGCGGGCTTCCTCAACCCCGTACTGGGCGCGGTCCTGGTGGAACGGGTCCCCCGCCGGATGCTGGGCCGGGTCAACGCGCTCGGTGACTCGCTGGCCTGGGCGGGCATCCCGCTCGGTGGGCTGGTCGCCGGGGCGGCGGTGGCCTCCGCCGGACTCGTACCGGTCCTGCTCGCCTGCGGGACCGCTTACTTCCTCACCACGAATCTGGCGGGGCTACGGCCGGAGTGGCGCGAGATGGACCGCACGCGCGGCCGGAACATGCTCGAGAAAGACCTCGGGGAAAACGCTCCTCGAAAGAACTCGGACGTCGTGCCCTGAAAACCCGAAAAGGGGGCCGGTGCTCGAAAGCACCGGCCCCCTTTTCCGGACCTACGCGAACCCCGGAGGGCTACGCGTCCTTGCTCAGGTTAGGACCCGCTCCGCCCGCCGCCTGCTCGATCGGCGGGGCGTCCGGGAGGGCGGCCTTCTCTTCGCCTCGGAAGGTGAAGGTCTGGTTCTCGCCCTCGCCCTCGGTGTCCACGACCACGATGTGGCCGGGGCGCAGCTCGCCGAAGAGGATCTTCTCCGAGAGGGTGTCCTCGACCTCGCGCTGGATCGTGCGACGCAGCGGACGCGCGCCCAGCACCGGGTCGTAGCCCTTCTTGGAGAGCAGCTCCTTGGCGGACTGGGAGAGCTCGATGCCCATGTCCCGGTCCTTCAGGCGCTCGTCCACCTTGCCGATCATCAGGTCGACGATCCGGAGGATGTCGGCCTGGGTCAGCTGCGGGAAGACGACCACGTCGTCGACGCGGTTGAGGAACTCGGGGCGGAAGTGCTGCTTCAGCTCGTCCGACACCTTGTTCTTCATGCGCTCGTAGTTGGTCTTCGAGTCGCCGGAGGCGGCGAAGCCCAGGTTGAAGCCCTTGGAGATGTCCCGCGTGCCGAGGTTGGTCGTCATGATGATGACCGTGTTCTTGAAGTCCACGACCCGGCCCTGGGAGTCGGTCAGGCGACCGTCCTCCAGGATCTGCAGCAGCGAGTTGAAGATGTCCGGGTGGGCCTTCTCGACCTCGTCGAAGAGGACGACGGAGAACGGCTTGCGGCGCACCTTCTCGGTGAGCTGGCCACCCTCTTCGTAGCCCACGTAACCGGGGGGCGAACCGAAGAGCCGGGAGACCGTGTGCTTCTCGCTGAACTCCGACATGTCGAGGGAGATCAGCGCGTCCTCGTCACCGAAGAGGAACTCGGCGAGCGCCTTGGACAGCTCGGTCTTACCGACACCGGACGGACCGGCGAAGATGAACGAGCCACCGGGACGCTTCGGGTCCTTCAGACCGGCGCGGGTACGGCGGATCGCCTTGGACAGCGCCTTGACGGCGTCGACCTGGCCGATGACCCGCTTGTGCAGCTCCTCCTCCATGCGGAGCAGGCGGCTGGACTCCTCCTCGGTCAGCTTGAAGACCGGGATGCCCGTGGCGGTGGCGAGGACCTCGGCGATCAGCTCGCCGTCGACCTCGGCGACGACGTCCATGTCGCCGGCCTTCCACTCCTTCTCCCGCTTGGCCTTGGCGGCCAGGAGCTGCTTCTCCTTGTCGCGCAGGGAGGCGGCCTTCTCGAAGTCCTGCGAGTCGATCGCGGACTCCTTGTCCCGGCGGACACCGGCGATCTTCTCGTCGAACTCGCGGAGGTCCGGCGGCGCGGTCATCCGGCGGATGCGCATCCGGGAACCGGCCTCGTCGATCAGGTCGATCGCCTTGTCCGGCAGGAAGCGGTCCGAGATGTACCGGTCGGCCAGGGTGGCGGCCTGGACCAGCGCCTCGTCGGTGATGGAGACGCGGTGGTGCGCCTCGTACCGGTCGCGCAGGCCCTTGAGGATCTCGATCGTGTGCGGCAGCGACGGCTCCGCGACCTGGATGGGCTGGAAGCGGCGCTCGAGAGCCGCGTCCTTCTCCAGGTGCTTGCGGTACTCGTCCAGCGTGGTGGCACCGATGGTCTGGAGCTCACCGCGGGCCAGCATCGGCTTGAGGATGGAGGCGGCGTCGATCGCGCCCTCGGCGGCGCCCGCACCGACCAGCGTGTGCAGCTCGTCGATGAACAGGATGATGTCGCCGCGGGTGCGGATCTCCTTGAGGACCTTCTTCAGGCGCTCCTCGAAGTCACCGCGGTAGCGGGAGCCGGCGACCAGGGCACCGAGGTCCAGGGTGTAGAGGTGCTTGTCCTTGAGGGTCTCGGGCACCTCGCCCTTGACGATGGCCTGGGCGAGGCCCTCGACGACGGCGGTCTTGCCGACGCCGGGCTCACCGATCAGCACCGGGTTGTTCTTCGTACGGCGGGACAGCACCTGCATGACCCGCTCGATCTCCTTCTCGCGCCCGATGACCGGGTCGAGCTTGGTTTCACGAGCGGCCTGGGTGAGGTTCCGGCCGAACTGGTCCAGGACGAGGGAGGTCGAGGGGGTGCCCTCGGCCGGGCCGCCTGCGGTGGCCGTCTCCTTGCCCTGGTAGCCGGAGAGCAGCTGGATGACCTGCTGCCGCACCCGGTTGAGATCCGCTCCCAGCTTGACCAGGACCTGGGCGGCGACGCCCTCGCCCTCACGGATCAGGCCGAGCAGGATGTGCTCGGTGCCGATGTAGTTGTGGCCGAGCTGAAGGGCCTCGCGGAGCGAGAGCTCCAGGACCTTCTTGGCACGGGGGGTGAAGGGGATGTGGCCGGACGGGGCCTGCTGGCCCTGACCGATGATCTCCTCCACCTGCTGACGGACCGCCTCAAGCGAAATGCCGAGGCTCTCCAGGGCCTTAGCGGCGACACCTTCACCCTCGTGGATGAGACCCAGGAGGATGTGCTCGGTGCCGATGTAGTTGTGGTTGAGCATCCGGGCTTCTTCCTGAGCCAGGACGACAACCCGCCGCGCGCGGTCGGTGAACCTCTCGAACATCGTTAATCGCTCCTCAGAGCGGTCAGGCAGTGGGGGGAACTTCCCCTCCCTGTCCTTCCGCAGCTTAGTCCCGCAAGCGGGGACCGCTCATTCCAACTGCCGACACCGTCGATGGCCTCCTGACCCCGAACGCCGACATCTGCTCCAACTCGATGGTGCGAGACGATGTTCCCGCAGGCCAGGCAGTTACCCCACTCACCGTTCCGCCGATGGCGAACGTGAGACGGCCTTTCCTGCGTGTCGCCCCCTCCCACTAGGCATGTCTTACCCGCGGGGACCGGCGGTCCATGCCGCGCGCACCGGTTCCCTCCGCTATGGGCGAACAACCTCGCGACTCCCCGTGCGCCCATGCGCTCCCCCTCGCCGCACACAGCGCGACCGTCCGGACGCTCAGCGTAACTCCGGGAGGGCTTCGGCGGTTGCACCTGGCATGGCTGGCTCAATTCCCCCGGCGTCCACCCCGGTGTCATCCCCGGCGCCATCCCCGGCGCCATCTCCCGCGTCACCGGCGCTCCCCTTCCCGCGCCCGAGGCGTCCGTCCGGCCCGGCCCCCGAAGCGGCGGCCCGGCACTGGTACGAACGCGTGCTGGGCTGGGCGACGGCGCCCGGGGCGCCGCTGCGGCTGGTGACGGGGGTGCGTTTCGACGTGCTGGACGTCCCGGCCGAGGCGGGGGCGGCGGCGCTGCGGCATCTGGCGCCGGATTCCCCGGTGGCCCTCATGGGCGGCCGGATGCGGCTGCTGGTGGCCGCGGGCAGCGCGGAGGAGCTGCCGGGGCTGCTCGACTGGCTGGAGTGGGGGGCGCTGGCGCTGGATCTGCGCGCGCTGGGCGCCGGGGGCGTGACGGAGGCGCCGGAGCCGCCCGTGCGGGGGGTGGGCGCGGCGGTGCCGAGGCCGGACGCCGGGGCCTTGCAGGGGGCCGCCGTATGGCTGCGGCCCCCCGAGCCGGGGCGCGATGTGGAGGCTGCGCTGCCCGCGCTGCCGTCCTTCGAGGGCGTGGAAGGCGCCCCCGATCTGGTGCGGCTGGTGGACACCGTGGCAGCGCGGTGCCATCGGGTCCGGCTGCGGCGGGTGGGCGCCGAGCCGCCCGTGCGGGGGCGTGATCAGCCGTTGGCCTTCTCGTAAGCCTCGCGGATGGACGCGGGAACGCGGCCGCGGTCGTTCACGTCGTAGCCGTTCTCCTTGGCCCAGGCGCGGATGGCCGCGGTGTCCTGGTTGCCACCGGAAGCGGCGCGGGCCTTGCCGCGGCCACCGGAGGAACGGCCACCGGTACGACGGCCGCCCTTCACATACGCGTCGAGAAGGCCCCGCAGCTTGTCCGCATTGGCGGTCGTGAGGTCGATCTCGTACGTCTTGCCGTCCAACGCGAACGTCACGGTCTCGTCAGCCTCGCCGCCGTCGAGGTCGTCGACAAGAAGGACCTGAACCTTCTGTGCCACGGGATTTCCTTTCATCGAAAACGTGAGGACGGGGAGGTCCGCGGCGTACGCCGTTTAGCCGCCCCTGTTATATGCAGTGCAGCAGTACGCCGGAAAGCAAACCGCTTTTGCCGGAAAAACACAAACCCTCAGGGAGAGACCGCGTACCCTCTCCCGTCCGGAAACGTGCGCGTTTCGGACATAGGGAACCGGGGCATTGGCGATCACAGATGCAGAAGCATCCGGCTGTTGCCCAAGGTGTTGGGTTTCACTCGTTCGAGACCGAGGAACTCCGCGACACCCTCGTCATAGGAGCGCAAGAGCTCCGCGTACACATCGGGGTCAACGGGCGTCTCGCCGATCTCCACGAAGCCGTGCTTGGTGAAGAAGTCGACTTCGAAGGTCAGACAGAAAACGCGGCTAACACCGAGCAGGCGTGCGGTCTCCAGCAACTTCCCGAGCAGCCGGTGCCCCACCCCGGCGCCCTTGAGGGCGGGGTTCACCGCGAGGGTGCGGACTTCCGCGAGGTCTTCCCACATGACGTGCAAGGCGCCGCAGCCGACGACCTCGGCGTTGTCGGCGTTGTCGGCGCGTTCCGCGACCCAGAACTCCTGGATGTCCTCGTAAAGGGTGACCGTGGCTTTGTCGAGCAGGATGCGGTCACGCGAGTAGGCGTCGAGGAGTCGACGGAGAGCGGGAACATCGCTGGTCCGGGCACGCCGGACGGTGATGGCATTCGCGGAGACTTCGGGGCTCTTCGCTGACATGAGCGGACGCTATCGCCCGCCGGTGTCCTCCGCCGAGCCGGGGTTCTCACGCGTTTGCGGCCCTTGGACGATACGGATGGCGTCGCTGAGGGCCTGGCGCTGTTCCTCGCTCATCATCCCGAAGAAGGCGACGAGAGCGGCGGCCGGGTTGTCGCTCTGCGACCAGGCGTCGTTCATGAGCGCGGCCGCGTAGGCGGCTCTGGTGGAGACGGCCTCATATCGATAGGCGCGCCCTTCCGCCTCACGGCGGACCCAGCCCTTCTGATGGAGATTGTCCAAAACCGTCATGACGGTGGTGTACGCGATGGAGCGATCCTGCTGGATGTCTTCCAGGACTTCCCGGACGGTCACCGGGCGGTTCCACTTCCACACCCGTGACATGACGGCGTCTTCGAGATCTCCCAAGGGGCGAGGCACAAAACAAATATTAGTGGGAGATCCGGTCAAATCGGCGCCGACGTGCGGGGGTCGCTCAGACGTCGCCGGGGACGGCCGGGCGGGCGCTCTCGGCACGGGCGAGGGCGGCGTCGACGGCCGCGTCCTCCTTGCCCTTGGCCGCCCCGCCCTGGGTCTTCACGATCACCCTGACGACACCGATGAAGAAGGCGGCCATGACGAAGGGGGGCACCAGCGCGGAGACGTAGTCCATGGCTCCAGAGTAGCCACGCGGGGCGGCCGGGCCGGGACGGGGTGGGCGGTTCGGCCCATCCCGTCCCATAGGGCCAGGTCAGCCCGCGACGAGATGGTGGGCGTGTTCCTGACCGGCGGGCGGCGACTGCGGTTTGCGGCGCGGGAAGACCTCGCCGGGGGTGGGGACGGGGCGCTTGGGGGCGGCCGGTTCGGCGGGGCGCTCGCCGGGGCGCGGGGCCGGGGGCCGGGAGGGCTCCTCGGCGGGCTTCTGAGCGGCTTCCCCGGACTCGTCGGCCCCGGTGGGCCGGGGCACCTCCGCGCCGCCCGGGAGGGCCAGCAGACGGGCGCGGGAGGGCGGTGCGGCGGGGGCGGGGACGGTGGGCGCGCCCGTCGCGAAGCGGGCACGGACCCGCTGCTCGACGAGGTCCTGGCAGTGGGCCAGCAGCGCGGCCGCCAGCGGGTTGCCGCGCAGCGCGCGCAGGGCCGCGAGGTCGTCCGGGACGGGCCGGTGCCCGGCGCCGAGCGCCTCCTGGAGCAGGGCGAGGTAACCGGCCGCGGTGCCGGGCAGGGCGGCGCGGTAGCGGTCCAGGTCGGCCAGGAGGAAGGCGCGCAGGCGAGCCGCTTCGTCCAGTGCCTCGTCGACCGAGTCGGCGAGGCGGAAGCAGTCCTGCACGTCCTCGGCCGAGGCCGTGCCGGGGTGGAGGGCGAGGGCGAGGGCGCGGCGGAGCACACGCAGCTCCTCCGCGCCGAACGCCATGCCGCCGCGAGTTCCGTATGGCGTGGGCATGCGGCGACGCTACCGCTAATCGGACAAAAGTTACGGAATGGGGCGCCGTGTAACGCGTGTCGGACCCAGGGTTCCCCCGCCCGGCCCTGGGCCCCCACCCGTACGCCCGCTACCTGCGTGGCACGTTGCGCTCGTAGACCAGGCGCAGGCCGATCAGGGTCAGCCAGGGCTGGTGCTCGTCGATCACCGAGGACTCGCCCAGCACCATCGGCGCCAGACCGCCGGTGGCGATCACGGTGACGTCGTCGGGGTCGTCGGCCAGCTCGCGCGCCATCCGGCCGACCACCCCGTCGACCTGTCCGGCGAACCCGTAGACGATGCCGGACTGCATGGCCTCGACGGTGTTCTTGCCGATCACGTTCCGGGGGCGGGCCACCTCGATCTTGCGGAGCTGCGCGGCCTTGACGCCGAGCGCCTCCACCGAGATCTCGATGCCGGGCGCGATGACCCCGCCGACGTACTCCCCGCGCGCGGAGACGGCGTCGAAGGTGGTCGCGGTGCCGAAGTCGACGACGATCGCCGGGCCGCCGTACAGCTCGTTGGCGGCGACCGCGTTGATGATGCGGTCGGCGCCGACCTCCTTGGGGTTGTCGAACTGGACCGGCACCCCGGTCTTGACGCCGGGCTCGACCAGCACCGCGGGCACGTCGCCGTAGTAGCGGCGGGTGACCTCGCGCAGCTCGTGCAGCACCGAGGGCACCGTGGCGCAGATGGCGATGCCGTGGATGCCGTCGCCCAGTTCGTCGCCGAGCAGCGGGTGCTTGCCCATCAGGCCCTGGAGCAGCACCGCCAGCTCGTCGGCCGTGCGGCGCGGGTCGGTGGACACGCGCCAGTGCTCGACGATGTCCTCGCCGTCGAAGAGGCCGAGGACGGTGTGGGTGTTGCCGACGTCGATCGTGAGCAGCATCCGCCTCACTCCGCCGGGCGCAGGTCCAGGCCGATGTCGAGCACCGGCGAGGAGTGGGTGAGGGCGCCGACGGCCAGGAAGTCCACGCCGGTGTCGGCGTAGGCGCGGGCGTTCTCCAGGGTGAGCCGCCCGGACGCCTCCAGCTCGGCGCGGCCCGCGACGACGGCGACGGCCTCGGCGCACTCGCCGGGGGTGAAGTTGTCCAGCAGGATCAGGTCGGCGCCCGCGTCCACGGCCTCGCGCAGCTGGTGCAGGGTGTCGACCTCCACCTCGACCGGCAGGTCCGGGAAGGTCTCCCGTACGGCCTTGAACGCCTGGGCCACGCCACCGGCGGCGAGCACGTGGTTGTCCTTGACCAGGGCGGCGTCGGACAGCGACATGCGGTGGTTGACGCCGCCGCCGCAGCGCACCGCGTACTTCTCCAGGGAGCGCAGGCCGGGGGTGGTCTTGCGGGTGTCGCGCACGCGCGTGCGGCTGCCCTCCAGGATGTCGGCCCACGCGCGCGTGGCGGACGCGATGCCGGACATGCGGCCCAGGATGTTCAGCGCGCTGCGCTCGGCGGTGAGCAGGTCGCGGGTGCGGGTGGTGACCGACAGCAGGCGCTGTCCGGCCTCGATCAGGTCGCCGTCGTCGACGTGCCGCTCGACCTCGAACTCGTCCTCGCAGACCACGGAGAGCACGGCCTCGGCGATCCGGAGGCCCGCCACCACGCCTGCCTCGCGGGCGACGAAGTCGGCGGTGGCCACCGCGTCCTCGGGGATGGTCGCCACGGTGGTCACGTCGACGCCGCCGGCCAGGTCCTCCTGGACGGTGACGTTGGCGATGTCCTCGACCTCGACGGGGTCGAGCCCGGCCTCGGCCAGCAGCGCGGCCAGCGCGGGGTCGAGCCCGCACTCCAGCTGCTCTTCGCCCTCCTCGTCCGCGCCACAGGCGCAGCCGTCGCCGCAGCCGCCGGTCGGGGCGAGGGGAAGGTCGTCGGTGCTCACGTTCGTCACTGCTCCTGGGGACGCGGGTTCACCCGGTGGACAGAGGTGTCACCGGGTAGGGGGGAAGTCTGCGCTCTCGGTGGTGCGTACGGCCAGCGAACGGTCCGCGCGAAGGGTCACCACCAGGTGGCGGCGCCAGTGGGCGTCGTCGCGGTCGGCGTGGTCCTCGCGCCAGTGGCAGCCGCGGGTCTCCTCGCGCAGCGCCGCGGCGGCGACCAGGACGCGGGCCACGTCCAGGAGGTTGGTGGCCTCCCAGGTGTCGACGCCGGGCTCGGCGGTCTTGCCCTCGCCGTCCAGGGCGTCGCTGGCCCGGTCGTGCAGCTCCGCGAGGCGCCGGGCGGCGCGCTCCAGGGAGGCGGCCGAGCGCAGGACGCCCGCGCCCTCGGTCATGATCCGCTGCACGGCGAGCTTGTCCTCGGGGGCCAGCAGGGGGTGCGCGGGCGTGCCGGGGTGCGGGACGGGCGCGGGCACGGGCACGCGCGTGTGCGGGCCGTTCGCGGTGTGCCCGGCCTGCTCTGCCTGCTCTGCCGCGATGTCGGCGGCGAGGCGCTCGGCGTAGACGAGCCCTTCGAGCAGGGAGTTGGAGGCGAGCCGGTTGGCGCCGTGCACGCCGGTGCAGGCGACCTCGCCGCACGCGTACAGGCCGGGAACGGTCGTACGGCCGCGGTCGTCGGTGCGGACGCCGCCGGAGGCGTAGTGGGCGGCCGGGGCGACCGGGATGGGCTGGGTGACCGGGTCGATGCCGTGGGCGCGGCAGGCGGCGAGGATGGTCGGGAAGCGGTGCTCCCACATGTGGGCGCCGAAGTGCCGGGCGTCGAGATACATGTGTTCGGCGCCCATCTCCTGCATGCGCCGTGTGATGCCCTTGGCGACGATGTCGCGCGGGGCCAGCTCGGCCAGCTCGTGCTGCCCGAGCATGAAGCGGGTGCCGTCGTCGTCGACCAGGTGGGCGCCCTCGCCGCGTACCGCCTCCGAGACCAACGGCTGCTGGCCCTCGGCGTCGGGGCCGAGGAAGAGCACGGTCGGGTGGAACTGCACGAACTCCAGGTCGCTGACCTCGGCGCCCGCGCGCAGCGCCAGTGCCACGCCGTCGCCGGTGGAGACCGAGGGGTTGGTGGTCGCGGAGAACACCTGGCCCATGCCGCCGGTGGCGAGCACCACGGCGGGCGCGTGCACGGCGCCCACGCCGTCGTGCTGGCCCTCGCCCATGACGTGCAGGGTGACTCCGGCGGTGCGGCCCTCGGCGTCGGTGAGCAGGTCCAGGACGAGCGCGTTCTCGATGGTGCGCAGGCCCCGCGCGCGGACGGCGTCGACCAGCGCGCGGGAGATCTCCGCGCCGGTGGCGTCGCCGCCCGCGTGGGCGATGCGGCGCCGGTGGTGGCCGCCCTCGCGGGTGAGCTGGATGGAGCCCGCGTCGTCGGTGTCGAACCGGGCGCCGGTGTCGATCAGCCGCCGTACGGCGTCGGGGCCCTCGGAGACCAGGAGGCGTACGGCGTTCTCGTCGCACAGGCCCGCGCCCGCGACCAGGGTGTCGTCCCGGTGCTGCTCGGGGGTGTCGCCGTCGCCCAGGGCGGCCGCGATGCCGCCCTGCGCCCAGCGGGTGGAGCCGTCGTCGAGGCGGGCCTTGGTGACGACGACCGTCGTCAGCCCGGCCGCCTCGCAGCGCAGGGCGGCGGTCAGGCCGGCCACGCCGGAGCCGACGACCACCACGTCGGCCGGGATGGACCAGCCGGGGGCGGGCGCGTGCAGTCGTATGCCGGTGCTGGTCACAAGGCGGCTCCAGGGCTGCCGAAGGTGAGCGGGATGTTGTCGATCAGCCGGGTCGAGCCGACCCGCGCGGCGATGGCGAGGACCGCCTCGCCGGTGAAGTCGTCGGGGATCTCGGTGAAGTCGGCCGGGTCGACCAGGGCGAGGTAGTCCAGGTCGAGCGGCGGGTCGAAGCGGGCGGCCTCGTCCAGGGCCTGGCGGGCGGCCGCGCGGACGGCCGCCGGGCCGCCGGGCGCGGCCGTGGCCACGGCGTGCGCGTCGGCCGCCGCCCGCGACTCGCCTATGGCGCTCAGCGCCTCGGCGCGCGCGTGCGTGGACGGCACCTCCAGGGCCCGCGCGCGCAGCGCCTCCTGGGCCGCGTGCCGGTCCCGGCCCGCGAACAGGGCGCGGGACAGTGTGAGGGCGGTGGCGCGCTCCGCGGGGGCGAGGTAGCGGTTGCGGCTGGACAGGGCGAGACCGTCCTCCTCGCGGACGGTGGGCACGCCGACGATGTCCACGCCGAAGTTGAGGTCCCGCACCATGCGCCGGATGAGCGCGAGCTGCTGGGCGTCCTTCTGCCCGTACAGCGCCACGTCGGGCCGGGTGAGGTGGAGCAGCTTGGCGACGACGGTGAGCATGCCGTCGAAGTGGCCGGGGCGGGTGGCGCCCTCCAAGCGGCCGCCCATGGGGCCCGCGGTGATCCGCACCTGGGGCTCGCCGCCGGGGTAGACCTCGTCCACGGCCGGGGCGAACACCGCGTCGGCGCCCGCGCGTCCGGCCAGCGCGAGGTCGGCGTCCAGGGTGCGCGGGTAGCGGTCGAGGTCCTCGCCCGCGCCGAACTGGAGCGGGTTGACGAAGACGGTGACGACGACCTCGCCGTCCGGCCCGGCGATCTCGCGGGCGGCGCGGATCAGCGTGGCGTGGCCCTCGTGCAGGGCGCCCATGGTCATCACGACGGCACGGCGGCCGTGGCGCACGCGTGCGTGCAGCTCGTCGGCGGTGCTCAGCAGGGCGGTGCTCATCGGTCGTTCCCCTCGGGGCCGTTCTCTTCGTCGTCCCCGGGTCCGTCGGCGTCGGTGCCGGTGGCGGTCTCCTGGTCGGCGAGCACGCCGAGCAGGTCCTCGGCCAGCTCGGCCTTGAGCAGGCCGTGCGCGAGGGCGCGGTCGGCGGTCGCGCGGGCCATCGCCACGTACCCGGCGACGGTCTGCGGGGAGTGCGCGCGCAGCTCGGCGATGTGCGCGGCGACGGTGCCCGCGTCCCCGCGCGAGACGGGGCCGGTGAGGGCGGCGTCGCCGGAGCGCAGGGCGTTGTCCAGGGCGGCGCCGAGCAGCGGGCCGAGCATCCGGTCGGGCGCGCCGACCCCGGCCGTGCGCAGCAGCTCCATGGACTGGGCGACCAGGGTGATCAGGTGGTTGGAGCCGAGGGCGAGGGCCGCGTGGTAGAGCGGGCGGTTCTCCTCGCTGATCCACTCCGGCTCGCCGCCCATCTCGATGACCAGGGCCTCCGCCGCGAGCCGCAGCTCCTCGGGCGCGGTGACGCCGAAGGAGCAGCCCGCCAGGCGCTGGACATCCACGGGGCTGCCGGTGAAGGTCATCG
Organism: Streptomyces sp. NPDC002176; assembly: GCF_044903645.1. Taxonomy (NCBI): domain Bacteria; kingdom Bacillati; phylum Actinomycetota; class Actinomycetes; order Kitasatosporales; family Streptomycetaceae; genus Streptomyces; species Streptomyces sp. NPDC002176. Next base: position 39,894 of record NZ_JBJDQW010000005.1, read on the forward strand.
CCGGGTGCAGCGCGAGCGGCAGCGCGCCCGCGCGCAGGGCGGGTTCGAGCACCGAGACGCCGTACCGGCCGGAGGTGTGCACGAGGAGCTGGCCGGGGCGGACGGCGCCGGTCTCGGCGAGGCCGGTGACCAGGCCCGGCAGGGCGTCGTCGGGGACGGTGAGCAGCACCAGGTCGGCGCGCCGGAGCACCTCGGCCGGGGGCACCAGCGGCACCCCGGGCAGCGTCTTCTCGGCGCGCCTGCGGGAGGCGTCGGAGACACCGGAGACGGCCACCGGGCGGTGCCCGGCGAGCTGCAGGGACGCGGCCAGGGCGGGGCCCACGCGTCCGGCGCCGACGACGCCGACGGTGAGCCGCGCGGGGCGGTCCTGGGTGCCTGTGCTGTCTGTGCCTTCAGGGGGGTGGACTGTACTCACGCGACCGTGGCCTTCCCGTTCCAGTCCGCTCTGGGTACCGGACGATTTCTCGTCATGTTAACGCTATCCGGCGCCACCGCCCCGGTTGTCCACAGGCTGTGGGCCGTCGCACCGGGCCCGCGCGGAAACCGGATGCCCGCGTGGAGCCGGGCGCGGCATGATCCCCCGCATGAGCGACACGACCGAGGACGGACAGCGGCGGCCTTCGATACGGGAGCGGCGCCGGGCCGCCGTCCGGGACGCGCCGCGCGTGCTCGCGCGCGGGGGCCGGCACGGCACCCTCCGCGAGCGCCTCACGGAGCTGACGGAGGCGGCGCCCGAGGTGTACGACCTGGACGAGCCGACCGACTTCTACGGCGACGGGGTGGTGGGCGCCCTGGAGGAGCGGGTCGCCTCACTGCTCGGCACCGAGGCAGCCGTGTTCTTCCCGACCGGCACGATGGCCCAGCAGGTCGCCTTGCGCTGCTGGGCCGCCCGGACCGGGAACCCGGCGGTGGCCCTGCACGCCCTGTCCCACCCCGAGCTGCACGAACGCCATGCGTTCAGCCAGGTCAGCGGGTTGCGCCCGGTCACCGTGAGCCATGACGCCCGCCCGGTGACGGCCGCCGACGTACACGGCCTGGACGAGCCCTTCGGCGCCCTCATGCTCGAACTCCCGCTGCGCGACGCCGGGTTCCTGCTGCCGTCCTGGGAGGAGCTGACCGGGACGGTCGAGGCCGCGCGGGACCGCGAGGCGGTGGTGCACTTCGACGGCGCCCGCCTCTGGGAGGCCACCGAGCACCTAGGCCGCCCCCTGGACGAGATCGCGGCCCTGGCTGACAGCGTCTACGTGTCGTTCTACAAGTCCCTCGGCGGCCTCGGCGGCGCCGCGCTGGCCTGCCCCGCGAGCCTCGCCGAGGAGGCGCGCGCCTGGCGGCACCGGTACGGCGGCATGGTCTTCCAGCAGTTCCCGACCGCGCTGTCCGCGCTCGTCGGCCTGGACCGGGAGCTGCCGAGGCTGCCCGCATACGTGCGGCACGCGCGCGTGGTCGCCGCCGCGCTGCGCGAGGGGTTCGCCGCGGCGGGGCTGCCCTGGGCGCGGGTGCACCCCGAGGTGCCGCACACCCACGACTTCCAGGTCTGGCTGCCGTTCGAGCCCGAGGTGCTGGCCGAGGCGGCCGTACGCCAGGCCGAGGAGACCGGCACGCTGCTGTTCGCGGACGCCTGGACCGCCCACGGCCCCGGCCTCGCCGTCACGGAGACCGGGGTACGCGCCGCGGGACTTGAGTGGACGGCGCGCGACGTACGGGACGCGGCCGTGGACTTCGCGGGACGGCTGGGCTGAGTCACAGCTCGAGGGGGCTCCCGCCAATTGACGACAGCCGTCAATCCGGGGGGCGTTGTCGGTGGTGGGGGGCACCATGGGCACATGAGCGTGACCATCGACATCAAGGGGCTCCCGGCGGAGCGCATCTCCGTGGTGCCCTCACCGCTGGCCGAGCTGGGGATGGCCCTGCACGCGCTCAGCGAGCCCGGCCACCACCCGGAGCTCCAGGGCTGGGTGACCGCCGTGTCCAGCCGCCTGGACCCGTGCCTGGCCGACCGGCTCTGCGAGGCGGACTTCCTGTGGCGTACGACGTTCTCGGACGTGTTCGCCCCGTTCGCCGGACTCCCCGGGCGGCGCGGGCTGCCGGGCGGGACGCTCGCCGAGGAACTCGACCTGCTCGACAAGCTGACGGACACCCAGTTCGTCGACGCGGCGCTGGAGTTCACCTGCCACGCGCAGTACACCCAGCAGAGCGCGGGCCCGCTGGGGGACCCGGAGCTGCGCCGCCGCGCCCTGGACCTGGCCGCCGCGCGGGGTCCCGTCCAGGAGCGGTTCGCGCGGCGGCTGCTGGCGGACCCGCCCGCGGTCCGCGCCTGGTTCCGGCAGCTGGTGCTCGACTGCGACGAGGCGTTCTTCGCCGACACCTGGGCCCGGCTTCAGCCCCAACTGGCCGCCGACGCCCGGCACAAGACCGAGCTGCTGCGCCGCAAGGGCCCCGCCGAGGCGCTCTCCTCGCTCTCCGGCGCGGTGTCGCTGGACGAGGAGGCCGCGCTCATCACCATCGACAAACTCCTGGTGGGCCGCGGCTCCACCGGCGACGGCGGCCTGGTCCTGGTACCGACCAGCCTCGGCTGGCCGCATGTGATGGTGCTCCACCGGTACGGCTGGCAGCCCGCGATCACCTACCCCGCCCAGGCCACCCGCCCCAAGGCGCCGACCGTCGAGCAGCTCACCCGCCGCATGGAGGCCCTCGCCCACCCCACGCGGCTGCGCCTGTGCCGCCATCTGGCCCGCGCCCCGCACAGCACCAGCGAACTCGCCGACGCGCACGGCATGTCGGCGCCGGAGATATCCCGGCACCTGGCCGTGCTGAAGAAGGCGGGCCTGATCACCAGCAGTCGGCACGGCCGGTACGTCCAGCACCAGCTGGACCTGGCCGCCGTGTCCCGGCTGGGCAGCGACTTCATCGAAGGGGTGCTGCGCTGAACCTCAGGGGTGGCCGCCCGCCCGGACGAGACCGGTCTCGTAGGCGAGGACGACCACCTGGACGCGGTCGCGCAGGCCCAGCTTGGTGAGGATGCGGCCCACATGGGTCTTCACCGTGGCCTCGGAGAGGACCAGCCGGGCGGCGATCTCGCCGTTGGACAGCCCCTGGGCGACCAGGATCATGACCTCGCGCTCGCGCTCGGTGAGCCGGGTCAGCTCCGCGTGCCGGGGCTCCTCGACGGCCGAGGGCAGCATCGGGGCGAACCGGTCGAGCAGGCGGCGCGTGGTGGAGGGGGCCACGACCGCGTCCCCGCTGTGCACCGCGCGGATCGCGGTGAGCAGCTCGCCGGGCGGCACGTCCTTGAGCATGAAGCCGGAGGCGCCCGCCTTCAGCCCGGAGAACGCGTACTCGTCCAGGTCGAACGTGGTCAGGATGAGCACCTTCGGCGGCTCGGGCTCGGAGCAGATGCGCCGGGTCGTCTCCACCCCGTCCAGCTTGGGCATGCGCACGTCCATCAGGACCACGTCGACCGGGGTGGTGCGCAGCACCTGGAGCGCCTCCACCCCGTCGCCCGCCTCCGCGACGACCTCCATGTCCGGCTGGGCGGCGAGCACCATCCGGAAACCGGTGCGCAGCAGCACCTGATCGTCGACGAGCATCACGCGGATCGCCATCGGGGTCCTGTCTTTCTGGGGGAAAGTTGTCTTTCTGGGGGGCGCGTTCGTGACAGGTGTCAGTGCGCCGGTTTCAGCGGCAGCAGCGCGCTGATGCGGAAGCCGCCGCCGGGACGCGGTCCGGCGTCCAGGGTGCCGCCGACCATGCCGATCCGCTCCCGCATGCCGATCAGGCCGTGTCCCTGGCCGTCCGCGCCGCCCTCCTCGTACAGCTCGTGCGGGGCGCCCTTGCCGTCGTCCTCGACCAGCAGGCCGAGCCCGTCGTCGAAGTACACCAGCCGCACGCTCGCGCCCGCCTCGGGCCCGCCGTGCTTGCGGGTGTTGGTGAGCGCCTCCTGCACGATCCGGTACGCGGTCAGCTCCACCCCGCTGGGCAGCGGGCGCGGGGTGCCCTCGACCTTGAAGTCCACCGGCAGCCCGGCGTCACGGCACTGCTCGATCAGGTCGTCGATCTGCTCCACGTCGGGCTGCGGGACGTACTCCCCGCTCTCCTGGTGCTCGCCGGTGCGCAGCACGCCCAGCAGGCGGCGCATCTCGGCCAGCGCCTGGCGGCCGGTGGAGGAGATCGTCTCCAGGGCCTGGCGGGCCTGGTCGGGGGCCGCGTCCAGGACGTAGGCGGCGCCGTCTGCCTGCACCACCATCACCGAGACGTTGTGCGCGACCACGTCGTGCAGTTCGCGGGCGATCCGGGCGCGTTCGGCGGCGACGGCGACCTTGGCCTGCGCCTCGCGCTCCTTCTCCAGCCGGGCAGCCCGCTCCTCCAGCTGGGCGAAGTAGGCGCGGCGGGTGCGCATCGAGTCGCCGAGCACCCAGGCCAGCGCGAAGGGCACCGTCTGGAACACCGCGAGCGCGAGCTGCCCGAGCCCGCTGACCTGCTCGTTCGGCCAGCGCAGCTGCGCCAGCGAGGCCGCGACCAGGCTGGTGGCGAGCGCCAGCCGGGAGGCCCACAGGGCGCCGTTCGCGGCGACCGTGTAGACGATCACCAGCATGGTGAAGTCGGCGACGAGCGGCTCGACGTCCAGGATGAGCTGCGCCAGCCCGGTGGCCAGCACCGCGACCAGCATCAGCTCCGGCAGGCGGCGGCGCAGGGCCAGGATCACGCACAGCACGGTGGAGATCGTCCAGGCCGCCGCGAAGGAGCCGTGGTGGTGCGGGGCGCCGTCCATGTTCACCACGCTCACGCCGGAGAGCCCGAGCAGGACGACGGCCCAGAAGCAGTCGACCCACGTCGGGTGGCGGCGGAGGAAGTCATAGAGACGCTGCACGTCATCAGCGTAGGGAAACCCGGTGCGCGCGGGGGTCAGCCGAGGGGGCGATCCGTGCCCGGCACACGTACGCCGCAAGGTGGATGCCCCGGTCCTCTGTACGCCTAGGCCGACCCGGTGCGCGTACGCCTAGGCTGACCCGGTGCGGGAGAGAGCAGAGCGCGGCTGGCGGGAAGCGACCGAGCGGGCGCTGTACGGGCCCGGCGGCTTCTACCGGCGGCCCGAGGGCCCCGCCGGGCACTTCCGCACCTCCGTGCACGCCTCGCCGCTGTTCGCCGCCGCCGTGGCCCGGCTGCTGTGCCGGGTGGACGGGGCGCTGGGGCGGCCCGAGGTGCTGGACTTCGTCGATCTGGGCGCGGGGCGCGGGGAGTTGGTCCAGGGGCTGCTGGCCGCGCTGCCCGCCGGGGTGGGGGCGCGCACGCGGGCGTACGCCGTGGAGCTCGCGGACCGGCCCGAGGGGCTTGACGAGCGGATCGAGTGGCGGACCGAGGTGCCCGAGGGGGTCACCGGGCTGCTGTTCGCCAACGAGTGGCTGGACAACGTGCCCGTGGACGTCGCCGAGACGGACCGCGCGGGCGTGCCCCGGCTGGTGCTGGTCGCGCCGGACGGCACCGAGCGGCTCGGGGAGCCGGTCACGGGCGCGGAGGCGGACTGGCTGGCCCAGTGGTGGCCGCTGGCCCCCGAGGAGGGGCTGCGGGCGGAGATCGGGCTGCCGCGGGACCGGGCCTGGGCGGCTGCCGTCGGCCGGGTCGAGCGGGGTCTCGCGGTGGCCGTGGACTACACGCACACCCTCGGCACCCGCCCGCCCTTCGGGACGCTCACCGGGTTCCGGGCGGGCCGGGAGACGGCCCCGGTGCCCGACGGGACGTGCGACATCACCGCGCATGTCGCCCTGGACGCCTGCGCGGCGGCCGGAAGCACCCGCGGCACCCCCCGCCTGCTCACCCAGCGCGAGGCCCTGCGCGCGCTGGACCTTACCGGCGCACGCCCCCCGCTCACGCTCGCCACCACGGACCCCGCCGCCTACGTACGCGCCCTCGCGGGCGCCGGAGCCGCCGCCGAACTCACCGCTCCGGGCGGCCTAGGCGACTTCGGCTGGCTCCTCCAGCCGGTCGGCCTGCCCGAGCCACCGTTGTGACCGGCGACTACTTGTCGATGTCGCCCACCACGAAGAACAGCGACCCCAGGATCGCCACCATGTCGGACACCAGCGTCCCCGGCAGCAGCTCGTTCAGCACCTGGATGTTGTTGTAGGACGCGGACCGCAGCTTCAGCCGGTACGGGGTCTTCTCGCCCTTGCTGACCAGGTAGTAGCCATTGATGCCGAGCGGGTTCTCGGTCCAGGCGTAGGTGTGTCCCTCGGGCGCCTTCAGCACCTTCGGCAGCCGCTGGTTGACCGGGCCGGGCGGCAGCTCCGCGAGCCGGTCCAGACAGGCGTCCGCGAGGTCGAGCGCGTTGTGGGTCTGCTCCAGCAGCACCTCGAAGCGGGCCAGGCAGTCGCCCTCGGTCCGGGTGACGACCTTCAGGGTGTCCTGGAGGTCCCCGTAGGCGAGGTACGGCTCGTCGCGGCGCAGGTCGAAGTCGACGCCGGAGGCGCGCGCGATGGGCCCGCTCACGCCGTACGCGTGCACGGCCTCCGGGCTGAGCGCCCCCACGCCCCGCGTGCGCCCCCGGAAGATCTCGTTGCCGAGGACCAGGTCGTCGAAGACGTCCATGCGGGAGCGGACGGCGGCCACCGCGTCCCGCGCGCGGCCGGTCCAGCCGTCGGTGAGGTCCTCCTTGAGGCCGCCGACCCGGTTGAACATGTAGTGCATGCGCCCGCCGGAGACCTCCTCCATCACGTTCTGGAGCACCTCGCGCTCCCGGAACGCGTAGAAGACCGGGGTGATCCCGCCCAGCTCCAGCGGGTAGGAGCCGAGGAACATCAGGTGGTTGAGCACTCGGTTCAGCTCGGCGAGCAGGGTGCGGGTCCACACCGCGCGCTCGGGGACCTCCATGCCGAGCATCCGCTCGACGGCGATGACCACGCCCAGTTCGTTGGAGAACGCCGACAGCCAGTCGTGGCGGTTGGCCAGCATGATGATCTGCCGGTAGTCACGGGCCTCGAACAGCTTCTCCGCGCCCCGGTGCATGTAGCCGATCACCGGCTCGGCGCGCTGGATGCGCTCGCCGTCGAGCACCAGCCGCAGCCGGAGCACGCCGTGGGTGGACGGGTGCTGGGGGCCGATGTTGAGCACCATGTCGGTGCTCTCGGCCGCGCCGCCGATCCCGACCGTGGTCTCCGTCGCAGTCATGCGTCCCAGTCTCCCCTACGCCCGTGGCGACCGGGGAAACCGGCGGCGTGGGTCAGTAGGCCGCGCTGCGCAGCCGCTCCACGTCGATGTGCTCGGTCTCGTCGTGCGCGGTGAGGTCGATGACCTGGCCGACGTCGTACACACCCGCGGGCTTGTAGCCGGACTCGGCGTCCGCCTTGTGCAGCGCGATGGCCTCCTGCCCGACCACGTCGGCCAGGTCCTCGTTGCGCACGTCCATCTCCTCCGACGGGTCCTTCTGCGTCCCGAAGAAGTCGAACCCGCCCTCGACCAGCGGGCGCCGGGCGGGCGCGGCCGGTACGACGGCGACGGCGGTCGGCACGGTGAAGTGCCCGGCGGGGCGCTGCCCGGCGGACTGGGCGGGCACGATCGCCGTCCCGGTGGTCTCCGGGTCCGGGGTGTGCGCCTGCGCCTCCTGCGGGGCCGTCTCGTCCGGGGTGGTGTGCGCCTCGGTCACTTCCCCTTCGGCGTCCACGGGTCCCAGGCCCTCGGCGTCCGCCTCGGGTCGCGCAGCGGGCTCAGTGGACCCGGCGGGCGCGGCGGAGTCGAGGGAGTCGCCGGGACGGATGGAGTCGGTGGAGTCGGTGGGACCGGTGGTGTCGTCGGCCTCGGGGCCCTCGCTGTCCGGGGCTCCTTTGGCAACGGCCTCCGCCTCGGTCTCCGCAGCGTCGGTCTCCGCAGCTTCGGTCTCTGCGGTCCCAGCCGCCTCGACCGTCCCGCTCGCGCCGGTCTCCGGCTCGTCGGCCTCCGGTTCCCCGGTCGCCCCCGCCAGCCGGGCCAGCGCGGTCGCGGCCTTCCGGAACAGCTCCGCCTGCCCGGCCGGGACGGCCGCCGCGGGCTCCGCCACCGGAGTCCCGACGATCTCCTCGGCGAGGGCCGTGTCCTCCGCGCTCGGCGCGGGCGGCAGCGCGGGGGTGCCGGATTCCGGGGCCGCCTCGATCTCCAGCAGCCGCCGCCCCTCCAGGGCGGTGGCGCGCTCGGTCTCCGCGGTGGCGTACCGGCGCAGCAGGGCGGCGTGTTCGTTGCGCAGCCCGGCCAGTTCGGCGCGCTTGGCCCGCAGCCGCCCCTCCAGCTTGGCGCGCAGCTCGCGCGACTCCTCCAGGTCGGTCTCCAGTTCGGCGACCCGTTCGTCGTACCGCCACTCGTCGCTGGCCCGCGCGCGCGTCAGCTCGGCGACCTGCTTGCCCGCCTGCGTGTCCCACTGGCGCATCACGGCCGCGCCGCCGACCGCGGTGAGCGCGGCGAGGGCGGCGAGGGCGCGCAGCACACCGAGGTCGGAGAACACCCAGGAGGTCAGCGCGCAGATGACGGCGACACCGGCGATCGCGGAGGGAGGCAACAGCCGGTGCAGAGGCGGGGAATGGCGGTGGCGTCCACGTGGCATGGCCAGAAACTTACCGCGCGTAGGCGCCTCATGGACCCCCGAGGCGCAAAAACCCGGCCATGCCAAGGGCTTCACGGGGTTTCAGCACCCCGCGCTCAACGGTCGCTGAGCTGCCCGCTGAGCCACTGGAGGGCGGGCGGGATCTCGCGCCGCCAGGTGTTGAAGTTGTGGCCGCCGCTGTCGAGGATGATGGAGGAGATCCTGGTCCGGCCGGTGGCGCGCACCTCCTTCACGAACTTGAGGGTGTCCCGGTAGTTCTGCTCGCCGACCCTGCTGCTGGTGACGAGCAGCGAGGTGTCGGGCGCCGGTTCGTGCGCGAGCAGCCAGTGCAGATCGGCGTGATCACGCAGGTTGCGGTCACCGTGGAAGAGGTCGCCCGTGGTGGGGTCGATGGGCGCGGTGTAGTACGCCGACAGCCCGGCGCCCGCCGCGTAGACGCCGGGGTGGCGCATGGCGAGCTTCAGGGCGCAGTAGCCGCCGGTGGAGTCGCCGATGATGCCCCAGCTTCCGGGGCGGGCTCCGGCCCGGTAGTGCGCGAGGACGGCCTCGGGGAGGTCCTTGGCGAAGAAGGTCTCCGTCTGCGGGCCCCGGGGGATGTCCACGCACTCGGTGTCGCGCGGGGGCGCCACGGTGGGCCGCATCATCACCAGGATCATCGGCTGCGCCCGCCCGTCCTTGGCCAGGCCCCGCGCGACGGCCGGGTACTTGAGCTTGGTGACGAGGGCCTGCGCGGTGCCGGGGTAGCCGGTCAGCACCACCGAGACGGGGAACGTACGGGTGCGGAACCGGGGCTGGAAGTACTCCGGCGGCAGATAGACGTAGGCCGGGGTGGCGATGCGGGAGACCCGGCCGACGATGTCGACCTTCTGGACCTGGCCCACCATCGAGGACCGCGAACCACCATCGCCCGGCGGGGACTTGATGTCGACCACCCGGAGCGGGCCGCCCGCGCCGGTGGTGACGGCCGACTGGTCGACGAGGACACCCTGTTCGGTCTCCCGGCCGAGCAGGTCGTCCCAGCCCGCGTAGAAACCGAAGGTCTGGTTGGCGGCCACCCCCAGGGAGCAGATGAGCGCCAACTGGGTGGCGAGCAGCAGGCCCACCCGGCCGCCCAGCGCACGCCAGCCGCGCCGGGCCAGCCGCGGCCACAGCCACAGCGTGACCCCGAACAGCACCACGGCGACCGCCACCGCCAGCACCAGAAGTGAGTTGCTCGTGAGACCCATGACTGTCCCTGCCTGCGCTTTCCGCCTCGGGCACCGTGTCGCGGCACGGATTTGCCCCAGGCTTTCCTTGACCTTTGACCCGACTTTCCGGAGCGGGAGGAACCTGTCTCCCCAAGACACCGTCCTAGAGGGCGCAATGTCACCGGATGCCCGATCGGCACCGGGTATCAAGGTCTCTCGCAGAACTACGGGATGCGATGTCTGTCAGGATAGATGGGGAATTGTCAGGCGGGGTTCCGCGGGCTTCGAACCGGGCGCGGCGCATACTGCGCGGCCCGCGTCCCGAGGCCGTCCCCACCCTGATGGGCCGGGCGTGCGCTCTCGTCGGCCTGCTCGACATCGGCGCGGGGGTGTTCCCGCGTTTCCGTCACAGCCGTATGCACGCCCTCGCCGAGGCCCTTCCCGGCTCCTTCGGGCCGTTCGCGGCCGCCCTCTCGCTCAGCGCGGGCGTGCTGCTGCTCCTGCTCGCACACGGGCTGAAACGTCGCAAGCGCCGCGCCTGGCGGGCCGCCGTCGCCCTGCTGCCCGCGGGCGCGGTCGCCGAGTTCGTGTACCGGCACTCGCTGCTGGGGGTGCTCATCTCGGTCGCGCTCCTGGTGCCGCTGCTGCGCCACCGCGCCGAGTTCGGCGCGCTGCCCGACCCGCGCAGCCGCTGGCGGGCCCTGGCCAACTTCGTCCTCATGAGCGCCGGTTCCCTCGTCCTCGGACTGGTCATCGTCAGCGTCCACCCCGAGCGGACCCTCGGCGACCCGAGCCTGGCCGATCGGCTGACCCATGTCGTCTACGGCCTGTTCGGCTTCGAGGGGCCCGTCGACTACCAGGGCAGCACCTCCTGGACGGTCGCCTTCTCGCTCGGCGCCCTCGGCTGGCTCACCGCCGTCACCACCAGCTACCTCGCGTTCCGGCCCGAACACCCCGCCGCCCGCCTCACCGAGGAGGACGAGGCGCGGCTGCGCGCCCTGCTGGACCGGCACGGCCGCCGCGACTCCCTCGGCCACTTCGCGCTGCGCCGGGACAAGGCCGTCGTCTTCTCCCCCAGCGGCAAGGCCGCCGTCACCTACCGCGTCGTCTCCGGCGTGATGCTCGCCAGCGGCGACCCCATCGGCGACGTGGAGGCATGGCCCGGCGCCATCGAGCGCTTCATGGACGAGGCCAAGGCCCACTCCTGGACCCCCGCCGTCATGGGCTGCTCGGAGACCGGCGGCGAGGTGTGGACCCGGGAGACCGGCCTGGACGCCCTGGAGCTGGGCGACGAGGCGGTGGTCGACGTGGCGGATTTCTCCCTCGCCGGACGCGCGATGCGCAATGTGCGCCAGATGGTCAAGCGCATCGAGCGGGCCGGCTACGAGACCCGCGTCCGGCGCGTCCGTGACCTCTCCGGCGCCGAGCTGGAGCGCGTCCAGCGGGCCGCCGAGGACTGGCGCGGCACCGACAACGAACGCGGCTTCTCCATGGCACTCGGCCGCATCGGCGACCCCGCCGACGGCGACTGCCTGATCGCCACCGCCCACAAGCAGGACGACACCCCGGGCCCCTACGGCGACCTGAAGGCGGTCCTGCACTTCGTGCCCTGGGGCGAGGACGGCGCCTCGCTCGACCTGATGCGCCGCGACCGGCTGGCCGACCCCGGCATGAACGAACTCCTCATCGTCGCCGCCCTCCAGGCCGCACCCAAGTTCGGCATCACCCGGGTCTCGCTCAACTTCGCCATGTTCCGCTCCGCCCTCGCGCGCGGCGAGAAGATCGGCGCCGGGCCGGTGCTGCGGGCCTGGCGGGGGCTGCTGGTGTTCCTCTCCCGCTGGTTCCAGATCGAGTCGCTGTACAAGTTCAACGCCAAGTTCCAGCCCCGCTGGGAACCCCGCTTCGTGGTCTACCGGAACTCCTCCGACCTGCCCCGCATCGGCTTCGCCGCCATGCAGGCGGAGGGCTTCGTCGACCTCGCGCTGCCCCTGCCGCGCTTCCTGCGGCGCCGCCGGAACGCCGCCGCCCGGCCCTGCGCGCACGGCTCCCACGAGCACGGCGTACGGGCGGCCTGACCCGGCCGGACCAATCCCGCGCAGCTCGCGCGGACCGGCCCGCAGGCCCCGGACCGCCTTGCCGAGGCGGTCCGGAAGGGGCCCTTCCGTCCGGACCCGGGCACATTCGGCGTGCCGCTCGGGGCCTACGCTGAACGTATGAAGAACCTCAGCGGGCGCGGCGAAGTGGCGGGTCTTCCGACGTGGGACCGCTGTGCGGTCATGGGCGTCGTCAACGTCACCCCCGACTCCTTCTCCGACGGCGGCCGCTGGTTCGACACCACGTCGGCCGTCAAGCACGGGCTCGACCTCGCGGCCGAGGGCGCCGATCTGGTCGACGTCGGCGGCGAGTCCACCCGGCCCGGCGCCTCCCGCGTCGACGAGGCCGAGGAACTGCGCCGCGTGGTCCCCGTCGTGCGCGGACTCGCGGCCGAGGGCGTCACCGTCTCCGTGGACACCATGCGCGCCCGCGTCGCCGAGGAGGCCCTCGCGGCGGGCGCCGTCCTGGTCAACGACGTCAGCGGCGGCCTCGCCGACCCCGGCATGCTGCCCGTGGTCGCCGCCACCGGCGCCCCCTTCGTGGTGATGCACTGGCGCGGCCTCCTGGAGGGCGGCAACGTCCGGGGCGTCTACGAGGACGTCGTCACCGAGGTCTGCGACGAGCTGCACGCGCGCGTGGAAGCCGTCCTCGCGGCGGGCGTCGCCCCGGACCGCGTCGTCATCGACCCCGGCCTCGGCTTCTCCAAGGAGGCGGAGCACGACCTCGCGCTCCTCGCCCACCTCGACCGGCTGCGCGCCCTCGGCCACCCGCTCCTGGTCGCCGCCTCCCGCAAACGCTTCCTCGGCCACGTCCTGGCCGGCCCCGAGGGCGCCGCCCCGCCCGCCCGCGAACGCGACGCCGCCACCGCCGCCGTCTCCGCCCTGGCCGCCCGGGCGGGCGCCTGGGCCGTCCGCGTCCACGAGGTCCGCGCCACGGCGGACGCGGTACGCGTGGCCCGCGCGATAGAGGGCGCCCGCACCGATACCCCGTCCCTCACGGGGGACGCCCGGTGAGCGCCGCGGACGTCGATGTCGAAGAGGTGTCGGCCGCGAACACCTCCTACTACGAGGCGATGGAGCGCGGCGACTTCGAGGAAGTGGCCGGGCTCTGGCTCGCCCCCGCCGACCTGGGCGTCGACGAGGAGTACCACGACCCCGCCGACACCGGGGTCGTCTCCTGCGTCCACCCCGGCTGGCCGGTGCTCACCGGGCGCGGCGAGGTGCTGAGGTCGTACGCGCTGATCATGGCGAACACCGACTACATCCAGTTCTTCCTCACTGACGTGCATGTTTCCGTCACCGGAAACACCGCGCTGGTGAGCTGCACCGAGAACATCCTCAGCGGCGGGCCCGCGCCCGAGGAGGGCGAGGAGCTGGGGCCGCTGGTCGGGCAGCTCGTCGTCGCCACCAATGTGTTCCGGCGCACCTCCGAGGGCTGGAAGCTGTGGTCCCACCACGCCTCCCCGGTCCTCGCCACGGCCGACGAGGACGAGGAGGACGACGAGGGCGGCGACCAGGGCGTCGGCCCCGACGACGGCACGCTCGCCTGACCCAGGGCCCCGGCCGAAAGAAGCCCGACGCCCCCGGGACGTGGTTGGAATCACCTTCGCCGGGGTAAGTGCGGCTACCAGTCGACGGCACGACCGGTTCCCCCTGGGCAAACACCCGGTGAACCCTCCCGGTACCGGTGCCGGGCCACACCCCCGTGGCCCGGCCGTGTCCGTGCGCGCAGGTAGATTCGTCCAGGGCCGGTGGGCCGCCCGAGTGCGGCAGCGACCGGCCGTTCCCGACGATTGCAGGAGTGATTCGCGTGGATCGTGTCGCGCTGCGGGGCCTGAAGGCCCGCGGGCACCACGGGGTGTTCCCCAAGGAACGCGAGGAGGGCCAGACCTTCATCGTGGATCTCGTCCTGGGCCTGGACACCCGCCCCGCCGCCGCGGACGACGACCTCACGAAGACCGTGCACTACGGCATCGTGGCCGAGGAGGCGGTGGCCGTGGTCGAGGGCGAGCCGGTCAACCTCATCGAGACCCTCGCCGAGCGGATCGCCCAGACCTGCCTGAAGCACGAGGGGGTCCAGGAGATCGAGGTGTGCGTCCACAAGCCGGACGCCCCGATCACCGTCCCCTTCGACGACGTGACCGTCACGATCCTCCGGAGCCGAGCATGACCCGCCCCTTCACCAAGGGTCACAGCGACCCGACCGTCCAGCCGGTACCCGCGTCCGTCGTCCAGCAGGTCGACGACGCCGACTCCACCCTGCACAACCCCCAGCGGGCCGTGCTCTCCCTCGGCTCCAACCTCGGCAACCGCCTGGAGACCCTCCAGGGCGCCGTGGACGCGCTGGAGGACACACCGGGCGTCCGCGTCAAGGCCGTCTCCCCGGTGTACGAGACCGCGCCGTGGGGCGTCGACCCCGGCAGCCAGCCCTCCTACCTCAACGCGGTCGTGGTCCTGAAGACCACCCTGCCCCCGTCCTCCCTGCTGGAGCGGGCGCACGCCGTAGAGGAGGCGTTCCACCGGGTCCGCGACGAGCAGTGGGGCCCGCGCACCCTGGACGTCGACATCGTCTCCTACGCCGACGTCACCTCCGAGGACCCCCGGCTCACCCTCCCCCACCCGCGCGCCCACCAGCGGGCCTTCGTCCTCGCCCCCTGGCACGACGTGGACCCCGCCGCCGAGCTGCCCGGCCAGGGCGCGGTGGCCCAGCTGCTGTCGGCCGTCACCCGCGAGGGGGTCGCGCCCCGCGCGGATCTGGAACTCCGACTGCCCGAGTAGTCGTTAAGGTCGACACGACCACGGCCCGCACGGGTCCGGGGGAGCTGAAGGGACACCGTGAAACAGCTGCGCATCAGGGTGCTGGCGGGCGTGTTCGTCGTCGCCGCAGTCCTGTCCTGGGCGGGCGCCCGCCTGTGGAACTCGTTCGGGACCCTGCCCGGCGTACCGGTGGCCGCGCCCATCGTGCTCGCCCTGATCGCCGTGGTCCTGTTCGCCACCGCGCTCTCGCTGCGCGGCCGCTTCAAGGCCCAGCGCGAGCGCCGCTCCGACGCCAAGGGCGTCGACCCGATGATGGCCGCCCGCGCGGTCGTCTTCGGCCACGCCAGCGCCCTGGTCGCCGCCCTGGTCAGCGGCGTCTACGGCGGCACGGGCGTCCTCCTGCTGGAGCTCCTCGACATCCCCGCCCGCCGCGACCAGGCCATCTACGCCGGTTTCGCGGTCCTGGCCGGCTTCGCCGTCATAGCGGCCGCCATCCTCCTCGAACGCGTCTGCCGCCTCCCCGAGGACGACGACACCCCACCCACCGGCACGGAACCGGCGGCCTAAGGGCCGCCGGGCCCCTGGGGGGTGCGGTCAGCGCGCCATGATGAGGCTCATCGCCTCGTTGCGGGTCGTCGCGTCCCGCAGCTGACCGCGCACCGCCGAGGTGATCGTCTTCGCGCCCGGCTTGCGGATGCCGCGCATGGACATGCACATGTGCTCGCACTCGATGACGACGATCACGCCGCGCGGCTCGAGTATCTCCATCAGCGAGTCCGCGATCTGCGTGGTCAGCCGCTCCTGCACCTGCGGGCGGCGCGCGTACACGTCCACCAGCCGGGCGAGCTTCGACAGTCCGGTGATCTTCCCCGTGACCGAGGGGATGTAACCCACGTGCGCCACGCCCCGGAACGGGACCAGATGATGTTCGCAGGTGCTATATACCTCGATGTCCTTCACCAGGACCATCTCGTCGTGACCGAGGTCGAACGTCGTCGTCAGCACGTCCTCCGCCCGCTGCCGGAGCCCCGCGAAGATCTCCCGGTAGGCCCGTGCCACCCGTGCCGGGGTTTCCAGGAGGCCCTCGCGGTCGGGGTCCTCGCCGACGGCTATGAGGAGCTCTCGGACGGCGTTCTCGGCGCGTTTCTCGTCGAACTCGCCGATGGTGCCGTCTCCGGCCAGCGTCACGGGGTCGGTCATGTGGTGCCTCGTTCCTGTGCGTCCAGCGCGCGGACATGGTGAAATGCCGCGCCCCCCAGGCTAGAACCCGGGGGGCGCGGCATGCATTCCGGCCAGGTGGCCGCGGGAGCGTCAGCTCTCGGGACGGTCCTCGGGGGTCTGCTCCGGGACCGGGCCGTGCTCGGTCGTCGTGGACTTGACCGTGCTGATCGCGGGCGTCACGCCGTTGGCCCCGTTGGTCAGTGCCAGCTCCTTGGGGGAGAGCACCGGCGGGCGGGTGGACGGCGTACGGCGCGAGGAGCCGGTCCAGGCCGGACGCGGCGGGCGCTTGTGGATCGACGAGAAGATCTCGGCGATCTCCTCCTTGCCCAGGGTCTCCTTCTCCAGGAGGGCCAGGACCAGGTTGTCGAGCACGTCACGGTTCTCGACCAGGATCTCCCACGCCTCGTTGTGCGCGGTCTCGATGAGCTTCTTGACCTCTTCGTCGACCAGCCCGGCGACCTCTTCCGAGTAGTCGCGCTGGTGGCCCATCTCACGGCCGAGGAAGGGCTCGCTGTTGTCGCCGCCGAACTTGATGGCGCCGAGCCGCTCGGTCATGCCGTACTGGGTGACCATCGCGCGGGCCACGCTGGTGGCCTTCTCGATGTCGTTGGCGGCGCCGGTGGTCGGGTCGTGGAAGACCAGTTCCTCGGCGGCGCGTCCGCCCAGCATGTAGGCGAGCTGGTCGAGCATCTCGTTGCGCGTGGTCGAGTACTTGTCCTCGTCCGGGAGCACCATCGTGTAGCCCAGGGCGCGGCCCCGCGACAGGATGGTGATCTTGTGGACGGGGTCGGAGTTCGGCGAGGCCGCCGCGACCAGGGCGTGTCCGCCCTCGTGGTACGCGGTGATCTTCTTCTCCTTGTCCGACATGATCCGGGTCCGCTTCTGCGGGCCCGCGACCACACGGTCGATCGCCTCGTCCAGCGCCTTGTTGTCGATCAGCTTCTGGTCACCGCGGGCGGTGAGCAGCGCGGCCTCGTTGAGCACGTTGGCCAGGTCGGCGCCGGTCATGCCGGGGGTCCGGCGGGCGACGGCGGCCAGGTCGACGTCGGGCGCGACCGGCTTGCCCTTCTGGTGGACCTTGAGGATCTCCAGGCGGCCCTGGAGGTCCGGCGGGTCGACCGCGATCTGCCGGTCGAAACGACCGGGACGCAGCAGGGCCGGGTCGAGGATGTCGGGCCGGTTCGTGGCGGCGATCAGGATGACGCCGCCCTTCACGTCGAAGCCGTCCATCTCGACCAGCAGCTGGTTCAGCGTCTGCTCGCGCTCGTCGTGACCGCCGCCGAGCCCGGCACCACGGTGCCGGCCGACCGCGTCGATCTCGTCGACGAAGACGATCGCCGGGGCGTTCGCCTTGGCCTGCTCGAACAGGTCACGGACCCGGGAGGCACCGACACCGACGAACATCTCGACGAAGTCGGAACCGGAGATCGAGTAGAAGGGCACCCCGGCCTCGCCCGCGACGGCGCGCGCCAGCAGGGTCTTGCCGGTACCCGGGCGGCCGTACAGCAGCACACCCTTGGGGATCTTGGCGCCGACGGCCTGGAACTTGGCCGGCTCCTGGAGGAACTCCTTGATCTCGTGGAGCTCCTCGACGGCCTCTTCGCAGCCCGCGACGTCGGAGAAGGTGGTCTTCGGCGTGTCCTTGGTGATGAGCTTCGCCTTGGACTTGCCGAAGTTCATGACCCGCGAACCACCGCCCTGCATCTGATTCATCAGGAACAGGAACACGACCACGATCAGGACGAAGGGCAGCAGCGAGAGCAGCACGCCGACGAACGGGCTCTGCTTCGCCGGAGAGACGGTGTATCCCTCGGTGATCTGCTTGTCCTGGAACTTGGTCTGCAGGGTCTGGGCGAGTGCCACACCCTGGTCGCCGATGTAGCTCGCCTGGATCTTCGAGCTGTCCTTGACCTTGACGCCGTCCTTGAGCGTGACCTTGATGGTCTGCTCGTCACCGGTGGTGAGCTTGGCCGACTTGATCTTGTTGTCGTTGATCGCCGCCACGACCTGGCCGGTGTCCACCGTCTTGTAGCCGCCGGAATTGCCGACGACCTGCATCAACACGACCACGGCAAGGACGGCCAGCACGATCCACATGACCGGCCCACGGAAGTATCGCTTCACGTCCATCCATACGGAGCGGTGACGCCCCGTCCCTCCTGCCACAGTGAGTTTGATAAGACAGTTCTTCTGACGGTACCCCAGCCTCGACGTCCGCAGCCGCACTCGGCGGTCCGGACGGACCACGGCCCGTCTTCCAATGCTCCAACGTCGCGGAGCCCGCCGGGGTTCCCGATCTTCCCCGGCGGTATGGCCCGCTCGGGTCAGCCGCCGTAGACGTGGGGCGCGAGCGTACCGACGAACGGGAGGTTGCGGTACTTCTCGGCGTAGTCGAGGCCGTAGCCGACGACGAACTCGTTCGGGATGTCGAAGCCGACCCACTCCACGTCGATGGAGACCTTGGCGGCGTCCGGCTTGCGCAGCAGCGTGCACACCTTCAGGGAGGCGGGTTCACGCGAGCCGAGGTTGTTGATCAGCCAGGACAGGGTCAGCCCGGAGTCGATGATGTCCTCGACGATCAGGACGTGCCGGCCCTTGATGTCGGTGTCGAGGTCCTTGAGGATGCGGACGACACCGGAGGACTGGGTGCCCGCGCCGTAGGAGGACACGGCCATCCAGTCCATCGTGACGGGGGTGGACAGCGCGCGCGCCAGGTCCGCCATCACCATGACGGCGCCCTTGAGGACACCGACGATCAGCAGGTCCTTGCCCGCGTACTCCGCGTCGATCTTCGCGGCCAGCTCGGCCAGCTTCGCGTCGATCTCTTCCTTGGTGATGAGCACCCGCTGGAGGTCGGCACCCATGTCTTTCGCGTCCACCCGCATCACTTTCGGTCGTCCCGCACTTATGGCCGCGCCGGCGGCCACCGGCAGGCCCGGCCCTTCGGAGTCGGGCTCCGGGGGTCGGGATTTCAGCCTTGCCGAATCACCAGTCTGCCACCCTGCCGCCGGGCGCCGACCTTGCCCGGCAGATTGATGGCTCCCTGGCCGCGCCAGGCGGTGATCAGGCGGTCCATCTCCTCGATGTGCCGGGCGAAGAGCGAACCGGCTGGGGCACCGGCCTCGATGGCGGCCCGGCGCAGCACGCGGCGGCGGACGGCGGGGGGCAGCGCGTAGAGCTTGGCGCACTCCAGCTCGCCCTCCGCGTCGCGTACGGAGGACTCGGCCTGGCCCGCCCAGGCGTCCAGGGCGTCGGCGTCGTCGCGGGAGAGCTGGGCGGTGCGGGCGAGCGCCTCCACGACGCCCTTGCCGAGCGCCTTCTCCAGCGCGGGCAGGCCCTCGTGGCGCAGCCGGGACCGGGTGTAGGCGGGGTCGGTGTTGTGCGGGTCGTCCCAGACGGGCAGGGACTGGACCAGGCATGCCTTGCGGGCGGTCTGCCGGTCCAGCTGGAGGAACGGGCGCCGGTAGCGGCCGTCGGCCCCCGAGACCGCGGCCATGCCGGACAGGGAGCGGATGCCGGAGCCGCGGGCGAGGCCGAGCAGGACGGTCTCGGCCTGGTCGTCGCGGGTGTGGCCGAGCAGGACGGCGGCGGCGCCGTGGCGTTCGGCGGCGGCGTCCAGGGCGGCGTACCGGGCGTCGCGGGCGGCCGCCTCGGGGCCGCCGTCGCGGCCCACGGTGACGGCGACGGACTCGACGGGGGCGAGGCCGAGTTCGCGCATCCTCAAGGCGACCTCGTCGGCGCGCAGGGCGGAGCCGGGCTGGAGGCCGTGGTCGACGGTGACGCCGCCCGCGCGCAGGCCGAGGCGGGGGGCCTCGAAGGCGAGGGCGGAGGCGAGCGCCATGGAGTCGGCGCCGCCGGAGCAGGCGACGAGCACGAGCGGGGCGGTGGCGGGGGCGGGGCCCCGGTGGCGCTGCGCGGTGCCCGGGCCGCCCGGGCCGGTGGTGCGGCGGGCGACGGCCACGGAGCCGTGGCCGGTGGTGCCGTGCTCGGCGGCCTGGCCGGTGGCGATGTCGTGGAGGACGCGGCGGACCGCCAGGCGTATCGCCGCGACCGCGGGATGGGGACCCATGTCCGGTTCCCTTCATGAAGTTTCGGGGGACGAGCCCGAAGTCCGGTCACTCAGAGTGCGTCGATGGTGACAGAAGCGGGCCCTTCCCCGAGCATTGCACGCCTACGCATGGCTGACGGTCCCTCGGACGGGTGATTGAGGGGGCGTTCGTCTGCCGTGCGCCGGATGTGTGACACGGTGTCCCGCTCGGTCAGGGCTCGGGTCAGGGCTCCGTCGTGCGGTGCACGCGCGCGACCCAGCCGGCCGGGTCGGAGATCTCGGCCTTGGTGGGCAGCGTGTTGGGCGAGGTCCACACCCGGTTGAAGCCGTCCATGCCGACCTCGCCGACGACCGCGCGGACGAAGCGCTCGCCGTCGCGGTACTGGCGCAGCTTGGCGTCGAGCCCGAGGAGCTTGCGCAGCGCGAGGTCGAGGCGGGAGGCGCCCTTGGCGCGGCGCTGCTGGAACTTCTCGCGGATCTCGGCGACGCTCGGCACGACCTCGGGGCCGACGCCGTCCATGACGAAGTCGGCGTGGCCCTCCAGCAGGGACATGACGGCGGTGAGGCGGCCGAGGATCTCCCGCTGGGCCGGGGTCTGCACCAGCTCCACCAGCGAGCGTCCGCCGTCCTCCTGCTCCCCCTCGGGGCGGCCCCCAGCGAGCGACTGGGCGGCGTCGCGGATGCGTTCGAGGAACGTCATCGGGTCGACGTCGGTCTCCGCGAGGAACGCCTGGATCTCGCCCTCCAGGTGGTCGCGGAGCCAGGGCACGGCGGTGAACTGGGTGCGGTGGGTCTCCTCGTGCAGGCACACCCAGAGTCGGAAGTCGTGGGGGTCGACGTCGAGTTCGCGCTCGACGTGGACGATGTTCGGCGCGACGAGCAGCAGCCTGCCGCCGCCGGGGGTGGTCCCTGACGGGAGGTCGGGGGCGGCCGGGGCGAAGGTCTCGTACTGGCCGAGGACGCGGGAGGACAGGAACGACAGCAGCATGCCGAGTTCGACGCCGGTCACCTTGCCGCCGACGGCGCCGAGGACGGCGTTGCCCGCTCCGGGGCCGCGCCGCTCCTGCATCTTGTCGAGCAGGGGCTTGAGCAGTTCGCGGAAGCCCGCGACGTTGGCCCGCACCCAGCCGGGCCGGTCGACGACCAGTACCGGGGTGTCGTGGACGTCCCCGGTGCCCATGCGGGTGAAGCTCCGGACGTGTTCCTCGGAGACCTTGGCGTGTCGGCGCAGTTCCGCGACGACCGCCCTGGCCTCGTCCCTGCTGATCTCCGGCCCCGGCCGCACGAGCCGCGTCGCGGTCGCCACCGCGAGGTTCCAGTCGACCATCCCCTGAGAAGCGGTGCCACCGAAGCTCGTCATGCGTCAACGGTACGTGAGCCCCCGCCCTCCGGGGAGTCCGTCGGGCGGGCCGGAGGAGACGCCTGCGGCGGCGGGCTTCCGGCGGACACGGACGCCGGTGTCCGCGGGACGAACCCGCGCCCGCACCGCGCGGCGTGCCCGACCGCCCCGGCCCGGCAGGCCGACAGGCACCGGCGGCGCCGCGGCCCGGGCGCCGGGGCGCCTGGTGTCCGCCGGGCTCCACGGCCCGCCGCCCCTGGCAGTTCCCGCGCGGACCCCCACTCCGTCGGCAGCACCCGGGCGCGGGTCGGGGTGCCGCCCGGCCGGGTCCCGTCGAACCGCCGGAGGCTAGCCGCAGCCGCAGCCGGCCAGGGTCGTGGCCGTGCGGTCCAGGGCCGACTGGGCCGACTGGGGGTCGGTGGTGCCGGAGGTGAGGATGGCGAAGGAGAGCAGGCGGCCGTCCTTGGTGACGACCGTCCCGGCCAGGGAGTTGACGCCGGTCAGGGTGCCGGTCTTGGCGCGGACGACCCCGGCGGCGCCGCCGTCGGCGTAGCGCTCGGCGAGGGTGCCGGTGAACCCGCCGACGGGCAGGCCGGTGAGGACCGGGCGCAGGCCGGGCCGGGCGGGGTCGGCGGCGGTGGCGAGCAGGGAGGTCAGGAGGTCGGCGGTGAGCCGGTCGTTCCGGTCCAAGCCGCTGCCGTCGTGGAAGGAGGCGCCGCGCATCGGCAGCCCGAGCTTGGTCAGCCGGGCGGCGACGGCCTTGGCGCCGCCCGCGAAGCTGCCGGGCTGCCCGGAGGCGAGGGCGGTCTGCCGGGCCAGTGCCTCGGCGATGTCGTTGTCGCTGTTGGTGAGCATCCGCTCGACCACGTCGGACAGCGGGGGCGAGGAGACGGTGGCGAGGGTCGTCGCGCGGGAGGTGGCCTTGGAGGGGCCGGGCGGGGTGGCGGTGACGCCCGCCTCCTTCAGCAGGCCCGCGAAGGTGCGGGCGGCCTCGGCGGCCGGGTCGGCCACGCGGGTCACCGGCCCGCTGCCGGAGCCGTCGGTGCGGCCCTCGTCGGCGGTGAGGGGGGTGACCTCGGCGAGGTTGTCGTTGACGCCGATCGGGTGCCGGGAAGGGCCGGAGTACAGGGTCGTGTCGTAGGACAGCGTGACCTTCTCGACGCCGCGCTTCTTCAGCGCGGCGGCGGTGCCGGTGGCCAGGGTGCGCAGGCTGGCCCAGCCGCCGCTCGCCTTGTGGGCGGTGAGGGTGGGGTCGCCGCCGCCGACCAGGACGAGTTCGCCGGTGTCGGGGTCGAGCGCGGTGCGGGTGGTGAGGCGGTGGTCGGGGCCGAGCGCGGACAGCGCGGCCACGGCGGTGGCGATCTTGGTGGTGGAGGCGGGGGTGAACGCCTGGCCCGGGTGGGCGCCGTACAGGCGGGTGCCGGTGGCCACGTCCACGACGGCCGCGGCCTGGCCGTCGCCGAGGGCGGGGTCGGCCAGCAGGGGGCCCAGGACGCCCGCGATGCCGCTCGGCGGGACCTTGCCGGACGTGGCGGGCTCCGCGGCCGCGCCGAGCGCGCGCAGCACGGGCGGAGCGCTGGGGACGGTGTCGGGACCGCCCGCCCGGACGCCGCCGCCGTCGTGATCTGTGCCACGTGCGAGCGTGAGGGCGACCGCGCGGTCCCGCTCCGCCGTACGCTGACCCGCGCCGTCGAAGGGACCGGCGACGGCCACGGCGCCGACGGCCAGCGCCACTCCGGCGGTGGCCGCCGAGGCGGTGAACCACCCGGTCCGAGAGGGCCTGGGGCCGGACCGGCCGGGTCCGGGAAGCGGGGCGGACGTCAACCGCGCGAGACGCGGTTTCACGACGGACGCCGCGTGCGCCAGACTCGGTCGTAGGGCGTCCGCGAGCCGCTTCACACGCGGTCTCGTGGACCGCAAAGGTCCCAGCTCCGGCACGACCACCAGCCCCTTTCGCATCCACACTCCTGCGTGAGGGACACTTAACCACCAGAACTGTGCGCTGATCATGGAGGAGTCACCGGTGGAGTTCGACGTCACGATCGAGATCCCGAAGGGTTCGCGGAACAAGTACGAGGTGGACCACGAGACCGGTCGGATCCGCCTGGACCGTCGCCTCTTCACCTCGACCGCCTACCCGACCGACTACGGATTCGTCGAGAACACGCTCGGCGAGGACGGCGACCCGCTGGACGCCCTCGTCATCCTGGACGAGCCGACCTTCCCGGGCTGCCTGATCAAGTGCCGCGCGATCGGCATGTTCCGGATGACGGACGAGGCGGGCGGCGACGACAAGCTGCTGTGCGTCCCGGCCACCGACCCCCGGGTGGAGCACCTGCGCGACATCCACCACGTGTCGGAGTTCGACCGCCTGGAGATCCAGCACTTCTTCGAGGTCTACAAGGACCTGGAGCCCGGCAAGTCGGTCGAGGGCGCCAACTGGGTGGGCCGCCAGGAGGCCGAGGCGGAGATCGAGCGCTCGTACAAGCGCCTGGAGGAGCAGGGCGGTCACTGACCTGCCCTTCCTCGGCGAGCGGGCCGTGTCACCCCGGTGGGGGTGGTGCGGCCCGCTCGTGGTTTCACGCGCATACTGAGGCGTAATCGGAAGGTGCCATTCAGGGAGCGGTGCGAGGTGTCGGAGGCGGAGGACCGCAAGCCCCGGTCGGACGAGGCGCGGGCCTCGTACGACCCGGAGATCACGTCCGAGTTCGCCATTCCGGAGGGACTCGCGGTCGCCAGGACGGGCGGCGAGTCGGAGACGACGTCCGAGTTCTCGCTGCCCAGGGGGCTGGAGGGGGCGGCGCAGGCGGAGGCCGAGCCGGAGGGCTCGGCGTTCAACATGCCGCACACGTACAGCGTCAAGGACGCCCCGGCCGCGTTCACCCCCGCGACGGGCGTCCCGATGATCACGCTGATCACGGACGCGCCCTGGCAGGACCGGATGCGCACGATGCTGCGCATGCCGGTGGCCGAGCGTCCGGCGCTGGAGCCGGTGGTGCGCTCCGAGGACGAGGGCCCCGCGGTCCCGCGTGTGCTCGACCTGACCCTGCGTATCGGCGAGTTGCTGCTCGCGGGCGGTGAGGGCGCGGAGGACGTGGAGGCCGCGATGTTCGCGGTGTGCCGGTCCTACGGGCTGGACCGCTGCGAGCCGACGGTGACCTTCACGCTGCTGTCGATCACCCATCAGCCCTCCCTGGTGGAGGACCCGGTGACGGCGTCCCGGACGGTCCGCAGGCGCGGCACCGACTACACCCGGCTGGCGGCCGTCTTCCGGCTGGTGGACGACCTCACGGACGCCGAGGCGCATGTCTCCCTGGAGGAGGCGTACGGCCGACTGGCGGAGATGCGCCGTAACCGGCACCCCTACCCCGGCTGGGCGCTGACCCTGGCGAGCGGGCTGCTGGCGGGTGCGGCCTCGGTGCTGGTCGGCGGTGACGTGATCGTGTTCATCGCGGCGGCGCTGGGCGCGATGCTGGGCGACCGGCTGGCGTGGCTGTGCGCGGGGCGCGGGCTGCCGGAGTTCTACCAGTTCACGGTGGCGGCGATGCCGCCCGCCGCGATCGGGGTGGCGTTCTCGCTGGCGCACGTCGACGTGAAGGCGTCCGCGGTGATCACCGGTGGACTGTTCGCGCTGCTGCCGGGAAGAGCCCTGGTGGCGGGCGTGCAGGACGGTCTGACGGGCTTCTACATCACCGCCGCGGCCCGGCTGCTGGAGGTCATGTACTTCTTCGTCGGCATCGTCATCGGCGTGCTGACGATCCTGTACTTCGGGGTGCAGATCGGCGGCCAGCTGAACCCGGACGCGCTGATGAACATCCAGTCCCGGCCGGTGCTGCAGATCCTGGCGTCCATGGTGCTGTCGCTGACCTTCGCGGTGCTGCTCCAGCAGGAGCGCTCCACCGTGCTGTGGGTGACGCTCAACGGCGGTGTCGCCTGGTCGGTGTACGGCGCGCTGCACTACACCGCGAACATCTCGCCGGTGGCGTCCACGGCGGTGGCGGCCGGTCTGGTGGGCCTGTTCGGGCAGTTGCTGTCGCGGTACCAGTTCGCGTCCGCGCTGCCCTTCACCACGGCCGCGATCGGCCCGCTGCTGCCCGGTTCGGCCACGTACTTCGGTCTGCTGTCCATCGCGCAGAGCGAGGTGGACAAGGGGCTGGTGTCGCTGGCCAAGGCCGTGTCGCTGGCCATGGCCATCGCCATCGGGGTGAACCTGGGTGCCGAGATCTCCCGGCTCACCCTGCGGATCGGCTCCGCGGGCAAGCGCCGGGCGGCCAAGCGGACCAGGGGCTTCTAAGGGGCCTCTAGGGGTCCCGCCCTACTGGGGGCGGTGGCCGCCCTGGTCGTACCCGTAGGGGTAGGGCTGCTGGGGGTGGGGCGGCTGCTGGTGCTGCTGCGGCTGCTGGGGGTGGCCGTAGCCGTCGTACTGCGGCTGCTGCTGGGGCTGCTGCCCGTAGTACGGGTCCTGCTGGGGCTGCTGGCCGTAGCCGCCCTGGCCCTGGCCGGGGTAGCCCTGGCCGCCCTGGGCCTGGTTGCCGTAGCCCTGCTGCCAGTGCTGCTGCTGGGGCTGGTGCGGGGCGGCCTGCTGCTCGTACGGGCGGCCGTACGGGTCCTCGTGGGGCTGGTCGGGCTCGATGCGGCGGAGCTGGGTGGTGGAGTCGTCCATGGCCGGGGCCTGCGGGTGCTCGTACCCGGACTGCTCGGGGGCCTCCCGCTGCGCGCGCTTGTTCTTGCCGCGGGCCCGCAGGAACTCGATGGCGATCGGGACCACCGAGATCAGGACGATGAGGATGAGCATCGCCTCGATGTTGTCCTTGACGACGCCGATGTTGCCGAGCCAGGAGCCGAGGAGCGTCACCCCGGCGCCCCACAGCACACCGCCGATGACGTTGAAGGTCAGGAACGAGCGGTACCGCATCCCGCTGACGCCCGCGATGATCGGCGTGAAGGTGCGCACGATGGGCACGAAGCGGGCCAGCACCAGCGACTTGGGGCCGTACTTCTCGAAGAACTCGTGCGCCTTGACGACGTTCTCCTGCTTGAACAGGCGCGAGTCGGGCCGGTTGAACAGGGACGGGCCGACCTTCTTGCCGAACATGTAGCCCGCCTGGTCGCCCAGGATCGCGGCGACGCAGATCAGCGCGATGGCGCCCCACAGCGGGAAGTCCAGCGTGCCGGAGGTGATCAGCAGACCGGCGGTGAACAGCAGCGAGTCGCCCGGCAGGAAGAAGCCGATGAGCAGGCCGGACTCGGCGAAGACGATGAGCAGCAGACCCCAGATGCTGTATGTCTGCAGCAGGTAGTTGGGGTCGAGCCAGCTCGGGCCGAGGGCGAGTGTCATCACGGGTCCGGGCTCCTGAGGGGGGAAGAGGGCGGCGACGGCGGCTGCGATGCGTGCGTGGCCGCCCAAAGCTATCAACGCTTCGTGGTCGGCCCAGGTTCCACCGGCCGTCCCAGAATGCACTGTGCGACGACCGGCGCAAAGCTGTGCGTCATGGGACTCGAAGACTACGGCGGCGGCCAGGGGCCCGAGCCGGACGTACTGGTGGTGACCGCGAACGACGTGCCCGGACGCCGGGTGGAGCGGGTGCTCGGCGAGGTCTTCGGCCTCACCGTGCGCTCGCGCCACCTCGGCAGCCAGATCGGCGCCGGACTGAAATCGATGATCGGCGGCGAGCTGAAGGGCCTGACCAAGACCCTGGTCCAGACCCGCAACCAGGCCATGGAGCGCCTGGTCGAGCAGGCCCGCGCCCGGGGCGCCAACGCGGTGCTGGCCTTCCGCTTCGACGTCACCGAGGCGGCCGACCTGGGCACCGAGGTGTGCGCCTACGGGACGGCGGTGGTCCTGGCCCGGGAGTGAGCCAGGACCGGTGCGTGTCTACGCCTCGTGCCGGTCGGCGTTGGCGGCGATGGCCTCGCGCAGATGCTCGGCGAGGCCGTCGCGCGTCGAGTCGTAGAACGCCTTGAAGCGCTCGTCGGCGACGTACATGTCACCCAGACAGCGGTGCATGGCGGGCGGGCAGTCGTAGAACCAGCGGCTGATGTGCAGCCGGTGCTCCTCGGCCAGGTCCAACGCGGCCTGGCCGGTGGGCGCCTCACCGGCGGCCATCAGGGCCGTGTAGCGGCCGGTCCAGTCGTCCACCTCGGCCTGGAGCCGCTTCCAGTCCTCCTTGGTGTAGCGGGCGGCGCGGCGCTGCGACTCGGCATAGGACGCGGTGCCGCCCCAGCGCTGCTCCGCCTCCTCGGCGTACTGCCCGGGGTCCTTGTCCCCGAAGACCTCGAAGCGTTCCTCGGGGGTGAGGTCGATGCCCATCCTGCGTGCCTCCATGGCGTGTTCGACGGCCTCGGCCATCTGCCGCAGCCTCTCGATCCGGGCGGTCAGCAGTTCGTGCTGTCGGCGCAGGTGCGCGCGCGGGTCCGCCGTCGGGTCGTCCAGCAGGACGGCCACCTCGTCCAGCGGAAGGCCCAGTTCCCGGAAGAAGAGGACCCGCTGGAGCCGGTCGAGGTCGGCGTCGGTGTAGCGCCGGTGACCCGCGTGGGTGCGCTCGCCGGGCACCAGCAGCCCGATCTCGTCCCAGTGGTGCAGCGTGCGCACCGTGATCCCGGCGAAACCCGCGACCTGCCCTACGGACCAGCCCACTTCCCGCTCCCTGTCGTCGCCGTGACCGCCCGGACACCACGCTGCCGCCTCACGCCACGTGAGGTGCAAGCCGGATTCCGTTCAGGATGTTGTGTCTGTTGTGTCCGCTTATGGTGATCGCGTGGCCCAGGACACCGCGCGGCAGCCGCCTCCGACCGCTCCCACGGCCCCGGCACGTGCGCTGCTGCCGCTGATCCTGCCCTCCGTGACGGTGGGGATCGCCGCCAGCCTCGTCTTCGTCGGGGTGAGCACGGCGGCCGAGAAGCTCCAGCACGTGCTGTGGGGGCCGCTGCCGGACGCGCTGGGGGTGGGCCGGTACTCGGTGCTGTGGATGTTCGTGATGCTCTTCGCCACCGGTGTCGCGGTCGGCCTGGTGGTGTGGAAGGTCCCCGGTCACGCCGGGCCCGACCCGGCCACCCTCGGCCTGGACGCGCCGGTGTTGCCGCCGGTGGTGCTGCCGGGGCTGGTGCTCGCGGTGGGGCTGATGCTGGCGGGCGGGCCGAGCCTCGGCCCGGAGAACCCGATCATCGCGGTCAACGTCGGCCTGGCCATGTGGCTCGGGCAGAAGCTGGTGCCCAGGGCGCCGGACTCGCTGTGGCCGGTGCTGGCGGAGGCGGCCACCATCGGGGCGCTGTTCGGCACGCCGGTAGCGGCGGCGCTGGTGATCTCCGAGGCGCTGGCCGGGCGCCCGCTGCGCGGACGGCTCTGGGACAACCTCTTCGCCCCGCTGACCGCCGCCGCGTGCGGTGCCATCACCACCACGCTGGTCGCCCGCCCCACCTTCGACCTGGGCCTGCCGCCCTTCGGCCATCCCAGCTGGGGCGACGTGGTGGCGGGGCTGGTGATCGCCTCGGCCTCCGCGCTGCTCGGCATGTGCGCGGTCTACGTCTTCCCCTACGTGCACGCCGCCTTCCGTCGGCTGCGGCACCCGATGCTGATGCTGCCCGCGGGCGGTCTGGTGCTGGGCGCGCTGGCGGCCGCGGGCGGGCATCTGACGCTGTTCAAGGGGCTCACCGAGGTCGGGGAGCTGGCGCGGGACCCCGACGGCTGGTCGGCGGGCCAGTTCGCGGTGATGGCGGTGGTGAAGCTGGCGGCGCTGGTGGTGGCGGCCTCCTGCGGATTCCGGGGCGGCCGGATCTTCCCGGCCGTGTTCATCGGGGCCGCGCTGGGCCTGTGCGCGCACGCGCTGGTCCCGGCCGCGCAGCCCGCAGTCGCGGTGGCCACCGGGGTGCTGGGCATGCTGCTGGCGATCACCCGGCAGGGCTGGGTCTCCCTGTTCACGGCCGCCGCCCTGGTCGCCTCGCCCGGCGTGCTCGCCCTGCTGTGCATCGCCTCGCTGCCCGCGTGGCTGCTGGTGACCGGGCGGCCGCAGATGCAGTTGCGCGCGGACGGTACCCCGCTCCGCTGAACTCTCCCTGATGGAGGCATGGTCCATGGCGCTGCACCGAGGTTCCAGGAAGCACACAGAACGTCACATATCCGTCAATCCGTTCTTCGGGGACGCCGACCCCGTCAGCGGGATGACCGAGGCCCCGCCCACCCACCGGATGCCGGAGCAGCCACTGGCCCCGGCGACGGCGTACCAGGTGGTGCACGACGAACTCATGCTGGACGGCAACGCCCGGCTGAACCTGGCCACCTTCGTCACCACCTGGATGGAGCCGCAGGCCGGGGTGCTGATGGCGGAGTGCCTGGACAAGAACATGATCGACAAGGACGAGTACCCGCGCACCGCCGAGCTGGAGCGGCGCTGCGTGGCGATCCTCGCCGACCTGTGGAACGCCCCCGACCCCTCGGCCGTGGTCGGCTGCTCCACCACCGGCTCCAGCGAGGCGTGCATGCTCGCCGGGATGGCGCTCAAGCGCCGCTGGTCCAAGCGGAACGCCGACCGGTATCCGGGGGCCCGCCCGAACCTGGTGATGGGCGTCAACGTCCAGGTCTGCTGGGACAAGTTCTGCGACTTCTGGGAGGTCGAGCCCCGGCTCGTCCCCATGGAGGGCGACCGCTTCCACCTCGATCCGCGCGCCGCGGCCGAGCTGTGCGACGAGAACACCATCGGGGTCGTCGGCATCCTCGGCTCCACCTTCGACGGCTCCTACGAGCCCATCGCCGAGCTGTGCGCCGAACTGGACGCCCTGGAGGCGCGTACCGGCCTCGACATCCCCGTCCACGTGGACGGCGCCTCGGGCGCGATGGTCGCCCCCTTCCTGGACGAGGACCTCGTCTGGGACTTCCGCCTCCCGCGCGTGGCCTCGATCAACACCTCCGGCCACAAGTACGGCCTGGTCTACCCGGGTGTCGGCTGGGCGCTGTGGCGGGACACCGAGGCGCTCCCCGAGGAGCTGGTGTTCCGGGTGAACTACCTGGGCGGCGACATGCCCACCTTCGCGCTGAACTTCTCCCGCCCCGGCGCCCAGGTCGCGGCCCAGTACTACACGTTCCTGCGCCTGGGCCGCGAGGGCTACCGCGCGGTGCAGCGCTCCACCCGGAACGTGGCGACCTACCTCGCGGACAAGGTCGAGGCGCTCGGCGACTTCCGCCTGCTGACCCGCGGCGACCAGCTCCCGGTGTTCGCCTTCACCACCGCCGACCACGTCACCGCGTACGACGTGTTCGACGTCTCCCGGCGGCTGCGCGAGTACGGCTGGCTGGTGCCCGCGTACACCTTCCCGCCGGACCGTCAGGATCTCTCCGTGCTGCGGGTGGTGTGCCGCAACGGGTTCTCCCACGACCTGGCCGACCTGTTCCTCGCCGACCTCACCCGGGCCCTGACCGGCCTGCGCCGCCAGCAGGCGCCGACCGGGGACAAGGAGGCGGCCACGGGGTTCCACCACTGAAGCGTCTAGGACGCGGACCGCTGCTGCTCCTCCAGCGCGACCAGCTCGAACGCCGTCTTCCCGTCCAGGGACTCGCGGATGATGTCGGCGTGTCCGGCGTGCCGGGCCGTCTCGCGGATCAGGTGCAGACAGAGCCAGCGCAGCGAGACCGCGCCGTCCGGCGGGAACCAGGGGGCCGAGGGCAGCGGGAAGGTGTCGTCCAGGCTGGGCGCGGAGCGGATCAGCTTCTCCGTCTCCGCGGCCAGCTCCGCCCAGTACGCGAGCTGCCCGGCGACCGTCTCGTCGTCGGTGAGCTGGAAGCACTCCTGCCAGTTCGACTCGTCCCGGTGCACCGCCGGGGGCTCCTGCCGGGCGCGGGCCTGCCACGCCTGCTCGACCTCGGCGACGTGCTTCAGCAGACCGCCCAGGGACAGTTCGCTCGCGCTCGGCCGGGTGCGCGCCTGCTCCTCCGTCACGCCCAGCAGGGCCCGGCGGATGCCGCCGCGCTGCTCTTCCAGAAAGGCCAGCAGTGCCCCGCGCTCGTCGCCCGGCGCCTCGGCTCCCACATGAGTGACCATGACCGTCCGCCTCTTCCTCGGGTCCCGCCGGGGCCGTCCGCCCCGACACCGACGAAGCTACGGGCCATCGAGGTCAGATCCTGTCCTCAATGGCCCGTGACGGCGGAGTTTCTCGCGGCGCGCTTTCTCGCGGCCGCTCAGAACGGGAAGCCGCTGCGCCCGTGCTGCACCGAGATCCACTTGGTGGTGGTGAAGGCTTCGACGGTCGTCTCGCCGTTCAGCCGGCCGAGGCCGGAGTGCTTCTCCCCGCCGAAGGGGACGATCGGCTCGTCGTGCACGGTGCCGTCGTTCACATGGAACATGCCGGTGTCGATCCGCTGCGCGAAGGCCACCCCGCGCTCGATGTCACCGGTGTGGACGGCGCCGCTGAGGCCGTACGGGGTGTCGTTGACGAGGCGGACCGCTTCCTCCTCGCCGTCGAACGGGACGAGGAAGACGACCGGCCCGAAGACCTCCTGCCGCAGCAGCTCCGACCCCTCCGGCACGTCGGTGAGCACGCTGGGCGCGACCAGGTTGCCCTCGACCGGGCCGCGCACCAGGGCCGTCGCCCCCTCCGCGAGCGCCTGCTCGACCACTGCGGAAAGGGCGTTCGCCTGCGTGGAGTTGATGACCGGACCGATGACCGTGGCCGGGTCGCGCGGGTCGCCGACCGGCAGTGAGCGGACCTTGGCGACGAACTTCTCGGTGAACTCCGCCGCGACGGAACGATCCACCAGCACCCGGTTGGCGGCCATGCAGACCTGCCCCTGATGCACGAACCGGCTGAAGACGGCCGCGTCGACCGCGTAGTCGAGGTCCGCGTCGTCCAGCACCACCAGGGCGCTGTTGCCGCCGAGTTCGAGCACCGCGCGCTTGAAGTGGGCCGCGCACACGGTGGCGACATGGCGGCCGGTGCCGTCGGAGCCGGTGAAGGAGATGACGCGGGGCACCGGGTGCTCGAGGAAGGCGTCCCCGATCTCGGCGATGTCGGTGACGACCACGTTGAGCAGCCCGCCGGGCAGGCCCGCGTCCTCGAAGAGCTTGGCGATCAGGGTGCCGCCCGCGATCGGGGTGTTCTGGTGCGGCTTGAGCACCACGCCGTTGCCGAGCGCGAGCGCGGGGGCGACCGACTTCAGCGACAGCAGGAAGGGGAAGTTGAAGGGGCTGATCACGCCCACCACGCCGACCGGGACCCGGTAGAGGCGGTTCTCCTTGCCGTCCAGCGGGGAGGGCAGGATGCGGCCCTCGGGGGCCAGCGCCAGATGGACCGACTCGCGCAGGAACTCCTTGGCGAGGTGGATCTCGAAGCCCGCCTTCACCCGGGTGCCGCCCAGCTCCGCGACGATCAGCTCGGCGATCTCCTCCTCGCGCTCCTGCAGCAGGGCGAGCGCCCGCTCGAAGACCGCGCGACGCGCGTAGGGGCTGATGCGCGCCCATTCCTTCTGGACGCGCTCGGCGGCCCGGTACGCCTGGTCGACCTCGTCGACGGAGGCCACGGTGATCGAGGCCAGCTTCTCGTCGTCGTACGGGTTGAAGTCGATGACGTCCCAGGAGCCGGTGCCCGGCCGCCATTCGCCGTCGATGTACTGCTGGGCGAGGTCGCTGAAAAAGGCCGCCATGTGATCCCTCAATCGTGAGCGTACGGCTGAGTCACGCCAGGTGCTGATCACAGGCCATCGTACTGGTGCGCTACGGAGAGCGAGGAGCGCGCGAGCCCTCAACTCCCTTGCGCGTTACACCCGTTCGGCGAGGGTCGCGATGAGTGCGCGGCTCTCCTCGGGGCCCGGACTGTCCTGCTGGAGCTCCTTGAGGGCGTGCTCGTACTGGGCGACGTCCTCGCGCTTGTCTAGGTAGAGCGCGCTGGTGAGCTGCTCCAGGTAGACCACGTCGGAGAGGTCCGACTCGGGGAAGCTGAGCAGGGTGAAGGCACCGCTCTCCCCAGAGTGTCCGCCGAAGGCGAAGGGCATGACCTGAAGCCGTACGTTGGGCCGCTCGGAGACCTCGATCAGGTGCCTGAGCTGCCCGCGCATGACCTCGCGGTCGCCGTACGGGCGGTGCAGGGCGGCCTCGTCGAGCACGATGTGGAACTCGGGCGCGTGGTCGCCGAGCAGATGCTTCTGCCGCTCCAGGCGCAGCGCCACCCGGCGCTCGACGTCCTCCGCACTGGCGCCGCGCATACCGCGCCGGACGACCGCGCGGGCGTAGTCCTCGGTCTGGAGCAGTCCGTGCACGAACTGCACCTCGTAGACCCTGATGAGGTGCGCGGCACCCTCCAGGCCCACATAGGTGGGGAACCAGCTCGGCAGCACGTCGGAGTAACTGTGCCACCAGCCCGCCACGTTGGCCTCCCGCGCGAGGGAGAGCAGCGCCTCGCGCTCCGCCTCGTCGTCGATGCCGTAGAGCGTCAACAGGTCCTCGACGTCCCTGGTCTTGAAGCTCACCCGGCCCAGTTCCATCCGGCTGATCTTCGATTCGGAGGCGCGGATCGAGTAACCCGCCGCCTCGCGCGTGATCCCCCGAGCCTCACGCAGCCGCCTGAGTTGCGAGCCGAGCAGCATCCGCCGCACCACCGATCCGGGCTCTCCCGCGCTCACGTTCGTCAGCCTCCCCAACCATCCGCAAGTGCCTGAGTCTGCCACTAAAACACTTCAAGCAGTACTCGTACGGTTACGGAAACGGAAAGAGCTGAACCGTTTCTGCCCGCCATAGGTCACGACCACTGGCGGTGATGAGCACCCCGATGGCGGAAAAAATGGCCAAGAAGCGGTACGCGCAGGGCGATTTCGGCCGCGTGCACGTGCATCTGCCCTTGCATCTGCTGTGCGCATCCGAAACCATGGTGCCGCGCCACCGCTGCCTCGCAACGACCGCGAATCCCGGGAGTGCCTCGCATGGGGACGAATGGATCGACCATGCTCAAGCCGTTACGGCAGGGCCTTCCGCCGCTGGACCCCACGGCCGTGTCCGAAGCCGCCTCCTGCGCCCTGCCCGCCCGTTACGAGGCGGTCCGCGAGGCCCGGCACTTCACCCGCTCCACCCTCGGCCACTGGGACGTCGGCGACCGCTTCGACGACGTCGCCCTCGTCGTCTCCGAACTCGTCACCAACGCCCTGCGCCACGCGCTGCCCGCCGAACTCCCGTCCGGCGCCCCGCGGTCGGCGCCCGTCCGGCTGCATCTGCTTCGCTGGACCGGCCGGTTGGTGTGCGCGGTGCGCGACCCGAGCGACGAGACGCCCGTGCCGCGCGAGACGGAGGACGACTTCTCCGCCGAGTCGGGCCGGGGGCTGCTGCTGGTGGAGTCCTTCGCGGACGGCTGGGGCTGGCACCCCGTCGAGGGCGAGGCGGGCGGCAAGCTGGTCTGGGCGCTGTTCCGGCTGGGCGGTACCGCCTGAACGGCCGGAACTCCGTTGCTGCTCACCGCTTTTGACATCGTTGCCGGGGCGGCTGCCGCCGGTGGCGGGGTCAGCCGGCGATGAGGTGGTCGAACTCGCCGTCCTTGATACCGAGGAGCATCGCCTCGATCTCCGCGCGGGTGTAGACGAGGGCGGGCCCGTCCGGGAAGCGCGAGTTGCGCACCGCGACCTCGCCGCCGGGCAGCCGCGCGAACTCCACGCAGGAACCCTGGGAGTTGCTGTGGCGGCTCTTCTGCCAGGCCACGCCGTCGAGCTGCGTGGCAGTCATGCCGTTGTACACGTCGTACCCCCCGTACACGCCGTCAACGTAGCGGTCCACAGGTCGCTCCCCGCTGTGCACTGTCTGATGTGGCCATGGATGCTCTGGTCGATGTCGCACTGATCGATGCCGCACTGATCGATGCCGCACTGATCGATGCCGCACTGGTCGACGTCATGCTGGTCGATCGACCCGGATCATAACCTTGTTCATGTGCAGATGAATGGGCAGATGCACGTGCACGGCGGGTGTTCCCGCGGTTACAGCTTTGACGTCCGCTTTACCCGAGCCTCGGGGCAGGTGATGTCGACGCGTCTGCCCAGAAGCGGCTTTCGGCATGCGCGAGCGGGGACCGCGCCCGCGCTTCCGCGCCAGGTCGTCCGGATCGGAACACCCACGCCCCGGGCGTAGACGCGCCCTTGGTGCCTGCCGTTCCCCGGTGTCCCGGAATCGGTGGGGTAACGGCTGGTAACTTGCTGCGGACCTCCGGCTCTGGGGGGCCTCGCGCTCGGTCGGCGGGGCGACCGGCTACTGGTTGGGAGCTTGACGTGACGACGGCTACGGCGATGGTGCGGGCCGCTGCGGCGGCGGGGCTGGTGGGCGCGCTCGCGCTGACCGCGACGGCGTGCGGCGGGGACGGCTCACCGGACGACTCCCCCACCACGAGCAGCGCGGCCCCGGCCCCGTCCGGCCCTGACGGCTCCGGTGGCGCCGACGCCTCCGACGGGCTCCAGGGCAGCTGGGTCACCACCGGCGGCGGCAAGATCGTCGCCCTGGTGATCACCGGGAAGCAGGCCGGGCTGTTCGTGACCGGCGGCACGGTGTGCAGCGGTACGGCGGCCGAGCAGGCGGGCAAGGGCGTGATCCGGCTGAACTGCCAGGGCGGCGACGACAGCCGGTCCGAGGGCACGGTCGACTCGGTCGACGCCAAGGCGCTGAAGGTGACCTGGAAGGGGAGCACCGGGTCGGAGTCGTACACCAGGGCCGAGGGCGGCAAGCTGCCCACCGGGCTGCCGACGAGTCTCCAGCCGTCATAGGGCCGTCGAGGGTTCGTCGGTTCCCCGGTTTCTCCGCCTGAAGTGGTGAATCGGCGGGGGTGCGTGCTCGGCCTCCGCGCGAAGGCGCCATGATGCGGGGAGACGTCACGACCTCGATGGGACCAGTACATGCGCCGTGTCATTCCGCTCACCCTCACCGCTCTCGCGGCCGCCCTCGCCCTGACCGCCTGTGGCGGCGGCGACGATGGCGGCGCGGACGGCGCCAAGAGCAAGGACGGATCGGGCTGCGCGACCGGCGCGGTCGCCCTGGAGGTCGGTTCCGCGAGCGTCGCGCCCGCCGCCGGGGACAGCGGCGAGGTGCCGGTCAGCATCACCAACCAGAGCGCCCCCTGCACCCTGGACCACTTCCCCGGCGTCACCCTGCACCAGGGCGACCGGTCGGTGAAGCTGGCGGTGAGCGAGGGCGCGCAGGCGCAGACCCTGAAGCTGGCCAAGGGCGCCTCGGCGACCTTCACCGTCTCCTACGTGCGCGGCACGGACGGCGACGCCAAGGCCCTCAAGGCGAGCACCATGGAGGTCACGCTGCCGGGCGGCGGGGACGCGAAGACCTTCCCGTGGAAGTTCGGCCCGGTCGCGGGCAAGGGCGCGGACGGCCTGGACGCGTCGGTGAGCGCGTTCCAGCAGGTGGGCGACTAGGGGTCCGCCCGGGGGGGCCTCGCAGCTGGAGGCCGGTTTCGGGGCGGCGCGCCGTCGTCCGCGAAGCGCTCGGAGCGAATCCGGCGTGCCCGTCGGCGGTGCCGTCCTCACGGCAGCCGTCGGCGGGACCTGACCTGGGCCTCGTCCGCCGCCTTCGCTCCCTCCGTCCACCCGGCCTCGTCGTTGATGCCGCGCAGCCGGGTGGTGGTCGTCCGCGGGAACATGCTGTCCAGGCGGTCGGTCACCGCCGTTTCGCGGGTGACCAGCACCGGCAGCAGATCCTGGCTGACCTGGCTCTCGGCGGCGGCCGCGAGCCGGTCGCCGACGCGGTGGGCGTAGGCGGCGAGGAACGACTGCCGGAAGGTCTTGGTCCGCTTGCGGCCCCCGGCCCGCTGCGCCGCCTCGGCCTTGGCCATCGCGTGCGTGGCCTGCACGAGCAGCGAGGTGTACAGCAGCTCGACCGCCTCCAGGTCCGCCTCGAAGCCGACGACCGTGGAGAAGGCGTACGGCTCGTTCCACACCGCGCGGCAGTGGTTGGCGCGGGAGACCGCGTCCAGCAGCACGGCCTTGGCCTGCTCGTACGGCGGCTCGACGCCTATCCGGCAGGCGCCGGGCGCGTCCGGCGCCGGGGCGGAGGCGGCGAGCAGCGCCTCGTCGACACTGTGCCGGGCCATCAGCTCCTGCGCCTTGGCGGTGAGCGCCTCGGCCTCCTCCGGATACCCGGTGCCCTCGGCCTTGGCGAGCAGGGCGCGGATACGGCCGAGCGTCCGGGAGGTGCCCGGTCCGGCGGGGCGGCGAGGTTCCTCCAGCGGCTCCAGCGTGGGCAGCCGCAGCAGCAGCCGGTACAGCTCCAGGACGGTGGTGGCGTACGAGAAGCGGTCGGTGGGGCGGGCGTCCGGCTGGTCGGCGACGGCGTCGAGCTGGGCGGTCCAACGGGGGCCGCGCGGCCGGTCCTTCGCCGCCTGGGCGCGGATCAGCGCGGCGGCGAGGCCGAGGTGGGCGTCCTCCAACTCCCGGCGCACCAACCGCACCACGTCGGCGGGCTGCCACCCGCGCTGCCAGGCGGCCGCCATGAACTCCTCGCCGCGCCGGGTGAGTTCGGCGTCGGCTCCGGTGTCGGCGGCGAGCAAGGACGCGCCGGTGTCGAGTCCCGAGTCGGTGTCGTCGTAAAGAGCGGCCGCGAAGGCGCGTTCGACGGTGCTGGCAGTGCTGGTCACGTGGTCGATCGTGCCATGTTCCGCCGACAGGCCGCCGAAGTTGTCCACAGGGTGTGGACAACAGCGCCTGGGTGCGGACCCGGGCCCCCGAAAAGGAGTGTCAACCATCGGTTGACAGTGCCAAGGTGTCAACCTACGGTTGTCACATGGCGACCAACCCGAAAGTCACGGCATCCGTACGCCTCGACGACCTCATCGAGGCCATCAAGAACGCCCACTCCCAGCCCCTCGAACAGCTCCAGGACGCGGTGATCGCCGCGGACCACCTGGGGGACGTGGCGGACCATCTGATCGGGCACTTCGTGGACCAGGCCCGTCGCTCGGGCGCGTCCTGGACCGACATCGGCAAGAGCATGGGCGTGACCCGGCAGGCGGCGCAGAAGCGGTTCGTCTCCAAGGAGTCGGCCGATCTCGACCCCAACCAGGGCTTCAGCCGCTACACCCCCCGCGCCCGCAACGTCGTCATGGCCGCGCACAACGCCGCGGTGACCGCCCGCAACGCGGAAGGCCGCCCCGAGCACCTGGTCATCGGCCTGCTGGTGGAGCCGGAGGGCCTCGCGGTGAAGGCGATGGAGGCGCAGGGCGTCGAGGCCGACGCCGTACACCGGGCCGCGACCGCCGCGCTCCCCCCGGCCACCGAATCCACCCCCGACCTGGTCCCCTACGGTCCCGAGGCCAAGAAGGCCCTGGAACTCACCTTCCGCGAGGCCCTCCGGCTCGGCCACAACTACATCGGCACCGAGCACATCCTGCTGGCCCTGCTGGAGCAGGAGAACGGCGAGGGCGTCCTCACCGGCCTCGGTGTCACCAAGGAGGGCACCGAGGAGTACGTGAACCGGGTGCTGGCACTGCTCCTGGAGCAGAAGCAGGCAGCGGACTCCGCCCAGCAGGCGGCCACCCACCCGGACGACGCGCAGGACAGCTGAGTCGCGCGGCGAAAGCACAGGTCAGACGCATTGTCAGACCCCCCTGCCACACTCACACGCATGACCGACCGGTGGGCGCTCGCACCGGCCGAGGACGGTGGCGTGGACGTCGCCCCCCTCGGCCGGGACGGGCTGCCCGCGGGTCCGGTCCGGCGCGAGAGCGATCTCGCCCAGGCGGTGCGGAGCCGCCCGGAGACTGGACGCTGGGTGTGGCGGTCGACCTCCGAGGTCTACCCGCGCCTGCTCGCCACGGGGGTGCGAGTGGAGCGGTGCTACGACATCGAGGACGCCGAGACCCTGCTCCTGGGCCACGAGGGGCGGTACGGCGAACCACGCTCGGCCGCCGCCGCCCTGGCCCGCCTCCGGGGCGGCCCCGTACCGCCCGACCCGCCGCAGCGCGCGGCCGAACCGGGCGCCCAGTCCTCGCTGTTCGAGCCGTCCGGCACCCGGATGCCACTGACCGGCCTCCTCGAGGTCTACGCCGAGCAGCAGCGAAGACACGAGCGGACCGCCCACCCCGACCGGATGCACCTGCTGACCAGCGCGGAGTCGGCGGGCATGCTGGTGGCCGCCGAGATGAACCGCGCGGGCCTGCCCTGGCGCGCAGACGTGCACCGCGCCCTGCTCACCGACCTCCTGGGCGAGCGGTACGCGGGCGGCGGCGAACCGCGCCGCCTGGCCGAGCTGGCCGACGAGGTGTCCACGGCCTTCGGCCACCGGGTCCGCCCGGACCTCCCGGCCGAGGTGATCAGGGCCTTCGCGCGGGCCGGGATCAAGGTCGGCTCCACCCGCCGCTGGGAGATCCAGTCCCTCGACCACCCGGCCGTGGCCCCGCTGCTGGAGTACAAGCGGCTGTACCGGATCTGGGTGGCGCACGGCTGGTCCTGGCTGCGGGACTGGGTGCGCGAGGGCCGGTTCCGTCCCGAGTTCCTCGCGGGCGGCACGGTCACCGGGCGCTGGGTCACCAACGGCGGGGGCGCGCTGCAGATACCCAAGGTGATCCGGCGCGCGGTCGTGGCCGACCCCGGCTGGCGGCTGGTGGTGGCCGACGCGGCGCAGATGGAGCCCCGGGTGCTGGCGGCGATCTCCCGCGACCCCGGCCTGATGGAGGTCGCGGCGCGCGAGAGCGACCTCTACCAGTCCGTGTCCGACCGCGCCTTCTCCGGCGACCGCGACCAGGCCAAGCTGGCCGTCCTCGGCGCGATCTACGGCCAGACCTCGGGCGACGGCCTGAAGAACCTGGCCGCGCTGCGCCGCCGCTACCCGAAGGCCGTGGCCTACGTGGACGAGGCGGCCCGTGCGGGCGAGGAGGGCCGCCTGGTCCGCACCTGGCTGGGCCGCACCTGCCCGCCGGTGGCCGGGGCGGACGTCGCGGAGGAGGCGGGCATCCCGCTCGGCGTGGAGGAGATGTCCGGCGGGGGAACGCCGGGCGACCGCGGCCGGGGCCGTTTCGCCCGTAACTTCGTCGTCCAGGGCAGCGCGGCCGACTGGACCCTGCTGCTCCTGGCGGCCCTGCGCCGCGCCTGCGCGGACCTCGCCGCCGAGCTGGTCTTCTTCCAGCACGACGAGGTCATCGTGCACTGCCCCGCCGAGGAGGCCGAGCAGGTCGCCGCGGCCATCCGGGAAGCCTCCGCCCTGGCGGCCCGCCTCACCTTCGGCGACACCCCGGTCCGCTTCCCGTTCAGCACGGCCGTGGTGGAGTGCTACGCCGACGCGAAATGAGCGGACGCGTCCCGTGTGCGACCATGGCTGACAGAGCTCGATCGCGGCTCCTGGACGAGTGCGCCGTACCCAGCCCACGACAAGACGGCGCGTGGGAGTTCTCCATGGGATGGATCGCGCTCGTACTGTCCGGAATGCTGGAAGCGGTGTGGGCGACAGCCCTCGGCAAGTCGGAAGGCTTCAGCCGCCCGCTCCCGTCCGTGATCTTCGTACTCGGCCTGCTGCTCAGCATGACGGGCCTGGCCTTCGCCCTCCGCACGGTCCCGGTCAGCACCGGGTACGCGGTCTGGGTCGGCATCGGCGCGGCCCTCACGGCGGCCTACGCGATGCTCTTCGACGGCGAACCGGCCAGCACGGTCAAGATCCTGCTGCTGCTCGGCATCATCGCGTGCGTGGCGGGGCTGAAGCTGGCGCACTGAGCCGGTGCCCCGCGCGGCCGGACGGCGACCGGAAAGCCATGGCTCGTCCAGGGCAACCCTGCCCCCGCCTCACCAGTCACACGAACATCACTTGTCCGTGTTTCCGCAGGTCCGGAAAGGGCCCCACTTCCTGTGATGACTCGTACCCGTATGGCAGCCACGACGCTGACGGCCGCGCTCGCCACGGCGGGCGGTCTGCTGACCGCCACCCCGGCTTCCGCCGTCACCTGTGCCTCGCCGTCCTGGACCGCGCAGTACTACGCGAACACCTCGTTTAAGGGCACGCCCAAGCTGACCGCCTGCGACTCGGCGATATCCGAGAACTACGGCTACGGCGACCCGGCCGGTGTCACCCTGCCGAAGGACAACTTCTCCGTCCGCTGGTCCGTGACCCGTGACTTCGGCTCCGGCGGCCCGTTCCGGCTCGCCGCGGCCACGCAGGACGGGATGCGCGTCTACGTCGACGGCGTGCGGCGGATCGACCTGTGGCGGAACGTTTCCTCGACCGCCCGCAAGACCGTCGACCTGACACTCCCCGCGGGCAGGCACACGCTCCGCGTGGACTACGTCGCGTGGACCGGCTACGCCTCCGCCGCCTTCACGTACACCCCGCGCACCGACGCCAGGACGGACACGGTCAAGCCCCTGGCTCCGACCGGGCTCACCGCCGTGTACGACCGCGGGACGGCGAAGGCCACGCTGCGCTGGACCCGGAACAAGGAGATGGACCTCGCCGGGTACCGCGTGTACCGGCGGCCGAGCGGCGCGAGCTGGGCCAAGGTCAGCGGCACCGCGCCGCTCACCTCGCCGTCCTTCGTGGACGCGCCGCCCGTGACCGGCCAGACCTTGTTCTACGAACTCCGCGCCGTCGACAAGGCCGGCCACGAGTCCACCGGCAGCGCGGACGTGTCCGCCACCACGGTGGACCGCACCGCTCCCGCGCCGCCGACCAACCTGACGGCCACGGACGGGCAGCGCGGCGTCGTCCTGACCTGGCAACCGGTCCCGGACGCGGCCAAGTACACCGTCTACCGCCGACAGCAGACCGAGCCGGGCTCCCCGGAGGCCCCGATGACCCAGGTCGCCACGGTGTCCTCGACCTCCTGGACCGACACGACCGCCGCCGAGCGCACGGGCTACACGTACTACGTCTCCGCCGTCGACGCGGCGGGCAACACCTCCACGACGCGCGCGACGGTCTCCACCACGCGCGACGACTACGCCCCCGCACCGGCCACCGCCGTGACGGCCGTGTTCGAGCCGCGTAATGGCATCGTGGTGCGGTGGGCCCGGTCGGCCAGCGACGACGTCGCACGCCACGACCTCTACCGCAACGGTTACCTCCTCCGGGCCGATGTGTGGGGAACCACCTACACCGACGTGACGGTCGATCACGGCTCCACGTACACCTACACGGTGGTCGCCGTGGACAAGGGCGGCAACCGCTCCCCCGCCTCCGCGCCCGCTTCCGCCACCACGGACGGCGATCTCGTCGCCCCGGCACCCGTCACCGGCCTGACAGCAACGCCCCGCGAGGACGGCGTCCTCCTGGAGTGGACGCCGAACACCGAGTCCGACCTGAAGCGGTACGAGGTCTTCAAGGCCGAGAAGTACGACGACGGCGACGGCGGCCACGTCTGGATCGGCCACCGCGTCGAATACCTCGACCCGGACACCACCTCGTTCCTCCACACCAGCGCGGCGGACGGCGAGGACGTCATGTATGCCGTGATCGCCGTCGACGACTGGGAGAACCAGCTCAGCCCGACCGACGAGACCATCCACTGGACCGAGGTCACCGAACTCGGCACCCCGAACGAGGACTGACGCCCGCGCCCGCGCAGCCGACGCCGGTAGCGGT
Source organism: Streptomyces sp. NPDC002176 (assembly GCF_044903645.1). Classification (NCBI taxonomy): domain Bacteria; kingdom Bacillati; phylum Actinomycetota; class Actinomycetes; order Kitasatosporales; family Streptomycetaceae; genus Streptomyces; species Streptomyces sp. NPDC002176. The sequence goes on from NZ_JBJDQW010000005.1 coordinate 82,623, forward strand.
CCGTCGGCTGCGTGGGATGCTGCTCAACTGCTCGACGACGCCAGAAAATCACGTGTTCTCGACAGCGTGACGTCGGCGGGCTCCCAAGCGTCCAGCTCTAGATCCTCCACAGCGAGGAACTGGAGCTGCCCCTGCACCGTGTCGACGTCCGCGGCCGCCCATTCCTCCGGCAGCGGCAAGGGCGGAGCGGGCAGGTCCAGCCGCAGCGTCACGGTGGGGCCGTGCCAGTCGAGGTGGACGGACCGGAGTCTGACGGAGCGCAGGTCCAGGGGGGCCGGGCCGTAGAGCGGGGCGAGAACCTCGTTGTATCGAGGGGATAGCTCAGCGGTCATTGTCATTCCAGAACGGTTCGCCCACCCGAACTCTGATCTGCCGCTTCTCTTCGTCGTGGAACGCCACTTCGACCGAGACTCTTGCTCCGACCTCAAGCAGGTCGAGCGCCGGTGGATCGGGGTTGTACGAGGCAATGTCCAGGAATCCGATCACTTCGGGAGAACCGTCCAGCTCGATGAACACTCCGAACGGCCGCCGAATGCGGACCACCCCGTGAGTCTTACTGCCGACCGGATGCCGGAGCTTTGCTTCTTCCCATTCGTCTTCCACAGCTACCTGTGCCTCACTCTGGGGTAGTGGTTCAGGTTGCACGAAACAAGAAACCCCAGGTCACGGATTCGTGACCTGGGGTTTGCCTGAGCCGCTTTCGGGATTCGAACCCGAGACCTACGCATTACGAGTGCGTTGCTCTGGCCATCTGAGCTAAAGCGGCGTGTTGGACGCACCGGGGTGCGGGCGGCAACGTCGGTAAGTCTACACAGGTGCGAGGGATGGTTCGTACCGGCCCCGGTGGGCGGGGCCGGTGCGAGGGGGGTCAGGTGCAGCGTTTGCCCTGGGCGGGCGGGGTGCCGCGGAGGAGGTAGGTGTTGATCGCGGAGTCGACGCAGGTGCTGCCGCGGCCGTAGGCGGTGTGGCCGTCGCCCTCGTAGGTGAGGAGGCGGCCGGAGGAGAGCTGGCGGGCGAGGGACTGGGCCCAGCGGTAGGGGGTCGCCGGGTCGCGGGTGGTGCCGACGACCACGATGGGCGCCGCGCCCTTCGCCTCGATACGGTGCGGCTCGCCCGTGGCCCTCACCGGCCAGTACGTGCAGTTCAGGGAGGCCCAGGCCAGGCTGGGGCCGAACACCGGGGACGCCTTCTCGAACTCCGGCACCGCCTTCTCCACCTGCTCCGGGCCGTCGAAGGCGGGCGGGAGGTCGAGGCAGTTCACGGCCGCGTTGGCCATCATCAGGTTGCTGTAGTGGCCGCGGGCGTCGCGTTCGTAGTAGCTGTCGGAGAGCGACAGCAGGCCCGCGCCGTCGTTCTCGTCCACCGCCGAGTTCAGCGCCTCGCGGAGCCGTTCCCAGGTGCTCTCGTCGTACATGGCCGCGATCACCCCGGTGGTCGCCAGCGACTCGGTCAGGAGGCGGCCGTCCGCGTCACCGGCCGGGATGGGGTGGGCGTCGAGCGCGCGGAAGAACTTCTCCAGGCGGTCGCCGACCTGCGTGGGCGTCGCGTCCTTGCCGTCCAGGGGGCAGTCGGCCTGCTTGACGCAGTCCGCCGAGAACGCCCGGAAGGCCGTCTCGAAGCCCGTCGTCTGGTCCAGGTTGAGCTGCCGGGCGTCCAGCGAGGGGTCCATCGCGCCGTCCAGCACCAGGCGGCCGGTGCGGCGCGGGAACAGCCCGGCGTACGTCGCGCCGAGGAACGTGCCGTACGAGGCGCCCACGTAGTTCAGCTTCTTGTCGCCCAGCAGTTCGCGCAGGACGTCCATGTCGCGGGCCGCCTCGACGGTGGAGACGTGCCGCAGCAGCCGCGCGGAGTGCTTCCCGCAGCCCTCGGCGAACTTCCGGTCGGCGGCGACCAGCGCGTCCTTCTCCTTGGCGTCGTCCGGGGTCATGTCCGTCTGGGAGAACGTGTCCATCTGGCGGCCGTCGAGGCACTCCACGGGCTCGCTGCGGGCCACCCCGCGCGGGTCCACGGCGACCATGTCGTAGCGGGCGCGGACCTCGGCGGGGTAGCCGAGCGCCGCGTAGCTCTGGAGGTAGCCGATCGCGGAGCCGCCCGGTCCGCCCGGGTTCACCAGCAGCGAGCCGAGCGGCTTGCCCTTGCCGGTGGCCTTCTTGCGGGAGACGGCCAGCTTGATGTCGCCGGACGCGGGCTTGTCGTAGTCGAGCGGCACCTTCATCGTCGCGCACTCGAAACCGGCGGCGCCGCACCCCCGCCAGCTCAGCTTCTGCGTGTAGTACGGCGACAGCGCCGCCGGGGTCGACATCGGCAGCGCGGCCAGCGCCGCCCTCACCGTGCCGTCCGCGCCCGTACCGCCCGCGCCGCAGCCGGAGACGAGCAGCGCGGACGCCGCGAGCAGGGCCGCCGCCGTCCGGGCCGTGGCGCGGGAGGCGGCCATCGGCCGGGACGGACGGCACGCCAGCGGCGGCCGGGCGGGCGGGGGCGACGGGGAGGGCCTGGTGTCCATCAGGCGAGCGTAACGCTGTGCGACGCTCCGTGTGCTCTGCGTCCAGGTTGTGGCGTCACCGGGCGCTCACCCCGCGCGCAGGGCCATCGTCATCGCCTCCACCGCCAGCAGCGGGGCCACATTGCGGTCGAGGGCGTCGCGGCAGGCGGCGATCGCCTCGATACGGCGCAGGGTGGACTCCGGGGAGCCCGCGCGGGCGACGCGCTGGAGGGAGTCCTCGGCGTCCTCGTTGGCGATGGCCAGCCGGGAGCCGAGCTGGAGGGCGAGGACATCGCGGTAGAAGCCGGTGAGGTCGCCCAGGGCCACGTCGAGGCTGTCGCGCTGGGTGCGGGTGCGGCGCCGCTTCTGCATGTCCTCCAGGTCCTTGATCACGCCCGCCGTGCCGCGCGGCAGCCGTCCGCCCTGGGCCGCGCCGAGCGCCGCCTTCAGCTCGTCGGTCTCCTTGCCGTCCATCTCCTCGGCCAGCTGCTTGGCGTCCTCGGCGGCGGCGTCCACCAGCTCCTGGGCGGCCTTGAGGCAGGCGCCGACCTCGTCCAGCCGCAGCGGCAGCTTCAGTACCGAGGCGCGGCGACGGCGGGCCTCGGGGTCGGTGGCCAGGCGCCGGGCCCGGTCGACGTGCCCCTGGGTGGCGCGGGCGGCGGCCGCGGCCACGTCGGGCTCGACACCGTCACGGCGCACCAGCATGTCGGCGACGGCCGCGACGGGCGGGGTACGCAGGTTCAGATGGCGGCAGCGGGAGCGGATCGTCGGCAGCACGTCCTCGATGGAGGGCGCGCAGAGCAGCCAGACCGTGCGCGGGGCGGGCTCCTCGACGGCCTTGAGGACGGCGTTGGCCGACTTCTCGTTCAGCCGCTCGGCGTCCTCGACCAGGATGATCTGCCAGCGGCCGTTCGCCGGGCTGGTGAACGACTTGCGGACCGTGTCCCGCATGTCCTTGACCAGGATCTCCGCGCCCACAGCCGCGACCGAGGAGACGTCCGCGTGGGTGCCGAGCAGCGCGGTGTGGCAGCCGTCGCAGAAGCCGCAGCCCGGGGTGCCGCCGAGGGCGCGGTCGGGGCTCACGCACTGCAGGGCGGCGGCGAAGGCGCGCGCCGCCTGGTTCCGGCCCGCGCCGGGCGGGCCGGTGAACAGCCAGGCGTGGGTCATCTTCGACGCCTCCGGCGGCGGCCCGCCCGCCGCGGCGGCCGTGACGAGCGCGTCGGCGTCCCGCGCGGCCGCCTCCAGCGCCGCGCCCACCTTCTCCTGCCCGACGAGGTCGTCCCAGACGCTCATGGGTCACGCCGCCCTTTCCGTCACTTCGTGTTCCGTCGTCCATTGTGCGGGGGACCACCGACAGCGCCCGCACGGCGAAGGGCGGCGCCCTCCGCCGCGCCGAAGCGCCCGGTGGACACCGCCCCCTGGTTCCGCCTGGTCAGCTACGCCGACCCCGGCCGCGTCGGCCGCGGTCCTCGCGCTCGTCGGACCGGCCGTCCTCGTCCTCGTCGTAGGACCCGAGGAGTTCGTCCGCGAGCGACGGCAGGTCGTCCAGCGGGGTCTCCTCGGCCCAGTCGGGGCGCGGGCGCCGGGGCTTGCCGTCGGCGCCGAGCTGCGGGATCTCGCGGGTGCGGTCCTCCGCGTCGTGGGCGTCGGCGGGCCGCTCGTCGCGGAAGTACCCGGCCGGAGCCCGGTCGGCGGGCGCGTCGTCGCGGACGGGCGGCAGCACGGCCGTCTCGTCGGCGCCCCGGTCGGAGAACTTCGGCAGCAGCGCCGTCTCGTCCGCCGCACCCTTGGGGGCGGGCGGCTGCGGCAGCTCAGCCGTCACCTCGGACTCGGAGCCGCCGTCGCGCACCGGGCGCAGCACGGCCGTGTCGTCGCTCGCGCGGGGCGCCGGGGCGTCCGGGACGGCGCGCTCGCGCTCGGACGGCTTGCGGGCCGCGGTGTCGGCCGCCGTCGCGGCCTCGGCCGCGCGCCTGCGGGCCTCCTCGGCGCGCAACAGGGCGTCCTCGGCCTTGCGCTGCTTCTCCAGGCGCAGGGCCTCGGCCTCGGCGCGCTGCCGGGCCTCCTCCTCGGCCTCCTTGCGGCGCCGCTCGTCCTCGGCCTTGCGGCGGGCCTCCTCCTCGGCGCGGGCCTTCTCCTCCGCGAGGAGACGCTGACGCTCCTCCTCGGCACGGCGGTGCGCCTCCTCGGCGCGACGGCGGGCCTCTTCCTCCTGCCGCTCGGCCTCGCGGCGCTGCGCCTCCTCCAGCTCGCGGCGCTTGCGCTCCTCCTCCTCGGCGCGCAGGCGGGCCAACTGCTCCTCGCGCTCGCGTGCCACCCGCTCTTCCTCGGCCTTGCGGGCGGCCTCCGCCTCGGCCTTGCGGCGGGCCTCCTCCTCGGCCTGCTTCCGCGCCTCCTCCTGGGCCTTGATCTCGGCCTCGGAGAGCGGCAGCACGGTGTCGAGCCGGTGCCGGATCACGGAGGTGACGCCCTCGGGCTCCTGGCCCGCGTCCACGACGAGATAGCGGCCGGGGTCGGCGGCGGCGAGGGTGAGGAAACCGGCCCGCACGCGCGCGTGGAACTCGGCGGGCTCGGACTCCAGCCGGTCCGGCGCCTCGGTGAACCGCTCCCGCGCGACCTCCGGCGGCACGTCCAGCAGGACGGTCAGATGCGGGACGAGTCCGCCGGTGGCCCAGCGGTTGATGCGGGCGATCTCGGTCGGCGACAGATCGCGGCCCGCGCCCTGGTAGGCGACGGAGGAGTCGATGTACCGGTCCGAGATGACGACCGCGCCGCGCTCCAGGGCGGGGCGTACGACGGTGTCGACGTGCTCCGCGCGGTCGGCGGCATACAGCAGCGCCTCCGCGCGGTGCGACAGGCCCGCCTCGGACACGTCCAGCAGGATCGAGCGGAGCCGCTTGCCCACGGGGGTGGCGCCCGGCTCGCGGGTCAGGACCACCTCGTGGCCCTTGGCGCGGATCCACTCGGCGAGGGCGTCGGCCTGGGTGGACTTGCCCGCGCCGTCACCGCCCTCCAGGGAGATGAAGAAACCGTTCGCCGCGGGGGCGGTCACCGGGTCGTCGCCGCCGAGCAGGGCGTCCTTGATGTCCTGGCGCAGCGGGATGCCGGAGCGGTCGTCGACCTTGGCGAGGACGAGCACGGCCACCGGCAGCAGCAGCGCGCCGACCAGCATCAGGGTGAAGGAGGCACCGCCGTGCGCGAAGACGAAGCGGCCGCTCTCCAGCCGGTGGCGGCCGATGAGCCCGGCGACGACCGGGGCGATCAGGGCGCCGAGCGCCATGAAGACCCGGACGACGGCGTGCAGGTGCTCGGTGATCCGGCCGCGGCGGGAGTCCTCGGTCTCCTGGTCGAGCAGGGCGTGCCCGGTGTTGGCGGAGATGCCCGCGCCGACACCGGCCAGGGTGAGGATCAGCAGGACGGTGGTGACGTCCGGGACGAGACCGGCGGCCAGCAGGGCGATGCCGGTGAGGGCGATGGCCAGGGCGAGCAGCCTGCGCCGGGACAGCGAGGGCAGCAGCGCGGGCGCGGTACGGATGCCGACGCCGACACCACCGGTCAGGCCCAGCACCAGCAGGCCGTAGAGCACCGGGCCGCCGCCCAGGTCGGAGGCGTGCAGCACGCACACCGCGACGGCGGCGGAGATGGCTCCGGCCACGGCGGCGCAGGCGATGACCAACAGCAGTACGGCGCCCGTGCGGCCCTTGTCGACACCGGTGCCGGTGCGCGGGCGGCGCAGGCCCTCCAGCGGGGACCGCGGGCGCGGGGTGCGGGTGCCGGGCAGCTTCAGGGCGGTCAGCACGGACACGGACGCGGCGAACAGACCGGCCGCGACGTATGCCGCGAGGGCGGCGTGGTGCTGGTCGAACCAGGCGATGCCGGTGCCCAGCAGGTTGTTGAACAGGGAGGCGGTGACCAGGACGGCGGCGGCCAGCGGGAGCGCCACGAAGCCGGTGCGCAGCGACAGGCGGCGCAGCGCGTCCAGGTGGTCGGGCAACGGCCGCACCGACGCGCCCTCGGGGGGCGGGGTGGGCAGCAGCGCGGGGGCCGCGCTCTCCCGGCACACCGTCCACAGCCGCTCGGCCACGCCGGTGACGAAGGCGGTGGCCAGCAGGACGGTCAGGGCGTCGCCCGGCAGCCAGTCGATCCACAGCGGCGCCACGATCAGCAGCGCGGCCCGCAGGCCGTCGGCGCCGACCATGGTCCAGCGCCGGTCGAGCGGGCCGTCCTGGGCGGTGAGCGTGGTCAGCGGGCCGAGCAGGACGGCGCCGAAGAGCACGGTGGCCAGCACCCGGGCACCGAAGACCGTCGCCACCGCGAACGCCGCGCCCCGGTACCCGCCACCGAAGGAGCCGTCGGCGACGGCGGCCTGGAGGACGAGCACCACCAGCACGAGCAGCGCGAGGGCGTCACCGACACCGCTCACGAGCTGCGCGCTCCAGAGGCGGCGCAGGTCGGGTCGGCGCAGCAGTGAACGGACGGCTCGCTCGCGGGAATCCGCGACGAGGGCGTCGTCCGGTGCTGGGTGGGGGGCCGTTGGCTGCTCGGCTCGCGTCATGCGTTCAGCCTATCCGCAGCCACCCACCCCCATGCCCCCCTCGTCCCTACCCCTTCCCTGACCCTCACTCCTTGATCCCTTAAGGGGCGCACGCCGGAGCGCGAACACCCCGGCACCGAGAGCGGTACCGGGGTGTTCGCGCACGCGGAAGCGAGCGGCGGAAGCGAGTGAGGAGGGTCAGTCCTCCGAGCCGGAGCCCGTCGCCTTGGCCGCCGTGGTCGTCTTCGCGGTCGTCTTCGCGGTCGTCTTCTTCGCCGTGGTCTTCTTCGCGGCCGTCGTCGTCTTCTTGGCCGCCGTCTTCTTGGCGGCGGTCTTCTTCGCCGGGGCCGCCTTCTTCGCGGTGGCCTTCTTCGCCGTCTTCTTGGCGGGCCCCTTCGCCCGCTTCTCGGCGAGCAGCTCGAAGCCGCGCTCCGGGGTGATCTCCTCCACACTGTCGCCGGAGCGCAGGGTGGCGTTGGTCTCCCCGTCGGTGACGTACGGACCGAAGCGGCCGTCCTTGACCACGACCGGCTTGGCGGAGACCGGGTCCTCGCCCAGCTCCTTCAGCGGGGGCTTGGCCGCGGCCCGGCCACGCTGCTTGGGCTGGGCGTAGATCGCCAGCGCCTCTTCCAGCGTGATCGTGAAGAGCTGCTCCTCCGCCGTGAGCGAGCGGGAGTCCGTGCCCTTCTTCAGGTACGGGCCGTAGCGGCCGTTCTGCGCGGTGATCTCCACGCCCTCGGCGTCGGTGCCGACCACGCGGGGCAGCGACATCAGCTTCAGGGCGTCCTCGAGCGTGACCGTGTCGAGCGCCATGGACTTGAAGAGCGAGGCCGTGCGCGGCTTGACCGCGTTCTTGCCGGTCTTGGGGGTGCCCTCGGGGAGCACCTCGGTGACGTAGGGGCCGTAGCGGCCGTCCTTGGCGATGATCTGGCGGCCGGTGACCGGGTCGGGGCCCAGCTCGAAGTCGCCGCTGGGCTTGGCCAGCAGTTCCTCGGCCAGCTCGACCGTCAGCTCGTCCGGCGCCAGGTCCTCGGGGACGTCGGCGCGCTGGTGCTGCTCGGTGTCCTTCTCGCCCCGCTCGATGTACGGGCCGTAGCGGCCGACGCGCAGCACGATGCCGTCGCCGACCGGGAAGGAGGAGACCTCGCGGGCGTCGATCGCGCCCAGGTCGGTGACCAGTTCCTTCAGACCGCCGAGGTGGTCGCCGTCGCCGTTGCCCGCGTCGGCCGCGGCACCGGAGTGCGAGCCCTCGCCGAAGTAGAAGCGCTTGAGCCACGGCACGGACTGGGCCTCGCCGCGCGCGATGCGGTCGAGGTCGTCCTCCATGCGGGCGGTGAAGTCGTAGTCGACGAGCCGGCCGAAGTGCTTCTCCAACAGGTTGACCACGGCGAAGGACAGGAAGGACGGCACCAGGGCCGTGCCCTTCTTGAAGACGTAGCCGCGGTCCAGGATCGTGCCGATGATCGACGCGTACGTCGACGGACGGCCGATCTCGCGCTCCTCCAGCTCCTTGACCAGCGACGCCTCGGTGTAGCGGGCCGGGGCCTTGGTTGCGTGGCCGTCGACCGTGATCTCGTCGGCGGCCAGCGGGTCGCCCTCGGAGACCTGGGGCAGCCGACGCTCGCGGTCGTCCAGCTCGGCGTTCGGGTCGTCGGCGCCCTCGACGTACGCCTTCAGGAAGCCGTGGAAGGTGATCGTCTTGCCGGAGGCGCTGAACTCGACGTCGCGGCCGTCGGCGGAGGTGCCGCCGATCTTGACGGTCACGCTGTTGCCGGTCGCGTCCTTCATCTGGGAGGCGACGGTCCGCTTCCAGATCAGCTCGTACAGCCGGAACTGGTCGCCGGTCAGGCCGGTCTCGGCGGGGGTGCGGAAGCGGTCGCCGGAGGGGCGGATCGCCTCGTGCGCCTCCTGCGCGTTCTTGACCTTGCCCGCGTAGGAGCGCGGCTGCGGCGGGAGGTAGTCGGCGCCGTACAGCTGCGTGACCTGGGCGCGGGCGGCGCCGATGGCCGTCTCGCTCAGGGTCGTGGAGTCCGTACGCATGTACGTGATGTAGCCGTTCTCGTACAGCTTCTGGGCGACCTGCATGGTCGCCTTCGCGCCGAAGCCGAGCTTGCGGCTGGCCTCCTGCTGGAGGGTCGTCGTACGGAACGGGGCGTACGGCGAGCGGCGGTACGGCTTGGACTCCACCGAGCGCACGGAGAACCGGGTGGTCTCCAGGGCGGCGGCGAGCGCGCGGGCGTTCGCCTCGTCGAGGTGGAGGGTGTTCGCGCTCTTGAGCTGGCCCAGCGAGTCGAAGTCGCGGCCCTGGGCGACACGCCGGCCGTCGACGGTCTGGAGGCGGGCGACCAGCACGGACGCGTCCGAGGAGTCGCCCGGGCGGCCGGTGGCGAAGGTGCCGGTCAGGTCCCAGTACTCGGCGGAGCGGAAGGCGATGCGCTCGCGCTCACGCTCGACGATGAGCCGGGTGGCGACGGACTGCACACGGCCCGCCGACAGCTTCGGCATGACCTTCTTCCACAGGACCGGCGAGACCTCGTAGCCGTAGAGGCGGTCGAGGATGCGGCGGGTCTCCTGGGCGTCGACCAGCTTCTTGTTCAGCTCGCGCGGGTTGGCGACGGCCTCGCGGATCGCGTCCTTGGTGATCTCGTGGAAGACCATCCGCTTGACGGGGATCTTCGGCTTGAGGACCTCCTGGAGGTGCCAGGCGATGGCCTCGCCCTCGCGGTCCTCATCGGTGGCGAGGAAGAGCTCGTCGGAGTCCTTCATCAGGTCCCGGAGCTTCTTTACCTGCGCCTTCTTGTCCGCGTTGATGACATAGATCGGCGCGAAGTCGTGTTCCACGTCCACACCGAGGCGGCGGACCTCACCGGTGTACTTCTCCGGCACCTCCGCGGCGCCGCTGGGAAGGTCCCGGATGTGCCCGACGCTCGCCTCGACTACGTATCCGGGGCCGAGGTAGCCCTTGATCGTCTTCGCCTTGGCAGGCGACTCGACGATGACGAGTCGGCGGCCGCCCTGTGCGGTCTCGCTGGTCGGGGACAACTTCGCTCTTCTCTCCGGTCGGCGCTGGGAATCCTCCCCAGGCGCTCGTCCCTGGGGTCGCGGCGTGGTGGCTGGTGTGACGCTGCGGAGTGTGACGGTACATCCCGCCCCCGTGTCAAACGGGAAAAGCCCACAACGGCCACTCGAACGGTAACCCGACTACCGCCATTCCTGCCGCCCGGAGTACCCGCCGAGCGCTCACCCCATGCCCGGAGCCCTCCGCTCCGGCCGCCGACGCGCCGACCCGGCCGACGCCCTCAGGGACGCGTCAGGCAGTACGCGGCCAGCCCCAGCGAGACGACGGCGGCGGCCCCCGCGATCACCGCCGATGCGACCCGGTTCACACCCACGGCGACCGGTTCGGCGCGGCGCACCCGCACCCCGGTCCACACCATCAGAGCCCCTCCGAACAGCGCGAACACCGCTCCCGCGAACACCGCCGGCACGCTTTCCATGATCCGTCCGCCCCTCCCGCGCCCGCGGCGCGGCCCGCTCCGATCCAGCGCGGGGAGGCTGCCACGCCAGGAGAACGGCGGGGCGACGACGGAATGAACGGACGGGGCCGGGCTCTGTCGGCGCGGGGGTGGCACACGTCGCTTTTCGGCCTTTTCGCCGTTCCGCCCCGTGCCCCCGGCATACGACGATGATCCGGCGCACGTCCACCGGCCCGGTTACGCCGGGTACGACAGTCGGATCAGCCGCCGTACCCCGCGCCCGGCGGCTCAGCCCACCGGTTCCAGGAAGCCCTGCTCCACCAGCAGCCGGATCTGCGCGGGCGTGCGGTCGCGCAGCACCACGGGGTCCTCGCCGACCAGCTGGGCGATGGCGTCCAGGATGACGCCCGCGCTGAGCGAGCCGTCGCACACGCCCGCGAAGCCCGCGCCGATGGTGTCCACCTTCGTCGCCCGGCGCATGCCCCGGTGCTGACGGAGCACCACATGCTCGGGGTCCTCGGCGCCGGGCAGGCCGACCTGCTCCTGGACGACCTCGTCGGCGAGCCTGAAGTGGCCCTCCAGCAGGGCCGCGTCGTCGTGCGCACGGAGGTGGTCGACGCGCGCGAAGTGGTCCCGGATGGTGTCGCCGAGGGGCTGCTCGACCGGGTGCGGCCACTCCTCCACGGTGACGGAGGGCTCGGCCGCGCCGGTGCGGCGCAGGGTGATCCAGCCGAAGCCGACCGCCTTCACCTTGCGCGCCTCGAACTCGTCCAGCCACGCGTCGTACCGCGACTGGTACTCCGCCCGGTCCTCGCGGTGGTCCCCGGCGTCCCTGAGCCACAGCTCGGCGTACTGCGTGACGTCCTGCACCTCGCGCTGCACGATCCACGCGTCGCACCCGCGCGGCACCCAGGAGCGCACCCGGTCCTGCCAGTCCTCCCCCTCCACGTGCTGCCAGTTGGCGAGGAACTGCGCGAACCCGCCCTCGTTCAGCTTCTCCCCCGCCTGCTGGACGAGCGAGCGGCACAGATCGTCGCCGCTCATCCCGCCGTCGCGGTAGGTGAGCCGGGCGCCGGGCGAGATGACGAAGGGCGGGTTGGACACCACCAGGTCGAACGTCTCGTCGTCCCGGACCGGTTCGAACAGCGAGCCCTCGCACAGGGTCGCGGCGGGTGCGCCGGAGAGGGCGAGGGTGAGCGCGGTGATGTGCAGGGCGCGCGGATTGAGGTCGGTGGCGGTGACCCTGGTCGCGTGCTGGGCGGCGTGCAGCGCCTGGATGCCGGAGCCGGTACCCAGGTCGAGCGCGGCGCCGACGGGGGTGCGCACGGTGATACCGGCGAGCGTGGTGGAGGCGCCGCCGACACCGAGGACCACGCCCTCGTCCCGGCTGCCGATGCCGCCCGCCCCGCCGACCGCGCAGCCGAGGTCGGACACGATGAACCAGTCCTCGCCGTCGGGCCCGCCGTAGGGGCGCACGTCGACGGTGGCGGCCAGCTCGTCGCCGCCCACGGTCGTGAGCCACCCGGCCTCCACCGCGTCCTCGACGGGCAGTACGTCCGTCAGGCGGGCGCGGGGCACCGGCTGCTGGAGCAGGAACAGCCGCACCAGGGCCTCCAGCGGCGTGTCGCCGCGGGTCGCGCGCAGGGCGGGCACGGTCTCGCTGCGGGCGAGCGCCGCGTACGCGGGCGCGCCGAGCAGCTCGAGCAGGCCGTCCGCGGTGAAGGAGGCCGACAGCAGGGCGTCGCGCAGGCGGGCGGCCGCCTCGGGCCGGTCGGTGGCGGGCAGGGGGGCGGAGCCGGAGTCAGTCACGCACCCATTGTGGCCCGCCGCGCCGTCCCGGGTCCGCCGCCGCCGACCGTCCGTACGGGCGGCGTCGGCCTCCGCGCGGGCGGCGTCAGCTCTTGGCGGCGGGTGCCGAGGCGGAGACCTTGCAGCTCTGCTGCTCGGCGATCGCCTCCTTGACGTCGCCCTGTTCCAGCCGCTTCAGCGCCTCGGTGCCGCTGTTGCTCTGGCGGCCGATCTCCTTGGTCTGGTCGGCGACCTCGTGCAGGCCCTTGGCGAACTTGCCCTGGTCCTTGGTGTCGAGCCCGTCGACCTTCTTCTTGAGGTTGGCGTAGGACGTGGCCAGGCCGTTGAGGTTCGTGACCGCGTCCTGCTGCCGCTTGGCCCCGCCGTCGACCCCGGGGGGAGCGCCCGCGCTGTTGATGGCGGTGGCGATGGCCTTGTAGCCGTCGGACATGTCCTGGAACGCCTGCGCGTACGTCTGCTTGGCCGCCTGGGGCTGGAGGTCGCTGTCACTGGCGATCTTGGCGATACCGGCGTTGGCCGCCTTGATCTTGGTGTACTGCGCGGGCACCGCGTCGCACACCTTCTTCGCCCAGACACCCAGCTTGGGGTCGGGGCCGCCGCCGTCGCTGCCGCATCCCGTCAGCGCCGTTATCAGTACCGCGCCGCCGGACAGGGCGGCCGCGAGCTTCTTGTTCACCGGATCGGTCCCTTCCATGGCTATCGGCCACCGGAATCTACACGGCGGAACGAGACCATCCACACGACCGGTGCCCTATAAGCAGACTTTTGCGGTGCTTCGCACCATGCGAGAGAAGGCTCACGGCCGACGGGACCGTGCCGGGTGTCCCCACACACGCGGGCGGGCGGCGGCGCGTCAGCACGCGCCGTCCGCCCGCCCGTCGGCAAAGCCCCGCTTACGGAACCACCGCCGGAGGGGTGGAGTTGGACACCTCACCGACGTCCTCGTCCCCCTCTTCCCCCACCGCGATCCCGCGCCGCTTGGACACGTACACCGCGACCACGATCACCAGCAGGGCGAACACCGCGACCAGCACGCGGACGAGCATGCTGCTGTGGTCGCCGTAGGAGAACTTGATCACGGCGGGCGCGATCAGCAGCGCGACCAGGTTCATCACCTTCAGCAGCGGGTTGATCGCGGGGCCCGCGGTGTCCTTGAAGGGGTCGCCGACCGTGTCGCCGATCACGGTGGCCGCGTGGGCGTCGCTGCCCTTACCGCCGTGGTGGCCGTCCTCGACCAGTTTCTTGGCGTTGTCCCAGGCGCCGCCGGAGTTGGCCAGGAACACCGCCATCAGCGTGCCCGCGCCGATCGCACCGGCGAGGAAGGCACCGAGGGCGCCGACGCCGAGGGTGAACCCGATGAAGATCGGCGCCATCACGGCGAGCAGTCCAGGGGTGGCCAGCTCGCGCAGGGCGTCCCGGGTGCAGATGTCGACGACCCGGCCGTACTCGGGCTTCTCGGTGTAGTCCATGATCCCCGGCCGCTCGCGGAACTGGCGCCGCACCTCGAACACCACCGAACCGGCCGACCGCGACACCGCGTTGATGGCGAGCCCGGAGAAGAGGAACACGACGGCCGCGCCCGCGATGAGACCGACCAGGTTGTTGGGCTGGGAGATGTCCATCGACAGGGTCAGCGGCGAGCCCGGCCCGCTGAGCCGCTCCCCCACGTCCGCGACGCCGGTGGTGATCGCGTCCCGGTACGAGCCGAAGAGCGCCGCGGCCGCGAGCACGGCGGTGGCGATGGCGATGCCCTTGGTGATGGCCTTGGTGGTGTTGCCGACCGCGTCCAGGTCGGTGAGCACCTGGGCGCCCGCGCCCCGCACGTCCGAGGACATCTCGGCGATGCCCTGCGCGTTGTCGGAGACGGGGCCGAAGGTGTCCATGGCGACGATCACACCGACCGTGGTGAGCAGCCCGGTCCCGGCGAGCGCCACCGCGAACAGTGCCAGCATGATCGAGGTGCCGCCGAGCAGGAACGCCCCGTACACGCCGAGGCCGATCAGCAGCGCGGTGTAGACGGCCGACTCCAGGCCCAGCGAGATGCCGGAGAGGACGACGGTGGCGGGGCCGGTGAGCGAGGTCCGCCCGACGTCGCGGACCGGGCGGCGGCTCGTCTCGGTGAAGTAGCCGGTCAGCTGCTGGATGACGGCGGCGAGCAGGATGCCGATGGCCACGGCGACCAGCGCCAGCACCCGCGGGTCGCCGTCCTTGCCGCGGATCGCCGCGTCGGTCACACCGGCCAGCTCGGAGTAGCGGCCGGGCAGATAGAGGTAGACGGCGATGGCGACCAGCACGAGGGAGATCACCGCGGAGACGAAGAAGCCCCGGTTGATGGCGCTCATCCCGCTGCGGTCGGCGCGGCGCGGGGCGACCGCGAAGATGCCGATCATCGCGGTGAGCACGCCGATGGCCGGCACCAGCAGCGGGAACGCGAGCCCGGCGTCGCCGAAGGCGGTCTTGCCGAGGATCAGCGCGGCCACCAGGGTGACGGCGTACGACTCGAAGAGGTCGGCCGCCATGCCCGCGCAGTCGCCGACGTTGTCGCCCACGTTGTCCGCGATGGTCGCCGCGTTGCGCGGGTCGTCCTCCGGGATGCCCTGCTCGACCTTGCCGACCAGGTCGGCCCCGACGTCGGCGGCCTTGGTGAAGATGCCGCCGCCCACGCGCATGAACATGGCGATCAGCGCGGCGCCCAGGCCGAAGCCCTCCAGCACCTTGGGCGCGTCGGCCGCGTAGACCAGCACCACGCAGGAGGCGCCGAGCAGTCCGAGGCCCACGGTGAACATGCCGACGACGCCGCCCGTGCGAAATGCGATCTTCATCGCCTTGTGCGAGACGACGGTGAGATCCTTTTCGGGTTCTCCGTCACCGGGAGTCGCCTCCCGCGCGGCGGCGGCGACGCGCACATTGCTGCGTACGGCGAGCCACATGCCGATATAGCCGGTGGCCGCCGAGAACACCGCGCCGATCAGGAAGAACAGCGAGCGTCCGGCCCGCTGGTTCCAGTCGTCCGCGGGAAGCAGCAGAAGCAGGAAGAACACGAGGACCGCGAATACGCCGAGGGTGCGCAACTGCCGGGCCAGATAAGCCTTGGCGCCTTCCTGGACCGCCTCCGCGATCTCCCGCATGCGTTCGGTGCCCTCGCCCGCCGACAGCACCTGGCGCACCAGGACGCCCGCGACCACCAGCGCGGCCAGGGCGACCGCCGCGATCACGGCGACCAGGACGCGGTTGCCGTCGGTCAGGACCACGGCCGCGAGGGATGCGGGATGACCCGCCTGACCAGGGATGGATAGCCCCGCCATTCGTCCTCCTTGACGCTTGGGCTGAGCTCAAGATGTGGACGGACTTGTAGCTACTCGATCGTGATCCCGACCGGGCACGGTAAACAGAATTGCCCGCCACTTACCCTTTAGCAAACGATCGGGGGGAGGACCAGAGCACGGAACCCGGACGGAGTAATACCCCTGAGGCATTTACGGTCGCGGGTTCGCCGCGCGACCTGCGGGGGTTTCCGGTCGTGAATT
Organism: Streptomyces sp. NPDC002176; assembly: GCF_044903645.1. Lineage (NCBI taxonomy): Bacteria > Bacillati > Actinomycetota > Actinomycetes > Kitasatosporales > Streptomycetaceae > Streptomyces > Streptomyces sp. NPDC002176. The sequence continues at coordinate 98,448 of NZ_JBJDQW010000005.1, forward strand.
CCCGCACGGATTCCGGGCCCTGGGCGACTCGGCCGGAAGTGGCCGGAACAGCGCGAGGGGCCCTGCGGAACAGGGCCCCTCGTCAGGCATGGGTTGCGCGCGCGGCGCGCGGTTCAGATCAGTACGGCGGGCGGCGGGACGGTCGGCCAGGACATGCGGATCAGCCCGCCGTTCTCGCCGGTGGTGACCTCGACGTCGTCCACGAGGCCGCTGATGACCGCGAGGCCCATCTCGTCCTCCTCGGCCTCCACGTCCGCGTCGGCGGCCGCGCCCCCGGCCACCCGCTCGGCGGGGACGGCGTGCGGGGCTTCGTCGCCGACCTCGATGGAGAACAGCTTCTCCTCCTCGATCAGCGCCACCTTCACCGGCGCGGTGATGCCGACGCTCTGGTGGAGCCCGACCGCGCGGGAACACGCCTCTCCGACGGCGAGGCGGACCTCGTCGAGTACGGCCTCGTCCACTCCGGCCCTGCGCGCCACCGCGGCCGCCACCAGACGGGCGGTCCGGACGTGCTCGGGCAGCGCGCTGAAGCGGAGTTCGACGGTGGCCATGCATCCCCCTCGCGTACTACGGGTGTGCGGTGCGGGGCCGGGGCCGCCGAAAGACCGCACGCCCACGATGAAACTTGTGCGCCCCGGACCGCTACGGACCCGAGGCGGGGCCCACCGGCGCCCGGACCGCACAGACGGCCCGGACCCGGCGAACGACCCTGATCAGTCGGTGGCCGCCACCGCTTCCTCGACCGAGGTGTGGATCGGGAACACCTTGGTGAGGCCGGTGATACGGAAAATCTTCAGAATGCGCTCCTGGTTGCAGACCAGGCGGAGCGAACCCTCATGGGCACGCACCCGCTTCAGGCCGCCGACCAGCACGCCGAGCCCGGTGGAGTCGAGGAAGTCCACGCCCTCCATGTCGACGACGAGGTGGAAATTGCCGTCGTTCACCAGCTCGACCAACTGCTCGCGCAGCTTGGGCGCGGTGTACACATCGATTTCGCCACCGACCTCGACGACCGTACGATCGCCGACGGTACGGGTCGACAGGGACAGGTCCACGAATCCTCCAGCACCTTGCTATCGAGCGGTCATCCCTCGGGACATCCCGGCTTACGGCCCTTGGAACACTTCGCCAGCCGCGATGGCATTCAATCACTTACCGGCAGGTGTTCACGACGCCTTGGCTCCATTGTCCGTCAAGCCGGTGACACACTCGGTGCCGATGGCCAAGAATCACCGACCCGATCACCCCCAGCCGGACCCGGCGTCCCGCCCGTCTCCGGAGACGGTTCTGCACCGGCTCGCCTCCGGTCCGAGCAGGTCCGCGCGCATCACTCATACGGAGCACTTGCCCCCGCGTGCGGGCCGCCATGCCGTCTGGCCGGACCGGATTCGCGCCGAAGTGATCGCGGCGGTCCAGGAACGCGGGATCGAGCATCCCTGGGCCCACCAGGCGATCGCCGCCGAGCACGCCCTGGACGGCGACTCGGTGGTCGTCGCCACCGGCACCGCCTCCGGCAAGTCCCTGGCCTATCTGATGCCGGTGCTGTCCGCCCTGCTGGACGGCTCCGAGGCACCGAACGGGCGTGGCGCCACCGCCCTGTACCTCTCCCCCACCAAGGCCCTGGCCGCCGACCAGTGCCGGGCGGTGCGGGAACTCGCCGCGCCGCTGGGCAACGCGGTGCGCCCCGCGGTCTACGACGGCGACACCCCGTTCGAGGAACGCGAGTGGGTCCGGCAGTACGCCAACTACGTGCTGACCAACCCGGACATGCTGCACCGGGGCATCCTGCCCTCCCACCCCCGCTGGGCCTCCTTCCTGAAGTCGCTCAAGTACGTCGTCATCGACGAGTGCCACACCTACCGCGGCGTGTTCGGCTCGCATGTCGCCCAGGTGCTGCGCAGGCTGCGCAGACTGTGCGCCCGCTACGGCGCGTCGCCCGTCTTCCTGCTGGCCTCCGCCACGGCCGCCGAGCCCTCCGTGGCCGCCCGGCGGCTGACCGGGCTGCCGGTGGTCGAGGTCGCCGACGACGCCTCTCCGCGCGGGGAACTCGTCTTCGCCCTCTGGGAGCCCCCGCTCACCGAACTGCACGGTGAGAAGGGTGCCCCGGTGCGCCGCACCGCCACCGCCGAGACCGCCGACCTGCTGACCGACCTCACCGTGCAGGGCGTGCGCTCGGTCGCCTTCGTCCGCTCCCGGCGCGGGGCAGAGCTGATCTCGGTCATCGCGCAGGAACGGCTCGCCGAGGTCGACCGCTCGCTGGTCCGGCGGGTCGCCGCCTATCGCGGCGGCTACCTCCCCGAGGAACGCCGCGCCCTGGAACGCGCCCTGCACTCCGGCGAACTCCTCGGCCTCGCCGCCACGACCGCCCTGGAGCTGGGCGTGGACATCTCCGGCCTGGACGCGGTGGTGATCGCCGGGTATCCGGGCACCCGCGCCTCCCTGTGGCAGCAGGCGGGCCGCGCCGGACGCTCCGGGCAGGGCGCGCTGGCGGTCCTGGTGGCCCGCGACGACCCGCTGGACACGTATCTCGTCCACCACCCGGAGGCCCTGTTCGACCGCCCGGTGGAGTCCACGGTCCTCGACCCGGACAACCCCTACGTCCTCGCCCCGCACCTGTGCGCCGCCGCCGCCGAGATCCCGCTGACCGAGGCCGACCTCGACCTCTTCGGCCCGGTCAGCGCCGATGTGCTGGCCCAGCTGGAGGCCGCGAAGCTGCTGCGCCGCCGTACCCGGGCCTGGCACTGGACGCGCCGGGAGCGCGCCGCCGACCTGACCGACATCCGGGGCACCGGCGGGCCTCCGGTGCAGATCGTGGAGGAGGGCACCGGGCGCCTGCTCGGCACGGTCGACGCGGAGGCCGCGCACTCCGCCGTCCACGAGGGCGCGGTCCACCTCCACCAGGGCCGCACCTACCTGGTGCGCTCGCTCGACCTGAAGGACTCCGTCGCCCTGGTCGAACGGGCCGACCCGCCGTATTCGACCGCCGCCCGCGACACCACGTCCATCGCCGTCCTGGAGACGGACACCGAGATCCCGTGGGGCTCCGGCCGCCTGTGCCTCGGCTCGGTCGAGGTCACCAACCAAGTGGTCTCCTTCCTGCGCAGACGCCTGATCACCGGTGAGGTGATGGGCGAGACGAAACTCGATCTCCCGCCGCGTACGCTCCGTACCCGCGCGGTGTGGTGGACGGTCACCGAGGACCAGCTCGACGAGGCCCGGATCAACCCGGAGATCCTCGGCGGCGCCCTGCACGCCGCCGAACACGCCTCGATCGGCATGCTGCCCCTCTTCGCCACCTGCGACCGCTGGGACATCGGCGGGGTCTCGGTACCGCTGCACCCCGACACGCTGCTCCCCACGGTCTTCGTCTACGACGGCCACCCCGGCGGGGCGGGCTTCGCCGAGCGCGCCTTCCACACCGCCCGCGCCTGGCTGACGGCCACCCGCGAGGCCATCGCCGCCTGCGAGTGCGAGGCCGGCTGCCCCTCCTGCGTCCAGTCCCCCAAGTGCGGCAACGGCAACGAGCCCCTGCACAAGCGGGGAGCGGTGCGGCTTCTTACGACGCTGTTGCGGGGGGCGCCGGAGGAGGCGGGGGCGGTTCCGGATGCGGGGGCGGTGGAGGAGCCTGGCTAGGAGCCGTGCTAGGCACCGGGCTAGGGGCCACGCTATGAGGCGGGCTAGGGGGCAGGCCCAGGCGGCGCGGAGGCCGGTGGTCCCGCTCTGGCCCTCACCTCCGCCGCGAACGGCCCGTCTCCCGAGCCCGCGCTCACGTCCGAGATCTCGCCGACGAGCGCACACCGCAGCAGCCTCGCGCCCTGGGCCGACGCCACCCGGCGCCCCGCGGCGCAGGCGGCCTCCGCGCCCTCGGCCCAGTGATCCGCCGCCGCGAGCGCCGCCAGATCGGCAGCGCCCGCCGCCCGGTGCCGGACGACGACGGCGTGTCCCAGAGCGAGCACCGCGCCGAACACCACACACAGCAGCGAGATGGCCCCGAGACTCCAGACGGTGGCGGACCCCCGATCACTGTTCCGGCACCTCATGGCCCTCCTCCCCCGCTCCCACCGCCTCCTCGGCGGCGGCCACGGCCTCCTCCCGTACCTCGAACGGCAGCCCGGTCAGCACCGGGGGCCTCGCCACCACCGTGACGCGCACCCGCTCGCCCTCGCGGACGACGCCGACCGTCGCCCCGCTCGGTGCCGCCTCACGGGCCAGCCGGACCACCTCGTCGGGCGGGTCCTGGCGGGCGGCGGCCCGCGCCCCGGCACGGGCGGCGTCCACGCACTGGATCTGGGCGGCCACGGCGAGCAGCCCCCAGACCAGCGCCATGGTGAACGCCACCAGCACCGACAGCACCACGGCCGCCTCCGCCGTCACGAACCCCCGGTCCGCGCCCCGTTCACATCCGCGCACTGAGCGCTCGTTTCACGATGCCCTGGAGTTCCGCCTTGACCTGGCCGCTGGTCACGACCTCGTAGAGCAGCAACGCGAACCCGACCGCCGCGATGATCCCCATCGCGTACTCGGAGGTCACCATTCCGGCGTCCTTGCGGCAGCGTTCCCGCAGCAGCACCCACGCCTTGCCCGCTTTCTCACGCATCTCAAGTCCCTTTCTGTCCAGCTTGGTTGTCACGTTCGTCCACATCGGTCCGCTCCGTCAGTGGCCGCCTCCTCCCAGCGCGCCGCCCGCGAGGCCGATCACCACGGGCAGGACGCCGACCGCGATGAAGGCGGGGAGGAAGCAGAGTCCGACCGGTGCGGAGATCAGCACGGCCGCCCGGCGGGCCCGGACCGTGGCCGCCCGTATCGACTCCGCCCGCGCGTCCGAGGCGAGCCGGGCCACCGGGTCCGCCGCGGGGAGCCCGGAACGGTCGGCCCGCTCCAGCAGCCGGGCCAGCGCCCCGGCACCGGGCAGCGCCGCCAACCGGGCCCAGGCGTCCGCCGGTTCACCACCGAGCCGGGCCTCGGCCGCGCCCCGCGCCAGCGCCTCACCGACCGGGCCGCCGAGCGCCTCCCCCACCGCTTGGGCGGCGACGACGGGACTCGCACCGGACTCGATGCAGGCTGCCAGCAGCTCGGCGGCTAGCGGGAGTTGACGATCCACCGCAGCCGTGTCGATCGCTGGTGCCGACGGCGCCACCCGGCGCTGCTGCCACCGCCACAGCCCCACGGCGGCCACGATCCCCACCAGCGCCCCGACGGCCCCGCCGACCACCGCCCACACCCCGCATCCCACCCCGGCCACCGACAGCCACCGCCTGGCCATGGCCGGGACCGCGAGGGAGCGGCCGGTCCCGGGTGGCTCCATGGCCAGCAGCCCCGCCACCCGCTTCCGTGCCAGGCGCCGCTGCCGAGCCAGCTCCAGCCACCGGGCCACCGAGCCGAGGGCAACGGCCACCGCCAGGGCCACCCCCAGGCTGTGGACGACAGTGCCGCTCATGCCGCCTCAGCTCCCCGCACGATCCGGGCCGCCCACCACACCCCGGCGCCCTCGAACAGCGCCCCCGCCACCAGACACCCCAGCCCTGCCCCCGTGTGCAGGAGCACCCGCAGCGGGTCCGCGCCCATGGCCGCGCCGAGGAGCAGCCCGAGCAGGGGCAGTACCGCCAGCAGCAGGGCCGTGGCGCGGGCGCCGGACAACTGGGCGCGTAGATCGGCACGTTGGTCCCGCTCCGCGCGCAGGGCACCGTCCAGGCGACCGAGACCCGCGGCCAGTCCCGCGCCCTGGTCCACCGCCACCCGCCAGCAGGCGGCCAGCCCCAGCAGCCCCTCGGCGCCCGGTTGCCGGGCCGCCACGGCGAGCGCCCCCGGCACATCACCGCCGAACCGGGCCGCGGCGATCACGGCCGCCTGCGCCTCGCCCAGACCCCCGGAGTCCCGTTCCGCTCGCAGCAGTGCCTCGCCCGGTTGCTGCCCGGCACGGACCTCACCGGCGAGCACCCCGCACAGGGCGATCACCGCGTCCGCCCGGCGTTCTTTCACCAGCCGGGCCCGCCGGGCCTTCGTCACCCGGCGCAGCACCGGCACCCCGGCGGCCCCCGCGACCACCGGGATGACCGAGGCCCCGGCCGCCGCCAGCACCAGCCCCGCCGCCAACGACCACCACTCGGCGCCCACCCGGCCGTGCAGCCGCCGCAGTTCACCGAGGAGCCGTTCCCAGGGCGTCGGCCCGGTGTCCACCACTCCGTCGGCCGCGAACAGCAGCCTCGTCCGCCTGACCCCCTGGTGCCGTGCGTTCAGCAGCCAGGCCACGCCCCCGGCGCAGGCCAGCCCCGCGCCCGTCACCGTCTCTCCCATGCCGACGTCAGCCATCGCTCCCCCTCTCGCTTCCCGCCCCGTCGAGCAGTGCCCGCAGCCGCTCCCAGCCGCGCTCCGGCACGAAGGCCCGCTCGCCCCAGCGCAGGGCCGGTACCGTCCGCACCAGCCCCGAGGTGTCCCGCTCCAGCACATGGATCTCCGCGATCCGGCGCCGCCCGGCGCGGTCCCGCGCCAGGTGGATCACCACCGACAGCGCCGCCGCCAACTGGCTGTGCAGCGCGGCCCGGTCGAGCCCGGCCGCCGTCCCCAGCGCCTCCAGCCGGGCCGGTACGTCGGCGGCCGCGTTGGCGTGCACGGTGCCGCAGCCGCCCTCGTGGCCGGTGTTGAGCGCGGCCAGCAGATGCACCACCTCGGGGCCGCGCACCTCCCCGACGACCAGCCGGTCGGGCCGCATCCGCAACGCCTGCCGAACCAGGTCCTCCAGCGTGACCAGCCCGGCGCCCTCCTGGTTGGCGGGCCGCGTCTCCAGCCGGACGACATGCGGGTGGTCCGGGCGCAGCTCGGCCGAGTCCTCGGCCAGCACGATCCGTTCCCCAGGACCGACCAGCCCGAGCAGCGCGCTCAGCAACGTCGTCTTGCCGCTGCCGGTGCCGCCGCTGATGAGAAAAGACAGCCGGGCCCCCACCAGCGCCCGCAGCAGCCCCTCACCGCCAGGCGGGAGCGTGCCCGCGTGGGCCAGCTCGCCGAGGGTGAACGCGCGGGGCCGGACCACGCGCAGGGACAGGCAGGTGCAGCCGACCGCCACCGGGGGCAGCACCGCGTGCAGCCGGGTCCCGTCGGGGAGGCGGGCGTCCGCCCAGGGCCGCGCGTCGTCCAGGCGGCGTCCGGCGACGGCGGCCAGCCGCTGCGCGAGCCGTCGGACCGCCGGGGCGTCGGGGAAGGTGATCCGGGTCAGCTCCAGGCCGCCGCCCCGGTCCACCCAGACCCGGTCCGGCGCGGTGACCAGCACGTCGGTGACGCTCGGGTCGGCCAGCAGTGGTTCCAGCGGGCCGGAGCCGACGAGTTCGGAGCGCAGGTGTTCCGCCGCGCCGAGCACCTCGGCGTCGCCCAGCACCCGGCCCTGTTCGCGCAGGGCCTGCGCGACGCGCGCGGGGGTGGGTTCGGCGCCGCTCTCGGCGAGCCTGCGCCGGACGCCGTCGAGGAGGGCCGCGCCGTCGGCCCGGTCGAGTCCGGGAAGCGTCATCGGGGGCCTCCCGACTCGGGCAGCGCCTGCTCCCAGAAGGCGGTGCAGAACCGGGACAGCGGGCCGCGTCCGGCCGCGCCGGGCGGTCTGGCCGTGCCGCGGGGCCGCAGCAGCGCGGGCTCGACGGGCACGGTGCCGATCAGCGGCAGCCCGAGCAGCCGGGCCACCTCGTCCTCGTCGAGACCCGGCGCGTACGGCCCTCTGACCGCGACCCGCAGGTCCCGCACGACCATGCCCACGGCGGACGCGACCCGGCCGGCGGCCGCCAGGGCGCGCAGCTCCGCCGGTACGACGAGCACCGCCATGTCCAGCTGGGCGAGGGCCTCCGCGACGCCGTCGTCGAGGCGGCGCGGGAGGTCGACGACCACCGTGCCGCCGCGCCGTCGGGCGGCGGCGAGCACCGCGCGGACGGCCTGGGGCGGTACGGCCACGCAGTCGCCCCGGTCCCAGCTGAGCACACGCAGCGCGTGCAGCTCGGGCAGCGACTCCTCCAGGGCGCCGCCGCCGACCCGGCCGCGCGAGGCGGCGAAGGCGGGCCAGCGCAGTCCTTCCGCGGTCTCGCCGCCGAGGAGCACGTCGAGTCCGCCGCCCAGTGGGTCGGCGTCCACCAGCAGGGTGCGCAGGCCCTGGTGGGCGGAGGTGACGGCGAGGGCGCAGGCGAGGGTGGAGGCTCCGGCGCCGCCCCGGCCGCCGATGACGCCGACCGTGAGGGCGGGGCGGCCGACGCCCTCGGCCACGTCGGCGATGCGGTCGATGAGCCACTGCTCGCCGTCGGGCAGCATCAGCACATGGTCGGCACCGATCTCGACCGCGCGTTTCCATACGTCCGGGTCGTCCTGGTCACGGCCGACCAGCACCACTCCGCGCCGCCGGGCGGCGCCGCGCACCCGGCGGGCGGCGTCGTCGCCGACCAGGACGAGGGGCGCGCCGTCCCATCCCCCGCCGTGGTCCGGGACGCCGTGGTGGACCTCCGGCGTGGCGCCCGCCGCCGCGCACAGGCGCAGCAGATCGTCGAGGATCGCCGCGTCCTCGGTGACGATGAGCGGCCGTCCCGGTCGTCCGGCCGTGGCCGGTGGTGGATCGTGCGCGACGGTTCCGGTCATGGTGTTCCCCCTTCACTGCGTCTTCCGCGCCGCCCTCTCGGCCACGCGATTCCCGAAGATGTGGAGAACCCGTAACGGCCTCCATTTGAACGGCCGACAGGAACCGGCCAAACACGCTCGGCAATGCGATCCGGCCATGAACGGACCCGGATCAGGAGCGCTGGAATCACGATGCGGCGATCCGCGAAATCGTGTGGATCTTGGTCAAAATCTGTGGACGGCGGAGCGCCTGTGAATAACTTCGTCACCCATACCGGTGACGCCCGTACTGACTGTGTACGAGTTCCCGAGCGCACTCTGATGATTACCGTACGTAATCAATCGTGGGCATGACGAAAGGGCGGCCGCAGCCGCCCGGTACCGGTCTCAGACCGGCTGAAGGAGAGGGAAAACGCGTCCGGACATGCGACGACCCCCGCCGGGGGGGAGAGCGGGGGTCGTCCCCACGGCCGACTCGGGGGGGGAGGAGTCGGACCGGGGTTAGCACGGTCGCGAACGATCCGTGACTTCCATGGTGTACCCGAAGGGCCTCTCAGGCAAACCCACACGCCAGACCTTACGCCGAATGGTGGGCGCCTATGCTCAGGGATGTGGAAAACCACTCCTTGCCCCGCGCAGCGGCCTTCTTCGACCTGGACAAGACGGTCATTGCGAAGTCCAGCACACTCACCTTCAGCAAGTCCTTCTACCAAGGCGGTCTGATCAACCGCAGAGCGGCCTTGCGCACCGCATATGCCCAGTTCGTCTTCCTGGTCGGCGGTATGGACCATGACCAGATGGAGCGCATGCGGGAGTACCTCTCCGCGCTCTGCAAGGGCTGGAACGTGCGGCAGGTCAGAGAGATCGTGGCCGAGACCCTGCACGACCTGATCGACCCGATCATCTACGACGAGGCCGCCTCCCTGATCGAGGAGCACCACACCGCGGGCCGTGACGTCGTGATCGTGTCCACGTCGGGCGCCGAGGTGGTGGTGCCGATCGGCGAGCTGCTCGGCGCGGACCGCGTCGTGGCCACCCGCCTGGTGGTCGGCGAGGACGGCTGCTTCACCGGCGAGGTGGAGTACTACGCCTACGGCCCCACCAAGGCCGAGGCGATCCGGGAGCTGGCCGCCTCCGAGGGATACGACCTCGACCGGAGCTACGCCTACAGCGACTCGGCCACCGATCTGCCGATGCTCCAGGCCGTCGGCCACCCGCACGCGGTGAACCCCGACCGCGCGCTGCGCCGGGAGGCCGTCTCCCGTGGCTGGCAGGTCCTGGAGTTCCGCAAGCCGGTCCGACTGAAGCAGCGTCTGCCCGCCCTGTCCGCGCCCAGCCCGGCGGTCGTCGCGGTGGCGGCGCTGGGCGCGGCGGCCGCGACCGCCGGCCTCGTCTGGTACGCCAGCAAGCGCCGGGGCACGAGCGCCTGACCAGTTCGCCCCCGCCCGATCAGCCCGCCGCCCGATTCACCCCTGTTTGAAGGCAAAAGTAAAGAAGTGTGGGCAGGGGTTCCGCTTGCTCCGCGCTTGCAGTACAAAGGAATCAACGGCCTGCGGGACCAAGGACATCCGAGAGGATTCCCTCCTACTACGCATGCGGCCCCGAAGACCTTGCATGGACACAGGGCACCCACGCGACGTCGGACCGTCGATTACGGGCCTGCTTCACCAGGGCCGGGCAAAGAACCCGACCTGATGAGCAACATAAGAGGACGCTTGGTAACCAGGTGGACATGCCAGCGGCGGTACGAGAACTCGTACCGCCGCAACCCTGTTCGGGCCCCCTTTCGAGGGGGCCTTTCGTATGACCGGTCAGGCCGCTCCGCGCTGGAGCGCCTCGCACACCGCCGTCGACTCGCGCGCCCCCAGCTCGACCGCCCGGCCGCAGTGGGCGATCCAGGCCGCCATGCCCGCGGGGGAGCCGGAGACATAGCCGTCGAGCGCGGCGAGGTAGGAGGCGCGGCCCAGGTCCGCGTGGCCCACCTCGGCCGGACAGACCGACTTCGGGTCCAGACCGCTGCCGATCAGGACGATCCGCTCGGCCGCGCGCGCCACCAGCCCGTTGTGGGAGGTGAAGGGGCGCAGCGCGAGGAGTTCGCCGTGCACCACGGCGGCCGTCACCAGCGCGGGCGCGGAGGACCCGGCGATGACCAGTTCCGCGAGGCCGTCCAGGCGCCCGGCGACCTCCGGGGCGTCCGGCAGGGGCAGCTCGATGAGGGGTTCGTCGGCGAGTTCGCCCGCGCGGCGCGGGCGGCCGACCTCGTCGCCGTCGCTCGCGGCGGCCACCATGTGCAGCCGGGCCAGCACCCGCAGCGGGGACTGCCGCCAGATGGACAGCAGCTGCCCGGCCTCGGCGGTGAGCCGGAGGGCGGCGCCCATGACCTGCGCCTCGGCGCCGGTGCTGAAGTCGGTGCGTCGCCGCACCTCCTCCAGGGCCCAGTCGGCGCCGGACAGCGCCGCCGAGCCGCGGGCGCCGCGCAGGGCCGCCTCGGAGGTGATCGCGTTGCTGCGACGGCGCATGATCCGGTGCCCGTAGACCCGGTCCACGGCCTTGCGCACGGATTCCACGGAGTCGGCCACGCCGGGCAGTGAGCCCAGGGCCGCAAGGGGATCTGCGGTCGCTCCTGTCGTACTCATGAGGTCGACCCTACGCGCCCGCCCCACGGGGTGACCGGCACCCCTTCTTCGGCCCTCACACCCCTCGAAGGAGTGACCTTCTCCCGCTTCCTGGCACACACAGCTACTCGATCACTACGCTTCGTGAACATGAAAATTGCTTTCGTCGGGAAGGGCGGCAGCGGCAAGACCACGCTCTCTTCCCTCTTCATCCGCCATCTCGCGGCCGCCGGAGCCCCGGTGGTCGCCATCGACGCCGACATCAACCAGCACCTCGGACCCGCCCTCGGGCTCGACGAGGCCGAGGCGGCGGCGCTGCCCGCCATGGGCGACCGGCTGCCGCTGATCAAGGACCATCTGCGCGGCTCCAACCCGCGGATCGCCTCGGCCGAGACGATGATCAAGACCACGCCGCCCGGCGCGGGTTCGCGGCTGGTCCGGATCGGCGAGCCCGACGCGATCCACGACGCCTGCGCGCGTCCGGTGGAACTCGACGGCGGCACCGTCCGCCTGATGGTCACCGGCCCCTTCACCGACGCCGATCTGGGGGTCGCCTGCTACCACTCCAAGACCGGCGCGGTGGAGCTGTTCCTGAACCACCTCGTCGACGGCCCCGGCGAGTACGTGGTGGTCGACATGACCGCGGGCTCCGACTCCTTCGCCTCCGGCATGTTCACCCGCTTCGACATGACGTTCCTCGTCGCCGAGCCGACCCGCAAGGGAGTCTCCGTCTACCGCCAGTACAAGGAGTACGCCCGCGACTTCGGTGTCACGCTGAAGGTCGTCGGCAACAAGGTCCAGGGACCGGACGACATCGAGTTCCTGCGCGCGGAGGTCGGGGACGACCTGCTGGTGACGGTCGGGCACTCGGACTGGGTGCGGGCCATGGAGAAGGGCCGCCCGCCGCGCTTCGGCCTCCTGGAGGACGGCAACGTCCGCGCGCTGGAGACGCTCCGGGCCGCCGCCGACGCGACGTACGGGCTGCGCGACTGGGAGCGGTACACCCGTCAGATGGTCCACTTCCACCTGCGCAACGCCCAGTCGTGGGGCAACGAGCGCACCGGGACCGACCTGGCGGCGCAGGTCGACCCCGGTTTCGTGCTCGGCGAGAGCGTGGCGACCCCCGCCTGACTCCTACTGCTTGGCGGCCGGCGCTCCGGGGACACCCTTCGGCGCCGGGGCCGGGCGGCCGGAGAGCAGGGACGCCCAGCCCCGCTTGGGCGTCTCGCCCACCTCGAGGGTGCGCAGCTTGGCCAGGGTCTGCGGGTCCTGTGCGTCCAGCCAGTCGGTCAGCTCGTGGAACGAGACACAGCGGACGTCGGGCTTGTTGCACACCTTCTTGACGACGTCCTCGATGGCGCGCATGTAGGTGCCGCCGTTCCAGGATTCGAAGTGGTTGCCGATGATCAGGGGAGCGCGGTTGCCGTCGTAGGCGCGGTCGAAGCCCTTGAGGAGGCCGTCGCGCATCTCGTCGCCCCACAGGGCGAACTTGTCGGGGTCGCCCTGGGTCCGGGTGCCGGACTGGTTGACCATGAAGTTGTAGTCCATGGTCAGCTGCTCGAAGGTGTGGCCGGGGAAGGGGACCAGCTGCATGGACAGGTCCCAGAGCCCCTCCTTCTTCTTCGGCCAGACCTGGTTGTTGACGCCGCTGGAGTCGTAGCGGAAGCCCATCTGGCTCGCCGCCTTGACGAAGTTCTTCTGCCCTTCCAGGCAGGGGGTGCGGGCGCCGATGAGTTCCTTGTCGTAGTCGAAGGGCAGCGGCGAGGATTTCTTCAGACCCGAATTGGTCTTCCAGGTCTTCACGAACTCCTTGGCCTGGCTGATCTCGCTCTTCCACTCGGCCACCGACCACTGGCCGACGCCGCCCTCGGGGCCGCAGAAGTGGCCATTGAAGTGGGTGCCGATCTCGTTGCCCTCGAGCCAGGCCAGGCGCGCCTGCTTGGCGGTGTCGGAAATGCCCTGCTCGTCGTTGAAGCCGATGTCGGAGCGGCCCGGCGAGTGCTGCGGCGGCTTGTAGAGGTCCCGCTTCTCCTCCGGCAGCATGTACACACCGCTGAGGAAGAAGGTCATGTTCGCGCGGTTGTCCTTGGCGACCTTGCGGAAGTGCGAGAACAGCTTCTGGCTGTCCTCACCCGCGCCGTCCCAGGAGAACACCACGAACTGCGGCGGCTTCTGACCGGGCTTCAGCTTCTCGGGCCGGGGCAGGTGCGGCTGGGCACCGGTGTACGCGGTGGACCCGTCGCCGATCAGCCGGACGACGCTCTTGGGGGCCGGGGCGCCTTTCTGCGGGCCGGGCGCGCCCTCCCTCGCCCCGTCGGAGCCGGTGGCGCAACCGGCGAGGGAGGCGGCACCGGCAGCGGCGACCATGGCACAGACGGCGATCCTCTGGGTGGCGGCCATGTTCCGCCCACCTTCTTCCTTCTCTCGGGCGAACTCTCAGGCGAACGCCGATGAGGGCGTTTTCTGGCGATGCGCCGGATTCCTCCCGGCGGCGCCGTCAAAGTCGCATGAGGTGGAGAAGGAACTAGTACGACAAGCCGACGAAATGCCCACTTCACCCGGCCGAGTGCACATGTGTGCCATTTGCTTCGAAAAGATATGCCCTCCCTTTACTCTGGATTACGGTTCGTTTACCGAGCGTTGAATCATCCCGCCGCTGCACGCCGTGACCCACGGCCGCGACCGAACCCCCCGCCCCGGGCGGGACCCCACAGACCGCGACCGCGCTGCCCCGGAGGAGACGGGAACATGTCAGCCTGCGCACCACCCCGCACCGAGCACTCCCCGCCCCACGCCACCCCACCGCCCCGGCGCCGCCGTTTCCGCGTCGAGAGCGCCGACATCTCGGCGGCCATCGCCGTCTTCCTCATCGCCCTGCCGCTCTCCCTGGGCATCGCCCTCGCCACCGGCGCCCCGCTCCAGGCGGGGCTGGTCGCCGCGGCGGTCGGCGGGATCGTCGCCGGACGGATCGGCGGCTGCCCGTTGCAGGTCAGCGGGCCCGCCGCCGGTCTGACCGTGGTCACCGCCGACCTCATCCACCAGTACGGCTGGCGGGCGACCTGCGGCATCACCGTCCTCGCCGGACTCGCCCAGCTCGGTCTCGGCTGCCTCAAGGTGGCGCGCGGCGCGCTGGCCGTCAGCCCGGCGGTCGTGCACGGCATGCTCGCGGGCATCGGTGTCACCATCGCCGTCGCCCAGCTGCACATCGTGCTCGGCGGCAGTCCGGACAGCTCCGTCCTCGCCAACCTGCGGTCGCTCCCCGCCCAGCTGGCCCGTCTCGACCCGGCGGCCCTGGTGATGAGCGCGCTGACCCTGACCCTGCTGCTGGCCTGGCCCCGCATCCCGGACCCCGTGGGCAGCCTGCTGCGCAAGGTCCCCGCCGCGCTGGTCGCCGTCATCGGGGCCACCGTGACGGCGGCGCTCGCCGGGCTCACCCTGCCCCGCGTCGATCTCCCCTCCTGGCGCAGCCACGCGCTGGCCGGACTGCCCGAGGGGCCGACGCTCGGCATCGTCGCCGCCGTGCTCACCACCACGCTGGTGTGCAGCGTGCAGTCGCTGCTGGGCGCGGTGGCCGTGGACAAGCTGGCCGCCGGACGGACCGGCCCGGCCCGCGTCGGGCGCTCCGACCTCGACCGCGAACTGCTCGGCCAGGGCGCGGCGAACATCGTCTCCGGCGCGCTCGGCGGACTGCCGGTCGCCGGAGTGGCGGTCCGGAGCACGGCGAACGTGAACTCAGGCGCCGTGAGCCGGAACTCCACGATGCTGCACGGCGCTCTCGTGGTGATCGCCGCCCTGCTGATGGTTCCGCTCCTGGAGCAGATCCCGCTCGCCTCGCTCGCCGCCCTGGTGATGGCCGTCGGCATCCAGATGGTGTCCCTGAACCACATCCGCACGGTGACCCGCCACCGCGAGGTGCCGGTGTACGCCGCGACCACCCTCGGCGTGGTGTGCCTCGGTGTCCTGGAGGGCGTCCTCCTCGGCATCGCCGTGGCCGTCGCCCTCGCCCTGCACCGCCTCACCCACACCCGCGTCACGCACGAGGAGAAGGAGGGAGTCCATCACCTCCTTGTACGCGGCCAGTTGACGTTCCTCGCCGTGCCCCGGCTCAGCAGAGCTCTGCACCGCGTGCCGCACGGCACCCGTGCCGTGGTGGAGCTGGACGGTTCGTTCATGGACCACGCGGCGTACGAGTCGCTGCAGGACTGGCAGAACTCTCACACCGCGCGGGGCGGTACCGCCGAGCTGAAGGACCGCCGTACCGGAGTGCGGAGCGCGGGCACCCCGTCCTCCACCGTCTGCCGGTGCAGGCCCTGGACACCGTGGCGGAATCACCGGTGCGACATGCCTACGGCGACCATGAGCAAAGGTGCCACCGACAGCACAGGCGTCTCACGCCCCGACACCCGCGAACTCGCCCGGGGCATCAGCTCGTTCCAGCGGAACACCGCCCCGCTGGTGCGGGAGGAGCTGGCCCGGCTGGCCAGAGAGGGGCAGCGGCCCTCGCAGCTCTTCCTCACCTGCGCCGACTCCCGGCTCGTCACCTCGATGATCACCGCCAGTGGTCCGGGCGACCTGTTCGTGGTGCGCAACGTCGGCAACCTGGTGCCGCCGCCCGGCCAGGAGCACGCCGACGACTCGGTGGCCGCCGCCATCGAGTACGCGGTGGACGTGCTCGGGGTCAGGTCGATCACCGTGTGCGGCCACTCCGGGTGCGGGGCGATGCAGGCCCTGCTGGCCGCCGAGCCCGGCGCCGCCGCGACCCCGCTGCGCCGGTGGCTGCGGTACGGGGAGCCGAGCCTGGCGCGGATGGCGGGCGAGCACCCGGAGCCGCCCCGGCTGGCCGCGCGCCCGGTGGCCGACGCGGTCGAGGAGCTGTCCCTGACCAACGTGGTGCAGCAGTTGGCGCATCTGCGGGCGCACGAGTCGGTCGCGCGCGCCCTCGCGGCCGGATCGCTGGAGCTGCACGGCATGTACTTCCACGTCGGCGAGGCGCGGGCGTACCTGCTCGGGGATGAGAGGGACGAGAGGGACGGGGGAAACACAGAGGTGTTCCACGAGGTGCGGGAGGACGTGCGAGAGGGGGCGGAAGTGGGCAGTTCGCTCTGAGCGGCCACCCGCGCGGTGAACCGCAGAAAGGTCTAAACCAATTCTGCGGTCCACCCTTGTCATCAGCTCCGACGTCTGATGAGGTGTGGCCCGGGACACAACGGACACCCTGGGAAAGGGAGATGTCGTGAGCAACGAGAGCCTGGCCAACCTTCTTCGGGAGGAGCGACGCTTCGCGCCGCCGGCCGACCTGGCCGCGAACGCCAACGTCACGGCCGAGGCGTACGAACAGGCCGCGGCGGACCGGCTCGGCTTCTGGGCCGAGCAGGCCCGCAGGCTGAGCTGGGCCAAGGAGCCGACGAAGACGCTGGACTGGTCGAACCCGCCGTTCGCCAAGTGGTTCGAGGACGGCGAGCTGAACGTCGCCTACAACTGCGTGGACCGGCATGTGGAGGCCGGAAACGGCGACCGGGTCGCCATCCACTTCGAGGGCGAGCCGGGCGACAGCCGCTCCCTCACCTACGCCGAGCTGAAGGACGAGGTCTCCAAGGCGGCCAACGCGCTGCTGGAGCTGGGTGTCCGCAAGGGCGACCGGATCGCCATCTACATGCCGATGATCCCCGAGACCGCGATCGCCATGCTGGCCTCGGCCCGCATCGGCGCCGCGCACTCGGTGGTCTTCGGCGGCTTCTCGGCGGACGCGCTGGCCACCCGCATCAAGGACGCGGACGCCAAGGTCGTCATCACCGCCGACGGCGGCTACCGCCGCGGCCAGCCGTCCGCGCTCAAGCCCGCCGTGGACGACGCGGTCGCCAAGGCCGGCATCGTCGAGCATGTGCTGGTGGTCCGCCGTACCGGGCAGGACGTGGCGTTCGACGCCGAGCGGGACGTGTGGTGGGACGAGCTGGTCGGGCGCCAGTCGGCCGAGCACACCCCGGAGGCGTTCGACGCGGAGCACCCGCTGTTCATCCTCTACACCTCCGGCACCACGGGTAAGCCGAAGGGCATCCTGCACACCTCGGGCGGCTACCTCACCCAGACGGCCTACACCCACTCGGCCGTGTTCGACCTCAAGCCGGAGACGGACGTCTACTGGTGCACGGCCGACGTCGGCTGGGTCACCGGGCACTCCTACATCGTCTACGGCCCGCTGGCCAACGGCGCGACGCAGGTGATGTACGAGGGCACCCCGGACACCCCGCACCAGGGCCGGTTCTGGGAGATCGTCGAGAAGTACCGGGTCTCGATCCTGTACACCGCGCCGACGGCGATCCGCACGTTCATGAAGTGGGGCGACGACATCCCCGCGCAGTTCGACCTGACCTCGCTCCGGGTGCTCGGTTCGGTGGGCGAGCCGATCAACCCCGAGGCGTGGGTCTGGTACCGCAAGAACATCGGCGCCGACCGCACCCCGGTCGTGGACACCTGGTGGCAGACCGAGACCGGCGCGATGATGATCTCGCCGCTGCCGGGCGTCACCGAGACCAAGCCCGGTTCCGCGCAGCGCCCGCTGCCCGGCATCAGCGCCACCGTCGTCGACGACGAGGCGAACGAGGTGCCCAACGGGGGCGGCGGCTACCTGGTCCTCACCGAGCCGTGGCCGTCGATGCTCCGCACCATCTGGGGTGACGACCAGCGCTTCCTGGACACCTACTGGTCCCGCTTCGAGGGCAAGTACTTCGCCGGTGACGGCGCGAAGAAGGACGACGACGGGGACATCTGGCTGCTCGGCCGGGTGGACGACGTGATGCTGGTGTCGGGCCACAACATCTCGACCACGGAGGTGGAGTCGGCGCTGGTGTCGCACCCGGCCGTCGCCGAGGCAGCCGTCGTGGGCGCCGCCGACGAGACGACCGGGCAGGCCATCGTCGCGTTCGTCATCCTGCGCGGCTCGGCCGCCGAGGACGAGAAGCTGGTGGCCGAACTGCGCGACCACGTCGGCGCCACCCTCGGCCCGATCGCCAAGCCCAAGCGCGTACTGCCGGTCGCGGAGCTGCCCAAGACCCGCTCCGGCAAGATCATGCGACGGCTGCTGCGGGACGTCGCGGAGAACCGTCAGCTCGGGGACGTCACCACGCTGACCGACTCCACGGTCATGGAGCTCATCCAGTCCAAGCTGCCGTCCTCCTCCAGCGAGGACTGAGCGAGGACTGAGCAAGGCGGACAGCGGGTGCCCCGGCGAACGCGCCGGGGCACCCGATCTTAGGTAAAGTAAACAAAGTGCGGCAGTGGTCCGTGCCTCGAGGTGCGCCGGGAAGTCTGGTCGGCAAGCGTTCTGTCATGCCCACCAGCCGGAGGTTTCCACCGTGGCCGCGCCCCGCACCCCCAAGGTCGCCCGCAAGGCACTCGACCGGCTGTCGCTGCCCGAGCGGACCGCCGTCGCGGACGCGCTGCGCACCGAGACCGTGGGCGGTGTCCTCCTGCTCGCCGCCGCCGTCGCGGCGCTGATCTGGGCCAACATCCCCGCGCTGAGCCACGCCTACGCGTCCGTCAGCCACTTCCGGCTCGGCCCCGCGGCCCTCGGCCTGGACCTCTCCGTCGCCCACTGGGCGGCCGACGGCCTGCTCGCGGTGTTCTTCTTCGTCGCCGGGGTCGAGCTGAAGCGCGAGCTGGTCGCCGGGGACCTGCGCGACCCCAGGGCGGCCGTGCTGCCCGTGGTGGCCGCGCTGTGCGGGATGGCCGTACCCGCGCTGGTGTACACGCTCACCAACCTCACCGGCGGCGGTTCCCTGACCGGCTGGGCGGTGCCCACCGCCACCGACATCGCCTTCGCGCTCGCCGTCCTCGCGGTCATCGGCACCTCGCTGCCCAGCGCGCTGCGCGCCTTCCTGCTGACCCTCGCCGTGGTCGACGACCTCTTCGCCATCCTGATCATCGCGGTGTTCTTCACCGGCCGGATCGACTTCGCCGCGCTCGGCGGGGCCGTCGCCGCGCTGGCGCTGTTCTGGCTGCTGCTGCGCAAGGGGGTGCGGGGCTGGTACGTGTACGTGCCGCTGGCGCTGGTGATCTGGGCGCTGATGTACAACAGCGGCGTGCACGCGACCGTCGCCGGTGTGGCGATGGGCCTGATGCTCCGCTGCGTCACCCGTGAGGGTGAGGAGCGGTCGCCCGGTGAACGGCTGGAGCATCTGGTGCGGCCCCTGTCGGCCGGGCTCGCGGTGCCGCTGTTCGCCCTGTTCAGCGCGGGTGTGCCGGTGTCCGGCGGGGCCCTGGCCCAGGTGTTCACGCGGCCGGAGACGCTCGGCGTGGTGCTCGGCCTGGTCGTCGGCAAGACGGTCGGAGTCTTCGGCGGGACCTGGCTGACCGTGCGCTTCACCCGTGCCTCGCTGGGCGAGGGGCTGGCCTGGGCCGACGTCTTCGCGGTCGCCACGCTGGCCGGGATCGGCTTCACCGTCTCCCTGCTCATCGGCGAGCTGGCCTTCACCGGCGACACCGCGCTCACCGAGGAGGTGAAGGCGTCCGTCCTCGTCGGATCGCTGATCGCGGCCATCTGTGCGACCGTGCTGCTGAGGGTGCGCAACGCCAAGTACCGGCGGTTGTGCGAGGACGAGGACCGCGACGAGGACCTGGACGGCATCCCCGACGTCTACGAGCAGGACGACCCGGCGTACCACCTGCGCATGGCCGGGATCCATGAGGGGAAGGCCGCCGAGCACCGGCGTATCGCCGCCGAGCTGTCCGGCGACGCGCGCCACGCGCGTGCCGAAGTGCCGGGCGGGGCAGGCGAGGAGAACGGTCGTCCGGCATGATCTGACGAGACGGTACAAAACAAGACGGCACACAGAGCAGAGGGAGAGAACGCGATGAGCGCACCCGACGGCAGGCCGGTCGGCGCCGAACACAGCATCGGCCAGCTGGTCGCCTCGGCGACGACCGAGATGTCGGCGCTGGTGCACGACGAGATCGCGCTGGCCAAGGCGCAGCTGAAGCGGGACGTGAAGCGTGGCGCGGCGAGCGGCGGGGCCTTCTCGGTCGCGGGCGCGGTGCTGGTGTTCTCGCTGCCGATGCTCAGCTTCGCACTGGCGTACGGCATCCGGACCTGGAGCCACTGGAACCTCGCGGTGTGCTTCCTGCTGTCCTTCGCCGCCAATGTGCTGGTCGCCGGTCTGCTCGCCCTGATCGGTGTGGTGTTCGCCAAGAAGGCCAAGAAGAGCAAGGGCCCGCAGAAGGTGGCCGCGTCCATGAAGCAGTCGGCGGGCGTGCTCCAGAAGGCCAAGCCGCACCCGCGCGAGCTGCCTCCGGCGGACCGTGCGCGCAAGGCTGTGGCACGCTCGTCCTCATGACGGAACCCGCCGCCGCCCCAGCCGTACGCCTCGACCTGCCCTCCGGGGAGCAGGTGACGCACCGGGACGTCGCCGCCAACGGCGCGCGTTTCCACATCGCCGAACTGGGCGACGGCCCCCTGGTGCTGCTGCTGCACGGCTTCCCGCAGTTCTGGTGGACCTGGCGGTACCAGCTGTCCGCGCTGGCGGGCGCGGGCTACCGGGCCGTCGCCATGGATCTGCGGGGCGTCGGCGGCAGCGACCGCACCCCGCGCGGGTACGACCCGGCGAACCTGGCGCTGGACGTCACCGGGGTGATCCGCTCGCTCGGCGAGCCGGACGCCGCGCTGGTCGGCCACGACCTGGGCGGTTACCTGGCGTGGACGGCGGCGGCGATGCGCCCCAAGCTGGTGCGGCGGCTCGCGGTGGCGTCGATGCCGCACCCGAGGCGCTGGCGCGCGGCGATGCTGCGGGACGCCCGGCAGACGGCGGCCAGCTCCTACATCTGGGGTTTCCAGCGGCCGTGGATTCCCGAGCGGCAGCTCACCGCCGACGACGGCGCGCTGGTGGGCGAGCTGATCCGGAACTGGTCCGGGCCCCGGCTGCCGGAGGACGCGGACGTGGCGGCGTACCAGCGGGCGATGTGCGTGCCGTCTACGGCGCACTGCTCGATCGAGCCGTACCGCTGGCTGGTGCGGTCGCTGGCCCGGCCGGACGGCATCCAGTTCAACCGGCGGATGAAGCGGCCGGTCCGGGTGCCCACCCTGCATCTGCACGGCTCGCTGGACCCGGTCACCCGTACCCGGAGCGCGGCCGGTTCGGGCGAGTACGTGGAGGCGCCCTACCGCTGGCGGCTGTTCGACGGGCTCGGGCACTTCCCGCACGAGGAGGACCCGGTGGCGTTCTCCTCCGAGCTGATCAGCTGGCTGAAGGACCCCGAACCCGACCGGTGACCGTTCGGGCGCGCCGGGTGTCCGTTTTCCTGACCGTTTCCGATCACTTGTCCCCGGAACTGCCACATGCCTGACGCATAGGCCGATCGGGGGGCTCGGGCGCGGTTACTGACCTTGGGGCGGGGGCACACGTCGGGGTATGGGCTGGACGCACGACTACGGTGACGCACCCCGCGAACGACGCTCGGCCTCCGGGCCGGATTCGCCGCAACCAGGAACGCCGCAACTCGCGGAGGCGGACCCGAGGGTGGGGATTCCGCGTATCCTGCGCCGCCGGGCCCGCTGGGTCTCCGTACGCCTGCGTCACACCGCGCGTACCTGAACCCGCGTCACCTCGCCGCGTCCCCTCACAGGGCGCAGTTGTCGGTGCCCACCTGGCTGTTCGCCGTCCGACCTTGCGCGATGTCCTGACGGATCTCGTCGGCGGTGAGGGCGTAGCCGGTCTGGGCGTCGTCCAGCGACTTGGCGAACACCACGCCGTACACCTTGCCCTGAGGGGTCAGCAGCGGGCCGCCGGAGTTGCCCTGGCGGACGGTGGTGAAGAGTGAGTACACGTCACGGCCGACCGTGCCCCGGTGGTAGATGTCCGGGCCGTTGGCCGTGATGCGCCCGCGCACCCGCGCCGCGCGCACGTCGTACGCGCCGTTCTCCGGGAAGCCGGCCACGATCGCGCCGTCCCCGCTCTCGGCGTCCTCGGCGGCGAACCGCAGTACGGGCGCCTTCAGATCGGGCACGTCCAGGACGGCGATGTCGCGCCGCCAGTCGTAGAGGACGACGGTGGCGTCGTACTTGCGGCCCTCGCCGCCTATCTGGACGGTGGGTTCGTCCACGCCCCCGACGACGTGCGCGTTGGTCATCACGCGCCGCTCGCCGAAGACGAAGCCGGTGCCCTCCAGCACCTTGCCGCAACTGCGGGCGGTGCCGGTGACCTTGACGATGGAGCGCTGGGCCCGGGTGGCCACCGCGCCGCCCGCCAGGGCCGGGTCGGGCGGCTGGACCTCGCGGATCTGCTCGTCGGAGAACGGGCTGAAGACCTGCGGGAAGCCGTTCTGCGCGAGGACCGAGGTGAAGTCCTTGAACCAGGTGTTGGACTGCGCGGGCAGCACCTGGTCCATGCCGACCAGCACCTTGGAGCCGCGGACCTCCCGGCCGAGCGTCGGCAGCGTGGTCTGGGCGAGCGCGGAGCCGATCAGCCAGGCGACCAGCAGCATGGCGACGACGTTGACCAGGGCGCCGCCGGTGGCGTCCAGCGCGCGCGCCGGTGACCAGGTGATGTAGCGGCGCAGCTTGTTGCCCAGATGGGTGGTGAGGGCCTGCCCGACGGAGGCGATGACGATGACGACGATGACCGCGACGACGGCGGCCGCAGTGCTGACCTCGGCGCCGTCGGTCACGGCGTCCCAGGCCAGGGGCAGCGTGTAGACGGCGAGCAGGCCGCCGCCGAGGAAGCCGATCACCGACAGGATGCCGACGACGAAGCCCTGGCGGTAGCCCACGACCGCGAACCACACGGCGGCCAGCAGCAACAGGATGTCCAGCACGTTCAACGCTTCAGGCCCCGCCCATCGACTTTCTCCGCGGTAAGGAACACGCACGACACCCTGTCACGACCAGCGGTCGAGCGGGACCTGCCGGGATCGGTCCCAGGGGCGCTCCCAGCCCGCGTAGTGCAGCAGCCGGTCGATCACCCCGGCCGTGAACCCCCACACCAGGGCCGATTCGACCAGGAATGCCGGACCCCGGTAGCCGCTGGGGTGCACGGTGGTCGCGCGGTTGGCGGGGTCCGTGAGATCCGCCACGGGGACGGTGAAGACCCGGGCGGTCTCGGCCGGGTCGACGACACCGACCGGGCTGGGCTCACGCCACCAGCCGAGGACGGGGGTGACCACGAACTCGCTGACCGGGATGTAGAGGGCGGGCAGCACACCGAAGAGCTGGACCCCGGCCGGGTCGAGCCCGGTCTCCTCCTCCGCCTCGCGCAGCGCCGCCCGCAGCGGGCCGTCGGTCTTGGGGTCGCCGTCCACCGCGTCGAGGGCGCCGCCGGGGAAGGAGGGCTGGCCCGCGTGGGAGCGCAGCGAGCCGGAGCGCTCCATCAGCAGCAGCTCGGGGCCGCGCTCGCCCTCGCCGAACAGGATCAGCACCGCCGACTGGCGGCCGCCGCCGTCCTCGGGCGGCAGGAAGCGGCTGAGCTGGAGCGGCTGGACCGTCTCGGCAGCCCGCGCCACCGGCTCCAGCCACCCTGGCAGCCCCTCCTTGCGCAGCGCCACCGGGCTCTCGTGCGTGTCACGCGTGTACGTCATGCCACCCCCTGCTGCCGTGTCCAACGCCCGCGTGCCCCGGGATCGTTCCGTCATCCGGCCCCCAGCGGCGGGGCCGCGATGCCACCCGCGTCCAGATAGGACTGGGGCGGGTTGAGCCGCTGGCCGGGGAAGCCGCCCTTCTCGTACTTCAGGAGCTTGCGGGCCTTCTCCGGGTCGGTCTCGCCCTCGCCGTAGGACGGGCAGAGCGGGGCGATCGGGCAGGCGCCGCAGGCGGGCTTGCGGGCGTGGCAGATGCGGCGGCCGTGCCAGATGACGTGGTGGGAGAGGTCGGTCCAGTCCTTCTTGGGGAACAGCGCCCCGACCGCGGCCTCGATCTTGTCGGGCTCGGTCTCCTCGGTCCACTTCCAGCGCCGCACCAGCCGCTGGAAGTGGGTGTCCACGGTGATGCCGGGCCTGCCGAAGGCGTTGCCGAGGACCACGAAGGCGGTCTTGCGGCCGACGCCGGGCAGCTTGACCAGGTCCTCCAGCTTGCCGGGGACCTCACCGCCGAAGTCCTCCACGAGCGCCTTGGACAGCCCTATGACCGAGCGCGTCTTGGCCCGGAAGAAGCCGCAGGGTCGCAGGATCTCCTCCACCTCGGCGGGGTCGGCCGCGGCGAGGTCCTCCGGGGTGGGGTACTTGGCGAACAGCGCCGGGGTGGTCTGGTTGACGCGCAGGTCGGTGGTCTGGGCCGACAGGACCGTGGCGACCACGAGCTGGAAGGGGTTCTCGAAGTCCAGCTCGGGGTGGGCGTACGGATAGATCTCGGCGAGTTCGCGGTTGATCCGGCGGGCGCGGCGGACCAGGGCGGTGCGCGATTCACCGGTCGTCTCGCCGGTCTTCTCACCGGTCTTCCGAGCGGCCGTCTTCGCGGAGTCCTTTTTTATGGATTTCACCTTTTTGCCACTTCCATCGGAATCCTGTTCGCCCACGGCGGAATCACGTCGTGCAACCACCCGCCCGGCCCCCTCGGACTGTGCTCTCACCGGCGATTTGGACACCCGGCCAGCCTAGAGCCCGGCACTGACATCCGCTCCGGACCTGGAAGATCGGCCCCCGATTGGACCCCTGCCGCTTACCCCGGGACACCTGTGCGGCATCCTTGTGACAGATCACACTGTTTGGACCGTCCGGTAAAACGGGGAACACGGTCCCCTGGCACGCTGGGGAGGAACATCCCCTGAGCAGCTCGACAAGGAGAGAACTCGTGGACGACGTTCTGCGGCGCAACCCGCTCTTCGCGGCTCTTGACGACGAGCAGTCCGCGGAGCTGCGCGCCTCCATGAGCGAGGTGACCCTCGCCCGTGGCGACTCCCTCTTCCACGAGGGCGACCCCGGCGACCGGCTGTACGTCGTCACCGAGGGCAAGGTCAAGCTGCACCGCACCTCCCCCGACGGGCGGGAGAACATGCTGGCCGTCGTCGGTCCCAGCGAGCTGATCGGTGAGCTGTCGCTCTTCGACCCCGGCCCGCGTACGGCGACCGCGACCGCGCTGACCGAGGTCAAGCTGCTCGGCCTCGGCCACGGCGACCTCCAGCCCTGGCTGAACGTCCGCCCCGAGGTCGCCGGCGCCCTGCTGCGGGCCGTCGCCCGTCGGCTGCGCAAGACCAACGACGCCATGTCCGACCTGGTCTTCTCCGATGTGCCCGGCCGTGTCGCCCGCGCCCTGCTGGACCTCTCCCGCCGCTTCGGCGTGCAGTCCGAGGAGGGCATCCACGTGGTGCACGACCTCACCCAGGAGGAGCTGGCCCAGCTGGTCGGCGCCTCCCGCGAGACGGTCAACAAGGCGCTCGCCGACTTCGCCCAGCGCGGCTGGCTCCGCCTGGAGGCCCGCGCGGTGATCCTGCTGGACGTGGAGCGCCTGGCGAAGCGGTCGCGCTGACGCCTGCCGGTAATTGACCTGCACCGCCGCCTCCGGCGGTGCACAGTGTCCGCATGTCCGGACCGCCCGCCCCCCACGGCCTCGACGCCGAGGGGTTCATCGCCCGTGAAGGCTCCCTCGCGCGCGTGCGGGACGCGTTCCGTCCCGTCGTGGCCGCCGCGCGGGACGGGCTCGCTCAGACGTTCGGGGCGCGGCTGCACAGCGGCTACCTCTACGGGTCGATCCCGCGCGGCACCGCGCGCGTGGGCCGCAGCGACCTGGACCTCCTGGTCGCGCTGCGCGACGAGCCCACCGACGCCGACCGCACCGCCCTGGCGGCCCTCGGCACGGCCCTGGACCGGGAGTTCCCCGAGATCGACGGCGTGGGCCCGCTCCTGTACAGCGAGGCCCGGCTGCTGAGCGAGGCCGAGCGGTACGACATAGGCTGGTTCCTGGCCTGCCTGTGCACCCCGCTGCTCGGGGACGACCTCGCCGGGCACCTGCCTCGCTACCGGCCTACTCCGCTGCTCGCCCGCGAGACCAACGGCGACCTGGCCCGGCTGCTCCCGCGCTGGCGCGAGCGGATCGCGGGCACCGCCGACACCGAGGAGGCCCGGCGTCCGCTGGTCCGGTTCATGTCCCGGCACCTGGTGCGCACCGGCTTCACCCTGGTCATGCCCCGCTGGAACGGCTGGACGAGCGACCTGGCCGAGATGGCGGAGGTCTTCGGCGCCTACCACCCCCGCCGCGCCGCCCAGATGCGCGTCGCGGCCCGCTACGGCCACGAGCCCGTCGGGAATGCCGCGATCCTGCGCGGCTACGTGGACGACCTGGGCCCGTGGCTGGCCGGGGAGTACGCGCGCGTGCACGGCACCAAGAGCGCCTCCTAGATCAGCCCGTGCTCGCCCAGATAGTCCAGCTGGGCCCGTACCGAGAGTTCGGCCGCGGGCCAGAGGGAGCGGTCGACGTCGGCGTATACGTGGGCGACGACGGCCTCGGCCGTGCGGTGGCCGTTCTCGACGGCTGTCTCGACCTGGGCGAGGCGGTGGGCGCGGTGGGCGAGGTAGAACTCGACGGCGCCCTGGGCGTCCTCCAGGACCGGGCCGTGGCCCGGCAGGACGGTGTGCACGCCGTCGTCCACGGTCAGCGAGCGCAGTCGGCGCAGGGAGGCCAGGTACTCGCCGAGGCGGCCGTCGGGGTGGGCGACCAGGGTCGTGCCGCGCCCGAGGATGGTGTCGCCGGTGAGCACCGCGCGGTCGGCCGGGAGATGGAAGCTGAGGGAGTCGGCGGTGTGGCCGGGGGTGGGGACGACCCGCAGCTCCAGACCGCCGACCGTGATCACGTCACCGGCGCCCAGTCCCTCGTCCCCCAGCCGCAGCGCCGGGTCGAGCGCGCGCACGCGCGTGCCGGTGACCTCCGCGAACAGGGCGGCGCCCTCGGCGTGGTCGGCGTGGCCGTGGGTGAGCAGGGTGAGCGCTATCCGCTTGCCCGCCTTCTCGGCGATGTCGACGACCTCACGGAGGTGGCCGTCGTCCAGCGGGCCGGGGTCGATGACCACGGCCAGGTCGGAGTCGGGTTCGGCGACGATCCAGGTGTTGGTGCCGTCCAGGGTCATGGGAGAGGCGTTGGGCGCGAGCACGTTGACCGCGCGCGCGGTCGCCCGGCCCGTGCGGACCACGTCGCGGGGCTGGCCGGGCAGGGCCGCGGCGTCCGTCATGCCGTGCCTCCCAGGGGTCCCGGAGCGGCCGGGACGTGCTTGGTGAACTCCTCGTGCCCCGGCCAGCTCAGCTCCACCCGGCCGTCGAGCAGCCGGGCCCGGGCGAGCACCGGGGTGAGATCGCGCTCCGGCGCCGCCGCGAGGGCGTCTGCGGCCGTGCCGTAGGGCAGCAGCTGGCGCAGGGTGGCGATGGTGGGCGGCATCATCAGCAGCTCGCCCTGGTCGTACCCGGCGGCGGCCTCGGCGGGCCGCGTCCACACCGTGCGGTCGGCCTCGGTGGACAGGTCGCGGGTGTGCTGGCCCTCGGGCAGGGCGGCGACGAAGAACCAGGTGTCGTAGCGCCGGGACTCGAACTCGGGGGTGATCCAGCGGGTCCACGCCCCGAGCAGGTCGGAGCGCAGCACCAGCCCCCTGCGGTCCAGGAACTCCGCGAAGGACAGCTCATGCGCGACCAGGGCGGCACGGTCGGCCTCCCAGTCGTCGCCGCTGGTGTCGCCGACGACCGAGTCCGGGCCGGTCCCGGCGAGCAGGACACCGGCCTCCTCGTAGGTCTCGCGCACGGCGGCGCAGACGATCGCCTGGGCGCCCAGTTCGTCGCCCGCCTCCATGCCCAGCCGGTCGGCCCACCACGCGCGCGTGGGGCCCGCCCAGCGGACGTGGTGGTCGTCGTCGCGCGGGTCGACACCGCCGCCCGGATACGCGTACGCGCCTCCGGCGAAGGCCATGGAGGCGCGTCTGCGCAGCATGTGGACGGCCGGGCCGGCCGGGGTGTCCTTGAGCAGCAGCACGGTCGCCGCCCGCTTCGGGGCGACGGGAGTGAGCGTGCCGTCCGCGAGGGCGCGGATGCGGTCGGGCCACTCCGGGGGGTACCACTGACCGTTCGCCATGGGCGGAGGCTATCCCGAACAGGGCAGATGTTCGAGAGCTACCGGACCCACGGCCGGACGGGCTACGGGACCAGCTCGACCAGGATCTCGACCTCGACCGGCGCGTCCAGCGGGAGCACCGCGACACCCACCGCGCTGCGGGCGTGCACGCCCTTGTCGCCGAGGACCTCGCCGAGCAGCTCGCTGGCGCCGTTCAGGACACCCGGCTGGCCGGTGAAGTCGGCGGCGGACGCCACGAAGCCGGTGACCTTCACGACGCGGGCGATCCGGTCCAGGTCGCCGGTGACGGACTTGACGGCGGCCAGCGCGTTCAGCGCGCAGATCCGGGCCAGGTCCTTGGCCTCCTCGGCGGTGACCTCGGCACCGACCTTGCCGGTGACCGGAAGCTGTCCGTCCACCATCGGGAGCTGGCCCGCGGTGTACACGTACGCCCCGGACCGCACGGCGGGCTGGTAGGCGGCCAGGGGCGGCACGACCTCCGGCAGCGTCAGGCCGAGGTCGGCGAGCCGGGCCTCGACCGCGCTCACGCCTGCTTCTCGCGCTTCAGGTAGGCGACGAGCTGCTCGGGGTTGGGGCCCGGCACGACCTGGACGAGCTCCCAGCCGTCCTCGCCCCAGTTGTCCAGGATCTGCTTCGTGGCGTGGACGAGCAGCGGCACAGTTGAGTATTCCCACTTGGTCATGGGCCGACTGTAGTCGCTGTTATCCACAGCCTCCCGCGTGAGTGTCGCCCGGACTGGTTAGGCTCGAAGACGTGAGCAGGCTCCAGGTCGTCAGCGGCAAGGGCGGGACCGGAAAGACGACGGTCGCCGCCGCTCTAGCGCTGGCCCTCGCCAGTGAAGGGAAGCGGACGCTTCTCATCGAGGTCGAGGGTCGGCAAGGCATCGCTCAGCTCTTCGAGACCGAGGCGTTGCCCTACGAGGAGCGGAAGATCGCCACCGCTCCTGGCGGAGGGGAGGTGTATGCCCTCGCCATCGATGCCGAACAGGCCCTTCTGGACTATCTCCAGATGTTCTACAAACTCGGCGGCGCGGGCCGGGCGCTGAGAAAGATCGGCGCCATAGACTTCGCCACCACCATCGCGCCGGGACTGCGGGACGTCCTGCTGACCGGCAAGGCGTGCGAGGCGGTGCGCCGCAAGGACAAGAAGGGCGCGTTCCTCTACGACCACGTCGTGATGGACGCACCCCCCACCGGCCGCATCACCCGCTTCCTCAACGTCAACGACGAGATGGCCGGCCTCGCCAAGATCGGCCCGATACACAATCAGGCGCAGGCCGTGATGCGGGTGCTGAAGTCCCCGGAGACGGCCGTGCACCTCGTCACCCTGCTGGAGGAGATGCCGGTCCAGGAGACCGCCGACGGCATCGCCGAACTGCGCGCGGCGGGGCTGCCGGTGGGCCGCGTCATCGTGAACATGGTCCGCCCCGAGCTACTGGACGCGGCCGAGCTGGACCTGGCCGGGACCGTGCCGCACACCGCCGTCGCCCGCGCGCTGTCCTCCGCGGGCCTGGGCGGGGCGCGGCGCGGCGGGCACGCCGAGCGGCTGGTCGACCCGCTGCTGACGCAGGCCGCCGAGTACGCCGAGCGGCACGCGCTGGAGCAGGAGCAGCGCGCGGTCCTCGACGAGCTGGGCCTGCGGGTGGACGAGCTGCCGCTGCTCGCCGAGGACATGGACCTGGCGGGCCTCAACGAACTGGCCACCGAGTTGCGGAAGCAGGGGTTGTCATGAGTCCGGACCCGCAGACCGCCGCCGACCCGGACGCGCGCTCCGGCCTGTCCCCGGCACCGACGCTGCATGTGGACGCGCTGCTGGACGACCCGGGGACCCGGATCGTGGTGTGCTGCGGCTCCGGCGGCGTCGGCAAGACGACCACGGCCGCCGCGCTCGCCCTCCGGGCCGCCGAGCGGGGCCGCAAGGTGGTCGTCCTCACCATCGACCCGGCCAAGCGGCTGGCCCAGTCGATGGGCATCGACTCCCTCGACAATGTGCCGCGCCGGGTCAAGGGCACCGAGGACCGCCGTACGGAGGCCCTGGGCGAGGGCGCCGAGCTCGGCGAACTGCACGCCATGATGCTGGACATGAAGCGCACCTTCGACGAGGTCGTGGAGGCGCACGCGGACCCCGACCGGGCGGCCCAGATCCTGGCGAACCCCTTCTACCAGACGGTCTCCGGCGGCTTCGCGGGCACGCAGGAGTACATGGCGATGGAGAAGCTCGGCCAGCTGCGGGCCAAGGACGAGTGGGACCTCATCGTCGTCGACACCCCGCCCTCCCGTAACGCGCTGGACTTCCTGGACGCGCCGAAGCGGCTCGGGTCGTTCCTGGACGGCAAGCTGATCCGGCTGCTGACCGCCCCGGCGAAACTGGGCGGCCGCGCGGGGATGGCGTTCCTGAACGTCGGGATGTCGATGATGACCGGCACCCTGGGCAAGATCCTGGGCGGTCAGCTCCTCAAGGACGCGCAGACGTTCGTCTCCGCGATGGACACCACCTTCGGCGGCTTCCGTACCCGCGCGGACGCCACCTTCAAGCTGCTGCAGGCGCCCGGTACGGCGTTCCTGGTGGTGGCGGTGCCGGAGCGGGACGCGCTGCGCGAGGCGGCGTACTTCGTGGAGCGGCTGGCCGCGGAGAAGATGCCGCTGGTCGGCCTGGTGCTCAACCGCGTGCACGGCAGCGGCGCCACCCGGCTGTCCGCCGAGCGGGCGCTCACCGCCGCGGAAAATCTTGCCGGGCCCGGCATTGTGGATCAGGGGGACGGGAAGGCTGACGTTCGTAACTCCCCTGAAACGGACGGAAGTTCAGATTCCGCCGCCACCTCACCGCTTGCCGGGGACGGCTCCCCCACGCCGGACCCGGACGGCCCCGTGGACGAACTGACCGCGGGCCTGCTGCGGCTGCACGCCGAGCGCATGCGGCTGCTCGCGCGCGAACAGCGCACGCGGGACCGTTTCATCAGCGGCCACCCCGAGGTGGCCATCGTGGAAGTGCCCGCGCTCCCCGGCGATGTGCACGACCTCACGGGCCTGCGCGACATCGGCGACCGCCTGGCGGCGGGGCACACGGAACTGTCGTAGCGGTCCTGGGCGCTCACGGGCATACGGCGCGGGCGTGCGGGCGCGCACCGGCGTGCGGCAGCACGGGCGGGCGCGTGCGGCGCCCGGCTCCGCCGCGGCAGCGCGGTGCCGCGGACGTACCCGGCTCGCGTCGGACCCCGGTGCCCCCGGTCTATGCCGGAGGCGAAGCCCTCAGCTGACGGCCGCGTAGTTCTCGTACACCTCGTCGTCGTCGAGGGGCACGATGCCGGTGCCGCGCTCGTACTCCGAGCGGGCGGTCTCCAGCAGCCGCCGCCAGGAGCTCACGGTGGGCCGTCGGCGCAGCAGCGCCCGGCGCTCGCGCTCCGTCATGCCTCCCCACACGCCGAACTCGACGCGGTTGTCCAGCGCGTCGGCCAGGCACTCCGTGCGCACCGGGCAACCGGTGCACACCGCCTTGGCCCTGTTCTGCGCTGCTCCCTGCACGAACAGTTCATCCGGATCGGTAGTGCGGCAGGCGGCCTGCGCACTCCAGTCGGTAACCCAGCCCATACCGGCGCCGTCCTCTCCCGAATCGAGGCTCCCCCACGGCGGCAGCGGCATATTCACCGCCGCCAGTTGAGGACGTTACGGAAGGCGCGGACAGCGCAACACCCCCTTCGGGCCCAATCTTGAATGGCCCGAACGGACTATGGGTAAGCGGCAGATCACCCGGAGGAGTGAGCTGGCGACATGCGTGATCATCCCGGCAAAGCGGGACGGTTGTGGTGCGGCACATGGGGCGCCGGGTGACACACGAGGCGGATTCGGACACGTCCCCACCGGGAGGGCCGGAGCACTCCGGAACGATTCGGGGTCGCCGGACGTATTGCTACCTGGCCCCGCCGCTGTGACAGTTGAGAGCAGCTTAGGCCAATGCCTGTGCGTGTGTCCGGCGAATGACAACCTGAGCCCCCGCTTTGCCACGCCGTGACGTCGTCACGTCGCCACGCTCTCATGCCGTCGCACCACCCGACCGGACGTCACGATCCTGCACCCGAACCGCCCGAGGGCCCGTCGCTCCCCCGGAACGCTTATCACCACGGCTTAGGCTGCTCCCATGCCAAAGAAGCGCTCGGGCGGTGGTCTGTCGGCCACGCAGCAGGCCGCCAAGTTCCTCGGTGTCAGCGTGCTCGCGGGGGCGGTGACGGCGGGCATCGCTCTGCCGGCCGCCGGGGCGCTGGGCCTCGCCGCGAAGGGCTCGGTGCAGGGCTTCGACGAGATCCCGGCCAACCTCAAGAGCCCCCAGCTCAGCCAGCGCACGACCATACTGGACAGCCGGGGCAACCAGATGGCCACCGTCTACTCCCGTGACCGCACGGTGGTGGAGCTGAAGGACATCTCGCCCTACATGCAGAAGTCCATCGTCGCCATCGAGGACTCGCGCTTCTACCAGCACGGCGCGATCGACCTCAAGGGTGTGCTGCGCGCGCTGAACAAGAACGCGCAGAGCGGGGGCGTCGCCCAGGGCGCGTCCACCCTCACCCAGCAGCTGGTGAAGAACTACTTCATCGAGGAGGCCGGGGACGACCCGACCAAGGTCGCCCAGGCCACCCAGCAGACCCTCGGCCGCAAGGTCCGCGAGCTGAAGTACGCGATCCAGATCGAGGAGAAGCTCGGCAAGAAGAAGATCCTGGAGAACTACCTCAACATCACCTTCTTCGGCGAGCAGGCGTACGGCGTCGAGGCCGCGGCCCAGCGCTACTTCTCCAAGCCCGCCAAAGACCTGAACCTCCAGGAGTCCGCCCTGCTGGCGGGCATCGTGCAGTCCCCGAGCCGCTACGACCCGGTGAACGACGAGGCCGAGGCCACCAAGCGGCGCAACACCGTGCTCCAGCGCATGGCCGAGCTGGGCGACATCTCCCAGGCCGAGGCCGACCGCGCGGGCCAGGAGCCGCTGGGCCTGCGCGTCAGCCGCCCCAAGAACGGCTGCATCACGGCGACCCGCGACTCCGCCTTCTTCTGCAAGTACGTCGAGAACGTCTTCCTCACCGACCCGGTGTTCGGCAAGACCCGCGAGGAGCGCGCCAAGCTCTGGAACAAGGGCGGCCTGACGATCCGTACGACGCTGGACCCGACGGCGCAGAAGTCGGTGCAGGACTCGCTGAAGGACCACGTCTACAAGTCCGACTCGGTGGCGGCGGCCTCGACCCTGGTGCAGCCGGGCACCGGCAAGGTGCTGGCGATGGGCCAGTCGAAGCCGTTCGGCTACGGCAAGGACGAGACCGAGTACAACTTCTCGGTCGACCGGGACCTGGGCGGCTCCAACTTCGGCTTCCCGACGGGTTCGACGTTCAAGCCGTTCGTGGCCGCGGCCGCGATCGAGGGCGGCAAGCCGCCGACGCAGGCGTACTCGGCGCCGTACAAGATGAATTATCCGAGCCCCGTCCAGCGCTGCGGTGCCACGCCCTACCGCAACACCGAGAAGGAGACGGTGGAGAACGAGAACGAGTCCGAGAAGGGCCCGTACCGCATGAAGGAGGCGATGGCCAAGTCGGTCAACACCTACTTCGTGCAGCTCATCTCCGACATCGGGCTGTGCCCGGTGGTCAAGATGGCCGACAAGATGCACGTGGTGCAGGGCGACGGCACCAAGCTGCCGCAGGAGCCGTCCATCGCGCTCGGCGCCAAGGGCCTGTCCCCGCTGACCATGGCCAACGCGTACGCCACCTTCGCGGCGCGCGGCATGTACTGCTCGCCGGTCGCCATCGAGTCGATCACCGAGAAGGCCGGTGACGAGGAGAAGTCGCTCCCCGTGCCGAAGTCGACGTGCTCGCGGGCGATGAGCGAGAAGACGGCGGACACGGTCAACACCCTGCTCCGGGACGTGATCGACTCCGGTACCGGCCAGGAGGCGGGCCTGAACGACCGGGACAGCGCGGGCAAGACGGGTACGACGGACGGGCGGAAGAACGCCTGGTTCGTCGGCTACACCCCCAACATGTCCGGCGCGGTCTGGGTCGGCAGCGCCCGGCAGGACGTGAAGATGAGCGGCATCACCATCGGCGGCACGTACCACGACCAGGTCTTCGGTGGTGGCGTACCGGGCCCGATCTGGCGGGACGCGATGTCCGGCGCCCTCGCGGGCAAGGACGCGCCCGACTTCAACACGATCGACATCCCCGACGAGCAGGACAAGGGCGACGGCGGGGACAACGGCCGTGGTGACGGCAATGGCGGCCGCCAGGGCACGCCGGGCGGCGGCCTGATCGGCGGCCTCTTCGGCGGCCTGACCGGCGGGAACGGCGGCAACAACGGCGGCCGTCCAGGAGCCGGTCAGCCGAAGCCGACGAAGCCGAAGCCGGGGAACCTGGTGCAGGGGAACACGAACGGCGGACGCCGGAACTGAGTTCTTGGGTACGACAGTGGGGCCGCACCTTTCGAAAAGGTGCGGCCCCACTGTCATGCACGTGGCCTCAGCCCTGGAGCTGCTGCTTCACGATCGCGGCGACCCGGCCGCCGTCGGCCTGACCGGCCACCTTGGGGTTCACGATCTTCATGACGGCGCCCATGGCACGCGGACCCTCGGCCCCGCCCGCCTTCGCCTCCTCGACGGCCTGGGCCACGATCGTGGTCAGCTCGTCGTCGGAGAGCTGCTTGGGCAGGTAGGTGGCGAGCAGCTCGCCCTCCGCCTTCTCCCGCTCGGCCTGCTCGGGACGGCCACCCTGGGCGAACGCGTCCGCGGCCTCGCGGCGCTTCTTCGCCTCCTTGGTGATCACCTTGAGGACCTCGTCGTCGGACAGCTCGCGCTTCTCCTTGCCCGCGACCTCCTCCTTGGTGATCGCGGAGAGGGTCAGCCGGAGCGTCGCGGAGCGCAGCTCGTCGCGCTCGCGGATCGCGGCGTTGAGGTCGTCGTGGAGCTTCGCCTTGAGCGTGGTGGTCATGGACCGATTGTCGCAGGTGCGTACGGCCGAACGCCCCCTGATTAAACGCCCCCTGATTAAAGGGGCTTGATTGAGGGGGCGCCCGCTCTTGAGGCTTCGGCGGGGTCTGACACGATGGGCGTATGCGCGCGCGATACGGAGTACCTCTGGGGATCATGGCGGCCGGGGCCGCCGGTGTGGCGTACGCGGCGGGCTTCGAGGTCCGCTCCTTCCGCCTCCGACGAGTGACCGTGCCGGTCCTCCCGCCGGGCATGCGCCCGCTGCGGATGCTGCAGGTCTCCGACATCCACATGGTCGGCGGGCAGCGCAAGAAGCAGCGCTGGCTCCAGTCGCTGGCCGGGCTGCGGCCCGACTTCGTGATCAACACCGGTGACAACCTCTCGGACCCTGAGGGTGTCCCCGAGACGCTGGACGCGCTGGGCCCGCTGATGGAGTTCCCGGGCGCGTACGTCTTCGGCTCCAACGACTACTACGGCCCCAAGCTCCGCAACCCCGCGCGGTACCTGCTGGAGAAGGCGAGCGGGAAGCACGGCCTGAACGGCAACGCGCCCGCGGTCGGTGTGATCCACAACCCCTGGGAGGACCTCAGGGACGGCTTCGACACCGCGGGCTGGCTGAACCTGACCAACCAGCGGGGCGTGCTGAAGGTCGAGGGCGTCTCCATCGAGCTGACCGGCCTGGACGACCCGCACATCAAGCGCGACCGTTACGCCCGTGTGGCGGGCGGCCCCTCCGGAACGTCCGACTTCTCGATGGGCGTCGTCCACGCCCCCTACCTGCGCACCCTGGACGCCTTCACGGCGGACGGCTACCCGCTGGTCCTCGCCGGGCACACCCATGGCGGCCAGCTGTGCATCCCCTTCTACGGCGCGCTGGTCACCAACTGCGACCTGGACGCGGACCGGGTGAAGGGGCTGTCCACCCACACGGCGGAGGGCAACACCTCCTACCTGCACGTCTCCGCGGGCTGCGGCACGAACCGCTACACCCCGGTCCGCTTCGCCTGCCCGCCGGAGGCGACGCTGCTGACGCTGGTGGAGCGGGTGTAACCCGTCCGGAGTGGCCTGAATGGCCGCATTTCGCCCTCCTGCCTAGCGTGAGGGCATGACCGCACCGATACCGCCCGTGCCCAGGGAGATCCCGGATCTGCCCGCGATCCCCTGGGAGAGCACGCCCGTACTGAAGCCGTCCTTCGTGCCGGTGACGGCGGTGGTGGCCCCGGTCCGACGCCCCCTGGTGGCCACGTACCGCCTGCTGACCGCGCTGCTGGCGGGGGCGGGGGTGGCCCTGGAGGTCTACCTCGCCGGCCCGGCCCGCGCGCTGAGCTACTTCAGCGTGCAGAGCACGGTGCTGCTGGCGGTGGTCATGCTGGTGTCGGCCTCCCGCTCCTGGCGCCCGCGCCGGGCCCTGCCCGCGGCCCTGACGGGCGCGGTCCTGCTGTACGCGGTGATCAGCGCGCTGGTGTACCACCTGCTGCTGGCCCACACGACGCCGCCGTTCACCATGACCGGCGCGACGGCACCCCCGGTGCGGTGGCACGCCCAGTGGGCCGCGCTCCAGGTACTGCACACGGTGATCCCCCTGGCGGCGGTACTGGACTGGCTCCTGCTGACCCCGGCGTCCCGGATGCACCTGCGCCAGGCGGCGGCATGGCTGCTGTTCCCCCTGACCTACCTGATCTTCACACTGACCCGGGCGATCTTCGCCCCGACCCACCCCCTCTACCCCTTCCTGGACGTCACGGCCCACGGCTACCGCCACACCCTGGCCAACGCGCTCCTCCTCGGCCTGGCGATCTACGCCCTCGCCCTGCTCCTGGTCGCCCTCGACCACACCCGCCCCACCCCGGTCCGCCGCCGCGTCTAACCGGATTTCGCCTCAGGCCCCCGGTGGGCTAAAGTAAACGACGTCGCAGCGACAGCAGCGACATCGGGGTGTAGCGCAGCTTGGCAGCGCGCTTCGTTCGGGACGAAGAGGTCGTGGGTTCAAATCCCGCCACCCCGACAGCTGTAACACCTGGAAGGGCCTGACTCTCAGAGAGAGTCAGGCCCTTCCAGCGTCTTCGATGATCGTTCGGGAGAAGGCCGGGAGGACGATCTTGATCGTGGCCCTCCCTGCCGGGAGACCCGGCCCTAGCAGCCCCGCTCGCTGCTGGTCACCTCCGCTCGTACACCAGCGAATCCGAAGGTGGGGCTGGCGGGGCTTCCATGCTCAGACCGCCTCTGTGGACCTCGCCGTTACGATCGGCCCGTGCCCAAGAGGTTGTCCGCTGCCGAGCGCCTCGGCCTGTTCATCGCGTGGGAAGAGATACGCGCCTGGTGCCGACGCCCCCTGTACTTCAGCGCGTTCGAGGTCGAGCACGTGCTACCCAAGCATCTCGTTTGCCAAAAATTGCCAGAGAGCGGGGCTCGCTACTCGAACTACATGGCTTGCTGGAGACTTCGATCTCCTCGGATTTGGCAATCTCGTCCCGAGCTGCGGCCCCTGCAATCGAGATAAGAGAACCCGTCCCCCTGTCCATGCTCCCGCCGTCACGCTGCTGCTCGACGAAGCCCGCGAGCGCGCGCCTGGCATTCAGTCCGAGGCCGTAGGCATGGTGACACAGAACCAACTCATAAAAGCGCTGGCCGTGGTACGCAAAACCGCCGAGCAGTCGTGGCCTGACACCACGACGCTAGCCGCGCTCCGGACCGCCGGTGAAGAGATCATCAGCGCGGTGCGGGCGGTCACCGAGCACACAGTGACGAAGATCCATCCCGTTCTGGGCTTTCGCGTATCCGAGAGTAGTACCGCGTTCGATCCGCAGTGGTCGCAGATCCAGCTCCAATGCGTACCGATCGCGCCGCCCGTACCGGCGCCGGTATCCGGGGCTGCCGCAGGAGTGACACGGTCACCCATTCATGCGGCAGCCCCCTCAAAGGGTCTCAAGATCCATATAGGTATCTGTTACGGGGTGAGGCCACGGCAGTTCGTCGTAGTCGCTCACCTGCCGCGCTATGTGGGCCTTGGCCTCCACGACCAGCTTCTCAACGTCATGGACGACGCCACCGTGAGTACGCCGGCGCCCATCATGCACGGTGTCCCACTTGCTCTTCTTGCTCTGACGAGTCGTCGCCCCCTGCTCCTTACTGCCGAAGCCCTTCAGCTTGCTGTTCCAGATCGGCGTGTATCCAACGCGCAACGCGTTCTCACCCAAGTCGGCATGCACATCAGGCAACAGGAGGGCCCGAAACCGGAACTCGGCGATCGGCAGGCCCCCTTCCATGATCGACAGGCGATGTTGCCTGAGCCTGCTATGGAGGGGATATCGCTCCCGAACCCTCTCCCCAGTGGCGGTGTTACTGGAAAGGGCCTGCCCCGCGTAGACGGGGATTTGAAGGCTTGCGAGCGGGAGATACAGGGCTACGGTCGCACCGCGGTAGTACAGGGCATAGAGTCCGGATCCCTCGAACCTCGGGATCTCGTCCGTCATAGAGACCAGGGGTTGCCGCTCGAAGGTCTCACAGATGGTGGTCGCGATCTGCGCGGTCGACAGAGGGTCGAACGACGCGGGGGTGTACTCGGCGGTCATGGCTTCCTGATCGGTGATCCAGCGTCGGCGGGGAGGTTCCGCCGGGCGGGCTATGTTCGTCTGCGCTTTCTGGTCACTCGTCTGGTTCAAAGAGATCATCCTGGGTGATCTCCTCGGGCGATGCCTCGGGCTCAGTCTCGACCACTCTGCCAGACCGGTAGTACCGCCAGGCGCTCTTGTACTCGCCCGGGGAGTCCGCATACATGATCACGTACCCCATGAGGGCAGTGATCTGCCACGTCTCTGGAAGCGCCTCGGATACCAAGTGGAACGCCTCACCGGCGGACAGACCAGCCTGCGGCACGGTCAAGAAGGTCGCCTTCGAGTCCGGCGGCTCGATGTACCGGAAGTTGTACGGCAGTCCGTTCTTGAGTGCCTTGAGAAAGGCGCTCAGCGCGATCCTTCCGGGTGTCAGACCCTCGACGGCACGTTCCAGGTCGATCGGGTAGACGACGTCGAAGTGGTTCTTCTTCAGGATCGTGCTGTCACGCTGACGCCCCGGGTCTTTATTGCCGAATCCGTTGTTGTTCCACGGTATGTCGCCCATTTCTTTGTGATGGCTTATGAGCAGCTGCTCAGGAGCCAGGGCGGAAAAGTCCTCATCGACGTACAGACAGGAGAACGAAACGTGGCGGATGTCGATGTTGCGTCGGCCCGAAAGCTTTCGCAGATGGTTTGCCAGTCGACTAGGCAGAGACTTATCGGCCTTGCCCACGTAGACGAACTTGCCGTGAAGGTATAGCTGGTAGACGCCGGGCCGCTCGTCGAGACTGGCAAGGCGTTGCTCGACGAGCGGGGCGCGACCAAGGCGCGTCAGGGCATGGGCCAGTTGATCGCCAAGAGCCTTGGTGATGCTCAACCGGAAGTCATCGTGGTAGGTGCCACGGCCGTCCGACCTGGCCGCCTGCGTCATTCCCTTGGGCCCCTTCCGCCTCGTTGATCACCACGAACCCTATGGTCTTGCTCACTTATAGGCGACCCGTTCGAGTGAAAACCCACCGCGATCACCAACTCCGCGGTATGGTTTCCTCATGGTTGACCTGCCTGAAGAAACAATGAAGCCGCGAACCAGCGTCGAACTGTTCGCGGGTGGGGGCGGCCTCGCCATGGCGGTTCACCAAGCGGGCTTCCGTCCGCTCCTGTTCAACGAGTTCAACAACCGGGCCTGCGAGACGCTCATCGCGAGCGCGCGGAAGACCCTCGGCGTCGACGGTCTCGAGCGCACCGAGGAGAAGAACCCCAAGCCGCCCCAGCCGGGGCGGCCGGCCCCCCTCTACCCGGGGGACGTGCGCGACCTGGACCTGAGCGCTCTCCAGGGTGAGGTCGACGTCCTCGCCGGAGGCCCTCCGTGCCAGCCGTTCAGCGCCGGCGGGGCCGCCAAGGGCGATGAGGACAAGCGCAACATGTTCCCCGCCATGTTCAAGGCCGTGCGAGAGATGCGCCCGAAGGCGGTTATTTGCGAGAACGTCCGCGGGCTACTGCGGCCGTCATTCGCCGAGTACTTCCAATACATCCAGAACGAGCTGCGCCTTCCGTTCGAGAAGCGCGTTGACGAGGTCAAGTGGCAGGACCACAACGCACACCTGACCCGCATTCTCGACCGACTATCCGACGAAGACAGTGACCCGGATCACTACAAAGTCGTGATGGTGCGAGTCAACGCCGCCAACTACGGAGTCCCGCAGGTGCGTAACCGCGTGGTACTCGTGGCCTTCCGGGCTGACCTCGGCGTGGACGTCGAAGCCTTCGAAAAGTATGTCAAGACGGAGAGGTTCTCGTCGGATGCCTTGTTCCGCTCGATGCGTGACGAGGACGGCCCTTACTGGAGACGCCATTCAGACGTAGAGGACCACGTTCGCGAACGGGTACGAAAGAGCCTCCCGAAGGTGATCAAGGAAGATGACTGCCAGCCGTGGCGGACGTTGCGCGACGCCATCCAGGGCTATGGCACGGACACGAAACTCCCGGCGCTGCCCTCTGTCGATCTTGCCCGACTCCACGAGAAGTTCGACTTCAGCCAGGAGATCGACGTCGTCGGTCACATCGGGTGGCCTGGAGCCCGCATCTATAAGGGTCACACCCCAAACGAACTCGACCGTCCCGCGAAGACCGTCAAGGCTGGCGTTCATGGCGTGCCGGGTGGTGAGTCCGTGATGCTGCTGGACAAGCGGGTACGCGACTCCTCGTCACCGGACGGCTGGACCTACTTGCACCGTTACATGACCGTGCGCGAGACCGCCCGAGTAATGACGTTCCCGGACGAATGGCACGGCTCCGGGCCTCGAGGCGAGCAAATGCGACAGTTGGGCAACGCTGTTCCGGTCGTCCTCGGTGAGTTCTTCGCCAAGGCCGTCGCCGACGCCCTATCCGCAGCGGGACACTAGGGTTATGCCGCAGACAGGGGTCGGGGGGCACTGGAAGGACAGACTGCCCCCAGAGCGCGCGTATAAGCGTCGAGCTGGCGCGGCCGCGCCGGCGGTTGAGCAAGACCGCGCTGCCGGTGGCCGCAATCGACGCAACGTAGACTTGGGCGACGGGCGCCTCGCCCGCGCCTCGATCACGCTCCGCTTGTACCGGAGCACACGGCGCATTCGCGCCTATCTCCGCTGGTCACGGGACGGCAAGACCGAGGAGAGGTATGTCTGCGAGGTCGAGCTCGACTCCCGCAAAGAGAACCTGGCCGACGCTTGGCGACAAGCGCGAGCAAAGGGGCTTCTAGCGGAAGAAACGTTGCCGCCCGAGTCGACGGCGTCATCACTCGAGGTGCGGGCTTCCATGCGCGGAAACCGCAGCAAGAACACCAGGCCGGAGCTGCTCCTCCGCAGCCTGCTCCATCGCCGCGGCATGCGCTACAGGGTCGACAGTCGGCCAATCGCCGACGTCCGGCGAAGAGCCGACCTCGTCTTCCCTGGCGACCGCATCGCTGTATTCGTGGACGGCTGCTTCTGGCATGGCTGCCCGGACCACTACCGGCCTGCCACGAAGAACGCGGATTTCTGGCGGGAGAAGATCAACGGTAACAGGGCAAGGGACACGGAGACCAACGACACGCTGGCCGCGGTTGGCTGGACAGTCATCCGCGTTTGGGAGCACGACGACCTCAACCAGGCGGCGACTCGAATCGAGAACGCCGTCCGGCGAAAGCGCGGCTTGGCGCACATCGTCGCTATAGCGAGCGACCACTGATCAGGTCACTGGCAGCGTCATTCGAACGGCACAAGACGATCCTGTCGCCCCCATCGCTATGAGCCGACGATGTCTCACCGGAGTTAATACCCGCCTCGGCCAAGACGCTCATGGGCAGGGCGGCCGTGCCGTCGACGATGACTTCGGATGGACTTCGAATCACCACTCCAGCCCTGAGCTGACGTTAACACAGGTGACTGCACGTCATTGCCCTTGCCCAGGGCATCAATCGCGGCACCCGAGACAAGAAGACGGTGCCGGAGGCGGCCCCTCCATCGCTGCCGCATAGGCGGGAGACACGGAGATCCTCAAGCCGCGGCGGAACGCGTCGCGAACCTGGTGCGTAAGAAGACCCGCGTCATCGAGGGCGGCCTCTCTCCTCACCATCCGCGGCGGAATCACCCCTGTTCGCGAGGATTCAACCCTTTCATCCCTGCCCCAGTAGCCACATGATTCACCGGGATTCGCAAACTCCGGCCGGATTGTCAGTGGTCGCCTCTACTCTCGGGATCGAACGCTCGGCTCATCAGGGTCGGGCGGCTTCGCCGTGCCCACGCACGGCCGCGGCCGTCGTAACAGCGTCCCCACCCGTCAGGAGGGTTCCGCCGGAGTGAAGATCACCCCTTCCGCCCGCGTACTCAGCATGCTGGGCGAGATCGATTTCGACGAGTGGCAGTGTGTGGCCGAACTCGTCGACAACCCCTTCGACGACTTCCTCGACGTCCTGCGCTCGGGGGTGGAGTGGCCTGACGGCTTCACGGTCAGCGTGACCCTGCCGTCTTCCCCGAAGGGGGTCCTGGAAGTCCGCGACACCGGGCGCGGTATGTCGTACAAGCGGCTGGCGCGCGCGGTGAGGGCCGGTTGGTCCGGGAACGACATGCACGACAAGCTCGGCCTGTTCGGCATGGGCTTCAACATCTCGACCGCGCGCCTCGGCAGGCGCACGCGTGTCCTGACCACCCGCGCCGGCGACACGAAGTGGATCGGCGTCGAGATCGACCTCGACCAGATCAAGGACGACTTCGAAGCGAAGGACATCACCGAGCCGAAGGACAACCCGTCCCACCACGGCACGAGGATCATCATCGACCGCCTGCAACCAGCGCGCGCCGAGTGGCTGCGCCGCAACGGCGCCTCGCTCCGCAACACCCTGGGCTCGGTGTACTCGTGGATCCTGACGGAGCATCCCTTCGAGCTCTACGTCGGCGGGGCGCAAGTCAAACCGGTCCGTCACTGCCGCTGGGGCGACGACCGTTACGTGCTCTACAACGGCAAGGAGCGGGTTCCCGCCTACATCCCGATCAACGAGAGACTCCAAGACGGGATCGCCTGCCGGGACTGTGGAGAGTGGCAGATCGGTTCGGGTGAGGTCTGTTCAGTCTGCGGCAGCGACAACCTGGCCGTGCGCGAGCGCCGAATCCACGGCTGGCTCGGCGTCCAGCGCTACCTCGACAAGACCGAGTACGGGATCGACTTCCTACGCAACGGCCGAAAGATTTTGCGCTGGGACAAGCAGCTTTTCACCTGGAACAACCCTGACGGAGTCGCGGGGAACGAAGAGCCCGAGTACCCGGTCGAGCTCGCCCACCAGGGTGGCCGCCTCATCGGCGAGATCCATCTCGACCACGTCCCCGTCATCTACCAG
Organism: Streptomyces sp. NPDC002176; assembly: GCF_044903645.1. Lineage (NCBI taxonomy): Bacteria > Bacillati > Actinomycetota > Actinomycetes > Kitasatosporales > Streptomycetaceae > Streptomyces > Streptomyces sp. NPDC002176. The sequence continues at coordinate 142,029 of NZ_JBJDQW010000005.1, forward strand.
AAGGACGCGTTCGAGTACGGGGACCGTAGCTGGCTCACCGCCGTGGAACTGCTGCGCGGCGTGGCGCCGCTCCAGCCCCAGCGGGCCAGCAAGCTCGGCTACCCGGAGAACGAGAGCCCGTTGGCCCTGCTGTTCAAGGGCTTCCGCCGCAACGACGCGGGCCTGCGCTACCTCGTCCCAGGCGATGGCGGCAAGCCGATCCACTCGGACACTCGGGACTGGGGCCGAAAGTTCCGGGCAGGCGCCGCTGAGTTCCAGACAGACGAGCACTGGTGGCAGGCGGTCCTGCGACACGAGGAGGAGAAGAAGCGGGGCAAGGAGGCCAAGACGGCGGCGAGCGTGCCGACCCTGCCCGACGAGCAGGCCGTCCTGGGTGCCCTCGGCCTTCCCACCGACATCCCCGCCTCCGGCGCCGCCCCGCTCACGACCGGCTCCAAGGCCATCTCCACCTTGCCCGCCCAGACAACTGTGGCGGTCAAGGCGAAAACGGAGACCCGCAGCGAGCGCCTGGCCCGGTACGAAAGCGCGGCGTCTCCGCACGCGTACCTGAGTCGGTCGTTCGGCCACCCCGAGCTCGGCTACGTGAAGGTGCGGACGCTGCTGCTGAAGCCGGACGAGCGGCTCCTCGACGACAAGGGCCTGCGCGTCCCGGTTCTGCTCGACCAGCGATCTGGCAACGAGCTGACCGCCCTCGTCGACCCCGAGCACTCCGCGTTCCAGCGATTCGGAGCGGACTACTCTGACCTCCTCCTGGTCGAACTGGCCGCCGTCCTGAAGGTTCGGGCGCGTTCCGACTGGAGCCCGTCCCAGCTCGTCGCGGCGATCCGCGCCGAGTCCCTGCAGGAAAGCGCGCTCAACGGCACCACCGTCGGCGCCGAGTCCCGCGACCTCCTGGCGGAGATCCGCGAGCGTGTGGCCGAGGTCCTCGATCGCAGCGGTGGCGGCTACGCAACCGCCTACGGTCGCCTCTCTGACGAGGAAAAGATCGCGACCGAGGAGGCGATGATCGCCGCCGGACGTGTCGGCCTCGTGAGCCGTCTCGGCCTGGACTCCGGATTCGTCCACCACGTCCCCGCGCTGGCCCTGGTCCGGCTCGTCGAGGCGATGCCGGCCTCATTCATGGACGGATCCGTCTTCCGTGGCCCGTACTCCGGGGTGTCCTCGCCGTCCGGGAAGGCCCTGAGCCTGGCCCGGGTCACGGGATGCCTCGCGGACGTCGCGACGCTCGGCACCTTCGCTGGGGAGGCCACCGCGCCGCAGCTGCGGCGCGCCCGCCTGAGCATCACCCTTCTGCGCGACGAACTGGCAGGTGAGGAGTGAGTGCCGCGTTCCTGACGGCCACCGAACTGCGTGACGGCGGCCCGGAGGGACTGACCAAGGCGCTCGAACGGACTCTGTGGCACCTGGGTTTCCACGACGTCCGTGTCATAGACGGCGCCCACGACCATGGCGCCGACCTGCTCGCGGTCCGCGACCGCGAGCAGTGGGTGTTCCAGAGCAAGTGGAAAGCGCACGGCACGGCCGATCACGCGGGCGTCGACGACCTCGAACGCGCCCGCACCCACTACCGAGCCGACAAAGCCGTCCTGGTGACCAACACGAACATCACCGCGTCGGCCGAGGCGCGGCGCCAGGCGCTGGCGGGGATCGGCGTCGACATCGCCCTGTGGCACGGAGCCACCCTGGACGCGATCGGCCAGAGGATGCCTGACCACGTACCCGCCCGCTACGCCCTGCGGCCGTACCAGCAGCAGGCCGTGGCCGCGATCGAGCGGGACCTCGACACCGAAGGGACAGCTCTGCTGGTGTTGGCGACGGGGCTGGGTAAGACGGTCGTCGGCGGCGAGGTCATCGGCGATCTCCTCGCCTCGCGTCCTGACGCGCGCGTCCTGGTCGTCGCGCACATGCGCGACCTGGTCGGCCAGCTGGAGAAGGCGCTGTGGCGGCACCTCCCGAAGAGCGTTCCCACCCGCCTCCTCACCGGTGAGAGCAAACCCCGGGCCCTCGACGGCGTCGTCGTCGCGACCGTCGAGTCGGCACTGTCCGCCGTACGCGTGGGGTACGAACCCGACCTCATCATGATCGACGAGACTCATCACGTGGCCGAGACCGGCAGGTTTGCGGAACTCCTCGATCTGTGTGGGACTGCGGGACGATTCGGAGTCACCGCCACCCCTTGGCGCGGCGACAAGTTCGACATCACCGCCCGCTTCGGCCACCCAAGTTTCAAGATGGGCATCGCCGAAGGCATGGCGGCGGGCTACCTGTCAGCCGTCGATTACAAGCTGTATGCGGACGGTGTCGACTGGGACGCTGTCCAGGACATCAGCCGTCACGGCTACTCCATCAAGGATCTGAACCGGCGCCTGTTCCTCCCTCAGCGGGACGAGGAGATCGTCGAGCACCTGCGGACGGTCTGGCGGGAGACCGCCGAGCCCCGCGCCATCGTCTTTTGTCAGACCATTGAACACGCCGAGCACATGGCGGACCTCCTCGCCGTCGCGGACCCGGCTTGGGCCAACACCTCCCATTTGCACAGCAATCTGTCGAAGCGTCACCGCGATGTCCTGCTAAACGAGTTCCGTCTCGGCCGCGTCCCGGTGATCACCTGCGTTGACGTGTTCAACGAAGGCGTCGACGTGCCCGACGTAAATCTGATCGCCTTCCTGCGCGTCACCCACAGCCGACGGATCTTCGTGCAACAGCTCGGCCGGGGGCTGCGCCTGAGCCCCGGCAAAAAGGCTCTGAAGGTCCTCGACTTCGTGACCGACATCCGTCGCGCCGCAGCGGTGCTGAACCTGCGCCGGACGTTGGAGGCCGAGGAGACCGAGCACCTGGAACTCCCGCATGTCTCCCGGATCGAGTTCCAGGACGAAACGGTCGGCTCTCTGATGGATATGTGGATCCAGGACGCCGCCGACCTCGAAACCGCGGCGGACGAAGTCCGTCTCCAGTTCCCCCTGCCGAAAGGAATCCTGTGACCGACTACAAGATCCCGCCCACCGTCGAGAAGGCCGTGGTCACGCGGATCTACTGCCAGGCCGACGAGGCCCGGTGGCCGCACCTCCAGGACGTGGATCGCACCCGCCTCTATCGGGAGTGGACGGAGGATCCGGAGATTGGCGGCCGCCTTCTCGACTTCGTGGGGCAGCAAGCGAACATCCGTCCCTGGCTCAAGGACTGCCCTATGAAGGAGTACGAGCGGGCGCGGCGAGGAGAGGGCAAGTACGCCAAGTACGTGTCGCGGCCGGCCGCGACACTCGAGCAAATGGTCGCGGCGATCCTTGGCCCCGGCTGGGAAGTCATTCCGGGGACCACCCAGCAGAAGCCGATGCGCGCGCGAATCCGCGAGGTCGGGGTGGAGGACGAGGAGCGGCACTTCGTGGCCGGCACGGCGGCGAACCTCAAGCACCTCGTGTGGCCGGCCATCCTCGATCGGTCCACCGGGGAGACCTGGCCCTGGATGATCTGCGTCGTCGATCCGTTCCGCGCCCCCGTGTCGCCCGAGAAAAAGGAGGAGCACCGGCGCATGGCCGAGTTCCTCGGTGTGCGGGTCGTCTATTTCAACGAGATGTAGGGGGAAGCCGATGGGGGATGAGCGGCCGATGAGCGATTGGTTGGTCAGGGCGTGGGAGACGGGGATCTTCGACGAGCGTGAGCAGGCCGTCGTCGCGGGCCGGGCCGAAGGACGGACACTGGACGAGGTCGGGAGAGTACTCGGGCTGACCGGCGAGCGTGTGCGTCAGATCCAGAACCGAGCGCGGAAGCGGCTCGCGGACATGGCGGACATCGTCCAGGAAGGCTGGCGGGAGACGGCCCTCGCCGCAGGAGCGGGCCCGGGCACCTCACGAGAAGCCTTTGCCGCCGCGCTGGGGGTCGTCGACCATGTGGCACTTGAGGAGCTGCTGACTGCGGCGGGTCTGGAGGCGCCACAGACGTGGGCAGGGCTCCTGCGTGGGTGGTGGAGTGCCGCCCCCGGCACTCTGGACGGCGCCCTGCGCCGTCTTGTCGACACCGCTCCCTTCCGGGGCGACGACCTCAGCCGGGCTGCCTCCGAAGCCGGACTACCCGCAGGTCTCCCCCTGGCCCGGCTCCTTAGCCACCCCGAGTCACGGCTCGCCCTGAGCCTCGACGGGCACTGGGTCCGCCGCAGGGCGCGGGGTCGCGATGCCGCGTACCTGTGGCTGCTGGAGGCCGGGCGCCCTTGCCAGCCCGACGAGCTGCTCGCCCCCATGGCCTCGACGACCCCCGCAGCGGTGCGGGAAGCGCTGCGCCGTGACGACCGGTTCCGGCAGATCCGCCCCGAGGGCACCTGGGCTTTGACCGAGTGGACACACCTACACGCTTCTCCGTACTCCACGGCGGTGGAGGCGATGACCGCGGTTGTCAACGAGATGGGCCCCCTCTCCCGCGCACAGCTCTTCGCCCGGGTGACGGAGCTGCACCCTGTCACCCCATGGCGTCTGACGCAGTGCCTGATCAGCGACCAGCTGGGCGAGACTCCCGACGGCCTCATCGACCTCGTCTCCCGCGGCGCCCGTCCCATTGAGGAGGACGAACCGTCTCAGCCTGACTCAATGGCTATCGAGGGTGACGTCCTAGGGGCGCGGATCCGCGTCACCCGAGACCTCCTGCGCGGCAGCGGTATCAACGTGAACACTTGGCTGACCTGGCGACTCGGGCTCCGCCAGGCTCCCACGAGCCGCTCGTTCATGACGGCCGGGGAGCATCCCCCCCTCATCGTCCGCCGCCGCACAAGCAGCGCCCAGCTGTCCAGCCTCCGACTCCACGCGCTCGAACTCGAGGTCGTACACGGCTGCGTACTCGCCATCCTCCTCCGTCTCGACAACAACACCGCTCGCGTTGGTCACGGCTGCGCACCGGAGGCCTGCCCGGCGCGGCGGACACGGACTGCGGCACCGCCGACGGCGGTGAACTCCTGACGCGGCCTCGGGAAGTCCCGGCTCAGCCTGATGGTCACCGGCCCGGCACCGGTACCGACCTGATGCCGCCGTCTCCTCCAAACACTGCCGCCGTTCCAAAAGCTCTCCTGCTCGGGAGGGATACCCCGGCGCCCCCTCGGTGCATCGAGCGCAAGGCACCAGACGCACCACAGACCGATCAGCTACCTCTAATTGAGACTCCCGATACGAGGGGAATATGAACCGACTCGAACTGCGCAACGCGGAGCAGCAGCTCCGCGAATCACTGCAAGACACCTCCCTGAGTTGGGTGCTCGACGATGTCGACGCGGCAATCGCCGCAGGAGTGCCTGAAGAGAAGATCCTCCGCCGACGCCAGCAGCGCCGCGGCGATGATTCCCCTGCCACGAGTCCGGCTGCGGCTGCGGCTCGATACGAAGTCGTGGACCGCATGCTTGGCCTCGGCGAGTACGAGTCACACCGCAAGGGAGGGACGCTGGTCATCGCCACACGAGCCATGACAGACGAGGAGCGTGTCCAGCTCCTCCTGGATGCGGTTAGGCGCGTGCTCGTCGACCTGCCTGAAATGGAACAGGAGGTGCTGAAGACACTTCGAACCGAGCCCGAGGGCGACGCCGGCAGCCGGAGCATGGCTGAGGCGGTCGTGTTCGAGCCAGACGAAAACGCTCGATCGCGTCGTAGCCGAACGGAGTTCCGGGGAGATCGGATGTCGGCTGAGCAACGTATGCGCGTCAGCCAACTGCTGGCCGACGTGGCGAGGGGGGTTGTCAGTTGAGCACGGTCGATCAATTGGTCAACGAGATCAAGAGCCTTCTCGCTACGGGGGCGGTGTCGTACGACTCTGCTTCGAAGCCGTCCGACGTCTACGAGGGCTTCATCTTCTCCCTGATCGTCGCCACAGCGAGTCGGCACGGTGCCACTGTCACCTACGAAGACATCTACGGGGCGAAGGCGCGCAACCTTGTCTTCCGGACGGGGCCCGGGCAGCTGTACAGCAACAGCCAGCCCTTCACCCACGCCGTGATCGAGTTCGACGGAGCTCCCGCCCTCGAAGTCCACCTCGGCGTCTACGTGACCGGCTCATCGGGCGTCCTGCACGAGTGCGACGTGCTGGTGCTGCCGGCCGAGGAAGCCGCCCTGAGCCGGGCACAGGGCATCGCACCACGAGGCAGTCAGAGCGTCCTCATCGTCGAGTGCAAGTACTACGTTTCCAACCTCGGTATCGGCCTCGCGCGGAACTTCGAGGGATTGCGCGCCGACATCCGTACCCAGGACGAACTCTTCATCGCCAACACCAGGTCATCGAGCATCGTGCGGTACCTCGATGCCCGCAAGAGAGGCTTCGAGCCGGATGTCGTGCCCAATTCGCCGCAGGCAGGCTATCTACAGGCGGAGATCAGGAAGACCTTCAAGAGCTACCTGAGCAAGCACGCACCCTCAACAGTGATCTGAGCCGGTCGGTCGAGCGTCGCACGCCAACGATTTCGCGCGAGCCGAGACGTTGGGACAGACGGACTCAGCTGCCATCAGCTGGGGACCAACCCCCACCCCAGGCCCTTCCGAGATCGCCCGACGCCGCCCCATCCCAAAATCCTGACCAGGGAAAACAGCAAGGCCGACCAACCGGAGATGGACCGGCCGCAGGCGGCCGACAGCGCGGACAAATTCTGGACGGGACATTGGTGGCCATCAAACATCCCGTTCAGCGGACGTACACGTATTCCATGTCGGCCGACTGCTATATGGGCCGGGATCGTGCCGTCATGACGGTCATCTCGACCGAACGGGGAGCGCTTTTCTCGGCGTGCTGGAACGCTACTGGAAGGGAATGGGCTGCATGCTCGTCGCCACGAGCCAGAATGGGATGGCGGCCAACTTCGAGACACATGACGGAGTCCATCTTGAGCGTCACCACGCCGTGGGTGGAGAAGTCCGATGTCGCTCCGCCAACCAACAAGCCGAACGCGCATGACCACTCAAAAAAGGAACTGTCGGCGCCGAATGTGAAGTCGGCGTTCTGGTCGAGCGATGAGCCCCTGACGAGTTGAGGCACTCGTCAGGGGCTCTGCTCGGGCTTGGGGTCAGGCGTGGTTGGACGGCTTGCGGCGGCGGGTGGTCATGAAGGCTGCTGCGCCGAGTGTCAGGGCGGTGGCGCTTGCCAGGGTGAGGGGGAGTGTTGTGGAGGCGCCGGTCGAGGCGAGGGCGCCGGTGGGGGTGGAGGTCGGGGTGGGGGTGATTGTCGGGGTGGACGTGCCGCCCTGGGGGGCGGGGGTGTTGGCCGGGGTGGGGCGGGGGTCGTCGGTCTTGCCGGGGGTGCCGGGCTTGGCGTCGTCGACCTTGCCGGGGGTGCTGCCCGCGGGGAGGACTTCGAGGTCGTAGCGCTTCATCGGGCCCAGGACGCACGGGTTGTAGGCGTCGGAGGCGTCGCCCGCGAGGAGGGCGAGACCGGCGGTCTTGCGGGCCGAGGGGTCGATCGTCAGGCGCATCTTGACGTCCTGGTGGCCGCGCGGCGGCAGGCTCTCGATCCGGCCGATGTGCTCGGGCTGGTCGGCGCTCAGGGTCCGCCAGGCGGTGCCGTCGGCCCACTCCGTCTTCAGCAGGTTCTTCGCACCGGCGCCCTCGCCCGTCGCGTGGAGGAACACCAGCGGGTCCACGTCCAGGGTGCGCTCGGTGCCGTTGGTCACGCGCAGGGTGAAGCCGACGGTGCTCCCCGCGACGAGCTTGGAGGGGAGCCCCTCCGCGAGGGCGGTCAGGCCGTTCTCCCTGACGCACTCCTTGGCGGCGGCGAGCGCGGTGTCGGCGGTCTCCAGGTCCTTGGCGGTCCGTCGGACCGCCTCCGTCAGCTGACCGTACTTACGGCTCGCGGCGACCCTGGCGTCGTCCACCGCGGTGTCGGCCTTCTCCAGTTCGGCGTCGGCCGTCTGCTGGTTCTTGACCGCCGTCGCCAGGTCGGCCTCGGCGGCCGTCAGGGTCTGCTGGGCCGCGGCCTTCTCGGCGTCGCCCTCGGCCGCTTCCAGCTCGGCCTTGGCCTTGGTGACGCGCTCGTCGGCCGCGTTCTTGGCGGAGGCCGCCGCCTTCGCCGCCTTCTCCGCGGCTATCTCGGCCGCCTTGAGCGGGTGCTCGGGGGAGTCCAGGGCCTTCAGGGTCGCCTCGACCTCCTTGCGGCCCTCCGCCGCGGCGGCGACGGCCGCCGTGTGCGCCTTCGCCGCGGCCGCCGCGGTTGCCTGCAGTTCCTCGTACGTCGGCTGGTTCCGCGTCTGCGCCGGGACCGTGCCCGCGGCCAGTGCCGGGGCGGCGGTGCACAGGGCGACGGGTGCGGCCACCGTGCAGACGAGGGCTACGGCAAGGGAATGGCGAAGCTTCACAGAAGGACCCCCTGAGAGAGAAGCGGAGAAACGACCGCCGAAAGAGCATCGGCAACGAAAAAGGCCGGTGCACTGAATCTCGATCAGGTTATAGGCCCGGTAAAGGGAGCATTGGCTTCCTTTTACGGCTGTCCGGTCCGCTGGGGCGGGCGCCGCGGAGCGAACCGGACGGACACGGACGGTTGTTCACAACACCCGCACTTTTTCTATGACCCATCTCACCCGCGCCGTCCCCTCACACCCGCAGGGGCAACGACACCAGCCCCCGCATCAGGCGAGTGTGCCGCCACGTCAGCGACTCCGCCGGGACCGCCAGGCGGGCGTCGGGGTGGCGGGACAACAGGGCGCCGAGGGCGAGTTCGGCCTCGGCTCGGGCCAACGGGGCGCCCAGGCAGCGGTGGATGCCGTGGCCGAAGGCGAGGTGGCCCGTGGCGGTGCGGTCGAGGTCGAGACGGTTCGGGGCGGGGAAGCGCGCGGGGTCCCGGTTCGCGGCGCCGGGCGCGATGAGCACGGGGACGCCCGCCGGGATCACGGTCCCGCCGAGGGGCAACTCCTCCGTGCTGTAGCGGAACGTGGCGATCCCGACCGGCGAATCGAAGCGCAGCAACTCGTCCAGCGCGGTCGGCAGCAACTCCGGCTCCTTCCGCAACCGGGCCCAGGAATCGGGGTGTTGGAGCAGGGCCAGCGCGGCGTTGCCGATGAAGTTGGTGGTGGTCTCGTGGCCGGCCACGAGCAGCAGCGCGGCGATCGAGACCAGCTCGTGCTCCGTCAGCCGGTCCTGGTCGTCGCGTACGGCGATGAGGTCGTCGAGCAGGCTCTCGCCGGGCGACTCCCGCTTGGCGGCGACCAGTTCGGTCATATAGCCACCGATGGCGTGCGAGGCCGCGTCGATCCGCTCGGGCTCTCCGGCGGCGAACAGCTCGCCCGACCAGGTCCGTACCCGCGCCCGGTCGGCCTCGGGCACCCCCAGCATCTCGCAGATGACGGTGACCGGGAGGGGGACCGCGAGGCTCTTCACGAGGTCCACCGTGCCGTGCTCCGGCCAGGCGTCGAGGAGTTCGTCGACCAGAGCGGCGATGTACGGGCGCAGCCGCGCCACCGCCCCGGTGGTGAACGCCTTCGTCACCAGCGACCGCAGGCGTCCGTGCTGCGGGGGGTCGGTGGCGAGCATGTTCCGGGCCACGGCCGGATGGAGGTCGCGCCGGGAGGGCCGTCCGGCGAAGAACCGCGCGGTGTCCTTCGAGAGCCGGGGATCGGCGAACGCCTGCCGGGCCTCGGCGTACCCGGTGACCAGGTAGCTGTACTGCCCCGAGGAGCCGGTGGCCACCCTCCGTACCGGCGACGAGTCCCGCAGCGCGGCGTAGGTCGGGTACGGGTCGGCGAAGAAGCGCGGGTCGCGCAGCGGGTCGGTCATGCCCGTACTCCCGTCGCGCCGGTGGCCGTGGCCGCGATGTCGTCGCGTGCGTAGGCGCGGGCGACCAGGAGCAGCCACTCCGTCTCGGCGCGCAGGTCGCCCTCCCGGGCGGAGGCTCCGGGGGTCGGCGGTGCGACGTTCCTCATCGGCTCGTTCCCTTCCTTCTTCGCTCGTACGGCGGCTCGCAGGACCGCGGCCTCCACGATCGCCTCCCCTTCCGGGGTGCCGCCCAGGCCCTGTCCGGCGACGGCTCGTTCGGCGCTCTCCATGACGCCTGGGGAGCGGTGGGGGCGGAGGGCGAGGACGGCGTCGTTGATCTCGATCACGCGGCGGTGGAGGAAGAAGTCGGAGTCGGCCGCGTGCTCCTGGTCGTCGAACTCGGCCGGGGTCAGGACGACTTCCGGTGCCGCGCCGGTGACGTCCTCCCACAGCGGGCCGAGCGCGGCATGCGACCGCGTCTCCCACCGCCGCCGCAGGAACTGGCTGACGGGCCAGACGACCGCGGGGAGGGTGAGGCCCAGGGTGATGAGGAGAACGGCCAGGGCGGGCGCCGTCACGCTGAACACACAGCGAACGGGAGCCACGGGCGTCGAGCAGCGGACGCCCTGCGGGAGCAGCCCCAGTCCCAGCCCGACCGAGATCAGACCGAACACCTTGTACGCGGCGTACAGCAGGGCGAAGACGCATCCGGCCGCCGTGACGCGCAGTCCGACGCGCTGGCTGCTGCGCCGTGAGCGGTGGGACTGCCTCCAGGTCTGCAGGCAGAAGTCCTTCGCGGTGACGCCCAGGTAGGTGATGTAGATCAGCACGTAGAGCGCGTACAGCTGGGGCGAACGGTCGTTCAGCTGCTCGGCGGTGAACAGTGCCGTCATGCCGACGACGGAGATCCCGAGGAACAGCACACGGAGGCGGATGCTGCGCCGGGCCTCCTCGGGCTCCAGGTTGAGCTGGAGCATGAAGGCGAGGACCGCGGTCGCGGCGGCCACCGTGAACGAGTTGCTGAGCAGTCGGCCCACGTGCGGGACGAGGCTCTCGGCGGCGCCCTCCACGAGCGGCGTGTAGGAGGCGAAGGCGAGGGCGAAGGAGACCAGCAGGGCGATCATGGCCCACGTACCGGTCGGTCTGGGCCCGCCCCGGCCGCGCAGCCAATAGCCCGCGGCGACGAGCAGCACGATGGCCACGCCCGAGAACAGTACGTTGATCATGGGTGCCGACGGCCCTTCCTGACGGGTTTGGCGAACAGGGCCTCCCAGCGCTCGGCGCCCTTCGCGGGCTCGCTGGGGGGAAGTACGCGTCCGCGGTAGATGTGCTGCCGGATGACGGTGGCCATCATCTCGGCCTCGCGCTCGTCGTCCGTGGAGTAGCTCGTGCGCCCGTTCATCCGCCGGACGAGGGTGGGGTTGAAGCCGATGGCGTGGAACGCGTCGGCGTCCAGCTCCAGACTGCCGGGGTGGTCGCAGATGATGTGGCTGACCTCGTGCGCGAGGATGTGGTTCTGGTGCAGGGCGGACGTTCCCTCCTCGTAGAACAGGAGGTCGGCGTCGGGGGTCTCCAGGCGGATGCCGCACGGTGCGTCGATCGCGCCGAGCGTGCGCAGGGGGCGGAGGATGATCGGCCGACCGCGCTCGGCCGCCACGGCGTCACAGAGATCCCGGGTGCTGAAGCGATGGGGGAGCCGCAGGGCCGCCACACGCTCCTCGCACGCGGTGCGGAGCCGCTCGAGGTCCATGGTCGGTCCTGACGTCGCTCGGGCGCGGGTCGGGCGCACTGTGAACGCGACCCCCGGATGGCCGGATGGCGATCCGGAAGCCCCCGCGCCGGATCGATCGAAAGCTTAAACGAATACTCCGGTCCGCCCCGGGGAAACGCCTCGATCCGGCGGAGCAGAACTAGGGCCTTTCTTCCGGATCAGGCCGGCTCGGGCCGACGGTGCCTTCGGGCCGACCCGAGCGGGGTCTGGTGCGTACAGCTGCAAGGCGGAGGAGGGAGTCGACGCGGAGCGGTGGGGGTGCCCCCTGCTCGAGCGGAGCCGAGAGCTCGGGGGAGAGTGACGACAACGCGGCTGGGGGTCCCCCCTGCTCGCAGAGCTTGGGGGAGTGCGTGCCAGGGCCCGCGACCCCGGCAAGATCCGGAAGACAGGCCCTAGTCGTCCAGATCGAGGCCGTTCGTCAGGGTCTCGCCCGGGAGGCCCTCCAGGACCCGGGCCTGCTCGATCACCGCCGCGACCATCTGGAGGGTCTCGGCGCTCAGGCCGTTGGCGCGCAGGGCGACGGAACGGACGTCACGGTCGCGCATGGCGGCGAGGACGGCGATCTCCGCCCTGGTGCGGTGGGCGGCCTCCTCGTCGACGAAGTACCCGGCGGGCACACCGAAGAAGTCGGCGAGGGCCTTGATGGTGTGCCTCGTCGGGTTCTTCTTGGCACCGGTGCGCAACTGCTGGATCGCGCTAGCCGTGAGCCCCTTGCCCTGGTCTCCCGACGCCTCCTGGATGCCCTCGGCGACCTCGGCGTACGTGTAGGGGCCGCGATTGTCCGGGTGGACCTGCTTGAACAGGTAGTCCAGCAACTCCGCGAAGCTGCGCGGCTCGTCCTCAGTCACGTCCGGCACGTCCTTGTCCTGTCCGTCCTCGCGTCCACTCTGGTGTGTGGGCCGCGGGGAACACCCCGGTGTGCACACCACTGTAGTTGACGGTCACCCGCAACCAGGGTGTACGTTCTCGGAGAGTTGCTCGCACCAGAGTGTTGTCTCGCTGGTCAGAGCTTCTCCGTCGGCCTGGGGTGCGACCGAACCACCGGGCTAGGGGGCCGGGTTCCACGGGGGTGGACCCGGCCCTCCGAGCTGATGCCACAACTCGGCTACCGAGGTACGGAGTTCCGCGGGCGACAAGTCACCGGGTTCGGCGAGATGCGGCTCGACTTCATAGTCCTCCAGGAGCATGAAGACGCGGCCGAAAAGTTCTTCCAGTGGGCCCCGGATGCGTTCACCGTTCACCTGCGCGGTTCGGCGGGTCTGCCACCAGGTGCGGGCGAAGGTGGGGGCTGGGAGGGTGCCGTCGGTGAACTCTTGCAGCAGGTGCAGGTGTTGGGCTGTGGCGGTGTTCGGGGGGACGTCTTCGGGGTGGGACCAGGTGCGGTGGGCGGAGGCTGGGAAGAGTGGACCCATAAATTCCTCGCTTCACTGGAAGAGGAGCCGGTCCCGCACTGAAATGCGAGGGGCGATGTCAATTTCCATGACGCCCGCACACTCGCCCACGGAGAAGTCGATCCGCGCAGCGACGGCCGAGGGGGTGGACGTGAAAGCGAGCCGTGTGGCGCCCTCTCGGTAGACATCCAGCAGTACATCGCCCGCGGCGCTCAACCAGCGCACCTTGACCGATCGGCTGACGGCTTCGTAAGAGAGCACGAGGACGCCGTTGCCGGATTGCCAGGTCAGCACTCGTGCCCCGCTTTCCTGGATCTCCGGCCATTCACCGACGGTGTCGAAAACTTCTTCGTCGCCGGGAGCCAGGAACCCACCGGCCACAGGTGGCCTCATCCGCACTCCTCTCCCCCGTCCGCATACGCCGAAATACTCGACAGATAGGCACTCTGAGCAACGGCCTCCACCCGCATGACCGGAGACGCGACCACCAAAGTGACTCCATCTCCTTCCGAGAGGGCGATGTCGGCCGTCACTTCTGTACCGAGCCCCTCGATGACGAGCGAGTGAATTCCACCGAACTCGATTTCGAGCTGAACCGTATTGAAATGCTGTGCGACCCATTTTCTGGGCGCGTTGTCCGGAAATACCGGAAGGTCAAAACGCAAGGCGAGGGTGGGACCGTCCTCCCGCAGGCTGACCTCCCGGATGCGCACATGGGAGAGCGGCGGCGGATCGCCTCCGTAGACGGCGGTGATGCCTTGCGGGTTGTGGATCAGGGAAGTCCAGGAGACGACGTCACCACCGTTCCCCCCAGCCCCCATCAGCCCTCATCGCCCTGCTGCTCGGCCGCCTTCGCGCGGGCCTCTGGGGACGGGCCGAAGGTGTTGTCGAGGAACTGGTCGTACTCCCCGTCGGACACGCCCGCCGCGCGGCGCGCGTACTCCGGGGTGACGGGGACCGTGCCGACCACGTTCGAGGTCATCGCGTCCCGGCCCGCGTCCTTCCAGCCCTGCTTGCTGTTCTCCCACGCCTGCTCGAAGGACTCCTGCGAATAGTCCACCGTGCGGCCGGACTTGGCGATGTCACCCCAGCCCATCTTCTGCACGTCCTCCTCGGAGGCGTACGGGTTGCCCACCGCCGAGTTCGCCACGACCTTCACGCTGCCCTTGAGGTACTGCTCGGTCTCGTAGTACGTGCCCGCCGACAGGTTCGTCTTCTGCGCGAACGCGTTGCCCTCCGCGACCAGCGCGCGTACGCCCCACTCCCAGCGCTCGCAGAACGTCTTCAGGTCAGCCGTCAGGCCCTCGTGGCCCAACTCCAGCCCCGACAAGGCGATCCCGGAGAAGCCGCGGCCCGCGCCCGCCTGGCCGACCATGCCCAGCTCGCCCAGTTCACCCAGCGCCTCCGTCAGGCCCTTGGCGATCTCCTCCAGGCCCTGCGCCTGGAGATCCATCCCGCCCTCACCACTGCTCATACCGCACCGCCGTCGTCCAGATCCACCGCCGCGCCGTCCGGCACGATCCCCGCCACCGGCGGGAACACCATCCCGTCCGAACCATCCGCACAGTCCAGTGCCACCCCGCACGGGACGCCCGCAGCGGGCACCGCCACGTCCAACAGTCGTGCGCCCAGGATGCGTTGATACGTCCATTCACGCGCCGACTCCCCGCGCGCGGTGGCGTACCGGGCGAGCGCCTGCTCGTCGGAGAAGGCCAGGATGAAACGGATGCCGTTGAAGTCGGCCGTCAGCAGCGCCTGTTCACCGCCCAGCGGCACGAGAACCGGAGTACGGCGGAACTCACCGAGCAGCTCGGCGAACTCCTTTCTGCGAGCCGCCACTTCCGCCACCTGGGCGGGCGTGGTGCCCGAATCCGCTATCCGGTCCCCGTTCTCAGACATGGCGCCATCATCACGACTACGACGAGAGCGGACAAGTACCGGCCCCCGGAGGGGGCGTTCCTGGCCGTCAGGACAGCGTCTTGTAGACGCCCCAGCCGCTGCCGATCTTCACACGTCCGCCGAAGCCGCCCTTGCCGTTGCCAGCCCAGCGGTACAGGTTGCCCGCGGTGTCGCGGGCGACGAGGTCGTTGCGCCCGTCCTGGGTCAGGTCGCCCACACCGACCAGCGCGTCGTACGTGCGGAAGCCAGAGGTGAGCTTCACTCGTCCCCCGAAGCCGCCCCTTCCGTTTCCGTACCAGCGGTAGAGGTTGCCGGCCTTGTCCCGGCCCAGGAGGTCGCCGGTCTTGTCGCCGTTGAGGTCACCCACTCCCACCAGCGCCGTGTAGCCGGACAGTCCGGTACCGACGCGCACCCGGGACTTGAACGTTCCCTTACCGGTACCGGCGTGGAACCACAGGGCTCCGGACCGGTCACGGGTCAACAGGTCGGGGCGGCCGTCACGGTTGAGATCCCCGGCCGACGTCAGCAGGTCGTACGTGTTCCAGCCCTTGCCGAGGAGGGTGGACTTGTTGCTTTCCCGGGCGAAGCACACCTGCCCGAAGCCCCAGTACGCCCGCAGCTCGCCCGCGGAGTTCCGGACCAGCATGTCCGCGTACCCGTCGCCGTTGATGTCGCCGACCGGCACCAGGGTGGAGGAGGTCGGCCAGTCAGCGGTGTAGCTGCGGTTGTAGAAGTGCCCCTGGGGATGCCCCTCCCATGAGTCGGTCCGGCCGTCCTTGCGGACCGCCACCATGTCGGGGAAGCCGTCGCAGTCGTAGACATGGGTCGGGAGGGCGCCGCACAGCACCTGGAGGAGGCCGCTTCCCACCTTCACCGGCGCGGTCCCGCCGCCGACGCGAGCGGTCAACTGGTAGGTGTAGGTGCCGCTCGGGGGGAGAGCGCCGTTCGGCTCCCGGCCGTTCCACGAGGCGTCGACGGCAGAGTTGCCTCGTACGGCTCCGCCCCTCAGCGTGGCCACCCTGCGCTCGGTCGCCTTGTGGACGATGTCCACCTGCCAGGAGTCCACGGGGCGGCTCAGCTCGAACGAGGCCGTCCAGGTCGAGTAGTACGACGAGGTCGTCCTCGGCGCGGCGTTCTCGTTGCTGTATTCCTCGCCCACGACCGGGGCGGAGTCCGGCACGCCGTCCGCCGCCACGTGCACGCGGCCGTCGGCGTCCGCGTAGGCGACGTGACCGCTGTACTTGTCCACCGTCCAGGTGATCCTGCGGTCGTCCGCGAGCGAGCCGGCGGGGAGAGCGGCGAAGGAGCGCTCCGCGAGCGGGCTGCCGGTGTGGAAGTCGGTCAGCTCGAGCTCGCCCGCCGCACGGTCGTGCCGGATCACGTAGCCGTCCCCGAGCATGGCGGAGCCCGACGGCACGGCGAACCCACGATTGTTCGTCAGGTCGTACACCCCGGCCTGCTTGTCGGCACCGCAGGACCAGTACAGCCATCGCGCGGTCGCCTGCAGCTCGGTGGGCACGCAGGCGGCGCCGGTCCGCACGGTGCGCACGGGCTTGCCGGGCACGGTGGCGTCCGAGGTCAGCCGCTCTGCCGTCAGCGTTCCGGGGGATGCGGGGGCCGCGCTCCACAGGGTGGAGTACCAGAGCGCCGCGGCCTGCACCGGGCGGCTGCGGATCACCCGGCCGTAGCCCGGGTCGATCAGGTACTGGGTCTTCGGGGAACCGCCGTCCACCACCACGTACGAGGGAGAGGCGTCCCGGACCTCTCCGCCGCTGCCGGGCAACTCCACCCGCACGTCCGAGGTGTAGGGGTCCACCCGGGTCTCCAGGTACGTCTGCCCGCCCGCCTCGGAGAGGAAGGAGACCCCGTACCAGTTGCCCTCCACCATCCGTACGCAGTCCTCACCCGTCGCGCAGCGCACGGTGTACGAGGGCATGCCCACGGGCAAGGGCTCGGCCGCTCCCGCGACCGGGACCGGCCCGGTGCCGATGTCCTGCTGACGGATGGAGACCGTGCCCTCGGTACTGTCCACCCGGCCGAGGGTGCCCCGGTACAGGCTCAGCCCCAGGAGCTTGGCGGACACCGGGGGCAGCGGCTGGGCCACCTCGTGTGCCGGTGTCCCCTCGGGGCGCGCGGTGAAGCGGTGCACCGCCCAGTCGCCGCTACCAGTACCGCCGACGAACAGGGCGCTTCCGTCCGCCGCCTGGGGCGGAGAGTCCGATACGGGCGCGAGGTGGTCGAGCACGGTGGTCGGCTCCGTGCCGTCGAGCGGCCGGGCGGTCAGCCGTCGGCCGAGCGCGGTGCCCGAGGTGGTGTCCGGGGACGAGGTCAGGAGGGTGTCGCCGAGCAGCGCCACGGGGAACGCGTCGTCGGGGAGCGGAAGCTCCGCCGGACCGGAGGAGAAGTCCCCTCGCGGCAGCCAGCGCAGGCCGGAGTGGCCGTGGCCCCACCAGGCGATCCGGTCGGCGCTCAGCAGGATGTCGAGTCCCTCGCCACTCATCGCCTCGGGGAGCGGGGTGATCACGGCCGTCGCGGGGTCCAGCAGGCCGTAGCGGTACGCGCCGTCCCGTCGGAAGGAGATCACCGCGCCGCGGTCGTCCGTGGCCTGCTGCCGCAGGGGGAGGCTGTTCAGCTTGGCACCCTCGGGCAGGCCGGTGATCTGCAGCGGGTGCGCGGCGGAGGCTCCCGGGTCCATCGGGTCCAGGAGCACCCCGGCGGAGCTGGTGGTGCTGGTCGCGGACTCCAGTGCCAGCACCTTGCCGCCGACGGTCCCCCGGAAGGTGTGGTGCGCCGGGAGCTGTACGTCCCGCCGCTCACCGGTGTGCGGATCGAGCAGGGTGTACCAGGCGGCGC
Source organism: Streptomyces sp. NPDC002176 (assembly GCF_044903645.1). Lineage (NCBI taxonomy): Bacteria > Bacillati > Actinomycetota > Actinomycetes > Kitasatosporales > Streptomycetaceae > Streptomyces > Streptomyces sp. NPDC002176. Next base: position 159,644 of record NZ_JBJDQW010000005.1, read on the forward strand.
CCCGGGCCGGGCTCGGTGAGATGGCGAGCAGGTCGCCACCGGCGCCGACGGGACGTACGAGCGCGTTGGCGGGCAGGGTCTGCAGGCCGGGCACCTGCGTCGAGGTGCCGCTCGCGAAGTCGGTCCAGGTGTAGCCGTCCCTGCCTTCCTGCCGGTGCAGAAAGCCGGTGCCGGTCGCCGCCAGCGGGGTGTCCGCACGAGGGGTGGCCCGGTCGGCGCGCGGGATCACGACCTCCGGGGACGGATTCGCCGCGGTCGCCACCTGGGCGGCCTGCGCGGGCGCCGCGGCCGTGGCGAGCGGGACCGCTGTTCCCGCGACCGCCAGGATCGTGGCGGCCGCACCGGCCGCGAGACCCCCGCCCCCGGTGCGTCGGCCACGTCGGCCGCGTCCAGGCTGTGCTTCAGTCGACGTCCGGGTCAATGCCCCCACGCCCCCCTTGTTGATGCGATTATGTGCCGCCGTGCGGCGCCCCCGTTCGTGGCCGGACACCCCCGCGCCGGTCCACGGTGGCTGCGGTGGATCTCGTCAGCCACGTGCGGCTAGACGTTAATGGATCAACGAGCCCTGGTCAGCGGTGGAAAGATCACGATCAGACAATCTGCCTCAAGCCCAGATCGCCTCGGCGAACGCCGTCCCCACGAACGCCGCGCCCAGGCCCGCCACCACGCTCGCCACCACGTTGGCCGCGGCCAGGAACCTGGCTCCGTCCTCCGTGAGGCGGAGGGTCTCGTAGGAGAAGGTGGAGTAGGTGGTGAGGGCGCCGCAGAGGCCGGTGCCGATGAGGAGTTGGACGTGGGAGGAGGCGGCGCCCGCCGTCACCGCGCCGGTGAGCAGGCCCAGGATGAAGCAGCCGAGGACGTTGACGGTGAAGGTGCCCCACGGGAAGACGGCGTCGTGGCGTTTCTGCACGGCCCGGTCGGTGAGGTAGCGCAGCGGGGCTCCGGCCGCGCCGCCGATGATCACCAGCAGCCAGTTCACGCCTTCTTCTCCTTGCCCGAGTGACCCGAGTGACCCGAGCGGCCCGGGTGGCGCCGCGAGTGACGGCCCGAGTGGCTGCCCGCGTAGCGGATGACCTGGCAGTCGTCCAGGATCACCAGCCCCGACTCCACCAGCTCGTCCAGTTCCGGCAGGAACGCCCGTACGCGCTCCCCGGTGTCGACGATCACGATCGCCACCGGCAGTTCCTCGTTCAGGGAGAGCAGCCGGGCGGTGTGGATCAGGGAGGACGCGCCGAAGCCCTCGATGCCCCGGAACACGCTGGCGCCCGCGAGACCGGCCGCGTGCGCGCGGTGCACGATCTCGCTGTAGAGCGGCTTGTGGTGGTAGGTGTCGTGCTCGCCGATGAAGACCGTCACCCTCAGGGCGTCGCCGGTCAGCCGTGTCGTGGTCATCGCTGCCTCCAGGCCAGGACGCGACGCGTGAGCGCGACCGCGAGTCCGACCGAGCCGAGGGCCGCGAAGAGGGTCGCGGCCAGGTACGCGAGGGCGGTGCGCGCCTCACCGGCGTCCACCAGCCGTTCGATCTCGACGGCGTACGTGGAGAACGTGGTGAAGCCCCCCAGCACCCCCGTACCGAAGAACGGCCGGACCAGCCGGTGCGCCGTCCACACCTCGCTGATCAGCACCATGAAGACGCCGATGACCGCGCACCCGGTCACGTTGACCAGCAGGGTGGTCCAGGGGAAGCCGGGGTTCTGGATCGGCCACAGGAGCGCCGCCGCGTACCGGGCCGTCGCGCCGATCGCGCCGCCGAGCGCGACCACGGCCACGACCGGGCCCTGCCCCCGCCAGGCTTCCTGCCACTGAGCGGGAGAGCGCAGGTCGATGTCGGGGTCGACGGGTTCGTTCGTCGTCATGGGTCGTGGTGCCGTCATGGGCGTACGTCTCCTACTCGCCGGGGCCCGCGCACGCGGGCGCACTCCATCGCAAGTAGGGACTGTTGGCGGCGTCGATGCCGCGGTTCGGGTACGGCGAGCCCCACCGCCGCGCCGCGCGGTGAGGCGCGGCCGGTCATCAGGGTATCGCGGGGGCGGGGTGGGGTGCAGCGCGGCCGGTGCGGCTACGAGGGGGTGAGGGGGAGGTCGTCGGTGTAGGCGTTGACCGGCTGGGCCATGGGGTGGGTGTCGTGGACGTCGAGTGCGGCCTCGGCGGTCCTGGTACCGAGGTGGCCCGCCGGATGCCAGGTTCCGGTGACCGCCAGCCAGGTATCGGCGGGCGGGGCGTCGGTTCCGTACACGCGGACCTTGACGGTCTGGGAGTCGGCGGCGCAGCAGGTGAAGATGATCCGGGTCAAGTACCAGCCGCCGCCGGACCCGGCCGGGGTGACGAACCCGGTGAGCTGGACCTGTCTGCCCTTGATCGCCAGCGTGGGGTCCTGCTGGACGCGCTGGGTGAAGCCGGTGAGGGTCAGGGGGAGTGGGGAGGTCGCGGTGGGGAGAGCGGGGAAGCGTTCCTTCGGGGTGGTGGCGACCGGTTTCCCGTTGGAGTGGGCCGCCGTGTACGCGCCGAGGGCGGGTGGGGCGTAGAGGAGGAGGCTCAGGGCGGGGAGGGCGAGGAGCCAGGCGACCTTGGGGGCGGTGGAGTGGTCGTGGCCGTGGGAGTGGGCGTGGTCGTGGTGTTCGTGGGATTCCGGGCCGCGCCGCAGGTCGAGGCAGGCGTTCACCGTGGCGAGGAGCAGCAGGACGACGCCGGAGGCGATCAGGACGGGGCGCAGGCCCTCCTTGACGTAGCGCAGGTAGAGGTCGGTGAAGAGGGCCGTGTGCAGCAGGCCGGCGCCGATGAGGGCGAGCAGGGCGGTCTGGGCGAGGCGTCTCACAGCAGCGCGCCTCCGATCAGGGCGCTGGCGGTGACGGCGACGACCGTGGTCGCGGCGGAGAACCGTACGGCGAAGGCGCGGCCGAACGTGCCCGCCTGAAGGGCGATCAGCTTCAGGTCCACCATGGGGCCGACCACCATGAAAGCGAGCCGGGCTGTGGGGGAGAAGCCTGTGAGTGACGCCGCCACAAAGGCGTCCGCTTCCGAGCAGACGGCGAGCAGGACCGCGAGTCCGGCGAGGAACAGTACGGAGAGCCAGGGCGAGCCGGAGAAGGTGTCGAGCACGGTACGCGGCACGGCGACGTTGAAGGTGGCCGCGGCCATCGCGCCGAGCACCAGGAAGCCCCCCGCGTGCAGGAAGTCGTGCTGGAAGCCCTGGCGGAACTCGGCCCAGCGGCTGTGCCCGTGCTGGTGCCCGGTGTGCCGTACGGCCGGGCGCAGCCACTTCTCCTTGCCGAAGCAGAGCCACAGCCAGCCCATCACGGCGGCGGTGGCAAGCGAGGCGACCAGCCGGGCCGCGACCATCGCGGGGTTGCCGGGGAAGGCAACGGCCGTGGCGGTGAGCACGATCGGGTTGATCGCGGGCGCGGACAGCAGGAAGGCGAAGGCGGCGGCCGGGGTGACGCCCCGCCGGATCAGGCTGTTGGCGACCGGTACGGACGCGCACTCGCACCCCGGCAGCACCGCGCCCGCCACCCCCGCCACCGGCACGGCGAGCGCGGCCCGCTTGGGCAGCACACGGGTGAACAGGTCGGCCGGGACGAACGCGTTGATCGCGCCGGACAGCACGGTGCCGAGGATCAGGAACGGCAGCGCCTGCACGGTGATCGCCAGGCAGACGGTGCGCCACGCCTGGACGGCGGGCCGGTCGAGCACCCCGGCGCGGGCGAGCAGCAGGACGGTGATCCCGACGGCCGCCGCGGCGGTGAGGGCGAGCAGGGGCCGTACGGGGCTGGGGCGGGCCGGTGGAGCGGTGGGGGTGACGACCGTCGCCGCCCCGTCGACCACTCCCACCAGCTCATCCGTTTTTCCCATTTTCACTCCGGATGTCGGTGTTTGGCCGACGATAAGCGAGCGGCGTGCGCGCCGCGGGGCGCACACGCCGACCCGCGTCCGGATGCCCTCAGGCGAACTGGCCGACCTGGTAGTCACCGGCGGGCATGCGGAGCATCACGTTCATGCGGTTGTAGGCGTTGATCAGGCCGATGAGGAAGACCAGCGCGGCGAGCTGGTCCTCGTCGTAGTGCTTCGCCGCGTCCGCCCACGCCTCGTCGGTGACGGCGCCCGGGGTGTCGGCGAGGCGGGTGCCCTGCTCGGCCAGTTCGAGGGCGGCGCGCTCGGCGTCGGTGAAGACGGTGGCCTCGCGCCAGGCGGCGACCATGTGCAGCCGCTGCTGGGTCTCTCCCGCGTGCGCGGCCTCCTTGGTGTGCATGTCGAGGCAGAAGGCGCAGCCGTTGATCTGACTGGCGCGGATCTTCACCAGCTCCTGGGTGGCGGCGGGGAGGGTGGAGTCGGAGACCACCTTTCCGGCGGCGCCGATGTGCTTGACGACCTTGGCGGCGGCGGGGATGGCGAAGGGGTTGAGGCGGGCGTCCATGGCTGCGCTCCTGGGGCTGGTTCCGTCGGATTCCGTTGGATTCACGGTTACGACGGGTGGGGCGGCGCTGGTGTGACATAGGGAGGTGTGGTCTGTGTCACCGGGCCACATGGGTGACGGCCACATGGGTTCCGGCCACATAGGTTCCGGCCACCTGGAATCCGCCGGGAATGCGTGCAGGAGGGCCACATGGGGCGCACACAGTCTTCCGAAAGCCCCGTTACGGTGGCGGCGCTCACCCGCGCCCGTCGACCCAGGAAGACCGCGAATGGACTACTGCTCCGCCTGCCGTCGGCATCTGAACGGCGCCCTGGTCTGCCCCGGTTGCGGCGCCTGCGCCTCCCCGGACCTGGCCCCGATGCCGGTCCGCCCGAGCACGTACGCCGTCCGGCGCCCCGGCGAGGAGGACGCGCCCTCGGCCGCGTCCCGCCACACCAGGTCGGTGCCCCCGCCGACCGCCCCGAGCCCGCACTCGTACCCGCAGCACCCGGCCGAGGTGCCCGCGGGTGCCGGTCGCGCGGCCCGGCGTCGTGAGCAGACCCGCTGGCGGAAGACCCGTCGCCGTGCCGTCCTGGCGACCGCCGTGGCGCTGGTCGGCGGCGGACTGACCTTCGCCGTGCTGAACCACCAGCCGACCGACCGCACCCGGACCACTGCGGCGCAGGGCGAGCGCCCGATGGGCGGTACGGGTCCGGAGGCCACGGCCGGGCTCCCGGTACCGACGCCGTCCCCCACCTACGGCTCGGCCACCCCGAGCGGCGCGCCGCACACAGGTGCCGAGCACACAGGCCCCTCCGTGCACCGCTCCAAGGCCCCCGCCGCACCGGGCACCGCCTCCCCGGAGCCGTCCGAGTCCTCCAAGCGGTCCGGGTCGCCCACGCAGTCCTCCTCCGTACTCCCGCACGCCCGCTCGCTGCTCCCCCTCCCTCACAGCACCGCGCCCGCGCCGGACTCCGCCACCCCTGCCTCCCCCGCCTCCCCCCTGGCCCCGACGGAGCAGTCCCCCACCCCCACGCGGAGCACCCCCACCCCCACCCCCGACACCACGACGGACTCCCCCAGCGCCACCCCGTCCACGTCGGCCCCGGAGCAGCACTCCCCCTCTCCCACCGCATCCCCGGCCCAGTCGGCCTCCCCCTCCACCCAGCCCTCCTCCTCCCACCTCTGCCTGCTGGTCCTCTGCCTCAACTGACAGCCCGACCAGTACACGGACCCAATTCACGGCGCCCCGGTCACACTCACGCTCACGCGGAGGAGCCCAGCCCGGCCAGCTCCTCCGCCGAGAGCCGCAGAGCACCCGCGGCCACATTCTGAGCGAGGTGACCGAGGTCGCCGGTGCCGGGGATGGCCAGGACATGCGGCCCGCGCTGCAGGGTCCACGCCAGCCGGACCTGCGCGGCGCTCACCCCACGGGCGCGGGCGACCGCCTCCACCGCGCCTTCGCCGTCCGCCAAGCCGTCACCCAAGGCATGCACCGGGGCGCCCGCCGTACGCCCGCTGCCCGCGATCGAGTAGAACGGCACGAACGCGATCCCCCGCTCGCCGCAGATCCGCAGCATCTCCTCCTGCTCGGCCGACGCCCCGATGCCGTACATGTTCTGCACGCACACCACCGGCGCGATGGCCTGAGCCTCCGCGAGCTGATGGGGCCGGATGTTGGACAGGCCGAGGTGGCGGACGAGCCCGGTGTCGCGCAGTTCGGCGAGGGCGCCGAAGCGTTCGGCGATCGAATCGGGGCCGACGATGCGCAGGTTGACCACGTCGAGGTGGTCGCGGCCCAGCTGGCGCAGGTTCTCCTCGACCTGGCCGCGCAGTTGCCCGGGGGTGGCGTGGGGCAGCCACTCGCCCGAGGGATCGCGGCCGGGGCCGACCTTGGTGACGATGACGAGGTCGTCCGGGTAGGGCGTGAGGGCGTGGTTGATGAGTTCGTTGGCGGAGCTGAGGGGCGAGAAGTAGAACGCGGCGGTGTCGAGGTGGTTCACGCCCAGCTCGACCGCGCGGCGCAGCACCGCGATCGCCTGGTCCCGGTCGCGCGGGACGGCGTCGGGTATCAGCGCCTCGCCGTGCTGGGGCAGGCGCATCGTGCCGAAGCCGAGCCGGTTGACCGTGCGGTCGCCGAGTTTCCAGGTGCCCGCCGCCGCAGCGGTGATCATCGTTGACGTCATAACGGGATGATCGGCGCACGCTACCCTGATGGGCCATTGATTAAGGCATGCCTGAATCCTGCGGGGGCGATGGTCGTGGCGGAGCTGGCGTTCTCGGCGGACGACCTGGCACAGGTGCGGTTCGCCGTCTCGCCGATGTGGGAAGTCGCCCCCAGCTTCCGGCTGTTGACCTCGGACACCGCGCACCCGGTGCACCGCCCCTGGATCGAGCAGGCGCGCCCCCGCGTGCTGGCCGCCGGACTGGACCGGGGCTGGCTGGCCGAGCTGATCGGCCCCTCCGGCTACGTCCCCGACTTCCTCACCCCGGCCCCCACCGGCCCGGCCCCCGCACCGGAGACCGAGTGGGCCACGATCCTCGCCTCACCCCCCGACCGCGTACGCCAGGACCTCGACCACCTCGCCCGCCACCAGGGCGGCCACCTCGGCCCGCGCCTGTCGAGCCTGCGCGCCGATCCGGCAGCCCGGCTGGCCAAGCTCACGCGGGAGATCGAGACGTACTGGGAACTGGCGCTCGCCCCCTACTGGGGCCGCATCAGGGCCGTACTGGACGCCGACGTCTTCCACCGGGCCCGTACGGTCGCCGAGCACGGCACCGGCCGCCTCTTCAACGACTTGCACAGCAGCATCAGTTGGGACGCCAGCACGCTCAGCCTGGTCCACCGGAAACGGCTCATGCCCCGGCACAGCACAGGCACGGGACTCCTGCTGATCCCCTCCGCCTTCACCGGCCCCGGCCTCCGCACCCAGGTCAGCCCGCCGGACCCACCCCAACTCGCCTATCCGGCACGCGGAACCGGCACCCTGTGGGAGACGCGGCCAACCACCGGCACCCACACCCTGATCCCCGTCCTCGGCCGCTCCCGGACCCTGCTGCTGACCGAGCTGGAGTCCCCCGCCTCCACCACCGAACTCGCCCAGCGCACCGGGCTCTCCCCGGCCGGGGTGTCGCAGAACCTCACCGCGCTGCGCGACGCGGGGCTGGTCAGCGCCCACCGGGCCGGGCGGTCCGTCCTCTACGCCCGTACCGGGGCCGCCGAGTCCCTCCTCGACGCCGCGTCCCTCACTTGTTCCACGTCTCGTCGTAGGGATCAGCCGGGGTAGGCACCGGCCGGGCCGATGTGACCCGCAGATACGGGATCAAGCCGTTGTTGACCGGGTCGCGCGTCACCCGGGACGCGTACACCCCCGTCACCTCCATCCACGCGTCCGGCCGTAGCACCGGCGGGAGTTGGCCCGTCAGGCCGACCTTGACCGGCTGGGCGTCGGCGGCGCAGCAGTTGAGGGCCATGCGAACGAGGTAGGGCGTGCCGTGCGCGTCCAGGGCGAGGAAGCCGGTGACGCGGACGGTGCGGCCGCGCAGGGTGTGGCCGTAGGCGGCGCGGGAGGCGTAGTCGACGACGCTCAGCCGGACGGGGTCCGAGGCGGGCAACGGGTCCAGGCCGTACGGGGGTTGGAGTGCCGTACCGGTGCGGACCGCGCTGTAGGAGCCGAGGGCGGGCGGGGCGATGAGGATGAGGGCGAGGACGGGCAGGACGAGGAGCCACGCCACCTGGGGCTCGGGATGACCCCCACGAGTCCGCTTCCGCTCGTACCAGACCGTGGCCAGGGCGGCCACCACGAGGACCACTCCCGCCGCCAACACCAACGGTCGCAAGCCCGACTTGACGTATCGGAGGTACAGATCGGTCGTCCCGGCGTGCAGCAGTGCCCCGCCGAGCAGGAACATCACGGCGGCCTGCGCCTGGCGGTTCACAGCAGCACCGCCCCGGTGACCAGCGCGCTCGTGACGGCCAGCGCGAAGGTGGCCGGGGCGAAGCGCAGGGCGAAGCCGCGGCCGAAGGTGCCCGCCTGCATGGCGAACAGCTTGAGGTCGATCATCGGACCCACCACCAGGAACACCAGTTTGGCCGTCGGGGAGAAGTCGGTCAGCGAGGCGGCGACGAACGCGTCCGCCTCCGAGCAGATGGACAGCACCACGGCCAGCACGGCGAGCGCGAGGACGGCGAGGAAAGGGTTGCCCGCGGCCGTGCGGAGCCACTCCGCCGGGGCGACCGCCTTCAGGGTGGCGGCGGCCATCGCGCCGATCACCAGGAAGCCGCCCGCGTGCATGGTGTCGTGGCGGACGGAGTTCCAGAAGGTCTCCGCCTTCGTCGCGCCCTCATGGGCGCCGTGCGCGGGCGGGCGCAGCCAGTCGGCGCGGCCGAGCCGCTGCCACAGCCAGCCCATCGCGCAGGCGACCAGCAGGCTGGCGGCGAACCGGGCGACGACCATCTCCGGGTTGTTCGGGAAGGCGACGGCCGTGGCGGTAAGCACGATCGGGTTGATCGCGGGCGCGGACAGCAGGAACGCCAGCGCGGCCGCCGGGGTCACGCCCCGCCGCACCAGCGCGCCCGCCACCGGCACCGACGCGCACTCGCATCCCGGTAGCACCGCGCCCGCGAGCCCCGCGACCGGTACGGCGAGCGCGGGCCTGTTCGGCAGGGCGCGGGCGAAGAAGGCGGGCGGTACGAAGACGGCGATGGCGGCGGAGAGCAGTACCCCGAGGACCAGGAAGGGCAGCGCCTGCACGGTCACGGCGACGAACACCGTGGTCCAGCTCTGCATCACCGGGGTGCCGAGCGCGCCCCGGATCGGCGCCTGGGCGAGGACGGCGAGCAGCAGCACCAGGGTGAGGACGAGGGGGGAACTGAGCCGGGTGCCGGTACCGGTACCGGCACCCGCGCTGGTACCGGTACTGCCGCCGGTACCAGGATCAGTGCCCGTACCAGGCTGGGTACCAGGATCGGAGTTGCCAGTACTAGTACCAGTACCGCCGCCGGTACCAGGATCAGTACCTGCACCAGCCTGGGTACCAGGATCAGTACCTGCACCAGCCTGGGTACCAGGATCGATACCAGTGCCAGGCTGGGTACCAGGATCGATACCAGTACTAGTACCAGCACCAGCACCACCGGACCGTTCACCCGCTGACGGGACGTCTTCGGCAATGGCCACGGGTAGAGACCTCCGGCTGAGTGCGGCTGCCAGGGCGTACGCGGCCGCGGACAGCCCCGTTCAGGTGATCACTGGAACCGCCCGCCTTCTTGGGGCAGTCTTTTCCCTCGTGGCGAACAGCGTTCCGTATCAGGGCGGTTCAGGTGGCGCGGCGGCGCCGATGGTGGTGTGCGGGGACGACGGTCTCGCGCACCGGCTGTCCGCCGAGCTGCGCGGAGTCTACGGCGAGCAGGTCGTCCTCGTCGTGCCGCCGAACGCGCGCACCGCGCGGCGGCCGGTGGTCGGGCGGCCCCGGTCGGCTCCGGCGGCGCTCTTCGACCGGGTGGTGTCGGTGGCGGTCGGCCGAGGGGGTCCAGCGGCGCCCGGCGGCTCCGGGGCCGCAGGCCGACCCCGTGGCGCGGAACGGGTGCTGGAGACCGAGTTCCTGACCGAGCAGGTGCTCGCCGAGGCCGGGGTGGAGCGGGCGGCCGCGCTGGCGCTGGTCTACGAGGACGACGAGACCAACATCCGTGCCGCGCTCACCGCCCGGCGCCTCAACCCGCGCCTGCGGCTCGTACTGCGGCTGTACAACCGCCGGTTGGGCCAGCACATCGAGGAACTCCTCGATCAGGCGGCCGTGTTGGTGGGCGAGGACGACGAGGCGGTCCGGGACGCGACCACCTCCGTGCTGTCCGACGCGGACACCGCCGCGCCCGCGCTCGCGGCGACCGCCGTGGCCGGGACCGGCAAGGTGATCCAGGCGGAGGGGCTGCTGCTGCGGGCGGTGGAACGGGTCGCGCCGCCGCCCGGCGTGCCCGCGCCGCGCGGCCTGTGCACGCTGGCCCTGCTGTCCGCCGACGGCAGCGACGAGGGCCCGGTGCTGCTGCCCGACGACGAGGAGGTACGGCGGGCGGACGGCCGGTCCACCGTGCTGCTGGAACGGTTCTCGGCGACGGAGGGAGCGGCGCCGGGGAGCGGGCTCGGCGTGGGCGGCGTACCGCCCCTCTCCTCCCTGTTCTCCAAGCAGTTGAGGTGGTCGCTGGCCGTCCTCGCGGGCTGTGTGATCGCGCTCGCGGTCGCCCTGTCGATCGTGACCGGCATTCATCCCGTCAAAGCCTTCTACCTGACCCTGCTGGACCTCTTCGCCATCGACGATCCGGCACTGGGCGAGCCGTTGGGGCGCAAGATCCTCCAACTCCTGTCCGGACTGGTCGGGTTGCTGCTGCTTCCGGTGCTGCTGGCCGCCGTGCTGGAGGGGTTGGGCACCTTCCGTACGCAGTCCGCGCTGCGGAAGCCACCGCGCGGGCTCGGCGGTCATGTCGTCCTGCTGGGGCTGGGGAAGATCGGTACGCGGGTGCTGATCCGGCTGCGGGAGCTGCACATCCCGGTGGTGTGCGTGGAGGGCAACCCGGAGGCGCGCGGGCTCGCGGTGGCGCGGCGGCTGCGGGTGCCGGTGGTGATCGGGGACGTCACGCAGGAGGGCGTACTGGAGGCGGCCAAGATCCACCGGGCGCACGCCCTGCTCGCGGTGACCAGCGCGGACACCACCAACCTGGAGGCCGTCCTGTACGCGCGCGGGGTCCGCCCCGACCTGCGCGCGGTGCTGCGCCTGTACGACGACGACTTCGCCACCGCCGTGTACCGCACCCTGCGGGTGGCCCACCCGCTGGCCACGACGCGCAGCCGCAGCGTCTCCTATCTGTCGGCCCCTGCCTTCGCCGGGGCCATGCTGGGGCGCCGGGTGCTGGGCGCGGTCCCGGTGGAGCGGCGGGTGCTGCTGTTCGCCTCCGTGGACGTCGCCGACCGACCCCAGTTGGAGGGCCGGACCCTGGCGGCCGCCTTCGCACCCGGTGTCTGGCGCGCCCTCGCGGTGGAGGGCGAGGCCGACACCCCACCCGACCGCCTCCTCACGAAGGACGACCGGGTGGTGATCGCGGCGACCCGCCGGGGCCTGGCGGAACTCGGCTGAGCCGTCAGCCGCCCTACTGCTCCGAGTCCCACTGCTCCGAGTCCTACTGCTCCGCGCCCCCGAGGTGCCGCCGGGCGAAGTCCATCTCGAGCCGGACCTGCTTGATCCGCTCGTCCACCACGAGCGAGCCGTGGCCCGCGTCGTAGCGGTAGACCTCGTGGGGGGCGCCCCGGTCGTTCAGCCGGGTGACGTAGTTGTCGATCTGGCGGATGGGGCAGCGGGGGTCGTTGACCCCGGCCGAGATGTAGACGGGGGCCTTGACCTCGTCGACGTAGGTCAGCGGGGAGGACGCGGCGAAGCGGTCCGGGACCTCATCCGGGGTGCCGCCCAGGAGGGTGCGGTCCATGGCCTTCAGCGCCTCCATCTCGTCGTGGTACGCGGTGACGTAGTCCGCGACCGGCACCACGGCGATGCCCACCGTCCACGCCTCCGGCTGGGTGCCGATGCCGAGGAGGGTGAGGTAGCCGCCCCAGGAGCCGCCGGTGAGGACGAGGCGCTCGGGGTCGGCGAGGCCGGAGGAGACGGCCCACTCGCGCACCGCGGCCACGTCCTCCAGCTCGATCAGGCCGACCCGGTGCTTGAGGGCGTCGGTCCAGGCGCGCCCGTACCCGGTGGAGCCGCGGTAGTTGACGCGGACCACGGCGTACCCCTGGTCCACCCAGGCCGCCGGGCCCGCCGCGAAGGAGTCGCTGTCGTGCCAGGTGGGGCCGCCGTGCAGGTCGAACACGGTCGGGAGCGGGCCGGTGGCTCCGGCGGGCTTCTGGACGAGGGCGTGGATGCGGCCGCCGGGGCCGTCCACCCACACGTCCTCCACCGCGACCGACGGCGGGCTCTTCAGGCCGGGCGGGTCGAGCACGACGTCACCGCTGGTGGAGCGGACCACCGGCGGCTCGGCGGCGGAGGACCACAGGTACTCCACGCTGCCGTCCGGGCGGGCGGTCGCCCCGGAGACGGTGCCGGGCGGGGTGGGGATACGGTCCAGCTCGCGGGTGGCGAGGTCGTAGCGGAACAGCTCGCTGCGGGCCTCGAAGCCGTGCGCGATCAGCAGGGCGGTGCCGTCCGGGTACCACTCGGCGGCCACGTCGCCGGGCAGGTCCAGCGGGAGGTCCGTCTCCGCGCCGCTCGCCACGTCCCACACCAGGGGCTCCCAGCGGCCCCGGCGCTGGTGGCCGATGAGGAGGCGGGTGTCGCCGTCGACGGGGGCGAAGCCCAGCACCTCCAGGCCCAGTTCCTCGGTGCCGCCGCGGGTGTCGTCCAGGTCGGCGACGGCCGTGCCGTCCGGGCGCAGTACGCGCAGGGCGCTGTGCATGGCGTCGCCGTGCTCGGTGTGCTCGACGGCGATCAGCGTGCCGTCGTGCGAGAGGTCGCCGACGCCCGCGGACTCGCGGTGCCGGTAGATTTCCACCGGCGCCTCACCGGCGCGGGCGAGGTGGATCGTCGTACCGTCCTCGTCGGTGGACCGGCCGACCACGGCCGTCCGGCCGTCCCGGCCGAGGGCGAGCCCGGCCGGGTAGGAGGGCGCGAGGCCCGGTACGGCCGTCTCGTCGGGGCCGCCCCCGAAGGGCTGGCGGCGCCAGACCCCGAACTCGTCCCCGTCCTTGTCGTCGAACCACCAGATCCACGTCCCGTCCGGCGACAGCACGCCGTCCGTCGTGCCGTTCGGCCGGTCCGTCGCCTGCCGCTGCGCCCCGCTCGCGCGGTCCCAGGCGTACAGCTCGTAGGTGCCGGTCGCGTTCGACACGAACAGCGAGCGGTCGGGCGCGTCCTCGGCCCAGTCGGGCAGCGAGACCCGCGGCGCGCGGAACCGCTTCTCCCAGTCGGGCATCTCCACAGCTTCGTCAGCTTTGTCCATGCCCCCTAGGATCACCCGTCCGACGCCCTAGGGGACAGCCCTGAGCTGGGCGATGAGGGTGCGGTAGGTCTCGAACGCGGGTTTGGGGGTGTAGTCGTCGCGGAGCAGTCCGAAGTGGTGGAACAGACCGTCGCCGTGGCTGTCGGCGTCACGCAGGGAGAAGAACGCGTAGGAGTCGACGCGGAGTTCGTCCGCGAGGGCGGCGACCGTGCGGACGACCGTGTCCAGCGTGGCGGCCTGACGGTCCTCGGGGCGGCCGGGGCCGGTGGGCCAGCCGTGCTCGCAGACGCGGAGCGGGACGGTGGCGGGGATTCCGGCCTCGGGCAGGCGGGTGTCGCGGAAGGAGCGCAGTACGGCGGTGACCGCGTCGGCCAGCTTGTCGGGGGGCAGCGGACGGAACACGTCGGGGAAGAAGTCGACGCCGACGTAGTCCAGGCTCGCCAGGAACTCGTCGTCGGCCAGCGCCGCCAGGTCGGACCAGAAGGTGTCGGCGGGGTCGAAGACCGGTACGGCGTTGAAGCCGACCGCGACCGGATGTCCCAGGGCGCGGGCCTCCTCCTTGGCGGCGACGACACCCCGCACGAGGGCGTCCAGGACGCCGGGCACGCTGCCGTCCAGCACCGGCAGCCGCACATTGGGTTCCTCGCAGATCTGGACCGACGCCAGCCGGGGCCCGTACGCGCGGACCGCCTCGCGGACGAACTCCGTCCAGCCGTCCACAGCCCCGGTCGGTTCCCGGAACTGGAGGACGAGGTCGAGCAGGCGCCCCCGCCCGAGGTACTGCTCCGGGTCGGCCGGGGTGGGCGGCGGCGGGGGCACGGTGGCGGCGAAGGACCGGTAGGCGCGGACGGTGAACGTGGGCGCGTCGCCCTGGAGCGCGTCCAGAGCCATGGTGACCCGTTCGGGCCGGTCCGGTGAGACCGGCTGGACGATCCCCTCCTCGTCCCCCAGCAGCCCGCCCGGATAGATGCCGAAGGTCAGTCCCATGGATGGCCACCCCTCATCGACTTGGCGTCACCCCATTTTTGGTGTCGCCACAATTTTGGGGTGACGCTACCATGTGCCCGTGGGGCTACGAGAGACGAAGAAGCGGCAGACCCGTACGGCCATCGCCGACGCGGCGCTCGAACTGTTCCTGGAGCACGGCTTCGACCGGGTCACCGTCGCGGAGGTGGCCCGGCACGCGGGCGTCTCCACCAACACGGTGTTCAACTACTTCCCGGCCAAGGAGGACCTGTTCTTCGACCGCGAGGCGGAGGTGGAGCAGCGCCTGGCCACCCTGGTGCGCGACCGCGCCCCCACCGCCTGCCCGGTCGAGACGGTCCGCGACGACCTGCTGCACGCCCTCGCCCGCGACGAGCCCACCCTCGGCCTGCGCCCCGGCGCCGACCGCTTCTGGCAGGTCGTCCTGGACAGCCCCGCCCTGCGCGCCCGCGAACGCGAGATCGGTGAGCACGCCGAGACCGCCCTCGCCGCCGCCCTCGCGGACCACCCGCCGCTCACGCCGTACGGACCCCCGCTGCCCGGCCTCCTCGCGGGCGCGCTGGCCGGGGCCTACCGGGCGGTGCTGCGCGAGATCCGGGCCGGGGTGCTGTCCGGCGAGGCCCCCGCCCGCGTCCGGGACACCGTCACCCCCGAGGCCGTCCGTGCCTTCGACTCCCTCTGCCGGGGCCTGCACCCCGTACCGGGCTGACACGCCGGGCCCGGCGTGAAGGTGATAAAGGGGGCGCCGTACCTTTGGGGTGTGTACCGGTTTCTGCTGACACCCCGCTGGTGGGGCATCAACGTCTTCGTGCTGCTCGCCATCCCGTTCTGCGTGTTCATGGGGTCCTGGCAGCTCGGCCGGTTCGAGGGGCGGGTGCAGGATCATCGCGCCGCCACCGAACAGGCGGCGGACTCCCGCCATGAGACGGCGGTGCCGCTCGCGCGGATGCTGCCCGTCGACAAGGCCACCTCGGGACGCCGGGTCGTCGTCAGCGGCGAGTACGGCAGGCAGCTCCTGGCCCCCGACCGCGAGCTGGACGGGAAGACCGGCTTCTACGTCGTGACCCTGCTGCGCACCTCCACCGGCGAGTCCCTCCCCGTGGTCCGGGGCTGGCTGCCCGGTACGGCCGACGCGGCGAAGGCGCCCAAGCCCCCGGCCGGGAAGGTCACCGTCACCGGCGCGCTCCAGGCCCCCGAGTCACCGGGCAGCAACGGCGTCCCCGCGACCGGCGGACTGCCCACCGGGCAGACCGGCGCGATCAGCCCGGCCACCCTGGTGAACCTGGTGCCGGACCGGCTGTACGCGGCCTGGGTCACGCTCGACCAAGGCGACGCCGGGATGAAGGCGGTGCCCGCGATCGCGCCCGTCGGGACCGGCCTGGACCTGAAGGCGTTCCAGAACCTGGGCTACACCGGCGAGTGGTTCGTCTTCGCCGGGTTCGTGGTCTTCATGTGGTTCCGGCTGCTGCGCCGCGAGGCCGAGGCCGCGCGCGACGCCGAGCTGGGCCTCGTGACGGACGGTGCCGACGTCCCGGAGGACGCCGGCACACCGAGCACCGTCTGAACCGCTGTCCCGCCGTCCCGCTATCCCTCGGCCTGCATCCCCGAGTAGTACACCGTCCCCGCGCAGGCGCCCGGCACGGTGGCCGAGGCGGCCGGGCCGCCCGCCGCCGCGCTGTACGTGACCTGCACGCTGCCGTCCGCCGGGCCGTCGGCCGTGAGCAGCTGCGGGGCCGCGCCGACCGTGCCGCCGGTGTCCGTGGCGGCGGTCGTGCCGGGGTCCTGGGTGGGCGAGGGGTCGGGCGAGGGGCCCTCGGTGGGCGTGCCGCCGCCGGTGGTGGTGCCGCCGCCTGGCACCGGACACGTCTCGGAGGGCACGAAGGCGAACTTCTCCGTGTACGCGCCGCCCGGCTGGAGCACCAGCGCGGACACCGTCAGCGCCGGGTCGGGCAGCCCGCTCGCCGAGTCGCCGGACGTATGGGCGGCGACGCTCAGCTTGGCCTGGTCGGCCGCGCCGAGAGCGGCCGCGCCGACCTGGCCCGTACCGGCGATGGTGCAGGGGGTGCCGGAGACGTTGGCGACGCGGAAGCTGCCGTACACCGCGCCCCCCGCGTCCGGGCCGCCCGCGCTGCCGGTGACGCCCAGCTGGGCCGGGGTGCAGACGGCGGTGCCGGAGGCGAGGCTCGCCGAGGGGTCCACGGCGCCGGGCGCACCGGACTCGCCGCCGCCCTTCTTGCCTGGCTCGTCCTTCTCGCCGCTGTCCTTGCCGGTGTCCGGGGTGCCGCCCGTGGTGCCGCGGGTGTCGCCGGTGGCACCGTCGGACGTCCTGCCCTTGCCCTCGGTGCCCTGTGTCAGCTCGGACTGTCCGGCCATCGCGGTGTTGGGGTCGGTGCCGCCCGCGTTGGAGACATGGACCAGGGCGGGGATCGCCGTGCCGAGCAGCAGGGCGGCCGCCGCCATCCCGACCGCCGCGTGCCGCTTACGGGCCCGCCGCGCGGGAACGGCCCGCCGCAGATGCTCCAGCGAGCCGGTACGGGGCTCCATGTCGTCGACGGCGGAGTGCAGCAGCCGTCGCAGCGCCTGCTCGTCCGTCCCGAGACCGTCGTCCAGTCCGTCGGCCTCGATCCCCCGGCCGCCTCGCTCACCGCCGGACGGTGCGCCGCTGAGCGCCAGCAGCCGGTCGAAGCCGTCGAGATCGAGCTTGCGGGTCTCGTCCGGGGCGATCGGCTCGTCCGAGGCGTCCTCGGCGTCGGCCTCGCGGGCCTCGTTCTCGTTCTCGTTCTGCTCGCCCCGCTCCTCGTCGAGACGGGCGGGGTCTTCCCTGTGGGGGCCGTCGTTCACAGTTTCGTTCCCAGCGTGCGTCGGCTTGTCGTGTCGGTCGGCCCCCGTGGCTGACTCGGCGTGCTCGCTCATGTGGTGGCTCCCATGGACACCCGCAGCGCGGCGATGCCCCGTGAGCCGTACGCCTTCACCGAGCCGAGGGAGAGGCCCAGCGTCTCGGCGACCTGGGCCTCCGTCATGTCCGCGAAGTAGCGCAGCACCAGCACCTCCCGCTGGCGGCGCTGGAGCCCCTTCATCGCCTTGATGAGCGAGTCCCGCTCCAGCAGGTCGTACGCCCCCTCCTCCGCGCTCGCCATGTCCGGCATCGGCTTGGAGAGCAGCTTCAGGCCGATGATGCGGCGGCGCAGCGCGGACCGGGAGAGGTTGACGACCGTCTGGCGCAGGTAGGCCAGGGTCTTGTCCTTGTCCCGGACGCGTTTGCGCGCTGAGTGAACGCGGATGAACGCCTCCTGCACGACATCCTCGCAAGAAGCGGTGTCGTCCAGGAGCAGTGCCGCGAGACCGAGCAGCGAGCGGTAGTGCGCCCGGTAGGTCTCGGTGAGATGGTCGACGGTCGTCCCGGCGGCCGCGTCACCCGCGGTGTCGTCGATGCCGTCGCGCTGGCCGGGTATGCGGGTGGAGCGCGCCGCGGGCATCGGCGCGATCACCGGCATGCCGCCGGGCACACGCGGACGACGGACCGCACGGGGCGGCCGGAGCGCCGCCGCGCCACGGACTGCTGGGGGTACGCCCGGCTCGAAGAGAGCCGGTGCGAGTTCGAGTACCTCTGCCACGCCAGTTGGACCCACGTACCCCCCGCAGGGTTGTACGTGCCGGGCGTCACAGTGCTGCCGACCGACAGTTCCTCAAGTGCCGCCATGCGTCCCGCTCTTCCCCTACGCCTAGTTGAAAGGGCGTCACCACGCCCCACCGCGACGCCCCGCGCCCGGAATCCGTGTCCCGCCGCACCAGGGTGAGGGCAAAGACGCGCCCCGTACTCGCGCGGTTGCGGAGGACCGGGAGGGAAATCCTCTGTCGTGATCAGTGTTGGTTACAAGTGGTTTGGACCATGGTTCCGGCCACATTCCCCAGCGGACCCCCATGAACACCACAGGATTCTCACGCCATTTCGGCGGCCAACAGCTCGGCGATCTGGGCGGTGTTGAGCGCGGCGCCCTTGCGCAGGTTGTCGCCGCAGACGAAGAGTTCGAGCGCCGTCGGGTCGTCCAGCGCCCGGCGCACCCGGCCCACCCAGGTGGGGTCGGTGCCCACGACGTCGGCCGGGGTGGGGTACTCCCCGGCGGCCGGGTCGTCGCAGAGGACGACTCCGGGGGCGGTGGCGAGGATCTCGCGGGCGCCGTCCACGGTGACCTCGCCCTGGAAGCGGGCGTGGACGGTGAGGGAGTGGGTGGTGACGACCGGGACCCGTACGCAGGTCACGGCGACCGGCAGGGCGGGCAGGCCGAGGATCTTGCGGGTCTCGTCGCGGACCTTCATCTCCTCCGAGGACCAGCCGTCCTCGCGCAGCGATCCGGCCCAGGGCACCACGTTGAGCGCGACGGGCTCCGGGAACGGCCCGGTCAGCTCGCCGACCGCGCGGCGTACGTCACCGGGCGCGCTGCCCAGGTCGGTGCCCGCGACCAGGGACAGCTGGGCGCGCAGCGTCTCGATCCCGGCCCGCCCGGCCCCGCTGACCGCCTGGTACGAGGAGACGACCAGCTCGCGCAGCCCGAACTCGGCGTGCAGCGCGCCGAGCGCGACGATCATCGACAGGGTCGTGCAGTTGGGGTTGGCGACGATCCCGCGCGGCCGGGTCCGCACCATGTGCGGGTTGACCTCGGGGACGACGAGCGGCACCTCGGGGTCCATCCGGAAGGCGCCGGAGTTGTCGACGACGACCGCGCCGCGCGCGGCGGCGACGGGCGCCCACCGGGCGGCTACCTCGTCGGGTACGTCGAACATGGCGACGTCGACGCCGTCGAAGACGTCCTCGGTGAGGGCGGCGACCTCGACCTCCTCGCCGCGCACGGCCAGCTTGCGGCCGGCCGAGCGCGGGGAGGCGACCAGGCGGATCTCGCCCCAGATGTCCGCCCGTTGGGACAGGATCTGGAGCATCACCGCTCCTACGGCTCCGGTCGCCCCCACGACCGCCAGTGTCGGGCGACCGGTGCGTGCCATCAGCGGCCCGTGCCTCCGTAGACGACGGCCTCGTCGGTGTCGGAGTCGAGCCCGAAGGCGGTGTGCACGGCGCGGACGGCCTCGGGGACCTCGTCGGCGCGGGTGACGACCGAGATACGGATCTCGGAGGTCGAGATCAGCTCGATGTTGACGCCCGCGTCGCTGAGCGCCTCGAAGAAGGCGGCCGTGACGCCCGGGTTGGTCTTCATCCCGGCGCCGACCAGGGAGATCTTGCCGATCTGGTCGTCGTAGCGCAGGGAGTCGAAGCCGATGCCCGCGCGGTTGCGCTCCAGGGCGTCGATGGCCTTGCGGCCCTCGGTCTTCGGCAGGGTGAAGGAGATGTCGGTCAGGCCCGTGGAGGCCGCCGACACGTTCTGCACGACCATGTCGAGGTTGATCTGCGCGTCGGCGATGGTCCGGAAGATGGCCGCGGCCTCGCCCGGCTTGTCCGGCACGCCGACGACGGTGATCTTGGCCTCGGAGGTGTCGTGTGCGACACCGGAGATGATGGCCTGCTCCACCTGCTGTTCCCCTTGCTCGATCGGCTCGCTGCTGACCCACGTGCCGCGCAGCCCGCTGAACGAGGAGCGCACGTGGATCGGGATGTTGTACCGGCGGGCGTACTCCACGCAGCGGTGGAGCAGCACCTTGGAGCCGGACGCGGCCAGCTCCAGCATGTCCTCGAAGGAGATCCAGTCGATCTTCCGGGCCTTCTTCACCACGCGCGGGTCGGCGGTGAACACGCCGTCCACGTCGGTGTAGATCTCGCAGACCTCGGCGTCGAGCGCGGCGGCGAGCGCGACGGCGGTGGTGTCGGAGCCGCCGCGGCCCAGCGTGGTGATGTCCTTCTTGTCCTGGCTCACACCCTGGAAACCGGCGACGATGGCGATGTTGCCCTCGTCCAGCGCGGTGCGGATGCGGCCGGGCGTGACGTCGATGATGCGGGCTTTGTTGTGGACCGAGTCGGTGATGACACCTGCCTGGCTGCCCGTGAACGACTGGGCCTCGTGGCCCAGCTTTTTGATCGCCATCGCCAGCAGGGCCATGGAGATACGCTCTCCGGCGGTCAGCAGCATGTCGAATTCACGTCCGGCAGGCATCGGAGAAACCTGCTCGGCGAGATCGATCAGCTCGTCCGTCGTGTCGCCCATCGCGGAGACCACGACAACCACCTGGTTGCCGTTCTTCTTGGCTTCCACGATCCGCTTGGCGACGCGCTTGATGCCCTCGGCATCGGCTACGGAGGAGCCTCCGTACTTCTGCACGACAAGGCCCACGTGCGCTCCTCGCTCGGTTCGTTTGTGTCGGCTCAGTCTATCGAGCGTCCGAAATCCACCATCGCGCTCCCGCATGGTGAGACGTCGTCCGCCCGGTCCCGAACCTGCCCAGCGGTACGCGGGCCACGCGGAAAGTGCCCCGCGTCACAGGAGTCCCTAGTGCACCTGACGGATGCCGAGGGGCGTGCCGATCTCCTCGGCCATGACCCGCCCGGCCTCCACCTCCAGCGCCTCGTCGCCCAGGTCCTGGTCGGTGTCGAGGCCGTCCAGCTCCTCCAGGGGCTGGTTGAGGCGGACGTGGATCAGCACGGACTGCAGGGCGCGCAGCACGGCGGAGGCGGTGGGGCCCCAGTTGGAGAAGTAGGAGAACTGCCACCACCACATGGCCTCGGCGGTGCGGCCCGCGCGGTAGTGGACCATGCCGTGCCTGAGGTCGGTGATGACGTCCGCGAGGTCGTCGGAGATCCGGGCGGCGACCGGCGCGGTGCGGGGCGCGTACGGGTCGAAGACCTCGGAGTAGACGTCGACCGGGTCCAGCAGCCGGGCCAGGTTCTCGCGCAGGCCGTCCGCGTCGATCTCGGGGCCGGGGTCGGGCTCGTAGCGCTCGTCGGGGACGAAGTCCTCGTGGGCGCCGAGGCGGCCGCCTGCCAGCAGCAGCTGGGAGACCTCCAGCAGCAGGAAGGGCACGGTGGAACCGGGCTCGTCGCCCTTGGCGACCTCGGTGACGGCGACCAGGAAGCTCTCCACCTGGTCGGCGATCTGGACCGCGAAGTCGTCCGGGTTCTGCGACGTGGCGTGCAGCGTGGCGTCAGACATCTAGGAGTCGTCTCCCCTCGAAGGCGCGGCCGAGGGTGACCTCGTCCGCGTATTCCAGGTCCCCGCCTACCGGGAGGCCGCTGGCCAGGCGGGTGACCTTCAGACCCATGGGCTTGATCATGCGGGCGAGGTACGTCGCCGTGGCCTCGCCTTCGAGATTGGGATCGGTGGCGAGGATCAGCTCCGTGACGGCGCCGTCGGCGAGCCGGGCCAGGAGTTCCCTGATCCGCAGGTCGTCCGGGCCGACGCCCTCGATGGGGCTGATCGCGCCGCCCAGGACGTGGTACTTGCCCCGGAACTCACGGGTGCGCTCGATGGCCACGACGTCCTTGGGCTCCTCGACCACGCAGATGACCGAGGGGTCCCGGCGCGGGTCGCGGCAGATGTTGCACAGCTCTTCCTGCGCCACGTTGCCGCAGGCCGCGCAGAAGCGGACCTTGGCCTTGACCTCCAGCAGGGCGTGCGCGAGCCGTTTGACGTCGGTCGGCTCGGCCTGGAGGACGTGGAAGGCGATCCGCTGCGCGCTCTTGGGACCGACGCCGGGGAGCCGCCCCAGCTCGTCGATGAGGTCCTGGACCACGCCTTCGTACAACGGACTGCCTTTCCTTCAAGACCTTGCGGTACGTACGGTAGTTGCCCCGGCGTCAGAAAGGCAGACCGGGGATGCCGCCGCCGCCGAGTCCCTCGGCCAGCGGGCCGAGCTTCTGCTGCTGGAGGGCCTGCGCGTTCTCGTTCGCCGCCTGTACGGCCGCGACGACGAGGTCCGCGAGGGTCTCGGTGTCCTCGGGGTCGACGGCCTTCGGGTCGATCTTCAGCGCGCGCAGGTCGCCGGAGCCGGTCACGGTCGCCTTGACCAGCCCGCCGCCCGCCTGGCCCTCGACCTCCGTGTTCGCCAGCTCCTCCTGGGCCTGCTGCAGGTCCTGCTGCATCTTCTGGGCCTGCTGGAGCAACTGCTGCATGTTGGGCTGGCCGCCACCGGGAATCACGGGGTATCTCCTGTCTGCCTGCTGTCTGTCTGCAGTCTGTCTGCGCCGCTTCTGTGCTCGGCACGAGCCTACGTGGTCCGGGCGGCCCTCGCCCTGCCACTCTTTCGGGTGAGATCGCCTCCGGCCCCCTACCTGATCACACCCCTCTTCCGGGCGTACCACCCCGCGAACTCGGCTCCCCGCCACCCATTGAGCGGTAGGAAGGACACTTCGCGCCGCCACGGGGCGTGACGGCCGCGCGATCGGTGTTCATGTTCAGTAGGGAGTGCCGGGTGGGTCAGCCGGAGCAGCAACCCGACGATTCCGCATCCGCTCAGGGGGCTCGGCGGGAGGGTCCTGGCGGGGACGGGTCGCGGCAGGGCGGCGGCCGGGGCGGGGACGGGGCGTGGCCGGGCGGCCCGGGTGCGGACGGCTCGCGGCGGGGTGGGTCGGGAGCGGACGGCTCGTCGCAGGGTGGCCGGGCGGCCGACGGGGCATGGCCGGGCGCCCCCGGTACGGACGGCTCGCGGCGGGGCGGCCCGGGAGCGGACGGGGCGTGGCCGGGCGGCCCGAGAGCGGACGGGGCGTGGCCGGGCGGCTCGGGCGCGGACGGCCCGCGGCGGGGCGGCTCAGGAGGCGACGGGGCATGGCCGGGTGGCTCGGGAGGCGACGGGGCGTGGGCGGGCGGTCCCGGCTCGGACGGGTCCCGGCGGGACGGCCCGGCCACGGACGAGACCGGGCGCCGGCCAGGAGACCGGTACGCCAAGGGTGCGGACGGGGCGGTCGGGGGCACTTCGCGGTGGGGTTTCGGGGGGTTCCGGCGCGGTGTGCGGAACACGGCCGTCCCGCTGGCCGGTGATCTGGCGGGGCAGGTTCTGCCGCTCGGGGACTGGGGGGAGCCCGCGGAACGGCTGGACGAGCTGTACCGCTGGGTGGAACGGGGTGCGCTGCGCACGGCGGACTGGTATCTCGCGGACCGGGTGTGGCGCCGCCGGGCGGCACGGGCCCTGCGGGGCGGTACGGCGGCGGGGGTGGTGGTCGGGGCGGCACTCCCCCTGCTGGACGCGACCGGCGCGGTGTCGGGGTGTGCGCCCTGGGGTTATCTGGCGCTGCTGGCGGGGGCGGCGTGCGCGGGTGTGGACCGGTGCTTCGGGCTGACCTCGGGCTGGATGCGGGACCTGGGCACTGCCCAGGCGGTCCAACGGCGGCTGCAGGCGCTCCAGTTCGACTGGGCGTCGGAGAGCGCGCGTGAGGTGCTGGGTCCTGCGGACGGCACGGCGGGGGAGGCGGCGGAACGGTGCCTGGTCATCCTGCGGCGCTTCTCGGAGGACGTGACGGAGCTGGTCCGTACGGAGACGGGGGACTGGATGCGGGAGTTCCGCGGCGGCCGTCCGCCTCTGACTCCGCCGACCCCTCCATCCCGGCCCGCCGACCCCGCCCCCGTCTCCCGCTACCTCTCCCCGCCCCCGGGCGCCCGCCCCAACATGCCCCGCCAACGCCCACCGGACCCCCGCTAGCGGCTCCGCCGGGGTGCGGACGACCACCCGGCCTCCGGCCGGGTCCGGTGTTCCCACCCGCACCACCCGTACAACTTTCGTCGTCGGGTGCGGGTGGCCCCGGTGGGGCGGATTCGCCATCGGCGGGTGCGGGTCCTGATGGGGCGGCGCCATCGGCGGGTGCAGGTAGCTCCGGCGGGGCGGGATCGACATCGGCGGCCGCGGTGGGGTGGGATCGCCGTCGGCGAGTGCTGGTGGCCCCGACGGGGCCGGTTCGCCATCGGCAGCTGCGGGTGGCCCCGACGGGACGGGATCGCCGTCGGCGGGTACCGGTGACCCAGCGGGACCGGATCGCCGTCGGCGGGTACCGGTGACCTCAGCGGGACCGGATCACCATCGGCGGGTACCGGTGACCCCAGTGGGGCGGGATCGGCGTTGGCGGGTGCGGGGCCTGGCACACCGGGGCGCGTAGGGCGCCCCGGTTTTCTCAGCTCAGGCGTAGGTCTACGAAGGGGATGGTGTCGCCTGGGAGGACGTAGCGGTCGGTCTCGGTGAAGCCGTGGGTTTGGGCGAAGCGGAGGCCGTCCTCGTTGGAGGCGAGGATGACGGTGTCGATGGTGTCGGCGCCCAGGTCGCGGGCACGCGTCAGTGCGCGCTGGTAGAGCTGCTCGCCGAAGCCCTGACGGCGGTGGGCGGGGAGCACTCTGGCGATCACGGTCGCGGTGGACGGGCTGTCGCCGGACGGCGGGCGTACGGTCGTGCAGCCCACCGGCTCGCCGTCGAGGTAGGCGACCTCCAGGCGGTTGCGCCCGGCCCGCTCGCGCACCTCGTCGAGGGAGAGGACCGCGGTCGGGATGATCACGTTGTGGACGTGCCGCCAGTCGGCGAGCGCGCTGTCGTCCACCGGTTCCACGAAGCTGAGCTGAGACATCCCAGCAGGAGACCCGCTGTCCCCAAGGGCCGTCAACCGCAAAAGGGCGGCCTACGATGCCGGGCCGACGCGGCTGTACGTCACGGCTTCCGTACCGGCCGGGCCCGCTCGCCTCAGGTAGCCGTCCGGGAGGAGGGTGAGGGTGGTGGGGGTGTCCGGGGCGCAGGAGGAGAGCGGGGCGCCGGAGGTCACCGTGGTGGCGGTGAGCCGCAGCGTCCCCTCGGTGCCCGGCTTCCGGGCCAGGGCCGCGGCGAACACACAGTGCTGGTCGGCCCCGTCCACGACCAGGGTGAGGACACGCTCGCCGACCCGCCCCTGGTTCAGCGTGAGCCGCTGCGTACCGGCCTCCCACCTGCCGAGGTACCCCTCCGGCACGTCCCCTCCAGCAGAGCCGGGCCCAACGGTCGCCGTGTCCGACACCCCGCCCCCCTGCAACAACGTGTACAGAGTCCCCCCGGCCCCCAGGGCGACAACCAGCGCGACCACGACGAGCAACACCGTCGACCGCCGATCCCGCACCCCCCTCTCCACCCCGCCAACCTCCGGATGCCCACCAACCGGCCACCCCACCCCATCCCCCACAGCAACATGCTCCGGCCCCGCCACACCCAACGACGAGCCATCCACCCCACCGGTCCCACCCGCACCCGCCGACGGCGATCCCGCCCCACCAGGGCCACCCGCACCCGACGACGAAAGCCGCACGGGTGGTGCGGGTGGGAACTCAGACCCGGCCGGAGGCCGGGTGCCCGCCGAACCCCCACCCGCACCCGCCGACGGCGAATCCGCCCCTTCGGGGCCACCCGCACCCGACGACGAAAGCCGCACGGGTGGTGCGGGTGGGAGCCCAGACCCCGCCGGAGGCGACCCCGCTCCGAACACCCAGTCCCAGTCCTCCCCCGGCCCCAACTCCCGCATCTCACAACCGCCTTCCCCCGAAGCGCGCCAACGGCCCGAGGATAGTGCGGGCATGGAGGACAGCACCGCACCCCGCGAAACCCGCCCCCACTCACGACAACCTGTCGCGCATCCCACCCCCGCCCGCAACAGTCCGCCGATGTCGCGACGCCACCCCCACCCCCTACCCTCACCCGCATGACGCCCCAGCCGAACCCGAACCCGAACCCGAAGCAGACCCCCACCCCCGACCCCGAGACCGGCGCAGCCGTGAAGGCCGCCGACCGGGCGCACGTGTTCCACTCCTGGTCCGCGCAGGACCTGAT
The DNA here is from genome assembly GCF_044903645.1 of Streptomyces sp. NPDC002176. Classification (NCBI taxonomy): domain Bacteria; kingdom Bacillati; phylum Actinomycetota; class Actinomycetes; order Kitasatosporales; family Streptomycetaceae; genus Streptomyces; species Streptomyces sp. NPDC002176. Next base: position 185,704 of record NZ_JBJDQW010000005.1, read on the forward strand.
CGACCCGTTGGCCGTAGCGGGCGCGGAGGGCTCGTACTTCTGGGACTACGACGGCAAGCGGTACCTGGACTTCACCAGCGGCCTGGTGTTCACGAACATCGGCTACCAGCACCCGGAGGTAGTCGCCGCGATCCAGGAGCAGGCGGCGAAGATGACGACGTTCGCCCCGGCCTTCGCCGTGGAGGCGAGGTCGGAGGCGGCCCGCCTCATCGCCGAACGCACCCCCGGCGACCTGGACAAGATCTTCTTCACCAACGCCGGAGCGGACGCGGTAGAGCACGCCACCCGCATGGCCCGCCTGCACACCGGCCGCCCGAAGGTCCTCTCGGCGTACCGGTCGTACCACGGCGGCACCCAGCAGGCGGTGAACCTCACCGGTGACCCCCGCCGCTGGCCGTCGGACAACGGCAGCGCGGGCGTCGTCCACTTCTGGGCGCCCTTCCTGTACCGCTCCCGCTTCTACGCGGAGACGGAGGAGCAGGAGTGCGCCCGCGCGCTGGAGCACCTGGAGACCACGATCGCCTTCGAGGGGCCCGGCACGATCGCGGCCGTCATCCTGGAGACGATCCCCGGTACGGCCGGGATCATGGTCCCCCCGCCGGGCTACCTCGCCGGGGTCCGCGAGATCTGCGACCGTCACGGCATCGTCTTCATCCTGGACGAGGTGATGGCCGGGTTCGGCCGGACCGGCGAGTGGTTCGCGGCGGACCTCTCGGGGGTCGTCCCGGACCTGATGACCTTCGCCAAGGGCGTGAACTCGGGGTACGTCCCCCTAGGGGGTGTCGCGATCTCCGGCGCGATCTCGGAGACCTTCGCGAAGCGCCCGTACCCCGGCGGTCTGACGTACTCCGGGCACCCCCTGGCCTGCGCGGCGGCGGTCGCCACGATCAACGTCATGGCCCGCGAGGGCATCGTGGAGAACGCCAAGCGGCTCGGCGAGACGGTCCTCGGCCCCGCCCTGGCCGGTCTGGCCGAGCGTCACCCCAGCGTGGGCGAGGTGCGCGGTACGGGCATGTTCTGGGCCCTGGAGCTGGTCAAGGACCGCGAGACCCGCGAGCCTCTGGTCCCCTACAACGCCGCCGGTGAGGCCAACGCCCCCATGGCCGCCTTCGCCGCCACCGCGAAGAAGAACGGCATCTGGCCCTTCGTGAACATGAATCGCACCCACGTGGTCCCGCCCTGCAACATCACCGAGCCCGAGCTGAAGGAAGGGCTGGCCGCACTAGACGCCGCGCTGACCACGGCGGACGAGTACACGACGTCCGGCTGAGGGGCTGGGCACGGGGGCGCGGCCCGACCCACCGTCAGGCCGCGCCCCCGCCCAGCGGGCCAGCGCCTCCGCCAGTCCGTCCGCGTCGGCGGTGTCCGTCGCCCACGCGACCACCCCGTCCGGCCGCACCAGCGCCCCCAGCACCCCCGCGCCGTCGTCCCGGACCACCCGCGCCCGGCCCTCGGCGCGCCCGGCGAACACCGCGTCCGGCGTGCGGTCCAGCAGCAGGAACCCGCCGCCGTGCGCGTGGTCCGCGAGGCGGGAGCCGTCGCTCAGCGGTACGTCGGGGAGGTAGCGGCCGGTCCACGGGTGAGCGCCCGGCAGGGGTATCCGCTGGGTGACGCCCGCGATCTGCTTCACCGCGTACGTGGTGCCGTCCCGCGTGGCCAGCAGGTCCGCCAACACCCCCCGTAGCGCCCCCGACTTGGGGTCGCCGCGCAGGACGCCGATCTGGGCCCGCGTCCAGTCCAGCACCCACGCGCCCACCGGACGGCGTTCCGCGTCGTAGGTGTCCAGGAGGGCGTCCCCCGCACGACCGGTCACCACCGCCGCCAGTTTCCAGCCCAGGTTCACCGCGTCCCCCATGCCCAGGTTCAGGCCCTGGCCGCCGAAGGGCGGGTGGACGTGGGCCGCGTCGCCCGCCAGCAGGACGCGGCCGAGCCGGTACGCCGACGCCTGGCGGGTGTTGTCGGTCCAGCGGGTCGGGACCGCGCGCAGAGCCGTCAGCGTGACGTCCGTGCCGGAGACGCGGCGCAGGCTGGACTGGACGTCGGCGAGGGTGACCGGGGCCGTACGGTCGGCGGGACCCCCGTCGAACTCGACGGTGGCGACGCGGCCGGGCTGGGGGCCGTGGCGGTAGACGCCGTGCGGCGACCAGGACCAGCCGTCGGCCAGCTTCTCCGGGTCGGCGATGTCCACGACGGCCTGGTAACCGGTGATCTCGGGGTCCGTGCCGGGGAACGGGATGCCCGCGAGACGGCGTACGGCGCTGTGCCCGCCGTCGCAGCCGACGACCCAACCGGCGCGCAGCGGACCGGAGTCGGTGCCGACGACGACCCCGTTGCCGGTGTCCTCCAGTGAGGTCACCTCCACCCCGCGCCGCACCTGGACCCCGAGCCGTTCGGCGTGCCGGGCGAGCAGCGCCTCCAGGCGTGGCTGGGGGATCATCCGCGCTCCGTCCACAGCCCTGTGGACGGCCAGTTCGGGGTCGGCCCAGTCCACCAGGCCGGGATCGAGGGGCATGCCCGCGAAGTGCCCGGTGAAGCGGGGGCCGAACGGCACCGGGGTCTCCCGCTGGATCTCCTCGAGGGCGGGCAGCAGGCCCCGCCGGTCCAGTGCCTCGGCCGTCGGCACGTTGATCGACTGCGCCTTCATCGCCGGGTCGGGCGAGGTCCGCCGTTCCAGCACCTGGACCGGCACCCCGGCGAGCGCCAGCTCGGCGGCGAGCGTGAGCCCGACCGGCCCGGCGCCGACCACAACCACCTTCACATCTGTATTCACGAACACTGTTCTAAAAACGAACAGCGTTCGTGTCAAGTTATAGTGACCTCGTGAACGCGAGAGAGCGCCGCACGGCACGCCACCAGCCGCCGTCCCCCGAAGCGGCCCGGCCCCGCCGCCGCAAGGACCCGATCACCGTGGACCAGGTGGTCGACACCGCGCTCGGCATCATCGCCACGGAGGGGTACGACGCGCTGACCATGCGCCGCCTGTCCGCCGCCCTGGACACCGGACCCGCCTCGCTCTACGCGCACGTGGTCAACAAGGCCGACCTGGACGAGCTGCTCATCGGCCGCCTGTGCGCGCGGCTCACCCTCCCCGCGCCGGACCCCGCCGCCTGGCGGGAGCAGCTCCGGGCGATCTGCGAGGAGCTGCGGGACCAGTACCTGAAGTACCCCGGCATCTCCCGCGCCGCGCTCGCCATGGCCCCCACCGACCTGGAGACCCTCCGCGTGAGCGAGGGCATGCTCGCGGTCCTGCTCACGGCGGGCATCGCCCCGCTGCGCGCGGCCTGGGCGATCGACGCGCTGCTGCTCTACGTGGCCGCCTACTGCCTGGAGCTCTCCGTCGCGCACCGCAGGGCCGAGCAGGGCGACGCGGTCTGGCCCGCCGACCAGGACGAATTGGTACGCCGGATCGCGGCCCTCCCCGCCGCCTCCTTCCCGCACACCACCCGGCACGCCGTCGAGCTGACCTCGGGCACCGGGCACGACCGGTTCGACTTCACGGTGGGCCTGATGATCGACGGCCTCGCCTAAAGCGACGCACACAGCATCCCCCCACACATAAAGGGCACCGGGGCTGATGCCCGGCAGGGGTGAACGCGTAAGGTGACGTCCTCGTAAGGGGTAGTGGAAATAGGCACGTGCGTACGAGACCGGCCCCATTCGTGTGAGGAGACTCCGGGACGATGCCCGGCTACGGCGCTGTGACGCGCAGTACCTTGCGACAGCAGATCGCCGACGCGCTGCGTGACGAGGTGCTGGCCGGGCGGCTGCTGCCGGGGCGGGCGTTCACCGTGAAGGAGATCGCGGACCTGTACGGGGTGTCCGCGACGCCCGTGCGGGAGGCGCTGGTCGACCTGTCGGCGCAGGCCCTGCTGGAGGCCGACCACCACCGGGGGTTCCGGGTCCCCGAGTACTCCCTCGCGGACTACCGGGGCATGATCGAGGCCCGTTCGCTGGTCACCGAGGGCATGTTCCGGGTCCTCGGCCAGGGGCATTCCGCCTTCGCGACCCCCGACGACCCGGACACCGCCGCCGCGCTGGCGACCGTGCGGCGCCGGGGCGAGGAGGCCCAGCGGGCGAACGCGGCGGGCGACCTCACCGTGCTGATCGGCTACGACCTCCGCTTCTGGCGCGAGCTGAGCGTGCTGTTCGGCAACCCCTACCTCGCGGAGTTCCTCCACCGCCTCCGCGTCCGCTCCTGGGTCTGCGCCGTCCAGCACCTCCGCCGCCTCCCCGAGGTCCGCGGCCGCCTCTGGGCAGGCCACATAGACCTCGTCGACGCCCTCGCCGCCCACGACCCCGAGGGCGCCCGCGCGATCGTCGCCGCCGCCAACGCCCACGCGCTGGAAATGGTCGAGGAACTCGCAGGCGACCGGCCGTAGCGCCCCGCGCCGCATCCGTTCACTGCGAATTCAGCTACCTTCCTGGAACCTTCTCCAGGACCTCGATATTCGACCAGAGACCTTCCAGGCCGAAGCGGTCCAGGAAGTCCTCAAGGATGAGGAAGGGCGGCCCGGCGTGAGGCTCCCCGTCCACCCACACCGTGTCGCACTCGCAACACAGGAGGAAAGTTCCAGCTTGGCCCGGAACGCGCGCGCGCGTTACCCAGCCCTGATCACATCGCGGGCACCAGATCACGTGCGACTCCATCAGAATTCCGGGAATGCGGTTATTATTTCGGTTGCCCCTGGCCTAATCACGATCCTCAGCCTCTGGGATGAAGGACGGCTCGACACCCATCGCGGCGACACCCTCGCGCACGGAACGGTCGAACTGCTTGATCTCCGCCACGAGAACATCCCAGGCGACGGGCGAGGTCCAGAAGTCGGGCGCGTAGGTGGAGCCAATTCGCCAGCCCTCATCAGACCCCACGATGCGGATCAGCCCCGCATCCGCCTGCATCGAGTCGAGTTCGAAGCCCTCCTGGCCGGCGGCCGGGCTCAGGAGCCAGAGCGCCAGGTGGTACGCCAGCTCGGCCACGGGGAAGGCCTCCTCGGACCACACCACCCTCCCCTCCTCCCAGATGGACAGCTCTGCCTCGATGTCGAGGAGAAGCACCGCCAGGGGAGCCTCGTGCGGGGCGAGACCGTGCCGCTGCAGATCCGACAGTCCAAAGTTCCGGCAGACGAACCGCACCGCTCGGCCTCCATGAAATCCGAGGCCCACTACACGTCCAGGCCATCCAAATGCGCATAACCCTACCAAGTCATGCCAGGCGCCACTTCTGCTTCGAATTCACTATCGCTACGCTTCGAGTTGACGAAGCTCAGATTTTCCTCAGATAAAAAGAATCCTCTTCCAGCCCGACGGATCACCCGCGTAGTGTCCGAACTCCGTGATGTTCACGGACAGCGGCGAGTGCTCAAGTACGGGTGCTACGCGACTCTGCACCCGTGGGCCCAGGTAAAGGTCTACGGAAGCGGAAAAACGGCTATTGGCGGCAGTGGCGTCTGAGGGGGAAATAAGTGAAGTCGCTCATCGGGTCAATCATCGCCATCGTCACTCTTTTCCTCCTGATTCTCCTGGCGCTCGGTTCGCAGTTCGGCGAACTTGAGATCACGGTATGGATCGTGGCGCTGGCCGCGTCGCTCTTCTTCGTCGTGCGCCATCACCGGCGCAACAAGAACAAGGAGCCGTCCGGAAACGCCCCGGTGTAGGCCTTTCCGCTACGCGCCCTTCGGAGCCGTGGTCACCTTGGTGAGGACCAGGGACGGTGGTTCGTCCGGGTCGGAGAACTCGAGCGTGCCTCGGTCGCCTGTGTAGAGCTGGAGGCCGCCGATGTTGCCGAGTCCGCCGTCATCGACCGTCAGATAGACGAAGTCTCTGGACGAGCCGCTGTCGACGAACTCCCATCGACCGCTGAAGTCGGCGGGGCCGGAGCGTGAGTCCGCCGACACGTCGGTGGCAGAGAACGTCCCGCCGGACTCGAGGCGGATCTCGCCCCCGGTCGCGCCGTCGCGGTACACGCCTGGCAGCTCGTCGGCGTCGACCGAGCTCGTACACCCCGAGGTGAGCACCGCGGAGGCGGTCAGTGCGGCGACGAGCCACCGTCCGCCTGTCCTCTTGATCATCACGGTCCCAGCGTAAGGGCAGGCCGAGGACCGGCCGGGGAATCCGGAAAGCCAGGTGGGGGGTCCCCCGAGGGGGGCCTGTCGTACGGAGGGATCGGAGTCGATGAGTCTGCGTCAGTTCGAGTACGCCCTTGCCGTTGCCGAGGAGGGGTCGGTTACGGCGGCGGTGGAGCGGCTGCGGGTTGCTCAGCCGTCGATGTCGCAGCAGATCAGGGGGCTGGAGCGGTAGCTCGGGGTGGAGTTGTGGAGACCGCCCCGCCTCTCAGCTGCCGCTCAGCGGAGACGCCCACGCGGGGTCGTGTCGAGATCTCTTCGTGAGGTGGGCCAGCAGGTGCCCCGCCGTGATGGAGGCGGCGTCTTGCGGCGCGCCGACTACGACCAAGGCGGCGATGAGCCTTGCCGTCGCTGCCTCGGGCACGTCCGGGTCGGTGAGGAGCGGAAGCAGCAGCAGGCAGCGAATGGCCGTGTCCTGGACGCCTTCGGCCGCAAAGGACGGGCTGTCGGCGATCCGAATCAGTTCGCGCCATGCCAACCCAGTGCCCGAGAAGTCTCCGTCCCAGCTGGCGATCTGCTCGACGTGGTTTCTGCCTGGACGGGTGAGGAGGTAGTCGGTGCCGTAGTCGCCATCCAGGTTGCGGAAGATCACCACCACTCCGGGGCCATCTTCTGCCGGCACCCTGAACACCGGCCAGCGTTCGGAATCGAAGAGGACCTCGGACAGGGCATCGGCATCGGCGCCGTCCTCACCGAACCACTCCGGAACCGGGCGCTCGGCACATCCACCGTCGCTGCACATCGCCAGAAGGTAGTTCGACCAGAAGCCCGAGCGGGCCAGCAGTGACTCGCCCGCCACCAAAGGACCGACGTCGTATCCCTTGATCAGCACCCCTCAATCCTGTCACCAGCCACCGACACGGTCCGATCCGGGACCAGCAAGGGGACATCGCCCAGTTACGGGACAGCGCTTGGGCCGGAGCGTCCGGGGTGAGGACAGCCCTTGGCTCGACCGGGGGCTTGCCCCATGGTCACGTGATGGCGGCCGCTACAGCGTCGAGGCGCGTCGGGCCCGAAACGGGTCCTTGCGCCGTGAGGTCGACTACCGCGGCGACAAGCCGCAGGGCACCACTCACCGGATCGAGAACGGCGTGCTGATCCTCGGAGGCTGTGGCAACCGCTGCTCGGTCAACTACACCGTCGACGTGCCCGCCGGTGTCCCGGTGAGCGGGGAGGTGTCCACCGGCAGCGTCCGCCTGTCCAAGTCCTGACGCGGTGGTCCGTGAGCTGAGATCCGCTTCCGGGTGATGTCCGGGGCAGGGGCGCTGGCCGCGCCGTCGGCGCCAAGGTCAAGTGGCCGTGTTCTACCCGGGGTTCCGCAGCGTGCTCAGGTCCAGGGTGTCGGCTGCGGTCGGGGGGTGGAGGTTCAGGGGTTGGTTGAAGTTGGTGAAGGTGGTGGTGGTGCGGTTGTGGGGGCCCTGGTGGGCGAGCTTCAGCAGGTACGGCGTGCCCTCGGCCGCGATGTAGAAGGTGTAGGTGCCCGGCTCGCGGGCGAAGGGTGACTGCCCGGGCTTGTCCCGCACCTCGACCGGGATCACCGGGCGGCCGTCCAGCTCGGTCCGGGCGCCCTTCGTGGGGGTGCCGAAGGACTTGAACGGCCAGGTGCACGGCTGCAGGCCGTCCCCGTCCAGCGCCGCGCTGACCGGGCTCTTCAGCCAGGGCTTCTGCCGCATGGCGGGGACCGTGTCGCGGCCCCACAACTCGAAGTACCCGTCGTTGCCGTGGATGTAGTCCGTGCCGCCGATCCGGAGCTGCTGCAGCTCGGCGCCGTTGCGGAAGGTCGCCGGTACGCGCACCCGCTCTTCAGGTCCGTCGTCATGCGGCTGGAGAAGAGCGTGCCGCCCTGGAGCGCGGTCGTCTGCGTGGTGATCGTCACCGACCGCAGCGCCTTCATGGTGCGGACCGCCGAGTCGAGCAGCTGCCCGGCCGTACGCGGGTCCGTGGGCGTGGGCGCGGCCGCGCGCGTGGCCGCCGCCGTACCGGTCCCGGCGCAGCCGGTGGCCGCGCAGCCCAGCAGCAGCACCAGCGCGACGGCGCTCGATCTCATCCGCATGATCCCCCCAAGCGTTCGAGCGGCTCAGGCTAGTGCCGCACCGTGCGCGCGGGTCACCAGGGCACCGCCGAGCGCAGGGCGACTACGCTCCCGGCTCCTTCTCCAGAAGTTCGATGTTCGACCAGAGACCTTCCAGACCGAAGCGAGCCAGGTACTCCGCAAGGATGAGGAAGGGCGGCCCGGCATGCGGATCTCTGTCCACCCACACTGTGTCGCACTCGTCACACAGGAGAAAAACCTCGGACTGGCCAAGAGCGCAGGCGCGCGTCACCCATCCATGCTCACATCGGGGGCACCAAATCACATGCGACTCCATCGGAATTAGGGAACTGCGCATAGTACCTCGGTTGTCCCAGGGGTGCCGGGGCTGACCGGGGAATCCGCGAACGCGGCCGGGAGTTGTCCCGAGGAGGGCTGACCCCACGGAGGGACGGGACGCCATGAGTCTGCGCCAGTTCGAGTACGCCCTTGCTGTTGCTGAGGAGGGGTCCGTTACGGCGGCGGCGGGGCGGTTGGGGGTTGCTCAGCCGTCGATGTCGCAGCAGATCAGGGGGCTGGAGCGGGAGCTGGGGGTGGAGTTGTTCGCGCGGGCTCCGGGTGGGCTGACGCCCACCATCGTCGGGTGGGCCTTTTTGCGGGAGGCGCGGGTCGCCGTGAACGCGGCGCGGCGGGCGACGGCGACCGCGCGGGCCGGGGCCGCCGAGCTGGTCGGGGAGCTGACCGTCGCCGTGCAGATGGGGTTCGGGACACGCCAGCTCCCGGGCGCGCTCGGCGCCCTGCGCCGACGTTTCCCCCGGCTGGAGGTCACCCTCTCCGAGGAACCCAGCTCCGCCGAACTGGACCGGCTGTGCCGCCGGGGCGTACTGGACCTCGCCCTGATGGCGAAGTGCGACCGGACCCCCGCGGACGCGCACCGCCTCGGCGAGGAGCAGTTCGTCGTGGTGCTCCCCACCAGCCATCCCCAACTCAACCAACAGCGCGTCGAGTCGCGCGAGCTGAAGGGCGAGCCCTGGGTCCGGTTCGACCGGGACAGCGCGCTGGACAACGTCCTCGTGGAGGCGCTGCGGGAGACCGACCCGGACCCCGACACCGTCGCCCGCGTCTCCCAGACCGCGACCGCCGTCCGCTGGGCCGCCCAGGGACTCGGCGCCACCCTCGTCCCCGCCTCCGCCGTCCCGGAAAGCCACCAGCACCTCGCGCGCCCGGTGTCCCCGGCCGTGGCCCACCCCGTCATCGCCGTGGTCCGGAACCCGGCGGGCCCGGCCGAGACGGCCCTGCTGGAATTCCTCCGCCAGGAGAAATGGGACCCGAAGAATTCCCCGGCCGCCGTTCCGGCCTCCTGACCGGAATACCATTCAGCCCCGCGGGAATTCCCCGCCGTCGACCACCAAATTGCTCCCGGTCACCCAGCTCGCCTGGTCGGAGACCAGGAACAGCACCGCCCGCGCGATGTCGTCGGGCAGCCCGTCCCGCCCGAGCGGTACGACGGACTCGTCCTGTACCTGCGTCGGGTCCAGCCGGGCCCACTGCTCCCGCACCTTCTCGCCGCCGGGGGTGGTGACCCGGCCCGGCGTGACCGTGTTGACCCGGACCCCGGCCGGGGCCAGCTCGGCGGCCAGGCCCTTGCTGTAGTTCTCCAGCCCCGCCTTCGCGGCCGTGTAGTGCAGGAACGGTGGGAAGGCGACGGGCACCGCGGCCGAGGAGACGTGCACGATCGCCCCGGAACCCCGCTCCCGCATGGCGGGCGCCAGCAGCGAGTTCAGCCGCACCGAGGCCAGCAGGTTGAGGTTCAGCGCGTCCAGCCACACCTCGTCCGGGATGGCGGTGGCGGACTCGTACGGGATCGCGCCGCCCGCGTTGTGGACCAGGATGTCCACCCCGCCGAGCACGTCCACCGCGGCCGCCGCGAGGTCCTCCGCACCCTGCCGACTCCGCACGTCGGCCGCCACGAACCGGACCCCCTCCGGCACCTCGTCCGGCGCCGAGCGGGCGGTGGTCAGCACCTCGGCCCCCGCCTCCCGCAGCCGGGCCACGATGCCCGCCCCGATACCGCGCGTACCCCCGGTGACCAGCGCCCGCTTTCCCTTGAGTTCCGGTGTTCCGGTCACGTTCCCGGTGGTGGCCATTTCCCTGGTCCTCTCCTCGGACAATTCCCGGCCGACTTCTCGGCGGGCCACTTCACCGTAGGACCGGAAAAAGGCGGAATCAAAGACCGAATAGCAGCAGAGGGCATAGGGCTTTCCTATGGCCCGCCGTACGGACTACGCTTCCTGGTCCACCCGCCGCGCGAGGGGAACGCTCGCGCGCGATGACGCGAGGAGTTCTTCTTGGCCTGCGACCTGTGGCTCGTGCCGCTCGTGGATGTGCTGTGCCACACGCCGGACAACCCCTTCGCCGAGGAACTCGCCACCTACAACAGCGCGTTGGCCGCCGCCGGGCTCCCCCCGGTCCCCGTGTACCAGTACATGCCGGGCCTCAACGGCGAGGTCGCCCCCGTGGCCGGATTCGACTACGACGCGCTGCACTTCCTGCGCCGCGCGCACCTCCTCCAGCTCTGCGGCCTCCCCGTCACCCCTGTGGGGGAACTGGGCGGCGATTACGAGCAGTTGCTCGAAATGTTTGAGTCAACCGCCCAGCAGTCCCACCTGGTCTGGCACTACGACCACGCGGGCGCCTACGTCCCCCTGGACTTCCACCAGCCCCTCACCAACGACGAACTCCTCGCCGGTGGCGGCCCCTTGGGCTCCTCGCACGCCCTGCTGCGCGAGCTGGAGCAGGTCGCCCCGGCGATCGGCATCGATCCGGCCAACCCGCCCGCCGCCCCGGTGCCCCCGTCGGCCCCCACCGAGCTGGAGGAGGCCGCCGTCCCCGCGCCCTACGACCCGAGCCCCTTCGCCCGCGAACGGCACGTCTGGCTCGGCCTGCACGCCGCCGCCACCCGTTCCCTCGCCCAGGGCTCGATGATCGTCTTCAGTTGAGCCCCTCCTCGGACGGCCCCTGCTGCCCGTCGAGCAGCGCCGCCCGCAGCAGCAGCGTGTGCACGAACCGGTCCGGCGCGGTCGGCGGGAACCGCCAGCCCAGCGGCCAGGTCTGCCCGTCCAGCGCCGGTACGGGGATGTAGCTCACCCGGTACGGGCCGCTGGTCAGCCGGGTGACCTCGGCGGGCCACGCGTGGTGTGCGGTACTCCCCGGCGCGACCAGGAAGTACACACACCTCCGCCCGCTCCCCGACTCCACCACCGGCCCCGGATCACCCCCGGTCATCCGGGCCATCCGGTCGGCGATCTCCCGCCCCCGGTCCCCGTCCAGCCGCACCGCGTCGAACTGCACCCCGGCCTTGCGGAGTTGGATTCCCATGGCGGGAATCCACTGGATGCCCGCGTGACTTTGCGTATTCATGCAATCAGTTTCGGCAGGCGACGCTACGGTTTCCATGACTCTCCGTCGACCTCACGGAACAGTTGGCGTTCGCGGAGACACGTTGAAGTCCGGTTGAGTTCGGTTGAGTCCGGGGGTGACCGCAATGGCGCGGGCGGAGAACAAGGCGCAAGCGGGGGGTACGGCACGTCTCGTTGCCTCCTTGGCCCGAGCACTGCGAGAGCATCAGGGGTTCACGCAACCCGAGGTGGGGAGGATGACGGGCTACACCGCATCCGCGATCAGCGCGATGGAAACGTGTGCGCAGCCCGCCAGCGACAAGATGCTGCTGGCCTTGGAGCGGGAGATCGGGCTCGGACTGGGCATTTTTGAGGAGTCCCGGACGTTCATCCGTCTGGACAAGTACCCGCCGCAGTTCAAGAACTTCGCTCTGATGGAGGCGGAGGCGGTGACACTATCGTCGTACCAGACCTATGTGATCGACGGCTTGTTTCAGACAGCGGACTACGCGCGTGCGCTGATCGGTGGCGGGTTCCCCAAGCTCCCGGACGCGAAGTTGGACGAGCTGGTTGAGGCTCGTGTCGCTCGACGGGCCCTCTTCGACCGCGATCCAGGAGCCATGATCGAGTTGATCCTCGATGAGACTGCGCTGAGGCGGCCGTTCGGCAGCTGGGAGATCCAACGAGAGCAGTTGCGGTCACTCGCCGAGGACGCCGAGAGGGACAACGTCAGCATCCAAGTAGTCTCGTTGGAGCGGGGGTTGAAGGGGAGCCACGCCGGAGCCCACGGCAACATGGTGCTCGTGGAGACGAAGGAGCATCACCACGTGGTCTACCTGGAGATCGAGGACCAGAGCCTCCTGGTGAGCGAGCCGCCAATTGTTGCCCAGCTTGCCCACCGGTATGCGAAGATCCGGACACAGGCTCTGAGCCCGGAGGACTCCCTGAGCCTTATTCATAAGTTGGCGGGAGACGAACGCACATGACCAGCACGCGGCGATGGTTCAAGTCGAGCTACAGCGACGCCGGGGGCGGACAGTGCGTCGAAACCGCCTACACCTGGCACAAGTCCTCGTACAGCGACAGCCAAGGCGGCCAGTGCGTCGAAGTCGCCTCCTGCCCCGACACCATCCACGTCCGTGACTCCAAGCAGAGCGACGGCCCCCTCCTCGCCGTAACCCCCTCCGCCTGGACCACTTTCCTCACGGACGCGCGACGAGGCTGATCTCCGGCGGCCACAGCACACCCGACCCCATCAACAGGGACGGGCCGAGGTGGAGCGGGCAGACCGGCAACGACGACCGGTCGTGCCGCCGGACCTCGAACACCGCGGGGTCCCCGCACTCGGACACCTCGCCGTAGGGCCCCCCGCACATCTCCCGTTCGCTGCTCATACAAGTGATTGCACCGCGCCGGACGGCGGAACGCCCGTCGGGCGTGGGCGGCGGACGGCCAGCGGAGTGACAGTGCGCCGAGCCGCACCGGGCGGACACTGAGCGTAGCCCTACCGTGCGGCTATGAACACACTGCGTTACCACGGTGCTGCGGTGGGCGGGCGCGGCCCCGCAGCCCGGACACGACCGGCGAGGATCACGGCGCTGGGCGTCGCGGCCCTGGCCGTAGCCCTGCTCACGCTGGCGGCGGCCGGGGCGTCGGCCGCCGCCCAGCGCGCGGGCACGCTGCTGACGGTGAGGTTCACCAACAACAGCGACCGCGACCTGACCCTGGGGCCCAACAGCTACAACGGATGCCCCGCGGCGCTGCCGGAGCGCATCAACGCGGGCGCCACCGCCACCTGGACGCTCGACGCCTGCGGCGACCCCCGCGGCAACGTGGGCACCGTCAGTTTCAACATCTACCGGGAGCCCAGCCGGACCCAGATCAGCTGGGACGCGCCCGTCGTCGGTGACAGCAGCTACACGCAGACGGCCCCGGCCGGGTATGTGATCAGCCGCAGCGGCGGCCAGGGGTTCAACCCGACCGTCGACTTCACCTTCGACTGCAACTCCACGACCTGCGACGGCATCCCCGACAGCTGGAAGCGGAACGGCATCTACATCAACCCGGCCGACGGCAGCGCCCACACCGCGCCCGCGCCGGGTCTGCAGTTCGTCAACCTGCCCGCGATGGGGGCGACCGTCAACAAGCCGGACGTCTTCGTCCAGCTCGACTGGATGGCGAACGACGACCACAGCCACGCGCTCGCCCCCGCGGCCATCAAGCAGGTGGTCGACGCCTTCGCGAACTCGCCCTACTCACGGCACTCGCCGACCACCGGCATCAACCTGCATGTGGACGCCGGGCCTAACAGCGTCATGAACTTCACGACCAACGCGACGTGGGGCACCCTGAGCAAGGCCCGGCGGCTCACCGAGCAGACCAACCTGGGCACCGCGGTCAACGGCCTGTACCAGTGGAACGCCTTCAACACGATCAAGAACGACGTCGGCGGCTTCACCAGCACCGGCCGGGCGCCGATCTTCCACTACGCCATCTCGGCCCACAACCTCCAGGCCGGTACCCCCTCCAGCGGCATCGCCCCCACCCCGGGCAGTGACCTCATCGTCAGCCTGGGCAGCTTCGCCAACCAGGTGGGCACGGTCGCCGAGCAGGCCGGTACGTTCCTGCACGAGCTGGGCCACAACCTCAACCTGGAGCACGGCGGCGACCAGAACGTCAACAACAAGCCGCAGTACTTCAGCGTGATGAACTACCTGTACCAGTTCGGTCTGACGTCCGGGACCAGCACCGGGAACACGGACCTCTCCCGCCAGAACACCTCGCTGAACGAGAACAGCCTGAACGAGCAGTCGTACCCCGCCAGCGGCGCGAACTACGACGTCCGGCACTGGTGCCCGGGCAGCAACGGCGGCTCCTTCGTCAACGTGGCCGCCTCGGACGGCCAGGTCGACTGGAACTGCAACGGCATGATCGAGGAGACGCCGGTCGCCTTCGACGTCAACAACGACGGCCAGCGCACGCTGCTCACCGGCTTCGACGACTGGGCCAACCTGCTGCTGCGCGTCGGCTCCGTCGGCCGCACCACCGCCTCGGGCGATGTGCCGCCGCCGACCCGGGAGGACGAGCTGACGCCGAGCGACGCCGCGCTGAACCTGCCGCTGGACACCACGCCGCCGGTCACCAAGGCCCATGTCTTCCCGCGCCACTCGGACGTGTGCGTCACCCTGACCGCCACGGACCGCGTGTCCGGCGTGGCCCGGACCGAGTACAACCTCGACGGCACCGGGTGGAAGAAGTACAGGTCGGAGATCACGGTGCACGGCAAGGGCAAGCACGTGCTGAAGTTCCGTTCGGTGGACTACGCCCAGAACCACGAGAAGACGAAGTCGGTCACCATCGACATCAAGCGCTGAGCGAAGCGCGCGCAGGGAACGGGAACGGGGCCCGCACCGTGGTGCGGGCCCCGTCGTCATGCCGGGACGTCTAGAGGAACGAGTTGATCTCGATCGTCTCGTCGCGGCCCGGGCCGACACCGATCGCGGAGATCGGCGCGCCGGACATCTCCTCCAGCGCCTTCACGTAGTTCTGCGCGTTCTTCGGCAGGTCGGAGAAGGACTTCGCCTTGGTGATGTCCTCGGACCAGCCGGGCAGCGTCTCGTAGATCGGCTTCGCGTGGTGGAAGTCGCTCTGCGAGTAGGGGAGTTCCTCGACCCGCTTGCCGTCGATCTCGTAGGCGACACAGACCGGGATCTCGTCCCAGCCGGTGAGCACGTCGAGCTTGGTGAGGAAGAAGTCGGTGAGGCCGTTGACGCGGGTGGCGTAACGGGCGATCACCGCGTCGAACCAGCCGCAGCGGCGGTCGCGGCCGGTGGTGACACCGCGCTCGCCACCGATGCGGCGCAGCGCCTCGCCGTCCTCGTCGAACAGCTCGGTCGGGAACGGACCGGCGCCGACACGCGTGGTGTACGCCTTGAGGATGCCGATGACCCGGCTGATCTTCGTCGGGCCGACGCCCGCGCCGGTGCAGGCGCCTCCGGCGGTCGGGTTGGAGGAGGTGACGAAGGGGTACGTGCCGTGGTCGATGTCGAGCAGGGTGCCCTGACCGCCCTCGAACAGCACGACCTTGTCGTCCTCCAGCGCCTGGTTGAGGACCAGGACGGTGTCGGCGACGTAGGGGCGCAGCTTCTCCGCGTAGCCCAGCAGCTCCTCGACCACCTGGTCGGCGGCGATGGCGCGGCGGTTGTACAGCTTGGTGAGGACCTGGTTCTTGACGTCGAGCGCGGCCTCCACCTTCTGCTCGAGGATCGACTCGTCGTACAGGTCCTGGACCCGGATGCCGACGCGGTTGATCTTGTCGGCGTAGGTCGGGCCGATGCCGCGGCCGGTGGTGCCGATCTTCCGCTTGCCGAGGAAGCGCTCCGCCACCTTGTCCATGCTGACGTGGTACGGCGTGATGATGTGCGCGTTACCGCTGAGCAGGAGCTTCGACGTGTCGACGCCGCGCTCCTCCAGGCCGCTCAGCTCGGAGAGCAGGACGGAGGGGTCGACGACGACACCATTGCCGATGACCGGCGTACAGGTGGGCGAGAGGATTCCGGAGGGGAGGAGGTGGAGCGCGTACTTCTGGTCGCCCACGACGACCGTGTGGCCGGCGTTGTTGCCGCCCTGGTAGCGCACTACATAGTCCACGGAGCCACCGAGCAGGTCGGTCGCCTTCCCCTTGCCTTCGTCACCCCACTGAGCACCGAGCAGCACAAGTGCGGGCACGCGCGTACACCCCTTCCGGGCGGGGCATGTCCATGGTCGGGGTGTGGGCGTATGGTTCACCGCCACGTGACACCGCGACCTTCTTTGGCCGCACGACCGTCGGACCGGATGCCCCGGAATAGACGAAGCCCCTGGCGCAATAGCGCAAGGGGCTCTTGCACAAAGATGCTACCCGAGGAAGCGAGGCAGGACCGAGGTGGCGACTTCCGCGACGTCCGATCAGCTCCTTGTGATCATCGATCCGATGGCCCGGCACACGGACGGGGAGTCCGTGCGGATAGCGAAAGACGTGCTCAGCGCGGGTGCGACGGCGAAGGTGTGTCTCCCGGACGGCCCCGAGGAATTCGCCCGCGCGCTCGGCCGACGGGGGTCGCGGCGGCCGGTGGTCGTCGGGGACGATCGAGCACTTGTTCGAGCGGTGGGGTGGCTGCACCGGAACCGTGAGCTGGCCGGATGCGCGCTGTCCGTGGTGCCGGTCGGCTCGGCCGGACTGGCCCGCTCCCTCGGTGTGCCGGGCGGCCCGGTCGCCTCCGCGCGGGCGGTGCTGGACGGGGTCTCCCGTCAGCTGGACCTCCTGGTCGACGACAGCGACGGGGTCGTGCTCGGCTCGCTGGGCATACCGCCCGCCGCCGTCCCCGCCGAGCCGGTCGGCGTCGGCGCCCGCCCCTGGCTGCGCACCCTGGTCCGCACCCTCGCCACCAAGCCCGCCCGGCTCCGGGTGGAGATCGACGGCGTCACGGTCATCGACCTCGACCGCCCGGTGGAGTCCGTCTCGGTCACCCCGGGCACGCGGGGCGTCGCGGAGGTGGAGATCCGCCCCGTCTCCCTCGGCGCCGAGTCCTCCCCCCTCCGCTCCTGCGGCCGCACCGTCACCGTGACCGGCGAGGACTTCCACTACCGAGCCGACGCGGCCACCTCCGGGCCGGTGCGGAGGCGTACCTGGCGGGTGGCTGAGGGGGCTTGGGGGTTGGTGGTTCCGGCTTAGGGGGTGCGCTGCTCGCGGTGGGCGCGCCAGCGTTCCATGATTCCGGCGAGGTCCTTCTCGATGAACTCGAAGAACTCGAGGGTGTCGGTGAGGCGGCGGCCTGCGGGGGTTTCGGGGCCGAGGCTGGTGATGCCCTCGCGGAGGGCTTCCTCCCAGCGCTTGATGATGGCTTCGCGGCTGGTGAGAGCCTCATACCACTGGTCGCTGTGCACGCGGTAGCGCTCGCGGCGGGAGCCGGGTTCGCGCTCGCGGGAGACCAGGTGGACCTGGGAGAGGTAGCGCACCGCGCCGGAGACGGCCGCCGGGCTGATTTGGAGCAGTTCGCCCAGCTCCGCCGAGGTGAGCGTGCCCGTGTCGGAGGCGAGCAGCGCCGCGAAGACCCGCGCGGGCATGCGGGGCATCCCCGCCTCCACCAGCTGCGCCGCGAACCGCTCCACGAACCGCGACACCGACTCCGGATCGCGCCCGTCCCCACTCTCCACGCTCGGCTCCGTCATGCCCTCACCCTAACTCTGATTCATACGCTTCCTTAACTTCACAAATTTCTGAAGCAAGCGTACGTTCAGAATCATGACGAAGGCCATCACGGTCTCGGGGCTCCACAAGTCCTTCGGCCGTACCCACGCCCTTGCCGGTCTCGACCTCGATGTCGAGACCGGCGAGGTGCACGGCTTCCTCGGCCCCAACGGCGCCGGGAAGTCCACCACCATCCGCGTCCTGCTCGGCCTGCTGCGCGCCGACTCGGGCGCCGCGCAGATCCTCGGCCACGACCCGTGGACCGACGCGGTCGAGATCCACCGCCGCATCGCGTACGTCCCCGGCGACGTCACGCTGTGGCGGGGCCTGTCCGGCGGCGAGGTCATCGACCTCTACGGCCGCCTGCGCGGCGGGCTGGACGAGCGGCGCCGCGCCGAACTGACCGCCCGCTTCGAGCTGGACCCCACGAAGAAGGGCCACACCTACTCCAAGGGCAACCGGCAGAAGGTCGCCCTGGTCGCCGCCTTCGCCTCCGACGTGGACCTGCTGATCCTGGACGAACCGACCTCCGGGCTGGACCCGTTGATGGAGGAGGTGTTCCAGCGGTGCGTCCTGGAGGAGCGGGACCGGGGCCGTACCGTCCTGCTCTCCTCGCACATCCTCAGCGAGGTGGAGTCGCTGTGCGACCGGGTCAGCATCGTGCGGCAGGGGCGGACGGTGGAGAGCGGCTCGCTCGCCGAGCTGCGGCATCTGACGCGGACGAGTGTGAGCGCGGAGGTCTCCTCGGCGGTGGCGTGGGAGGGGCTGGCCGGGGTGCATGACCTGGAGGTGCGGGGGTCCCGGGTGCGGCTCCAGGTGGAGACCGCTGAACTCGATGGCCTGCTGCGGGTGTTGAGCACCGCCGGGGTGCGGTCGCTGACGTGCACTCCACCGACGCTGGAGGAGCTGTTCCTGCGGCACTACGAGGCCGAGGAGGTGGCCGTCTGATGGGCGCGCTGGTCGGCACCGGGGTGCTATTCCGCTTCGCACTGCGCCGGGACCGGGTGCTGATCCCGGTGTGGATCGGGGTGAACGCCCTGATGGTGCTGTCGATGCCGGGCACCCTCAGGGGGCTGTACGCCACGGACGCCGAACGCGCCGCCCTGCGTGCGCAGATGGCCGGTAACGCCTCCCTCCGGGCCCTGACAGGGCCCGTACTGGACGATTCCCTGGGGGGCCTGACCGCCTGGCGGGTCGGGGTGTACGCGGGGCTGCTGGCCGCCGTGATGAGCCTGCTGATCGTCATCCGGCACACCCG
The DNA here is from genome assembly GCF_044903645.1 of Streptomyces sp. NPDC002176. Taxonomy (NCBI): domain Bacteria; kingdom Bacillati; phylum Actinomycetota; class Actinomycetes; order Kitasatosporales; family Streptomycetaceae; genus Streptomyces; species Streptomyces sp. NPDC002176. The sequence goes on from NZ_JBJDQW010000005.1 coordinate 204,743, forward strand.
GGACGAGGAGGAGAGCGGACGCCTGGAGGTCGTCGCGTCGGGCGCGGTGGGTCGGCGGGCCCCGCTGACCTCGGCGCTGCTGGCGTCGTCGGCCGCGAACGGGGTGCTGGCGGCGGTTCTGTTCGCGGGCCTCGCCTCGCTGGGTCTGTCGGGCGCGCTCGCCCTGGGGCTGGCCGTCGGCCTGGTCGGCCTGGTCTTCGCCTCGGCGGCGGCGGTCGCGGCCCAGCTCACCCAGAGCGCGCGGCTGGCCCGCGGTCTGACGTCCGGTCTGCTGGGAGCGGCCTTCGTGCTCCGCGCCGCGGGCGACTCGTCCTCTTCCTGGCTGACCTGGGCCTCACCGCTGGGGTGGCTGGAGAAGGTGCGGGCCTTCGCGGGGGAACGGTGGTGGGTACTGGGGCTGCTGGTGCTCGCGTGCGTGGGCCAGGGTGCGCTGGCGTACGTCCTGGCCGGACGCCGGGACCTCGGCATGAGCTTCCTCCCCACCCGGCCGGGTCCCGCCCGAGGGCGCCTGGGCAGCGCGGGTGCCCTCGCCTGGCGGCTCCAGCGGGGGGCGTTGTCCGGCTGGAGCGTCGGCTTCCTCCTGGCGGGGGTGGTGTACGGCAGCCTGACCGAGGGCGCGGCGGACCTGGTCGCGGGCAACTCGGGTGCGCGGGCGATGCTGGAGCGGATGGGGGGCCGCGCGGGGGTCACGGACACCTTCCTCTCCGCGATGATCGGCATGCTGGGGCTGGTGGCCGCGCTGTACGTGGTGGGGTCGGTGCTCCGCCTCTCCTCCGAGGAGTCCTCCGGCCGCGCCGAACCCTTGCTGGCCTGCGCGGTGAGCCGCCTCCGCTGGGCGGGGGGCCACCTGCTGATCGCCTTCGGCGGGGTGTTTCTCCTGATGCTGCTCGCCGGGCTCGGCTTCTGGGCGGGGTACGGGGCCCGCCCCGGCGCGGTGGTGGGGGCCTGCCTCCTCCAGGTACCGGCCGCGTGGACGCTGGGCGCGGTGACGGTGCTCCTGTACGGGTTCTTCCCTAGGGCGGCCGTGGCGGGGTGGGCCGTGGCGGGGGCGGTGCTGCTCATCGGCTGGATCGGCCCGGCGCTGGACGCCCCCGCGTGGCTGCTGGACCTCTCCCCCTACAGCCACCTGCCCAAGCTGCCTGGGGCGGAGATGGAGTGGGGGCCGGTCGGGGTGCTGCTGGGGGTGGCTGTGCTGCTCACCGGGGCTGGGCTGGCGGGTGTCCGCCGACGGGATCTGGTGGGCTGACCCGGCTTCGTTCGGTTTCTGCCATACCGGGGGCTTGATCAAGCCACCCCCTGCCGTGGTCCACCGGCACCTGCTACCAGTGAGGGGCCGGTGGAACCAAGGGGGAAACATGAACATGAAGCCGAGTCGTACCGGGCCCGGACGCGGGCTGCTGGTGGCCGGGACGGTCATGGCGGGGCTCGCGCTCAGCGGCTGTGCCGTCCAGAACAAGACAGCGACCTCGGAGTACGGGATCGACGCCGAGGTGAGCGCGCTGAGCGTCACGACCAAGGGCGGGAACATCGAGGTCGTACCCGGTGACGGGACCGGCGCCCACGTCACGGAGAAGATCCGGTACGCCGACGACAAGCCCCGCACCGAGCACTCCGTGCGCGACGGCCGCCTCACCCTGACGGCCCCGAGCTGCCACGACTGCGGCATCGACTACACCGTCTCCGTACCGCGCGGCACGACCCTGACCCTGGACACCGAGGGCGGGAACATCACCGTGCGGCAGATCGACGGGGCGATGGCGGCGCGCACGGGCGGCGGAAACGTACGCGTGACCGACACGGCCCCCAAGTCCCTCTCCGCCCGCACGGACGGCGGAAACATCGAGGCGACCCTGACCAAACCCCCGACCACCCTGACCGCGCAGACAGGCGGCGGCAACGTCACGGTCACCCTCCCCCGCACCCCCTACGCCGTCGACGCCTCCACCAGCGGCGGCCGCAGCGACATCTCCGTCCCCACCGACCCGTCCTCCCCCCACCACGTGACCATCCGCACGGGCGGCGGAAACATCGACGTCAACCAGACGCCCTCCTCGTAAGAGTGAAGTTCCCGGCGGCGGCCCCGGCCCGGCAAATGCCTTTGCGGTGCCGCCGTCCACCCGCCGAGACTGGACGGATGCTGATCCGACGCGAAGAGCCCGCCGACGAGCCCGCGGTGCGCGCGGTCACCACCGCCGCGTTCGCGAACCCGGAAACGCCGGACCCCGTGGAGGCAGCTCTCCTCGACCAGTTGCGGACCTGTGGGGCCTGGCTCCCGGCGCTGTCGCTGGTCGCGACCGATGACCAGGGCGAGATCGTCGGGCACGTCGTCTGCACACGCGGCCACGTCGACACCCACCCGGCCCTCGCCCTCGGCCCCCTCAGCGTGCACCCGGCCCACCAACACCGGGGCGTGGGCCAGGCCCTCGTCCACGCCGTACTGGGCGCGGCGGACGCGACCGGCGAACCGTTCGTCGCCCTGCTCGGCGCCCCCGCGTACTACCGCCGCTTCGGCTTCCACCCCAGCACGCACTTCGGCATCACCCCACCCGACCCCGACTGGGGCCCCTACTTCCAGCTCCGCCCCCTGACGGCGTACGCCCGGACCGTACGGGGCACCTTTGCCTACCCCGAACCCTTCAACAACCTCTGAACCGGGGCCAGGGAAACCGGGGACTTCTCCCTCGGACCGGGCCTCAGGCGACCGTCACTTTCAGTTCCTCCAGGCCGCGCATCACGAAGCCCGGTTTTCGGGGTGGGGGTGTTGTCAGGGTCAGGGTGGGGGGCAGGGTGAGGAGGGAGGTCATGGAGGCGGTCAGTTCCAGGCGGGCCAGGGCGGCGCCGATGCAGTAGTGGGTGCCCGCGCTGAAGGAGATGTGGGGGTTGTTCCGGCGGGTGAGGTCCAGGCGCGTCGGGTCGGCGAAGACCGTCTCGTCGTGGTTGGCCGAGCCGAAGAGGAGGGCGAGTTCCGCGCCGCGCGGGGTCGTCGTGCCCGCGAGTTCGATGTCGTCCAGGACCCAGCGTTCGAAGAGCTGGAGCGGGGTGTCGTAGCGGAGCAACTCCTCGACCGCCGTGGGGATGAGGGTGTGGTCCGCGCGGAGGGCGGCGAGTTGGTCGGGGTGCTCGAACAGGGCCAGCCAGCCGTTCGTCGTGGCGTTGACCGTCGCCTCGTGGCCCGCGTTCAGCAGGAGGACCGCCGTGGAGATCATCTCCTGCTCGGTGAGGCGGTCGCCCTCGTCGTGGGCCGCGATCAGGGCCGAGATCAGGTCGTCCCGGGGGGCCGCGCGGCGCGCCGCGATCAGACCCCGTAGGTACTCCGAGAACTCCACCGACGCCCGTACCGCCCGCGCCGCGACCTCCGGGGGCGGGTTCAGCTCGTACATTCCGCAGATGTCCGCCGACCAGGGCCGCAGCGGGCCCCGGTCCGCCTCGGGGATGCCCAGCAGTTCCGCGATCACCGCGACCGGGAGGGGTTCCGCCACGTCCGCGAGGAGGTCGCCGCCGCCCGCCGCGACCAGGTCGGCCACGAGGGAGTCCGCCAGCCCGTGCACGTACCCCCGCAGCCGCTCCACCGTGCGCGGGGTGAACGCCTTCGAGACCAGGCGCCGGATACGGGTGTGGTCCGGCGGCTCCAGGTCGAGCATGCCGTGATCGTTGAGCGTGTGGAACGGCTCGTGCTCGGGAGGCGGAGCCGTACGGCCGAACTCCTCGTGCGTGAAACGGTGTTGGTACGTCCGCCCCAGCCGCCGGTCACGCAGGAGCGCCGCCACGTCGGCGTGGTGCGGCACCAGCCACTGGTCCGTCGGCTCGTACCGGACCACCCGGCCGCGCGCCCGCAGCTCGGCGTACGCCGGGTAGGGGTCGGCGAGGAACTCCGGTGACCAGGGGTCGAAGGTGGTGCCCATGGGGGGACGCTAGTCCGTGCGGGCACCAGCGGGGTAGATGACATGTGTCATCCCCAGGACGTGCCCCCGGGCACTGCCCGCCCGACCCCCCGACTTCCTACACTCGACCCATGTTCAAATCCCGCAAACCCGGACAGGACGACGCCTGGGAAGGCACCGTCACCGACAAGTCACGCGGCATGCTCGACGGCTCGAACATGTACCACTTCGTCGAACTCCGCCTCAGCGACGGCGAGTCCACGAAGGTGCGCATCGGCCGACAGCTCTGGAAGTCCCTGGCCGTCGGCGACCACCTCATCAAGCGGCCCGGCGACGACCCGGTCAAGGCACAACCCTAGAAGGCCAGTTGGGTGATCTCCTCCGCCACCACCGCCGCCGCGTCCGCCGCCGGGTCGATCAGCGGGAAGTGGCCGACGTCCTCCAGCAGCGTGACCCCCACGACCTCGCCCGATCTCGCCGCCGCGTCGGCATACGACTCCGCCACCTCGTAGGGGACATCCCGGTCGGCGCGCCCCTGGACCAGGGTGGTGGCGATGCCGGTGGGGAGGAGCAGCGCGGGGTCCGCGTAGGGGGCACGCTCCGCGAACGAGTGCTGGCCGCCGAGGAGTTGGACCGCCGCCCCGTCGCAGACCTCCAGCTTCGCCGCCATGCCCAGATCCGCGATCGGCGCCAGCGCGACGACCCCGCGCAGCGGCGCCGGACGGTCGGTGCGCCAGGGCGAGTCGGCGGGCAGCACATGCCGGGCCGCCGCCCACAGCGCGAGGTGTCCGCCCGCCGAGTGCCCGGTAAGGACGACGCGCCGGGCGTCCGCGCTCGGCAGCGCCTCACGGGCCAGCTCCGGCAGCGCGTCCAGCGCGGCGGCGACGTCGTCGAAGGTCTCCGGCCAGCGGCCCGCCGGGGGTACGGACGCGGGCTCGTCGCCCGTGTTCTGCGCCGGGATGTCGGGCCCGCCACGCCGGTACTCCACGTTGGCCACGGCGAACCCGCGCCGCGCCAGGAAGTCCGCGAACGGCGTGATGTGCCGCCGGTCGTACCGCGCCCGCCACGCCCCGCCGTGCAGCAGCACGACCAGCGGCGCGGACGCCGCGTCCGTGCGCGGGGCGTAGAAGTCGATCACCTGGTCGGGGTGGTCCCCGTAGGGGGCGCTCGCGTCGGGGTCGATGGGCGGATGAGAGAACGCCGACTCCTCCTCGGCGGCGGCACGGGCTGCGCTAGCGTCCTCCGGCATGCTCCAACCTTCCAGCTGCGTAAGGGTTTTGGCGGACCAGGCCAGGGTGGGGATTCGGCCGTTGGCCGGGACGGTATCAGGCCCGTGACGTGCGCGGACACGGGGATGTCACCCAGGGTGAGGCAAAAGGGGGCTGTGCGGAGTTCGTCCCTCCGCACAGCCCCCCGGCGCACCGTTCCCGCGCCTACGCCAGCACTTCTCCGAGCACCCGCGCCGCCCGCTCCGCGTCCGCGAACCCGACGTACAGCGGGGTGAAGCCGAAGCGGAGCACGTCCGGGTGGCGGAAGTCGCCCACCACACCCCGGTCGATCAGCCGCTTCATCACGTCACCGGCGTCCGCGCAGCGCAGCGCGACCTGGCTGCCCCGCTCCTCGTGCCGCAGCGGCGTCACGCACTCCACCCGGCCGGGCTCGGTGTACGCGGCCACGCAGTCCAGGAAGAAGTCCGTCAGCGTCAGCGACTTCGCCCGCACCGCCTCCACCGAGACCCCGTCCCACACCTCCAGCGCGGCTTCGAGCGCCAGCATGGAGAGGATGTCCGGCGTACCGACCCGCCCGCGCCGCGCGCCCGGCACCGGGGTGTACTCGGGGTTCATCCCGAAGGGTTCGGCGTGCGAGTTCCAGCCCGGCAGGGGGGAGTCGAAACGGTCCTGGAGATCGCTGCGGACATACAGGTACGCGGGCGAACCGGGGCCGCCGTTCAGGTACTTGTAGGTGCAGCCGACCGCCAGGTCCACCCCGTGCGCGTCCAGCCCGACCGGCAGCGCGCCCGCGCTGTGGCACAGGTCCCAGACGACCAGCGCACCGGCGTCGTGCACGGCCGCCGTCAGCGCGGGCAGGTCGTGCAGACGGCCGGTGCGGTAGTCGACGTGGTTCAGCAGGACGGCGGCGGTGCGCGGGCCGAGGGCGGCCGGGATCTCGGCGGGGGTGAGCGGGCGGAGGGTGCAAACTGTCATCCTCGCCACCGAGTTGGCGATGTACCCGTCCGTGGGGAACGTCGTCGCGTCGACCAGGATCTCATCCCGGCCCTCCCCCGCCATGCGGACGGCTGCCACAAGTGCCTTGTACACATTGACACTTGTGGAGTCCCCGACCACGACCTGCCCCGGCCCGGCGCCGATCAGCGGCGCGATCCGGTCCCCGATCCGCTCCGGCGCGGTCCACCAGCCCGACTCGTCCCAGGAACGGATGCGCAACTCGCCCCACTGGCGCGCCAGTACGTCCCGCATCCGGTCGGGGACGTGCGCGGGGAGCGCGCCGAGCGAGTTGCCGTCCAGGTACACGCCGTCGTCGAGCACGAAGCGGTCGCGGAGCCCGGCGAGCACGTCGGCCGCGTCCAACTCCTTCGCGCGCAGCGCCAGTTCCGTACGGTCAGACATGGGACCTCGCCGTCCACAGCTCGGGGAACACGTTCTTACGGGCCCGCTTCTCCAGCCAGGCCACTCCGGCGGAGCCGCCGGTGCCCGCCTTGGCGCCCATCGCGCGCCGGGTCGCCACCAGGTGGTCGTTGCGCCATCGCCACACCAGCTCGGCCACGTCCGTCAGGGCTTCCCCGAGGCGGGCGAGGTCGGTGTCGGGGTCACCGGAGTACACGGCCGTCCAGGCGGCCTCGACCGCGTCGGCGGGCTCGTACCGCTGGGACAGGTCCCGGTTCAGCACCTCGGCCGGGATCGCGTGGCCGCGCCGGGCGAGCAGGCGTACCGCCTCGTCGTAGAGGCTCGGCTCGCACAGCGCCTTCTCCAGCTCGGCGTACGTGCGCGGGGTGCCCCGGTGCGGGACGAGCATCGACGCGGACTTCTCGCCGAGCAGGAACTCCATCCGGCGGTACATCGCCGACTGGAACCCCGAGCCCTCCCCGAGGGCGGAGCGGTACGAGTTGAACTGGGCCGGGGTCAGCTGGGCCAGCGGGCGCCAGGAGGCGTTCAGCGCGTCCAGCTCGCGTACGGAACGCTTCAGCGCGGCGACCGCGGTGGGCACGTCGTCCGAGCGGAGCGCCTTCGCGGCGGTCTCCCACTCGTGCGTGATCACCGTGAACCACAGCTCCATCACCTGGGTCGTGACCAGGAAGACCATCTCTCCGGGGTCGTCGGAGAGGGTGTGCTGGAGGTGGGTGAGCACGTCGGCCCGGACGTAGTCCTCGTACGGCGTCGTACCGGCGAAGTCGAGATGCGGGGTCTCGGGCTCAGCGGCCTCTTCGGCGGCCTGGGAAGGGGGGTGAGCCTGGTGGGACATCGCTGTCTCCTGCGGTGTACTCCGGGTAGCGGTCCGCCCCTGCCGATGCCGGCACGGGGGCCCCGGTCCCCACCCGGAATCCTCCGCAATCCCATGGGATACGGCAAGGCGGGAACGGTGTGGGGCCGATCTCGGCCCACCGGTCCGGGCGCATCCCCTAATGGCAGACTTCAGGCATGACTACGCACAAGAACCTGCTCGGCGGCCCGGACCCGACGCACCTGCCCGAGAATGAAGAGGCGTACCGCCTGCTGGGCGAGGACTCCCAGGCCCCGGCCGAGGTCGTGGCGAAGTACCCCACGTTCTCCCTGGCCTGGGCGATGCTCGCCGACGACGCCTTCGAGGGCGGCCGCGTGGTCGAGTCGTACGCCTACGCCCGCACCGGCTACCACCGCGGCCTCGACGCCCTGCGCCGCGCCGGCTGGAAGGGCCACGGCCCCATCCCCTGGAGCCATGAGGCCAACCGCGGCTTCCTCCGCTGCCTCGCCGCCCTCGCCCGCGCGGCCGACGCGATCAACGAGAAGGAGGAGGCCGACCGCTGCTGGCAGTTCCTGCAGGACAGCAGCGAGGAGGCTTACGCGGAGCTCAAGCGCTAGGAGCCGGTCGGCCAAGCGAACCCTGCTCCAGCGGTGGAGTCGTCAGGCTGCAGTGGGTCCGGCATTCCGGGTGGGAGCAGTCCGGGGTGGGGCGGTGGTGGATCTGGGTGAAGGCGAGGATCGAGCCCAGGACGAGGACCGCCGCGCAGATCGGCATCGCCTTGTCGAAGGAGCTGTTGAAGGCGGCGGGGGCGCGGTACGCGTCCGGGCCCATGCCGGTCAGCAAGGGGAGCGCGGCCACCGCCACCAGGCCCGCCGCCCGCGCCGCCGCGTTGTTGATGCCGCTCGCCAGGCCCGCGCGGGCGGTGTCGACCGAGGCCAGGACCGTCGCCGTCAGGGGGGCCACCAGGGTGACCATGCCGGTGCCCATGACGAGCAACGCGGGCAGGACGTCCGTCAGGTAGTTCGCGTCCGGGCCCACCCGCAGCATCAGCAGCATCGCCGCCGCGCAGAGCAGCGGGCCGATCGTCAGGGGGAGGCGGGGGCCCGTGCGGTCCGCGAGGGCGCCCGAGCGGGAGGAGAACAGGAGCATCAGGATCGTGGGCGGGAGCAGGGCCGTACCCGCCGCCAGCGGGGAGTAGCCCGCCACCACCTGGAGCTGCAGCGCGGTGAGGAAGAAGAAGCCGCCGAACGCCGCGTACACGCACAGCGTGACCAGGTTGACCGCGGTGAACTGCCGCGAGGCGAAGATGTCCGGCGGGAGCATCGGGTTCGGCCGGTGGCGCTCGACGTACACGAAGGCCACCGCCGCCGCCACGCCCGCCACCGCCGTCACCCACACCGCGACGGACGCGGAGCGCGCCTCGATCAGCGCGTACGTCAGCAGCGCCAGCGCCACCGCACCCAGCACCGCCCCGAGCACGTCGAACCGCCCGCGCGCGGGCCCCGCGTCCGACTCCGGTACGTGCCGCAGCGCCACCGGTACGCAGATCAGGGCGAGCGGCACGTTCAGCAGGAACACCCAGCGCCAGCCCGGCCCCTCCACCAGCCAGCCGCCCAGGAACGGGCCGATGGCGGCGCCCACCCCGCCGAACCCCGACCACAGCCCCACCGCGCGGCTGCGGTCGTCGGGGTGGAAGGACGCCTGGATCAGCGCGAGGGACCCCGGCGTGAGCAGCGCCCCGCCCACGCCCTGGAGCGCGCGGGCGATGATCAGCACGTTCGGGTCGGGCGCCAGCCCGCACATCAGCGAGGCCGCCGCGAACCACACCACGCCGATCACGAAGACCTTGCGCCGCCCGTACCGGTCCCCCAGCGAACCGCCCAGCAGGATCAGCCCGGCCAGCGTCACCATGTACGCGTTGACCGTCCACTGGAGCGCGGCGAGGCTCGCGTCGAGGTCGCGGCCGATGCGGGGCAGCGCGACATTGACGACGGTCGAGTCCAGCAGGGCCATGCTGGAGCCGAGCACGGTGGTCAGCAGAATCCAGCGGCCCTTGGGGGACGCCAGCCGGACATCGGGCATGCCCCCAGGTATACCCCGGATAGCCAAAGGGGGCCCGGCCCTGTGGAAAACAGGATGCCGAGCCCCCTGAGGGAGACCACGGAGGGTCACTTCATCTTGTTGCCCGCCGACCGCAGGTTGTTCGCGGCGACGACGACACGCGCCGCCATGCCCGCCTCGGCCAGCTTGCCCCAGGTGCGCGGGTCGTACTGCTTCTTGTCACCGACCTCGCCGTCGACCTTCAGCACACCGTCGTAGTGACGGAACATGTGGTCGGCGACCGGACGGGTGAAGGCGTACTGGGTGTCCGTGTCGATGTTCATCTTCACGACGCCGTTCTCCAGCGCGGTGCGGATCTCCTCCTCGGAGGAACCGGAACCGCCGTGGAAGACGAAGTCGAACGGCGACTGCTTGCCGAACTTCGCGGCCACGCCGTCGTTCAGCTCCTTCAGCAGCTCCGGACGGAGCACCACGTTGCCCGGCTTGTACACGCCGTGCACGTTGCCGAAGGACGCGGCCAGCAGGTAGCGGCCCTTCTCGCCCAGGCCGAGCGCCTCGACGGTACGGATCGCGTCGTCGACCGTGGTGTAGAGGGAGTCGTTGATCTCGTGCGTGACGCCGTCCTCCTCACCACCGGTCGGGGTGATCTCGACCTCGAGGACGATGTTCGCGCGGCGGGCCTGCTCCAGCAGCTCCTGGGCGATCTCCAGGTTGTCCGCGAGGGTCTCGGCGGAGCCGTCCCACATGTGCGACTGGAACAGCGGGTTGCGGCCGGCCTTCACGCGCTCCTCGGACAGCGAGAGCAGCGGACGTACGTAGCCGTCCAGCTTGTCCTTGGGGCAGTGGTCGGTGTGCAGCGCGATGTTGACCGGGTACTTCTCGGCGAGGATGTGCGCGTACTCGGCGAGCGCGACCGCGCCGGTCACCATGTCCTTGCTGTACTGGCCGCCGAGGAACTCCGCGCCGCCGGTCGAGATCTGGACGATGCCGTCGCTCTCCGCCTCGGCGAAGCCGCGCAGCGCCGCGTTCAGGGTCTGGCTCGACGTGACGTTGATGGCCGGGTAGGCGAACTTGCCTGCCTTCGCCCGGTCGAGCATCTCGTTGTAGACCTCGGGAGTTGCGATGGGCATCTGTCCGCTCCTCGTGTTGCGGGTTGGCGTTCTGCGTTATGCGGCCCTGACCTGGACCCTGGGGGCGACGTCAGCGTCGGCCCCATCTTTCCAGACCGGCCCTGCCGGACGGCCTGGCGGCCGGGGAGAAGTCCAGCCCCCGGCGGGCCGTCAGTCCAGCCCCAGTTCATCCTTCGAGAAGGCGAACCGGTACGGAACGCCCGCCCCGGCCTCGATCTTCTCCGCCGCGCCGGTCGCCCGGTCCACGATCGTGGCGACGCCGACGACCTCCGCGCCCGCCTCCCGCACCGCCTCGACCGCCGTCAGCGGCGAGCCGCCGGTGGTGGAGGTGTCCTCGACGACCAGCACCCGGCGGCCCTTGATGTCCGGGCCCTCGACCCGGCGCTGCAGGCCGTGCGCCTTGGCGGCCTTGCGGACCACGAACGCGTCGAGCTTCTGCCCGCGCGCGGCGGCCGCGTGCAGCATGGCGGCGGCCACCGGGTCGGCGCCCATGGTGAGACCGCCGACCGCGTCGAAGTCCAGGTCGGCGGTGAGGTCCAGCAGCACCTGGCCGACCAGCGGGGCGGCCTCGCCGTCCAGGGTGATGCGGCGCAGGTCGACGTAGTAGTCGGCCTCCAGACCCGAGGAGAGGGTCACCTTGCCGTGCACCACGGCCTTGTCCTTGATCTGCTGGAGCAGTTCGCCACGCACGTCCGTCGTCATACCGCCCAGCTTAGAGGCGGCGCCAGGTCCAGGTCGTGGACGCCTCCAGCGGCTCCAGCGGGGTGACCAGGCGTTGCGCGGTGTTGAGCCCGTTGGGCGGGCCGGTCTGCGGCTCCACGCACACGGCGGCGTCCTGCTCGTCGTAGACCACGGCCCACTGCTCGCGGCTGGCCACCTTCAGCTCCAGCTGTCCGGGCCAGGTCAGGGTGACGTCGACGCCGTCGGGCATGCCGAAGCAGTCGTCCCAGGGGCCGGGCTTCGGCTCGATACGGTTGCCGGTGGGCAGGTGGTCCTCGCCGCGCTCCTCCTGCCACGCCGGGTGGAAGTCGATCCGCACGTCCTCGCCGCCCAGGTTCCGGTTGAACCAGGGGTGCCAGCCGATCTGCGCCGGGAACGAATCCTCGTACGTCTCCACGGACATGGTCAGCGTCAGGCTGTCCTCCCCGAGGCTGACGACCTGCGTGATCTTGCCGGAGTGCGGCCAGGGGGCGGTCAGTTCGAACGTCAGCACCGCCTCGTCGGCCGACGTGCGCGCGGTGCGCCAGGCGCCGTCGCGTGCGGTGCCGTGGATGGCGTGCGGCGGGGAGTTCAGCGGCATCTGCCGTACGACTCCGCCGTCCAGGAACTGCCCGTCCCTGATCCGCCCGCACCAGGGGACCATCGGGAAACACCCGAACCGCTCCCCCTGCCGCAGCAGCTCGGTCCCCCCGACCAGCAGCCCGCCGATCCGTCCCCCGTTACCGGGCAGGACCCGTACCTCCGCGTCACCCGCGGCCAACGTGATCTCTCCGTTACTCACCCGACCGACCCTACTGGTCCCTCCGGGGGTGGGGCAGCGTGGTGCCCGGCGGATGCCGTGGAGCAGTCAGTGGCGTTTGCGCAGGGCCCTTGCCACCACGATCGCGGAGGCCACGGCGACGGCGGCCGCCGGGGCGGCCCAGCGGAGGACCGGGTTGGCGGTGATGGTCTGGGGGGCGGGGACGGGGGCGTAGCGGCCGCGCGGCGGGGCGTGGTCGACCTCCTCCGCGCTGCGGCCGATCATCGTCCGGCGGGCGTGGGCGGCCTCGGCGGGGGGCTCGGCGCGGACCTCCAGGCCGTCGGGGACGGTGTCGGGGATGGCGGCTTGCGTCTCCTGGGTCTCCTGCGTCTCGGCGTCGAGGGTGGGCTCGGGGGTGTCGTCGTCCTCAGGGGACTCCCCCGACTCCTCCCGCTGGTCCGCCGCCTCCGCGAGGGTCTCCAGGGTGCGGGACAGCAGGCGGTTGGCGGCTGTCGTCACCGCTTCCTCGGGGAGTTCCGCGAGGCGGCCGTCCGCCTTGGCGGTGCCGCCGACCGTGACCGTCGTGCCGCCCTCGGTGGGGGCGAGGCTCAGGGTGAGGGCGAGGGTGACCGTGCCGGTGCCGCGGGACTCGGTGCCGTCACCGCGCACCGCGTACGTACCGTCGGCCCGCGCGCTCACCGCGAGCGTGCCCCGGTAGGTGACGGAGTGCCCGCCGACCCGCAGCTTCAGCCGCCCTGCGACGGGTTCCGCCCCGGCGTCCTGCTGAAGTCCCGGCACCGCGCGGGCCACCCTCACGGCATCCGCGAGGGCCTCCCTGAGCCGGTCGGCCGGAACCGGAACGAAGACCTGGAACTCCATGTTGGCCGAGCCTACCCAGAAGGGACCGGAATGCACCTGCCCTCGGTCCATACGGGCCTCCCCAGGGATTCAGTACCGGGGATGCGCCAGGGTCGACGGGGGCAGGCCGGGGACGCGGGTGACCCGGGCCGCCGCGACGTCCGTTCTCAGGTCCGACCCGGTCAGGGTGCGGGGCCGGGGCCCGTAGGGGTCGAGCCGGGGAAGGGGGGCCCTCGGGCCGGGTGCCGCCAGCAGGAACCCCCAGTCGTGGGGACGGCCGGAGGTGCCCGCCGAGCGGTCGGGGCCGGTGGCGAACCCCGAGTCGTGGCCCAGGACCCGGTAGGGGGTCGCCGAGAATCCCGCCGCGCGCAGTGTCTCCGCGACCGTCCAGAAGACGCGGGGGCGCGCGGTCACCGGCCCGGCGTGCACGGCGAGGCGTCCGCCGGGGGCGAGGACGCGGCGGGTGAGGCCGTAGAACTCCTGGGAGTACAGCTTGGTGCTCGCCGTGATGCCGGGGTCGGGCAGGTCGGCGAGGACCACGTCGTACCGCCCGGCCGGGGCGCGCCGCAGCCAGCTCAGCGCGTCCGCCGTGGTGAGGTGCACGCGCGGGTCGTCGTACGCGTGCGCGTTGAGGGCGGAGAGGCCGGGGTCGCGGCGGGCGAGCCGGACGAGACCGGCGTCCAGTTCGACCACGTCCACCCGCGCGACCCCCTTGTCCCGCAGCACCTCCCGCGCGGCCAGCCCGTCGCCGCCGCCGAGGATCAGCACCCGCCGGTGCGGGCCGGACAGCGCGGGGTGGACCAGCGCCTCGTGGTAACGCCGCTCGTCGCGGCCGCCGACGCGCAGCCGCCCGTCCAGGAAGAGATCGAGCGGCTTGCCGTCCGTACCCCCGGCGAGGACCACCTCCTGTACGTCCGTCTGCGCGGCCACCCGCACGTCCGGCCCGTACACCGCGCGCCGGGCGGCCGCCTCGAAGTCACCGGCGAGCGCGGCGGCCGAGGCGAGCACGCCGAGCACCGCGAGCCCGGCGACGAGGAGCGTCCAGCGGGCGCGGCGGGTCAGGTCGCGGCGGAACAGCCCGAGGACCAGCGCGCTGCCCGCGACCACGTTCACCGACCCGGTGAGCAGCGCGCCGGTCAACTGCCCCAGGAACGGCAGGAGTACGAAGGGAAACGCCAACCCCCCTACCAGCGCGCCCACATAGTCGGCGGCGAACAGGTCGGCCACCGCGCCGCCCGCGTCCTGGCGCCGGATGCGCTGGATCAGCTCCATCAGCAACGGGACCTCGGCGCCCACCAACAACCCGATGGCCAGGGAGAATCCGACCAGGAGACAGCGCGGTCCGTCCGCCCAAATCCCGCCCCAGCCGCCGGTCCACGCGAACACCGCGTACAGCGCCATCGCACTGCACCCGCCGACCAGCGCGAGCGCGGTCTCGATCGCGCCGAACCCCACCGCGGCGTGCCAGCGCAGCCGTTTCGCGCCGAGCGAGCCGATGCCCATGGCGAACACCATCACCGACAGCACCACGGACGCCTGGGTGACCGAGTCGCCGATCAAGTACGAGGCGAAGGCGACGAGTTCGAGTTCGTACACCAGCCCGCAGGCCGCGCAGACGAAGACGCACGCGAGCACCAGGAACCGCCCGGTACCGGGCTCGACGGGCAGCCGCGCGGGCTCGGCCCAGGGCGGGGCGCCCGAGGACACGGGAGCGTGCGAATCGATCACGCTGCGACGTTACGTCACCGCAGCGGGACGCTTCGTCACCCACACGTGTGGAAACTCCCCGTCAACCTGGCCCTGTTGGTTTACCAGGCACCCTGCCCGGCCGGGACTCTCACCCCGACGCGGGTGCGGGTCGCCACCAACTGCCCGTCCTGCGGGTACGCGTGCCAGGTACGCCAGCGCACCTGGCCCTCGTGCCGCTGGGCGAGCATCGCGGTGAAGGCGTGCGGGCTGCCCGGGAACACCCCGGCCAGTCCGTGCGGATGGTCGGAGACCAGGGCGAGCAACTCCTGGGCGCGGCCCGCGAAGGAGCCCGGCGTGAGCATCTCCACGCGCGCCGCGAACTCGTACTCCCAGTCGCCGACGCGCTTGGCGACGCCGAGGGGGAGCGGGGTGGAGGAGCCGGGGATGCACGCGACCGTCTCCGAACAACTGCCCCGGTCCTCCTCCAGAAGGACCTGGTGGGAGGCGCCGAGCAGCCTCAACTGCATCTTCGCCCCGCTCAGTTCGAGATCGAGGGTGGCCAGGGCCGGGAGCGGTTCGCGGCCGAGGGCCCAGGCGAGGTCGGCGGCGCGGGTGTCGGTGTAGGACGTTTTCAGGGTCGTGAGCATGGATCGGCTCCGCTAACACACGAGGAGAGGGGTGGTCCGGCGCACCTCGGTGACACCGGGCGATTCGGCCAGGTCGGCCCGGCTGGAGAAGCGGTGTCCATCGGACGTCCGAGGGCTTGGGGTGGTGTTTTAGAGGGAATCACGAACACTGGCCGTGCCACAGCGTTTTTACCCAAGTTCGGAGGGTTTCCATCCCTCAGAGGGCTCCACAGCTCAACTGTTCAACTACGGCGTACGCCCAGCGCGGAGCGAGGGGCTCCGCCGGTTCGCGTGCCCGGGGCGCCGCCCCCCCCTGGGCGTTTCCGCCACGCGGGGGCGGTCGTGGGCGGCTGGATATCGCCGCTACGGCCGCCCGCGCGCCTCGGTGCACATCGGTGTGCGTGTGCCTGGACGGCTCAGCTGCCGCCCCCGCAGCCTCCGCCACCTCCGCAGGAGGAGCCGCCCCCGCAGGAGGACCCGCCGCCGCAGGACGAGTGGCCGCCGCCGCAGGAGGAGTGCCCGGAGTGGCCGCCGCCGCTGTCGCCGCCGTGGTGACCCCCGTGGTGCCCGCCGTGGTGCCCTCCGCCGGAGGAGGACCCGGCCTCCCCGCCCCAGACCCACCAGCTGGACCCGCCGTCGTACGCCCCCGTCCCCGTCCCCGAACCCGAGGACCCGGATGACGACGACCCCGACGACCGCGTCCCGCCGCCCCGCGACGAGCGCGCCGTCCCGCCGGAAACCCCCCACCTACGCCGCCGCCGCGACCGCGCCGCGGCCACGACGACCAGGATCACCACGATGAGGATGATGCCGAAGACCATGGCGTCCCCCCTCCTTCCGTTCCCCCGAAGCGGCCCCCCGTGGGCGCCCCGTCCGTCACCGCGCACCGCGCGGTGACCGGGAGATGCCCGCCCACGAAGAACACCAAAGCCGAGTTGAGGAACTCCAGAGCTTGGGCGCAGGATGGCCGCCATGACCTCCAGCGCACGTCCGTACCTCAACCGCAGGCTCGCCGAGTTCGGGACGACCATCTTCGCCGAGATGTCCGCCCTGGCCACGGCCACCGGCGCGATCAACCTGGGCCAGGGCTTCCCCGACACGGACGGCCCCGAGGAGATCAGGGAGGCGGCCGTACGGGCGCTGCGCGACGGCCGCGGCAACCAGTACCCGCCGGGCCCGGGCGTGCCGGAGCTGCGGCACGCCATCGCCGCGCACCAGCGGCGCCGGTACGACCTGGCGTACGACCCCGACACCGAGGTCCTGGTCACGGCGGGCGCCACGGAGGCCATCGCCGCGACCCTGCTCGCGCTGGTGGAGCCGGGGGACGAGGTGGTGGCGCTGGAGCCGTACTACGACTCGTACGCCGCGAGCATCGCCATGGCGGGCGGGCGGCGCGTGCCGGTGACGCTGCGCCCGGCGGAGGGCCGCTTCCGGCTGGACCTGGACGAGCTGCGCGCGGCCGTCACCGACCGGACCCGGCTGCTGCTGATCAACACCCCGCACAACCCGACCGGCACGGTCCTGACCCGCGAGGAGCTGGCCGCGATCGCCGAGCTGGCGGTCGAGCGGGACCTGCTGGTGGTGACGGACGAGGTGTACGAGCACCTGGTCTTCGACGACGCCGAACACCTCCCGCTCGCGAGCTTCCCCGGCATGCGCGAGCGCACGGTGACGATCGGCTCGGCGGGCAAGACGTTCTCCTTCACCGGCTGGAAGGTCGGCTGGGTGACGGCTGCTCCCGCCCTGGTCAGCGCGGTCCGCTCGGCGAAGCAGTACCTCACCTACGTCTCCGCGGGCCCCTTCCAGTACGCCGTCGCGGAGGCCCTGGCGCTGCCCGACTCCTACTTCGACGGCTTCCGCCGCGACATGCTCGCCCGCCGCGACATCCTCGCGTCCGGGCTGGCCGGGGCGGGCTTCGGCGTCTTCCGCCCCGCGGGCACCTACTTCATCACCACCGACATCCGCCCCCTCGGCGAGAAGGACGGCTTCGCCTTCTGCCGCGCCCTCCCCGAACGCGCGGGCGTCGTCGCCATCCCGAACGCCGTCTTCTACGACGACCGGGAGGCGGGCGCCCCGTTCGTACGGTTCGCGTTCTGCAAGAAGCCGGAGCTGCTCCAGGAGGCCACCGACCGCCTGCGCCGCCTCGCCTGATACGACGGACACGACTGAGGGCCGGGGCGCGCGAAACGCGTACCCCGGCCCTCGGCCGTCGTCCGGTCGGCGTGGACTACTCCACGTCCCCGCCCGAGTCCTCCGCGTCGTCGATCTCCTGCTCGAGGCCGAGCTGCTCGGCGAGCCACTTGTCGAACTCGATGGCCGCGCGGACCCAGCTCACCGTGGAGGAGACGAAGTGGTTGAGGTCGACGCCCGTGCCGATCAGCATCTGGGCCTCGCCGATGAGGCGGACCGTGCCGTCGTCGTGGGTGTGGGTGTAGACCTTGGGCCACAGGGTGCGGCGGTTCCAGTCGTCGATGGACTCCAGCAGCCGCGCCTTCTCCTCGATCTGGTGCGGGCGGTCGTAGAAGGTCCGCACCGAGAAGACGCGCTGCTCGTCCTCCCCACGGAACATGAAGTACGTCCGGAACTGCTCCCAGGGCGCCGCGAGGTCGCCCTCCTCGTCCACGACGTACTTCAGCTCCATCTGGTCCAGGAGCTGCTTGACGAGGTCCTGGTCCGGGAGGACGGGGCCCGCCGGTTCCTGCGGCTGCTGCTCGGGCTGGCCCCCGAAGTTCGGAATCGAGGACGGGTCGATGCTCACCGTGGTTTTCCCTTCGTACGGAATTCCGCCATCCTCCCCCAGAGGGGGAGGTCCGTGGCAAGCCCCGACGCGGCCTGTCAGCCACGGGCGGACACGCCTGCGCCGTACGGGGCCCTCAGCGGCGAGTACCCACTCTCAGCGCTCTTCCATCCGCTCCACGAGCTGCCATACACCGGTCGACGGATTCCGGGCGTAGTCCTCACCCGAGGAGTCCAATTTGCGGGCACGCTCCATCGCGTCGCTCCGGCCGTCCCGGTACGCGGCGAAGTCGATGCGCGTCTTGTCGTACTCCGGCACATGCTTGCGCAGGATCGGCAGCAGGGCCTTGTACGTCGCCGCGTGGGCGGTGTGCGCGGCGAAGTGGAGCAGCAGCCACAGCTCGAAGCAGGGGTGGGAGACCGCCACCCGGATGCCCGCACGGTGCGCGGCGGTCACGGCCGCCGACACGTCGGGGTACTGGTCCACGTCGAAGACGCACCAGACCTCGTCGTAGCCGCTGGCGACCAGGCCGCGCTGAGTCTTCGCCCAGGCGACCAACTGCGTCGGTGAGCACGCCTTGCCGCGGACCACCACGGACACGGCAGGGTTGCGAAGATGCTCGCGCAGGCCCTGGAAGTACTGGCGCTCGGTCTCCTTGCTGCCGCAGACGATCAGGAGCGTGCGCGCCGAGCGCCGGACGGGGCCTCGTCGGCGGCCCGAGCCCTCACGCGGAAACGGCCTTGCCACGTGCCCCCCAGTACTGCTTGACCATGTCCTCGAAGGCTCCGTCGGGCAGCAGTGGCACGGCGCCGTAGCTTCCCGCCAGATACCGCCGCTCGAAGTTCTCCCCCTTGCGCGGCTTGAAGTCGCTGAGCGGGTACAGCTCCGAGGCCCCGGTCGCCGCGTCCTTCTCCACGAACCAGATCTGGTCGCGGCGCAGGACCTCTTCGCCGAGCATCGTGCCGAGGAGCGACGCGTCGTGTGTGGTGAACACCAACTGAGCACCCAACGGGTTGAGTTCGGTGCTCTGAAAGAGCTTGACGAGCTTGGCGGTCAGCAAGGGGTGCAGACTGACATCGATTTCGTCGATCCAGAGCTGGGTACCGCGCCCGATCGCGAGCAGCCCCCAGGTGACCAGGGTGAGCCAGGTCTTGGTCCCGGCGGACTCGTCCTCAGCCGTCAGCAGAAACTCCTCGTCCCCGACCCGGTGGACGAACCGGAGCGACTTACTCGCGGACCGACTGATGATGGCCGCTATCTCGTCGCTGATCCCTTTGGTGGTCTCCTTCTTCCACGCGTCTCGGACAGAGCTCCCGAGCCCGGGATCGTCGTCCTGGCTCGGCCGCACGCCATGCACTCCAAGGTCTGCGGCCGCCAGCAGCTCCTCCGCCCGCGCGATACCCAACCCCTCGAAGAACTCGAACACCGCAGCGGTGATGGAACCGGCCGTCGGCAGCGCCTGCCGTGTCCCGTCATCGACGACCGCGACAAACTGCAGGGCTTCCCACACGGCGCCCAGCACCGCGTGTCCGGACTGCGCGCCGGCGGACAGATACAGGCTGTTGGCCCGCATGATCCGCTCGGCGGCAGCCCGCTCGCCGGTGAGCGAGGCTCCGAACGTCACCGCGCTGCCCTTGCGCTCGAAGAGGACGCGCTTGCGGCTCTTCGGGTAGGAGTAGAGCCACTCCTCCTCGATGACCCGGTCACCGGTACTGAAACCGTAGACGTGTCGGACTCCGTCGATCAACAGATCCACCGCATAGCTGGACGGTTCGCGCCTGCCGTCGTGATCCAGGAGGAAGGGACGGCGCTTCACCGGCTCGCCCGGGAGCCATCGGGCCTGCGAATCACGCACGGCATCCATGAAGAACTGGTACGCGTTCATCACCGTCGACTTGCCAGAGGCGTTGGCGCCGTAGATGGCGGCCACGGGGAGCGCGGGGCGGTCGGCGGCATAGGCGGGAACCAGGTTCAGCTCCTGCGGATCGCGCAAGGAGCCGTGATTGGCCACTCTGAAGCTCAAAAGCACGGCGCAACCCCCTTTCCCTTGCTAGTGAACAAGTGAATTTCACATTTGCCGCGCATCAAATGCTAGCTTCCGGCTCTCCGTGCGAAAAGGCCCGCCACCCAAAGGGGTGGCGGGCCTGTCACGTTCCCTCGGTCAGAGCGACTTCTTCGTCGCCGGGCCCACCCTCAGGCCCTCCTCCGTGCGGTCCACGCGGACCGTGTCGCCGTCCTTGATCTCGCCGGAGAGGATCTCCTTGGCGAGGCGGTCGCCGATGGCGGTCTGGACCAGGCGGCGCAGGGGGCGGGCGCCGTATGCCGGGTCGTTGCCCTCTTCGGCGAGCCAGGCGAGGGCGTCGGGGGTGACGTCGAGGGTGAGGCGGCGCTCGGCCAGGCGGCGGCCGAGGCGGTCGATCTGGAGGCGGGCGATCCGGGCCAGCTCCGCCTCGCTGAGCGCGGAGAACACCACCAGGTCGTCCAGCCGGTTCAGGAACTCCGGCTTGAAGGAGGCCCGTACCGTGTCCAGCACCCGCTGCCGCTTCGTAGCCTCGTCCAGCGCCGGGTCGACCAGGTACTGGCTGCCCAGGTTGGAGGTGAGCACCAGGATGGTGTTGCGGAAGTCGACCGTGCGGCCCTGGCCGTCCGTCAGGCGGCCGTCGTCCAGCACCTGGAGCAGGATGTCGAAGACCTCGGGGTGCGCCTTCTCCACCTCGTCCAGCAGCACCACGCTGTACGGGCGCCGCCGCACGGCCTCGGTGAGCTGGCCGCCCTCCTCGTACCCGACGTAGCCGGGGGGCGCGCCGACCAGGCGGGCGACGCTGTGCTTCTCGCCGTACTCCGACATGTCGATGCGGATCATCGCCCGCTCGTCGTCGAAGAGGAAGTCCGCGAGCGCCTTGGCCAGTTCGGTCTTGCCGACGCCGGTCGGGCCGAGGAAGAGGAAGGAGCCGGTGGGCCGGTCGGGGTCCGCGACCCCGGCGCGCGCACGCCGCACCGCGTCGGCGACGGCCTGCACGGCCTCGCTCTGGCCGATGAGCCGCTTGCCCAGCTCGTCCTCCATGCGCAGCAGCTTCTGCGTCTCGCCCTCCAGCAGGCGGCCGGCCGGGATGCCGGTCCAGGCGGCGACGACGTCCGCGATGTCGTCGGAGCCGACCTCCTCCTTGACCATGGTGTCCCGCGCGGCCTCCTCCTCGGCCTCGGAGGCGGCCTCCAGCTCCTTCTCCAGCTCGGGGATCTCCCCGTACAACAGCTTGGAGGCGGTGTCGAAGTCGCCGTCGCGCTGGGCGCGTTCGGCCTGGCCGCGCAGGTCGTCCAGGCGCTCCTTCAGCTCACCGACCCGGTTGAGGGACTGCTTCTCCTTCTCCCAGCGGGCGGTGAGCCCGCGCAGCTCCTCCTCCTTGTCGGCGAGGTCGCGGCGCAGCCGCTCCAGGCGCTCGCGGGAGGCCGGGTCGGTCTCCTTGCCGATCGCCAGCTCCTCCATCCGCAGCCGGTCGACACCGCGCTGGAGCTCGTCGATCTCGACGGGCGAGGAGTCGATCTCCATGCGGAGGCGGGACGCGGCCTCGTCCACCAGGTCGATCGCCTTGTCGGGCAGGAAGCGGGAGGTGATGTACCGGTCGGACAGGGTCGCGGCGGCCACCAGCGCGCTGTCCGCGATCTGCACCTTGTGGTGCGCCTCGTACCGCCCCTTCAGACCGCGCAGGATCGCGATGGTGTCCTCGACGCTCGGCTCGGCGACCAGCACCTGCTGGAAGCGCCGCTCCAGCGCCGGGTCCTTCTCGATCCGCTCGCGGTACTCGTCCAGCGTGGTCGCGCCGACCATGCGCAGCTCGCCGCGGGCCAGCATCGGCTTGAGCATGTTGCCCGCGTCCATCGCGGAGTCACCGCCCGCGCCCGCGCCGACGACCGTGTGCAGCTCGTCGATGAAGGTGATGATCTGCCCGTCGGAGTCCTTGATCTCCGAGAGCACGGCCTTGAGCCGCTCCTCGAACTCACCGCGGTACTTCGCGCCCGCGACCATCGCGCCGAGGTCCAGCGAGACCAGCCGCTTGTCCTTCAGGGACTCCGGCACATCACCCTTGACGATGCGCTGGGCCAGCCCCTCGACCACGGCGGTCTTGCCGACGCCCGGCTCACCGATGAGGACGGGGTTGTTCTTGGTGCGGCGGCTCAGCACCTGCACGACCCGGCGGATCTCCTGGTCCCGGCCGATGACCGGGTCGAGGCGGCCCTCCCGGGCGGCGGCGGTGAAGTCGGTGCCGAACTTCTCCAGGGCCTTGTACTGACCCTCGGGGTCGGCGGTGGTCACGCGGCGTCCTCCTCTGGCCTTCTGAAAGGCGTCTTGCAGCTTCTTGGCGGTGGCTCCCTGCTCCCGGAGCACTTCCCCGGCGGCGCCGCCCTTCGCGGCGAGACCGGTCAACAGGTGTTCGGTGGAGAGGTAGTCGTCCCCGAGTTCCCCGGCGCGCTCGTCGGCGTCCGCGAGGACGGCGAGCAGCTCCCGGCTGGGCTGCGGGGGCGCGACGGTGGAGCCGGTCACGCTGGGCAGCGTGGCGAGGGCGCGCTCGGCCCCGGCACGCACGGCGGCCGGATCGGCGCCGACGGCGGCGAGCAGGTCGGTGATGTTCTCGTTGTCCTGACCCGCGAGCAGCGCGAGCAACAGGTGAGCGGGCGTCAGGTCGGGGTGCCCCTCCGTCACGGCCCGCTGGCTCGCGGCGTTGATCGCGTCCCGGCTCCTGTTGGTCAGCTCGGCGTCCACGTGCGTGTTCTCCCCTTCCGCCACTACTCCACTGATGACTTAACCAGTGTACACAAACTTGAGTCACCTGCACTCAATTAAGCGGCGCGAGCCTCAGATTGGCTAGGTTTCGGTCATGGCCACACATTCCGTAGACCTGGACGCACCGGACGACGCGTACCTCGCCTTCTGGCGGGAGCGGCACCTGAGCACGCTCACCACCCCGCGCCGGGACGGCAGTCCGCATGTCGTGCCGGTCTGCGTGACCTGGGACCCGGAGGCGGGGATCGCCCGCGTCATCACCAGCGGCACCAGCGCGAAGGCGGCGCACGTGCGCGCGGCCGGACCCGAGGGCGCGCGGGTGGCGGTGTGCCAGGTGGACGGCCGGCGCTGGGCCACGCTGGAGGGGCGGGCGCGGGTACGCGAGGACCGGGAGTCGGTCGCGGAGGCGGAGCGGCGCTTCACCGAGCGGTACGGCCGGGAGCCCCGGGAGAACCCGCTGCGGGTCGCCATCGAGATCGAGGTGGAACGCGCGCTCGGCAACGGCTGAGCAGTTTCGGCCACTTGGCCGGAGGGCGCGTACCCCGAAATATGCGCAGAAACTGCAGCGGCGTCACCGTGTTCAGGTCACGGTGACGCCGCTGCGGGGGGAAGCGCCTGAGCGATCTTTTACGACGGGGGAATCGCGTCAGGCACTGCGGGGGGTGGCAGTTGTGGTCCTGAGGTCGGCGACCTCGGGCTCCGCGAGACGGTGGTCCCGCTGGTCGAGATTGACGAAGATCATGCCGTACCGGACGGCACACCGCACCGGCTGCGGCGCGCCGCGTGGCTTGCGCAGGCAGCGGTACGCCCGTACGTCCTCGTCCTCGTCCCGGGTGACCACGACCGGTTCGCCGAACACCGTCACCATCAACGAGTCGCCGCTGTGGGGGATGGCGGTGACCAGGTCGATGAAGTGCCAGCCGGAACGGTAGGCGGTGGCCATCTCACGACGGAAGGAGCGGTCGTCGGGAGGCGTGGTCATGGTGATCAGTCCCACCGCGTGTCGAGCGGGGCGACGTCCCACCTCGTATCCGCGGTCGTACTGTCCCACCTGGTGTCCAGCGGGGCGGTGTCCCACCGGGTGTCCTGAACGCCCGCCGCTGTCACGGTCCCCCCGGTACCCGGCCCGTGCGCGCTCGCCGCACCGGAGAGGCCCGCCAGAGTTCCGACGGCCGCAACGGCGGAGAGAGCGGCAACAAGCGCCGAGCGAAGCATTCTGTTACGCATGGTCGGCTTCGTCCTCACTTGAAAGTCCCCTCTTCCCCCGTCGAGTTAGACGATGGCTCATTCAGGCACATCATCGCCACACGATCGGTGCATCATGTTCCTGCATGTTCAGGACCCTGGGGGGTGGAGATTCAGTGATAAACGGGACAGAGGCGACACATCCCCACGCGGTGACCGAGATGTGCGCGGATGGGAGCCGTCTCTACGCGAGCGCGCTGCGCACCGGCCGCATCCCGCGCGCGGACGCCGAAGCGGCCCCGTGCCTGATGGAGTTCGCCCTGCTCCACCCCGATCCCGACGACCCCGGCTGGCTGCGGCCCGTGGCGCCTGCCGTCGCGCTGGCCCAGCGGCTGACCCCGATCGAGCGGGAGATCGCCGAGCGGCGGCGCCGGTCCATCGTGCTGTCCGAGATATTCGAACCCTTCATGACGCTGAGCGCGCGCGAGGACGCCCCGACGCACGCCATCACCGTGCTGGAGGGCCTGGACCGCATCAACGCGGCCCTGGACCTGGCGACCGGCCAGTGCCGCACCGAGGTGCTCACCGTGCAGCCAGGCGGCCGCCGCAGCCCCGAGAACCGCCTCCTGGAGGCGCTGGACCGCGACCGCCCGCTGATCGAGCGCGGGGTCCGCATCCGCACCCTCTACCAGCACACCGCCCGCTACAGCGCCGACCGCCTCGCCTACGTGGACCGCTTCGCCGACGGCAAGGCGGAGTACCGCACCATCGACGAGTTGGTGGAGCGGCTGATCATCTGTGACGAGACGGTGGCCTTCATCCCGGTCCAGGAGGACCGCCAGGTCGCCCTGGAGCTGCGCCACCCCGGCCTGGTGCGCTACCTGGTCAAGGTCTTCGAGTTCATGTGGAGCCGCGCGGTCCCGCTGAGCGCGGGCACGCCCTACGAGACCGCGCCGGACGGCCTCACCGATGTCCAGCACTCCATCGCCAAGCTCCTGGTGGAGGGCCATGTGGACGAGGCCATCGCGCGCCGCCTGGGGATGAACGTCCGCACCTGCCGGGCCCACATCGCCAAGCTGGCCACCTCGCTGGGCAGCGGCAGCCGGGCCCAGCTCGGCTACCTCATCGCCCGCTCCGGCATCCTCAACGAGGACGCGTAGGGGCGGAGTTCAGGGTGCGCGCAGGCCGCCCGCGGGCGCCGGGGCCGGTCCGTGCGACGGGCCGTCCAGCCCCACCTGGGCGATCCTGACGCCGAGTTGGGTACGGCTGGTCGCGCCCAGGGTCTCCGAGAGCCGGGCTATGTGCGCGCGGCAGGTGCGCACGCTGATGCCGAGCCGCTCGGCGATCACCGCGTCCTGGTGGCCCTCGGCGAGCAGCGCGGCGATGGCGCGTTCGCGGTGCGAGATGCCCTCGATTCCGGTGTCGGGCAGCGGGGCGGTGAGCGGGATCGCCAGCCGCCACAGCCGCTCGAAGACCGTCACCAGGTACTCCACCAGCGCCGGGTGGCGCAGCTCCAGGGCCATGGTGCGGTCGGTGTTGGCGGGGATGAAGGCGACCGTGCGGTCGAAGAGGATGAGCCGGTCGATGACCTCGTCCAGGGTGCGGGCCTCCACCGCGTCGCCCATCAGCTCCAGGTAGTTGAGCAACCCCTGCCCGTGCCGGGCGACATGGGTGTACAGGTCGCGCATCCGCACGCCCCGGCCGCGCAGTTCGAGCGCCCGGTGCAGTCCCTCGGTCAGCTCGGCCTCGCGCCGGATGCCGCCGGGCTGCACGGTGAGCACCTCGGTCGCACAGCGCTCGGTGGCCTCGTCCATCGCGGCCTGGATACGGGTGAGCCCGTCCAGCACCCGGATCGCGGCGCCTTCACCCTGCGGGGCGAGGTCGGGCAGTTGACGGCCGAGTCCGGCGTACCAGTCGAACGCGGCGACCGCCGAGCCCATCCGGCGCTGGCTCTGGGTGACCTCGTCGTAGACCCCGCGCAGCAGCCGGGTCATCACCTCCTGCGGGGAGGTGGGGACCAGCCAGTCCATGTCGTCGGGGTCGGGGTGCAGCAGGGCCAGTTCCAGCAGGCAGGGCACCGGCTCGGCCTCGGCGCGCGGCACCCGGCCGCGGCGTACCGCGCGGGAGTACACGCGGTCCCCCGGCCCGCACAGCCGGTCGGCACCATGGGGATGTCTCTCCGTCGCGTGCCCGGCCATCGCCCATTCCACCCCCGGTCGCCGCCACTTCGCAGCGCAACTATGCGCGGCCCCGCCCGCCTCCGCAACACGGCTCCCCGCGCCCCGCGGGCCGCGAAACACCGGTATGCCCGGATCGCAAGGGGCCGCCGGGGCACGAAAAAAGGAGGCGGTCCCGCCGTCGGCGGGGCCGCCTCCCTCATGTGTCTCGGGGCCGTGCCCCGACCGTGCCGTACGGCGTCAGCGCAGGCCGACGGCCGCGCAGGCCGCCTTGTAGTCGGCCGTGCAGATGTCGTCGACCGAGTAGATGCCGTCCGCGACGACCGTCTCCTTGATCTTGCTCTTGGTCAGCGCGCTCACCTGGACCAGCTTGGCCGGGATCTGCTTGTCGGTGGGGCTGTCGATGCGGTCCTGGGTGAGGGCGTCGAACTGGATGTCCTTGCCCTGCACCTTGGCGACGGCCATCTGCGCCGCGGCCTCGGCCTCGTCCGGGTAGGACTTGTAGACGCTCATGTACTGCGTGCCCGCCAGGATGCGCTGCACGGCGTCGAGTTCGGCGTCCTGGCCGGTGATCGGGGGCATGGTGGTGACCCCGGCCTTCTTGAGGGCCTTGATGACCCCGGCCGCCATGCCGTCGTTCGCGGAGTAGACGGCCGCGATGTCGGACTTGCCTATCCTGCCGATCGCCTCGGTCATGTTGGCCTCGGCGTTCTCCGGCTTCCAGTCCTTGGTGTCGAAGCTGTCCGCGATCGTCACCTTGCCGTTCAGCTCGGAGAGCGCGCCCTCCTTGAACTGCTTGGCGTTGGGGTCGGTGGGCGAGCCGTTCATCATCACGATCTTGTCGGAGAGCCCGGCACTCGCACCAAGACGCTCCAGCAGGGAGCGGCCCTGCACCTCGCCGACCAGCTCGTTGTCGAAGGAGATGTACGCGTCGATCGGGCCCTCGGCCAGCCGGTCGTAGGCGATGACCGGGATGCCCGCGTCCTTGGCCTTCTTCACCGTCGACGCGATGGCGTGCGAGTCGACCGCGTCCAGCAGGATGACGTTGACCTTCTCGTCGATCATCCGCTGCATCTGGTCGGCCTGCTGACCGGCGTCCGCGTCGGCGTTGGCGTACTCGACCTTCCCCTTTTTGTGGGTCAGTTCGGACACCTTGCTCTTGATGATCGGGTAGTCGAACTTGTCGTAGCGGGTGTTGGCCTTCTCCGGGAGCAGCAGGCCGACGGTGACCTGGTCGCCCATGGTCGGGCTCGCGCTCGCGTCGTCACCCGCCGAGTTCAGGACGCCGCAGCCGGCGAGCGGGAGGACCATCGTGGAGACGGCGGCCACGGACATGGCGATACGACGCATTCGAGGGCTCACTTCAGGTGCGTTCCGACGGGGTGCTGCGTGCGCGACCCAGGTGTCTGAAAAGACAACTTGCAGGCGCCCCATGGCGTCAAGCAAAACAACTTAACGAGATGGCAACACCACGCAGCGTTCAGGAAGTGAAGACATGGGGAAGCCTTGCGCGACCCTCTGTAAACACGCTTCACACCCTCCCCGCCCGACCCACCTGTTACGTACACATGGTCGAATGAAGTCAGCCAGGCTGTGAACGCACCCGTGAACACCCCCGTGAACAACCGAAGGGGCCGGGAGGCGTTGTGCCTCCCGGCCCCTTCGAAGGTGCTCGGATACGTCCCGTCAGTCCGCGGACTGCTGCCGCTTGGGCCGCCACACCACCAGCGCGCTGGTCTGCTGGACCTCCTGGTACGGGACCAGGTCGCGCCGGTAGGACGCGTGCACCGCGGCCTCGCGCTGACGCATCGTCGCCGCCGCGCCGTCCAGGGCCGATTCCAGCTCCGCGACCCGGGACTGGAGAGCCGCGACGTGGTTCTCCAGCTCGATGATGCGCTTGATGCCGGCCAGGTTGATGCCCTCGTCCTGCGACAACTGCTGCACCTGGCGGAGCAGTTCGATGTCACGGGCCGAATAGCGCCGCCCACGACCCGCCGTGCGGTCCGGGGAGACCAGACCGAGGCGGTCGTACTGCCGGAGCGTCTGCGGATGGAGTCCGGAGAGCTGCGCGGCGACCGAGATGACGTAGACCGGGGTCTCCTCGGTCAGCTCGTACGGGTTGCGCCGACGACCGGGTGTGTCCATCGGGCTCATTCTCCCTTCGCGGCCTCGAACAGCTCCGCCCGCGGGTCCTCGTCCGCGGTCGCCTCTCGATACGCCTCGAGCGCGTCACGAGCCTTCCCCGAGAGGTCCTTCGGGACACTCACCTCCACGGTGATCAGCAGATCACCATGGCTGCCGTCCTTGCGCGCCGCGCCCTTGCCCCGCGCCCGCATGGTGCGGCCGTTGGGCGTGCCGGGCGGCAGCTTCAGGGTGACCGGGGACCCGCCGAGGGTGGGTACCCGCACCTCGCCGCCGAGGGCTGCCTCGGCGAACGTCACCGGGACGGTGACGGTGAGGTTGTCGCCCTTGCGGCCGAACACCTTGTGCTCGCCGACATGGACGGTGACGTACAGGTCGCCCGCCGGGCCGCCGCGCTCGCCGGGCGCGCCCTTGCCGCGCAGCCGGATGCGCTGCCCGTCGGTGACACCCGCCGGGATGCGGACCTGCATGGTGCGCGAGGACTTGGCCCGGCCGCTGCCGCCGCACTCGGTGCAGGGGTGCTCGGCGATCAGGCCGCGGCCCTTGCAGTCGGGGCACGGGTCGGTGAGCGAGAAGCCGCCGCCCGAGCCCCGCGCGACCTGTCCGGTGCCGACGCAGGTCGGGCACACGCGCGGCGTGCCGTTCTTGTCGCCGGTGCCCGAACACGCCTTGCAGGGCGCCTGCGAGGTCATCCGGAGCGGTACGGTCGCGCCCTCGATCGCCTCGGTGAAGCTGAGCGTCACCTCGGTGTCGACGTCCTGCCCCCGGCGCGGCTGGGTACGGGTGGTACCCGCGCCGCCCCGGTTGAACAGGCCGCCGAAGACATCGCCGATGCCGCCGCCGAAGCTGCCGCTCTGCGCGCCGCCGGGCCCGCCCGCGCCGCCGAAGAGGTCGCCGAGGTCGAAGTTGAACTGCCCGCCGCCCGCCGCGCCCGGCCCCGGCCGGAAACCGCCGTTGCCGAACAGGGCGCGCGCGTCGTCGTACTCCTTGCGCTTCTTGGGGTCGCCGAGGACGTCGTTCGCCTCGGAGATCTCCTTGAAGCGCTCCTCGGCGCGGGTGTTGCCCTTGTTGGCGTCCGGGTGGAACTCGCGGGCGAGCTTCCGGTACGCCTTCTTGATCTCCGCCTCGGTGGCGTCCTTGGGGACGCCGAGGACCTTGTAGAAGTCCTTCTCGATGAAGTCCTTGGTGCTCATCCCCGACGTCCCTCCTTCCGGTCCTGCGTGATCTCGGTGATTACGTCAGCCCTCCTCCGGGCCACCGTTCTCCTTGTCGTCGGCCGCGCTCTCCTCGGCCTCCTCCGCCTGGACGGTCTGCGCGCCGGGCTGCGGCTCGGCGACGGCCACCCGCGCGGGGCGGATGGTGCGCTCACCGATGCGGTAGCCGGGCTGGAGGATGGCCACGCACGTCGTCTCGGTGACGTCGGGCGCGTAGGAGTGCATCAGGGCTTCATGGATCGTCGGGTCGAAGGGCTCGCCCTCCTTGCCGAACTGCATGAGGCCCATCTTGGCCGCCACGGACTCCATCGACTCGGCCACCGACTTGAAGCCGCCGACCAGTTCGCCGTGCTCCCGCGCGCGGCCGATGTCGTCCAGCACGGGCAGCAGCTCGGTCAGGAGGTTCGCGACGGCGACCTCCTTGACCGCGATGCGGTCGCGCTCGACGCGGCGGCGGTAGTTCTGGTACTCGGCCTGGAGCCGCTGGAGGTCGGCCGTGCGCTCACCGAGCGCCGTCCGCACCTGGTCCAGCTGCGCCACCAGACCGGCGTCCGCACTTGCGTCCCCAGCCGGGGCCGCCTCCTTCTCGGAGGCGGCCTTCGGCTCGGCGTCGTCGGGGTTCGCGCCGGAGGGGACGTCGGGCTTCTCCTCGAAGCCCGGAGTCTCCTCCGTCACGCGGCACCGTCCTTGCGCTCGTCGTCGACGATCTCGGCGTCCACGACGTCGTCGTCCTTGGCGTCACCGGCGTCGGCGGAGGGACCGCCGGCGGCCTGGGCGCCCTGGGCGTCGGCGTACATGGCCTGGCCGAGCTTCTGCGAGACGGCGGCGACCTTCTCGGTGGCCGTACGGATCTCGGCGCTGTCCTCGCCCTTGAGCTTCTCCTTCAGCTCGGCGACAGCCTCCTCGACCTCGGTCTTGATCTCGCCCGGGACCTTGTCCTCGTTGTCCTTGAGGAACTTCTCGGTCTGGTAGACGAGCTGCTCGCCCTGGTTGCGGGACTCGGCGGCCTCGCGGCGGGCGTGGTCCTCCTCCGCGTACTTCTCGGCCTCCTGGCGCATGCGGTCGACCTCGTCCTTCGGCAGCGAGGAGCCACCGGTGACGGTCATCTTCTGCTCCTTGCCCGTGCCGAGGTCCTTCGCGGTCACGTGCATGATGCCGTTGGCGTCGATGTCGAAGGCGACCTCGATCTGCGGGACACCGCGCGGGGCGGGCGGCAGACCGGTCAGCTCGAACATCCCGAGCTTCTTGTTGTACGCCGCGATCTCGCGCTCGCCCTGGTAGACCTGGATCTGCACGGAGGGCTGGTTGTCCTCGGCGGTGGTGAAGATCTCGGACCGCTTGGTCGGGATCGTCGTGTTCCGCTCGATGAGCTTGGTCATGATGCCGCCCTTGGTCTCGATACCGAGGGACAGCGGGGTGACGTCGAGGAGCAGGACGTCCTTGACCTCGCCCTTGAGGACACCGGCCTGGAGGGCGGCACCGATGGCGACGACCTCGTCCGGGTTCACGCCCTTGTTGGCCTCGTTGCCACCGGTCAGCTCCTTGACGAGCTCGGCGACGGCCGGCATACGGGTGGAGCCACCGACGAGGACGACGTGGTCGATCTCGGACAGCTGGATGCCCGCGTCCTTGATGACGTTGTGGAACGGCGTCTTGCAGCGCTCCAGCAGGTCGGCGGTCAGCTGCTGGAACTGGGCGCGGGTGAGCTTCTCGTCCAGGTGCAGCGGGCCCTCGGCGGACGCCGTGATGTAGGGCAGGTTGATCGAGGTCTCCGTGGAGGAGGACAGCTCGATCTTGGCCTTCTCGGCGGCCTCACGGAGGCGCTGGAGGGCCATCTTGTCCTTGGCGAGATCCACGCCGTGGCCGGCCTTGAACTGCTGGACCAGGTAGTCGACGACGCGCTGGTCCCAGTCGTCACCACCGAGGTGGTTGTCACCGTTGGTGGCCTTCACCTCGACGACGCCGTCACCGATCTCCAGCAGCGAGACGTCGAAGGTGCCGCCACCGAGGTCGAAGACCAGGATGGTCTGGTCGTCCTTGTCGAGGCCGTACGCGAGGGCGGCGGCGGTCGGCTCGTTGACGATGCGCAGGACGTTGAGGCCCGCGATCTCACCGGCCTCCTTGGTCGCCTGACGCTCGGAGTCGTTGAAGTACGCCGGGACGGTGATGACCGCGTCGGCCACCTTCTCGCCCAGGTACGCCTCGGCGTCGCGCTTCAGCTTCTGCAGGATGAAGGCGCTCATCTGCTGCGGGTTGAAGCTCTTGCCGTCGAGCTCGATCTTCCAGTCCGTGCCCATGTGGCGCTTCACGGAACGGATGGTCCGGTCCACGTTGGTGACCGCCTGGCGCTTGGCGACCTCGCCGACCAGCACCTCACCGTTCTTCGCGAAGGCGACGACGGACGGCGTGGTCCGGGCACCCTCGGCGTTGGTGATGACGGTGGGCTCGCCGCCCTCCAGAACGCTGACGACGGAGTTAGTCGTGCCCAGGTCGATGCCGACCGCACGTGCCATGGTTGGTTCCTCCAGAGAACTTGAGTGTGACTGGCTCAAGTGTGCCACTCCGATCGCTCTGGGTCAACAGACATGAGCCGACCGGGCTCAACTCTTATATGGCTCTTATATGCAAGGAGGGGTTCGGCCTGGTCGGGGGCGCGTTCCCCCGTCCCGGCGAAGGCAACCCTCAGCGACTCATCTCACCCCGCGCCGTGCTGCATCGCGCAGGAGGATGGGGGTAGTCTCAGACGGACTGCATAAGTTACCGCTTAGTAATTTCGAGGCCGCCTCAGGAGCCCCTCATGCAACTCGCCGCGATCATCGTGTCGCTGGTCCTGACCGTGGTCGGTGTCGCGCTGCTCGCCCGGGCCATCGGACAGTTCGTCCGGTACTTCAAGCTGGGCCAGCCCGTCCCCGCCGGTACCCGGACCGACAACCCGTACCAGCGCAGCGTGACCCTGGTGCGGGAGTTCCTCGGCCACACCCGGATGAACCGGTGGGGCATCGTCGGCGTGGCCCACTGGTTCGTGGCCGTGGGCTTCCTGACGCTGCCGCCGACCCTGGCCCAGGCGTTCGGCCAGCTCTTCAAGGCCGACTGGACCCTGCCCCTCATCGGCGACTTCCTGCCCTTCGAGCTGTACATCGAGTTCATCGGTGTGATGACGATCCTCGGCATCGCCGTGCTGATGGTCATCCGACTGCTGAGCCTGCCCAGCCGACCGGGCCGCAAGTCCCGCTTCGCCGGTTCCAAGTCCGGCCAGGCGTACTTCGTCGAGTACGTCATCCTCACCATCGGCCTGGCGATCTACACCCTGCGCGGCCTCGAGGGCGCCCTGCACGGCGTCGACCACTACGAGGCGGCCTACTTCGCCTCGTACCCGCTGGTCCTCGCCTTCAAGGCGCTCAGCGTCACGACGCTGCAGAACCTGGTCTACCTGGTCGCCATGATCAAGATCGGGACCTCGTTCATCTGGATGATCGTGGTCTCGCTCAACACCAACATGGGTGTGGCCTGGCACCGCTTCCTGGCGTTCCCGAACATCTGGTTCAAGCGGGACGCGGACGGCGGGGTGGCCCTCGGCGCGCTCCAGCCGATGACCTCCGGCGGCAAGCCGATCGACTTCACCGACCCCGGTGACGACGACGTCTTCGGCGTCTCCCAGGTCGAGCAGTTCTCCTGGAAGGGCCTGCTGGACTTCTCCACCTGCACCGAGTGCGGCCGCTGCCAGTCGCAGTGCCCCGCGTGGAACACCGGCAAGCCGCTCTCCCCGAAGCTGCTGATCATGTCGCTGCGGGACCACGCCCACGCCAAGGCGCCCTACCTGCTCGCGGGTGGCGGCAAGACCATGGAGGGCGACGAGAAGGCGTCCGAGGAGCAGCTGAAGGACGTTCCCGCCGCAGCCCTCGCCGAGGCCGAGCGTCCGCTCATCGGCACCGCCGAGGAGAACGGCGTCATCGACCCGGACGTCCTGTGGTCCTGCACCACCTGCGGCGCCTGTGTCGAGCAGTGCCCGGTCGACATCGAGCACGTCGACCACATCGTCGACATGCGCCGCTACCAGGTGATGATCGAGTCCGCGTTCCCGTCCGAGGCGGGCACGATGCTCAAGAACCTGGAGAAGAAGGGCAACCCCTGGGGCCTGGCCAAGAAGCAGCGGCTGGAGTGGACCAAGGAGGTCGACTTCGAGGTCCCGGTCGTCGGCAAGGACATCGAGGACCTGTCCGAGGTCGAGTACCTCTACTGGGTCGGCTGTGCCGGTGCCCTGGAGGACCGCGCCAAGAAGACGACCAAGGCGTTCGCCGAGCTGCTGCACATCGCGGGCGTCAAGTTCGCCATCATGGGCGGCGACGAGAAGTGCACCGGTGACTCCGCCCGCCGTCTCGGCAACGAGCCCCTGTTCCAGGAGCTCGGCATGGAGAACGTCATGTCCCTCAACGCCGCCTTCGGCGAGGAGATGGACGACGACGGCAAGGTGGTCCCCGAGTCGGCGAAGCCCAAGTCGGCCAAGAAGATCGTCGCCACCTGCCCGCACTGCCTCAACACGCTCGGCAACGAGTACCCGCAGCTCGGCGGCGACTACGAGGTCATCCACCACACCCAGCTGCTCCAGCACCTGGTGGACGAGGGCAAGCTGATCCCCGTCACCCCGGTCGAGGGCCTCATCACGTACCACGACCCCTGCTACCTGGGCCGACACAACAAGATCTACACGCCTCCGCGCGAGATCATCGGCAAGGTCCCGGGCCTCCGGAACGAGGAGATGCACCGCCACAAGGAGCGCGGCTTCTGCTGTGGCGCCGGTGGCGCGCGGATGTGGATGGAGGAGCGGATCGGCAAGCGCATCAACAACGAGCGCGTCGACGAGGCCCTCTCCCTCAACCCCGACATCGTCTCCACCGCCTGCCCGTTCTGCCTGGTCATGCTGACCGACTCGGTCAACGGCAAGAAGAACGATGGCAAGGCCAAGGAGTCCATCCAGGTCGTGGACGTCGCCCAGCTGCTGCTGGACTCCGTCCGGACCCCGGCGGACCCGGCGGACGACGACGAGCCCGCGACCGAGCCGGAGCCCGAGCCGGTGAAGTAGCCACGCGGACGATCTGAGCGGTGCCCCCCTGACCAGTGGTCAGGGGGGCACCGCTGCTTCCCCCGGAAAACACCCGTACAGCACGCACCCAGACGGCATATGCAGAACCTATATGCCCCGTTATCTCCCGATACGTTGAGGATGCCGCGTCGGCCGAGGAGCCCGCGCGTGCCTCTTCTTCGACACGAATCAGGGAGTGAGTGTGAAAGCTCGCTTTGGCGTGAGCCGCGCAAAGGCGCTCACGATCGCCGCACTGTCCGCCGTCGCCGCCACGGCCCTCCAGGTACCGGCCTCGGCCGCGGGCGGGGGCACCAGCGGCGCGGACCACTGGGGCGTCATCACCCGCAACACCATCGGCTCGCCGGTGGCCGCCCTCCGGGAAGGCCCCTACGGGTCGTTCGGCGTCACCGGCGCCGCCGCCCGGCCGCCCTTCGGCACCGGCAGCCTCGGCATCGAGGTGGCGGACGACTCCACCTCGCTGACCCCGCCCAGCGAGAAGGTGGACTTCGGCAACGAGGTCGACTTCTACGGCGACCCGGTGCTCGGCCTCACCCAGGTCGGCTTCCGCGTCTTCCAGACCGGCGAGAACGTCACGTACGGCGGCGACCGGAACCTGCCCAACATCAAGTTCGAGATCAACCCGAACGTCGCCGCCCACCCCGGTGACACCTACTCCACGCTGGTGTGGGTCCCCGGCCCGGTCACCACCACCAACCGCTGGAGCGGCTACCTGGACGCCACCACGACCGGCACCTGGTTCCTCACCGGCGGCGAGACCGCCTGCACCCAGGCCGCCCCCTGCACCTTCGCCCAGGTCAAGGCGTCACTGAACGACGGCGGCGCGGCTCCGCTCATCTACACGGCCGCGGTCGGCAAGGGCCGCGACCACCTCTGGGCCGGAGCGGTGGACGGCCTGCGCGTCAACCGGAACATCTACGACTTCGAGGCCGGTGGAGTGCGGGTCCGCCGCGCCTGACGTCAGGCGCGCACGCGACGGCGCCCCCGTCCCGGGTCCGGGAGCGGGGGCGCCGTCGCGTGCGCGAGGTCAGACGCTCTTGGGGGCGGCCTGCTGGACCACGTCGAAGGACCACAGGGTGGAGCCGCTGGCCGCGGGCTTCGGCCGCTCGCCGCCCTCGCCGCCGCCCTGGTGGGCGGCCTTCATCGGACCCTCCATCCACGCCTGGAACGACTCCTCGTCACGCCAGCGGGTGTAGACGAGGTACTGCTCGGTGCCCTCCACCGGCCGCAGCAGCTCGAACCACTCGAAGCCGTCGGAGTTCTCCACGGCGTGCGCCCGCGAGGCGAAGCGCTTCTCCAGCATCTCCCGCTGCTCGTCGGGAACGGTCAGCACATTGATCTTCACTACGCTCATGCCCCCATCCTGCCCCCACCGTCTTACGATCGCGCCCTCACCCAAACCCCCGGCCGCCCCTGGTCTTCTCCCTGACGGTCCCTTAGGGGATGTCACAGGATGGCCGCAATGCCGGGCCCGACCCCCCGGCTCCGACACGCGGGCGGCCGGGAGCAGGTACGTTCGACGGGTGGCTGGATTCAGGATGGGACGCGGGGACCGGGACAACCGCACCGCGCAAGGACAGCAGACGCACGCGCCCCAGGGACCGTCGTACGGCGGCCAGGCCCCGCACCACGGGCAGCGGGGGCCCGGCTACGGCTACCCGCAGGGCCAGCAGGGCTACCCCCGTCCGGGGCACCCGCAGGGGCAGCAGGGCTACGGGTACCCGGGGCCGGTGGACGACGGCCCGGAGTACTTCGGCGACCACGGACACGCGCCCCACGGCGGCGGACACGACCCGTACGCGGCGAACCAGCCGGGCCACACCCAGGCGTTCTCCGTCGACGAGGCGTCCGCCTACAACCAGGGCGAGACCTACCACGCGGGCTCGGCCGCCCCGGCGGGCCCGTCCGGACCGCCGCTGCACTGGAAGGACCTGCTGAAGGGGATCGTCCTCTCCCCGAACCCGACCTTCCTGCGCATGCGGGACTACACGATGTGGGGCCCGGCCCTGATCGTGACGTTCCTCTACGGCCTGCTCGCCGTCTTCGGCTTCGACGGCGCCCGCGCGGACGTGATCGGCGCGACGCTCACCAACGCGATCCCGATCGTGCTGGTCACGGCGGTGACGATCGTGCTGAGCGCGTTCATCCTGGGCGTGGTCACCCACACCCTGGCCCGCCAGCTCGGCGGCGACGGCGCCTGGCAGCCCACGGTCGGCCTGTCCATGCTGATCATGTCGCTGACGGACGCCCCGCGTCTGGTCGTCGCCATGTTCGCCGGAGGCGACGCGAGCTTCGTCAAGGTCATCGGCTGGATCACCTGGCTCGCCGCGGGCGCGCTGCTCACCCTGATGGTCTCCCGCTCCCACGACCTGCCCTGGCCGAAGGCGCTGGGCGCGTCCGCGATCCAGCTGATCGCGCTGCTGTCGATCGTGAAGCTGGGGACGTTCTGAGCCGTTGCTGCGAGAAGGGCCCCCGGAGCTTGCCGCTCCGGGGGCCCTTTTCGTTGCACGGGTCCGCGCTCAGGCGTCCAGTACCTGCCCGGTCCGGCGTACGACGGGCGGCTCGACGCTCCACGGGAAGTTGATCCAGTCCTCGGTGCGCTTCCAGACGTACTCGCACTTCACCAGGGAGTGGGACTTCTCGTAGATGACGGCGGAGCGGACCTCGGCGACGGTGTCGAGGCAGAAGTCGCGCACCAGCTTGAGCGTCTTGCCGGTGTCGGCGACGTCGTCGGTGATGAGCACCTTCTTGTCGGAGAAGTCGATCGCGGCCGGGACGGG
Organism: Streptomyces sp. NPDC002176; assembly: GCF_044903645.1. Taxonomy (NCBI): domain Bacteria; kingdom Bacillati; phylum Actinomycetota; class Actinomycetes; order Kitasatosporales; family Streptomycetaceae; genus Streptomyces; species Streptomyces sp. NPDC002176. The sequence goes on from NZ_JBJDQW010000005.1 coordinate 242,019, forward strand.
CGCCAGCATCACCGGCATGTCCAGCGTGGTGCCGACACCGGTATAGAACTCGACATTCACCAGGTGGATGTTCTTGCAGTCCAGGGCGTAGGCCAGGCCGCCGGCGACGAAGACGCCGCCGCGCGCGATGCTGAGCACGATGTCGGGCTCGTAGCCGTCGTCCGCGATGGTCTGCGCCAGCTCGCGGACGGCCGTGCCGAAGCGCTCGTAGGTGAGGTTCTCCCGCACGTCACTCATATCTTCTTCGTCCTCATACCTGGGTCCGGTGGAAGTTCAGGAAGGACCGCGAGGCGGTCGGGCCGCGCTGGCCCTGGTAGCGGGAGCCGTAGCGCTCGCTGCCGTAGGGGTGCTCGGCGGGCGAGGACAGCCGGAACATGCACAGCTGGCCGATCTTCATACCGGGCCAGAGCTTGATCGGCAGGGTGGCGAGGTTGGACAGCTCCAGGGTCACGTGACCGCTGAACCCGGGGTCGATGAACCCGGCGGTGGAGTGCGTGACCAGGCCGAGCCGACCGAGCGAGCTCTTGCCCTCCAGGCGGGAGGCGAGGTCGTCGGGGAGCGAGATGACCTCGTACGTGCTCGCCAGCACGAACTCACCGGGGTGCAGGATGAACGGCTCGTCGCCCTCGGGCTCCACGCGCCGGGTGAGGTCCACCTGCTCGACCGAGGGGTCGATGTGCGGGTACCGGTGGTTCTCGAACACCCGGAAGTAGCGGTCCAGCCGTACGTCGATGCTCGAGGGCTGAACCATGGATTCGTCGAAGGGATCGATCCGGACCCGCCCGGCGTCGATCTCGGCCCGGATGTCCTTGTCTGAGAGAAGCACGTCCCGAGGATACGCAAGGGGCGCGGACCGCCGACAATCGCGACGAGTCCGCGCCCCTGGTACTGGTGCTGTACTGGTGTGCCTACCGCTTCAGCAGGGTGACCGGCACCACGCTGCGCAGCCGGGCGCAGCGCGGACACCGGACCAGCCGACCGGGGCCGAGCCGCTCGGCCTGCTGCATCGGGAACGAAGCGGCGCTGAAGACGTGCCCGTCCGCGCAGCGGACGACGGTGCGTTCCATCAAGTCCCTCAAGTCCCTTCCCCAGGAGCCGCGTCGGGCTCGCTACCCCGACGCCGAAAGGCACATTACGGGATGAAAGAGACGACCTCCCATGCGGCACTCCGGGGCGCCCGACGCCCCCACCGTACCCCCGGCCCACCCCTCCCCTGCTCGGCCATGGGGTACAGTGAGCGGGCGTTCGGACATCGACTGCACCTCGGTCGATATGTCCGTATTGCGCGGGTGTAGTTTAATGGTAGAACATCAGCTTCCCAAGCTGAGAGCGCGAGTTCGATTCTCGTCACCCGCTCCATGAGAAGCCTCAGGCCGACGGCCTGGGGCTTGTTTCATATTCGGTGCACAAGCCCGTTGCGGAAGCGGGCACTTGAACCCCCGAGGGACCCGCGTCAGAGCGGGAGGTCGTCGGGGAGCACCCGGAACGCCTTGTGGCGGTCCAACGGGCGTACGGCGCGGAAGTCTCGCCGGTCCAGGGTGAGAATCGCGTCCGTGTCGTAGTCGGCGGCAAGCGCCACGTTCACCGCGTCGGCGAGGTCGAGGTTCAGCGCCCGGTAGCGAGCACGGACAGATTGGGCGGCAGCCAGGTGGTCCTCCGTGATCTCCGGCAGGATCACACGCCCCCGGCTCATCCAGCGCCGCAGGTCGTCGACCGCGCTGAGGGCAGCCTCCCTGCCGAGCTCACGCGTCGCGACGTGATCCAGTTCGGCCAGCAGGAGCGGAGACATGACCAGCAGACCCGCCGCCATGATCGCCTCGTTCGCCGCCCGGTGTTCCGGGTGAACCGAGTCCAGGGCGGCCAGAAGGCCGGACGTATCGGCGATGACAATGATCACGCGGCGGATCCGGAACTCGAGCCGGTCCCACGCCGGACGGCCTCGGCGACCGTGTCGCGGACCTCCGACTTGGGCAGCGTCCGCCCCGGCCCCTCGAAGGTGCGCGAGAACAACGGCTCGTCCCAGACGCGGTTGGCCATGGCCGCCAGGTGAATGCCCTGACGAATGATCTCGGCCTCGCTTATACCCCGGCGCTTGGCGGCCTCCTTGATGATGGCCAGGTCCTCGGGGTCGGCGTAGACGTTGGTGCGCTTCATGGACATGTACCAAGCGTAGTCCATGTACCGGATTGATGTATCCCAGCACATTTGCGTTGGTGTCCACCGACCGGTGGACGCCAGGTTCAACCGACCGCCTCTGTCCGGTAAGCGCCCTGCTCGGCGAGGCTTTTGGGCATGGGTTCATTCACTGTGCGCATGGCGCGCTGGAGTGCGAGACATCCGTGGCGGGCGATCATCGGCTGGCTGGTGTTCGTGGTGCTGTGTCTCGGGGTCGGCGGTGTCGTCGGGACGAACGGCGCCAAGACGGCGGACTACCGGGTCGGTGAGGCCGGGCGGGCCGAGGCGTTGGCCGCCGAAGGGCACCTGGAGCGCAGGTCCACCGAGCAGGTGCTGATCTCCGCGAAGTCGGGCGCGCTCGACCGCGACGCGGCGCGGGTCGCCGCGCGAGACCTCACCGTTCGGATGGAACGGCTGCCCGACGTCGCCGGTGTGGCCGCCCCGCGGCTCTCCGACGACGGCGAGATCCTCATGGTCGAGGTGGCGCTCGAGGGGGAGGAGCGGGATGCCAAGGACAAGGTCGGGGCGGTCACGGAGCAGACCGCGCGGGTGCAGACGGCCCATCCCGGCCTGCTACTTCAGGAGACCGGCAGTCCGTCCATCAGCAAGGGAGTCGACCAGCAGCGCGGTGACGATCTGGCGCTCTCCGAGGCGATCACCCTTCCGGTCACGCTGATCACCCTCCTGGTCGTGTTCGGGTCGGTCACCATGGCCGGGGTGCCGCTGCTCCTGGCGCTGTCGTCGATCGCCGCGGCGATCGGGCTCTCCATGGTCGCCTCGCACGTCTCCCCCGACGCCGGGGTCGGCACGAACGTCATCCTGATGATCGGCCTCGCGGTCGGCGTCGACTACACGTTGTTCTATCTCAAGCGTGAGCGCGAGGAGCGGGCCCGTTCCGGTGGTCGGCTCAGCTCCGAGGCGTTGGTGGAACTCGCGGCCGCGACCTCGGGGCGGGCGGTCGTGGTGTCCGGGTTCGCGGTCGTCGCCTCCACCGCGACGCTGTATCTGGCCTCCGACGTGATCTTCTCCTCCCTGGCGACCGGCACCATCGTGGTCGTCCTGGTCGCGGTGGCCAGTTCGCTCACGGCGCTGCCCGCGCTCCTGGTCAAGCTCGGGCAGCGGACGGAGCGTACGGCGGCTCGGCGGGCCCGGCGAGGCAAGCCCGTGCGGGGCCAGGGCGGTGGGTGGCTGTGGTCCGCGCTGCTGCGGCCCGCCGTCCGGCATCCGCTGGCCACCCTGTGCGTCTCCGTCCTCGGTCTGCTCGCGCTCGCCGCGCCGCTGGCCGGACTGAGGATCACCGAGATGAGCCGGGACACCCACTCCCGCGCCATCCCCGCCATGCGGGTGTACGACCGGCTCAACGAGGCTTTCCCGGAGCAGCGGGTGACCCATCAGGTCGTCGTACGCACCGACGCCTCGCACGCCGCCGAGGCGGGCTCGGCCCTGCGTGAGGTGGCCCGACGGGCCGACGCCGACCCGCTGTTCGCCGGAGCCTCGCCGGTCCGGACGTCCGCCGACCACCGGACCAGCGTCCTGGAGCTGAAGGTCCCGTACCTGGGCAACTCCGACCAGGCGTACGACTCCCTCGACCGCCTGCGCCACGACTTCCTGCCGGACACCGTGGGCCGGATCGACGGCGCGGAGTACGGGGTGAGCGGTGATGTCGCCCGCTACGCCGACTATCCCGCCCATCAGAACGGCAAACTCCCCCTGGTCCTGGGCGCGTTGCTCCTGGTGACCTTCGCGATGACCGTGTACGCCTTCCGCTCGGTGGTGCTCGGCCTGATCGGTGTCGTGCTGAACCTGCTGTCGGCGGCGGCCGCACTGGGGCTGCTCGTCCTGGTCTTCCAGAAGACCTGGGCCGAAGGGCTGCTGGACTTCCACTCCACGGGGTCGATCGGCTCGCGCGTCCCGCTCTTCCTCTTCGTGATCCTCTTCGGACTCTCCATGGACTACCAGGTGTTCGTGGTGAGCCGGATCAGGGAGGCCGTGCTCGCGGGTGTCCCCACCCGACAGGCGGTGCTCGACGGCATCCGCAGCTCGGCGAGCGTGGTGACCAGTGCCGCGGTCGTGATGACGACCGTCTTCGCGAGCTTCGTCTTCCTGCACATCATCGAGATGAAGCAGATCGGCTTCGTCCTGGCGACGGCCGTGCTGCTCGACGCCTTCCTGGTCCGGGTCATGGTGCTGCCCTCGGCGATGCTGCTGCTGGGCGAGGCGAGTTGGTGGCCCGGCCGCCCGCGTCCGGTGGCGGATGCGGCGGACGTGGCGGAAAAAGGGGCCGCCCGGCCTTCGGCGGTCGACGTACGTTGATCGGTATGACCGCTCTCGTCGGGCCCACCGCCGACGCCTTCTGGGCCACGTCGCTGCGCCGCTGGAACATGGTGTGCTGGGTGCTGTTCGCCGTGATGGCCGTCGGCCTCGCCGCCATCGACCGGCCCGGCGGGAGCAAGTACGCGGCGCTCGCCCTGCTCGGCAGCGTGGTGCTGTGTTACGCGGTCCTCGACCGCTTCCCGCACAACGTCGTCGTACGACCGCACGTCTACCTCTCGGTGCTGGCGGTGGCGGTGGGCGGGCTGGCGTATCTGCGCGGCAACTACGCGGCGCTGTTCATGGTCACGCTGCCGCACTACTGGATGTTCGGCAGGACACCGAGGGCGTCGATGGCGTTCCTCGGGCTCGCCACGGCCGGCACCCTGGCCGGGACCGTGCTGCGGCAGGACGGCTGGTCGGTCGAGTTCTTCACCGAGACACTCGTGTCCACGGTGATCGTCGTCGCCGTGGGGGTGCTGATCGGGCTGTGGGCGCACTCGGTGGTGGCGCAGAGCACCGAACGGGCGCGGCTCATCGTCGAGTTGGAGCGGACCCAGGCCCAGCTGTCCGAGGCGCACCAGCGGCAGGGGGCGGCGGACGAGCGGGAGCGGATGGCGCGGGACATCCACGACACGCTCGCGCAGGGCTTCGCCTCCATCATCGTGCTCGCGGAGGCGGCCCGGGCGGGACTGGGTACCGAACCCGCCAGCAGCGCACAGCAGTTGCGGTCGATCGAGCGCACGGCGCGGGAGAACCTGGCCGAGGCGAGGGAGCTGGTCGGCTCGGCGGACCGGCCGGGCCGGTCGGCGTCCGGTTCGCTGGCGCAGACGCTGCGTCGGACGCTGGACCGGTTCGCGGAGGACACCGGTCTCACCGTCGAGGCGGAGCTGGCGGACCCGGTGTGCGATCAGCAGACCCGGATCGCCCTGCTGCGCTGCACCCAGGAGTCGCTGGCCAACGTACGCAAGCACGCGCAGGCGTCCACGGTGGGCGTGGTCCTGGCCCGGCAGGCGTACGGGGTGGAACTGGAGATCACCGACGACGGGACCGGTTTCGTGGTGGAGGAGTCGGTGGGCTTCGGCCTTGACGGGATGCGCAAACGGCTGGCGGAGCTGGGCGGGAGGCTGACGGTGACGAGTTCGGTGGGCGACGGGACACGCGTACTGGCGCTGCTTCCCATGGCCGCCCCGGCTGACGGCGAGAGCGGGGTGCGGGCGTGACCGGCGAGCGGGTCCGCGTCATCGTCGTGGACGACCACACCGTCATGCGTGCCGGAGTCGTGGCCCTCCTCGGCACCGGGACCGGCACCGGGACCGGCATCGAGATCGTCGGCGAGGCGGCCGACGGCCGGGCCGCCCTCGAACTCGTCGCACGGTACGAGCCCGATGTCGCCCTGGTCGACCTGCGGATGCCGGTACTCGACGGAGTGGCCACCACGACCGAGATCGTGGCGCGCTTTCCCCGCACCCGGGTGCTGATCCTGACGACGTACGACACCGACGCGGAGATCGAGCGCGGGGTGGAGGCCGGGGCCATCGGCTACCTCCTCAAGGACACCAGCCGTGAGCAGCTGGCCGACGCGATCCACGCCGCGGCCCGCGGGGAGACGGTGCTGGCGCCCCGGGTGGCCGAACGGCTCGTCGCCCGGATGCGGCAGCCCGCCCAGGCCCCGCTGACAGCCCGCGAGACGGACGTCCTGAACGCGGTGGCGGACGGCCTGACCAACGCGGAGATCGGGCGGCGGCTCGTCATCGCCGAAGCCACGGTCAAGACCCACCTCCTCCGCCTCTTCGCCAAGCTCGACGTGAACGACCGGACGCGGGCGGTGGTGGTGGCGATGGAGAGAGGGGTGCTGCCCAGGGGGTCCGGGAGGGGGGAGCAGCGGTGACGGGGCGGCCGGTCGGTCAGTCCCCGGCCGTCCGGTACCAGTGGGTGCCGCCCAGCAGGTACTCGTACACCGGACGCCCCCGGCTCCCGCTCGTGCGGAACGGGGTGCCGTGGTCGCTGATGCGGAGGGTGCCCTGGCGGCCGCCGCTGTTCCATTCGAGGTCCACGTACCACTTCACGTCGCGGGTGTCGGCGTGGGCGGTGATGTAGAGGACCTCGGGGTCGGACCGGCTGACCTTGTAGGGGAAGCCGCGCTGGCCGGCCTTCGGCCGGATGACGGGGTGACCGGCGTCGAGGTCCGTGTCGAACGACCGCGTCTCCACCCCTCCGCCGCAGCCCGACGACCCCAGATACGCGTTCCAGGTCGGCGGCGGGCTCGCGTCCACCACGCCGACGTGCATGGACTCGATGACGACGGTCTCGTCCCCGGTGCCCTGGACGGTCAGCGCCACCCGCTGTTCGTCGGCGGCGACGGCGCGGTGTGCCGTCACCCAGCCCGGCAGGTACTGCCCCATCACCGGCGGCGCGACCTCGGCGGGAGGCCGGTCGATCAGGTACTTCCCCTCGCACTGCGGGTCGTCCCAGCCGTAGGTGCGGGTGCTCACGGTGAGCGGGGTCCCGGCGCCGTCCTGGGCGGGTGCCTTGGCAGCAAAGGGAGTTGACGGGTCGGCGTCCTGGTCGACCGTGAGCGCGGTGGCCACCGCGACGACGGCGGCTACGGCGGCCGCGACCAGGGCCCACCGCCCGCGAGCGGTCCGGCGGCCGACGGCGGCCTCCTCCGGCGGCTGATCGGCGACCGGGACGGGAGGAGCGACGGGCGTGCTCGGCGGCTGCGCCGGGCGCGGGTCCGTGCCGGGCCTGTCGTCCGCGGGCTCCGGTGCCGGGACCGCCGCCGCTCGCCTGCCGCGCTCCCGTGCCGCGTCCGCCAGGACCCAGCGCCGGTGCAGCTCCACCAGCTCGTCGGGGGTAGCCCCGCACAGCCGGGCGAGGCGGGAGACGGCCGCGTAGTCGGCCGGTACTCCGTCCCCTCGGCAGTACCGGTGCAGCGTGGAGGTGCTCATGTGCGCGCGCTTCGCCAGGCCCTCGTAACTCAGCCCGGAGCGCTGCTTCAACTCGCTTAACAGCGCGGCGAATTCCGCGATCTCCTCAGCCGCCCCCACGCGTTCCCCATTCCGTTCGGCATCCCAGGGAGGTCACGTTTCCCCAGTTCAGAGCCGGTGCGGGCATCCCAGCGTCCCGAAAATCCCGATGGAATGGCGGCCGGGACACCCCGTGGCACAGGCTTGGGCCATCCAAGCACGGCGACCCACCGGACACGGTGACGGCCCCGCTCGGCTCCCGCTTCCCCCGCGCGTCGCGTTCAGGGAAGCGCAACTCCCTTACAGACAAGGCAGTCCACTCATGCGTATCGCCACTCTTTCCACGTCCCGCGCCACCGCCTCCGCCCTGGTGGCCGTCGCCGCACTCGCCCTCGTCGGCGTCCAGGTCGGCACGGCGACCGCCGCGACCACGACGACCACCTGCACCACGGCGAACACCAAGCTGACCGTCACCGAGGCGCCCCGTCCGATCAACCACCTGCTGCTCAAGGCCACCAACACCGGCACCACGACCTGCGACGCCTACTACGCCCCCGTCCTGCGGGCCGGAGCCGACGCCCAGGCCCCGCTGGCCCGGTTCGAGGAGAGCAAGCCGCAGGCCGTGGTGACGCTCAAGCCCGGCCAGTCGGCTTACGCGGGCATCCTGACGTACTCCCCCGACGGCGAGGGCGGCGCCACCGAGAAGACCCTGGGGGTGTCCTTCACCGACAGGAAGGCGAACGGGACCGGTAAGGAGAAGACGCTGAACCTGCCGAACGGCGGTGTCTACTTCAACAGCGCCGCCTCCGTGACGTACTGGCAGGACAACGCGGCCGACGCCCGTGCCTGGTAGCGAGGTTGTCCGTGAACTCCCCCGGAATCGTCCGTGATCGGTAACACGCGCATCCCCCCGCTCCCGTCCGCCGTCCTCACAAGTGGTCGCGACGCGGCCGGGGTTCGGTGGGCGAGAGCGGGGGCGGACATGGCGCGGCACAACGGGACGCGGGGCTGGTACGGCAAGGTGGTCGGGGCGGCGCTCGGGGTGACGATGCTCGCCGTCGGGGCCTCCATATGGACCGCGCAGGCCGACACCTCGGGCAAGCCCGCGCCGAAGGCGGCGACGAGCAGCGTCAAGCCGGTCGACGTGACCATCGCGCACGCCTCGGACAAGGGCGCGCGCGGCGTCAACATCACCATCGACGACGGCCCCGACCCCACCTGGACCCCCCAAGTGCTCGCCGTATTGCAGGAGTACGGGGTGAAGGCCACCTTCTGCATGGTGGGGACCCAGGCGCAGGCCCACCCCGACCTGGTGAAGCAGGTCGTCGCGGCCGGGCACCGGCTGTGCGACCACACGGTGTCGCACGACACCGGCATGGACAAGAAGTCCGTGGCCTACCAGTCGCAGCAGATCCTCGACGCCGAACGCATGATCACCGAGGCGTCCGGAGGCGTACGGCCGATGTACTACCGGGCCCCCGGCGGTGCCTTCACCCCCGAGAGCCGCAAGCTCGCCGCGTCGCGGGGCATGCGCCCGCTGGGCTGGAACGTGGACACCAAGGACTTCGAACTGCCGGGCACGGACGCCATCGTCGCCACCGTCGAGCGCGAACTCCCCAACGGGCCGACCCTGTTGTTCCACGACGCGGGCGGCGACCGCTCCCAGACGGTCGCGGCACTGCGCCGCGTGCTCCCCGAACTCAAGCAGCAGGGCTACTCCTTCGGCTTCCCCGTGCGCTGAGCCCGGCAGCGGCGCTCACCTCGGTCAACTGCTACTATCCGCCCGCTTGTTCGGGGGGATGGGGCCCTCCGCAGGGGAGGGGTGGCAAGTGACTCGTCGTAGGTTCGCGCACGGCTCCGTGGCCGTCGTCATCGGTCTGGCGCTCTCGGCGTCCGCCGTGACGGTGACGGCGCCCGCGTACGCGGAGGGCACGCCGGAGATCGTTCTGCCGGCGACGATGCGGACGACTCCGCGCAAGGTGTACCTGGAGAGCGCGGGGGCCTCCGGCTTCCTGCAGTACCGGACCGGCGCGCAGGGCTCGGGGCTCTGGTGGATCGGCTACGACGGCAGCGGTGAGCCGGTGGAGGGCGGCGAGAAGCAGCAGTCCCGCGGTGCGGGCTACCACGGCACCGGCTCGGACGTCGTGGCCCTTCCGCCCGACCAGCGCGGCGGCGGGCAGGTCCTGCTCCGGGACATGGGAACCGGCGCCACGGAGACCGTGACGCTCCCGGCGGACCAGTACTACCTGCAGACGTACGGGCGTACCGTGCTGGCCTACAGCCTGACGGGCACCGACCGGACCGAGCTCTCCCTGCTGCGCGCCGGGAACGGCGGCACGGTGACCAGACCCGTCACCGGGCTCCCGGAGGGGTCGGACTTCCCCTTCCTTCCCGAGGGTTCCGCCTCCGGCATCGTCGTCAGGTTCTACGGCCCGGAGGACCGGACCTTGCGGGCCGCGTGGGTGGACCCGGAGACCGGGGCCGCCACGATTCTCCCGCCGGAGCTGGCGAGCACGGACACCGTGGTGGGGCCGGGATACCTGGCCGCGTGGAACGGCCCGACACAGGTGCGCGTCTACACTCCCGGTGCCTGGGACACGCCCGTGCGCGAGGTCAGGGTGCTCCGCGTCGCCAACATCCAGCTCCTCGGTATCGTCGGTGACGCGGTCGTCACGGGACGGCGGGACGGCACCGGCCTCACGGACGTGACCGCGGTGCCCTTCGACGGCTCCGCGGCCCGGCCCCTGCTGAAGCGGGCGGCCGCCACCTTCCTCACCGCCCCCGACGGCGGCCTGGTCGTCACCGGCGGGGAGTCCGCCGAGGACTACGGCATCGCCCGGATCGAAGCGGGCCCCGACGGTCTGCCCGGGGTGCGCCGGATCGTGGACGTCCCGCCCAGGCCCATGGGCGTCGAGTCGCTCGACCTGAGCGGCGGTGAGCTGCTGACGTACGAGTCGGGCGACGGCGCGACGCATCTGTACAGCCGCTCGCTGACCACGGTCGGGACCCTGGCGGCGGGGCCGCGCACGGACCGGGGCAAGACCTGGCACTGCGGGGTGCTGGACGGGGACAGCGGGAGCTGTCCGACCCTGCTGGGCACGGGTGACGGCCGGGCGGTGACGCTGGACGCGCTCGGGGACGTATCCGTCCTGGAGCGGGGCACGTCCCTCCCCGGCACCGTGCTGGCCTCCGGGCTGCGGGACAACGACGACCTCGCGGGCGCCGCGGGCCGGTACGCCGCCTGGACCGGGCCCACACCGCAGGGCGACGGCCTCAGCGTGGTCGACCTGGACACCGGGAAACCCGTCCGCACCTTCACGGGCGCGGCCGCCCGGTCGACCTCCGTCGCCCTGTGGGGCGAGACGCTGTGGACGGCGACCGGTGACGGCACCGTGACGGCCACCGAGGTGCGATCGGGCACCGCGATCACGTCGTTCCACGCACCCGCCGGTTGTGCCACGGGGAACGTCGAAGCGGTGGGACGCTGGGTGTACTGGTCCGGCACGTGCGACCTTCCCCAGGGCGGCAGTGCGCGGAAGGCCGTCGTGTACGACACGCGCGGGAAGACGCTGGTCGCCGTACCCGCGGCGGCGGACAGCCGCCTGGGCGACGGCTTCGTGGTCTCGCCCGACCCGAGTTCGGGGGCGCTGGTCCTCACCGACGTCAGCCGTGGTTCCGCGGTGAGCCGGACGCTGGCGGCCAAGGCCGGGCCGTGGGACGTCGATCCGTACACCGGCCTGGTCGGTTACGTGGATTCCGCCACCCAGGACATCCACGTCGTACGCGGCGGTGTGCCCGCCACCGACCTCGCGGTCCTCGGCGCGAAGGCGGCCGCCTCGGTCGGTCTGGTGAGCCCGTCGTCCGCGTGGGACGGCACATGGTGGCTGTCGCGACCGGCCGCGTCATGGACGCTGGCGTTCCGGAACAAGGCGACCGGCGCCACCGTGCGCACCCTGTCCGGCGGCGCGGCGACCGACGCGGTCCACGCGAGCTGGAACGGCAGGACGTCCTCGGGGGCGTACGTACCGAACGGCACGTACACCTGGACGCTGACGGTGGTCCCGGCCGACGGTCGCGGCGCGGCGGCGACCTCGTCCGGCTCGCTGAGGCTGACCGGTGGTGCCGCCGTGCGGCGCGACCAGATCGGGTCCGACGGCACCGGTGATCTGCTCACGCTCAACTCCACGGGCGGGCTGACCTTCCACCGGGGCGACGGCGCGGGCGCGTTCGGGGCGAAGACCTCGGGCTCGGGCTGGTCGGCCTCGATCAAGGCGGTGCCGTTCGGTGACCTGAGCGGTGACCGGTGCAACGACCTGCTCGTGCGCTCCCCCGGCGGCGAGCTGCGCGCCTACCGGCCCGCGTGCGGGGCGGCGGTGAAGCCCTCCACCGCGTCCACCTCGCTCGGCACGGGCTGGAACCAGTACGACGTGCTGACCTCGCCCGGCGACGTCAGCGGTGACGGCCGCGCCGACCTGATCGCCCGCCAGTCCTCGACCGGCGACGTCTACCTCTACACGGCGACCAGCACGGGCAAGCTGTCCGCGCGGGTGAAGATCGCGTCCCGGTGGACGGGGTACAAGAAGATCGTCGGCGCCGGTGACCTCGACGGCGACGGCCACGGCGACCTGCTGGTGCAGGACAGGTCGAACGAGCTGTGGCGCTACGGCGGCGCGGGCAGCGGCAAGTTCAGGGGCCGGGTGAAGGTCGCCGACGACTGGGGCACGTCGTACGACACGGTCGTGGGCGTCGGCGACATCACCGGCGACGGCCGGGCCGACCTCGTCTCCCGCGACTCCTCCGGCTCGGTGTGGCGCAACAACGGCAACGGCAAGGGGTCCTTCGGCGGCCGCACCAGGATCGCCACCGGCTGGCAGGCGTACAAGGGCCTGTTCTGACCGGGCCCGTTCCGGACCGGCCCGCTTCCGGGCCGGTCCGCGGGCGTCACGGGGTCGCCGTTGCCGTTCGTACCGGTGTGGTCAGCGGCACGGGCTCCGGCTCCCAGCGGCTGGTGGTCCGCACGTAGCCGTGGATCACGGAACCCAGCGCCAGGAGGAGCAGGGAGCCCGCCACCCAGGGGTGCTTCGCCATCTCCACCGGCAGGAAGCGGACCGCGAGCAGGATCGTGGTGAAGACCGTCACTCCGTAGGCGACCAGCCGGACGGCCGACCGGTCCCAGCCGCGGTCGAGGGCGCGCAGGGCCGTCTCGATCGTGAGCGTGAACACCACGCCGCCGATGAGGTCGATGCCGTAGTGGTAGCCGAATCCCAGGGTCGCCACGAGGGTGGCCACGAGCCAGAACGTTCCCGCGGAACGCAGGAAGCGTGAGGCCCGGCGGGTGTGGATGAAGATCGCGGTGGCCCATGCCGTGTGCAGGCTGGGCATGCAGTTGCGGGGCGTGATCATGTCGTACACCACCGCGTGCGGAGCGCTGACCGGCGGCGCGGTGTGCGGCCACAGTTCGGCGACCGCCCAGTGCTCGTTGCCCGTGCCGAACGCACCGGTGCCGTAGGCGAAGACGGGGCCCACCACGGGGAAGATCATGTAGATGGCCGGGCCGAGCAGGCCGATCACCAGGAACGTGCGCACCAGGTGGTGGCCCGGGAAGCGGCGCTCGGCCGCCACATGGCGAAGCTGGTACAGGGACACGACGACCGCGGCCACGGCGAGCTGGCCGTAGACCACGTGGAGCAGCTGGGCGCCGACCGGGCCCGTGGCCTCGACGACCCGGCCCACCACCCACGACGGGCTGCCCAGCGCGTGATCGGCGACCGCGACGTACGGATCGAGCACCTCCGGGCGGGACTTCGCCGTGACCAGCAGCCAGGTGTCGCCCGTCTTACGCCCGGCCACCAGCAGCAGGCCCAGGCCGACGCCCTTCAGCAGCAGGGCGCGTTCCCGGCCGGTGCGCCGGGTGACGGCGATGACCCCGCAGCCCAGCAGCACCCACAACGCGCCGTTGCCGAAGGGGTAGCCCTCGGTCCCCCCGACCCCGAACACCCAGCGCCCCAGGGCGAGTACGACGTCGATGCCGACGGCCGCCCCGAGGGCGACGAAGCGCTGCCGCCAGGTGAACACCACCATCATCAGCGCCATACCGGCGTACAGCAGGGCGGCCGACTTGGGCCGCCCTACCAGCTCCGCCGCCTGGACGGTGAGCGGACCGGGCAGGCCGTAGTGGCGCGCGGTCAGCTCCAGCGCGATGAGGAATCCGAGAACCGTCACCCCCGCTACGGCCCAGAGTCCCGTCCGTGGTCGGCTCCACGCGTCGGACGCGGTTCTGCCGGATATTCGTGAACTCCCCCGTGACAGCATGCGCCTCGATCTCTGCTCGTTTTGCCTGATTCAGTTGGATAGAGGTCGATTCGGCCGCGGAATCGGCCAAGTCCTGTTCAACTTATCGACACCTGCCCGGAGTCGGTATGCCGGGCAGGGCAGCACCGCACGGAGATCGCGGCGGCCCTGGCCGGGGGGGGCGTCCGCGCCGCGCGGCGTCGTCCGCTTCGGCACCGGTTCGGGCGGAGGTACCCGGTCGTGTGCGAGGGTGGCGACGAGTGCGCCCTCGTCCCGTCCGACTCGCCCCGGCTTTGCCCCTTTTTCTTCCTTCTGTGAGGCAACATGCGCTGTGTCATCGCCCGGTATCCGTTCGAACTCACCAAGGACGGGGTGATCGCCTCGATGGCGGGCATCGCGCCCGAGGCCATCACCGGTGACTCGGTGACGATCGGGCGCCGCCGCTACCCCGTCAAGCAGGTCGGCGAGGTCATCACCCGGCAGGACCGCCGTGACTTCAGCGGCGGCGAGGTCAGCCGCGCCATGGCCCGCCTCGGCTTCACCTGCCACACCCCGGCCGAGGCCGCGCCGCCCGCGCCCGCGGCTGCCACCGACCCGATCCAGGCCGCCTCGGACCTGCTCGGGGGGCCTGGCCTCTGAGGGCGGGCGGAACGTACGGAGCAGGCCCGGACGGGATCGTCCGGGCCTGCTCCGTGTGATGCGGGGGTCCTTGTCAGACCGCGACGTTCCCGCCCTCGTTGCGGCGCCGACGGACGACGAACATCGCGCCGAGGCCGAGCGCGACGGCCGCGCCGCCCGCGAGGGCGATGGCCGGGAGGGCCGAGCTGGAACCGGTCTCGGCGAGGTGACCCTGGGGGACGATCTCGGTGTTACCGGCGGGCTTGGTGGTGGGCAGCGGCTTGCGGCCGCCCTGCGGCTTGGGGGTCGAGTCGTCGACGGGACCGGCGGAGGTGCCCGCGGCGAGGACGTCGAACTGGTAGAAGCTCTCGTCCGGGGCGGCGACGCAGTTGCCCTTGTCGTCCAGGTACATGCCGGTGCTGACGGCGAACCCGAAGCCCGCGGGGGCCTTCTTGTCGACGGCCACGCGCAGGTCGATGGAGAACGACTCCTTCGCCTTCACGTCGGTGTAGCCGAGGTAACCGGCGGCGTCGTCGTCCAGGTCCACGGAGATGTCGTTCCACTTGCCGGTGGACGGGTCCTGGTACTGGAGGGTGAGGTGGTTGACCGGGTCGGAGAAGTCGTCGTCGTCGGCGCTGATCGCCGCGGCGAAGACGCCGAGGTCGACGCGCTTGTAGGAGTGGCTGCCCGAGTTCTTCACGTTCAGCTTGAAGGCGTGGTAGCCGCTGCCCGCGACGATCTTCGACGGCAGCCCGGAGAGCGTGGTGCTGAGGTTCTCGTCGAAGTTCTGGACGTCGTCGGTCAGGCAGTCCTCCGGGTTCTTCGACGCGGAGGCCGACGCGGACGCCGAGGAGGACGCGCTGGTCGACGCGGAGGTGGAGGCCGAGGAAGAGGCGGAGTCCTTGGCGGGCGCGGCCGAGGTGGCGTCGGCGGGCGGGGTCGAGGTGGTGTCCGTGGCGGGCGAGGTGGTGACCTCGGTGGCCGGGGTGGTGGTGACGTTGCCCGCGGGCTCCGTCTCCTTGCTCGTCTCACCCGTCGTGGCCGACTCGGTGGTGGCCGGCTTGGTCTCGTTGTCCGCCGCCTGCGCGACCGAGGCCGTCATCAGGACGACCGGAGACAGGACGGCCGTCGCGGCAGCGAGGGCCAGGGAACGACGCAGCTTCATTACGAACCTCTGGGCAGCAGGAAGGATCAACGTTGGCGCATAGCTGACTCACAACCGGGGAGAAGGGTTGCCCAAAAAGTTTCGATATCTCTACGGGAACTGCTCCGGTTCCCCTTATAGATTGGGCATTACTGATCATTTCGGGGCGATACGGGTGGGGCCCGAGAGACGGATGTCACCTCGGGCGCCGAGCCGCCTCAGGGCGCGGGGATCGGTACGGCCCGCCCCGTCACCCTTACGGGAGTCTCGTACGGGTCCACCTCGATGGTGAGGTCGCTCGGGCGGCCCATGTCCTCGCCCTGGCGGATGGTGATCGTGCTCGGGGCGGTCACCAGGCCGAGCGTGCGCAGGTAGCCGCCGAACGCCGCCGCTGCCGCGCCGGTGGCCGGGTCCTCGACGACACCGCCGACGGGGAAGGGGTCGCGGGCGTGGTAACTGCCGTCGTTCTCCCGCCAGACGAGGTGGACGGTGGTCCACCCGTGGGTGCGCATGACGGCGGTGAGGGCGTCGAAGTCGTAGGCCAGGTCGGCCAGTCGGGCGCGGGACGCGGCGGCGAGGATCAGGTGGTCGTTGCCCGCGAAGGCCACGTGGGGCGGCAGGGCCGGGTCCAGGTCGGCGGCGTCCCAGCGCAGGGCGGCAAGCGCGGCGTCCAGCTCGGCGGCGTCGGCCGGGCGGGAGCGGGTGGGGACGCTGGTGAGGGTCGCCCGTACGGTGCCGTCCCGGTCGGCCACCGTCTCCACCCTGATCTCCCCCGCCGGGGTGTCGAAGAGGAGTTCACCGGGGCCGACGCGTTCGGCGAGGGCCACCGCGGTGGCGACCGTGGCATGCCCGCAGAAGGCGACCTCGGCGAGGGGGCTGAAGTAGCGCACGGTGTAACGGCGGCGGTCCGTGTCCCGTTCGGTGAGGAAGGCCGTCTCGGGGTAGCCGACCTCGGCGGCGAGCGCGAGCATCTCCCGCTCGTCGAGGCCGGTCGCGTCGAGGACGACCCCGGCGGGGTTGCCTCCCTGGGGGTCGGGGGTGAACGCCGCGTAGCGCAGGACATCGGTAGCCGTGGAGTGAGCCATGCCTCCATGCTGGCGGCCCCACGACATCAATACCAACGATTGTTTTTCATACGAGCCATCGGCATCTTCGATGGCTGGCTACCCTTCCGCCATGGAAACCCGGCTGCTCCAGACCTTCGCCACGCTGGCCAGAACGGGCAGCTTCACCGCCGCCGCGGCCGAGCTGCGACTCGCGCAGTCCACGGTGACCGTGCAGATCAAGGCCCTGGAGAAGGCGCTCGGTACCCGGCTCTTCGACCGGCTGGCCAGAGGGGCGCCGCTCACCGAGGACGGGCGGCGGCTGCTCGCAGTGGCCGAAGAGGTGCTGGAGGCGGAGTCACGGCTGTTCGCGGCCGCCGCCGAGGACGGGCCGGTCAGCGGGACGGTGGTGGTGGGCGCGGGCGAGACCCTGTGCTCGGCCCATCTGCCGCGTGTGATCGCCGCGTTGCGTGACCTCCACCCCCAGGTGGAGGTCCAGCTGGAGCCACGCGGCACGTCCGCCGCGCTGACCGGGCTGCGGTCCGGCGAACTGGACCTCGCGCTGCTGCTGGAGGAGTGCGTGGACCACGCGGACATCACCGCCGAGTACATCGCCGCCCAGCCGCTGGACCTGCTGTGCGCGCCCGGGCACCGCCTCGCGGACCGCGACCGTCCCGCGACCTGGCGGGAACTGGCCCAGGAGGACTTCTTCCTCCATGAACAGGGCTGCTCCTACAGCGACTGGCTCGCCGGACAACTCCAGGCGGTCCCCGGCGCCCACCCCCGCATGACCCGCTTCGGCAGCATCGAGGCGGCCCGCTCCTGCGTGACGGCCGGCCTCGGCCTGACGGTCCTCCCGCACGCCAACGTCGCGGAGGCCCTCCGCGAGGGCCGCCTCACCCGCGTCGCGGGCCCCGCCCTCCCCGACGTCCCCATCCACCTCGCCCACCACAGCCGCCGCCACCCGACACGGGCGGCCCGGGCGGTGGTGGGGGAGGTCGTACGGCACTTCAGTACGGCGTGACCCGCCCCGCCACCACCGCCGTCGGCCTCACTCCAGACACGCCACCACCGACCGGTGGAACCGATGCACCGCCTCGTCCACGCTGCGGATGAAGCTGGACTGGGCGTTGCCCCGGGTGCTGCCCATGGTTTTGAGGAGGGAGAGGCGGAAGCCGGTGACCGGGGTGCCGGACTTCGGGAGCATGTCGCCCGGCTCGGGGCGGAGGCGTTCCAGGGTGCCCCGGGGGCCGCCGCCGCCTTCCACCAGGGTTTCCACGTGGAGGTCGGCCGGGGCCTCGGCGAGACGGCGGACGAGGCGCTTCGCCGCGGCCAGGGGGTAGCCCTGGGTGGGCGCGGGGATCTCGATCGAGGTCCGGAGCCGACCGGTGCGCAGGTCGGCGGTGAGGGCCAGCACCCCGGGCGTGCCCTCGATGCGCAGCTCGGCACCGAGACGGCCGTCGTGGCAGAGCTGGTCGGCGAGGAGGGCGCGGCGGGCTGCCGGGTCGGTGCCGCGCCGGGAACGCTGGACGGGCAGCACCTTGTGGCCGAGTTCGCCGCCCAGGCGCAGGCAGACCTGGCGGACCAGGCGCTCCCAGCTCTCCACCACCTCCAGCGCACGCGGGTCGCCCTGGCAGAGGGTCTCGTCGTCGATGCCGTTGCGTACCGGGACCCACGCCGCGCCCATGTTCTGGAAGCCGTGGCAGCCGGAGTTCTCGTGCTGGAGGTAGTGCAGCAGTTCGCGGAGCAGCCAGGCGTGCGCGGCATCGTTCACACCCTCGTGCTGGATCAGCATCTGCGCCTGGTGCGCCACCTCGGCCCAGGACAGGTGCCGGAGCGCCACCTTGTGCTTGCGCCTGCCGTCGATCTTGACGTCGACCAGCGGGCGGCCCTCCAGCTCGACGTCGTTGGTCAGCGTGATGACGGCCTCGTATCCCCGGCGCGCGGCGATGTCCATGTACGTCTGGACCTGGTCGCTCCTGAGGACGTTGCCGTTGGTCTTCGTCTCGACCAGGGCCGTCCACAGCTTGCCCGCCCGCTCGACCCGGATCACCCCGTCCGGACGGCGCGGGGAGTCGCTGTGCGGCAGCGTGACCTCGGTGAACGTCTCCATGCGCCCGGCCGGGGCGCCGAACGCCGCGGTGAGCCGCCGCCCGAACTCCGGGACCTGCGCCATCACCGACAGCAGCACCGAGGTGGCCCGCGCCTCCCGGTCGCGGTCGCTCTTGAGGGCGGACACGGGGAACAGCCGCGCCTCACGCCAGGAGTCGTTCTCCGCCAGCGTCCGCCGGGGCCCCTTCGGCAGGGTGACCTTCTTCTTGGCGGTACGGGGGCGGGCGGGTGCCTTCGCGGTCTCGGCGGGGCGGGGTGCGGGGACCTGCGCCCGTACGGGCTCCTCCGGCGTCCGCTCGACCGGCGCCGGTGCCTCCTCCTCGCCCGCGTCGTCGTCGATGTCCACGCCGAAGTCGGTGGCCAGTCCCGCCAGGCCGGAGTAGTAACCCTGGCCCACCGCACGGAACTTCCACGCCCCGTCCCGGCGGTACAGCTCGCCGAAGATGAACGCGCTCATCGGGCCCGTGTCGGTGATCGTGAAGCCGACCAGGTCCGTCCCGGAGCCGTCCGCCAGCGTCAGGCGCAGGTTCTCCAGCTCCCCGAAGTGCGCCCCCTCGTACCGGCTCGCCGCCACCACGATCCGCGCGACCTCGTCCGGGATCGCGGTCAGGTCGAAGCCGATGCGGTCCTGACTCCCGTCCCCCGTGGGCGTCTTACCGAGCAACTGCACGCTGCCATCCGGCGCGACCGGGTTGTTGTAGAAGTAGAAGTCGGCGTCGCTGCGTACCTTGCCGTCGGAATTCAGCAGCAGTACGGAGACGTCCGCGTCGCCCTCGCCCGTGGGGCTCGACCAATTCAGGCCGACCATCACGGAATCGACGCTCTCGCTCAGCGCCGCCAGTGCCGCGTTGGCTCCCTTGGCCAACTCCTGCATGACGTACCCCCCAAGTAGTGCCCTGCGGACGCGCCTCCCCCCGGGATCGACCTGCGCCGATGACTCCGTGCGACGCGTCGCGCACTCAGTGCCCAAGAACGTTAATACGCACCAGGCATAACCGCGCCCGTCCGGACGGAAGAAGTGCCGCGGGGGAATGCGGTTTGGGGAGCCTTTTACAGAGTCGGCCCGGGTGGCCGGACGCCCGTTAGGGTTGAAAACTTCGGGGCCAGGGCCTCGGCTTGTCGAAGGGGGGCGCGTTCCGTATGCCTACGCTCAGTGTCCTGACGCCCGTTCACAACGGTGGGCATGGCTATCTGCGGGAGTTGTGCGACTCGTTGCGGGCGCAGCGGCTGCCGGGTGGGTGGCGGCTTCAGTGGGTGGTGCAGGAGGACGGGGGCACGGGGCGTCCCGCGGCCCAACTGCCGGACGAGCCCTGGATCTCCACCGGAACCGGACGCCATGGCGGAGCCGCCCGTGCCCGCACCCTGGGTCTGGCTCGCGTCACCGGCGCCCTGCTGCGCTGTGTCGACGCGGACGACCTGCTTCCCGACGCCGACACCCTCGCCCGGGACATCGAGGTGCTGTCCGCCCACCCCGGCTACGCCTGGACCGTCGCCCCCTGTCTCGACCTGCACCCCGACGGCCGTCTCGAACCCGGCCCCTACGACCCCGCCCCCGGACCGCTGCCCGCCCGGACCCTGCTGGAGGGGGCCGCGCGCGGTGCCATGCCGGTGGTGGGCACCACGCAGACCGTGCACACCGAACTGGTCCGCCTGCTGGGCGGCTGGCCCGCCCTGCCCGCGTTCGAGGACGGCGCCCTCCTGCTGAGCTGCGAGGCGGTCAGCCCCGGCTGGATGCAGGAAGAACCCGGCACGCTCTATCGCAAGCACCCCACCCAGCACACCGCGTCCGAAGCCTTCCGCGACCGGGCGGAGTCCCGGCTGCGCGTGCAGATCGCCGTCCAGCGGGCGGAGGCCCTGCACACGGCGGGCTGGCGCTGGCGGCCGACGGCCCTCAAGGACTGACCCCGGTTCGCTGTGTGTTTCACGTGAAACCACGCAACCGCCGTTCAGCCCGGCTCGACGTCCTGCTCGCCGCGGGCGTGTCCGTTCGCGGTGCCGGGACCGTGGGGCGGGCCGCTCGGGGGGTGCGGGGGGACTCGATGTCGGCCAACAGGCGGCGCAGGGAAGCGCGTACGGCGGGGAGGTCGGGGGAGTCGGGGGTGCCCGGCAGGGGGGTGCGGGTGTCCAGGGTGGCCAGGGCGCGGTGGGCGCGGTGCCAGGCACGGGACGTGTGGCCCTGGTGGTGGTCGGTGTAGGCGCGGGCGTAGCGGGCGAGGGCCGTCGCCCACGCGTCGTCGCGTACGCCGGGGGAGGACAGTGCCCGGCGGGCGCTGCGGCCCGCCGCGCCGGGGGAGGTGCGGGCCTGGGCCACGGCCAGGGCGGCCAGGCTCACGGCCGGGGCGGGCCCGCCGGGAGCGAACGCCGGGACGGTGTCGGCGGCCTGCCGGAAGCAGTCGGCGGCGGTACGGGCGTCCCCGCGCTCCCACGCCAGCACGCCCTGGACATGGGCGACCCGGCCGATCAGCGCGTCGTCCCCGGCGAGCACCGCAGCCGTCCAGACCTGGCCGAGCTGGGCGCGGGCGGTGGCCGGGTCGCCGGGGGCGTTCAGCCAGGCGGCGAGCCAGCGGGCGCGGGCGGCGAGGTGGTCGTCGGTCTCGTGGCGGGGCAGCAGGCGGGCCAGATGGGCGCGGCCCTCCTCGCCGTGGTCGTGCGCCGTCCACCAGAACCACAGGTCGGCCACCGTGGCCAGCGCCGCCTTCACCTGCGCGGCCGGGGCGTCGGGACGGGCCGCGTACTCCACCAGCGCGGTCAGGTCGGCCGCGTTGTCCCGGACCAGCCGGGCCGCCTGGCGTTGCTCACCGGCGTACCAGAGGTGCTCGGCGACCTCCGCGAGGCGGCGGTGGTGCAGCACATGGCGTTCCACCGCCACGGTGAACTCCCCTGCCGCGTGCAGCCGTTCGGTGCCGAAGTCGCGGGCGGCGCGGGTCATGCGGTAGCGGGGCGGGCGCAGGCCCCCCGGTTCGTCCAGCGTCTCCAGCACCCCGGCGGCGGCCAGCCGGGCGAGGCAGGCGGAGACCTGGTGCGGGGCGACACCCGCGCCCGCGCAGAGGTAGGCCGCCGTCGGCTCGGTGAACGCCCCCCGGAAGACGCTGCTCCGGCTCCACACCGCGCGCTCCGGCCGGTCGCACAGCAGATACGCCGACCCGACCGCCGAGCGCAGCGAACGGTGCCGGTGCAGCGCCGGTCCGGGCGCGGCCAGCCAGCACTGGTCCCGCTCCAGCCGGTCGGCCAGCGCCCACGCGGACGGCTCCCGGTCCAGCTGCCCGGCCGCCAGCTCCACGGCGAGCGGTACGCCCTCCAGCACCCGGCAGATCCGGTCCACGGCAGCCGCCTCCGCGCCCTCCGCCCGGAAGCCGGGGGCGGTGGCACGGGCCCGCGCGAGGAACAGCTCCACAGCGGCCTCCGCCGCCAGCGGGGCCAGCCGCAGCACCCGTTCCTCACCGAGCCCGAGCGCCTGGCGGCAGGTCACCAGCACCCGCACCCCGGGCACGTCCATCAGCAGCCGCTGCACCAGCCCAGCGCACTCGGTGCGCACCGCGTCGGCGTCGTCGAGGAGGAGAAGCACACGCCCGGTTGTTCGCAGCGCCGAGACCAGGTCGGTGAAGGCGGGCCGGGCTTTCGTACGGGCGCCGGACGTACGGGCCGACGGGCGCGCGTCCGGTACGGCCCCCGCGCCGACCGTCCGCCGCCCGGCCGCGTCCCGGGGCCCCAGCACCACTTCCGCCAGCCGGGCCGCGAGCGCTCCCGCCGCGACGGGTCCCCCGCCGCCCGGGCACCGCACATAGATCACCCGCGCCCAGGGCCCGGCCTCCCCCGCTCCTCCCACGGCGGCGGCCGCCAGCGCGCTCTTGCCCACCCCCGCCGCCCCCGTCACCGTGACCAGCCGGTTCCGGGCCAGGCCCGCCCGGAGATCCGTCGTCTCCGCGTCCCGGCCGATCAGCCCGTCCGGCCCACAACGCCCCGCTGCGGACGCCCACTCGGCGTCCTCGGCGTATGCCCACACTGTTCTGCGCTCCAGAGCTCGCGGCGGTGCGGCACCCCGTGGCCGCACGCTCAGAGAGGAGGCGCGACGCGCAGATAAATCGTTCCTGCACCGCACCGCCTTCACGACAGGTCCAACGGCCGCCCGCGACCTCGGGTGCGGACGCGGGCCAGGGATCACACGCCGCACTGAACCCTCGTACACAGGTGCACATAGCGATGGGCGGCCCGGAATCCGGGCCGCCCGTCCGCCGGAGCCTGCCTGCCTGCCTGCCTGCCGGGAGGACCTAATACTCGTCGTCCTCGTCCGGCCCCTTCCGCTTGTCGCCGCCGCGGCCCGTCTCGTCGCCCCGGTCGATGGTCCGGGTCGGGCGGGTGCGGCCGGGCTCGGGGAGTTCGCCGAGGTGGCTGCGGAGGTAGAGGACGTCGCCGACGAAGAGGTCGTAGAGGAAGATGCCGACCAGGCCGCCGATCAGCGGGCCGACGATGGGAATCCACCAGTAGCCGCTGAACTGGCCCGGCACGCTGCCCGGGAAGGCGAGGCTCCCCCAGCCCGCCGCCCAGGTGAACAGCCGGGGGCCGAAGTCGCGGGCCGGGTTGATGGCGTAGCCCGCGTTGGCGCCGTAGGACATGCCGATCGCGGCGACCGCGAAGCCGACCATCAGCGGGGCCAGGTTCGCCTTCACCGCCTGGTTGCGCAGGTCCAGGATGGCGACCACGAACATCACCAGGAAGCCCGCGCCGACGATCTGGTCGATCAGCGGACCCCAGATGCCGCCGTGGAAGTAGGGCGCCGGGAAGGTGGCGAAGATGGAGAACGAGGCCAGGGTGTGGCCGTCGGTCTTGGGTCCCGGCACCGCGGTGTCGAAGGCGTCGATCGCGTTGTGGTAGACGAGGTACACCAGCGCCGCCCCCGCGAAGGCGCCCGCGACCTGGGCGAACCAGTACGGCAGCACCTTCAGCCAGGGGAAGCCCCGGCGGACGGCCACGGCGAGGGTGACCGCCGGGTTGAGGTGGGCGCCGCTGACGCCACCGGCGACGTACACGCCGAAGGTCACGGCCAGCGCCCAGCCCCAGGCGACCAGCAGCCAGTCACCGGCGGCGAGGAAGATCGTCGTGGTGGTGGCGGCGCGGCCGGAGCCCGGCAGCGCGGCGACCGCCATGGCGACCACGCCGCAGCCGAAGGAGATGAGGACGAAGGTCCCGATGAACTCCGCCATGAGCTCGCCCGCCAGACCGCCCCGGTGCCGGAGCCGGGACGGTTTGATGAGCGGGGGAATGTCGAGAGCAGCCATGGAGGCCCCCTAGCAGAGGAGGGGTAGGGCAAACATCCTCATACTCACCCACCCCACCCCGGCCCGCAGGGCGGGAAACCCGTCTGGCCTAAGGGTTCTTCCCAGGGGCCGCCGAAGTCCTCCTGGCCGTCAGCCTTACGCGAGGCGTGCCGTCTGAGCCGCCGTCACCGTACGCACCATCAGCGCCCCCGCCACGGCCGCGCCCGCCACGGCCAGGTCGGCCGCCAGCAGCGGGCCGATCCCGGAGTAGGCGCGGGCGATGACGGAGTCGGTGTTCCCCTGCTGGAGGACACCGCCGAGCAGACCGGCCAGCCACAGCCCCCACCACACGTTGACCACGAACGGCAGCCGCTGCTCCGGAGCGCTCGCCCGGTAGGCGTCGGCCACGATGCCGCGCGGGAACCAGAGGTTCACCACCGGCACCACCCAGCCCAGGTACACCCAGATCCCCGCGTACTTCGGCGGGCGTCCCGACAGCGCGCGGGCGTTGTCCCGGACCCGCCCCAGCCACATCAGGAAGGCCGCCGCGCACAGCAGGGTGAGCACGGAACCGGCCGCGCTCACCAGGTGGTACGAGTTCTCCAGGGCGTTGAGCGGGCGGTGCACCCCGCCGCCCTGGTCCGGGACCCCGGAGGCGGGCTCGCCCGCGCTGTACAGCCGCACCTCCCACACCGCCCGCGCCAGCCAGCCCGCCCCGGTCAGCAGCAGGGCGCCGGAGGCCAGCCGGGCGAGGGCGTCCGAGGCCCGCGGGTCGGGGGGCGCGGGAGGAGTCTCGAGAACGTCGTCCATGGTCACGGACCCCATCCTCGCCCGGCCAACTGGCCGGACACCAGGGGCTGTCGAGCCAGAGAAGGCCAGGGGACCCGGACAGGAGGCCGGTGCCGCGCGGGAGAGCGTCGCGGCACCGGCCCGTTCGGGGAGGCGGCGGTCAGAAGGCCGTACGGCCCTCCGGGTGCCAGGTCGCCAGCGCCCAGATGATGAAGAAGTCGATCGCGATCAGGATCAGCGACCAGATCGGGGCGTAGGGCAGGAACAGGAACTGGAGGATCAGGCCCAGCGAGGTGATCACGATGCCGACCACCCGCGCCCAGGCCGCTCCCATCAGCACCCCGGCCCCGGTCGCCACCACGATCACACCGGCCACCAGCAGAATCCAGCCCCAGCCGGTCAGGTTGATCTTGTAGACGTAGGCGTTGATCCGGGCGTACACGTCGTCCGCGGCGATCGCCGAGATGCCCTGGAAGATGTGGAGGATGCCGTTCACCAGCATCAGCACACCCGCGAAGACCGCGCCTCCCTCGGCCAGCCCGCTGTGTGGGGCGCGCGCCGACTGCGTCTGCTGGGTCATGGCCGTTACCTCCGACGTCTCGTCCCCCGTGAACCCCTGGTGGGGTCGTAGGTACGACGATCCGGTGAGCGGCGCCCGGCGACCACGGGTGCTAGGCCGAACGGGTGACGCCCCGGCGCGGTCCGGGGGGCCTCACGCCATCCAGAAGAACACCGCCGTCATCCGCTTCTCCGCCAGCGTGCGGCCGGTGTACGCGGTCGCGCTGTGCACCAGGTTGGCCTGGTAGAGCAGCAGCCGGTTGGCGCGGTGCGGGACACGGACGTCCTCCTCGAAGGCGTCGGGGGCGACGAAGCGGGTGCCGAGGGCGTCGACCAGGTTGGTGTGCGGGGCCTGGACGACATTGCCGCCGAGCCGTCCGCCGGGCAGCGCCTGGCGGTAGAAGCTGGTGCCGCAGGACTTCGGCACGGCGGGGTTGAGGTAGAGCACGGCCGCGTACCGGCACAGCGCGCGCGAGTCGGTGTGCGGGCGGGGCTCGCTCTCGCCCTCGCCGACGACCTGGACGCAGTTGTGGTTGAGGGTGCCGCCGCCGGGCGCCCGCTGCACCCACAGCTCCCGCGCGCCGGTCGCCTTCTTCACCAGCCTTTCCACACGCGCCAGTTCACCTGGTTCGAGGCCGGGCATCGCCCGCAGTCCGGGCCAGGTCTCCGAGGTGTACGGGTACCCCTCGGCCCAGTCCTCCTTGGCGAGGCACCGCTCGCGCACCGCGTCGGCGTCGGGCAGGGCGTCGTCCAGGACCCAGTAGTCACGGCCCTCGGTGGGCTTGCGGTAGGGAAGCACGGGGAGGGCCGCGGGCGGTCTCGGCTGTGGGGGCATGCGGCGAAATCTAGGCCGGTGACCTGGGCCACTTCGCCCGAAGGACGGTCAACCTCTGGCCAACGTCCGCTCATACACTGGTTGTTCGCGGGTCAAGGGCGCCCGCGCGGCACGCTCGGGAAACCGGCGCGGAAAATTTGCCTCGGCTGTCGAGACGAAACGTCTCCGCGCCCGTACTGCTGTGTGTCTGAACCGCCTGTCGGCGGAACCACGACCGGGCAGGAGGAACAGTGCGCTTTTCGCGGAACGCGACGGGAACTCTCTTCGTGGGCGGTGCCATGGCACTGACCCTCGCGGCGCTGGCCTATCCGGGCATGCTCGGACTGGACACCGTCTCCACCGCGCAGACCCGCATCATCGCCAACACGCAGTGGGGTCCGCTCACCGAGCAGGACCGGGACTTCGTGGTGAAGGTGCGCGCGGCCGGGCTGTGGGAGTACCCGCTCGGGCAGATCGGGCTCCAGAAGGGCGCCTCCCCGGGGGTCAAGGAGGCCAGCAAGCACCTGGTCGACGGGCACGCGGCGCTGGACGCGTCCTGCCGCAAGATCGCGCCGATGCTGAACATCACGATCCCCAACGTGGCGAGCCCCCAGCAGGAGGGGTTCGTGGTTCAGTTGAAGGGCGAGACCGGCAAGGCGTTCGACACCGACTTCGCCAACATCCTGCGGATGACGCACGGTTCGATCTTCAACGCCATCGCGAAGATCCGGTCCACCACCAAGAACTCGCTGATCCGCTCGCTGGCCGACCAGGCCAACGACACCGTGCTGGACCACATGACGGTGATGGAGAAGACCGGCCTGGTCGACTTCGACCAGACCATCTTCAACCAGACCACCCCGCCCAAGCTGCCCTCGGACAACCTGACGCCGCCCGCGCCGGACCCCGGCCAGCCGCAGGTCGTGCTCACCCCGCCGCCGAACGCCACCTCGACCCCGCTGGCCATCCCCGGCGAGCCGGGCGCGAACAGCACCCGCGAGGACCCGGCCCCGGCCCAGCCGAACCCCAGCCCGACGATCGGCTAGCCCAGCCAGACCGTGGTGTCCGGCGGGAGGATGTCCGGCTCGGCCAACGGCACGCTGGACAGCAGGAGTTCGCCCGCCGGGCGGGCGACCGGCTCGGTGGTGAGGTTGGTCAGGCAGCGCCAGCCGGGGGCGCGGGTGAAGTCCAGGACGTCGGGCGGTGATCCGGGCGTCCAGGTCAGCTCCTCGCCCTGGAGCAGCTTGCGGCGCAGCCGGAGCGCGGTGCGGTACAGCTCCAGCGTGGAGCCCTCGGTACCGGACTGCGCCTCGACGGCGTACTGGGCGAACGACTCCGGCTGCGGCAGCCACGCCGGGCCCGGCCCGAAGCCGTACGAGGGTCCGGTACTCGTCCACGGCAGGGGTACGCGGCTGCCGTCCCGGCCCTTACGGGTGTACCCCGACTGCTCCCAGACCGGGTCGCGCAGGGCCTCGGCGGGCAGGTCGGCGACCTCGGGCAGGCCCAGTTCCTCGCCCTGGTAGAGGTAGGCCGAGCCGGGCAGCGCCAGCATCAGCAGGGTCGCGGCGCGGGCCCGGCGCAGTCCGGCACCGGGGTCGGTCGCGGGGTCGGTGCCGCCCGAGCGCAGCCAGGCGTCCAGGTCGGTGCCGGGCGGCAGGACCAGCCGGGAGGCGTGCCGGACCACGTCGTGGTTGGAGAGCACCCAGGTGGCCGAGGCGCCGACGGTGTGCGCCTCCGCGAGGGAGGCGGTGATGGCGCGGCGCAGCCGGTCCGCGTCCCAACCCGTCTCCAGATATTCGAAGTTGAACGCCTGGCCGAGTTCGTCCGGGCGGGCGTACAGGGCGCGCCGGGTGTCCGGGACCCAGGCTTCGGCGACGGCGGTGCGGGGCGGGTCGTAGGTGTCCAGCAGGGTGCGCCAGTCGCGGTAGATCTCGTGCACCTCGTCCCGGTCCCAGTAGGGGTGGCTGCCGGGGGCGAGCAGGGGCAGCGCCTCCTCGCCGGTGGCGCCGATGCCCCCGACGTCCCGTAGGGGTTCGGTGAGGTCCTTGGCCAGGCCGTGGGCGACGTCCACGCGGAAGCCGTCCACGCCCCGGTCGGACCAGAAGCGCAGGGTGGTGCGGAAGTCCGCGCGGACCTCGGGGTGCGACCAGTCGAGGTCGGGCTGCTCGGGGGCGAACAGGTGCAGATACCAGTCGCCGTCCGGGACGCGGCGCCAGGCGCTGCCGCCGAACACGGACTGCCAGTCGGTGGGCGGGAGTTCGCCGTACGTACCCCTTCCCGGGCGGAAGACGTAGCGGGCGCGGGCCGCCGAGCCGGGCGCGGAGAGCAGGGCCTGCTGGAACCAGGGGTGGCGGTGCGAGGTGTGGTTGGGGACGAGGTCGACGACGACCTTCAGGCCCAGCCGGTGGGCCTCCGCCACCAGGGCGTCGAAGTCGTCCAGGGTGCCCAGGCGCGGGTCGACGCCCCGGTGGTCGGCGACGTCGTAGCCGCCGTCGGCCAGTTCGGAGGGGTAGAAGGGGCTGAGCCACAGGGCGTCGACGCCGAGGGTGGCCAGGTGGTCCAGGCGGGCGGTGACGCCCGCGAGGTCGCCCAGGCCGTCGCCGTCGGCGTCCGCGAAGCTGCGGGGATAGACCTGGTAGATGACGGCCTGCCGCCACCAGTCGGGGTTCCTGGACGAGAGGTCCGCCATGCGGGCTCCGTTCACATCGAGGTCTCGGCAGAAGGCTGTCCAGACCGCCCGGCGCGTGAAACCCGGGTCAGGCCCGCTCCACCGTCTTCAGGTACAGGTCGACATACCGGGCCACGTCGACATCGAGCGCCACGTCCACCAGGGGGCGGGCGCGGGCGCCCTCGTGGATCTCGGACTCGCCGGGGCGGTGGCGCAGGTCCACGATGGTCTGGCCGCGGGCCGGGCCGGGGGCGAGGCTGACCTCGACCGGGAGCGGGCGGGTGGTGAGCCCGGCCGGGTCGGCGACCGCGCAGACCGCGCCCGCGTCACCGAGACCGCCCGCCTCCTCGTCGTCCGGGGTGGTGCCGGGGGCGCTGGGGCGGTGGGACAGCAGGTCACCGGCGAGCTTCGCGCCGGGCTCGGTGGAGGCGCGCAGGCGGCGGACCTCGGTGCCGGGGACGACGACCCGGCTGAACACGTCCAGGCCGTACATCGTGATCGGCACGTCCGCGGTGAGCAGGATCGCGGCCGCCTCCGGGTCGTGCCAGACGTTGAACTCCGCGACCGGGGTGGCGTTGCCGACGCCGACCGCGCCGCCCATGAACACGATGCGCTCGATGTTGCGCGTCACCTCCGGGTGGGTGCGCAGCAGCAGGGCGATGTTGGTCAGGGGCGCGGTGGGGATCAGGGTCACCGGGCGCGGGGAGGCGAGGATCTCCCGGTGCAGCAGGGTGACGGCGTCCAGGGCGGCCGGGGCGCGGGTGGGAGCGGGCAGGCCGAGGTCGCCCATGCCGTCGCTGCCGTGGACGTGGCGGGCCGAGCGGGCGGGCTCCAGCAGCGGGCGTTCGGCGCCGCGGGCCACCGGGATGTCGGGGGCACCGGCCCGCTCCAGCACGGTGAGGGTGTTGCGGACCACGCCGTCCACATCGGTGTTCCCGGCCACGCAGGTCACCGCGCGCAGGTCGAGTCCGGGGTGGCGGACGGCGAGGAGCAGGGCCAGGGCGTCGTCGACGCCGGTGTCGCAGTCGATGATCACAGGCACCACGGGCTGCACGGCGGCCTCCTGCCGGGCGTCGCTGCGTACGGACGCCTCGACCCTAAGGGAGCGTCCGGCCCCCGGTCCTGATGCCCTCACCCGAACGGACCGGAGCGCTGGTGGCCCGTGATCGCCGGTGGTGCCGTAGGAGCAGGCAGCGGCCGGACCGACCAGGAGGCACACCCGATGACCGGAGGCATACGTACCCGCGGCGCCCGTGTGCTCCTGCCGCTAGGCGGACTGCTCGCGCTGAGCGGCTGCGCGACCCTCGGTCTTGAGCATCCGCCGACCGCGACGTACTCCCTGCCGACGGTCGAGAAGCCCTCGCCCAGCGCCAAGGCCCCGGCCGCCGGGGGGTCCGCGCTCACCGACGCGCAGGCGCAGGCGGCGCTGGTCACCGAGTCCGACCTCGGCTCGCCGTGGGCGGCGGCGGGCGGGATCGCGACCTGGCGGGACGGCATGCTGAAGGCGACGTCCGAGGTGGCGGACTGCCAGCGGCTGCTGGACGCGCTCTACTCCGACCAGGTGCTCGGCGCCCCCGCCCGCGTCGCCGTCGCCCTGGACGACCCCGGCTCCGCGGCCCAGCTGCGCTACCAGATCGGCGCCCGCCGCCCCTCCGACGTGGACGCCGACCTGAAGTGGCTGAGCGAGATGCCGGCCAAGTGCGCCCGCTTCACCGCCACCACCCAGACCGGCTGGACCGAGGACGTCCAGGTCTCCGACCTCCCCCTCCCCGAGGTCGGCGACAAACGCCAGGGCCTCCGCGTCACCCTCACCGCCACCGACCCGGAGAACCCCGACGCCGACGAGCAGGACCTGACCCTGGAGCTTGCCGCCGTCCGGGTCGGCGAGGACGCCTTCGCCCTCACCAACGGCGGCCAGGGCGACGTCCCGAACGACGCGACCCAGGCGGCGGTCCAGATCGGCGCGCTGCGCCTGGCGGACGTACGACGGCAGGGGCGGGCGCAGGTCTAGAACGGCGGACCCGCCGGGGCCGGGACCACCTCCGGCACGCCCCGCTCCGGCACCCCCGCGCCTCCCCAACTCCCTTGGTACCTCTTGTCGTTCGGGTCCCGCAGCCTTAGGTTGAACGGCGGCTCAAGTCCGCTTGACTCGTCGCTGATGTTGCGAGGTCGCCGTGCCAGGACGAACCCCCGCCCCCGTCGCACGCCCCCACGCGCCCGCCCGCAACCGGCTCCGCCCGGCGGCCGCCACCCCGCTCGCCAGAGGCGTCGCCGCGGCCGTGGTGGCCGTCGCCGCCCTCGTCACCGCCGCCAACGCGGGACCCGCCCGCGCCTCGGACGCCGCCCCGGAGCCGGTCGCCCGGCACGCCCAGCGCTGAACCCGCACCGCACCGGTACCGGACGACACCCGCCGGGCCCGGCACGCACCGCGCAACCACCAACAACCCATGCGCGCAAGGGGGTTTCCAGAACAAGCACGGGTAAAACCCACCCCAAGCCGGGGCGCCGATCGCCCCAAACCCCCTCAATAGACCGGTTGTACGGGTGTGGAATATCTCACCGTCAACAGTTGACAGTGGACCACGCCATTAGGGTGAGCGCGATCCGGCCAGGCCCACGCCCTCGCGCGCACCGCCCGGCCGCTGAACGGGGAGCTGTTTTCGGTGGCCGGGGTCGGGGCCAGGGGCGGAAGGCACGGGGGATGACGGGTAGCAGCCTGCGCGCGAAGGACACCGGGACACCGGACAGCACGGCCGAAACCACACGGCCACCCAGGAGACGGGCGTCGCGCGTGCTGCGCTGGACCGCGCTCGCCCTGGCCCTGCTCCTGCTCGGCACCGCCACCGCCGGGTACCTCTACTACCGGCATCTCAACGGCAACCTCGCCAAGGCCCCGCTCAACCTCGGCGACAGCCCGAACCCCTCGGCCACCCCGGACGCGGCGGGCCGTACCCCGCTGAACATCCTGCTGATCGGCTCGGACAGCCGGAACACCGCCGACGACCTCGAACTCGGCGGGTCCAGAGGCGATGTGGGGCGCCCGCCGCTGGCCGACGTGCAGATGCTGCTGCATGTGTCGGCGGACCGGAACGACATGTCGGTGATCAGCCTGCCCCGCGACACCATGATCCCGATCCCGAAGTGCACCGACCCCGTCACCAAGAAGGTGTACCCGGAGCTGAGCCTGGCGATGGCGAACGAGTCGCTCGGCCGGGGCGGCCCCGGCTGCACGGTCGCCACCTGGATGCGGCTCACCGGCATCCCCGTCGACCACTTCATGATGGTCGACTTCTCCGGGGTGGTCGCCATGGCCGATGCCATCGGGGGCGTCCCGGTCTGCGTGGAGCAGAACGTCTACTCGCACACCGCGAACGGCCACGGCTCCGGGCTCAAGCTGAAGGCGGGCACCACCCCGGTCAAGGGCAAGCAGGCCCTGCAGTGGCTGCGCACCCGCTACGGCTTCGAGGACGGCACCGACGTCGGCCGCACCCACGCCCAGCACATGTACATGAACTCGATGGTCCGCCAGCTGCGCGCCGACGCCACCCTCGGCAACCCGGCCGAGATGCGCAGGCTCGCGGAGGCGGCGACGAGCGCGCTCACCGTCGACGACGGGCTCGGCACGGTCAAGAAGCTGTACGACCTGACGACGGAGCTCCAGAAGGTGCCCACCGAGCGGATCACCATGACCACGCTGCCCACCACCCCCTGGGCGCAGGACAACAACCGCCTGGTGCCCGCCGCCGAGGACGCCGACAAGCTCGTCTCCATGGTCCGCGACGACGTCGCGCTGGACGGCCGCGACACCGGGAAGCCGAAGCCGAAGGAGACCGACCCGGCCGCGCCCGCCGCCGAGATCACCGTCCGGGTCCAGGGCGGCACCGGAGCGGGCCTGGAGTCCCCCGCGCCCGACCGCGCCGGGGCCGTCGCCGGGCTGCTGCGCGACCGCGGCTTCACCCGGGCCACCACCGACCGGGCGGCCGCCACCGAGCCCGGCACCTCCGTCCTCTACTCCGGCACCACCCTGCGGGGTGACGCCCTGGCCGTCGCCGAGGCGCTGGACATCCCCGCCGCCCGGGTCCGCGAGGTGGACGACGCGCGGGACGTGACCCTCGTCGTCGGCGCCGACTGGCCCTCCGGCGACCGCTTCCCGGAGCCGGCCAAGCGCGAGGTCCCGAAGTCGGCGGCCGTCCTCGGCGGCGCCAAGACCGACGCCTGCATGAAGATCCAGGAGGGCTACACCTGGTGAAACACCGGCCGCCCGGCCCGGATCTCGCTACGATCCCCTGCTCATGGACGTGCTCACGGGACACGAGATGGTCGACATCCCACCCGGCAGGGTGACGCTGTCGGACCGGCGGACCCAGCGCAGCTGGCCGGTCGAGCTCCAGCCCTACCGGCTCGCGGCCTGTCCGGTCACCCAGACGCTGTACGCGCGGGTCACCGGCCGACGGCCCAGCACCTCCGTCGGGAGCCGACTGCCCGTCGAAAGCGTCTCCTGGTGGGACGCGGTGCGGTTCTGCAACGCGCTGTCCCTGCGCGACGGCCTGACCCCCGCGTACCGCCTCACCGACGACACCGAGGACGTCGAGTGGGACCGCTCCGCCGACGGATACCGCCTGCCCAGCGAGGCCGAGTGGGAGCACGCCTGCCGGGCGGGCACCCCCGGCCCGCGGTACGGGGACCTCGAGGAGATCGCCTGGTACCGCGGCAACTCGGGCGAACGCGTCCACCAGGTGGGGGAGAAGCGCCCCAACGCCTGGGGCCTGTACGACATGCTCGGCAACGTCTGGGACTGGTGCTGGGACGTCTACGACGCCGAGGTCTACGGCGGTTACCGGGTGCTCCGCGGCGGCGGCTGGTTCGACGAGCACTGGAGCTGCCGCGCCTCGGCCCGGCGCCGCAGCCACCCCACCTTCCAGGTCGACGACGTGGGGTTCCGCGTCGCACGCTCCGGCACCTGACGTCAGCCGGACCCGAGCTGCTCCAGCCGGGCCCGCACATCGCCCAGGGCACCCTCCCGGCTCCCCGGCACCCGCAGCCTCAACTCCACCAGCCGCACGCCAAGTTCGCGAGCCCGCTCCGGGTCCTCGATACGGCCCCACTGGTGGTGGGCGCGGTCGGCGGCGGACTCCACGGCAGGGGCGTCCGGGGCGTGGCCCGAGGCCAGGCGGAACCCGGCCACGCCCAGCCAGGCGCGGCAGCTGCGCACCGGGTCGCCCGCGAACATCGCCAGGTCGGCCCGGACCTCCGCCCAGTGCAGGGCGTCCTCGGAGGCGGGACCGTGCTCGCGTACCGCCGCCTCCTGGTGCCGGGCGGCCAGCCGGTCGGCCTCGGCGTGCCGCCCGGCCCGCACGGCGGCGCTCAGCGCGGCGTGCGGATCACCGGCGTCGGGCGCGGTGAGCACCAGGTTCGACGGCAGCTCGCCCGCGATCCGGTCCAGCGCCCGCCGGTGCAGCTCGGCGAGCGGCGGCCGCTGCCCGCCCCGCAGCAGCACCGCCACCGCCCGCATGTACGTCGGCTCCGCGATCCTGCGCCACCCCGGCGGCGGCGCGATCCGGCCGTGCACGACCGCCGTACGGCCCGAGTCCAGCGGCCGTCCGGCCAGGTCCGCCCAGGTCTCGGCGTCCGCGTGCAGGTCCAGCAGCAGCTGCGTGGTGCCGACCGGGCGCAGCCGCAGCTCGTCCCTGAGCCAGTGCCAGGGCAGCGCGGTGTAGCGGGCGGTGGCCGGGGTGGTGCGGGCCAGCGCGAGATGGGGCAGCCGCTGGCGCCGGTCCAGCAGCAGCTGCCCGGTGACGTACACCGTCAGCGGGCCGGACGCGGCGGCGGCCGCGCGCAGCCGGGTCAGCACGCCCTGCGGGTCGACGGGGTCGGCGAGTTCGACCACGTGCGCGGTGTCGGTGCCCGCCAGTACGGACGGCGCGACGGCGCCCAGCACCGGCAGCACGGACGCCGCGTCCACCAGGCGGCCACGGCCCAGCGGCGCGGCCGCGAGCAGCAGCACGGTTCCGGGCATCGCGCCTCCCCCAAGGTTCGCCGGACAGGATCTCCGGGCAGGTCAGCACCGTAACTCCGGGGACGGCCGTGCGGGGCTCAGGACGGCGAAGGTCGCCCGGTCGTGGACGCGGGCTCGGGTGCGGGCGCCGCCCCGGGCTCCGGCAGCCGCCGTACGGCGAAGACGGTGGTGTCGTCGCCGAGGCGACCGCGGGTGTGCCGCAGCACCCCCTCGCGGACCCGGCGCACCAGCCGCCGGGGCGCGGCCCGCCCGGGGTCGGCGGCCACCGCCCGCGACACGTCGAGCAGCAGCGGGTAGAACTCACCGGCGCGGTCGCGGGCCTCGGTCACACCGTCCGTCACCATCAGCAGCGTCTCGTCCCGCCCCAGCCGCTCCCGGCAGGCGGGCTCCGCCTCCTCCCCGCCGGGTGCCAGGTCCGCCGTGAGGTCGCCGAAGCCGATCGGCAGCCGCTCCCCGCCGGGCAGCGGGCGCACCCCGCGCGGGCCCACGGCGAGCGGCGGATCGTGCCCGAAGTTGATCATCTCGACCACGTCCGGGGCGTCCTCGGGGAAACCGAGCAGCAACGCGGTGGCGAACCGGTCCCCGTCGTACTGGCCGAGCGCGGCGGTGTGGCCCCGGTGGCGGCACATCCGCACCTCCAGCCGGTCGGCGACGGTCTCCAGGTCGGGCTCGTGGTAGGCCGCCTCCCGGAAGGTGCCGAGCAGCGCGGCCGCCGTCTCCACCGCGCCGAGCCCCTTGCCCTGCACGTCCCCCAGCAGCACCCGGGTGCCGTGCGGGCTGGGCTGGATGTCGTAGAAGTCGCCGCCCACCCGCGCGTCCACGTCGGCGGCCAGATACACGCCCGCGTGCTCCAGACCGGCCCAGTTCGGCGGCAGCGGGCGCAGCACCGTACGGCGGGTGGTCTCGGCGATGTCCCTCATGTGCAGGCCCTGCCGCTCCCGGCGCACCCGCACCACGGACGCGATCACCGCGAGCGCGCCGCCGAACGCCAGCAGCACGAAGTCGGCGGTGCCCGCCCGGTACCGCTCGGGGAAGGCGGTGTCCACGGCGAGGTAGGTGACGAGGGACAGCAGGGCGAACGTGATGGTCGCGCCGACCCCGCAGATCGCGGCGGCGATGCTCGGCACCAGGATGATCCAGGAGACGACGCGGAACTTCTCCCCGGTCCGGAAGTCCACCAGCACGATGGCCGCCAGCAGCACCAGCGGCACCAGCCAGGCCGCGCCCCGGCCGAAGATCCGCCGCTGTTCGCGGCGGCCCCGGTACTCCATCTCGGTCACGAGCCCCATCTCCGTCCCGAGACCGCGCGAAGGTCGCGGCGGGCCGCCGTCCTCGGACACCTCCAGGGGAACCAGAGGAACCTCCAGGGGAACCAGAGGAACACGGACCGATCCCGGCCGCATCCGGGCCCCGTCACCCACCCGGCCGAGTTGCCGGGCCGTCGCCGCAGGTGTGCCCTGGAAGGCGGGGCCGGCGACGGCCCGAAGCGGCGAGACGCCGAGAAGAGAGGAGCGCTCTCATGGCTCACGCGGCACCCGCGCCCGGCGCGCTGCCCCGAGGCGGCCGCAAGGACGCCCCGGCCACGATCAACCTGCCCCCCGACATCTTCGACGCCCGCACCCACCGCATGGCCAGGGTCGCGGTACCGGTGCTGCTGGCGCTGGTCTACGGCTACTGGGCGGCTGCCAACCGGCGCGGCGGCGGCCCCGTCACCGGCTGGAACCTGCTCTTCGGGTTCCTCACCGCGCTGGTCTTCGCGGTCGTGTTCTTCGCCGTGCTGACCGTCGCGCCCCGGCTGCGCCGCGAACTGCACGCCCTGCTGTGGGCGGTGTTCATCGGCGTGTCCTTCGGCTTCCTCTACAACCAGGCGGGCGCCTCCCTGGTCCGCTCGGTGGGCATCCCGCTGCTGGTGGCAGCGGTGACGTTCATCGTGTGCTTCTACCGCTTCTACACCCGCGAGGACGGCGTCGGACACCGCGTGCACTGACGCGTGCGCTGAGGGAGGCCCGTCCCCCGAACGCACCACCACCGCTCGCGCCGCACGGCCGCCGGGACTTGCCTGGAGGGGTGCACCCCCGCCTCAGGAGTGCCCTGTCGGCCGTGCTGATCGCCCTGTCCTGCCTCCTCGTGCCCTTCGGCGCGCTGGCGGCCTGGGCGGCGTACACGCTGACCGACACGGGCCGGTACGTCACCACGATGGCACCGCTCGCCGCCGACCCGGCCGTGCGGGACGCCGTCGCGGAGACGGTCGGCGACGGCATCCTGCGCGCGGTGGACCAGCGCGCGGACATGACCCCCGTACACGGGTCGGTGGGCCCCTTCGTCCGGGACGCGGTGCGCTCCTTCACCCACACCCGCGCCTTCCGGCTCGCCTGGGACACCGGCAACCGGGTCACCCACGACGCGGTGCTGCGCGCGCTGCGCGAGGACGCCCCGACGGGCGGCGCCCCCCGCGCGGTCACCGTCGACCTGGCCCCGGTCACCGCCCAGGTCAAGGCGCAGCTCACCGAGGACCACATACCGCTCGCCGCCCGCATCCCGGTCCGCCACACCGAGGTGCCGGTGCTCCCGGCGGGCGAGCTGACCCGGTACCGCAAGGGATTCCACATGCTCGAAGTCGCCGGTCTGTGGCTGCCGGTGGCAGCCGTCGTGTTCGCCGCCGCCGGGATCGCGCTGGCCGTGCGCCGCCGCCGCGCGGTGGTCGCCACCGCGCTGGGCACCGCCCTGGGCGGCGCCCTGCTCGGCCTCGCCCTCACCGCGGGCCGCGCCCTCACCCTGGCCGACCTCCCGGCCGACGTGCCGCACCCGGTCGCGGGCGCGGTCTACGACGCCCTCACCTCCGGGCTGCGCACCGTCTCCTGGCTGCTGTTGGTGCTGGGCCTGGCGGTGGCGCTGACGGCGTGGCTGACCCGGCGGCGCTCCGCCCGGCGCCGGGGAGCGGGAGGCGGGAAGTCGGCCGGGTCACCTACCCGGACAAGCGCCCGGGTCTGAGGGGCGGCCAACCGTTCGGCCGGGCGGGCCGGTTGAGGGTGGGCACCCCCGGACCGGACATAATGGGCGCATGCCCCGAGAGTTCCCCATCGGCCTCACCCCGCCCGACTGGCTGGTCCGGAACTTCCGCCCGCAGCAGGCACCCGTCAACTGGGCCGCGGTCGCGCGAGCCTCCGTCGCGATGGCGCTGCCGCTCGCGATCGGGTTCGCAACCGGACGGCCCGCGCTCGGCGCGCTCGCCTCCATGGGCGCCCTGAACGGTGTCATCGGCGACACCGCCGACGCCTACCGGATGCGCGTCATCACCATCGCCGTCCCCCAGCTCACCGGCGCCGTCGGCGTCATCCTCGGCCAGCTGGTCTTCGGGCAGGGCTGGTACGCCGTCGCCGTGGTCACCGGGGTCGCGCTGGTCTCCGGGATGATCTCGACCATCGGCGCGGTGGCCTCCGTGTCGGGGCTGCTGCTCCTGCTCAACTGCGTGGTCGGGGCCGGGCTCCCGCTGCCCCACCCCTGGTGGCTGGCGCCGCTGCTGATGACCGGGGGCGGCCTGCTGGTGCTGGCCCTCGCCCTGCTGGCGTGGCCGCTGCGGGCCGGGGTGCCCGAGCGGGCGTCGGTGGCGGGCGCCTACCGCAGGGTGGCCGACCTGCTGGACGACGCCTGCGACGACGACCGCTACATCGGCGCCCGCTTCGACGTCACCCGCTCACTGAACCAGGCGTACGACCTGATCCTCGGCCACCGCGCCCGTCACCACGGCCGCAGCGAGGAACTCACGCGCCTCCTGGCCCAGTTGAACGCCATCACCCCGGTCGTCGAGGCCGCCCCCGCCGTCCATCTCACCGGCCGCCCGCTGCCCCCGCAGATCCCCGAGGCGGTGCGCGAGCTGGCCCGCGCCGTCGAGACCGGCGACACGGCGGGCCTGCGGCTGGCGAGACTCCCCCTCGCCCTCACCGAGACCGAACGCGCCGTCGACCACGCCCTGCGGCACCTCGCCGAGGTGGTCACCTCGCCCTCGGTGGACCCACGCGGCATCGACGAACGCACCGTCGCCCTCCACCTCCGCATCGCCCGCACCGCCCGGGACGCGATGCTGTCCGCGGGCTCCTGGCGCTACGGGCTCCGCCTCGCCGTCTGCATCGGCATCGCGCAGGCCCTCGTCTCCCTCGTGGCGGTCCCCCGGTCCTACTGGGTCGCGCTGACCATCACCTTCGTCCTCAAGCCCGACTTCGGCTCGGTCTTCTCCCGCGCCCTGCTGCGCGCGCTCGGCACGGTGGTGGGGCTGGTGATCGCGGCGGCGGTCCTTGCGGAGGTGCCGATCGGCTGGTGGGACGTCCCGGTGATGCTGCTGCTCGCGCCGCTCGTCCCGGCGCTCACCCCGCGCGGCTACGGCTTCCAAACGGCCGCCATCACCCCGGTGATCCTCCTGCTCTCCGACATCCTCAACCGCCAGGGCACCGGCCTGCTGCTGCCCCGACTGCTGGACTCCCTGATGGGCTGCGCGATCGCCCTGGTCGCGGGCTACCTCCTCTGGCCGGAGAGCTGGCACACCCGCGTCGGCGACCGGCTCGCGGACGCGGTCGAGGACACGGCGACGTACGTAGGCACAGCGTTCGGCACCGACCCGCACCCGGACCCCGCCCACCGCACCCGGATGCGCCGCCGCCTCTACCGCGACCTGTCCACCATCCGGACGGAATTCCAGCGCGCGCTGACCGAACCGCCGCCCACCGGACGGCGCGCCGCGGCATGGTGGCCGCTGGTGGTCGCCGTGGAACGGATCGTCGACGCGACGACAGCGGCCCGCGTCCGCGTCCACCACGGCGCACCCCCTCCGTCCCCGGCGGAAGTGCGTCAAGTAATGCTCCAACTCGGTGAATTGGCGGAGGGCGTCCGCGAGGCCGACACCCTCACCGCCGTCCCCACCCACCTCACCGGCCCGGCGGGCAGCGTGCTGGAACCGGTACGACAAGAAGTGGCGGCCGCGAGAGCCATCGCCACACCACACTGACGGGCCGCTAACCTAACGTGGCCGTCCTGGCCAGGGATCTACGGCGACAACTCACGCGAAGGGGTGCGCACATGGGCATTCTCAGTCTCCTGCGGAACGCGTTCGGCCGAGGACGCAAAGGGCGTCCCGACGACGCGGAGACTGCGGACCAACTCCCGACCCCCCGCCAGGAACACGACCTGGTAACAGCGGCATTCGACACCCCACGGGTCCCGGCACAGGGGGCTGTACGGGAGGGTTCGGAGCCGCCGAAGACGGACACCGGGTCCGCACCGGAGACCCCGGCCGAGGTGAAGTCACCGAAGGCGGACGGCACGGCAGCGCCGGAGGCGGATGACGCCACCGCGCCGGAGACGGCGGCGCCGAAGGCGGAGACCGCGCCCGCGCCGACGTCGCCTGAGACGGAGACCCCGGCCGCGCCGGAAGCCCCGAGCGAGACGGAGACGCCGGAGCCGAAGACCGCGCCCGCGTCGGAGACCCCGGCGTCGGTGGAGTCGGCGGACACCGCGACCGCGTCGGAGACGGCAGCGCCGAAGTCCGCGCCCGCGCCGGAAGCCCCCGCCACGGCGGAGACGGAGACCGCGCCCACAGCGGAAGCTCCGGTCGCCGCGGAGCCCGAGGCCCCGCAGGACAAGGCGGAGGCCGAGACGGCCGAGGCTCCGGAGGAGAAAGCTGCGGAGCCGGACCCCCTGGCCACGGCGGCCCCGGAGATCGAGCCCCTGATGATGGAGCCCGCCATCATCGACGCGGACCCGGAGGTCGTGGTCCCCCAGCAGCGCACCGAGCCCCTAGCGGAGGCCGAGGCGGAGCACGACCAGCCGGCGATCCCCGAGCAGTCCACGGAACCGCCCGCCGACGCCCTGACGGAACCGGAGACAGCGGAGCCCACCCCGGCAGCGGAGGCCGAGGTCGAGGCGAAGCCCACACCGGAGCCCGAAACCACCACGGCCGCCGACGCGGGCACCGAAGCCAAGCCGAAGGCCGAGGCAAAGACCCCCGCAGAGCCCGAGCCGGACATCGACGCCAAGCCGAAGGCGGAGGTCGAGCCGAAGCCGACGGCCGAGCCCAAGGCGAAGGCCCCCACCGAGCCCGAGGCAAAGCCCGAGCCGAAGCCCGAACCGGTCGCCGACGCCAAGCCGAAGGCCGAGGCGAGCCCCGAGCTGGATGCCGAGGCGAAGGTCGAGGCCAAGCCCGAGGCGAAGGTCGAGCCCGAGGCGAAGGTCGAGCCTGAGCCCAAGCCGGAGCCTGAGCCCAAGCCGGAGGCGAAGGCCGAGCCGGAGGCGAAGGCCGAGCCGGAGGCGAAGGCCGCCACCACCCCCACCCCCGAGGCCGCCGACGCCCCCGCACCCCCGCAGGCGGCACCCGCACCCGACAACGCATCCCGCACGGGTGGTGCGGGTGGGAACACGACCGAGGCCGAGGGCGAAGCCGAGGCCGAGGCCGAGGCCGAGCCGCTCACCGCAACCCCCTCCCTCACCACCGCCCACACCGCCGCAGCAGCAACCCTCACCAAGACCAACCTCACCACCCAAGCAGCGAAGCTCTACCTCGTACTCGACCGCTCCGCGAGCATGCGCCCGTACTACAAGGACGGCTCCGCCCAGGCCCTGGCCGACCAGACCCTCGCCCTCGCGGCCCACCTGGACAAGGACCCGACCGTCCACGTCGTCTTCTTCTCCACCGAGGTCGACGGCACGACGGACCTCACCCTCACCGAGGACCACACCACCAAGATCGACGAGACGCACGCGTCGCTGGGCCGCATGGGCCGCACCAGCTACCACGCCGCCGTGGAAGCCGTACTCGCCCACCACGACAAGCACCACACCCCCGAGGAC
This sequence comes from Streptomyces sp. NPDC002176, assembly GCF_044903645.1. Classification (NCBI taxonomy): domain Bacteria; kingdom Bacillati; phylum Actinomycetota; class Actinomycetes; order Kitasatosporales; family Streptomycetaceae; genus Streptomyces; species Streptomyces sp. NPDC002176. The sequence goes on from NZ_JBJDQW010000005.1 coordinate 283,618, forward strand.
GACGTCCTGGTCGTGTTCCAGACGGACGGCGCCCCCGACGCCAAGACCCCCGCCACCCAGGCCCTCACGAACGCCGCGAAGACCCACCCCAAGGTCTTCTTCTCCTTCGTCGCCTTCGGTGACCTGGACAACAAGGCGTTCGACTACCTCCGCAAGCTCAAGTCGGACAACACGTCCTTCTTCCACGCGGGCCCGACCCCCCGCGAGCTGACGGACACCGAGCTCTACGAGGGCGTACTCGCCACCTGGCGCCCGTAACCCCCGTCCCATCCCCGATGCCGCCCGCGTCCCACCCCGTAAAACGGGAGGCGGGCGGCATACACACGTCGGCTACGATTTCAAGGTTCGTACCCGTAGCGACCTGGGAGCAGCCCCCGATGGCTCGACACCTCATCACCAGCGCCCTTCCGTACATCAACGGGATCAAGCACCTGGGCAACATGGTGGGGTCCATGCTCCCGGCGGACGTGTACTCCCGGTACCTCCGCCAGCGCGGCCACGACGTCCTGTACATCTGCGCGACCGACGAGCACGGCACCCCCGCCGAGCTGGCCGCGAAGGAGCGGGGCCTGCCGGTGGACGAGTTCTGCGCGCAGGCGCACGACGCGCAGAAGGCGGTGTACGACGGCTTCGCGCTGGCCTTCGACTACTTCGGCCGCAGCTCCTCCGCCGAGAACCGCGACATCACCCAGCACTTCGCCCGGAAGCTGAACGAGAACGGCTTCATCGAGGAGCGGGCGATCCGCCAGGTCTACTCGCCCACCGACGGCCGCTTCCTCCCGGACCGCTATGTCGAGGGCACCTGCCCGCACTGCGGCTACGACAAGGCCCGCGGCGACCAGTGCGAGAACTGCACCCGCGTGCTGGACCCGACCGACCTGATCGAGCCGCGCAGCGCGATCTCCGGCTCCACGGACCTGGAGGTGCGCGAGACCAAGCACCTCTTCCTCCTCCAGTCCAAGCTGCAGCACGAGGTCGAGGAGTGGGTGGCCCGGCACGAGCAGGACTGGCCGCAGCTGGCGTCCTCCATCGCCCGCAAGTGGCTGACCGAGGGCCTGCACGACCGCGCGATCACCCGTGACCTGGACTGGGGCGTGCCGGTCCCGGCCGACACCTGGCCGGAGCTGGCCGCCGAGGGCAAGGTCTTCTACGTCTGGTTCGACGCGCCGGTGGAGTACATCGGAGCGACGAAGGAGTGGGCGGACCAGAACCCGGCGGACCGGGACTGGAAGTCCTGGTGGTACGAGGCGGACGACACCGTCCGCTACACCCAGTTCATGGCGAAGGACAACGTCCCGTTCCACACGGTGATGTTCCCGGCGACCGAGCTGGGTGTGCGGGAGCCGTGGAAGAAGGTCGACTACGTCAAGGCGTTCAACTGGCTGACGTACTACGGCGGCAAGTTCTCCACCTCGCAGAAGCGGGGCGTCTTCACCGACCAGGCCCTGGACATCCTGCCCGCGGACTACTGGCGCTACTTCCTGATCGCCAACGCCCCCGAGTCGGACGACTCGTCGTTCACCTGGGAGCACTTCACGGCCACGGTCAACAAGGACCTGGCGGACACGCTGGGCAACTTCGTCAACCGCGTCCTCTCCTTCTCCCGCAAGCGCTTCGGCGACGAGGTCCCGGCGGGCGGCGAGCCCGGCGAGGCGGAGACGCGCCTCGGCGAGGAGATCGCCTCGCTGCTGGCGGAGTACGAGACCCAGATGGAGGCGCTCCAGTTCCGCAAGGCGGCCTCCGCCCTGCGCGCCCTGTGGTCGGCCGGAAACTCCTACCTGGAGGAGAAGGCCCCCTGGCTGGAGATCAAGACCGACAAGGACGCGGCGGCCCTCACCCTCCGCACCGCGATGAACCTGATCCACCTCTACGCGGTCGTCTCCGAACCCTTCATCCCGTCCTCCTCGGCAGCAATGCGAGCGGCGTTCTCCCTCCCGGACGACACCGCCACCTGGATCACCCCGGAAGAAGCCCGCACCCTCACCACCCTCCAGCCGGGCATCCCCTTCACCGTCCCCCCGGTCCTCTTCGCCAAGCTCACGGACGAAGACCTGGAGACGTACAAGGAACGCTTCGGCGGCACGGACGCCTGAGAGTCGGTCCGACCTGGTTCGGTCTGGCAGAGTACGGGTGCCGTGAGCATCCTTGGGTCCCATCAGCGCCTCTTGGGCGATGTCGTCAGTGCGGGGAGTCCGTATGGGCTCGTGCTCGCTGGGGGGTATGCGCTGGAGGCGCACGGGGTGGTGGGGCGGGGGCATGGGAATCTCGACTTCGCCACGGAGAGTCCCGAGGCGATGGAGCGCATCGCCCGGGGGCTCGGCGGGGCGCTGGAGGCGCGGGGGCGGACGGTGCGGACCGGTGCCGTCGGCGCGCTCACCGCTCAACTCGTCGTCGGTGATCCGCGGAGCGGGGAGGACGTCGATCTCGCGCTGCACAAGGAAGCCTTCTGGCAGCCGTCCGAGCTGACCGTGTACGGGCCCGCTCTCTCGCTCGCGGACGCCGTCGGGACGAAGATCCGGGCGCTGTACGACCGGGGAGCGGCCGTTGATCTGGTCGACGCGCGGGCCGCGGCCGAGCGGTTCTCGCTGCCGGAGCTGGAGGAGCTGGGCCGTCGGCACGCCTACGACGTCTTCGACCTGCCCACCCTTCAGTCCCGCCTGACCGGCACGGACTTCTACTCCGACTTCGAGTTCCGCCGTTACGGGCTTACCCGTGAAGAGGTGGGCCCGCTGCGCGCCTGGGCCCAGCACTGGTCCGACGACATCGGTGAGCGGCTGCTGGAGGACGGCGCCGAACCGGAATAGAGAAGGCCCGGCTCCCTCGAGGAGCCGGGCCTTCTCGTACGTACCGCTGACTTACTTCGGCTGCGGCTTCCTGATGTTCAGGTGCAGCTCGCGCAGGCGGGACTCGTCCAGCTCGGTGGGGGCGCCCATCATGAGGTCCTGGGCGTTGCCGTTGAGCGGGAAGGCGATGGTCTCGCGGATGTTCGGCTCGTCGGCGAGGAGCATGACGATGCGGTCCACGCCGGGGGCGATGCCACCGTGCGGCGGGGCGCCGAAGCGCAGCGCGCGCAGCATGCCCGCGAACTCGCGCTCCGTGGTGTCACGGTCGTAGCCCGCGATCTCGAACGCCTTGAGCATGATCTCGGGCTCGTGGTTCCGGATCGCGCCGGAGGACAGCTCGACGCCGTTGCAGACGATGTCGTACTGCCAGGCCAGGATGTCCAGCGGGTCCTGGTTCTCCAGCGCGTCCATGCCGCCCTGCGGCATCGAGAACGGGTTGTGCGAGAAGTCGATCTTCCCGGTCTCCTCGTCCTTCTCGTACATCGGGAAGTCGACGATCCAGCAGAACCGGAAGACGTCCTCCTCGAAGTGACCCGAGCGCTTGGCCGTCTCGACCCGGACCGCGCCCATGATCTTGGAGACCTCGTCGAACTCGCCCGCGCCGAAGAACACCGCGTGGCCGGGGGCCAGCGAGAGCCGCTTGGTCAGCTCCGCCACGTTCTCCTCGGTGAGGAACTTGGCGATCGGGCCGGACAGCGTGCCGTCCTCGCCGACGCGGACCCAGGCCAGGCCCTTCGCGCCCTGCGAGACGGCGTAGTCACCGAGCTGGTCGAAGAACTTGCGGGACTGGTCCTGCACGCCCGGCACCGGCAGCGCACGCACGTGCTTGCCCGCGAACGCCTTGAACTCCGAGCCCTCGAAGATGTCGGTGATGTCGACCAGTTCGAGCTGCGCGCGCAGATCGGGCTTGTCCGACCCGTACTTCAGCATCGACTCGCGGAACGGGATGCGCGGGAACGGGGAGGTGACCTGACGGCCGCCGCCGAACTCCGTGAACAGCTCCGTCATCAGCTTCTCGATCGGCTGGAAGACGTCCTCCTGCTCGACGAAGCTCATCTCGACGTCGAGCTGGTAGAACTCGCCCGGCGAACGGTCGGCGCGGGCGTCCTCGTCGCGGAAGCAGGGCGCGATCTGGAAGTACCGGTCGAAGCCGGAGATCATCAGCAGCTGCTTGAACTGCTGCGGCGCCTGCGGCAGGGCGTAGAAGCGGCCCGCGTGCAGCCGGGACGGCACGACGAAGTCGCGGGCGCCCTCGGGGGAGGTGGCCGTCAGGATCGGCGTGGCCAGCTCGTTGAAGCCGAGGGTGTTCATCTTCGAACGGATCGAGGAAATGACCTGGGTGCGCAGCATGATGTTGCGGTGCATGCGCTCACGGCGCAGGTCCAGGAAGCGGTACTCCAGGCGCCGCTCCTCGTTGACCCCGTCCTCGGCGTTGATCGTGAAGGGCAGCGGGGCGGCGGCGCCCAGCAGCTCGACCTCCGCGACCTCGACCTCGATCTCACCGGTGGGCAGGTCGGGGTTCACGTTCTCGGTTCCACGTGAAACAACGCGGCCGTCGATCCGGACCGTGGACTCCTTGGAGATGGAGTCCAGCGCCTCGTACGCGGGGGTGCCGGGACGGGCGACGAGCTGCGTGATGCCGTAGTGGTCACGCAGATCGATGAAGAGGATGCCGCCCAGGTCGCGCCGATTGTGCAGCCAGCCACTCAGCCGGACGTCGGTACCGACGTCGGAGGCGCGGAGCTGGCCGCAGGTGTGGGACCTGTACCGATGCATCGTCGTTCATCGTCCTTCGTTGGGGTTCTTCGCCGGAAGTGTGCTCTCCTCCGGCCAGAACGGGCACGGGGCCCGGACCCATCAAGGGTACCGGGCACGCCATGATCGCCTCCCCACCATTACCGTCGGCCGATCTACGGTGGCAGGGGAGGGGACGAGCTTCTTAAAGTGGGGCAATGCGCACAGGCGAGCCACTGCCGTCCGTGGGGGACGTCCTCGTGTCCCTCGCCACCGGTCTCTGGCAGTGGGACACGGCCACGGAGCTGGTCACCGTGGACGCGGAGGCGGCGCGGCTGCTGGGGCTGCCCGCCCGCCCCACCACCCTCACCGAGAACCAGGCCCGCGCCCGGATGCACCCCTCCGACTGGCACGAGATCACCGGGGTCATCCCGCTCGCCGTGGCCCGCGGCACGCTCGCCGAGGTGCGCATCCGGGTCGTGGACGCGGACGGCCGCACCGTCCGGGTGGTGCGCAGCCGCTCCAAGCCCGCCTACGACCGGGAACGGCGGGCGTACGAACTGGTCGGCACTCTTCAGGAGGTCATCGAGCCGGCGCCGGGCACGTCCTCGGCGCGCAGCGCGATCACCGGGGACTGGCGGCGCTCCCGCGAGGCGTTCCTGCTGGACGCGGGCCGGGCGCTGGCCGAGGCGCGGTCGACGGCGGAGGTGCTGCGGGTCGCGGCCACGCTGTCGATGCCGGGCTTCTCCCCGGACGGGCTCGCGGTGTTCGGTGTGGAGGGCGACCGGCTGACGATCATCGGCCACCACGGTTACCTCCCCGGCGACGACGGCCCCTTCACCCAGATGCCGCTGACCACGGACTATCCGGCCGCCGAGGTGGTCCGTACCGGCCAGGCGGTCTATCTCTCCACCCCCGGCGAGTACCGGGACCGCTATCCGACCACCTGGCCGCTGGCCGAGCGGTTCGGGCGCTGCTCGTGGGCGTTCCTGCCGCTGACGCTGGGCGGGCGGACGCGGGGCGCGTGGATGGCGGCGTTCAGCGACCGGGTGGCGTTCACCCCGGACGAGCGGGCGGTGCTGACCACGGTCGCGCGGATGCTGGCCCAGGCGCTGACCCGGGCGGGCGACGCGGAGACCCAGCGGGAGCTGTCGGAGGGGCTCCAGCGCTCCATGCTGCCCTCGCTGATCCCGGAGATCCCCGGCATGGACGTGGCCTCGCGCTACATCCCGACCGGCGGCGGCCTCCAGGTCGGCGGCGACTGGTACGACATGATCCCGCTGCCCGGCGGGGTGTCCCCGACCACCGCCCAGGGCGGCCGGTTCGCGCTGGTCATCGGGGACGTGCAGGGGCACGACGTACGGGCGGCGGGTCTGATGGGCCAGCTGCGGATCGCGCTGCGGGCGTACGCGGCCGAGGGGCACCGCCCGGACGCCGTGCTCTCCCGCGCCTCCCGCTTCCTGCACGGGATCACGCACGACGAGCAGCTGACCGACCTTCGCTTCGCCACCTGTCTGTACGCGGAGGCCGACCCGGCGACCGGCCGTCTGGAGGTGGCCCGCGCCGGGCATCCGGAGCCGGTGATCCGGCTGGCCGACGGCACGGTGGTGCTGCGGCCCACGGCGGGCGGGCTGCCGCTGGGCGTCGACCCGGACGGGGACTATCCGACGACCCGGTTCACGCTGGAGCCCGGCGAGACGATGATGCTGTGCACCGACGGCCTGATCGAGACCGGCGGCCACGACATGGAGAGCGGCTGGCGCCGCCTCCGCGCCATCCTGGAGCAGTTCGGCGCCAAGGAGTCGGAGCGCGAGAACGGTCTGGAGGGGCTCGCGGACGCGCTGGTGCAGGGGGTGCACGGGCCCTCCTCGCACCACACCACCGGCCCGCTGACCGACCGCCGCGAGGACGACATCGCGCTGCTCCTGCTGTTCCGGTCCGGGGAGAGCTGGGGGCTCAGCGACGGCCCGGCGGCCACGGCCCGGACGCGGGTGCGCAGCACCCTGCTGTCGGTGGCGCAGGACGAGCCGGAGCGGATCGCGGAGGCCCGCCAGCATCTGCGCGAGCTGCTGCACGACTGGGCCCCGGCCGAGCAGGTGGACGCGGCGGTGCTGCTGATCTCCGAGATGATCACCAATGTGCTGGTGCACACCGACGACGACGCGCTGCTGCTCGCGGAGATCTTCGGCGAGCACGGGGACCGGCGGCTGCGCGTCCAGGTCACCGACGGCGGCGACGACCTCCCGCACAAGCGCCGCCCCGGCGAACTGGCCTCCTCCGGCCGCGGCCTGATGCTGATCGAGATGCTCGCCGACGCCTGGGGGGTCGAGCCGCGCGGCGAGGGCAAGAGCATCTGGTTCGAGCTGTACGAGCGTCCGGAGGGAGAGGGGGGCGGCTAAGGCTGTTCGTGCGGGGTGCCGTAGCGCTCGCGGAGTTCCTGGACGACGCCGAAGACGGCCGCGGTCAGCGGGACCGCGAGGAGCATGCCGAGGATGCCCGCGACGGAGGCTCCGGCGGTGATCGTCAGCATCACCACCGCCGGGTGCATCTGCACGGTGCGGCTCTGGATGGCCGGCTGGAGTACGTGCCCCTCCAGCACCTGGACCGCGAGGACCACGCCGAGCGCCCAGAGCGCGATCACGAAACCCCGGTCCGCGAGGGCGACCAGGACGGCGACCGCGCCGGAGAGGAAGGCGCCGAGATAGGGGATGTAGGCGGCGACGAAGACGAGCGCGCCCAGCCCCACCGCGCCGGGCACGCGCAGGATCAGCAGGCCGACGGTGATGCAGACGGCGTCGATGAGCGCGATGATCGTCGTCCCGCGCATGAACCCCTCGACCGCCTCGAAGGCCCGGCGGGCCATGGCCTCCACGACGTCGGCGGTACCGGCCGGGGCGAAGCCGCGCAGGGAGCGCAGGGCGCGCTGGGAGTCGCGCAGGAAGAAGAAGACGAGCAGCAGGGCGAGTACGGCGATGGCGATGGACTCGCCTACGACGCTGACTCCGCTGATGACGTTGGAGACGGCGGTGCCGCCGAACTTGCCCAGTAGTTGACGGGCGTTGCCCGCGAGGTCGTCCAGGCCGGTACCGGCGGCGCCGAAGTGCCGGGCGATGGCCTTGGCGGCGTCCCGCAGCGAGGCCACGATCTCGTCGCCGGTGTCCACGAGGGCGGCGACCACGATGTAGACCGCCCCGCCGACCACCGCCACGACCGCGACGCAGGTCAGCGCGGCGGCGATGCTGGCGTTCAGCTTCATCTTCAGCAGCCAGCGGTACAGCGGGCCCAGCAGGGCGGTGCCGAGGAGGGCGAGCAGTACGGGGGTGACGGCGGTGCGCAGCTCCCCGCAGAGCCGGATGCCGACCCAGCCCAGCCCTGCGGCCAGCAGCAGTACGGCACACCAGGCGGCGAAGCGGCGTACGGGTACGGGGAGAAGCTGCACGCTTCCAGCGGAGCACGCCGTGGGTTCGGGTGCCCTGCTGGGCGGGCCGGGTGGGTGAGTGGACCGGTACCTGGGTGCTGTCCCAGGGGGCTCCCGCCCCCTGGACCCCCGGCCTATGCCCACCCACCACCCGACTCGGTGGGTCGAGTGGTGGGCGAGAAACACCGGCTCACGTCATCCCGGTATCAGCCCTGCGGGCCGGTCTCCGTCATGCCGTGTACCGCGGGGACCGTGCCCAGGCGGCCCTTCTGGAAGTCCTCGAAGGCTTGCATGAGCTGGTCCTTGGTGTTCATGACGAACGGGCCGTAGTGGGCCATGGGCTCACGGATGGGCTGTCCGCCGAGGAGGACGACCTCGAGGTCCGGGGTGTGGGAGTCCTGCTTCTCGTCCGCGCGGACGGTCAGCGCGCCCCCGGAGCCGAAGACCGCGGTCTGCCCGGTGTGCACCGGACGGCGCTCCGCGCCCACCGAGCCGCGCCCGGCGAGCACGTAGGCGAGGCCGTTGAAGTCCTCGCGCCACGGCAGGGTGATCTCGGCGCCCGGTGTCACCGTGGCGTGGATCATCGTGATCGGCGTGTGCGTGATGCCGGGGCCCGCGTGTCCGTCCAGCTCACCGGCGATGACGCGCAGCAGCGCGCCGCCGTCGGGGGTGGTGAGCAGCTGGACGCTGCCGCCGCGGATGTCCTGGTAGCGCGGCGCCATCATCTTGTCCTTGGCGGGGAGGTTCACCCACAGCTGGAGGCCGTGGAAGAGACCGCCCGACACGACCAGGTGCTCCGGCGGGGCCTCGATGTGCAGCAGGCCCGAGCCCGCGGTCATCCACTGGGTGTCGCCGTTGGTGATGGTGCCGCCACCGCCGTTGGAGTCCTGGTGGTCGAAGATCCCGTCGATGATGTAGGTGACGGTCTCGAAGCCGCGGTGCGGGTGCCAGGGGGTGCCCTTGGGCTCGCCCGGCGCGTACTCCACCTCGCCCATCTGGTCCATCATGATGAACGGGTCGAGGTGGCGGTAGTTGATCCCGGCGAACGCGCGGCGCACCGGGAAGCCCTCGCCCTCGAAGCCGCTCGGCGCGGTCGTCACGGTCAGCACCGGACGCGGCACGGCGTCGGCGGGCGCGGTCACACGGGGCAGCGTCAACGGGTTCTCGACGGTCACTGCAGGCATGGTCGGTACCTCCTTGTGGACCCAGTTTAGTTGAGCATTGAACTTTCTGCCAGCCACAACACAGGAGGCCCGGAGGTAATTCCCTCCGGGCCCCGACGGACGAACAGTGACTAGCCGTACATCCGGCGCATCGCGAACTCGACCATCTGCTCCACCGCCTTGGCGTCGAACACCATCCGGTGCTCGCCCTCCATGTCGACCACGAAGCCGTAGCCGGTGGGGAGCAGGTCGATCACCTCGGCGCCGGTGATCACGAAGTACTTGGACTCCTTGCCCGCGTACCGGCGCAGCTCCTTCAGCGAGGTGAACATCGGGATCACCGGCTGCTGGGTGTTGTGCAGGGCGAGGAAGCCGGGGGTGTCACCGCGCGGGCAGTACACCTTGGACGTGGCGAAGACCTGCTGGAAGTCCTCGGCGGGCAGCTGCCCGGTGGTGAAGGCGCGTACCGCGTCCGCCAGCGAGGGCGCGGACGGCTCCGGGTAGAGCGGCGGCTGCTGGCCGTACCCGCCGACACCACCCGGCTGCTGCTGCGGCGGCACGTACTGCTGCTGGGCGCCCGCGTTCTGGTCGTAGCCGTACATGGGCGCAAGAGTACCGAGCCCGCGCGGCGGGGTCAGGAGAGCGGTAGAGCCTTCTCACACCCGGCGGGGTTGCGTCTTATTACCGGCGGGTAGCATCATCGTAGCTACTTGCTGGTACGTGATCAGTCGCGAGGAGTCAGTGCCTCGCCGAGTCCGTGATGGAGTCACCATGGGGCACTACAAGTCCAACCTCCGCGACATCGAGTTCAACCTCTTCGAAGTCCTCGGCCGCGACAAGCTCTACGGCACCGGCCCGTTCGAGGAGATGGACACCGACACCGCCAAGTCCGTCCTGTCCGAGCTGACCCGCCTCTCGGAGAACGAGCTGGCGGAGTCCTTCGTGGACGCCGACCGCAACCCGCCGGTCTTCGACCCCGAGACCAACACCGCGCCGGTCCCGGCCTCCTTCAAGAAGAGCTACAAGGCTTTCATGGACTCGGAGTACTGGCGGCTCGGCCTGCCCGAGGAGATCGGCGGCACCAACACCCCGCCGTCCCTGATCTGGGCGTACGCGGAGCTGGTGCTCGGCGCCAACCCGGCGATCTGGATGTACTCCTCCGGCCCGGCGTTCGCGCGCATCCTCTTCGAGGAGGGCACCGAGGAGCAGAAGAAGTGGGCCTCGATCGCGGTCGAGAAGACCTGGGGCTCCACCATGGTCCTCACCGAGCCGGACGCCGGTTCGGACGTGGGCGCGGGCCGCACCAAGGCCGTCCAGCAGGAGGACGGCTCCTGGCACATCGAGGGCGTGAAGCGCTTCATCACCTCCGGTGAGCACGACATGGAGGAGAACATCCTCCACTACGTGCTGGCGCGTCCCGAGGGCGCCGGTCCCGGCACCAAGGGCCTCTCCCTCTTCCTCGTGCCGAAGTACCACTTCGACGGCGAGACCGGCGAGCTGGGCGAGCGCAACGGCGTCTACGCCACCAACGTCGAGCACAAGATGGGCCTCAAGGCGTCCAACACCTGCGAGATGACCTTCGGCGACCGCCACCCCGCCAAGGGCTGGCTGATCGGCGACAAGCACGACGGCATCCGCCAGATGTTCCGCATCATCGAGTTCGCCCGCATGATGGTCGGCACGAAGGCCATCTCGACCCTGTCGACCGGCTACCTCAACGCGCTGGAGTACGCCAAGGAGCGCGTCCAGGGCCCCGACCTCGCCAACTTCATGGACAAGAAGGCGCCCAAGGTCACCATCACCCACCACCCCGACGTGCGCCGCTCGCTGATGACGCAGAAGGCGTACGCGGAGGGCATGCGCGCCCTGGTGCTGCACACCGCCTCCGTCCAGGACGCGATCGCGGTCAAGGAGGCCAACGGCGAGGACGCCACGGCCGACCACGCGCTGAACGACCTGCTCCTGCCGATCGTGAAGGGCTACGGCTCCGAGAAGGGCTACGAGCAGCTCGCCCAGTCGCTCCAGACCTTCGGCGGCTCCGGGTTCCTCCAGGAGTACCCGATCGAGCAGTACATCCGCGACGCCAAGATCGACACCCTGTACGAGGGCACCACCGCGATCCAGGGCCAGGACTTCTTCTTCCGGAAGATCGTCCGCAACCAGGGCGCCGCGCTGAACGGCATCGCCGAGGACATCAAGAAGTTCCTCGCGCTGGCCACCGGCGGCGAGGAGCTCTCGGGCGCCCGCGCGCACCTGGCCAAGGCGGCCGTGGAGCTGGAGGCGATCGTCGGCCTGATGCTGACCGACCTCGCGGCCACCGAGCAGGACGTCAAGAACATCTACAAGGTGGGCCTCAACACCACCCGCCTGCTGCTGGCCTCCGGTGACGTGATCGTCGGCTACCTGCTGCTGCGCGGTGCCGCCATTGCCGCCGAGAAGCTGGAGACGGCCTCGGCGAAGGACAAGGCGTTCTACACCGGCAAGATCGCGGCGGCGAAGTTCTTCGCGGCCAACGTCCTGCCCGGCGTCACCCTGGCCCGCAAGATCTCGGCCGACGTCGACCTGGACCTGATGGAGCTGGACGAGGCCGCGTTCTAGTCCTCGCCCCTCCTTCCCGAAACCGTCGCGGGCCCGCTCCCCTCCTACCGGGGAGCGGGCCCGCGCTCGTCGTTAAGGTAAACGCCATGAGCGCACCGTCCCGTTTCGACCGCGGCCACACCGACGACCTGATGGCCTTCCTGGCGGCGAGCCCGACGCCGTACCACGCCGTGGCGAACGTCGCCGCGCGGCTGGACGAGGCGGGCTTCACCCAGGTCACCGAGACCGAGGCGTGGGACACCCCCGCGGGCACCGGCAGCGGCGGCCGGTACGTGCTGCGCGGCGGCGCGGTCATCGCCTGGTACGTCCCCGAGGGCGCCACCCCGCACACCCCGTTCCGGATCATCGGCGCGCACACCGACTCCCCGAACCTCCGGGTCAAGCCCGAGCCGGACAGCGGGGCGCACGGCTGGCGTCAGGTCGCGGTGGAGATCTACGGCGGGCCGCTGATGAACTCCTGGCTCGACCGCGACCTCGGCCTCGCGGGCCGCCTCACCCTGCGCGACGGCAGCTCGGTCCTGGTCGACATCGACCGCCCGCTGCTGCGGGTGCCGCAGCTCGCCATCCACCTGGACCGCTCGGTCTCCGCGGACGGCCTCAAGCTCGACAAGCAGCGCCACCTCCAGCCCGTGTGGGGCCTCGGGAACGACGTCCACGAGGGCGACCTGATCGCCTTCCTGGAGGAGGAGGCCGGTCTCGACACCGGTTCGGTGGCGGGCTGGGACCTCATGACGTACCCCGTCGAGGCGCCCGCCTACCTGGGCCGGGACCGCGAGCTGGTCGCCGGGCCCCGGATGGACAACCTGCTGTCCGTGCACGCCGGTACGGCCGCGCTGATCGCCGCCGCCACCTCCGGGGAAACGCTCACCCACATCCCGGTCCTGGCCGCCTTCGACCACGAGGAGAACGGCTCCCAGTCCGACACCGGCGCCGACGGCCCGCTCCTCGGCAGCGTCCTGGAGCGCTCGGTGTTCGCGCGCGGCGGCTCCTACGAGGACCGGGCACGCGCCTTCGCGGGCACCGTCTGCCTCTCCTCCGACACCGGCCACGCCGTGCACCCCAACTACGCGGAGCGGCACGACCCCACGCACCACCCGCGGGTCAACGGCGGCCCGATCCTCAAGGTGAACGTCAACAACCGCTACGCCACGGACGGTTCGGGCCGCGCGGTGTTCGCCGCCGCGTGCGAGCGGGCCGGGGTGCCGTTCCAGACGTTCGTCTCGAACAACTCGATGCCCTGCGGCACCACCATCGGCCCCATCACCGCCGCCCGCCACGGCATCAGCACCGTCGACATCGGCGTCGCCATCCTCTCCATGCACAGCGCGCGCGAACTGTGCGGCGCCGAGGACCCGTTCCTCCTCGCCGAGGCCCTGACGGCCTTTCTGGAGGGCTAGTTGGAGGGCTAGTCGGCCGGATGGGGGGTACTCGCCGAACGGGACCGGAGATTCCGGAAACTCGGAAGGGGAGGCGAGATCTCATGGGCCTCGGCGGATGCATCATCCTGATAGCCGTGGGAGCGATCCTCACGTTTGCCACCGACTGGCACATGAGCGGCGTCAACCTCGACCTGGTCGGCGTCATCTTCATGGCGGCCGGTCTCATCGGCCTGGTGACCTTCAGCGGCATCGCCCGGCGCCGCCGCGTGGTGGTCCCGCCCACCCGGGTGGTGGAGGAGGAGCGGCACGCGCCGCGCGACGGCTACTCGGACGGCTACGGCGCCTGAGTCAGCGCCCCTCGCCCGCGGCACCCGCGTCAAGGCCCGCCAGCACCAGCGGCAGCCGGTCCGCCGCGCCCTCGACGAGACGCACCGGGACACCCCAGTCCTGCTGATGGACATGGCAGGCCGGGTACTCGTTCGCCGGGTCGTCGTCGCAGGACGCGGCCATCGCGGAGACGTGCAGCACGCCCTCGCCGACGGCCGGGTCGAGTTCCAGCTCGCGGCTCAGGTCGCTGTCCGCGCCCTCGCCCTTGAGCAGCAGCTCGGGCGGGGTGGCGGAGACCAGCAGCCGGGTCGAGGGGCCGTAGCGGGTGTCCAGCTTCTGGCCCGCCGGGGCCTGGAAGATCACGTCCAGCCGCAGTCGGCCGGGCGCCACCTCGGTGGCGGCGCGCTGCGTGCGGTGGGCGACCGCCTCCACGCGTACCGCCTCCTCGGGCAGCCGCAGCCGGGTCAGCCGGTGGCGGGCGGACTCCACCACCACGATGTCGTCACCGACGAGCACGGCGTCGCTGGGCTCGCGCAGATCGGTGGCCAGCGTGGTGACCTCGCCGGTGGCGGGGTCGTAGCGGCGCAGGGCGTGGTTGTAGGTGTCGGCCACGGCGACCGAGCCGTCCGGCAGCGCGGTGACGCCCAGCGGGTGCTGGAGCAGGGCCTGCCCGGCCTCGCCGTCCCGGTGGCCGAAGTCGAACAGGCCGGTGCCGACGGCGGTGTGCACGGCGCCGTCGAGGTCCACCCAGCGCAGGGCCGAGGTCTCGGAGTCCGCCAGCCACAGCCGGTCCTCGGTCGCCGCGAGCCCGGAGGGCTGGGCGAACCACGCCTCGGCGCCGGGGCCGTCCACCAGCCCCTCGTTGGTCGTACCGGCCGCGACCTGGACGGTCTCCGCCGCCGGGTCGTACGTCCACAGCTGGTGCACGCCCGCCATGGCGATCCACACCTGGCCGCCGAAGACGGCCACGTCCCACGGTGAGGACAGCTCGACCTCGCGGGCCGGGCCCGAGGTCGGCGCGCCCTGCATCCACTGCTTTCCGGTCCCGGCCAGCGTGGCGACCGCACCGGAGGCGAGGTCCAGGCGGCGTAGGGCGTGGTTCACGGTGTCGGCGACGACCACGGAGCCGTCCGCCAGCAGCGCGAGACCCTGCGGCTCGTTGAGAGACGCCCGCTCGGCCGGGCCGTCCGCGAACCCGCGCTCGCCGGAGCCGATCCGGCGTACGACGCTCTCGCCGTCCTCGGCCAGCTCGACCAGCTGGTGCCGGGTGGTGTCGCTGACCAGGAAGTTCCCCGAGGGCAGCAGCAGCGCCTTGCCGGGGAAGCGCAGCACGGTCGGCTCGGGCTCCGGTGCCACGTAGGGGCCGTCGCCCCGGCGCAGGGTGCCCTTGGCCTCGTGCTCGGCCTCCAGCTCGGTCACCAGGCGCTCGATGGCGTGCACATGCCCCTCACCGGCGTGCTGGGCGACCACATACCCCTCCGGGTCGATCACCACCAGCGTCGGCCACGCCCGTACCGCGTACTGCTTCCAGGTGGCCAGCTCCGGGTCGTCCAGGACGGGGTGCTCCACGCCGTACCGTTCGACCGCGTCCACGACCGCCTGGTGCTCGGCCTCGTGCACGAACTTCGGGGAGTGCACGCCGACCACGACCACCGTGTCCGGGTGCCGCTCCTCCAGCTCGCGCAGCTCGTCCAGGACGTGCAGGCAGTTGATGCAGCAGAAGGTCCAGAAGTCGAGGATGACGATGCGTCCCCGCAGGTCGGCCAGGGTGTACTGCTGATCGCCGGTGTTCAGCCAGCCGCCCTTGCCGACCAGCTCGGGGGCACGGACACGGACACGTCGAGAAGCGGAGTCGTTCATGCTTCAAGGGTGCCACCCGAGAGCGGGAGTCAGCGGTCCAGGGCGTGCCCTGTGGTGGCGTCCACATGGTCCGGGACCTCGTCATGTCGGTCGCCCACACTCAGGGTGCCGGTGGGTTCGAGGAGCAGGATCTCGGTGGGGACGGGGGCGTACGGCTTGTGCTCGGTGCCCCGGGGGACGGTGAAGACGGAGCCCTGGCGCAGGACGACCGTGCGCTCACCGGCCGGTTCGCGCAGCGCGATGTGGAGTTCGCCGGTGAGGACGAGGAAGAACTCGTCGGTGTCGTCGTGCGCGTGCCAGAGATGCTCGCCCTCGACCTTGGCCACGCGGACGTCGTAGTCGTTGACCGACGCGACGATGCGGGGGCTCCACTGATCGGTGAAGGAGGCGAGGACCTGGGGGAGGGAGCGGGGCTCTTCGGTTGCCATGCCTTCATCGTGGGGTGTGTGCGCGGACCACACGAGTGCTAGGAATCGCATATGGCGCAAGAATCCTCGCATGTGCGACGCACCCATCAGGTCGCCGTCCTGGTGGACGCGGGCACCAACCCGTTCGAGGTCGGTGTCGCCACCGAGCTGTTCGGCCTGCCCCGCCCCGAACTCGGCCTGCCCACACCGCCGTACGAGGTCACGCTGTGCGCGCCGACCCCCGACGTGCGGATGAACCACGGCTTCTTCACCCTGACCGGGGTGGCCGGGCTGGACGCGGTGGACGGCGCGGACACCCTCGTCGTGCCGGGCCGCCCGGACAACGTGGTCCCGCGCGAGGCACCCGTACGGGACGCGATCCGGCGCGCGCACGCGCGGGGCGCCCGCGTCGTCAGCTTCTGTACCGGCACCTTCGCGCTCGCCGAGGCCGGACTGCTCGACGGACGCCGGGCCACCACGCACTGGAAGTGGGCCGACACCTTCCGGCGGCTGCACCCCGGGGTGCTGCTGGAGCCGGACGTGCTCTTCGTCGACGACGGGGACGTGCTCTCCGCCTCCGGCAGCGCGGCCGCGCTCGACCTAGGGCTGTACCTGTGGCAGCGGGACCACGGCGCCGAGCTCGCCAACGCGGTCTCCCGGCGCCTGGTCTTCGCCGCCCACCGGGACGGCGGACAGCGGCAGTTCGTGGAACGCCCGCTGCCCGAGGTGCCCGACGGCTCGCTGGGCCCGCTGCTGGCCTGGGCGCAGGAACGGCTCGGCGAACCGCTCACGGTGGCCGACCTCGCCGCCCGTGCCGCCGTCTCCCCCGCCACCCTCCACCGGCGCTTCCGCGACCGTCTCGGCACCACCCCGCTGGCGTGGCTCACCGGGGAACGGGCCGCGCTGGCCTGCCGTCTGATCGAGCGTGGGGAGACTCGGCTCGACGTGGTCGCCGCGCGCTGCGGGCTGGGTACCGCGGCCAACCTGCGGGCGCGGCTGCGCCGGGAGACCGGACTGAGTCCCTCCGAGTACCGGAAGCGGTTCGGGCCCGCCGCCCGGTGAGGAACGCCTCCCGCCGGGGAAGCGCTTCAGACATGAGATTCCTCGTGCGCGACCGTCTGCTGGGCATCGGCGACGACTACTGGATCGAGGACGAGAGCGGCCGCAAGGTCTTCCTCGTCGACGGCAAGGCCATGCGGCTGCGGGACACCTTCGAGCTGAAGGACACCGACGGCAACGTCCTGATCGACATCCACAAGAAGATGTTCGCCCTGCGCGACACCATGGCCATCCAGCGGGACGGCGAGGACCTGGCCACGGTCCGGCACAAGCGCCTCTCCCTGCTGCGCAACCACTACCGCGTGACCCTGGTCGACGGCACCGAACTCGACGTCAGCGGCAAGATCCTGGACCGCGAGTTCGCCATCGAGTACGCGGGCGAACTCCTCGCGGTGATCTCCCGCCGCTGGCTCACCGTCCGGGACACCTACGGCGTCGACGTCGTCCGCGACGACGCCGACCCGACCCTGCTCATCGCGGTCGCGGTGTGCGTGATCCACCTCGCGGAGAAGGAGCGGGAGGACGACTGAGGCCCGGCCGGGCTTCAGCGGCGGGGCGGGTCCAGGCCGAGGACCCGGTCCTTCAGGGCGGGGAACTGCTCACGGGTCGCCGGGACCTTCCCCGGGTCGAACTCGACCGTGAGGACCTCCTCGTCCGGGCCCGCCTCCGCCAGCACCTCGCCCCACGGGTCCACCACGATCGAGTGACCCGCCTGGGCGACTCCCGCGTGCGTACCGGCCGTTCCACAGGCGAGGACGTACGCCTGGTTCTCGACCGCCCGCGCCTGGGCCAGCAGCGTCCAGTGGGCGCGGCGGCGCTCGGGCCAGCCCGCGGAGACCACCAGGGTCTCGGCGCCGGCGTCGGTGAGGGCGCGGAAGAGTTCGGGGAAGCGCAGGTCGTAGCAGGTGGCGAGGCCGAGGGTGGTCTCCGACAGGGGGACGGTGACGGGTGCGCGCCCGGCGCCCATCAGCACGGCCTCGCCCTCGTCGAAGCCGAAGCGGTGGATCTTCCGGTAGGACGCGGTGAGTTCACCGGAGGGGGAGAAGACGAGCGCGGTGTTGTAGAGGGTGCCGTCGGGGTCCCGCTCCGGGATCGACCCGGCGTGCAGCCAGACGCCCGCGTCCTTCGCGGCCCGGGCCATCGCCTCGTGGGTGGGGCCCGCCAGCGGCTCGGCCTCGGTGGCGAACGTGTCGTAGGCGAAGGCCCCGGTGGTCCACAGCTCGGGCAGGATCACCAGGTCGGCGTCCGCCCGGCCCCGGACGAGTTCCGCCGCGCGTGAGCGCCGGGCGGCCACGGATTCGTCCTCGTCCACACGGATCTGGATCAGCGAGGCGCGCACACTACCACCGTCCTGGCATTCGAGTCGTTCCCACGGGCCTACGATCGTCACACGAAAGCACTGCCGGGGCGTATCGGAGCAGCGTAACTTGGGGGTTCCCCTGCTCGAGAGAAGCCGAGAGTCCGGGGAGTCTCCAGACGCCCGCCCAGTGCAGCCGCCGATTCTGCCCGTGTAACGACCGCCGAGGGGTCCTGTTCCTGTGAGTCTGCATCCCACTCTCCAGCCCTACGCCGACGCCTGGAGCCACTCGGTCGAGGCGATAGCCGAGCTGGTGAACCCGCTGGCCGAGGCCGAGTGGAACCGGCGCACGCCGTGCCCCGGCTGGTCGGTGCGGGACGTGGTCTCCCATGTCATCGGCCTGGACTGCGAGATGCTCGGCGACCCCCGGCCCATCCACTCCCTGCCCAGCGACCTCTTCCACGTCTCCACCGAGGGCCAGCGGTACATGGAGATGCAGGTCGACGTCCGCCGCCACCACACGGCACCGGAGATGACCTCCGAGCTGGAGTACACGGTCATCCGCCGCAACCGCCAGCTGCGCAACGAGTCCCGGCAGCCCGACACCGTCGTCCGGGGTCCGATGGGCACGGAGATCACCCTCGAACTCGCCATGCGGATGCGGGCGTTCGACGTGTGGGTGCACGAGCAGGACCTGCGGACCGCCCTCGGCCGCCCCGGCAACCTCGACTCGCCCGGCGCGCTCGTCACCCGCGATCTGCTGCTGGCCGGACTCCCCAAGGTGGTCGCCAAGAAGGCCGAGGCGCCGCGCAGTTCGGCGATCGTCTTCGACGTGCACGGGCCGGTGGAGTTCCTGCGCACGATCCGCGTCGACATCCAGGGCCGGGGCACGCTGGAGACGGCACCCGCGCTCGGACCCGCCGCGGCCTTCACCCTCGACTGGGAGACGTACTTCCGGCTGGCCTGCGGCCGGATCAGCCCGGAGGCGGCGGGCGACCGGATCAAGACCGAGGGCGACCCGGAACTGACGGCGGCGATCCTGCGGAACTTCACCGTCACGCCCTGACCCTGTTATTGGGATGCCGGTGTCGTGGCGCGCCGTTAGCGTGCCCGGCATGACCACGGACTCCGCGCAGGACAC
The DNA here is from genome assembly GCF_044903645.1 of Streptomyces sp. NPDC002176. NCBI lineage: Bacteria > Bacillati > Actinomycetota > Actinomycetes > Kitasatosporales > Streptomycetaceae > Streptomyces > Streptomyces sp. NPDC002176. Next base: position 302,844 of record NZ_JBJDQW010000005.1, read on the forward strand.
CCGGCCGACCCGGCTGAGCAGGCTCACCTTCCACGGCCCGCTCTCCTCCGGGCGCGCCGCCGCGATCGTCGAGCGGCTCGCCGCGACCCGCCCCCGCACCGTGCTCGACATCGGCTGCGGCTGGGGCGAGCTGCTGCTCCGGGTGCTGGACGCGGTCCCGGAGGCGCGGGGCACGGGTGTCGACGTCAACGAGGAGGACCTCGCGCGCGGGCGCCGTGGCGCGGAGGCGCGGGGGCTCGCCGGGCGGGTGGAGTTCGTGGCGGAGTCCGCGCGGGGCACCGGGCGCGGACCCGCCGACCTGGTCCTGTGCCTGGGCGCGAGCCAGGCGCTGAGCGAGGCCGACGCGCCCACGGCGGAGGCGCTGCGCTCGCTGCGGCGGCTGGTGTCCGACGGCGGCCGGGTCCTGCTCGGCGAGGGCTTCTGGGAGCGGACGCCCACGGAGGCCGAGCTGGCGGGCATGTGGCCGGGTGCCGGTGCGGCCGACCACGTCAGCCTGGCCGCACTCCTCGACCTCGCCGTGGAAGCGGGCTTCCGCCCCGAGTGGACGGAGACGGCGACCCTCGCGGAGTGGGAGGACTTCGAGTCCGCCTACCAGGCCGACCAGGAGGTCTGGCTCGCCGGGCACCCGGACCACCCGGACGCCACCGAACTCCGCGAACGCCTGGACCGGCACCGGAAGCAGTGGATGAGCTACCGGGGGGTGCTGGGGATGGCCTACCTCACCCTCGTACCGGTCCTGCGCTGACCGCCGGTCACGCCGCGGGCACGTGCACCGTCTCCACCCGGCTCGCCACCAGCCGCTCCCGCTCGCGGCGGTCCGCGCGGCCGCGCAGGCGGAGGATCTGGCTGAGGCCGAGGGCCTGGAGGACGAAGACCGCGCAGAACGCCACGGAGTAGTCGTCACCGGTGGCGTCCAGCAGGACACCGATGGCGAAGAGCGTGGTCATCGAGGCGATGAAGCCGCCCATGTTGGTGATGCCGGAGGCGGTGCCCTGCCGCTCGGGCGGGTTGGCGGGGCGGGCGAAGTCGAAGCCCAGCATCGAGGCCGGACCGCAGGCGCCGAGCACCACGCACAGCACCAGCAGCAGCGCCATCGGCGCGTGCTCGCCCGGCCAGGCGAGGGTCAGCGCCCACATGACGGCGGTCGCGGCGACCGTACCGAGGGCCAGCGGGAGCCGGGCCGCGTGGTGCCGGGCGACGACCTGGCCGTAGACCAGCCCGACCACCATGTTGGACAGCACCACCAGGGTGAGCAGCTCGCCCGCGGTGGCCCGGCTGAGCCCCTGCGCCTGCACCAGGAACGGCAGCCCCCACAGCAGCAGGAAGACCATCGCCGGGAACTGGGTGGTGAAGTGCACCCACATCCCCAGCCGGGTACCGGGCTCCCGCCACGCCTCCGCGATCTGGCGGCGCACGTACGCGGCGCCCTGGTGCGGGAAGGGCTCCGGTTCGTGCCCCTCGGGGTGGTCCTTGAGGAACAGCAGCGCCAGCACCAGTACGACCACGCCAGCGAGGGCGCTGCCCGCGAACGCCGGGGTCCAGCCGAGCCCGTGCAATAGCCGGGCCAGCACCAGGGTGGAGACGAGGTTGCCCGCCATGCCGACCAGACCGGCGAGCTGGGCCACGAACGGCCCGCGCCGGGCCGGGAACCAGCGGGTGCCGAGCCGCAGCACGCTGATGAACGTCATCGCGTCCCCGCAGCCCAGCAGCGCGCGCGAGGCGAGGGCCGTGCCGTACGACGGGGAGAAGGCGAAGCCCAGCTGCCCGGCCGTGAACAGCACCGCGCCCAGGCAGAGCACCTTCTTGGTGCCGAGCCGGTCGACCAGCAGGCCGACGGGTATCTGCATGCCCGCGTACACGAGCAGCTGGAGGATCGAGAACGTCGACAGGGCGGAGGCGTTCACATGGAAGCGGTCGGCCGCGTCCAGTCCGGCCACGCCGAGCGAGGTGCGGAAGATGACGGCGACGAAGTAGACCGCGACGCCGATCGACCACACGGCGACGGCCCGGCGGCCGCCCGGGGGGTCACCCGGCAGGGTGGTGGCGGCCCGGCTCATCGGATCTCCCCGCGCGCCAGCTCGGAGAACCAGCCGACGTGCCGGTGCACGATGCCGACCGCCGCCGCCGCGTCCCCGGCGCGCAGCGCGTCCAGGATCTCGGCGTGCTCGGCGAGGGTCTTGGCGATCCGGTCGGGGTGCGAGTGCATCACGGCGACGCCCATCCGCAGCTGGCGGTCGCGCAGCTGGTCGTAGAGGCGAGACAGGATCTCGTTGCCGCCGCTGCGCACGATCTCGGCGTGGAAGCAGCGGTCGGTGACGGCGGCGGCGGCGAAGTCGCCCGCAGCGGCCTGCTCCCGCTGCCGCTGGAGCAGCTCGGCGAGCCGGTCCAGCAGGGCGGGCGGCGCGGGGACCGCCTTGCGGGCGGCGTGCTCCTCGACCAGCAGCCGGGTCTCGACGACGTCGGCGATCTCCTGCGCGGAGACCGGCAGCACCAGCGCGCCCTTCTTCGGGTACAGCCGGATCAGCCCCTCGGCCTCCAGCCGCAGCAGCGCCTCGCGGACCGGGGTACGGGACACCCCCACCGCCTCGGCCAGCTCGCCCTCGGTGAGCAGGGTGCCGCCCTCGTACCGGCGGTCGAGGACGCCCTGCTTGATGTGGGTGTAGACGCGGTCGGCGGCGGGTGGCTGCCTGGTGGCCGTTTGCATGCCCACAGGATAGATACAACACGCACGCATGGGACAGTGTGGTCCAGCATGCGGACCTGGATGAGGGGGCGTCAGCACGACGCCGGAAATTTCCTTCCGACGGAGTGCAACCATGGGGGCCGCTCACGTGTCACACACGTGCGGCTCTCCTTTCAAGGCACCTCAACTAGGCCGCACCCAAAGGGCATTTCAGACAATCGAGGTATTTCGCTTTGATTACCGGCATCAAGGGCTCCTCCCTCCGCAGGGCCGCCGCCGTCGCCGTCGCGTCCGGCGCGCTGCTCACCACCAGTGCCCTCACCGCAGCGCCCGCGCAGGCCGCTTCCGCGCCTTCGATCGTGGCCGCGGGCGGCTACGTGATGAACAACTCCACCGGTGCGTCGCTGTACACCAAGGCCGCGGACACCAAGCGCTCCACGGGCTCCACCACCAAGATCATGACCGCGAAGGTCGTGCTGGCGCAGCCGAACCTGAACCTGGACGAGAAGATCACGATCCCGAAGGGCGCCAGCGACTACATCGTCGCCAACAACGCGTCCTCGGCGCGGCTGATCGTCGGCGACAAGGTCACCGTCCGTCAGCTCCTCTACGGGCTGATGCTGCCGTCCGGCTGCGACGCCGCGTACGTCCTCGCGGACAAGTACGGCGCGGGCAGCACGCACACCGCGCGCGTCAACTCCTTCCTCGGCAAGATGAACGCCGCCGCGAAGGCCCTCGGCCTGAAGAACACGCACTTCGATTCCTTCGACGGCATCGGCAAGGGCTCGAACTACTCGACCCCGCGCGACCTGACGAAGATCGCCAGCAGCGCGATGAAGAGCGCGAACTTCCGCGCGATCGTCAAGACCAAGTCGTACACGGCCAAGACGATCACCAAGTCCGGCGCCAGCCGCACCATGACGGCGTGGACCAACACCAACACGCTGCTGAGCAGCTACAGCGGCACCATCGGCGTCAAGACCGGCTCCGGCCCCGAGGCCAAGTACTGCCTGGTCTTCGCCGCCACCCGCAACGGCAAGACGGTCATCGGCACGGTCCTCGCGTCGTCCTCCGTCCCCCAGCGCGGCACGGACGCCACGAAGCTCCTGAACTACGGCTTCACCAAGTAAGCCCCGCACCACTCCAGGGCCCGCCCCCACCCGGTTCACTCCGCGGGGGCGGGCCCTTCGCGTTGCGCCAACTCGCCTGTCCTACTACCTACGCGGCGACCGGGGATCACGTGCGGAGGCAGGCCATCGAGAGTTTCTCGAGACTGTGACTGGAAGTCACAGTCTCAGCATTCCCGCAGGTAAGGGGTGGCGCCGAGACTTGCAGAACGAGAAATGCCGAGACCGTAACTGGAGGTTACGGTCTCGGCATTTCCGCAGGTGGAAAGGGCTCGCTAAGCCCAGGAGATCAACCGCTTCGGCTGTTCCAGAATTGCCGCGATGTCGGCGAGGACCTTGGAGCCGAGTTCGCCGTCGACCAGGCGGTGGTCGAAGCTGAGGGCGAGGGTGGTGACCTGGCGGGGCTTGACCTTGCCCTTGTGGACCCAGGGCTGGAGCTTGATCGCGCCGACGGCGAGGATCGCGGACTCGCCGGGATTCAGGATCGGCGTACCGGTGTCGACGCCGAAGACGCCGACGTTGGTGATAGTCACCGTGCCGCCCTGCATCGCCGCCGGGGACGTCTTGCCCTCGCGGGCCGTGGTGACCAGCTCGCCCAGCGCCGCCGACAGCTGCGGGAGCGTCTTGTCCTGCGCGTCCTTGATGTTCGGGACGATCAGCCCGCGCGGGGTCGCCGCCGCGATGCCCAGGTTGACGTAGTGCTTGAGCACGATCTCCTGGGCGGCCTCGTCCCAGGACGCGTTGACCTCGGGGTTGCGCTTGATCGCGACCAGCAGGGCCTTGGCGATCAGCAGCAGCGGGTTCACCCGCAGCCCCTGGAACTCCTTGTCCTGCTTCAGCTCCTCGACCAGCTTCATCGTCCGCGTCACGTCCACCGTCACGAACTCCGTGACATGCGGCGCCGAGAACGCCGAGCCGATCATCGCCTGCGCGGTCGCCTTGCGGACCCCCTTGACCGGGATACGGGTCTCGCGGGCGGAGTCCCGCACCGCCGCCACAGCGGGCGCGGCGGCCTGCGCCGGAACCGGGGCTTCGACCACCGGCTCCGCCGGGGCCACCGCCGCGTGCACGTCCTCACGCGTGATGATGCCGTCCGGCCCGGACGGGGTGACCCGCGCCAGGTCGACGCCCAGGTCCTTGGCCAGCTTGCGCACCGGCGGCTTGGCCAGCGGGCGCTCCTTCACCGGAGCGGCGGCGCCGTGCCCATTCAGCTCGGCGGGAGCGGCGACGACCGCCACCTCGGGCCCCTTGCGGGGGCGCCGCTTGGTGGAGGACGCGGCCACGCCGTACCCCACCAGCACCGGCGTACGGCCCTGCGGCTCGGCCTCCTCCACGGCGGGAGCGGGCTCGGCCGGGGCAGGCTCGGCCGGGGCAGGCTCGGGAGCAGCCCCGCCCGACACGTCCACCGCGATGATCGACGTACCCACGTCGACCGTCGTGCCCTCGGCGAAGCGCAGCTCGCGCACCACCCCGTCGTAGGGGATGGGGAGTTCGACGGCCGCCTTGGCGGTCTCGACCTCGCACACCACCTGGCCGTCGGTGACCGTGTCCCCGACCTGCACGTACCACTTGAGGATCTCGGCCTCGGTGAGCCCCTCGCCCACGTCCGGCATCTTGAACTCGCGCACGGAAGCTTCCGTCATCGTCGTCACGAAACCTTCCTCAGTACGCAAGGGCGCGGTCGACGGCGTCGAGCACCCGGTCCAGGCCCGGCAGATACTCGTCCTCCAGGCGCGCGGGCGGATACGGGGCGTGATAGCCGCCGACCCGGAGCACTGGCGCCTCCAGGTGGTAGAAGCACCGCTCGGTGATCCGCGCGGCGATCTCCGCGCCGGAGCCGAGGAACACCGGTGCCTCGTGGACGACCACCAGACGGCGGGTCTTCTCGACCGAGGTCTGGATGGTGTCGAAGTCCAGCGGGGACACCGAGCGGAGGTCGAGGACCTCCAGGGACCTGCCCTCCTCGGCGGCCGCGTCGGCGACCTGCCGGCACAGCTTGACCATCGGGCCGTACGCGGCCAGCGTGAGGTCGGTGCCCTCGCGGACCACGCTCGCCTTGTGCAGCGGGCCGGGGATCAGCTCGGGGTCGACCTCGCCCTTGTCCCAGTAGCGCCGCTTGGGCTCGAAGTAGATCACCGGGTCGTCGCTCTGGATGGCCTGCTGCATCATCCAGTAGGCGTCCGAGGAGTTGGACGGGCTGACCACCTTCAGACCGGCCACGTGCGCGAACAGCGCCTCGGGGGACTCGGAGTGGTGCTCGACCGCGCCGATGCCGCCGCCGTAGGGGATGCGGATGACGACGGGCATCTTGACCTTGCCCAGCGAGCGGGCGTGCATCTTCGCCAGCTGGGTGACGATCTGGTCGTACGCCGGGAAGACGAAGCCGTCGAACTGGATCTCCACCACCGGGCGGTAGCCGCGCAGCGCCAGGCCGATCGCGGTGCCGACGATGCCGGACTCGGCGAGCGGGGTGTCGATGACCCGGTCCTCGCCGAAGTCCTTCTGGAGGCCGTCGGTCACCCGGAAGACACCGCCGAGCTTGCCGACGTCCTCGCCCATGACGAGAACCTTGGGGTCGGTCTCCAGGGCGCGCCGCAGCGACTCGTTGATCGCCTTGGCCAGAGCCATTTTCTCGGCCATGTCAGTTGCCCCCTTCCGCGTCCGCGAACGACGCCTGGTAGGCGGCGAACTGGGCGCGCTCCTCGTCGACGAGCGCGTGCCCGTCCGCGTACACGTTCTCGAAGATGGCGAAGCGGTCCGGGTCCGGCATGGCGCGGACCGCCTCCCGCACTCGCTTGCCCAACGTCTCCGACTCGGCCTCGAGTTCCGCGAAGAACGCGTCGTCCGCGTGCTTGGACGCCTCCAGGTAGGTGCGCAGGCGCAGGATCGGGTCCTTCGCCTCCCAGGCGACGCGCTCGTCGTCGTGCCGGTAGCGCGTGGGGTCGTCGGAGGTGGTGTGGGCGCCCATCCGGTAGGTGAACGCCTCGACCAGGGTCGGGCCCTCGCCGTTGCGGGCGCGCTCCAGCGCCCAGCGGGTCACGGCGAGACAGGCCAGCACGTCGTTGCCGTCGACCCGGACGCCGGGGAAGCCGTAGCCCTGGGCGCGCTGGTAGAGCGGGACGCGGGTCTGCTTCTCGGTGGGCTCGGAGATCGCCCACTGGTTGTTCTGGCAGAAGAACACGACCGGGGCGTTGTAGACCGCGGAGAAGGTGAACGACTCCGCCACGTCGCCCTGGCTGGACGCGCCGTCGCCGAAGTAGGCGATCACGGCCGAGTCCGCGCCGTCCTTGGCCACGCCCATCGCGTAGCCGGTGGCGTGCAGCGTCTGCGAGCCGATGACGATCGTGTACAGGTGGAAGTTGTTGCCGTTGGGGTCCCAGCCGCCGTTGTTCACACCCCGGAACATGCCGAGCAGGTTGGTCGGGTCGACCCCGCGGCACCAGGCGACGCCGTGCTCGCGGTAGGTCGGGAAGACGTAGTCGTCCTCGCGGGTGGCGCGCCCGGAGCCGATCTGGGCGGCCTCCTGGCCCAGCAGCGAGGCCCACAGGCCCAGCTCGCCCTGGCGCTGGAGGGCGGTCGCCTCGGCGTCGAAGCGGCGGGTGAGCACCATGTCGCGGTACAGACCACGCAGCTCGTCGGGGGTGATGCCGGCGACGTAGGCGTCGAACTCGGCGTTCTTGACCCGCTTGCCCTCCGGCGTCAGCAGCTGCACCAGCTCCGGCTCGGTGCCCTGCTTCGCGGTGCTGCGGGTGCTGCGCCCGGTACCGGCGGTACCGGCCTTGCCTGCGGCGCTGCGTCGCGGCTTGCGCGCGGCACTGCTCTCCACGGTCACGTGTGCTCCTCCGTCGTTCCGGCCCACGGGGTTGCCGGTGAGCCTGGGTTCCCCCTTGCTCGGTCGGAGCCGGGGGGAGCGGCCACCTCTTCTCGACCACCGGGCACGGGGTGGGTGCCGCTCGGCCGGGAACAGGCGTGACAGGTGCCCCGGCGAGCGCCTGCGGCTTTTAACGTTACCCAGTGCTCCACATTTCTGTGAAACCCCACCTGACCTGCGATTTTGCTTGGATTTCCAAGTAAATCGACATAGCCCGGAAGTTCGCTGGTCACAGCCTTGCAGGAGGCCGGAGCAACGGCACGTTATCCCGCGCACCCAGCTCAAAGGAAGAGTCCCGGCGCGTCACCGGGGGCCGTCGGGGATTTCTTTCGCGCGCCTCCCGAATTGCGCTGCGAAGTTCACTGCGGCGCTGCGGGTGACCGAATGCGACCGCCGACGACTGCCTGTGACAATCCCCAGCTCACGGGGTCTTTTCGTGCCCTAGCATCGGCGCGTGCAGCGCCTTCGTGTACCACCTGTCGTGCCCCACGCGCCCCCGCTCGGCACCTTGTTACCCCTGTACGGAGCCGGTACGGCCCTCGCCTGCGAACCGGTCGACCAGGGGCTGCTCAACCGGGGCTACCGGGTGCGCACCACGCGCGGCCGCTACTTCCTGAAGCACCATTTCGACCCCGACACCGCCGACCCCGACGCCATCGAGCGCCGCCATCTGGCCACCCAGCGCCTCGCCGAGGTCGGTGTCCCGGCCGTCCCGCCGCTCACCCACCGCGAGGGCCGCACGGTCGCGGTCGTCGGCGGCCACGCCTACGCCCTGCACCCCTGGGTCGACGGCGGCCATCTGCACGGCGGCCAGCTCACCCGCTCCGAGAGCGCGCGCCTGGGCGCGCTGCTGGGCGCCGTGCACGCCTGCCTGGAGGCCGTGATGCCGCCCAAGGGGCGCACCCGCCCGGCCACCAGCCCGCACCCGGTGGAGAGCGCCGACCCGGCCGACACCTTCGCCCTGATCGACGACCTGCTCGGCCATGTCCACCGCCACAAGCCCGCCGACGCCTTCGACGACCTGGCCCGCCACCGCCTGCTGGAACGCCGGTCGCTGCTGGAGCAGCACACCGACCGGCGGCCGCCGCGCGGGGGCCCGGTGGGCTGGGTGCACGGCGACTTCCACCCGTTCAACCTGCTCTACCGGGGCGGCACCCCGGCCGCCATCGTCGACTGGGACCGCCTCGGGGTGCAGCCCCGCGCCGAGGAGGCCGTACGCGCCGCCGCGATCTTCTTCGTGCGGCCCGCGGGGATGCTGGACCTGCCCAAGGCGCGGGCGTACGCGCGGGCGTACCGGCGCGCGGCCCGCGCCACCCCCGCGGAGCTGGCGGCGGCCGTGCACCGGGTGTGGTGGGAGCGCCTGAACGACTTCTGGATGCTGCGCTGGCACTACGAGCGCGGTGACACCCGCGCCGACTGCCAGTTCCCGGCCGCCTCTGCGCTCGCGGTGTGGTGGACACGGGAGTACGACGCGGTGTGCGACGCCTTCACGGGCTGAGCCGCGTCGGCACGGTCAGCCGACAGGCCCGTCCGGGCCCGTTCCTGGGGCCGGCGAGGTCGGCCTTCAAGTGCCGTTCGCGCCGGCCGCGTCCGCTCCGGCCGCCGCACCGGCGTCCGCACCACCGGCCCCGGCCGTGGTGCCCTGGTCGGTGCCGCCCGCGTTGCCCGTACCGGCCGTGGTCCCCGCGTCCGTACCGGTGCCGCCGGCCGCGTCGCCCGTGGCGGGCGGCGAGGTCTGCGGGTCGGTCGGCGGCTGGCTGGTCTGCTGGTCGGTCGGGTCGTCCGACGGCTCGGACGTGCCCGGGTCGGTCGGCCGCTCGGACGGGGTGTACTCCGAGCCGCCGTTGCTCCAGCCCGAACCGCCGTCCTGCGTGGCCGGGTCGTCCGTCGGCTCCTTGGTGGTGTCGTCGGTCGGCGTCTCGGACGGCTTGTCGTCCTTGTGCGTCTGGGAGACGCTCGGGGACGGCTTGTCGCTCGGGGTGTCGTCGCCGCCGGTGTTGTTCAGCGCGAGCGCGACACCGGCCACGACCGCCACCACCGCGAGCGCGGCCAGCACCCACAGCTTGCCCTTGCCGCTGCCCTTGTTGCCGTGGCCCTCGAAGCCGCCGTCGTCGCCGCCCCCGTAACCGCCGGGCAGGATCGGCTGCGGGATCTGCGTGGTGCCGCCGCCGTAGCCGCCGGACTGGGGCATCACGGTGGTGCCCGCGTAGCCGCCGGGCGGGGTCGGCGCGCCCGCCGGGGCGTCCACCGGGCCGGTGTTCCAGGTGCCGGAGTGGGCGCCCTGGTCGTACAGCATCTGCAGGCCGTACTGGATCAGGCCGCGCATCTCCTCGGCCGTCTGGAAGCGGTCGTCCGGCTCCTTGGCGAGGGAGCGCATGACCAGGCCGTCCAGCTCCGGCGGGCACCCGGCGGTGACCTGCGAGGGCGGTACGGGCATGTCCTGGACGTGCTGGTAGACCACCGACAGCGGGGTCTCACCGGTGAACGGGGGCCGCAGGGCGAGGAGTTCGTAGAGCAGGCAGCCGGTCGCGTACAGGTCGGAGCGGTGGTCGACGGCCTTGCCGAGCGCCTGCTCCGGGGAGAGGTACTGCGGGGTGCCCATGACCATGCCGGTCTGGGTCATCGTGGTGGAGGCGCCGTGCAGGGCGCGGGCGATGCCGAAGTCCATCACCTTGACCGCGCCCGCGTCGGTGATGATGACGTTGGCGGGCTTGATGTCACGGTGCACGATGCCGTGCTGGTGCGAGTAGGCGAGCGCGTCCAGCACGCCGGAGACGATGATCAGGGCCTGCTCGGCGCCCGGTGCGTCGGCTTCGAGCAGCAGCTCACGGATGGTGCGGCCCTCGACCAGCTCCATCACGATGTACGGCACGGCCTGGCCGTTCGCCTGGTCCTCGCCGGAGTCGTACACGGCGACGATCGAGTGGTGGTTGAGCCCGGCCACCGACTGGGCCTCGCGCGTGAAGCGGGCCTTGGAGGTGGGGTCCTCGGCGAGGTCGGCGCGGAGCAGCTTGACCGCGACGGTACGGCCCAGACGGACGTCCTCGGCCGCGAACACCTCGGCCATGCCGCCCCGGCCGAGCCGGTGGGTGAGCCGGTAGCGGCCGTCGCCGACGAGTCCGCCGTTGCCCCAGTTCTCCGGCGCCTCCGCCATGCCGCCGCCGGCCACCGCCTCGGGGTCGGACGGGCCTTGGGCGCCGTGCGTCTGTGCCATCGGTCCTCGCCGTCGTTTCTGCCCGCGATGCGCGCGGTGTTGATACGGACTCCGTCGGCCACGCTACAGCCTCGCCGGTGGCCGCCGGTCCCGATCCGGCACCGGGACGGGCCCAGGACGGACCGGCCATGAAACCCGCAGCACAGGCCCCCGTGCAAATTCCGTGCACTGCTCGTACGCCTGCGGTAACGCTTCCGCGACGCTTCTTTCGCGTACGGTCACGGAACGGGCACCGGGCTTGACGTGTCCGTGCCCTCGGGCAGACTTGGCCGGGAATGACACATTCGATCAAGCCGTGTGCCTCGTGCCGCGTCTTCGGTCGATGACGGCTCCGACGGGCCAGTGGGGGACACGGAACGATGAGCCAGGACGGCGCACAGGGCGGCCGCTACACGGGGCGGGCACTCGCCGGTGGCCGCTACCAGCTCCACGACCTGCTCGGCGAGGGCGGCATGGCCTCCGTGCACCTGGCCCACGACTCGGTGCTGGACCGTCAGGTGGCGGTCAAGACCCTGCACACCGAGCTGGGCCGGGAGCAGGCGTTCCGCGAGCGGTTCCGCCGCGAGGCCCAGGCCGTGGCCAAGCTCACGCACACCAACATCGTCTCCGTCTTCGACACCGGCGAGGACGAAGCGGACGGCATGCCCTACATCGTCATGGAGTACGTGGAGGGCCGCCCGCTCGGCTCCGTACTCGCCGACGACGTACGGCGGTTCGGCGCGATGCCCGCCGACAAGGCCCTCAAGATCACCGCGGACGTGCTGGCCGCGCTGGAGATCAGCCACGAGAAGGGGCTGGTCCACCGGGACATCAAGCCGGGCAACGTGATGACCACCAAGCGCGGCGTGGTCAAGGTGATGGACTTCGGCATCGCGCGGGCCATGCAGTCCGGGGTCACCTCGATGACGCAGACCGGCATGGTCGTCGGCACCCCGCAGTACCTCTCCCCCGAGCAGGCCCTCGGCCGGGGCGTGGACGCCCGCTCCGACCTGTACTCGGTCGGCATCATGCTGTTCCAGCTGGTCACCGGGCGGCTGCCGTTCGACGCGGACTCCCCGCTGGCCATCGCCTACGCGCACGTCCAGGAGGAGCCGGTCGCGCCCTCCTCGATCAACCGCGCGCTGCCTCCCGCCGTGGACGCCCTGGTGGCCCGCGCGCTGAAGAAGAACCCCAACGAACGCTTCCCCACCGCCGAGTCGATGCGCGAGGAGTGCCTGCGGGTGGCCGCCTCCCTCCAGCAGGCGGCGCCGAGCATCGTGCCCGGCGCGGGCCCGGCGCAGAGCGGCTCGGGCGTGGGCTCGGCGGTGTTCCCGCCGGTGGACCACACGGCCCCGCAGCCGCACCCCGGCCAGGTGCACCAGCCGTACCAGCCGACGCCGAACCCCTACGGCACCCCGCCCCCGTCCTACGGCTACCCCCAGCAGGGCGGCTACCCCACGCCGCCCGCGTACGGCCAGCACCCGGCGCCCGCCTACGGTGCCCAGCCGCCGACGACGGTGCCCTCCTCCGGTGGCGGCCGGAGCGGCAGGCCGGTCCTCATCGGCTCGGTCGCGGTGGCCGCGGTGCTGGTGGCGGGCCTGCTGATCGCGCTGATCATGGACGACAACGCCGACAAGGCCCACGGAGGCGGCGGCTCCCCCAGCGCCTCCGCGTCCACGCACGGCTCCGGCTACCGGGGTCCGGACACCTCCCGGACGATCGACACCACCGAGTGCACCGAGCCGCAGGAGTCCTACGACGACGAGAAGAAGGTCCGGCTGCCCGACTTCCGGTACAAGAACATCGACTCCGTGAAGGCGTGCTTCCAGGCCGCGAGCTGGCGGTACACGGTGAAGAAGGAAGACAACAACACCTGGGGCGACGGCACGGTCCTCGACCAGTTCCCCGCCCCCGGCACGGATGTCGACCCGAAGAACATGGGCGAGGTCTCGCTGAGCGTCTCCACGGGCGAGCCGCCGCAGTAGGCGCATATGAGAAGGGCCCGGCGGATCTGCTCCCGCCGGGCCCTTCTCGCTTCGAGTGTCTAGAGGTACGGCCCGCCCGAGCGGCCGCCCAGGTGCTGGTCGTCGGGGCCCTCCGGGACCGCGCCCGGCGGGAGCGCGCGGCGCATCTGCTCCAGCTGGGCCCGCGCGGCCATCTGCTGGGCGAACAGCGTGGTCTGGATGCCGTGGAAGAGGCCCTCCAGCCAGCCCACCAGCTGCGCCTGCGCGATCCGCAGCTCCGAGTCGCTCGGCGTGCCCTCGTCGGTGAAGGGCAGCGACAGCCGCTCCAGCTCCTCCACCAGCTCGGGCGCCAGACCGTCCTCCAGCTCCTTGACCGAGCTGGCGTGGATCTCCTTCAGCCGCACCCGGCTCGCCTCGTCCAGGGGAGCGGCGCGCACCTCCTCCAGCAGCTGCTTGATCATGCTGCCGATCCGCATGACCTTCGCCGGCTGCTCGACCTGCTCCGTCACCGGAATCTCGCGGGAGCCCTCGTCCGTGCCACCACCGAGCGCCATCCCGTCCTGACCCACGACGAGGATCGGGGGATTCTCGGGCGACCGTTCGTTCCTCGGCATCTCCATGCCGTCATTCTCTCGCACCCCGTCACTCCCTCACCGACGCACCCCCACCCGCCGGTGATCCGGCACCCGGACCGGCGCCCGCCCGGGCCCACCCCCGACGGCCCAACCCGGAATGCCCGTTCCGCCATGAAATGTGAGGCTGGACTCCGTCTTTCCCTCGGCATTCCTCCGGAGGTCACCGACGTGACTCCATGGCTACGACTCACGCTCCGCCTCGTGCGGGTGCTGCTCGTCCTGGCGACGGCCGCCCCCGTGTGCGGCACCGCGACCGCGTACGGCGCGGAGAGCGCCCCGCCGGGTTCCCCCACGCCCTCGGGCCGCTCCTCCGCCCCCGCCGTGCGGGCCCGGAACGCCGCCGACACCGCTTCGCCGTCCCCGACCGTCTCCAAGCCCGCGCGGGCCGGGAGCCGGGGCGGGGAAGGGCGGATGCGGCCGGGCCGCCCCGCGCGGCCGGACCCGGAGGAGCAGGCCCAGGACCCGGCGGGCAGCGGCACGCCCACCACCCCGGCGGCCGCCTACCCGGAGGAGCCGGAGACCGCCGACAGCCCCGCCGCGCCCACCCCGACCGCCTCGGCCACCGCCCCGGCCTCGCGGCCCGCCGCCGTACGGCAGGGGGAGGGCACCTCGGCCCGGCCGCCGCGCTTCCTCCCCCTGGGCACCGGACTGGTCCTGCTCGGCCTCGGACTCGCCCTGGCCCTGGTGGGCCTGCGCATCCGCCGCACCTGACCGGCCGGGCCGGTTACGGGGCGACTGATTGGCCGAGCCGCTTACGGGGCGACTGATGGGCGGAGCCGCTTACGGGGCGACCAGCAGCACCTTGCCGATGTGGCCGCTGCCCTCCACCACCCGGTGCGCCTCGGCCGCGTCCGCCATCGGCAACTCCCGGTCCACCACCGGACGGACGACACCCGACGCGATCAGCGGCCAGACGTGCTCGCGCACGGCCGCGACGATGGCCGCCTTCTCGCTCAGCGGGCGGGCCCGGAGCGAGGTCGCGCTGACCGCGCCGCGCTTGCCCAGCAGCATGCCGATGTTCAGCTCGCCCTTGGTGCCGCCCTGCATCCCGATGATCATCAGGCGGCCGTTGACGGCCAGCGCCTCCACGTTCCGGCCCAGGTACTTGGCGCCCATGTTGTCGAGGATGACGTCGGCGCCCGCGCCGTCCGTGGCCCGCTCGATCTCGGCGACGAAGTCCTGGTCGCGGTAGTTGATCAGGATGTCCGCGCCCAGCTCGGCGCAGAAGTCCAGCTTCTCCTTGGTCCCGGCGGTCACCGCCACCCGTGCGCCGATGGCCTTGGCCAGCTGGATCGCCATGGTGCCGATACCGCTGGACCCCCCGTGCACGAGCAGCAGTTCGCCGGGCCTGAGGTGGGCCAGCATGAAGACGTTGGACCACACCGTGCAGGCCACCTCGGGCAGCGCGGCCGCCTGCACCAGGCCGATGCCCTCGGGCACCGGCAGCAGCTGTCCGGCCGGGACGACGACCTTCTGGGCGTAGCCGCCGCCCGAAAGCAGCGCGCACACCTCGTCCCCCACGGACCAGCCGGAGACCCCGGGACCGAGCGCGGCGATCCGGCCGGAACACTCCAGACCGGGGTACGCGGAGGCGCCGGGCGGCGGGTCGTAGTGGCCCTGGCGCTGCATGATGTCGGCGCGGTTGACGGCGCTGCCCACCACCTCGACCAGCACCTCGCCCTCGCCGGGCACCGGATCGGGCACCTCGGTCCAGGTCAGGTTCTCGGGCCCGCCGGGTTCGGAAATCGTGATCGCATACATGCCCGCGACGCTACTCCCCGACCGGACCGCGGTCCTGGTGGCCCGCTCAGTCGCCCGGCAGTGGACGCGCGTGCGGGGCGACATGCGCGGAGGGGCTGGCCCGGACGATGGTGATCAGCCGGTCGGTGAGCTGCAACTCGCCGATGGCCGGATCGTCGTAGCCGAGCACCCGGTGGCCGCGTACGACGCTGACCACGAGGTCCTCCGCCTCGCGCGGGCTG
The DNA here is from genome assembly GCF_044903645.1 of Streptomyces sp. NPDC002176. Taxonomy (NCBI): domain Bacteria; kingdom Bacillati; phylum Actinomycetota; class Actinomycetes; order Kitasatosporales; family Streptomycetaceae; genus Streptomyces; species Streptomyces sp. NPDC002176. The sequence goes on from NZ_JBJDQW010000005.1 coordinate 318,299, forward strand.
CGGCCCACCTCGGCACGGACCACCGGGCGGTCCACGATGTCCAGGCCGCTGCCCTGCTGGATCAGGTCCTCCATCACCATGCCCGCGGCGGGGCTGAGCACGGACAGACCGAGCAGCCTGCCCGCCGCTCCGGAGCTGGTGATGACCGCGTCGGCGCCGGACTGCTTGAGCAGCGGGGCGTTCTCCTCCTCGCGGACACAGGCCACGATCTTGGCGCCGCGGTTGAGCTGGCGAGCCGTCAGGGCGACCAGCACGGCGGTGTCGTCGCGCTGCGGGGCGATGATGATCTGCCGCGCCTTGTGCACCTCCGCGCGCCGCAGCACCTCGCTGCGGGTCGCGTCGCCGGTGACACCCGCGAACCCCTCGGCGGTGGCCGCCTCGATCGCCTTGGAACTGGGGTCGACCACGACGACCTGTTCCTTCTTCAGCCCGGTCGCGCAGACGGTCTGGATCGCCGAGCGCCCCTTCGTGCCGAAGCCGATGACCACGGTGTGGTCGCGCAAGGTGGACCTCCAGCGATTGAGACGCCATTCCTCACGCGTGCGTTCGGTGAGGACCTCCAGCGTGGTGCCGACCAGGATGATCAGGAAGAGCACGCGCAGCGGGGTGACGACGAGGATGTTGACGAGCCGGGCACCGTCGCTGACCGGCGTGATGTCGCCGTACCCGGTGGTGGAGAGGGTGACCGTCGCGTAGTAGAACGCGTCGAGCAGGTCGACGGGACCGTCGGAGTTGTCGTGGTAGCCGCTGCGGTCCGCGTAGACGACGAACGCGGTGGCCACCAGCACCACCAGCGCCATCACCAGGCGCTTGGCGACCTGGCGTATGGGGCGTTCCACCGCCTTCCTCGGGAGCTTCACCCGCGAGGGCACCAGATGTTCGCCTGCCTGGCGGGCTATGGCGTCATGGCCCGGAAGTTTCACGTGAAACACACCCCGATTCCGGCCGTGTCCCACGGCAGGTCCAGCAATTCCATCTCCGCACCCGGCGCCGCCCCGCCCGGCGGGACGACGGCCAGCGCGTCGGCGGTGGCGATCCCGCGCAGCATGGCGGGCCCGCTGTAGTGCAGCGGTACGGCCCGCTCCCCGCGCAACACCACGGGCACCAGCCGGGTGTCGTGCGCGTGTCCCTGCACTGCTTCCCTGAGCGGCGTCCGGTACGGCTCGGGCGCCGGGTGGGCGGCAAGCACCCGTAGCAGGGGCTCGGCGAGCGTGATCAGTCCGGAGACGGCCGCGAGCGGGTTGCCGGGCAGCCCGACGAGGTGCTGGTCCGCCTTGACGCGGGCCAGCAGCATGGGGTGGCCGGGGCGCACCGCGACACCGTCGACGAGGAGTTCGGCGCCGATCTTGTCCAGCGTGGGGTGGACATGGTCGACGGGTCCGGCGGCGGTGCCCCCGGTGGTGACGATCAGGTCGGCGCGGGAGGTGGTGATCGCCCTGCGCAGGGCCTTGGCGTCGTCGCCGAGCCTGCGGACGGCGATGACCTCGGCGCCGAGCGCGCGCAACCAGGGCGCCAGCATCGGGCCGAGCGCGTCCCGGATCAGCCCGTCGTGCGGCAGCCCCTCGGTGAGGAGTTCATCGCCGAGGACGAGGATCTCGGCGCGCGGGCGGGGGACGACGGCGAGGGTGTCGTACCCGGCCGCGGCGGCGAGGCCCAGCACGGCCGGGGTGATCAGGGTGCCGGTGGGCAGCAACTGGTCACCGCGACGGCACTCCTGGCCGCGCGGCCGGATGTCCTGGCCGTGGCTCGTCTCGCTGGTGGCGTGCAGCCGGTCCTGGGGGCCGGTGCGGCCGTGCTCGCTGCGCAGGACGGCGGTGACTCCGGTGGGGACGCGGGCGCCGGTGGCGATCCGGACCGCCTCGCCGTCGGTGAGCGGCTCGGGGGGCGCGTGCCCGGCGAGCACACCGCCGTCGCGGATCTGCCAGGGCCCGGGTCCGGCGACGGCCCAGCCGTCCATCGCGGAGGTGTCGAAGGAGGGCAGGTCGCTGAGCGCGTCCAGGGGCGCGGCGAGGACCAGCCCGAGGGCGTCGCCGAGGGCGACGGAGACGGCGGGGCGCCGCGTGGCCCGGCGAGCGGCCCGGGCGGCGATCTCGCGGGCGCGGGGCCAGGGGGTGGCACCCTCGTGGCCGTGCGGGTGCGGATGCGGGTGCTCGGGGTGCCCGGCCCGGCGGGCGGACGCGTGGTCCGTCCGTCCGGTCGAGTTGGCCCGGTCGGCCTTGGGCGCGCGGACCAGTGCCAGGGCTTCTTCTACGTCGAGGTCGTCGCCGTTCCCGGCGTGCGGCCCGGTGTGGGTGCCGGAGGCGGTCATCCGGCGTCCGGGGCGGACCCGCCCCCGTTGTGTTCGGCCTCCCAGCGGATGGCCAGGTCGGCGACCTTGGCGGACGCCTCGGCGATGGACTGGGCGTCGCCCTTGCCCTGGGCGGCGGCGTAGCCGATGAGGAAGGTGGTGAGCGGGGCGGCGGGGCGGGCCACGCCGTGGGCGACGTCGCGCGCCGCGTCGAGGAGGACGCGGGTGTCGACGTCGAGCTCGATGCCCAGCTCGTTCTTGACTGCGGTGATCCATTCGTTCAGCACGTGCCCATGCTCCCTGATCCGCGCCCTGGCGTGGGCGATGTCCTCCCAGGTGTCGCAGTCGAAGGAGGCCAGCGGGTCGGTGAGCCGGGTCAGGCGCAGGGCGGCGGTCAGGCGGCGCAGGGGCAGGCCGGTCAGACCGCGGTGCTCGGCGTGCTCGGTGTGCTCGGTGGCGAGGTCGGCGAGGGCGCCGCGCAGGGAGGCGGTGCGGTAGGCGGCCACCAGCGGCTGGTCGCGGCCGTCGTCGTCGGTGAGCATCGCCCCGTCGGCGTCGCCGTCCCGCAGGGCGGCCAGCAGCCGGTGCACGGTGTCCGCGCCGAGGAACGGCAGGTCGGCGGAGAGCACCACCGCGTACTCGGCGGTGCTGAGCCGCAGCCCCGCGTCGAGAGCGGCGACGGGTCCGGCGCCGGGCGGCTCCTCCCGCGCCCAGCGCACCGGCCGTGCGGTGGCGCGGGGGTCGGCCACGACGACGGTGGTGGCCGCGTCGGCGCACGCGTCCAGCACCCGGTCGAGCAGCGCCCGGCCGCCGACCTGGACACCGGGCTTGTCGGCCCCGCCGAGCCTGCGCGCACCGCCCCCGGCCAGCACGACGGCGTCGTACGGCACGCCGGTCGCCGGAGCGGGCGCGGGCGCGCTGGACTCGGGGGATGCGGCCGGAGGAGGTCCGGCCGGGGCGTTGTCGGTCACCCTTCGAGTATGGCTGGTAGTGCCTCCGGGGCGGGCGCCGCCCGGCTCCCGGCCCGGGAGGCGTCTCACACCGTGCGCAGCAGCACCGCCGGCTGTTCCACGCAGTCCGCCACGTACCTGAGGAAGCCGCCCGCCGTGCCGCCGTCGCAGACCCGGTGGTCGAAGGTGAGCGAGAGCTGCACGACCTGGCGTACGGCCAACTCGCCCTCGTGCACCCACGGCTTGGGGACGATGCGGCCGACGCCGAGCATGGCGGCCTCGGGGTGATTGATGATCGGGGTGGAGCCGTCCACGCCGAAGACGCCGTAGTTGTTCAGCGTGAAGGTGCCGCCGGTGAGTTCCGCCGGTGTCAGCCGTCCGGCGCGGGCGGCCTCGGTGAGCCGGGCGAACTCGGCGGTCAGCGACTCGGCGTCCCGCGTGTGGGCGTCCCGGACGACCGGCACGACCAGCCCGCGTTCGGTCTGCGCGGCGAACCCCAGGTGCACACTCGGCAGTTGGACGACCTTACGGGCCTCGGTGTCGACGTAGGAGTTCAGCTCCGGGAACCGGGCGAGCGCGGCGGCACAGACGCGGGCGAGCAGCGCGACCAGGGAGATCTTCGGGCCCCCGGCGGCGTTCATCGCGGCCCGCGCGCGCAGGAGTTCGGTCGCGTCGGCGTCGACCCAGCAGGTGGCGTCCGGGATCTCCCGGCGGCTGCGGCTGAGCTTCTCGGCGACGGCGCCGCGTAGGCCCTTGAGGGGGATGCGGGTGCCTTCGGGGCGGGCGGTGGGCGGGGCGGCGGGGACCTCGGCGGACGCCGTGGCTTCAGTGGGCGTTGCGGCGTCGACGCGGAGGGCCGCCTCGACGTCCGCGCGCAGGATGAGGCCGTCCGGGCCGGTGCCGCGTAGTGCGTGCAGGTCCACGCCGTTGTCCCGGGCGAGCTTGCGGACCAGGGGGGAGATGACGGGGACGGGGCCCTGCGGGGCGGGGGGTTCTGGTGCGATCGGCACCGGTGCGGGTGCCGGTGCCGGTGCCGCCGGTGCGGTGCCGTTGGCCACGGTGAGCTGGGCGCGTACCCGGCGTCGGCGGCGGGCGGGGGCCTGGGTGCCGTAGCCGACCAGGACGTTGCCGGAGCCCTCGGCCTCGGCCTCGGCGGCGGTGCCGACCGGGTCCGGGGAGCCGACCGCGACGGTGATCAGCGGTGCGCCCACCGGCAGTTCGGTGCCCTCCTCGCCGAAGCGGGCGGTGACCACACCGCCGTAGGGGCAGGGGACCTCCACCATCGCCTTGGCCGTCTCGACCTCGACGACCGGCTGGTCGATGGCGACCACGTCACCGACGGCCACCAGCCAGCGCACGATCTCCGCCTCGGTGAGCCCCTCGCCGAGGTCGGGCAGCTTGAACTCCAGTACCTGTGCCATCAGTTCTCCGCCTCCCACTGGAGACGGGCCACCGCGTCCAGCACGCGGTCGACACCGGGCAGGTGGTGCCGCTCCAGCATCGGCGGCGGGTAGGGCAGGTCGAACCCGGCCACGCGCAGCACCGGCGCCTCCAGATGGTGGAAGCAGCGCTCGGTGATCCGGGCCGCGATCTCGCCGCCCGGCCCGCCGAACCCGGTGGACTCGTGCACGACGACCGCGCGTCCGGTGCGCCGGACGGAGGCGCAGACCGTCTCGTCGTCGAAGGGCACCAGCGAGCGCAGGTCGACGACCTCGAGGTCCCAGCCCTCCGCGCGAGCGGCCTCGGCCGCATCCATGCACACCGGCAGGGAGGGGCCGTAGGTGATGAGGGTGGCGCTGCTGCCGGGACGGCGGATGACCGCGCGCCCGATGGGCTCGACCTCGGTGGGGTGGTCGGCGTTCCAGGAGTCCTTGGACCAGTACAGCCGCTTGGGTTCCAGGAACACCACGGGGTCGTCGGAGGCGATGGCCTGCCGCAGCAGCCCGTAGGCGTCGGCGACGGTGGCCGGGGTGACGACATGCAGGCCGGGGGTGGCCATGTAGTACGCCTCGGAGGAGTCGCTGTGGTGCTCGACGCCGCCGATGCCGCCGCCGTAGGGGACGCGGACCGTGATCGGCAGGGGCATGCGGCCCCGGGTGCGGTTGCGCATCCGGGAGACATGGCTGACGAGCTGCTCGAACGCCGGGTAGGCGAACGCGTCGAACTGCATCTCCACCACCGGCCGCAGTCCGTACATGGCCATGCCGACGGCGGCGCCGAGGATGCCCGCCTCGGCCAGCGGGGTGTCCGTGCAGCGGTCCTCGCCGAACTCGGCGGCGAGTCCGTCGGTGACCCGGAAGACTCCGCCGAGGGTGCCGACGTCCTCGCCCATGACATGGACGGAGGGGTCGGCGGCCATCGCGTCGCGCATCGCGCGGGTGAGGGCCTGCGCCATGGTGGCGGGCTTGACGGCGACGGTGGTCATCGCGGGTCGCCTTCCTGGTCGTCCTGCTCGGCGGCCAGCTCGGTCTCGAGCAGCGCGCGCTGTTCACGCAGCTGCGGGGTGGGCTCGGCGTACACGTGGTCGAAGAGGTCCATCGGGTCGAGCCGGGGGTCCTGGTTCATGCGTTCGCGCAGGTCGGAGGCCATCGCCTCGGCGTCCTGCCGGACCTCTTCGATGGCGGCCTCGTCGAGCAGCCCGCGCGCGGTCAGCTCGCGCTCCAGGAGCTGGACGGGGTCGTGCCGCCGCCACGCCTCGACCTCGTCGTCCTCGCGGTACCGGGTCGCGTCGTCGGCGTTGGTGTGGGCCTCCACGCGGTAGGTCACCGCCTCGACCAGGGTCGGGCCGCCGCCCGCGCGGGCGTGCCGCACCGCGTCGCCGAGCACCTCGTGCACCGCGAGCGCGTCGTTTCCGTCGACCAGGCGGCCCGGCATGCCGTACCCGACCGCCTTGTGGGCGAGGGAGGGCGCGGCGGTCTGCTTGGCGAGCGGGACGGAGATGGCGAAGCCGTTGTTCTGCACGAGGAAGACGACCGGGGCCTGCCAGACGGCGGCGAAGTTCAGCGCCTCGTGGAAGTCGCCCTCGCTGGTACCGCCGTCGCCGACCATGGCGAGCGCGACCACGTCGTCCCCCTTGATCCGCGCGGCGTGCGCGAGGCCCACGGCGTGCGGGAGCTGGGTGGCCAGCGGGGTGCTGAGGGGTGCGACGCGGTGGGCGTGCGGGTCGTAGCCGGTGTGCCAGTCGCCGCGCAGCAGGGTGAGCGTCTCCACCGGGTCGACGCCCCGGGCGACGACGGCGAGGGTGTCGCGGTAGCTCGGGAAGAGCCAGTCGCGCTCCTCCAGGGCCAGGGCGGCGGCGACCTCGCACGCCTCCTGACCGGTGCTGGAGGGGTACACCGCGAGCCTGCCCTGCTTGGTGAGCGCGGTGGCCTGCGTGTTGTAGCGGCGGCCGCGGACCAGCTGGGCGTAGAGCCGCCGCAGCAGGTCGGGGTCGGCCTTGGCGGCCGTGTCGGTGCCGAGGACGCGATAGGGCTCGGCGTCGGGCAGCAGCGGCGCGGGGTCCATACGGGGCTGCCAGGCGGGCGGCGGCGATGGCCGATACGCGCCCCGCTGCTCCATGACCGTCATGACGGCACCTCCTCGTGCGAGCGGCTACGAGAGGCGGGTCGGCTGTGACCCGTCTCACCTACCGATTGTTCGGTCGTCGGCGCATTTTGGCTACCGGCCCCCTCAGGCTGTGGACAAACGGTTTTGCACAGCCTGGAATGAATGCAGGACGTCCACGGCGATGAAGCGGGGGGACATGACACCTGAACAAATGGCCCAGGCGGTGGAAGCGAACGGCGCACCCCCGCCCCGACCGCTCGACGCCATAGATCAGGACATCCTCAAGATCCTCCAGGCGGACGGCCGCGCCTCCATACGCTCGGTCGCCGAGCGCGTCCACGTCTCCCGCGCCAACGCCTACGCGCGCATCAACCGGCTGGTCGAGGACGGGGTGATCCGGGGCTTCGGCGCCCGCGTCGACCACGAGCGGGCCGGGCACGGCACCTCGGCGTACATCACGCTGAACATCGTCCAGAACACCTGGCGCACGGTCCGCGAACAGCTGCGCCGCCTGCCCGGCGCGTCCCACATGGCGCTGGTCGGCGGCGACTTCGACGTACTGCTGCTGGTGCACACGCCGGACAACAGGGCGCTGCGCGAGCTGGTGCTCACCCGGCTCCAGTCGATCCCCGAGGTGCTCGGCACCCGCACGCTGCTGGTGTTCGAGGAGGAGGACCTGGAGCCGGACGCATGACCCGGCGTGTCCCGTCTACTGCTTGCGCAGCCCCGCGAAGACCAGCCGCACCACCGCGTCGGCCACCTCGCGCCCGCCCGCTCCGCCCGGCTCGGGCCGGTACCACTCCACGACCGAGTTGATCATCCCGAAGACCAGCCGGGTCGCCAGCCGGACCTCCACGTCCCCGCGCACGTCCCCGTCCGCGGCGGCCGCCCGCAGCAGCTCGGCCACCCGGTGGTCGAAGTCCCGGCGCCGTTCCAGCGCCCACCGCTCCGCCTCGGTGTTGCCCCGCACGCGCAGCAGCAGCGTCACATAGGGCAGCTCGGATATGAGCACCTCGACCATGCGCCGTACGACGTGCTCCAGCCGGTCCACCGGGCGCCCCACGCGCGCGTGCTCCTCGTCGAGGATGGCGAACAGCCCGTCCAGCGCCCGGCTGACGGCGCGGCGCAGCAGTTCCTCCTTGCCGCTGACGTGGTGGTATATCGAGGACTTGGAGATGCCCGCGGCTCTGGAGAGGTGCTCCATGGAGGTGCCGTCGTAGCCGCGCTCGTTGAACACCTCCACGGCGACCGAGAGCAGGGTCTCGGGGGTGTACGTGTCGCGCTTGGCGGTGGTCATGAAGTGCCGTCCCGCTTGTCGGTGGCGTACGCGTGGCGGTAGAGCGCGAGGGACGGCGCGTACCGGCCGGAGGGGTCGCGCAAATGGAGGTCGTCCAGCAGTTCGTAGGCCCAGCCGCGGCCGAGCCTGCGGCTCCACTCGAAGGGTCCGAGGGGGTAGTTGACGCCCAGGCGCATCGCGGTGTCGATGTCCGCCTCGGTGGCCACGCCCTTGGCCACGGCGTCGTGCGCGAGGTCGACGATCCGGGCCACCGTCCGGGCGACGATCATGCCGGGCACGTCACCGATGACGCTGACGTCCTTGCCGAGCGCCTGGAAGAGGCCGATGGCCTCGGCGAGGGTGCGCGCGGAGGTGTCCTGGGAGGCGGAGAGCGCGATCCGGGTGGCGGCGCGGTAGTCGAGAGCGAGGTCGAAGTAGACGACGTCCCGGAACTCCACGGCGGTCTGGCCGTCCGCGAGGACGAGTTGCCCACCGCCGGGCAGGGCCAGCCGACTGCCCTGGTCCTCGCCCTCCTCGTGGACGGGGATGCCCGCCTCGCGGATCAGCGGGAGCAGTCCGGCGGCCGGGCCGAGGTCGCCCTCGACGGTGACGTGCGCGGGCGGCTTCTCCTTCTCGGCGGTGTGCGGCTCGGGGCGCTCGGCGCCCTCGGCGTAGTCGAACCAGCCCTGCCCGCTCTTGCGGCCCAGCCGCCCGGACTCCACCAGGCGGCGCTGGGCGAGCGAGGGCGTGAAGCGGACGTCCTGGAAGAAGGAGTTCCACACCGAATGGGTGACGGACTCGTTGACGTCCTGCCCGATGAGGTCGGTCAGTTCGAAGGCGCCCATGCGGAACCCGCCGCACTCGCGCAGCACCGCGTCGATGGTGGCCGGGTCGGCGCCCTGGGTTTCCAGCACGGCGAACGCCTCGGCGTAGAAGGGCCGGGCGATGCGGTTGACGATGAAGCCGGGGGTGTCCGCGCAGGCCACCGGGGTCTTCCCCCAGGCCCGGGCGGTCTCGTACGCGCGCGTGACCGACGTGACGTCGGTGGCGTACCCGGAGACGACCTCCACCAGGGGCATCAGCGGGGCCGGGTTGAAGAAGTGCAGGCCCAGGAAGCGGCCGGGGGAGGCCAGCGCGCCGCCGATGGCGGTCACCGACAGGGAGGAGGTGTTGGTGGCGAGCAGGCAGTCGGCGGAGACGATGTCCTCCAGCGCCCGGAACAGCTCCTGCTTGACGTCCAGCCGCTCCAGCACGGCTTCCACGACCAGCGCGCAGTCGGCCAGCTCGCCGAGGTGTTCGACGGGCGTGAGCCGGGCGCGCGCCGCGTCCCGTTCGTCCGCGCCGAGCCGTCCCTTGGCCACGAGCCGGTCGAGTCGGGCGCCGATGGCCTCGGCGGCCTCCCGCGCCCGTCCGGGCACCGTGTCATGGAGCCGCACGGGGTGGCCGGCGGCCAGCGCGACCTGGGCGATGCCCTGGCCCATGGTGCCGGTGCCGACCACGGCCACGGGGCTGCTGAGGTCGATAGCTGTCATGTGCGCGATCCTCCCGCACGACGTTGTCCACAGATGCGGCGGACCCCCTTGTCCCGACCGATCGTTCGGTTACTCTAGCCCTGACCGCCCGCAGCCCACCACCGTCCGGCGGCAGGCTTCGCGTACCGCGCCCGCCGCCACCCTGCCGTCCCTCCAAACGCCCAGGTCACGAGCTCGACGACGAGTTCACGCAGACGAGGAGTTGGTCCCGGATGACCGCCCGACCGACCGCACACGAGCTGATCGCCAAGCACCGGCCCACGCTCGATCAGGCCCTGGAAGCGATCCGCACCCGCGCGTACTGGTCCCCGCACCCCGAGCACCCCAAGGCGTACGGCGAGCACGGCAGCCTGGACGCGGGCGCGGGCAAGGCCGCCTTCGACGCGCTCCTCGGCACCCGACTCGACCTGGACCAGCCCGGTACGGACGACTGGGTGGGCGGCGAGGTCTCGCCGTACGGCATCGAGCTGGGCGTGAGCTACCCGCACGCGGACCTCGACGTGCTGCTCCCCGCGATGCGCGCCGGGCAGGCCGCCTGGCGCGACGCGGGCGCGGAGACGCGCGCGGCGGTCTGTCTGGAGATCCTGAAGCGGATCAGCGACCGGACGCACGAGTTCGCGCACGCGGTCATGCACACCAGCGGCCAGGCGTTCATGATGGCGTTCCAGGCGGGCGGCCCGCACGCCCAGGACCGCGGCCTGGAGGCGGTGGCGTACGCGTACGCCGAGCAGACCCGCACACCGGAGACGGCGGAGTGGAGCAAGCCGCAGGGCAAGCGCGACCCGCTCACGCTGACCAAGACCTTCACCCCGGTCCCGCGCGGCATCGCCCTGATGATCGGCTGTAACACCTTCCCGACGTGGAACGGCTACCCGGGCCTGTTCGCCTCCCTGGCGACCGGCAACGCCGTCCTGGTCAAGCCGCACCCGCGCGCGGTGCTGCCGCTGGCACTCACCGTCCAGGTGTCCCGCGAGGTGCTGGCCGAGGCCGGGTTCGACCCCAACCTGGTCGCGCTGGCCGCCGAGCGGCCCGGTGAGGGCATCGCCAAGACCCTCGCCACCCGCCCCGAGATCCGGATCATCGACTACACCGGCTCCACGGAGTTCGGTGACTGGCTGGAGGCCAACGCCCGCCAGGCGCAGGTCTACACGGAGAAGGCCGGCGTCAACACGGTGATCGTGGAGTCCACCGACGACTACCCGGGCATGCTGGCCAACCTCGCCTTCTCGCTGTCCCTGTACAGCGGCCAGATGTGCACCACCCCGCAGAACCTGCTGATCCCGCGCGAGGGCATCAGCACGAACGAGGGCCACAAGTCCTTCGACGAGGTGACCACCGACCTCGCCCGCGCGGTCGACGGCCTCCTCGGGGACGACGCCCGCGCGAACGCCCTGCTGGGCGCCATCGTCAACCCGGACGTGAAGGCCCGCCTGGAGGCCGCCGCCGACCTCGGCGAAGTCGCCCTGGCCTCCCGCGAGATCACCAACCCGGACTTCCCGGACGCGGTGGTACGCACCCCGGTCATCGTCAAGCTGGACGGCACCAAGCCGGACGCCGAGGCCGCCTACCTCAGCGAGTGCTTCGGCCCGGTGTCCTTCGCCGTCGCCGTCGACTCGGCCGCCGACGCCGTGGACCTGCTGCGGCGCACGATCCGCGAGCAGGGCGCGATGACGGTCGGCGCCCACACCATCGACCCCGAGGTCGCGCGGGCCATCGAGGAGGTCTGCCTGGAGGAGCCCGCCCAGCTCTCCCTGAACCTCACCGGCGGGGTGTACGTCAACCAGACCGCCGCCTTCTCCGACTTCCACGGCTCCGGCGGCAACCCGGCGGCCAACGCGGCCCTCACCGACGGCGCGTACGTCGCGAACCGCTTCCGCGTGGTGGAGGTCCGCAAGGAGGCGTGAGCAGCCGAGGCTCAGGCGGCGCGCAGGCTCCAGTGGTACAGCGTCATGGCCACGCTGGTGGCCAGGTTGTAACTGGAGACCTGCGGCCGCATGGGCAGCGCCAGCAGCCGGTCGGCGCGGGCCCGCAGCGGCGCCGAGAGCCCGCTGCGCTCCGAGCCGAACGCCAGCACGGCGTCGTCGGGCAGCTCGACCCGCCGGATGTCGTCGCCCTCGGCGTCGAAGGCGAACAGCGGCCCGGCGGGCAGCTCCTCGACACCGAGCCGTTCCACGGCGGTGGCGAAGTGCAGCCCCGCCCCGCCCCGCACCACGGTGGGATGCCAGGGGTCGAGGGTGCCGGTGGTGACGACCCCGGTCGCGCCGAAACCGGCGGCCAGCCGGATCACCGCGCCCGCGTTGCCGAGGTTACGCGGCTCGTCCAGCATCACCACGGGGGCGGTGCGCGGCAGCTCGGCCAGCCTCTTGAGGTTGGCCTCGCGGGACGGCCGTACGGCGAGCGCGGCCACGCCGGTCGGATGCGGGCGGGGCACCAGGGCGGCGTAGACCGCCTGCGGCACCTCCGTCAGCAGCGCGTCCAGCGGGTCCCTGACGTCCCCGGCGAGTTCACCGGCGAGGGCGAGCGTGGCCGCGCGGTCGGTGGTGACCGCCACGGGCACCTCGGCCCCGAAACGCAGCGCGTGCTTGAGAGCGTGGAAGCCGTCCAACAGCACGGCGTCCCCGGCGCGCTCGCGCCAGCGGTTCAGGGGATCGGTCATGCCGTGAACCCTACGTGCCCCGCGTCGGCCTCCTCCGGGGCGCGGGGCGGCGGCACCCGGCCCGTCCCGCCGCCGCGCCGTATCAGCCGTCCACGCGCGCGTGCCGCCCAGCCGCCGACCAGCAGCAGGAAGGCGGTGGGCAGGAAGACCGCGTCCGCCGTGATCATGGCCAGGGAGAAGAAGGGCAGTCCGAGGACGACGGCGATCACCGCGTGCTCGGTCATCATCAGCACCAGCAGGACGTTCTTCACCCGCCGGTTGAACAGGGTGAAGGGGAAGGCGACCTGCACGATGACCGTCCCGTAGGTCGCGATCATCATGATGACGCCGCTGGCGGACATCAGGTCGGCGAGGGCGGGCCAGGGGGAGAAATAGTCCAGGTGGAGCGGGTAGTAGACGGCGGTGCCGTCCTGCCAGCGCGAGCCCTGGATCTTGTACCAGCCGGCCGTGGCGTAGATCAGGCACGCCTCCGCCATGATCACGGCGAGGGCGGCGTTGTGCAGCACGTTCGCCAGCACGTCGAGCAGCATCCGGGGCTGCGGCGACCGCGCCCAGCGGCCCGCGGCCCACCACAGGCCGAGCCCGGCCCACGCCGTCCACAGCAGCGTGGGCACCAGCCAGTCGCCGGTGAAGCGGCCGGTCAGCGCGGCCGTGACCAGCACGACGCCGGACACCGCCCACAGCACCGGACCCACCCGGTCGGCGGGAACGCGCTCCCCACGCGCGCGTGCCGCCTCCGCACGCTCCGCCCGGCGCGCGTCCAGCGACCACACCTGGCCACAGCGGGTGAACACCAGGTAGAGGGACATCAGATGCAGCACGTTGTCGCCGCCGTCCCCCATGAACACGCTGCGGTTCTGGAGCGACAGCACCCCGACCATGAACAGCACGGCGGCGGTCCGGGTGCGCCAGCCGACCAGCAGCGCGGCACTGGCCAGGACCGCCAGGAGGTAGCAGACCTCGAACCACAGCCGCCCGTCGGACCACATCAGCGCCGTGAAGGCGTGGTTCTCGGCGATCAGCTGATGGGCCAGGTTCCAGCTCCAGGGACCGGCCGGACCGTACAGCTCCCGGCGGTGCGGGAACTCGCGCAGCAGGAACAGCAGCCAGGTCCCGGCGAACCCGATACGGATCACGGCACTCTGGTACGGGCCGAGGGCCGAGCCGGTGACGCGTTCGACACCGCGGGCGAAGTCCTGGGAGAGCCGGTTCATCGCGTACCCGCCTCGGTCTCGTCACCGGTCACCGTCCACCAGGGCAGCACCCGGTAGGCGGGGGCGGTGGAGACCTTCTCCCCGCTCCACCCGGGCGGGATCACGTTGACGGTGCGGGAGCGCACCTGTACGCGCTGGAGCGTCCCGACCCGGCTGATCGCCTCGTCGCGCCCCAGGCGCAGCACCACGATCCGGCGCACGTACTGCTCGGAAAGCGCCCCGCGCACGCCCACGGGCCGGTTGTCCGTGCCGTGGGTGGTGCCGAGGAAGTCCCAGGCGCGGCGCAGTTCGTTCTGCTGGGTGTGGCTGGGCAGCAGGTTGCCGTCGATGGCGGCGCCGTCCTGCGCGGACAGGTCGGTCCAGCCGGTGGTGCGCAGGTCACCGTCCTGGGTCCGGAGCTGGGCGCGCACCTGTACGGCGATGTTCTGCTGCAGCGGGTTCGGCGCGAACAGCTTCCAGTTCTGCTCGAACTCCGGGTACACCCACGCCTCCACCGCCTTGCCGTGCCGCTTGGTCACGGTGTTCGCGGGCGCGAGGCTGAAGAACACCATGCCCAGGTGCACTGCGGCGACGGCCGCCACCACCGCGAGCGCGCCTCCCGCCACGAGCCGGTAGCGGGGCGACAGCGCGGCCAGCCCGGTACTCGGCACCGGTTCCGATGCGGGGTCGGCGGGGCTGGCGGGGTCAGTCTCTGCGGGCGCCCCCTCTGGTCCGCTGCCTCCGGGCGGTCCGCCAGGGCCGTCGAGGGCCCCCGCGCGACGCGCCCCGGCCGACCCGTCCGGCCCGTACGGGCCCTTCGAGTCCTCGTCGTACGCGTCCATCCCGCCCCGTCCCCCGCTTCCGCTCCGTCGACGACGCGCCCGTCACAGGCGCCCCCTGGTCCTCGGACGCCTTTGCTTCCGCTTGGCACCCGCACGGAACGGTACTCAGCCCCACCCTCCCGCGCAGCCCTGGGCCCCGGCCCGCGGCCCCCGGCCGCCGCAGAGGTTTTCCACAGGCGCCCCACGGCGTTGTCCACAGCGGTTGACACCCGACGACGCCCCGGCACACCATTGACACGCACGAACCGAACGATCGGTCGGGACGTGTTTCCGGCAGAGTCCTAGGTCAGGGGGACCGCATGGCCACAGCAGCCGCGCCTCGCACGGACCGCACCTCCGCGGGCGGCGCACCCGGCGCCACCGCGGACACGGCGGCGCACCAGCACGCCTTCGACACGGCCGTGGCCGCCGAAGAGCGCATCGAGCCACGCGACTGGATGCCGGACGCCTACCGCGCCACGCTCGTCCGCCAGATCGCCCAGCACGCCCACTCCGAGATCATCGGCATGCAGCCGGAGGCGAACTGGATCACCCGCGCCCCCAGCCTGCGCCGCAAGGCCATCCTGATGGCCAAGGTCCAGGACGAGGCGGGCCACGGCCTCTATCTCTACAGCGCCGCCGAAACCCTCGGCACCAGCCGCGAGGAGCTGCTCGACAAGCTGCACACCGGCCGCCAGAAGTACTCCTCGATCTTCAACTACCCGACCCTGACCTGGGCCGACGTGGGCGCGATCGGCTGGCTGGTGGACGGCGCCGCCATCACCAATCAGGTCCCCCTGTGCCGCTGCTCCTACGGCCCGTATGCCCGCGCGATGGTCCGCATCTGCAAGGAGGAGTCCTTCCATCAGCGCCAGGGGTACGAGCTGCTGCTCGCCCTCAGCGAGGGCACCCCCGAGCAGCACGCCATGGCACAGGACGCGGTCGACCGCTGGTGGTGGCCCTCGCTGATGATGTTCGGCCCGCCCGACGACTCCTCCCAGCACTCGGCCCAGTCCATGGAGTGGAAGATCAAGCGCCATTCCAACGACGAGCTGCGCCAGCGCTTCGTCGACATCGCCGTCCCCCAGGCGGAGTCCCTCGGCCTCACCCTCCCCGACCCCGACCTGAAGTGGAACGAGGAGCGCGGGCACCACGACTTCGGCGCCATCGACTGGACCGAGTTCAAGGAAGTCCTGAAGGGCAACGGCCCCTGCAACGAACAGCGCATCACCCAGCGCCGCCGCGCACACGACGAGGGTGCCTGGGTCAGGGAAGCGGCCGCCGCCCACGCGGCCAAACACGCCGGGAGCACCGGCCGGACAGGAGCGACGCGCGCATGACCCACACCGACTGGCCCCTGTGGGAGGTCTTCGTCCGCTCCCGCCGCGGCCTCTCCCACACCCACGCCGGGAGCCTGCACGCCCCCGACGCGGAGCTGGCCCTGCGCAACGCCCGTGACCTCTACACCCGGCGCGGCGAAGGCGTCTCCATCTGGGTCGTCCCGGCCACCGCGATCACCGCCTCCTCGCCCGACGAGAAGGACCCGTTCTTCGAGCCGTCCGCCGACAAGCCCTACCGGCACCCGACCTTCTACGAGATCCCGGAAGGGGTGAAGCACCTGTGACCGCCACCGTCCCCACCACCGCCGCGCTCGCCCTCGGCGACGACGCCCTGGTGCTCTCCCACCGCCTCGGGGAGTGGGCCGGGCACGCCCCCGTCCTGGAGGAGGAGGTCGCCCTCGCCAACATCGCGCTCGACCTGCTCGGCCAGGCCCGCGTGCTGCTCTCCATGACGGGCGACGAGGACGAACTCGCCTACCTCCGCGAGGAACGCGCCTTCCGCAACCTCCAGTTGGTGGAGCAGCCCAACGGGGACTTCGCCCACACCATCGCCCGGCAGCTCTACTTCTCCACCTACCAGCACCTTCTGTACACCGAACTCGCCTCGCGGGAAGGCCCGTTCCAGCCGCTGGCGGCGAAGGCGGTCAAGGAGGTCGCCTACCACCGCGACCACGCCGAGCAGTGGACCCTGCGCCTCGGCGACGGCACCGAACTCAGCCACGACCGGATGAGCCGGGCCTGCGACGCGCTGTGGCGCTTCACCGGCGAGATGTTCCAGCCGGTGTCCGGCGTGGACGTCGACTGGGCTGCTCTGGAAGCGAGTTGGCTGGCCGCCGTCACCGAGGTGCTCGACCGCGCCACCCTGCCCGTCCCCGAGGGTCCCCGTACGGGCGCCTGGGCGGCGGGCGCGGGCCGACAGGGGCTGCACACCGAGTCGTTCGGGCGGATGCTCGCCGAGATGCAGCACCTGCACCGCAGCCACCCGGGGGCGTCATGGTGACCGTCACCGCGCTGGAGGCGGAGTTGCTGGAGCTGGCCGGGTCGGTCCCCGACCCCGAACTCCCCGTGCTCACCCTGCATGAGCTGGGCGTACTGCGCGCGGTGCATCTCACCGGCGCCGACTCCGTCGAGGTGGACCTCACCCCGACCTACACCGGCTGCCCGGCCGTCGAGACGATGAGCGCCGACATCGAGCGGGTCCTGCGCGCCCACGGCATGCACGAGGTCACCGTCCGTACCGTCCTCGCCCCCGCCTGGTCCACGGACGACATCACCCCCGAGGGCCGCCGCAAGCTCCAGCGGTCCGGCATAGCCCCGCCCCGCACCCAGCACCCCGGCGGCCCGGTCACCCTCACCCTGGGTCCGACCCGCACCGGTGACGCCGGAGATCCGATGGCGGAGGCCATCCGCTGCCCGCACTGCGACTCCGCCGACACCGAGCTGCTGAGCCGGTTCTCCTCCACGGCCTGCAAGGCACTGCGCCGATGCCTGTCCTGCCGTGAACCCTTCGACCACTTCAAGGAGTTGTGATGGCACGCTTCCACCGGCTCCGGGTGGCCGGGATCGACCGGCTGACCGACGACTCGGTCGCCGTCACCTTCACCGTGCCTGCCGAGCTGCGCGAGGAGTACCGGCACAAGCCGGGCCAGCACCTCACCCTGCGCCGCCGCGTGGACGGCGGGGACATCCGCCGCACCTACTCGATCTGCTCCCCGGCACCCGACCCGGCCGGGGACGGCCCGAGCACGCTGCGGGTGGGGGTGCGGCTGGTCGACGGGGGCGCGTTCTCCACCTACGCGTTCAAGGAGATAGCGGCCGGGGACGAGCTGGAGGTGATGACCCCGGCCGGGCGCTTCACCCTGGACCCGGCGCCGGGCCACTTCGCGGCGGTCGTCGGCGGCAGCGGCATCACCCCGGTGCTGTCGATCGCCGCCACGCTGCTGGCCCGTGAGCCCGACGCGCGGTTCTGTCTGATCCGGGCCGACCGTTCGGCGGCCTCGACCATGTTCCTGGAGGACGTGGCCGACCTGAAGGATCGCTACCCGGAGCGGTTCCAGCTGGTGACGGTGCTCTCCCGCGAGGAACAGCAGGCGGGGCTGCCGTCGGGCCGCCTCGACCGGGACCGGCTCACCGCACTGCTGCCCGCGCTGCTCCCGGTGGACCAGGTGAAGGGCTGGTTCCTGTGCGGACCGTACGGGCTGGTGGAGGACGCCGAGCGGGCCCTGCGCGGCCTGGGCGTCGACCGGTCCGGCATCCACCAGGAGATCTTCCACGTGGACGGCGGCACCGCCCCGGCCACCACCGCTCCGACGGCCGCGCACAGCACGGTCACCGCCCGCCTCGACGGCCGTGGCGGCAGCTGGCCGGTCCAGCAGGGCGAGTCCCTGCTGGACACCGTCCTGCGCAACCGCCCCGACGCCCCCTACGCCTGCAAGGGCGGCGTCTGCGGCACCTGCCGCGCCTTCCTGGTCTCCGGCGAGGTCCGCATGGACCGCAACTTCGCCCTGGAGAAGGAGGAGACGGAAGCGGGCTACGTCCTGGCCTGCCAGTCCCACCCCCTGACGGAGAAGGTGGAGGTGGACTTCGACCGGTGAGCCGCCCGGGGGTCGGACGGGGCTGCCTAGATCACGACCCCGGCCTGACCGGCGTCCGTCACCACCGGGCGGCCCGCGGCCTCCCAGTACTTCATGCCGCCGTCGACGTTCACGGCGTCGATGCCCTGCTGGACGAGGTACATCGTGACCTGGGCCGAGCGGCCGCCGGAGCGGCAGATCACGTTGACGCGGCCGTCCTGCGGGGCGGCCTCGGTCAGCTCGCCGTACCGGGCGACGAACTCGCTGATCGGGATGTGCAGCGCCCCCTCGGCATGACCGGCCTGCCACTCGTCGTCCTCGCGGACGTCCAGCAGGAAATCGCCGTCCTTGAGGTCCGTGACCTCGACCGTGGGCACACCAGCTCCGAAACTCATGCCCCCGACGCTACCCGAAGCGCAGTATCCGACGCCGTGGCTCACTCCTGCGTCAGCAGGGCCGCGAGATCGGCCTCCCGGCGCGTGATGTCGCCGTGCAGCCGCTCGGCGATCTCGGTGAGGAGGCTGTCGGGGTCGTCCGGGGCAAGCCGGAGCATGCCCGCGATGGCGCCGTTCTCCAGTTCCTGGGCGACCAGGGTGAGCAGTTCCTTGCGCTGGGAGAGCCACTCGAGGCGGGCGTACAGCTCGTCGCTGGGGCTGGGCTGCCGCTCGGGCGGCACCGGGCCTGCGGCCCACTCCGCGGCGAGTTCCCGGAGCAGGGCCTCGTCGCCGCGGGCGTAGGCGGCGTTGACGCGGGTGATGAACTCCTCGCGGCGGGCGCGCTCGGCGTTCTCCTGGGCGAGGTCCGGGTGGGCCTTGCGGGCGAGGTCGCGGTAGAGCTTGCGGACCTCCTCGCTGGGACGCACCCGCTCCGGAGGCCGCACCGGCTGGTCGGTGAGCATCGCGGTGGCCTCGGGGAAGAGTCCCTGGCCGTCCATCCAGCCGTGCAGCAGTTCCTCGACGCCGGGGATGGGCGAGAGGTTGGCGCGGGCCTCGGCGGCGCGGCGGATGTCCTCGGGGTCCTGGGTGCGGGCGGCCCGCGCCTCGGCGATCGAGGCGTCCAGTTCCTCGATGCGGGCGTACAGCGGGCCGAGCCGCTGTTCGTGCAGCCGGGCGAAGTTCTCGACCTCGACGCGGAAGGTCTCCACGGCGATCTCGAAGTCGATCAGCGCCTGCTCGGCGGCGCGGACGGCGTTTTCCAGCCGTTCTTCGGGCCGCGGCGACTGGGACTGCTCGGTCTGCTCAGCTTCCGGGGTCGTCACCCGACCAGCCTAGGCCACGGCCACAAGAGCCCAACCAGGCCGAACCGGACGACCACCCGGGGCCAACTCGCCTCCTCCACGGCCACCCCCACCCAGGCACCCCCACCTAGGTACCCGTGTCCGGGCAGGCGGCCGGTACCCACTCGGCCACCAGATCGCGGCAGGCCACCACCAGTCGGCCGGGGCGGCAGGCCACCTCATGGGTGCAGCCGCCGGGCAGCGGCAGGATCTCGTCGAGGATCACATCGCCCAGCGAGGCCGGATCGCACACGTCCAGCACGTCCGACTGGAAGCGGGAGACGCCGGTGTAGCGGACGAGGAGGTCCTCCTCGTGGCGGAAGCAGTTGTGGCGGAAGCGGATCTCGACGTCACCGTCGGCCGTGCGGTTCACCCGCGTGGGCAGCAGGTCGCGGACGCAGCGCTTGGCGTCGGGGTCGTAGTGCGCCGGGTCGGTGGCGAAGGCGCGGGCGCCGGGCGGAAGTCCGGCGGCGATGCCGGGCAGCCGGGCGAGGTAGGGGCGAGGGTCGGCGAGCACCGGCTCCTCGCTGCCACCGCCGCGCAGTTCGACGTACTTCATCTCACCACTCCGGGCACCCTCTTCCCGGCCACGACGGCGGCACCGACCACGACGGCTGTCCAGGCATCGGCGCTCACACCCCCGCCTCGGCGGCGATCCGCCCGGAGCGCACCGCCGTGACCAGTTGGGCGTGGTCGGCCTCGGTGCGGTCGGCGTAGGCGGTGGCGAAGTCGGCCAGGGCGTCGTCCAGTTCCTCGTTCTTGCCGCAGTAGCCCGCGATGAGGCGGGGGTCGGCGCTGTGGGAGTGGGCGCGGGCCAGCAGGGCGCCGGTCATCCGGCCGTAGTCGTCGACCTGGTCGGGGGCGAGGGCGGCGGGGTCCACGCTGCCCTTGCGGTTGCGGAACTGGCGCACCTGGAAGGGTCGTTGGTCGACGGTGGTCCAGCCCAGCAATATGTCGCTGACGACCTGCATCCGCTTCTGCCCGAGGACCACGCGCCGTCCCTCGTGCTCGGCGGGCGGCACCGGGAAGCCCGCGGTGGCCAGATGCGGGGTGAGCGCGGAGGGCCGGGCCTCCTTGACCTGGAGGACGAGCGGTTCCCCGCGGTGGTCGAGGAGCAGCACCACGTAGGAGCGGGTGCCGACGCTGCCGGTGCCGACGACGCGGAAGGCGACGTCCTGCACCGCGTACCGCGCGAGCAGCGGCAGCCGGTCCGGGCCGAGCGTCGCCAGATACGGCTCCAGCGAGGCGGCGACGACGGCGGCCTCGGCGTCCGGGACGCGGCGCAGCACCGGGGCCGCGTCCACGAAACGGCGGCCGCCGTCCCCGGTGTCCTCCGTCGACCTGGCGGCGAAGCGGCCGCTGGTGTTGGCCCGCGCCTTCGCCGAGACCCGCTCCAGGGTGCCGAGGAGGTCATGGGCGTCGGTGTGGGAGACGAGTTCCTCGTCCGCGATAGCGTTCCAGGCGTCCAGCGCGGGCAGCTTGGCGAGCAGCCGCATGGTGCGCCGGTACGCGCCCACGGTGTCCCGGGCGGCCGCGCGGCAGGTGTCCTCGTCCGCCCCGGCCTCACGCCCGGCCAGCACCAGGGAGGCGGCGAGCCGCTTCAGGTCCCACTCCCAGGGGCCGTGCACGGTCTCGTCGAAGTCGTTGAGGTCGATGACCAGGCCGCCGCGCGCGTCCCCGTACAGACCGAAGTTGGCCGCGTGGGCGTCGCCGCAGAGCTGGGTGCCGATGCCGGTCGCCGGGGTGCGGGCCAGGTCGTACGCCATGAGGCCGGCCGAGCCGCGCAGGAAGGCGAAGGGGGAGGCGGCCATGCGGCCCACCCGTATCGGGGTCAGTTCCGGGATGCGCCCGGCGTTGGACTCCTCCACCGCGGCGACCGCGTCCGGACGCGCGTCGTCCACCACGAGGTCCCGGTGGGAGGCGCGGGGTACACCGGCCCGCAGCGCCTTGCCCTGGTGCTTGGCGGAGCCTCGCGGCGGCCACTGCGCGAACCCGCGCAGCCGTGGCACCCGGCTCTCCAGCCCCGCGCTGCCCACCGCTTCAGCCAGCTCCACACCGGCTCCGGTCACCGTGACCGCCTCCCCCGCACACCGACCGCCCACGCCCCGCACGAGCGTCTCGAACATCAACTCGTGCCGAAGGTACATGCGGTGACCGAAACGCGTCAGACCCTGTGGACAACTCACCGCTTGTGGACATCCACGGCCTCTCCCGCACCAGTACCCCCACGCCTACCCGATTCCCCCGCCGCACCCGCACCCCGCACCCCACCGGCACCGCCTTCACAAGGCGCCCCCGCCCGGGTGAGGCGCCGGAAGAACACCCACGTCAGCGCGTACTGCGCCCCGGTCCCCAGGCTCATCGACAGCCACACCCCCCGCACCCCCAGAGCAGTGAGCGACAGCCCGTAGGCGAGAGGCATTTGCACACAGGCGCCGAACGCCGTGACCGCGAGCAGCGCGCGTGGGCGCCCCGCACCCATGAACACGCCGCCCAGCGCCACCACCCCCGCGAGCAGTACCAGGTAGGGCAGCAGCCAGCGGAAGAAGACCGCGCCCGCGTCCACCGCGGCGGGCTCGCCGGTGAAGAGCCGCGTCAAGCGGCGCCCGCCCAGCGCGAGAAAGAGCCCGGCGCCGAAGGCGGTCGCCGTGGCGAGCAGCAGGCTCTGCCGTCCGATCAGCCACGCGGCGCTCCGCCCCGCACCCCGCGTCCGGGCGGTCAGGATGGCGGCCGCCTGCCGGAAGGCGTAGCAGGCCATGGTGACGAGCAGCATCACCTTGGACCCGACACCGTAGGCGGCGAGCGGGCCCGCACCGAACCTGGCCACGATGCCGACGAGAGCCGCGCTCATGCCCATCCGCAGCACGAAGTCCCCGGACACCGGAAGCCCGATGCGCAGCACGCGCCGCAACACGGTGGCCGTGCGCGGACCGGGCGCCGCCCGCTGAGCGCCCGCCGCCCGGCCGAGCACCCGCCGCAGAAACACGAGACTGACCGCCAGCGCCACCGCTCGCCCCGCCAGCGTGGCGAACGCCGCGCCCTGCACACCCAGCCGAGGCAGGGGGCCGACGCCGTAGATCAGTAGGGGATCGAGAACGAGCACGATCCCGTTGGCCAGGAGCGCCATCCGCATCGGGGTGCGGGTGTCCCCGGTGCCCTTGATGAGGCCGTCGACGACGTTCTGCGCGAAGAAGACCGCCATGCCGGGGAAGGAGACGGCGAAGAAGGCGACGGCCAGCCGGTGCACTTCGCCCTCCCCGCCGCCCACGAGGAGGGTGGCCACCCGGTCCCGGAGGAGGAAGCCGCCCACGGTCACGACGGGCGTGATGACCAGCCAGAGGACGGCGACCGCCCGAACCACCACCGGGACCTCCCCGCGCCGCCCGGCCCCCAGGGCGTCCGCCATCAGCATCGTGGCGCCGGTACCGGCCATGAGGATGACGCCGAGCAGCACGTTCTCCACCGTGCTCGCCACCGCCACGGCGCCCACCGCGGCCTCTCCGAGGCGGGCCACCCAGAGGGTGTCGATGATCCCGGCGACCACACCGGAGAGCAGTTCGCCGTAGACGGGGACACCGAGCCCGAGCAGCGCCCGGCGGGTGGCGGCCGGAGCGCCGGGTTCGAAGGCGGCGGGAGCCTGCGCCGAGCGCTTGGTCCCAGGAGACACCGGTCACCCCTTTCCGAGGGCGCGCGGACGCGCGCACCCGTCGCGGCCCCGCGTCCACGACGGCTCGGACAGGCTCCGCCAGGCCGGGCACCTGGAGCGCGAGGCCGAGCCCGGCGACAGCGCGCCCCAGCGGCAGGTGCTGCGGATCACTCCGTCCGGCCGGGCCGAGCTGCTGCGCAGGCTGAGCGAGCCCAAGGAGACGGAGATCACTGACGGCGGGGCCTTCTTCACCCTGCTGGCCTTCCTCAGCCAGGTGCCCGACCCCGCCCGCCGGGCAGCCGTACTGCGCCGACGCCTGGACTTCCTGACCCGCCCGGCGGGCTTCTTCACCCATGACGGCACCCCGGTACGCATCGCCGACGAGCCCGACCCGTACCGCAAGGGGATGCTGGTCATGGCCAGGGCGGCCCAGCGGGCGGAACGCGCCTGGCTGGAGGAGGCCCTCCGGGACCTGGACGCCGAGCCCCCACGGCCGACGTGATCCCAAGACCCCGCCGAGCAGCCGCCCTTCGCCAACTCCCGCCCGACGGCATCGGGAAGGCCCAGGCCACCTGAGACCTTCCTCACAAGCCCCCAGGGGGAAACGCTTGGCCGGGAACGCCAAAGTGGGCGGCATCTTCACGATGCCGCCCACTTGACTATGGTGCGCGAGGGGGGAGTTGAACCCCCACGCCCTTTCGGGCACTGGAACCTGAATCCAGCGCGTCTGCCTATTCCGCCACCCGCGCATTGGGTGTGTCTTCCGGCTTGGCCCTTGCGGGCTGGCCCCTTCCGACATGCAGAACATTAGCACGGCCCACGGGGTGGAATCACATCTCTTCTCCAGGCCCCCCACCAGGCCATCTGTGCCCCCCGGCCCGAGAACCCGCGCCGCACGGCGCCCCCGGCGGGCACTCCCGCAACCGCCGCCCCTGTGGACAAAGCTGTTCAGGTATCAACCTCGTACCGGTCCCGGCCATCTCATCCACAGGGGGACCGGACCGGCCGCCGGGTGCGGGACACTGGAGCGAGACCGCCTCTACGATCCTCCTCCGAAGGAGTTCGAAGGGGGGCCGCTGGGGGAACCGGCTGATTGCCGGGCGCGTAGATACGATCAGTGAGCAGTACCGGCGAGGCTGCCGCGCCGAGCACGGCACGGCAGAACGGCAGCGACGGAGGAGGTGCCCCATGGGAGTCCTGAAGAAATTCGAGCAGCGCCTCGAAGGTCTGGTCAACGGCACCTTCGCCAAGGTGTTCAAGTCCGAGGTCCAGCCGGTGGAGATCGCCGGCGCGCTCCAGCGGGAGTGCGACAACAACGCGACCATCTGGAACCGCGACCGGACCGTGGTCCCCAACGACTTCATCGTGGAGCTGAGCACGCCCGACCACGAGCGGCTCAGCCCCTACTCCGGACAGCTCGGCGACGAGCTGGCCGGAATGGTCCGCGACTACGCCAAGCAGCAGCGGTACACCTTCATGGGCCCGATCAAGGTCACCCTGGAGAAGGCCCCCGACCTGGACACCGGTCTGTACCGGGTGCGCAGCCGCACCCTCGCCTCCTCCAGCAGCCAGGAGCCCCAGGCCCCCCAGTCCGGCGGTCCGGGCCCCGCAGGCCCCCAGGCCCCCCAGAGCGGGTACGGCTACCCGCCCGCCGGAGCCCCCCCGATGCCGTCCGCGCCGCCTCCCGGCGCCCGGCCCGGCGGCTACGGCTACCCCCAGCCCGCCACCCAGCGGCCCTCGGCCGCCCCGATGGGCGGCGGCGCGACCCGGTACTGGATCGAGGTCAACGGCACCCGCCACCAGATCTCCCACCAGACCCTGGTCCTCGGCCGCAGCACCGAGGCGGACGTCCGGATCGACGACCCCGGCGTCTCCCGCCGGCACTGTGAGATCCGCACCGGAACGCCCGCGAGCGTCCAGGACCTCGGCTCCACCAACGGCATCGTGGTGGACGGACAGCACACCACCCGCGCTACGCTCCGCGACGGCTCGCGGATCGTCGTGGGCAGCACCACCGTTATCTATAGGCAAGCCGAAGGGTGAAGCGGGGGCAATGTCAGAGCTGACCCTCACGGTCATGCGGCTGGGTTTCCTGGCCGTACTGTGGCTGTTCGTGATCGTGGCCGTGCAGGTCATCCGCAGCGATCTGTTCGGTACGCGTGTCACACAGCGCGGAGCGCGCCGGGAGGCCCAGCGACCGCAGGCCGCCGCCCGGCAGCAGTCCGCGCAGTCGCAGGGACGCGGCCAGCGCGGACAGCGCGCCCAGCAGAGCGGCGGCGGCCGCCAGCGGCGCAACGCGCCCAGCAAGCTCGTCGTCACCGAGGGCACCCTCGCCGGGACCACCGTGGCGCTCCAGGGCCAGACCATCACCCTGGGCCGCGCGCACGACTCGACGATCGTGCTGGACGACGACTACGCCTCCAGCAGGCATGCCAGGATCTACCCCGACCGCGACGGCCAGTGGATCGTGGAGGACCTCGGTTCCACCAACGGCACCTACCTGGACCGGTCCCGGCTGACGACCCCGACGCCGGTCCCGCCGGGCGGCGCGATCCGCATCGGCAAGACCGTCATCGAGCTGCGGAAGTAGTGCTACACCAATGAATGAGCGCGAGCGGAGCGAGCACGCGGCGGCGGACCGCAATCCGGTCCCCGGCGCGCTCCCGACCGGAGGGTGGGCAGTGTGGCTCGACACGACCGGCTGTACCCGGAGCCGACTGGCGAGGTGCGCATGAGCCTGTCACTGCGCTTCGCCGCCGGATCGCACAAGGGCATGATCCGGGAGGGCAACGAGGACTCCGGTTACGCCGGTCCCCGCCTGCTCGCCATCGCCGACGGCATGGGCGGCCAGGCCGCCGGTGAGGTCGCCTCCTCGGAGGTCATCTCCACCCTGGTCACGCTCGACGACGACGTGCCCGGCTCCGACATCCTCACCTCGCTGGGCACCGCCGTGCGCCGCGCCAACGAGCAGCTGCGCTCCATGGTCGAGGAGGACCCCCAGCTCGAGGGCATGGGCACCACCCTCACCGCGCTGCTCTGGACCGGCCAGCGGCTCGGCCTCGTGCACGTCGGCGACTCGCGCGCCTACCTGCTGCGCGACGGCATGCTCAGCCAGATCACCCAGGACCACACCTGGGTGCAGCGCCTGGTCGACGAGGGCCGGATCACCGAGGAGGAGGCGGGCGCCCACCCGCAGCGCGCGCTGCTCATGCGCGCCCTCGGCAGCGGCGACCACGTCGAGCCCGACCTCTCCATCCGCGAGGTCCGCGCGGGCGACCGCTACCTGATCTGCTCCGACGGGCTCTCCGGCGTCGTCTCCCACCAGACGATGGAGGAGGCGCTCGCCAGCTACCAGGGCCCGCAGGAGACCGTGCAGGAGCTGATCCAGCTCGCGCTGCGCGGCGGCGGCCCCGACAACATCACGGTGATCATCGCCGACGTCCTCGACCTGGAGACCGGAGACACCCTCGCCGGGCAGCTCTCCGACACCCCCGTCGTGGTCGGCGCCGTCGCCGAAAACCAGCACCACCTGAACCACGACAACGGCATCATGCAGACCCCGGCCGGCCGCGCCTCGCACCTCGGCCGCCAGGGCCGCAGGCAGGGCGGTGGCGGTCGGCACGGCGGGCCCTCCGGCGACACCGAGGAATACGCCCCCGAGGGCAGCTTCGGGGAGTACTCCGAGGAGGACTTCACCAAGCCCCGCAAGGGCCGTCGCTGGCTGAAGCGTTCCCTCTGGAGCGCCCTCGCCCTCGCGGTGATCGGCGGCGCGGTGTACGGCGGCTGGCGCTGGACCCAGACCCAGTACTACGTCGGGGTCAACGGCGAGCACGTCGCGCTCTACCGGGGCATCAGCCAGGACCTCGCCTGGGTCTCGCTGTCCAAGGTCGAGCAGGACCACCCCGAGATCGAACTCAAGTACCTGCCGTCGTACCAGCAGAAGCAGGTCAAGAACACGATCGTGGTGGCGGGCGGTCTGTCCCAGGCCCGCTCCAAGGTCCAGGCGCTCTCCACGCAGGCGTCCGCCTGCCGCAAGGAGGCCGAGCGCACCACCGCCGAGCGCGAGCAGCAGAACCCCAAGACGGGCCAGGGCGCGACCGGCGGCACCACCGGTGCCACCAAGACCGCCTTCACCAAGGCCAGCCCCTCGCCGGACCCCTCGGCCTCCGGGTCGAAGTCGCAGGCGTCGCCCTCGAAGTCCCCGACCGCAACCGCCACTCCCCGGCCCGGCCCCAGCCTCTCCGAGGATGAGCAGAAGGTCGCCGATCAGTGCGGCAAGCAGTAGGCAAGCTGTGAGAGGCCCCGTCACACGATGAGCAGTACTACCAACACGCCGACGCACCACACGTCCACGATCGGCTCGATCGGTGCGCCGAGCCGCCGCAACACCGAGCTGGCCCTGCTGATCTTCGCCGTGGTCATCCCGGTGTTCGCCTACGCCAACGTGGGCCTGGCCCTCAACGACCAGGTCCCCACGGGCCTGCTCGGCTACGGCCTGGGCCTCGGCCTGCTGGCGGGCGTCGCCCACCTCGCGGTGCGCAAGTTCGCCCCGTACGCCGACCCGCTGCTGCTGCCGCTGGCCACCCTGCTCAACGGGCTGGGTCTGGTGTGCATCTGGCGCCTGGACCAGTCGAAGCTGCTGCAGTCCATCGGCCAGGCGGGCGGCAAGGCCACCAACCAGCTCGTCTACACCGCGCTGGGCATCATCCTGTTCGCCGTCGTGCTGATCTTCCTCAAGGAACACCGCACGCTGCAGCGGTACACGTACATCTCCATGGTGGCCGCGCTCGTGCTGCTGCTGCTGCCGCTGGTGCCCGGCCTCGGCGCCGACCTGACCTACGGCGCCAAGATCTGGATCAAGATCGGCAGCTTCACCATCCAGCCCGGTGAGTTCGCCAAGATCGTGCTCGCGGTCTTCTTCGCCGGGTACCTGATGGTCAAGCGGGACGCGCTCGCGCTCGCCAGCCGCCGCTTCATGGGCCTCTACCTGCCGCGCGGCCGCGACCTCGGCCCGATCCTGGTCGTCTGGTTCATCTCGATCATCATCCTGGTCTTCGAGACCGACCTCGGTACCTCGCTGCTGTTCTTCGGCATGTTCGTGATCATGCTGTACGTGGCCACCGAGCGGACCAGCTGGATCGTCTTCGGTCTGCTGATGAGCGCCGCGGGCGCGGTCGGCGTGGCCACCTTCGAGCCGCACGTCCAGACCCGTGTGCAGGCGTGGCTCAACCCGATGCATGAGTACGAGCTGAGCCGCACCCCGGGCGTCACCGGTGTCCACTCCGACCAGCTCCAGCAGGCCCTGTGGGCGTTCGGCTCCGGCGGCACCCTCGGCACCGGCTGGGGCCAGGGTCACTCCGAGCTGATCCGCTTCGCCGCCAACTCCGACTTCATCCTCGCCACCTTCGGCGAGGAGCTGGGCCTGGCGGGCATCATGGCGATCCTGCTGGTCTACGGCCTGATCGTCGAGCGCGGTGTACGCACCGCCCTCGCCGCCCGCGACCCCTTCGGCAAGATGCTCGCGGTGGGCCTGTCCGGCGCGTTCGCCCTCCAGGTGTTCGTCGTCGCGGGCGGTGTGATGGGGCTCATCCCGCTGACCGGTATGACGATGCCCTTCCTCGCGTACGGCGGTTCGTCCGTCATCGCCAACTGGGCGCTCATCGGCATCCTGATCCGCATCAGCGACACCGCCCGGCGCCCGGCACCCAGCCCGGCCGGGAACCCCGACGCCGAGATGACGCAGATCGTGCGGCCCGGCGCCACCGGGCCCGACGAGCAGTGAGCGCGGCGGGCGGCGGGACCGTACCTCCGGGCGGGTCCCGTCGCCGGGCCTCAGGAGCGTCTCCGTCCACAGGCAGTGCCCCTAGACTGTGGGCGGCCATGGACGGGGTCCAGCCCCAGCGACACCGAGAGACCGAAGCGACAGGCGTCCCTGTCAGCTCGTGGAAAGGCCGGACGTGAACAAGCCCCTGCGCCGCATCGCGCTCTTCTGCGGACTGCTCGTCCTGGCCTTGCTGATCCGTGACAACTGGCTCCAGTACGTCCAGGCCGACAAGCTCCGCACCGCCGGGGACAACCGCCGCGTCTCCATCGAGCGCTACGCCGCCCCGCGCGGCGACATCATCGTGGACGGCGACCCGATAACCGGCTCCGTGGAGACCAAGGCCGGTGACTTCAAGTACAAGCGCACGTACAAGAACGGGCCCATGTGGGCGCCGGTCACCGGCTACTCCTCCCAGGCGTTCGACAGCACCCAGCTCGAGAAGATCAACGACGGCATCCTCACCGGCAACGACGACCGGCTGTTCTTCCGCAACACCCTGGACATGCTGACCGGCAAGCCCAAGCAGGGCGGCAACGTCGTCACCACCCTCAACTCCGCCGCGCAGAAGGCCGCGTACTCCGGGCTGAAGAACCAGGGCGGCAAGGGCGCGGTCGTCGCGCTGGAGCCCTCCACGGGCAAGATCCTCGCGCTGGCCTCGTACCCCTCGTACGACCCGTCGTCCTTCGCGGGGTCCCGTGACGGCGACGCGGAGGCGTGGTCGAAGCTGCAGAAGAAGAGCGACTCCGCCGACCCGATGCTCAACCGGGCGCTGCGCGAGACCTACCCGCCCGGCTCGACCTTCAAGGTGGTCACCGCCGCCGCGGCGCTGGAGAACGGCAAGTACGCCTCGGCCGACCAGAAGACCGACAGCCCGCTGCCCTGGGTGATGCCCGGCACGCAGACCGAGCTGAAGAACGAGGGCAACATCCCCTGCAAGGACGCGACGATGCGGGTCGCGCTCCAGTACTCCTGCAACACCGTCTTCGGCAAGATCGGTGCCGACCTCGGCAACGAGAAGATGCTGGACGAGGCCAAGAAGTTCGGCTTCGACGAGGAGCAGTTCACGCCGATCCGCGCCAACGCCTCGGTGTTCTCGGACAACATGAACGACTCGCAGACCGCGCTGTCCTCCATCGGCCAGTTCAACACCGCCGCCACCCCGCTGCAGATGGCCATGGTCGCCTCCGCGGTCGCCAACGACGGCAAGCTGATGAAGCCGTACATGGTCGACTCGCTCCAGTCCTCCAACCTGGACCCGGTGGAGAAGAACGAGCCGCAGGAGATGAGCCAGCCGCTGTCGCCGGGCAACGCGCAGATCCTGCAGTCGATGATGGAGACGGTCGTCAAGGACGGCACCGGCAAGAACGCGCAGATCGACGGCGTGACCGTCGGTGGCAAGACCGGTACCGCGCAGCACGGTGTGAAGAACAGCGAGAACCCGTACGCGTGGTTCCTCTCCTACGCCAAGCTGCCCGACCACAGCGCTCCGGTCGCCGTGGCCGTGGTCATCGAGGACGACAACGCCGTCCGTGACGACATCTCCGGTGGCGGCCTGGCCGCCCCGATCGCGAAGCACGTCATGGAGGCGGTCATCAACTCCAAGAAGTGAACCCGCTCACGTGTCCTTCACATCGGCGCACGTTGCGGTACCGGTCCGGTATCGGGTTACCGGCTTGGCCAGGGCACACGGAGCGAGCCGGGTACGGTAGGCCCGGACGGCAGCTCCGGCCGCGCACACCCGTGCCGGCCGGGACCGACGGAGAGGGCTGGTAAGTAGCTATGGAAGAGCCGCGTCGCCTAGGCGGCCGGTACGAGCTGGGCCACGTGCTCGGCCGTGGTGGCATGGCCGAGGTCTACCTCGCGCATGACACCCGCCTCGGCCGCACCGTGGCGGTGAAGACGCTGCGCGCGGACCTCGCGCGTGACCCGTCCTTCCAGGCCCGGTTCCGCCGGGAGGCCCAGTCTGCCGCCTCGCTCAACCATCCCGCGATCGTCGCGGTCTACGACACGGGCGAGGACTACATCGACGGGGTCTCGATCCCGTACATCGTGATGGAGTACGTCGACGGCTCCACGCTCCGTGAGCTGCTGCACTCCGGGCGCAAGCTGCTGCCTGAGCGGTCGATGGAGATGACCATCGGCATCCTCCAGGGTCTGGAGTACGCCCACCGCAGCGGCATCGTCCACCGGGACATCAAGCCGGCCAACGTCATGCTGACCCGCAACGGCCAGGTCAAGGTGATGGACTTCGGCATCGCCCGCGCCATGGGCGACTCCGGGATGACGATGACGCAGACCGCGGCCGTGATCGGCACCGCGCAGTACCTCTCCCCGGAGCAGGCCAAGGGCGAGCAGGTCGACGCCCGCTCCGACCTGTACTCCACGGGCTGCCTCCTCTACGAGCTGCTGACCGTCCGTCCGCCGTTCGTCGGTGACTCCCCGGTGGCCGTGGCCTACCAGCACGTCCGCGAGGAACCGCAGCCGCCGAGCGTGTTCGACCCCGAGATCACGCCGGAGATGGACGCGATCGTCCTCAAGGCGCTGACCAAGGACCCGAACTACCGCTACCAGTCGGCCGACGAGATGCGCGCCGACATCGAGGCGTGCCTCGACGGCCAGCCCGTCGGCGCGACCGCCGCCATGAGCGCGGTCGGCTACGGCTACGCCGACAACCAGGCCACCACCGCGATGCGGCAGGAGTCGGCCGGGGCGACGACGATGCTCCCGCCGATGAACGCGGACGACGGCGGCTACGGCTACGACGACCGGCCCGACCGGCGGCGCCAGCAGAAGAAGAGCAACAACACCTCGACGATCCTGCTCGCGGTCGCGGGTGTGCTGGTGCTCGTCGGCGCCGTCCTGATCGGGATGGTGATGTTCTCCGGCAAGACCGAGAAGCCGTTCCCGGCGCCGACCTTCGTGGGCCACTCGGTCGACGAGGCCCGGAAGATGGCGGAGGCCACCGATCTGAAGCTGGGCGAGGTCACGCGCAAGCCGTGTGACAACCAGCCCAAGGACAAGATCTGCACGCAGGACCCGGCGGCCGGTACGGACGTCAAGAAGAAGGACACCGTCAACGTGGTCGTCTCCACCGGAGCGCCCAAGGTGACGATCCCGAGCGTCATCGGGCTTCCCTTCGACGAGGCCCGGGAGAAGCTGGAAGGCGACGACTACCAGCTCACGGTGAAGAAGGAGACCCGCGTCTCCAGCGACACCCCGGACAACGTGGTCGACCAGGACCCCACCGGCGGCAACCAGGTGCAGAAGGGGTCCAAGATCACCCTGACCGTCGCCAAGGCCGAGGAGAAGGTCACCATCCCGGACGTCGCGGGCAAGTCCTGCGACGAGGCCAAGGCCGACCTCCAGAACGCGGGCCTCGTCCCGACCTGCACCGACCAGCCCGTGGCCGACCCGGCCCAGAAGGACAAGGTCCAGGGCACCAACCCGGAGATCGGCCGCCAGGTCAAGAAGGGCACCCCGGTCTCCATCAACGTCGGCAAGAACGACACCCCGGAACAGGTCCAGGTCCCCGAGGTCCGCAACCAGACCCTCAAGGCCGCCCGCGACGCTCTCCAGGCCGTCGGCCTCCAGATCCAGCCCACGGGACCGGGCGCGGGCGACGACAACGCCACCGTCCTCACCCAGAGCGTCCCCCCCGGCACCCCGGCCAACAAGGGCGACACCATCACGGTGATAGCCGTGACCCAGGGCAACAACGGAGCCGGAGGCGGCGGAATCTTCGGCGGCCCGAACGGCTGACCCACTCCGCTCCGACCAACGAAGAGTCCCCCGGCACCCATGGGCGCCGGGGGACTCTTCGTTTCAAGCAGTGATCTCAAGCAGTGATCAGCGGAGTTCCGCCGGAGGGGTGCGGTTGCTGTCGACCTTTTCCGTGCGGACCAGTTCGGCCCAGACGACGTAGCGGTAGCGGCTGGTGTAGACCGGGGTGCAGGTGGTCAGGGTGATGTAGTGGCCCGGCTTGGTGCGGCCGGACTCCTTGGGGATCTGGGCGAGGACGTCGACGTTGTACTTCGAGGTCTCGGGGAGGACCGAGTAGACCTTGTAGACGTACCACTTGTCCTTGGTCTCGAAGACGACCGGGTCGCCCTCGTGCACCTTGTCGATGTTGTGGAACTTGGCGCCGTGGCCGTCGCGGTGGGCGGCGAGGGTGAAGTTGCCCTTCTTGCCGGTCATCGGGAGCACGGCCCTGGCCGGGTCGGTGTAGTAGCCGGCCACCCCCTCGTCGAGGACGTCCGGGGAGGTGCCCTTCTCCACCAGTACCGTGCCGTTGCGCATGGCCGGGACGTGGAGGAAGCCGATGCCCGCCTTGGTGTCCAGCGCGCCGGGCCCGGTGTCGGAGCGTGCCCAGTGGTCGCGGACCTTGTCGGCCTGCTGGTCGGCGTGCCGGTCGGCGACGACGTTCGTCCACCACAGCGAGTACACGACGAACAGCCCGAGCACCGCCCCGGCCGTGATGAGGAGTTCCCCGAGGAGGCTGACCGCCCGCGCGACGGGCCCCTGCCCCCGCGGCGGACCCCCGCCCCTGCGGGACGCGGCCGTGTGCTCTTCGGTGCCGTCGGCGGTCGCTGCCACAGATCCCCTGCCCATGTTCGGCTCTTCGGCTGGTCGGCGGACCGCCGCTACTGGATGAGCGCGTCCGGCTTGCCCTTGCTGCGCGGGCGTTCCTCGACCATCTTGCCCCAGACGATCAGCCGGTACTTGCTGGTGAACTCGGGCGTGCAGGTGGTCAGCGTGATGTACCGCCCCTGCTGGGTGAACCCGGACCCCGTCGGCACCGGATTCAGCACACTCGTGTTCGACGGCGGCGTCACCGGCAGCATCGACGCCACCTTGTACACGAAGTACTCGTCCTGCGTCTCGACCACGACCGCGTCGCCCGGCACCAGCCGGTTGATGTAACGGAACGGCTCCCCATGGGTGTTGCGGTGCGCGGCGAGCCCGAAGTTGCCGGTCTTGTCGTACGGCATCGCGGTCTTCAGCGGGGCCTCGCCGTAGTGCCCGACCATGCCCTTGTCGAGCACGTTCTTGTTGCTGACGCCCTCCGCGATCGGCGCGACCACGTCCAGCTTGGGGATGTGCAGGATGGCGAACCCCTGCCCCGGCTCGAACACCCCCGGCGCCCGCTTGCCGTTCGCCCAGTCGTCCTGGAGCTGGCTGGTCTCGCTGCCCGCCTCCGCGTGCGCCCGTACGTTCGTCCACCACAGCTGGTAGGTGACGAACAGCAGCATGACCACGCCGGTGGTGATGAAGACTTCGCCGATCGCCCGGCTGATCAGGACGCCCGCCCCCGGCTTGCGCGCCCGCTCCCGCTGCCGGGCCTCGACCCGCGACAGCGGCCGCGCCGGACCCGCCGCGGAAGCCGTCGCCTCCTCGCCTCCCCCGCCACGGCGCCCGCCACCCCGCTTGGCGGCCTTTCTGCGGGCCGCGCGCCCACCGGTGGCACTCCCGGAGCCCGCGGCGCTCGCGGAGGCGCTCAGCGAGCCGTGCGCGCCCTCCGGGGCGCCGGGCACCCGCAGTGCCACCGTCCGGTCGTCCAGGGGGAGTTCAGGGACATGATCGCCGTACTGGTCGTACTGGTCGTACTGGTCCACGGCGGGCATCCGCGCCGTCCCCGGATCGCCCGCGCCCACGAACGCCGGACCGTAGGACCCGTACGGCACCCCGCCGTACCCGTCCTCGCGCTCCGGGCGCGGTGTGGTCACGCCGTGGCCCTGCCCACCACCGGGGCGAGCCCCGCCGACCTCGCCACCGCGTCCGCGTCGCCGCATTCCGCCAGCCAGTTGGCCAGCATCCGGTGGCCGTGCTCGGTCAGCACCGACTCGGGGTGGAACTGCACGCCCTCGACCGGGAGTTCACGGTGGCGCAGCCCCATGATGATCCCGTCCGCGGTGCGGGCGGTGACCTCCAGCTCGGCGGGCACGGTGGCCGGTTCGGCGGCCAGCGAGTGGTACCGGGTGGCGATGAACGGCGTCGGGAGCCCCGCGAAGACGCCCCGGCCTTCGTGGATCACGGGCGAGGTCTTGCCGTGCAGCAGCTCGGGCGCCCGGTCCACCACCCCGCCGTAGGCGACCTGCATCGACTGCATGCCGAGGCAGACCCCGAACACCGGGACGCCGGTCGCGGCGCAGTGCCGGACCATGTCCACGCAGACCCCGGCCTCCTCGGGCGTGCCCGGTCCGGGCGAGAGGAGGACGCCGTCGAAGCCGTCCTGGGCGTGGGCCGTGGTCACCTCGTCGTTGCGCAGCACCTCGCACTCGGCGCCAAGCTGGTACAGGTACTGGACGAGGTTGAAGACGAAGCTGTCGTAGTTGTCGACGACGAGAATCCGGGCGCTGCTCACTGGTTGTCCACCGTCACATCGTTGAAGGGCAGCAGCGGTTCCGCCCACGGGAACACGTACTGGAACAGGACGTAGACCGCGGCCACGACGAGCACGAGCGAGATCAGTGCCCTCACCAACGCGTTGCCCGGCAGATGCCGCCAGATCCAGCCGTACATGCCGTCCCTTCCGTTCCTCCACGGCTCCTGACTCACGCCGTACGGCACCAGACTAACGGCGGCGGGCCCGCCTCCGGCCTGCCTGGAGCCCACCTGGACTTACGGGGCCGGGCGCCGATCACCTCAATGACGGGCGGAACGGTTTCGCACCGCGAACACGCGGTCGGCGGGTGAGCGGCGGCTCCTCCACGCGCGGCTCCTTCGCGGGCGCCTACTTCACGGGCGTCGCGTAGTGCAGGTCCACGGTGCCGGTGTAGCCGGGCAGCGTGATGGTGCCCTCGTCGGCGACGTCCCAGCCGAGGCCGTAGACGTTGACGTACACCATGTAGTTCTGGATCGCCTTGCTCGCGGCGAGCGCCTGCTTCAGCCGGTCCGGGTCGCCCACAGCGGTGATCTTGTACGGGGGCGAGTAGACGCGGCCCTGGAGGATCAGGGTGTTGCCGACGCAGCGGACCGCGCTGGTGGAGATCAGCCGCTGGTCCATGACCTTGATGCCCTGGGCGCCGCCGTGCCACAGCGCGTTGACGACCGCCTGGAGGTCCTGCTGGTGGATGACGAGGTAGTCGGGCTGCGGGGCGGGATAACCGGGGAGCTTGGCGGTGGCGTTCGGCGGGGCGTCGTCGAGGGTGACGGTGACGGCCTTGCCGGTGAGCCGCTCGGTGCCCGCGCTCTTCTCCAGCCCGCCGAGCTTCTCGTCCTGGGCGCGGGTGCTGCCGTCGTCGCCCTCGGCGAGCGATTCCACGCCGCGCCGCAGTGTGGCGTTGGACTCGTCCAGGCCCTGGTTCTTGCGGCTGCGCTCCTGGATCAGGTCCGACAGCTTCAGCAGCGAGGTGTCGGTGCGCAGGTCGGTGCCCTTGGCGGTGTTGAAGCTGGTGACGAAGAGGAGCCCGGCCAAGGCGAAGACCCCGGCGGTGAGTATCCGTACCGGCCGGAAGCGCGCGCGGCGGGCCGGAGCGGGACCCCTTGCTCCCGTCCCTGGGGAGTCGGCAGAATTGCTCAACGTACCCTTATCTCCTTCGGCGCCGCGGAAGCACTACGCTAACGGACGCCCGGGGGAGGGCTCGGTGTGCCCTTGCCGTCCCCTTGTACGCTGCCCCGAGCCCGACCCAGACACCTGCGCGGCCACGCAGCGCATCGACAGGAGAGACCCTCGTGCCGAAGTCACGTATCCGCAAGAAGGCCGACTACACGCCGCCGCCCGTCAAGCAGGCGCAGGCCATCAAGCTCACCAACAGCGCCTGGGTCGCGCCCGTCATGCTGGCCATGTTCCTCATCGGCCTGGCGTGGATCGTGGTGTTCTACGTGACCGACGGCTCGCTGCCGATCGACAGCCTGGACAACTGGAACATCGTGGTCGGCTTCGGCTTCATCGCCGCGGGCTTCGGCGTCTCCACGCAGTGGAAGTGACGGGGCTCCACGCCCGGTCCGGCCGACCTCTGCCCACGGCCCGCCGCTGAGTTATCCACAGGCCAACGAAGTATCCACACCCCCCTGGGGAAAAGGAATACGATCTGTGGATAACTAATCCCCGGTTGACGCCGACAACACCATCCGACGACCGGTTCTCCACCACGCGCCCCCTGTCTGACCTGCGGAGTCTCATCCGAGCGACAGGGGGCACAGCTGTTCCCGCACGGTATGCACAAGATCGGGCACAGACTGTGGACAACGGTTCGGGCTCAGGTGAGCTGCACGGTTCTCACCAGGGTGAGAACGGCCACCACGACGAGCACCAGGGCACACGCGCCGTACTGGATCAGCGCCCGGCGCTCGCGCGGGGCGTGGACCATCGCGTACCCCAGGACGACACCGGCGACCAGGCCGCCGATGTGCGCCTGCCAGGCGATGCCCGGCACCCCGAAGGTGATGATCAGGTTGACCACCAGCAGCACGATGACCGGCCGCATGTCGTAGCGCAGGCGGCGCATCAGCACGGCGGTGGCGCCGAACAGGCCGAAGATCGCACCGGAGGCGCCCAGCGAGGGCTGGTTGGGCGCGGCCAGCAGATAGCTCAGCGCACCGCCGGCCAGGCCGCAGACCAGGTACAGCGTGAGGTAGCGGGCGCGGCCGAGCGCGCCTTCCAGCGGGCCGCCGATCCACCACAGGCTGAGCATGTTGAACAGCAGGTGGACATACCCGCCGTGCAGGAACATCGAGGTCAGCAGGCGGTAGTACTGCCCCTCGGCGAGACCCTGCACGCCACCCAGGTGGGGGACGTAGGCCCGGCCGATCAGATCGAGCTGGTCGGTGAACTTGTCGCCCAGGGAGAGCGAGGCCAGGAAGGCGGCCAGGTTCAGCCCGATGAGGATCTTGGTGACCAGCCGGGGATCGCTGGTGAGGGTGCCGCCCGCCAGGGTGCGGGGCCGGTTGTCCTGGCTCGCGGCGGGTGCGGTGCCGCTCGGGACGGGGGCGGGGGTGCCGCCGCGCACGCAGTCGGGGCACTGGAAGCCGACGGAGGCGTCGACCATGCACTCGGGGCAGATCGGGCGGTCGCAGCGGGTGCAGCGCACGCCGGTCTCGCGGTCCGGGTGCCGGTAGCACCCGGGCACGCTGCGGGCGCCCGGGGCGTCGGCTGCGGCCTGGTCCATGAGATCCCCTTGTCCCTCTTGTCCCCCGCGTCGTCCGCCGAGGCTCCGGGAGCGCGGCACCGCCCCTCGCTCATCTTTACGGACGAGCGAGGCATTTGGTTCCGGTCAGCTCTCGCTCTTCTCCACGACGACGGACTCGATCACCACGTCCTCGACCGGACGGTCGTTGCGGCTGGTGGGGACGGCCGCGATGGCGTCGACGACCTTCTGGCTCGCCGGGTCCGCGACCTCGCCGAAGATGGTGTGCTTGCGGTTCAGCCAGGTGGTCGGGGAGACCGTGATGAAGAACTGCGAGCCGTTGGTGCCCGGCCCGGCGTTGGCCATGGCGAGCAGATAGGGCTTGTTGAAGGACAGGTCGGGGTGGAACTCGTCCGGGAACTGGTAGCCGGGGCCGCCGATGCCGGTGCCGAGCGGGTCGCCGCCCTGGAGCATGAAGCCGCTGATCACCCGGTGGAAGGTGGTGCCGTCGTAGAGCCGGTCCGTGCTCTCGACGCCGGTCCCCGGGTGCTTCCAGGAGCGCTCGCCCCGCGCCAGTTCGACGAAGTTCTTGACCGTGGCCGGCGCGTGGTTCGGGAACAGCCTGATCTTGATGTCGCCGTGGTTCGTCTTGAGGGTGGCGTAAAGCTGCTCGGCCACGATCTGCCTTCCGTTGTCTTTCCGTTCGCCTCCGATCCTCGCACGCCCAGGTCGGCCCGGAGCCGGGCGGGCGATGGTGAGTTCGGGTCGGAATGGGCAGCGCCGAGCGGGGAATCGTGGCAGTGTCGTGGACGGGGCCGGTTGCCCGGAATTTCCTGACTTCGACAGAGATCGGCACCCGTATGCCCGTCCACGCATGCTGTGTGGGCCACGGGCAGGCATGATCCGTAACAGGGTGGACAGTCGAAATACCGTACGCCACCGAGGAGGAGGTTCCCGTGACCCGCATCGACAGCGTGCGCGCCGCGACCGGTTCGGCCAAGGACAGCGTGCTGCACGCAGCGGACGTGGTGGCGCCTTACGCCGACACGGCCAAGGAGCGCGCCGCGCATTACACGCAGGAGGCGCGCGTACGGCTGGCGCCCGTGGTCGCCCAGGCGGCCGACCAGGCCCGTCTGCAGTACGACGCCAAGCTCGCCCCGCAGGTGGAGCGAGCGCTTTCCCACGTGCCGCCGAAGGTCGATCAGGCAGCGCAGGACGCCGCCAAGCTCACCCGCAAGGCCGCCAAGCAGGCAGCCGATTACTCCCGTCCCGTACTGGAGCAGGCCGTGGCCGCCGCCACCCCGGTGTACGACGAGGCCGCCGCGCGCAGCGCCGCCGCCTTCGTCGCGCTGCGCGGCAATGTCTCGGCCAAGGAGATCAAGAAGCTGGCCCGCCGCAACGAGCGCCGGGGCCGTACGGGCCGCGCGCTGAAGTACATGGCGCTGGCGAGCCTGCTCGCGGGTGGCGCCTATGTCGTATGGCAGTGGTGGGACCGTCAGGCCAACCCGGACTGGCTGGTCGAGCC
Organism: Streptomyces sp. NPDC002176; assembly: GCF_044903645.1. NCBI lineage: Bacteria > Bacillati > Actinomycetota > Actinomycetes > Kitasatosporales > Streptomycetaceae > Streptomyces > Streptomyces sp. NPDC002176. Next base: position 357,809 of record NZ_JBJDQW010000005.1, read on the forward strand.
CCCGGCCGCGACGGAGATGCCGGACGCGGCCCGTCTGCACTCGGTCGACGGCACCGGCCCCTCCGTACTGGACCCGGAGGTCCAGGCGAAGCAGGTCGAGGACGACATCGAGGGCGACGAGAACAGGTGACCTGCCGGTCCCCAAGTCACGCTCCTCGCACGCCGTTTCACGTGAAACACTGAGAAAACCCCCTCCGCACTGCGTTTCCGCAGCTCGGAGGGGGTTTTCGCTGTGGAGCCTAGGGGAGTCGAACCCCTGACATCTGCCATGCAAAGACAGCGCTCTACCAACTGAGCTAAGGCCCCGGACGGGAACGACCGGCAGGAGAACGGGCTCCCGGCGGGCGTCGCAGACCAGAGTACCGGGTCACCCCCCGTATCCCGCAAAAAGATTGGGGGTCCCCGCGAAACACCCCGCTCCGTAGGATGCTCGACGTGGTTCGCTTCAGCGAACCACGGTTTCTGGGGAAGCGATGGGGAGACGCAATGGACGCCGCACAGCAGGAAGCCACCGCGAGAGCGCGGGAGCTCCAGCGGAACTGGTACGGGGAGCCGCTGGGGGCGCTCTTCCGTAAGCTCATCGACGATCTCGGGCTCAATCAGGCCCGGCTCGCCGCCGCTCTGGGGCTGTCGGCTCCGATGCTGTCGCAGCTGATGAGCGGCCAGCGCGCCAAGATCGGCAACCCCGCGGTGGTCCAGCGGGTCCAGCTGCTGCAGGAGCTGGCCGCACAGGTCGCGGACGGCAGTGTGAGCGCGGCCGAGGCGACCGACCGCATGGACGAGATCAAGAAGTCCCAGGGAGGCTCGGTGCTGAGCAACACCACGCATACGACGAGCAGTTCGGGCGCGCCGACGGTCAAGCGCGTGGTCCGCGAGATCCAGTCGCTGCTGCGCTCCGTCGCCGCCGCCGGGGACATCATCGACGCCGCGGACACCCTCGCCCCGACCCACCCCGAGCTGGCAGAGTTCCTCCGGGTCTACGGCGCGGGCCGCACCGCCGACGCGGTCGCGCACTACCAGTCCCACCAGAGCTGACCCCCGGCCCGGTCCGGAGGGGGTCCGGCACCGGGCCCGGTCGTACGGCCGGGGCAGCACACCAGGGGGAGGAGCTGCACGGTCATGGGTGAGGTCTTCGCGGGCCGGTACGAGCTGGCCGACCCGATCGGGCGTGGCGGTGTGGGCGCGGTATGGCGCGCCTGGGACCACCGCAGACGGCGCTATGTCGCCGCCAAGGTGCTTCAGCAGCGCGACGCCCACACCCTGCTGCGCTTCGTGCGCGAGCAGGCACTGCGCATCGATCATCCGCATGTGCTGGCACCTGCCAGCTGGGCGGCCGACGACGACCAGGTCCTGTTCACCATGGACCTGGTGTCCGGTGGCTCCCTGGTCCATCTGATCAACGACTACGGTCCCCTCCCCCCGGTGTTCGTCTGCACCCTGCTGGACCAGTTGCTGTCCGGCCTGGGCGCCGTGCACGCCGAGGGGGTCGTGCACCGGGACATCAAGCCCGCCAATGTGCTGCTGGAGGCCACGGGCACCGGTCGGCCGAGGCTGCGGCTGTCCGACTTCGGTATCGCCATGCGGTTCGGGGAACCCCGGCTGACCGAGACCAACCTCGTGGTGGGCACGCCGGGTTATCTGGCGCCCGAGCAACTGCTGGGGGCCGAACCCGACTTCCCCGGTGACCTGTTCGCCGTGGGCCTGGTCGCCCTGTACCTGCTGGAGGGGGCCAAGCCGGACGGCAAGGAGATCGTCCGGTACTTCCTGGAGCACGGGACGCCGGGTGCGCCCGCGCGGGTGCCGGAGCCGCTGTGGCAGGTGATCGCCACCATGCTGCAGCCCGATCCCGCCGCCCGTTTCCGCACCGCCACGGGTGCGCGCAAGGCGCTCGCGGCCGCGAGGGAACTCCTGCCGGAGCCCGGCCCCGACGACGAGCCGATAGAGATCTTCGACCAGCTCGGCCCGCTGCCCCCCGGCTTCGGCCCCGAGGGCCCGTCCAAGCCCGCCGCCGCGGTGGACCCGCGCTGGGAAGGCCGGGCCCCCGGCGCCCCGGACACCAGCGGCACCACGACCGACGCGCCGATCCCCAGGGCCTCCGTCACGCCCCCGACCGTCGACCTCGCCACCCCGCGCCCGGCCGTCACCGCCCCGTCGATGTCCGACACGGGCAGCTTCCACCTCCCGCCCCCGCGGCCACCCCGCCCCGCCACCGACCCGCAGACCGCCGCGTACACCGCCCGCGACCCACGCACCCCTCCCCTCAATCCCCCCAGTCCCGCCAGCCACCGGGCCGCCGCCACCCGCCCGCGCCCCGGCCCCCCGGCCAAGGTCGCCGTACCGGTGCTGCTGCTCGCGCTGCTCTGTTACGCGGTCGGCCTCTGGGCACTGGCACACGGCTGAGTGTGCCGGGGGTCGGCCGGTCGGTCGCGCTGTCGGCGGTACTCCGTCACACCGTCGGCTTCTGCGCACCGGCCCGCGTCCGCCGGGCCAGCAGCGTCCAGCCGACCAACCCCAGCAGCAGCGCCGTACCGGTGCCGAGACCGCCGTAGGCGAGTGCGCGCATCGTCGGGTCGCTGCTCCCGGTGGCGCCGGACTGCTCGTCCCGCGCGCTCACGGTGAAGAGGCCGGTCGGTTCGGGGCGCCCCCGGTACTCCGGCCCGGCGTGCGCGTCTCCGTCCACCCGCACCCGGAGGGTCACGCCGAAGGGGCCGGTGCCGAAGGAGTCGGCCATGCGCTCGCTGAGGTGGACGACCAGGTAGTAGTCACCGGCGAAGCGGACCGCGTTCTCGCCGCTGGGTACGGCGTAGCGGTTGGTGTATTCGACCGGGGGCACCGGTGCGAGGGACGTGGCGCGCCGGGTGCCGGTGTAGCCGAGGGCGACGTCGGTGACGGGGCCGCGCGCCGGGTTCAGCAGGGAGAGGGTGAGGGCGCCGCCGACGTAGCCGTGGCCGGTGGGGGTGGCGTCCAGTTCGGCTCCGGCGTTCACCTGGCGGCCCCAGCCGACCGGGACCTTGTAGAAGAGGGTGTCGCCGGGGGCGAGACGGGTGCGCCAGGCGCCCTGGCCGAGGGAGGTGGCGGTGCTGAAGCCGTCGCCGCCGCGTCGCTCCCGCGGCTCCTCGCCGGGCGGCTCGGGTGTGGCGGAGTTCCAGGAGCCGGGCGGCGTGGACGGCGCTGCCGCCGCGAGGGCGGGTTCGGTGGCGGGGGCCAGCTCCAGGTCCCAGCGGTCCGGGGTGGAGTTCTTGGCGTCCAGCCGCTCCACCACCAGGAAGTACACGGACGCGGCCTCACACAGCGACTTGCCGGTGTCCCGCTGGCCGACGGCCGTGACGGGCCGGGGGCTGAGTCCGGCGCCGAAGGACGCGGAGGAGTAGAAGCAGGGGTTGCCGTCGGCGTCCTGGATCGAGACCCGGATGCCGTCCGTGGCGGCGACGGTCGCGCCGCGCGGGGGTATGGCGGTGACCGGGACGTAGACGTTCGACGTGGCGTCGAGGGTGAGGTGGTAGTAGAGGCGGCCGTGCGCGGGCAAGGAGCTGCGGTAGGTGCGGCCGGCCACGATCGACTTCGCCCCGTCGGTGTCCGGCGAACCCGCGACACTCTCGGCACCGGGGGCGAAGGCGTACCCGGTCCCGCGCGGCACGGCCAGGGCGTCCGGCGCGGGTGTCCAGGCGAGCGTCCACACCACGGCCCCCGCGCACAGGGCCCTCATCGCGTTCCGCCAGCCCCGCCGCATCCGCCGCCCCCTGCCCCTAGGTCACATGCCGGGGCTCATATTGCCCGGTACCGCTTGCGCCATCAGGGTTTTTCGCACGGCCGTCCGAAACGCCCGCGCCCCGAGAAGGGGGCCTACCCCACGTATCGGCACCCGGCAACACAGAACCCCGGCCGCTCGAGCGGCCGGGGTTCGTTCAGATCGTGGTGCCGGGTTTCAGGAACCGGTGGGCACGGAGTCGGTGGCCTCCGTCCACAGGTCCTGCTCGGCGCGATCGGCCTGGATCTGGCGGTACACAAGGAGACCGCCGATGGCGGCCAGTGCGACCAGGAGCAGCTTCTTCACCGCGCGACCTCGTCTTTCGTTGACGTAGGGGACCTCTGGAGCCCGACTATACACACCGGCCGAGACCGATCGGTGACCTGCGGCGGGCCCCCAACTCCCGCCCCTCGGCAGGGGTTGCGGCGCCCCGGAGCCACCACGATCGGAGGGTGATCACACCCGCACAGAAGGTTGTGTTCCTGCCGTTTCGAGAAGCTTTCAGGGGTTTTCCGCCTCCTTGCACCCATCCGTGTGGTGTTCATCTGAACATCGACGCGCCACGGGCGTCGGTCCACCACTTCGCGGCCCGCATACACATCATGAGGAAAGTACGCAAATCGCCCAACCTGAAAGTGAGGGGTTATGGCCAGGAACAAGGTCATGACGCTGTGGACCGCCATCGCCACCGCCTTCCTCGCGCTGTGCACGGCGCTCGGACTCGTCACCGCGACCGCCCCGGTCGCCTCGGCCCGCACCGAGAGCCCGAGTCACGGCAGCACGGAGCACACCGCCCCCGAGGCACCGGCGGCCACCAGCCACCAGGTCTGGCCACAAGCCAGGTCCCTGCCCCCCACGATGAAGCAGCGCATCCGGGCCGAGGCCCACGGGAAGTCCCCCCACTGCCGGAACCGCTCACTGGCCGGACGGGAAGCGGGCACCCTCACCCCGCACCGCGTCAACGCCCCGGACCGCACCGAGACCACCCACCGGCAGGAGAGCACCGAGCAGTACGCGTCCCACCTCGACTGCTGAGCCCCTCGGCCGGACATCCAGTACCGCGGACGTCTCGACCTATTGGCGACTTGCGTACCCGACCGTCGACACGGAACGCCCCCCGGCCCACCGGCCTGGGGGCCCGCACCACGTCCGCCGCGTTGTCCGCGGCGGCGCTCAGTCCCCGAGCAGCACAGCCTGCGAGGGGCACTTCTCCACGATCTCGCGCACCAGCGGATCGTCGCCGGAATCCTCCCGGCCCGGCCTGACCACGCCGTATCCCTCGACGAAGTCGAAGACCTCGGGAGCGCGGTACGCGCACTCGGCCGAGCCGTAACACGCGTTGCGGTCCACGGACACCTTCATGCGGCCTCCCCTGCTCGCCCGCTCGCACGGGCAGCCCCGGCGCGGCGGGCCACCGGCGGCCCGCGTCTACGACGACCCTGCCCCTGTGACGCCCGCCCGAACCGGCGGCGCGGGCCGGGCCCACGCCGCCGCCCGTCCGGCACCGGTCCCTCCCCTCGTGGGGACCGGTACCGAACGGAGCGGAGGGTCTTCGTCCCGCGCCGAGCCGGTGTGTCCGGCACGGGCGGACGGATCTCATGGCGTCCCGCCACGCCGTGACAGCATCCCGGCGAACTTTGACCGAGAACGTTCGGCGTCCGGTGGGCCTTTTTCCCGGAGTCGGCAGGTGGCCTGTCCGGACGGTGTGTGACAGCTCCGCTACCGCGATGTGATCCTGCCATCTATGGCAACGGGCGAGGAGGTCCGGACCACCGAACCAGGGCTTTCCCGCAGGTCAGCCGTATAGGGTGAGTTTTCCGGTCCGGACGCATCAGATGGGGGAAGTGAGGGGTGGGACCTTGGGTTCCGACTCAGGGGCACGCACAGCCTTCGCCGAACGCCTCGCCCTGCTGTACCGGGAGGCCGGGAACCCGCCCCTGAAGAGCGTGTCCGAGGCGGTCGGCCGACTCCAGCGGGTGGACGAGCGGGGGCGTCCCGTCAGGGTCTCCGCGCAGCGCATCAGTGACTGGAGACGGGCCAAGAACGCGCCCGCCCAGTTCGCCGCCCTCGCCGCCGTCCTCCAGATCCTCATCCCCGAGGCCCGCCGCGCCAGCCCCGCCCCGGTCTCCAGCGGCCTGTACGACGTCGCCCAGTGGCAGCGACTGTGGGAACGCGCCCTGGCCGACCCGGTGGGCGAGCGCCCCGAAGGCCCCGCGGCCGAGCCTCCTCCGGCCGAGTCCCCGGTGTGCCCGTACCGGGGCCTCGCCTCCTACCGGCAGGAGGACGCCCGCTGGTTCTTCGGCCGGGAGCGCGGCACGGAGGCGCTGGTGGCCCAGCTGCGCGCCGCCGAACGCGGCGGGGGACTGGTGATGCTGGTCGGGGCCTCCGGTGCCGGGAAGTCGTCGCTGCTCAACGCGGGCCTGATGCCCGCGCTGGAGGAGGGGGGCGCGCACACGGTCCGCCAGCTCGTGCCGGGCGCCGATCCGCTGGGGGAGCTGACCCGGCTGATCCCGGCTCTCGCCCCGCTCGCCGCCGAGGCCCGGGCCGCCGAGGACGATGAGCCGGGCTCCCCCGGTCTCTCCGGGGCGATACGGGAGGCGGTCACCGAGTGGGCGCTCGGCCACCGGCCTCCGGGGACGGCCCTCACCATCCCCGGCCCACGCCACTCACCGGAGTCCCCGGCCCCCGTACCGGAGCCCGGCGCCCACGGGACGGCCCGGCCGGTGCTGATCGTGGACCAGTTCGAGGAGACCTTCACCCTCTGCCCGAGCGAGGCCGACCGCCGGGCCTTCGTCCAGTTCCTGCACGCCGCCTGCACCCCCGGCCCCTCCGGCCCCGCCCCCGTCCGGGTCGTCCTCGGCATCCGCGCCGACTTCTACGAGGAGTGCCTCGGCTACCCCGAACTCGCCGACGCCCTCCAGCACCGGCACATGGTGCTCGGCCCGCTGACCACGGCCGAGCTGCGCGAGGCGGTGAACGGACCGGCGCGGGCGGTGGGACTGGAGCTGGAGGGGGGCCTGACCGAGCTGATCGTCCGCGAGGTCAGCGCCGACGGCCCGCGTGGCGCCCATGACGCGGGCGTGCTCCCGCTGCTCTCCCACGCCCTGCTCGCCACCTGGCAGCGCCGCAAGGCCGGACGGCTGACGGTGGCCGGATACCGGGCGGCCGGCGGCATCCAGGGCGCGGTCGCGGCCACCGCCGAGCGCGCCTGGTCCGGGCTCGACCCGGCCGCCCGTACCGCCGCCCGGCTGCTCCTGCTGCGCCTGGTCCGGCTCGGCGAGGACACCCAGGCCACCCGCAGGCGCGGCACCCGGCGCCAGCTGGCAGCCGAGTCCACCGACCCGGACAAGACCGAGGAGTCGCTGGAGGCGCTGGTCCGCGCCCGGCTGGTCACCCTCGACGCGGAGACCGTGGAGATCACCCACGAGGCACTGCTGCACGCCTGGCCCCGGCTGCGGCACTGGATCGACGACAACCGGGGCGACCATCTGCTGCGCCAGCGCCTGGAGGAGGACGGCCGGTCCTGGGAGGACTCCGAGCGCGACAGCTCCCTGCTGTACCGGGGCTCCCGTCTTGAACAGGCGCGCGGCTGGGCGGAGTCGGCCGGGGACACCTATCTGACGCGGGGCGCGCTGGACTTCCTGGCCGCCTCGGTACGGCTGCGCAGGCGCACGGTGCTGGTCAGCAGGGCCGCAGTGGCGGCGCTCACCGTGCTGGCGGTGCTGGCCGCGGGGGCGGCGGTGGTGGCCTGGCAGCAGCGGAACGACGCGGTGTTCGAGCAGGTCCTCGCGGAGGCCGACCGGGTCCAGCACACCGACCCGTCGCTGGCGGCGGGCCTCGACCTGGTGGCGCACCGGCTGCGCCCGGACGACGAGGGCGCGTACAGCAGGCTGATCTCCATCGTGAACGCCCCGCTCGCCACCCCGCTGAGCGGCCACACCGGCGCCGTCTACCTCACCTCCTTCAGCCCGGACGGCAAGACCCTCGCCACCGCCAGCTACGACCGCACCGTCCGCCTGTGGAACGTCGCCGACCGAGGCCACCCGAAGCCCCTGGGCGCCCCGCTGCACGGCCACCGGTCCTGGGTAAGCAGCGCGGTGTTCAGCCCGGACGGGCACACCCTGGCCAGCGCGGGCGACGACGGCACGATCCACCTGTGGGACGTCACCGACCCCGCGCACCCCACGTCCCTGGGGGAGCCCCTCACCGGTCACGACGGCACGATCTACCTGGTCGCCTTCAGCCCGGACGGCCGCACCCTGGCCAGCGCGGGCGAGGACCGCACCGTACGGCTGTGGAACGTGGCCGACCCGCACCGGGCGAAGCCGCTGGAGGCGCTGCGCGGGCACAGCGCGCCGGTGCGCTCGGTGGCGTTCAGCCCGGACGGGCGGACCCTCGCCTCGGCGGGCGACGACGACACCGTGCGGCTGTGGGACGTGGCCGACCCCGGGCATCCCGAGGCCCGGCGCGGGGTGTTGCGGGGGCACACCGATCTGGTGCATTCGGTGGCGTTCAGCCCCGATGGGAAGGTGCTGGCCAGCGGCAGCGCGGACGACACGATCCGGCTGTGGAACGTGGCCGACCCGGCGCGTCCGGCCCCGCTGGGCTCGCCGCTGACCGGGCACACCGGGCCCGTGTGGTCGGTGGCGTTCAGCCCGGACGGGGGTAGGCTCGCGGCGGCCAGCGCCGACTCGACGGCCAGCCTGTGGAACGTCACCGACCCCGCCTCCCCGTCCCAGGTCGGCGAGCCGCTCGCGGGGAGCAGCGGGGAGATGTACGCGCTCGGGTTCAGCCCGGACGGACGGACCCTCGCCACCGGCAGCGGCGACGGCAAGGCCCGGCTCTGGGCGGTGCCGACCTCGGACATGACCGGGCGCGGCGCCGCGTTCCGCCCGGACGGGAAGGTGCTGGCCACGGCCGCGCGCGACGGCCGGGTCCGGCTGTGGCGGGTGACGGCGCCGGGGCGGCCGGTGGCGCTGGGCGCGCCGTTCATGCCCGCGGACGGCGGGCAGCGCACCCTGATGTTCGCGCCGGACGGCCGCACGCTGGCCGTGCTGAGCGGAAACCGCTCGGTGTACCTGTGGAACGTGGCGGACCCCGCGCATCCGATGGTCGCCGGGCCGCCGCTGAAGCTGATGACCCGCTTCATGGGCGCCGACGCGCTCGCCTTCAGCCCCGACGGCCGCGTCCTGGCCACCGCCTACGACGACCACCGGTTCCGGCTGTGGAACGTGTCCGACCCCGCCCGCCCGGCCCCCTACGGGCCACCCCTGGCCGGACACCGGGGGTACATCAACGCGCTGGAGTTCACCCCGGACGGGCACACCCTGGCCAGCGGCAGCGCGGACGGCACGATCCGGCTGTGGAACGTGACCGACCCGGCCCGGCCGGTCCCGCGCGGCCACCCGCTCACCGGCCACTCGGGCCCGGTCAACGCGCTGGAGTACAGCCCGGACGGCCGCACCCTGGTCAGCGGCGGCGACGACGACACGGTCCGGCTGTGGGACGTCACCGACCCCGGCTCGGCGGGCCCCGTCGGACGCGTCCTGACCGGGCACACGGAGTCGGTGACCTCACTGACCTTCAACGCCGACGGCCACACCCTGGCCAGCGGCGGCAACGACAACACCGTCCGCCTGTGGGACCTCACCGACCCCGGCTCGGCGGCCCCCATCGGCCAGTCGATGAGCCCGTACGCCAAGACGGGCAACTTCCTCGCGTTCAGCCCCGGCAGCCACGTCCTCGGCGTCTCCAGCGGCGCGGACACGGTACGTCTGTGGAGCCTGGACGCGGACGAGGCGGTCACCCACATCTGCGCGGTCACCCGAGGTGTCCTCACGCCCCAGAAATGGCACGAGTACCTCCCCCGCCTCTCCTACGACCCCCCGTGCCCCCACTGACCCACCAAGATCAGCCAACTCCCCCACCGTTCAACCCCGTTGGCCCCGCAACGCCCCCAACCTTGTTACCCTTGGCCATAGCCCGATCGCTGGTGCATCCCCCGTCGCCAGCGATCGGGTCTTTTGCGTGCCTGGCGCCGCTCAGTCCCCGGAAGAACCGAAGAAGCCGACATGCGTGGGTCGGCCCTCGGCGTGCAGCACCACATAGACACCGGTCCAGCTCGTCCGGTGCTCACCGAGCAGCGTCGTGCCCTCGTCCGCGGGACGCCCGGACTCCAGCACCTCGTGGGCCCGAGCCATCGCGTCCTCGTACTGACGCACGCTCGGGCGGTCCGTGCCGAAGTGGTGGACGAGCCGAGCGGCGGGCAGCGGACGGAGCGTGAGACTCTTTGCCGAGCCGGGCTTCCCGGCCACGCGCCGCACGTCCAGGATCGAGTGAGTCCCCTCCTCCTCCATGAACTCCTCGTCGGCGTACAGCTCCGCACGGCTCCCGTACTCCTCGCCGCCGCCGTACAACTCCCGGAAGACCTCGTCGTGCAGGGCCTCCAACGTCGCCTCGACGTTTCCTCTGTACGGAGTGACGTAATCCCACCCACTGGCACCCATGAACCGCCCCCTTCAGTGCCTAAAGTCCCAGACCGCCCCTGACGGACGACTCCTGCCTGGTGAACTCTCCCGTCAGCATCGGCATCGCCTTGCCGATGGCGGCCTTTGTCTCCGGCAGTGTCAGCGAGGCGTCGTGGTGTTCCTTGCTCTGCCAGACCTCGGTCACCCAGATGGTCACGTCATCGTCGTCGGACACGCTGACGACGTAGAGGTGGCATCCCGCCTCGCGGAGACCGTCCACCCCGCTCAGCAGAATGGAGACGACTTCGTCGCGGGAACCGGGCTGGGTCTTCATCGAGCCGATGTAGCCGTAAGTCATCGTGACTCCCTCTCCCAGGGATGGGCCGGTGCTTGCCTTGGACGAGGACAGTCAAGCAGGTATGCCGAAGACCCCCGGCCCAAATGGACCGGGGGTCTTCGTGAATGTGGGGCTAACAGGATTTGAACCTGTGGCCTCATCCTTATCAGGGATGCGCTCTAACCAACTGAGCTATAGCCCCGCCCGCGCTTTGCGGGGTGACCCGCGCGCTGACTCCTGAAGATTAGCGCACGACCGGGGCAGTCCCAAAATCGGTTGTCGGGGGATCGTCAACCGGGCCGGGAGGCACCCTCACTCGTCCTCCGCCAGCGTCAGTTCGACGCCGCCCACGAAGCCCGCGGAGAGGTTGTAGATGAAGGCGCCCAGCGTCGCCAGGGCGGTGGCCAGGACGACATCGATGACCGCGATGATCGTGGCGAACATCAGCACGTGTGGCAGCGACAGGTACGCCTGGAGGTCGAAGCCGGTCGCCTCGGTGGCCCCGGTCGCCTCGGAGATCGTGCCGCCCACGGTGGAGAACACGCCCATCGCGTCCAGCACCATCCACAGCACCGCCGACGCCACGATCGTGCAGATGCCGAGCGCGATGGAGAGCAGGAAGCTGACCTTCATCACCGACCACGGGTCGGCCTTGGCCACCCGCAGCCGCGCCTTGCGGGTACGCGGCGCCGTGCCCACACCGGAGCGCGGACGGCGTACCGCGCCCGCGGGCGGCTGCGCCGCGTACGCCTGCGGCGGGTGGTAGGGCCCGCCGGGCTGCTCGGGGCCACGCTCACCGGGCAGCGGGGAGGCCGCCATGCCCTCGGTCGCAGCGGCCTTGGCCTGGGCGCCACGGGTGTCCGTCACGGTTCCCCCCTGGGAACTCGAAGAATCAGGAGAAGAAGCAGGAGTAGCAGCAGAAGAAGTGTCGGCCGGGGCCGACTGCGGGCCCGTCGCGGTACCGGCGCTCCCCGCGCCCCGCTTCCGCCCCGCCTTCGCGGCGGAGCCACGGCCGCCGCCGTCCGTCTCCGTACCCGTAGAGGTACCGGCCGATCCGGCGCCCGTGGCTCCGCTCACGTGATCCACTCCTCGTGCTACTCGACTGAGGGCGCCTCACCCTCGTCCGTGCCGGTGATCTCGATGACCTCGACGGTCTCGTCGACGACGATCTCGCCGTCGACCTCCTCCGCCTCACGCCCCGCTTCGGCGTTGCGAGCGATACCGACGACGGCATCTCGCTTGCCCAGGTTGATCAGCTGGACGCCCATGGTGTCACGGCCCGTCTCCCTGACTCCGCTGGCGCGCGTACGAATCACACCGCCGGAGAGGGTGATGGCGAGGATCTCGTCACCCTCCTCGACGATCAGCGCGCCGACGAGCGAACCCCGGTCCTCCACGATCTTGGCAGCCTTGATGCCCAGACCGCCACGCCCCTGGACGCGGTACTCGTCCACGGCCGTGCGCTTGGCATAGCCGCCGTCCGTCGCGGTGAAGACGAACGTACCCGGCCGCACCACGTTCATCGAGAGCAGCTCGTCGCCCTCGCGGAAGCTCATGCCCTTCACACCCGAGGTGGCACGGCCCATCGGACGCAGCGTGTCGTCCGAGGCGGTGAACCTGATGGACTGCGCCTTCCGGCTGACGAGGAGCAGGTCGTCGTCGGCGGAGACCAGCTCGGCGCCGATCAGCTCGTCGTCCGTGCCGTCCTCGCGCGCCCGCAGGTTGATGGCGATGACACCGCCGGAGCGCGGCGAGTCGTAGTCCTTCAGCGGGGTCTTCTTCACCAGACCCGCCTTCGTGGCGAGCACCAGGTACGGCACCGCCTCGTAGTCGCGGATCGCCAGGATCTCCGCGATCGCCTCGTCCGGCTGGAAGGCGAGCAGGTTGGCCACGTGCTGGCCGCGCGCGTCCCGGCCCGCGTCGGGCAGCTCGTACGCCTTCGCCCGGTAGACCCGGCCCTTGTTGGTGAAGAACAGCAGCCAGTGGTGCGTGGTGGAGACGAAGAAGTGGTCGACGATGTCGTCCTCCTTCAGCTTCGCGCCCCGCACCCCCTTCCCGCCGCGCTTCTGCGCCCGGTAGTCGTCCGTCTTGGTGCGCTTGATGTAACCGCCGCGCGTGACGGTGACGACGATGTCCTCCTCGGCGATCAGGTCCTCGATGGACATGTCGCCGTCGTAGGGCACCAGGGTGCTGCGCCGGTCGTCGCCGAACCGCTCGACGATGGTGGCCAGCTCGTCGTGGACGATCTGACGCTGCAGCGACTCGGAGGCGAGGATGCGGTTGTACTCGTTGATCTTCGCCTGGAGCTCGTCGTGCTCCTGGACGATCTTCTGACGCTCCAGGGCGGCCAGACGGCGCAGCTGCATCTCGAGGATGGCGTTGGCCTGGATCTCGTCGATGGCGAGGAGGTCCATCAGGCCCGCGCGGGCGATCTCGACGGTCTCACTGCGCCGGATCAGCGCGATGACCTCGTCGATGGCGTCCAGGGCCTTCAACAGACCGCGCAGGATGTGCGCGCGCTCCTCGGCCTTGCGCAGCCGGAAGCGGGTCCGGCGGACGATGACCTCGATCTGGTGCGTCACCCAGTGCCGGATGAACGCGTCCAGCGACAGCGTGCGCGGCACACCGTCGACCAGGGCCAGCATGTTGGCGCCGAAGTTCGTCTGCAGCTCGGTGTGCTTGTACAGGTTGTTCAGCACGACCTTGGCGACCGCGTCCCGCTTGAGGACGATCACCAGACGCTGACCGGTGCGGGACGACGTCTCGTCACGGACGTCGGCGATGCCGCCGATCTTGCCGTCCTTCACCAGGTCGGCGATCTTCTGCGCCAGGTTGTCGGGGTTCACCTGGTACGGCAGCTCGGTGACGACCAGGCACTGCCGGTTCTGGATCTCCTCGACCTCGACCACCGCGCGCATCGTGATGGAGCCGCGCCCGGTGCGGTACGCCTCCTCGATGCCCTTGCGGCCCACGACCAGCGCGCCGGTCGGGAAGTCCGGGCCCTTGATGCGCTCGATGAGGGCGTCCAGCAGCTCCTCCTGCGACGCCTCCGGGTGCTCCAGGTGCCACTGGGCACCGGCCGCGACCTCACGGAGGTTGTGCGGCGGGATGTTGGTCGCCATGCCGACCGCGATACCGGCCGAGCCGTTGATCAGCAGGTTGGGGAAGCGGGCGGGCAGGACGGTCGGCTCCTGGGAGCGGCCGTCGTAGTTGTCCTTGAAATCGACGGTGTCCTCGTCGATGTCGCGGACCATCTCCATGGAGAGGTGCGCCAGCTTGCACTCGGTGTACCGCATGGCGGCCGCGGGGTCGTTGCCCGGCGAGCCGAAGTTGCCGTTGGAGTCGACGAGCGGCATGCGCATCGCCCAGGGCTGGGCGAGGCGGACCAGGGCGTCGTAGATCGAGCTGTCGCCGTGGGGGTGGTAGTTACCCATGACGTCGCCGACCACGCGGGCGCACTTGTAGAAGCCGCGGTCGGGGCGGTAGCCGCCGTCGTACATCGCGTACAGCACACGGCGGTGGACGGGCTTGAGGCCGTCCCGGACGTCGGGCAGCGCGCGCGACACGATGACGGACATCGCGTAGTCGAGGTAGGAGCGCTGCATCTCGGCGTCGAGGCCGACCGGTTCGATCCGGAGGGCGACGGCGTCGCCCGGCTCCTCCACCGGCGTCACCGGTTCGGGCACGATGTTCGGGGTCTCGTCGGTCATTGCTGGTGAAGATCCTTCCTGGTGCGGTCAGCCGGGACCGACTCAGATGTCGAGGAAGCGGACGTCCTTGGCATTGCGCTGGATGAACTGGCGGCGGGCTTCGACGTCCTCGCCCATCAGGACCGAGAACAGGTCGTCGGCCTGGGCGGCGTCGTCGAGGGTGACCTGGCCGAGGACCCGGAGGTCGACGTCCATCGTGGTCACCCGCAGCTCCTCGGCGTTCATCTCGCCGAGGCCCTTGAAGCGCTGGATCGAGTCCTCGCGGACCCGCTTGCCACGCTGACGGCCGATCTCCAGCAGGGCGTCCCGCTCGCGGTCGGAGTACGCGTACTCGAAGTCGTCCCGGCCCCACTTGATCTTGTACAGCGGCGGACGCGACAGGTAGACGTGCCCGGCCTCGATCAGGGGCCGCATGAAGCGGAACAGGAAGGTCAGCAGCAGGGTGTTGATGTGCTGGCCGTCGACGTCGGCGTCCGCCATCAGGATGATCTTGTGATAGCGGAGCTTGGCGATGTCGAAGTCCTCGTGCACACCCGTGCCGAAGGCGGAGATCAGCGCCTGGATCTCCTGGTTCTGCAGGATCTTGTCGATCCGCGCCTTCTCGACGTTGAGGATCTTGCCTCGGATCGGGAGGATCGCCTGGTACTCCGGGTTGCGGCCCGACTTGGCGGAACCGCCGGCGGAGTCACCCTCGACGATGAAGATCTCGCACTTGGCCGGGTCGTTCGACTGGCAGTCGGACAGCTTGCCCGGCAGCGCCCCCGACTCCAGCAGGCCCTTGCGCCGGGTGAGGTCACGGGCCTTGCGGGCCGCGACGCGCGCGGTGGCCGCCTGGATGCCCTTGCGGATGATGTCCGCCGCCTCGACCGGGTTGCGGTCCAGCCAGTCGTTGAGGTGCTCGTAGACCGCGCGCTGCACGAAGGTCTTGGCCTCCGTGTTGCCCAGCTTGGTCTTCGTCTGGCCCTCGAACTGCGGCTCGCTCAGCTTCACCGAGATGATCGCGGTCAGACCCTCGCGGATGTCGTCACCGGTGAGGTTGTCGTCCCGCTCGCGCAGCAGCTTCTTGTCGCGCGCGTACTTGTTGATCAGGGAGGTCAGCGCGGCCCGGAAGCCCTCCTCGTGCGTGCCGCCCTCGTGGGTGTGGATGATGTTGGCGAAGGAGTAGACACCCTCGCTGTATCCACCGTTCCACTGCATGGCGACCTCGAGGGACAGGGCCTTGTCCTTGTCCTCCGCCTCCAGGTCGATGATCGTGGGGTGCACCATCTCGCCCTTGCGGGAGTTCAGGTACTTCACGTAGTCGACGATGCCGCCGTCGTAGTGGTACGTGACCGACTTGACCTCGGCCTTCTCGTCGGCGCCCGCCTCGTCCGCACCGCTGGTGGCCTTCGCCTCCTCGCGCTCGTCCGTGAGCCTGATCGTCAGGCCCTTGTTGAGGAACGCCATCTCCTGGAAGCGCCGCGACAGCGTCTCGAAGGAGTACTCGGTGGTCTCGAAGATCTCCGGATCGGCCCAGAAGGTCACCGAGGTGCCGGTCTCCTCCGTGGCCTCGTTCTTGGCCAGCGGGGCCGTCGGGACGCCCATCTTGTAGTCCTGCGTCCAGCGGTAGCCGTCCGTCTTCACCTCGACGGCGACCTTCATGGACAGCGCGTTCACCACGGACACGCCCACACCGTGCAGACCACCGGAGACGGCGTAACCGCCACCGCCGAACTTGCCGCCCGCGTGCAGCACCGTGAGCACGACCTCGACGGCCGGCTTGCCCTCGGAGGGAACGATGCCGACCGGGATGCCGCGGCCGTTGTCGACCACGCGCACTCCGCCGTCGGGCAGGATCGTCACGTCGATCATGGTCGCGTGCCCGGCCAGGGCCTCGTCGACCGAGTTGTCGACGACCTCCTGCACCAGGTGGTGCAGACCGCGCTCACCGGTGGAACCGATGTACATGCCGGGGCGCTTGCGGACCGCGTCCAGCCCTTCGAGCACGGTGATGGCACTGGCGTCGTAGGAGGTGGAGGCGGCTGCCTCGCCGTTGACGCCGGCGTCGGTGGAAGGGATGTTCTCGTTGGGGTTGCCGGAATCGGCCACGAAGCGCCCTTTCTGGCACAGCACGAGCGCTCCTTGCGGGTGCGCGCCCTCCGGGAGGAGGGTTGCCGGAGCGGCTGCGGCATGTTGCGTTGGTAAGCCCTGAATCAGCGTTGCTCAGCTTTTCCCGGACGGTCCCCACGATTGGGGCGGGATCGCCTTCCAGTCTACCGGTAGCGCCGACAATGATGGGGGCTTGCGGGCACCTGAGTCCGCATGTGCCGCCCTGAACCGGCCCCGACCGGGTCCCGATATGGGGAAGGGGGCTGCGAGGGGCTCACAGCGGCGCTCAGGGCTTCGGGCCGTCAGCCCTTGTCCATCGGGGGGTACGCCCATGATCGGCCCGTGATCCGTACACCCGTACGGCCCTGGAGCGCCCGCACGCCTCGCTGGTCAGACGTGAGGTACGTCACCCGTAGGTGTCGCCCGGACCGGCGCTTCCCGGCGCCCTGAGGGGGCCGTAACGGCGCACCGGGGCACCCGGACCGTTCACCTTGATCATCCGGACCGTGCCGTGCCCGAGGTCCTCGTTCAGCCGGGCCACGAGCGTCGGCGCCAGCAGCCGCAGCTGCGTCGCCCACGCCGTCGAGTCGCAGGAGACCGACAGCACCCGCTCGTCCTCGTCGTACCGCTGCGGCACACAGTGCTTCGCCAGGTCCTCGCCGACGATCTGCGGCCAGCGGCCCATCACACCGCCCACCGCCGCCGGGGCCTCCCAGCCGCGCTCGTTCAGCAGCCGGTTGATCGCCGCGCCCAGCGCCATCGGGTCCCGGCCGTCCGCCCGCGCGCCAGAGCGCAGCCCGCCGCCGCGCCGCACCTGCTTCTTCTGCCGCGCCGCGTCCCCACGCGCGCGTGCCTGCTCCTTCGCCGCGCGCAGCGCCACGCGCGCGAGGTCGACACCGGACGGCTCCGGCGCCTTGCGGTCCTCGCCGCCCTCACCGGCGCTCATGCCGGTTCCACCGTCCCGTCGGCGACCGCGTACCGGGCGCCCGCCAGGACGTGCGGCACGTCGTCGTCGACCGCGGCCGTCACGAGCACCTGCTCTCCGGGCGCCACCAGCTCGGCCAGCCGCTCCCGGCGGCGCGCGTCCAGCTCGGCGAAGACGTCGTCCAGGATCAGCACCGGCTCATTGCCCTCGTCCCGCAGCAGGTCGTACGAGGCTAGGCGCAGCGCCAGCGCGTAGGACCAGGACTCGCCGTGCGAGGCGTAACCCTTGGCGGGGAGGCGGCCGAGCCGGAGCACCAGGTCGTCGCGGTGCGGGCCGACCAGGGTCACGCCCCGCTCGATCTCCTGCTTGCGCGCCTCGGCGAGCGCCGCCAGCAGCTGCTCGGCCAGTTCCTCACGGGTGTGCGCGGTGCCGGGCGCGGAGGACTTGTAGTCCAGCGCCACGGGGCCGCCGCCGGGGGCCAGCTGCTCGTACGCCTTGTCGGCGAGCGGCTGGAGCACCGCGATCAGGTCCAGGCGCTGCGCCAGCAGCTCGGCGCCCGCGCGCGCGAGGTGCTGGTCCCACACGTCGAGCGTGGAGAGGTCCATGGTGCGGCCGCCGTGCCGACGCGCCAGGGCCGCCGACTTCAGCAGGGTGTTGCGCTGCTTGAGCACCCGCTCGTAGTCGGAGCGGACGCCCGCCATGCGCGGGGAGCGCGCGGTGATCAGCTCGTCCAGGAAACGGCGCCGCTCACCGGGGTCGCCCTTGATCAGCGCCAGGTCCTCGGGCGCGAACAGCACGGTCCGCACGATGCCCAGCACGTCACGCGGCCTGACCTGCGCGGACCGGTTGATCCGGGCCCGGTTGGCGCGGCCGGGGTTCAGCTCCAGCTCGACCAGCTGCTGCCGCTCGCCCTGCCGGACCTGCGCCCGGACGACGGCGCGCTCGGCGCCCATGCGGACCAGGGGGGCGTCGGCGGAGACCCGGTGGCTGCCGAGGGTGGCCAGATAGCCGACGGCCTCGACGAGGTTGGTCTTGCCCTGCCCGTTGGGGCCGACGAAGGCGGTGACGCCCGAGCCGAGCGGAACCTCGGCCCGGGCGTACGAGCGGAAGTCGGCCAGCGAAAGATGCGTGACGTGCATGGTCGTTCGCCGACCTCCCTCAACAGCCTGTGGATCGCGGACGCGACCCTGTGGACTACTTCTTCTGCGTGCCTACGGCTTCTTCTCCACCGCGTGGCCGCCGAACTGGTTGCGCAGCGCGGCGATCATCTTCATCTGCGGCGAGTCGTCCTGCCGCGAGGCGAACCGCGCGAACAGCGACGCGGTGATCGCGGGCAGCGGCACCGCGTTGTCGATCGCGGCCTCCACCGTCCAGCGTCCCTCACCGGAGTCCTGCGCGTAGCCGCGGAGGCCGTCCAGGTGCTCGTCGTCGTCGAGCGCGTTGACCGCGAGGTCGAGCAGCCAGGAACGGATGACCGTGCCCTCCTGCCAGGAGCGGAAGATCTCGCGGACGTTCTCCACGGAGTCGACCTTCTCCAGCAGCTCCCAGCCCTCGGCGTACGCCTGCATCATCGCGTACTCGATGCCGTTGTGGACCATCTTGGAGAAGTGGCCCGCGCCGACCTTCCCGGCGTGTACGGAGCCGAAGTCGCCCTCGGGCTTCAGCGCGTCGAAGACGGGCCGCACCTTGGCGACGTTCTCCTCGTCACCGCCGTACATCAGCGCGTAGCCGTTCGCCAGGCCGTGGACGCCGCCGGAGACGCCGCAGTCGACGAAGCCTATGCCCTTGGCCGCCAGCTCCTCGGCGTGCTTCTCGTCGTCCGTCCAGCGGGAGTTGCCGCCGTCCACGACCACGTCGCCGGGCTCCAGCAGCTCGCCGAGCCGGTCCACGGTCGCCTGCGTCGCCTCGCCCGCCGGAACCATCACCCAGACCACGCGCGGGGCGCTGAGCTTGCCCACAAGCTCTTCGAGGCTGTGGACGTCCGCGAGGTCCGCGTTGCGGTCGTATCCGATGACGGTGTGGCCTGCGCGGCGGATGCGCTCGCGCATGTTGCCGCCCATCTTGCCGAGGCCGACGAGACCGAGCTCCATCAGTTGTTCCTTAGGTCGCTGTGTGGCGTGCCGGGCACGTGGGTGCCCGGCACCGAGCCTAACGGCGGCCCGTCCCGCACAGCTGTGGGCATACGCGCTCATACGTACGCCCCCACCTGGGCTTTTGCCGGGGAGCCCGACTCAGCCGCTCAGCCGCACCGGCATGATCAGGTACTTGTAGGCGTCGTCCGCCTCCGCGTCCAGCGCGGGCTTGCCGCTGAGCAGCGCCGGCTTGGTGGAGGTGGTGAACGACAGCTGCGCGACGGGCGAGTCGATGGCGCTCAGGCCGTCCAGCAGGAAGGTCGGGTTGAAGGCGATCGAGATGTCGTCGCCGTCCAGCTGGGCGTCGACCCTTTCCACAGCCTGTGCGTCGTCGCTGGAGCCCGCCTCCAGGATCAGCACGCCCTGCTCGAAGCTCAGCCGCACCGGGGTGTTCCGCTCGGCGACCAGGGCGACGCGCTTGACGGCCTCCACGAAGGGGGCGGTCTCGATCACGGCGACCGAGTTGAACTCCGTCGGGAACAGCGTGCGGTACTTCGGCAGGTCGCCCTCGAGCAGCCGCGTGGTGGTGCGGCGGCCCGCGCCCTCGAAGCCGATCAGGCCCTCGCCGGAACCGGAGCCGGAGAGCGCCAGGGTGACGCTGTCACCGGCGCCGAGCGACTTGGCGGTGTCCAGCAGCGTCTTGGCCGGGACCAGGGCGACCGCGGAGGCGTCCGGGTTCTCCGGCTTCCACAGGAACTCGCGGACCGCGAAGCGGTACCGGTCGGTGGAGGCCAGGGTGACGGTGTCGCCCTCGATCTCGATGCGCACACCGGTGAGGACGGGCAGCGTGTCGTCGCGCCCGGCGGCGATGGCCACCTGGGAGGCGGCGGCCGCGAAGACCTCGCCGGGGACGGTGCCCGTGGCGGTCGGCATCTGCGGCAGCGCCGGGTACTCCTCCACCGGCAGGGTGTGGAGGGTGAAGCGGGAGGAGCCGCAGACCACGGTCGCCCGTACACCGTCCGTGGAGATCTCCACCGGGCGGTTGGGCAGCGCGCGGCAGATGTCGGCGAGCAGTCGGCCGGAGACCAGGACGGTGCCCTCCTCCTCGACCTCGGCCTCGACGCCCACCCGGGCGGAGACCTCGTAGTCGAAGCCCGACAGGCTCAGCTGGCCCTCCTCGGCCTTGAGCAGCAGGCCGGCGAGGACAGGAGCCGGCGGACGGGCCGGAAGGCTGCGTGCCGCCCACGCCACTGCCTCCGCGAGTACGTCGCGTTCAACCCGGATCTTCACCGTAAGCCGCCTCCTGCTGTTGCGTCTGAGTCCTCCGACTCGGTGTCGCCGCCCATTGCCGGGGGAAGGACACCGGTGACCAGTCTGACGCACTGCGCTGACAGCAGGTGCCGGTCGGGGTCAAGTCGGTCCGAGCGGCAGCCGGGCTCGAAACAGCGAGTTGTGCACAGGCCCCGCTTCGAAACGGATTCCCAGCTCTCTCTAGTTGGAAGTAGTAGTAGGGGCTGTGGATACCGTGGATAACCTCGTTTTCGCAGGTCAGACCCCAAATTTTATCCACTGCCCCTGTGGGCGGAGCCGGTGGAAAACCCGGCCCCTCTGTGGAGAACAGAAAGTTCTGCACACACCGTCCCCAGGACAGGGCGAGTTCTCCCCAGCTGCGTCCCCAGGTTTGGCGACGTTTCCCACAGGGTCTGTCGGCAGCTTCGTGTGACGGCTTTCACTCGACGCAGTGACGGAGCCCGTCGCGTTGCCGAACAGTGGACAGTGATGTGGAGAAGCTGGCCTCTGCTGGGGAAAACCGCCCCCAACCTGTGGGCCGAGCCGTGGACAACGTTACGCACAGGGTGTGGACGGAGCACTTGTCCACACCCTGTGGAGATCGTTCGTCCACGAATCCACAGCCCTCTGAGCTGGGCAGACGTCCTACGCCCAGGCTCCCTGTGGACACAGCTTGGGACAACTTCTCAGTCCCCAGCCTGTGGGCGGAAGAAAGTCGGGAAATCTGTGGAGGGAGGCCGTAACCCCACAGGGAATCGAACACAAGGTTGCTGGTGGGACACGGTGCTGGGGGCTTGAAGGGGGGCGTCGAGGGCGCTTCGCCTCGCTGCGGGATGGGCCAGGAACGCCGAAGGGCGCCCCGGAGACCTCCCGGAGCGCCCTCAGGGCTCGTACGCGGCCGACGTCAGCCGTTCTTGATGCGGTTCGTCAGCTCGGTCACCTGGTTGTAGATCGAGCGCCGCTCGGCCATCAGCGCCCGGATCTTGCGGTCCGCGTGCATGACGGTGGTGTGGTCCCGGCCGCCGAACTGGGCGCCGATCTTCGGCAGCGACAGGTCGGTCAGCTCACGGCACAGATACATGGCGATCTGCCGGGCGGTGACCAGCGCCCGCCCGCGCGAGGTGCCGCACAGGTCGTCCACCGTCAGCCCGAAGTAGTCCGCGGTGGCCCCCATGATGGCCGGCGCGGTGATCTCGGGGGCGGAGTCCTCGCCGCCGGGGATCAGGTCCTTCAGGACGATCTCGGTGAGCCCCAGGTCCACCGGCTGCCGGTTGAGCGAGGCGAACGCCGTCACCCGGATCAGCGCGCCCTCCAGCTCACGGATGTTCCGCGAGATCCGGGAGGCGATGAACTCCAGCACCTCCGGCGGGGCGTTGAGCTGCTCCTGCACCGCCTTCTTCCGCAGGATCGCGATCCGCGTCTCCAGCTCGGGCGGCTGGACGTCGGTGATCAGGCCCCACTCGAAGCGGTTGCGCAGCCGGTCTTCCAGCGTGACCAGCTGCTTGGGCGGCCGGTCGGAGGACAGCACGATCTGCTTGTTGGCGTTGTGCAGCGTGTTGAAGGTGTGGAAGAACTCCTCCTGCGTCGACTCCTTGTCCGCGAGGAACTGGATGTCGTCGACGAGCAGGATGTCCATCTCCCGGTACCGCTTGCGGAAGCTGTCGCCCTTGCCGTCGCGGATGGAGTTGATGAACTCGTTGGTGAACTCCTCCGAGCTCACGTACCGCACGCGCGTGCCGGGGTACAGGCTGCGCGCGTAGTGCCCGATCGCGTGCAGCAGGTGCGTCTTGCCGAGTCCCGACTCCCCGTAGATGAAGAGGGGGTTGTACGCCTTCGCAGGCGCCTCGGCGACGGCCACCGCGGCCGCGTGCGCGAAGCGGTTGGACGCGCCGATGACGAAGGTGTCGAAGAGGTACTTCGGGTTCAGCCGCGCCGTCGGCTCACCGGGACCCCCGGCGGCCGGGGACGAGGAGGACGACGAGCCGGAGCCGCCACGGCCGGTGGACGGCAGTTCGGGACGCCCGGTCCCGCCGCCGCCGCGGCGCGCGGGGCCGCTGTCGGACGGCGGCTCGGGCAGCTCGCGGCGGACCGGGTCGCGCTGGTCGTACTCGGCGCGGGGCGCGCCGTAGTCGCGGCGCGGGGCGTCGTAGACGGGGCGCTGCTGCTCGTATCCCTGGCGCTCGCGGCCGGGATTGCGGTAGTCCGGCGCGCCGTAGGAGTCCTGGGGCGGGGAGGCGTAGGGGTCGCGCTCGGGATAGCCGAGGCGGGGCTGCTGCCAGCCGTAGTCGTCCTGGCCGGAGCGCGGCCACGCCCCGGGCTCGGGGCGCTGGTACTCGGACGGGTAGGTGGGGCGGGCCGTCGGCATCCGCTCCTCGCGCCCGGTCGGCGGGCGTTCGCCGTGACCGGCCGGTCCGTCGCCCGGAAGCTGGTGGTCCTCGGTGTGGCGGCGGCCGTAGCCCTCGTACGGGCCGGAGGGCAGTTCCGGCTCCTCGTAGCGCGGCTGCTGGGCGCTCTGCTCATGGGCGTCCGGCTGCTCGTGGTCGGCGGACTGCTGCGGGGCCGGGGGGCCGCCGACGGAGTCGTCCACGGTGATGGCGATCCGGATGGGGCGGCCGCACTCACGGCTCAGGGTCTCGCTGACGACCGGGGCCAGGCGGCCCTCCAGTACGCCCTTGGCGAATTCGTTCGGCACGGCCAGCAGCGCGGTGTCCGCGACCAGGGCCAGCGGCTGGCAGCGCCTGATCCAGTGCTCGTCCTTGGTCTCGACGCCCTGGCCCCGGCCCTCGCCCAGGAGTTTCTCCAGTACGCGTGGCCACACTGCGGCAAGATCGGCAGGTACGTCAGCCACAGGGCACGCTCTCTCAGAGGTCCCACGAACGTGTGGTTGTGGGATGGGTCGGGATGACAATCAGGTGGACGGGCCGGACGGTGCCGGGCAATCCCGGTCGTGCTGGGACAAGGGAACGAATCGGAGTCCAGCCACGGTAGTCAGGGCAGCCGGTAGGGTTCAAGTTGTTGTCCCCAGCCTGTGGACAGTGTCCCCCGACGGGCGCCGGTTTGACCGGATGGCGTAGCCGCGCGTACCGTGACCAGGTCGAGTTGTCGATGGCTGCTGCCGCCTGCCTCCGATGGGCACAGATCACTTCAGGTGATCGGGAAGCGGTGCACTCGGGCGCGTTGCGAGCTACTCGTGGGCGCACGGTGACAGCCAGGACGGCACCCCGCCACTACCGATTTCTTCTGGAGCCCCCGAGTGAGCAAGCGCACCTTCCAGCCGAACAACCGTCGTCGCGCGAAGACCCACGGCTTCCGGCTGCGTATGCGTACCCGTGCCGGCCGCGCCATCCTGGCGACCCGCCGCAGCAAGGGTCGCGCCCGTCTGTCCGCCTGATCCCGATCAGGTCATGACATCGTGCTGCCCTTCGAAAACCGGCTGAGGCGGCGCGAGGACTTCGCATCCGCGGTACGACGAGGACGCCGGGCCGGTCGCCCGACTCTCGTCGTCCACCTTCGTAGCGGTGCCACGAACCCGCACGCGCCTGGGGAGAGCGCTTCCCCGACGCGTGCGGGTTTCGTCGTGAGCAAGGCCGTGGGCAACGCGGTCGTCCGCAACACAGTGAAGCGCAGACTGCGTCACCTGATGCGTGACCGAGTCGCCCTGATTCCCCCCGGTAGCCTGGTAGTCGTACGCGCGCTGCCCGGATCGGGCGACGCGGACCACGCACAGCTGGCCCGAGACCTGGACGCCGCTCTTCAGCGGCTGATGGGAGGGGGCACGCGATGAAGTACCCGCTACTGGCCCTGATCAAGTTGTACCAGTGGACGATCAGTCCGCTGCTGGGGCCGGTGTGCAAGTACTACCCGTCGTGCTCCCACTACGGCTACACGGCCATCGACCGGCACGGTGCCATCAAGGGAACAGCACTCACGGCCTGGCGCATTCTCCGCTGCAATCCGTGGTCGCTGGGCGGTGTGGACCATGTCCCGCCGCGCAAGCGTCCGCGGTGGCACGAGATGCTGCGCAACGCCTGGGGCGCACGCAAGGGCGGGAACTCCGCCGACCCGGCCACCGAGGCGAAGCTTTCTTCCGAGCCACCTTCGGGCCCGGCCGCAGAGAACTCGTCCCATGCCCAAGGAGCATGATTAGTGGACACGATTGCCAGCTTCTTCAGCTTCATCACGACACCCGTCTCCTGGGTCATCGTCCAGTTCCACACGGTGTACGGGTCCATCTTCGGCCCGGACACGGGTTGGGCCTGGGGCCTGTCCATCGTGTCCCTGGTGGTCCTGATCCGCATCTGCCTGATCCCGCTCTTCGTGAAGCAGATCAAGGCCACGCGCGCGATGCAGACGCTCCAGCCGGAGATGAAGAAGATCCAGGAGCGCTACAAGAACGACAAGCAGCGCCAGTCCGAAGAGATGATGAAGCTGTACAAGGAGTCGGGTACCAACCCGCTCTCCTCGTGCCTTCCCATCCTGGCGCAGTCGCCGTTCTTCTTCGCCCTGTACCACGTGCTCAACGGCATCGCGTCGGGCAAGACCATCGGCGTCATCAACGACTCGCTGCTGGAGAGCGCCCGTAAGGCCCACATCTTCGGCGCCCCGCTCGCGGCGAAGTTCAAGGACAGTGCGGACACCCTGCACGCCCTCGGTGCCACGGTCACCGATGTGCGGGTCGTCACCGCCATCATGATCATCCTGATGTCGGCGTCGCAGTTCTACACGCAGCGCCAGCTGATGACGAAGAACGTCGACACCTCGGTGAAGACCCCGTTCATGCAGCA
This sequence comes from Streptomyces sp. NPDC002176, assembly GCF_044903645.1. Taxonomy (NCBI): domain Bacteria; kingdom Bacillati; phylum Actinomycetota; class Actinomycetes; order Kitasatosporales; family Streptomycetaceae; genus Streptomyces; species Streptomyces sp. NPDC002176. Next base: position 383,230 of record NZ_JBJDQW010000005.1, read on the forward strand.
GCAGAAGATGCTGATGTACGTCTTCCCGATCATGTTCGCCGTCTTCGGCATCAACTTCCCGGTCGGTGTCCTCGTCTACTGGCTGACCACCAACGTGTGGACCATGGGCCAGCAGATGTACGTCATCCGCAACAACCCGACTCCGGGCTCCAAGGCGCAGGCGTCCTACCTGGAGCGGCTGACCGGCCACGTCACGCACCACGGCAAGGTCCGCCGTCGCAGCTCCCGGGTGATCGTCAAGGCGATCGTCGCCAAGGGACGCGACCGCAACGAGGCCGAGCGGAAGTTCATCAACTCCCTCAGCAAGGCGGGGCTCACCGCCCAGGCCGACGGCAACGTGGTCAAGAGCGAGAGCCAGGCCGTCGAACAGGCCGAGGACGGTACGCCCATCGCGGCCGCCGCGGCACGTCGTCAGCAGCCCAAGCGGCAGAGCAAGTCCCAGCGCCAGTCGGGGCAGAAGCAGCCGCACGAGGCCGAGCCGACCGCCGAGCACGCTCCTGAGCCGGACGCTGGACAGGCGCCCTCGCTGAGCAAGTCCGACGAGTCGCAGGACGCCGCCCCCGCGGCCGCCAAGCAGACCCCGAAGCCCGGTTCCGGCACCCGCAGCAAGGCCCAGTCCGGGCAGCGCAAGGGTGGCCAGCGGCCCAAGTCCCCGTCCAAGAAGTAAGAAGGAGCCCATCCCGTGACGGAAGGCACCACCACCGCCGCCACCGAGGGTGCTGACACCCTCACCCGCCTCGAGCAGGAGGGCGAGATCGCTGCGGACTACCTCGAGGCTCTGCTGGACATCGCCGACCTCGACGGCGACATCGACATGGACGTGGAGGCCGACCGCGCCTCCGTCTCGATCATCAGTGACGCGAGCGGCCGGGATCTGCAGAAGCTGGTCGGCCGGGACGGCGAGGTGCTCGAGGCGCTCCAGGAGCTGACGCGTCTGGCCGTGCACCGCGAGACCGGTGACCGCAGCCGTCTGATGCTGGACATCGCGGGCTACCGCGCCCAGAAGCGCGCCGAGCTGGCCGAGCTGGGTGCCGAGGCGGCCGCCGAGGTCAAGAGCAGCGGCGAGCCGGTCAAGCTCAAGCCGATGACGCCGTTCGAGCGCAAGGTCGTCCACGACGCGATCAAGGGTGCGGGACTGCGCAGCGAGTCCGAGGGCGAGGAGCCGCAGCGCTTCGTCGTCGTGCTGCCCGCCTGATCGGCCCCATGGTTCCATCGGCCCCGTCTGACCAACAGACGGGGCCGAAGTTTGTCAGCCTGGTAGTTCTGAGGGCCGGTGCGTGAAGCACCGGCGCGGTACGGAAGGACGGTCCCCGTGACGGAGGCAGCTGAGCTTCCCCCCGCGCCCGAACAGGCGCGGGAAGTGTTTGGCGATCGCTTCGAGGATGCGGTCCGCTATGCGGAGCTGCTGGCCGAGGCCGGAGTCCAGCGTGGCCTGATCGGCCCGCGGGAGGTGCCCCGCCTGTGGGAGCGGCACCTGCTGAACTGTGCGGTGCTCTCCGAGGCCGTCCCCGAGGGGGTGACGGTGTGCGATGTCGGCTCAGGTGCGGGACTGCCGGGCATTCCGCTGGCCCTGGTGCGTGACGACCTGAACATCACCCTGCTGGAGCCCCTGCTGCGCCGCACCACGTTCCTCACCGAGGTCGTGGAGCTGCTGGGCCTGGACCATGTCACCGTGGTCCGCGGTCGCGCGGAGGAGATGCTGGGCAAGGTGCCGCCGGTCCATGTGGTGACCGCGCGGGCCGTGGCTCCGCTGGACCGGCTGGCCGCGTGGGGCATCCCGCTGCTGCGGCCCTACGGCGAGATGCTGGCGCTCAAGGGGGACACCGCCGAGGAGGAGCTGAAGGCGGCGTCCACCGCGCTCAGCAAGCTCGGTGCGGTGTCGACGTCGGTTCTCCAGGTGGGCGAGGGCGTGGTGGACCCGCTCTCCACGGTGGTCCGGGTGGAGGTCGGTGAGAGTCCGGGCGGCGTGCGGTTCGCCGCCAAGCGGGCCAAGGCGGCCCGGACGAGCCGGACGCGTCGGCGTCGCTGAGTTCTGGGCTGCTGAGTTCTGAGCTGCTGAGTTCTCAGCCGCTGGGTTCTGAGTTGCCGAGTCCTGCGGAGTGCGCCCCTGGCCGAGGCCGGGGGCGCTTTCTTTTGCTCGTCGGCTGGGCGGGCCGGAGTGTCGCAGAGCCCCGGCCCTCGTGGCTGTGCATCGTGTTTCACGTGAAACGTCGCTCTCTGCTGCACGGCATCATCAGTCGCGGTCGCGCCGCGGCGGAACCCCTCGACCGGCGGCCTCTTGGTTCACTCGGAGGGGTGCCGAAGTTGTCCACAGAGGTGGACTTCTCCACAGAACGCCAGGGCTCACTGGTTCGTGCCCCCGAAGGCATGGGAGGCTCTGTTCATTGCGAGCCTGTAGTCGAGGAGAGTGAATCCTTGCGGTCCGACGCCAACATCGCGGGACCGATGACCGATCCGGTCCCCGGTCCCCGTACCGAATCGAGGGAGACGGATGTTTCACGTGAAACACCGCCTCCGATGGACGACACTCCCATCGGTCGTGCGGCCCAAGTGGCGGTCGACGCCCTGGGCCGTGCCGCAGAGGGCATGCCGAGGCCGGAGCAGACCCGAGTCATCGTGGTCGCCAACCAGAAGGGCGGCGTCGGCAAGACGACGACGACCGTCAACCTCGCCGCCTCCCTCGCGCTGCACGGCGCCCGGGTCCTGGTGATCGACCTCGACCCTCAGGGGAATGCCTCCACGGCACTAGGGATCGACCACCACGCGGAAGTCCCCTCCATCTACGACGTCCTGGTGGACAGCCAGCCGCTCGCCGAGGTTGTCCAGCCCGTCACCGATGTCGAGGGTCTCTTCTGCGCTCCCGCCACGATCGACCTCGCCGGTGCGGAGATCGAACTGGTCTCCCTGGTCGCCCGTGAGAGCCGGTTGCAGCGCGCGATCCAGGCGTACGAGCAGCCGTTGGACTACATCCTCATCGACTGCCCGCCGTCGCTGGGCCTGTTGACGGTCAACGCACTCGTGGCCGGCCAGGAGGTCCTCATCCCGATCCAGTGCGAGTACTACGCACTGGAGGGCCTGGGTCAGCTCCTGCGCAACGTCGATCTGGTGCGGGGTCACCTCAACCAGTCCCTGCATGTGTCGACGATCCTGCTCACCATGTACGACGGCCGGACCCGCCTCGCCTCCCAGGTGGCGGAGGAGGTGCGCACCCACTTCGGCGACGAGGTGCTGCGGACGAGCATTCCGCGCTCGGTCCGTATCTCCGAGGCGCCGAGCTACGGGCAGACGGTGCTGACCTACGATCCAGGTTCGAGCGGTGCGCTCTCCTATCTCGAGGCGGCCCGAGAGATCGCGCTGAGGGGCGTGGGGGTCAGCTATGACCCGACCCAGGCCCATCTCGGCACCCAGAACGACCGGAACATGGTGGAGGGGATGCAGTGAGTGATCGACGAAGGGGGCTGGGCCGAGGACTTGGCGCACTGATCCCCGCAGCGCCGACAGAGAAGATCCCGGCGTCGGCCGTGCTGGGCGGTGGATCGCCCGCCTCCTCGGCATCGGGCCCGACGCTGTCGCCCGACCGCAGGCCCACCGGGATCGGCCGAGGCGGCGCCCTGCCGTCGGCGTCCCGGGAGCTGGAGGAGGTCCCGGCGAGCCCGGCCGACGAGCGGCCCGCACCGCCCGCCGGTGCCTACTTCGCCGAGCTGCCGATCGAGGCCATCACGCCGAACCCGCGCCAGCCGCGCGAGGTCTTCGACGAGGACGCGCTGAACGAACTGGTCATCTCCATCAAGGAGGTGGGCCTGCTTCAGCCCGTCGTCGTGCGGGAACTGGGCGACGACCGCTATGAACTGATCATGGGTGAGCGCCGTCTGCGCGCCAGCCGCGAGGCGGAACTCGAGACCATCCCGGCGATCGTCCGCGCCACGGACGACGAGAAGCTCCTGCTGGACGCCCTGCTGGAGAACCTGCACCGCGCGCAGCTGAACCCGCTGGAAGAGGCGCACGCCTACGACCAGTTGCTCAAGGACTTCAACTGCACGCACGACCAGCTGGCCGACCGCATCGGGCGCTCCCGGCCGCAGATCTCCAACACCCTGCGGCTGCTGAAGCTTTCGGCGACCGTGCAGAAGCGGGTCGCCGCAGGTGTGCTCTCGGCGGGTCATGCGCGGGCGCTGCTGTCCGTGGAGGACTCCGAGGAGCAGGACCGGCTGGCGCACCGCATCGTGGCCGAGGGGCTGTCGGTGCGGGCCGTCGAGGAGATCGTGACGCTGATGGGGTCGCGGCCGCAGGGCGCCCAGCGCGCCAAGGGGCCGCGGGCGGGCGCTCTGGTCTCCCCGGCGCTGAGCGGTCTGGCGACGCGGCTCTCCGACCGGTTCGAGACCCGGGTGAAGGTCGACCTCGGCCAGAAGAAGGGCAAGATCACCGTCGAGTTCGCTTCGGTGGAGGATCTGGAACGCATCCTCGGCACGCTGGCCCCCGGTGAGGGGCCGATCCTGCCGAAGGGGTCCCCGGAGGACGAGTCCGAGGAGTAGCCCTCCCCGGGAGGGCGTTCCGTCAGCGGGACTGCGAGAGCGGGCCGTGTCCGGTGTGTACCGGAACACGGTCCGCTCTTTGCTTTGCGCCGGTATCGAGGGAATCGCATCGTGGATACGATGCGAGCGGATGTGACGCGGCGAAGGAAGCGAGGAACAGCTTTCATGGGGCGTCGGCTCGTACCGCTCACGCTGGACAACCTTCAGGATCTCCCCCAGCGGTGCCGTTCGTGCGTCTTCTGGGAGCTGGACCCCGTCAGCGCCGAAGCCGCCGTGCGGGCGGGCACCACGCAGATGGAGAAGGAGTCCTGGATCTCCGCCGTCCTGCTGGACTGGGGCTCCTGCGGCCGGGTGGCCTATGTCGACGACGTACCGGTCGGCTTCGTGCTCTACGCCCCGGCGGCCTACGTCCCGCGCGCGACTGCGTTCCCCACGAGCCCGGTCTCCCCGGACGCCGTGCAGCTCATCACGTCGTTCATCATGCCCGGCTACCAGGGGCAGGGGCTTGGGCGGGTGCTGGTGCAGGCGGTCGCCAAGGATCTGCTGCGCCGGAACTTCAAGGCCATCGAGGCGTTCGGGGACACCCGCTGGAAAGAGCCCGCCTGCCTGCTGCCCGCCGACCATCTCCTCGCGGTGGGCTTCAAGACGGTGCGGCAGCACTCCCGGCACCCCCGGCTGCGTCTGGAGCTGCGCTCGGCGCTGTCCTGGAAGGAAGACGTCGAGCTGGCCCTCGACCGGCTGCTGGGCGCGGTCCACAAGGAGCCCGCACTGCGGCCGCTGTGACGGGGCCGGGCGGTCTCCGCGTCCCGAACACGACGAAGGGGCCGACCCTGATGGGTCGGCCCCTTCGTGGGCCATGTTTCACGTGAAACATCGGCCGGTGCTGTGGACGTCAGCCGGTGATGAAGTCGTCCAGGTCGCGGACGAGCGCCGCCTTCGGCTTGGCACCGACGATCGTCTTGACGACCTCGCCGCCCTGGTAGACGTTCAGCGTCGGGATGGACATGACGCCGTACTTGGCGGCCGTGGCCGGGTTCTCGTCGATGTTCAGCTTGACGATCTGGATCTTGTCGCCGTGCTCGGCGGCGATGGCCTCCAGGGACGGAGCGATCTGGCGGCACGGCCCGCACCACTCGGCCCAGAAGTCCACCAGGACGGGCTTGTCGCTCTTGAGGACGTCCTCGTCGAAGGAGTCGTCAGTCACTTTCTTCACGGTGCCGGCCACAGCGGGCTCCTTAATTGATCGTTCGGGGGGGATGGGGGTAAGTCAGACGGCGGTCTTCTCGGGCTCGGCGTGGCCGCCCTCGTCCAGCAGGGACGCGAGGTAGCGCTCCGAGTCCAGCGCCGAGGCGCAGCCGGTGCCGGCCGCGGTGATCGCCTGGCGGTAGGTGTGGTCGACGACGTCACCCGCGGCGAAGACGCCGGGCAGGTTGGTCCGGGTGGAGGGCGCGTCCACCTTGAGGTAGCCCTCCGCGTCCAGGTCCAGCTGGCCCTTGAAGAGCTCGGTGCGCGGGTCGTGGCCGATGGCGATGAACAGACCCGTGACGGGCAGGTCGGACAGCTCGCCGGTCTTGAGGTTGCGGAGCTTCAGCCCGGTGAGCTTCTTCTCGCCCAGGATCTCGACGACCTCGCTGTCCCAGGCGAACTTGATCTTCGGGTCGTTGAAGGCACGCTCCTGCATCGCCTTGGAGGCGCGCAGGGTGTCCCGGCGGTGGACGATCGTCACGGACTTGGCGAACCGGGAGAGGAAGGTGGCCTCCTCCATCGCGGTGTCACCACCACCGATCACGGCGATGTCCTGGTCCCGGAAGAAGAAGCCGTCACAGGTGGCGCACCACGAGACGCCACGGCCGGACAGCGCGTCCTCGTTGGGCAGTGCGAGCTTGCGGTGCTGGGAGCCGGTGGCGATGATCACGGCCTTGGCCCGGTGGACCGTGCCCGCGGTGTCGGTGACGGTCTTCACGTCGCCGGTGAGGTCGACGGAGACGACATCGTCCGGCAGCAGCTCGGCGCCGAAACGCTCGGCCTGCGCCCGCATGTTGTCCATCAGCTCGGGGCCCATGATGCCGTTGGGGAAGCCCGGAAAGTTCTCCACCTCGGTGGTGTTCATCAGCGCGCCACCGGCGGTGACGGCACCCTCGAACACCAGGGGCTTCAGGGACGCACGCGCGGTGTACAGCGCCGCCGTGTAGCCCGCGGGCCCGGAGCCGATGATGATCACATTACGGACGTCGCTCACGGCTTGGTTCCTCGTCTCTGGTCTGTGTCGGCCGACCGGTGGGAGCCCCTGCCGGGACTCTCACACCACCCAACCGATCCTAAGGGGCGCACATTCCCCTGATGTCCGGCCACACGACGGCTGACACCGTACGGACGAGGAGAGACGGGCGGAGATCACCTCCGCGCCTTCTCAGTGACGGGCGAGAGACTGCTTCAGCAGCACATCACCGGCGGAGGCGGGGCGCCGGGTCGTACAGGAGGCGTCGACCACATAGGCCGTGACACGCTTGCTGTCGGCCTTGTCGGGCACCACGACGAGGTAGGCACTCTTGTCGGCGTAGGTGCCGCTCTTCGCCCCCAGAACCGTTTCACCGGAGTGGAGCGCACGCCGGACGCAGTCGGGCACCGGGACCTCGGGCTGGATCAGCGTGTTCGCGCTCTGCGTAGGCCCGGAGTGCGCCAGGTCCGTCTCGGCGTCCTGCTGCGGGCGCTGGCTGCCCCGCTGCAGTCCCTGCCTGGCGACGAGCAGGTCCGACACCTGGCTCTTCACGCTGGCCCCGGAGAAGGTGCCGACGGCAGACGCCGCCGTGCTCTGCGCCGTCTTGTCAGCCGAGCTCTGCCCGAGGGACTGGACGAGCAGGGAACCGGCCCCGAGGACAGCGGCGGTGAGCACGGCGCCCAGCGCGGCTGTCCGGCGGCGGCTCCGGGCGCGCCCCTTCCGACCGGGGCCGGTGGTGGCGCGAGAGAGCCTGGCGGGACGGTCCGGTGGGGTCGGTGTTTCACGTGAAACATGGCGACCGGAGCCTTCGGAGTCCGCCTGCTCGGTCCGCCCTGCTGCCTCGGCGGCCAGGGCGGCGTCGATTCGGTCGGCGATGTCCAGGGGCATCGGTGGCACATCCGGGACGCCGCCCAGCAGCCCCTGGATCTCCGTCAGCGCGGCATGGACCTCGGCGCATGCCGCGCAGCCCTCCAGGTGGCACCGCAGCTCCGCGCTACGGGACGGCGGCAGGAGCCCCTCGGTCAGGTCGGAGATCTCGGCGACATCCGGGTGCCCGGTCGTGTCCGTCGAGGACGTCATGCTCGCCCACCTCCGCCCTTCACGACGGCTGAACCATTCGGCCCGGAGTCTTCGGTTCCCTCGCCCTCAGATCCTGTCGGAGGTGGGACGGATGCCCCGTGCACCCGGTTCCGTCCCGCCAAGGGTTCTTTTCCACCGTCAGGGGCGGCGGCGCTTCTCTCGCGGGGGGCGCCGGGGCGTAGGTGGGCGAGCAGGGGAAGGAGTCTGGCCCGGCCTCGGGCGCAGCGGCTCTTCACCGTCCCGGTGGGCACGTCCAGGACTCGCGCCGCCTCGGCGACGGGGTAGCCCTGCATGTCCACCAGGACCAGCGCCGCCCGCTGCTCGGCGGGCAGGGTGCCGAGAGCCTCGAGGAGCTGGCGGTGGAGGTCGTTGCGCTCGGCCGGGGCGGAGGCCGACTCGTGCGGCTCCAGCAGCTGTTCCAGGCGCTCGGGGTCGTCGACGGGCGCGGTCTTCCGCGAGGCCGCCTTGCGGATGCGGTCCAGGCAGGCGTTCACGGTGATCCGGTGCAGCCAGGTCGTGACGGCGGACTGCCCCCGGAAGGTGTGCGCGGCGCGGTAGGCCGACACCAGCGCGTCCTGCACCGCGTCGGCGGCCTCCTCGCGGTCCCCCAGCGTCCGCAGCGCGACCGCCCACAGCCGGTCCCGGTGCCTCCGCACGATCTCACCGAAGGCATCGGGGTCACCCTGCACATGACGGGCGAGCAGATCCTCGTCCCGTACCTCGCCGTACCGGCTATCGCCTGCCATCGTCCCCCTCCGGCTCGGATGAGACGTCAGCCTGTGAAGTGCACTTCGGTGATGGCCTGCTTGTAGCCCGCCTTGGAATAGGTGGCCGCGTCATACCCGGACATGGGAACGGCCGTCAGCCAGACGAGGACGTACCGCGCCTTCACCGGCTTGTCGGGCTTCACCGTGGCGGTGGAGTCCGAGGTGGTGCTGCTGCCGACCTTGTGCATCGAGTCCAGCGACACCGGTGCCGAGTCGGCCGTGTAGAGGTCGACCGTCGTGTGGTCTCCGGAGTAACGCAGCCCGATCGTGGCGGCGTCGAGGTCCTTCGCCGAGCCGAGGTCATAGACGATGCCCACACCTGGCTTGAGGGGGGCGATCTCAGGACCCTGGGTGAAGGACTTGGTCCGCCAGGACGTCGACGTGTCCCCGTCGTAGGTCTTGGCGACATCGGCCGGGTGCTGGGCACCGCCCTCCGCGACGAACTCCTGCGCACCCTGGATCGTCACCGGCTGCGGCGCCACCTTGGCCGCGCCCTTGTCGCCGCCGTCCTGCGTCTGGGTGGTGTTGGTGTCGTTGGAGTTGTCGCCGCGGTTCATCAGGGCTTCCGCCAGCTGCCAGCTGCCGAGGCCGAGCGCCGCGATGAGCAGGGCGGAGACCGCCCACTTCAGCGCCTTGCCCGTACGGCTCTGGAGCGGGGGCGGCGGAGGCGCCATGGGCTGCGTGGCACCGGGATGCGTCGAGGTGCGGCCGTAGGTGCCCTGCTGGTAGGTCGTGCGCTGGTACTCCGGCGGACGGGTGAACGCGGGCTCCGGCGGCCGGACGCGGGGCATCTCGCCGATCGCCTTGACCAGTTCCTCCGGCGTGGTGCACGCGGCCTCGTGCCGGGAGGCGGTGGCGCCGTCGTTGACGAGCGCGCGCATCGCCAGCTCGGACAGTCCCCGGTGGATTCCGGCGCGCACCTGGTCCGGCGCGATGAGGCCGATGTCCTTGGGCAGGCCGGCCAGGCCGTACGCGTCGCTCTCGTAGGGCCAGCGCTGCGTCAGCGCCGCGTACAGCAGGGCGCCGATCGCCTCGGTGTCGGTGCGCTGGGGGGTGTCGGAGCCGACGCCGCGCAGGACGGCGTTCACGGCGAGGCCGCGGATCCGCCACTGCCCGGAGGAGGTGCGCAGGACCGCGTTCGGGTTCAGCCGCAGATGGGAGAGGCCCTCGCGGTGGGCGGCGGCCATGGCGGCCGAGACCTGACTGACCATCTGGTAGGCGTCGTGCGGCTCCAGGGGACCGGCCGCGAGCAGCGCGGTCAGCTCGGTGGCGTCGGGCAGCCACTCATGCACGACGTAGACGAGGTCGTTCTCCTCGACCGCGTCGAGGACCTGCACGAAGCGCGGATCGCCGAGCAGCGCCGCCGAACGGGCGGCCGCCAGCACGGCACGGGAACGTACGTGGTCGGCGGGCAGGATGTGCACACCGACGGCTCGCCGCAGTTTCTCGTCGACCGCGCGCCAGCTGCTGAATCCGTCCAGACGGGTGACGCACTCCTCGAGGCGGTAGCGTCTGGCGAGTTTGTGACCGCTGTGCAGCTCGGTGGGCGAAGACGTCCTGCCGGAGTCTTCGGCCCCGCCGCTCCCCTGCGCCTGGTCGATGTCCGTGTCCCGCTCCGGGTTCTTGGCCACCCCGTCGGCCGTGGCCTGATCCGCCTTGGCGGTCAGCGGCTCGTCACCGCTGTTGTCTGCCACGTCGACGGCAGCCGTGCTCCGTTCTGCCACCGTCGTCCCTGCCTCCCCATCCGTTGCACGCTGTCCGACGCCGAAACCAATTGTGCCCACAGTCCGCCGCAATGCACGACACGCAGAGGGGGACGATGGTTGTGCGACTACCCCCGCCTCAACGCCCCAGACGCCCGCGAACCATGCCGACGAGCGAATTGAGCTCGTCGATCCGCATCCGGCGCGCGGCCAGGAAGAAGACGCCCAGCAGTACCGCACCGCCCGCCACCAGCGCAACGAGCGAGCCGAGGACACCCTGTCCGAGGGAGTGCCCGATGCCGTAGCAGGCCGCGCCGCTGAGCAGCGCCGCCGGGACCGAGGCGATCGCCAGGCGCGCGTACGTCCGCAGCACCCGGGAGCCGTCCAGGTCGCCGCCCAGCCGCTTGCGGAGGCGCCGCCAGGCGACACCGACGCCGATGGCGTAGGAGAGCCCGTACACGGCCGCCATGCCCGCCACGGCCCAGCGGGCCGGGAGCAGGAAGTAGCAGAGCGCGGAGGCGCCCGCGTTGACCGCCGCCACGATGACGGTGTTGTAGAAGGGGGTGCGGGTGTCTTCGTACGCGTAGAAGGCGCGCAGGACGACGTACTGCACCGAGTACGGGATCAGGCCGAGGCCGAAGGCCATCAGCATGAAGCCCATGTTGGTGGCCGAGCCGGTGCCCGAGGAGCCGAAGATCAGCGTGCACATCGGGATGCCGAGCGCGACGAAGCCGAAGGAGACGGGCACGATGGCCACGGCCGTGGTGCGCAGGCCCTGCGAGATGTCGTCGCGGACGGCGCCGCCGTCGCCCTCCGCGGCCGAGCGCGACAGCCGCGGCAGCAGCGCGGCCATGAGGGACACGGTGATGATGGCCTGCGGCAGTCCCCAGATGAGCTGGGCGTTGGCGTAGGCGGCGAAGCCGGTGCCCTTGACGCCGGAGTCCTTTCCGGCGGCGGTGGACAACTGGGTGACGACCAGGGCGCCCGCCTGGTTGGCGAGCACGAACAGGACCGTCCACTTGGCGAGCATCGCAGCCTTGCCCAGGCCGTGGCCCTTCCAGTCGAACCGGGGCCGGATGCGGAAGCCGGTCTCGCGCAGGTACGGGATCATCGCCAGGGCCTGCACGACGAGGCCGAGCAGGATGCCGATGCCGAGCAGGCGCTGCCCCTCCGGCGGGATGTTGTTGACGGTCATGTGGGAGTCGGCCGCCGAGCCGTAGACCCACAGGAACATGCCGAGCGTCACGATGATGACGATGTTGTTCAGGACCGGGGTCCACATCATCGCGCCGAACTTGCCGCGCGCGTTGAGGATCTGACCCATCACCACGTGGATGCCCATGAAGAAGATCGAGGGCAGGAAGTAGCGGGTGAAGGTGACCGCCACCTCGTTGGCCGCGTGGTCGGTGGCGATCGGGTTCGACAGCACGCGCACCAGGTACGGCGCGCCGAGCATCGTCAGCGCGGTCAGTGCGGCGAGCGCGACCATCACGAGGGTCAGCAGCCGGTTGGCGAACGCCTCGCCGCCGTCCTCGTCCTCCTTCATCGACCGCACCAGCTGGGGCACGAAGACGGAGTTGAGGCCGCCGCCGACGGTGAGGATGTAGATCATCGTCGGCAGCTGGTAGGCGACCTGGAAGGAGTCGCCGAGGAAGCCCGCGCCCAGCGCCGCGATGATCATCGCGGAGCGGACGAAGCCGGTGAGGCGCGACACCATCGTGCCCGCGGCCATGACGGCGCTGGAGCTGAGCAGCCCGGAGGCGCGCCCCTTCGCCGGGGCCGGAGCCGGTGGGGCCGGGGTCTCCACGGGCCCGGAGGGACCGGCCGGGGCGGGTACGGGTGGCTGCATGGGGTTCCCGGAGGCTGCCTGGTACGGGGTTCCGCCACCGCCGTGGTGCGCGGGGCTCTGGGTGTGGGGCGGCGGGTACGAGCCGCCCTGGCCCGCGCGGGCCGACGCGGCGGAGCCGCTGTGCTGCTGGTCCCGCAGGAGATGCGCGAAGGCGTCCGGCTCGTGGTACTCCTCGCCGGAGTGCGAGACCAGGTCGTCCACGCCCACGAACTGGGTCGTGCGCGGGTGGTCGCCGTACGGCAGGTGCTGGGTGGCGTCGCCCTCCGGCTCGGGCGCCGGGGTCTTGGCCCACACGCGCGGGTCGGGGGAGTACGACGACTGCGACGGCGGGGCGTAGAGCGGCTGGCGCGGCTCGTAGCTGCCCGGAGGCGGCGGGGGGTGCGCGGCGCGGTCGTAGAGCGCCTCGGCGACCGGGTCCTGGGCGGAGAGGTCCCGCGCCCGGTAGGGGTCCTGGTCGTAGGCGTCCTGGAGGTACATGTCCGCCGCGGGCTGCGGCTCCTGGCCGGGCTCGGGCGGGGTCTCGGGCCTGCCCGAGTCGGCGGCATCCCCGCCGCGGTCACCGTCGTACGGCGCGTTCATGGTTGCCCCACCTCATCGTCCCTGGCCACACGGGCCGCGGCGTCGCTCAACGGTCCACTCTCTCACCCGTGCCGGACGGGTCGGTGCTTTCCGGTGCGGTGTCCGGTGCAGGGTCACCCGGCTGGTCCGGCCCGGCTGCCCCGGCGGGGGAACCGGCCTCCTCGGGAAGACGGTCCTCGGTGTCGTCGGGGTTCCCCGAGCCGTCGCCGGAGTCCGCCTCCGCCTCACCCGAGCCGTCACCCTCGGCCTGGCGGGCGGCCGCGCGCTTGCGCTGGGTGTACATCCGGAATCCGGCGAGGACCAGCAGCAGCACCCCGCCGCCGATCACCAGCATGACCGTGGGCGTGACCTCCGTGACCTTCACGTCGAAGCTGACGGGGTCGCCGTACTCCTGGCCGTCCTCGGTGTACAGCTGGGCGAGGACCGTGGCCCGGCCGTTGGCGTTGGCCGAGGTGGTGAACTTCACCGACTGGCTGTGGCCGCCGGAGACCTCGACAGGCTGCTCGTCGTACGCCTTGCCGCTGATCTTCAGCCGGGTCGGCTGGGTCGAGCTGAGCCGCAGGTACAGATGGCCGACGGGCTGGACCAGGTTGTTCTGCACGGTCACCGGGATGGTGGCGCTGCGCCCGGATAGCTTGGTCTCCGACTTGTCGATCAGCTTGACCTGGCCGCCGAGGTTGTCGAGATAGCTCAGCACGTCCGCGCGGAAGCCGTCCGCCTTGGTGGCCTGGCCCCGCCACGACGTGGACATCCCGCGGTTTATGGCCCGGCCGAACGGCGTGACCACGCGGGACTGGTCGGTGAGGATCACCTGGAAGTTGTCGAGCTTGTCCTCCGTGTCCGCGATCTGCTCGAAGGCGCTCCTCGGCAGTTCCTGCTTGCGCAGCGACGAGGGGTAGGCCGACGAGGAGGGGATGCGCGTGGTGGCGTCCGGGTCGGGCTTGGCCTTGGCGGCGGCGGTGAGGGTCTCGGGCTGCGACCAGTTGCCGTCCTGGAGCGCCTTCATGGCGGTGGCCATGGCCTGTGCCTGGCTGGCGGTCGGCGTGCGCTGCGGGGCGACCACGATGCTGCGCTGCTCGTCCTTCTGCACGTTCGCCTCGAGGCTCTGTGCGAGGAACTGCTGCACCGCGAGGGTGGAGGAGTCCGCCTTGGTGAGGTCGCCCTCGAAGGCCGTGGACATCCGCGCGTCCGCGACCACCGCCGTGGTGCCGCCGCCGATGGGGCGGGCGGCGGACGGCGTGTAGGAGAGCCCGGCGGACTCCCGGAGGCTGTCGCTGCGGGCGATCACCCGGTCGGCACCGGCGGAGGTGGCCACCTTGATGATCGAGGGGTCCACGGCACCCTCCACCGGCCAGGCGAAGTCCGTGGTCGGCGTCACGTGGAGCACGGTCTTCACCGTGAGGGCCGCGACATCGGTGGCGTCCTTGAGGTGGCTGAGCGAGCCGGTGACGCTGGTGCCGGTGTGGGCGAGCGAGGCGAGGTCCGGGTCGGCGAACGGCAGCGCGACGACCTCCTTGCCCGCCACGGACTGCTGGAGACCGGCCAGCCACTGCTTGGCGACGTCCTGGTTCTCCCGCGAGCCGGCCTTGGTACTGCCGTCGGACTGCTGGACCCGGTAACCGTTCGCCATGGCGTCCACCGCGGCCAGCAGGTCCGGGTCGATCACCCAGGTGACGTCGAGATCCCGGCCCAGGTCCGTCATCTGCGCCAGGCGGCCGCCGGGGGCGATCTCCTTGGCCAGCTCGTCGTCCTGGAAGACCGGGGTCTGCCGCTCTCCGGCGCCCGTGCGGGCCGTCATGTGGACGGAGGAGATCAGCGGCCACATGAAGGTCGTGCGGCTCTTGGTGTCGGCCTCGGACGACTGCCAGGGCAGGAAGGTCCGCTCGATGCCGAGCATCTGGTCCCAGGGCCGCGCCGAGGTCTTGCCGGAGACGGAGACGCCGAAGGAGTAGACGCCGTCCTTGCCGAGGTTCAGCTCGTCCGCCGGGACGGAGATGCTGAAGTGCTCGGCGACGCCCGGGACCAGCTTGCTGAACTTCTCCGTGTACTTGTCGCCGAGCTCGTCGCCGGTGCCGCCACGGAGATCATTGGGGTGCTGGGAGATGCCGTCGACCGCGGAGCGCGTGTTCAGCAGGGGGCCCACCCGTAGCCCGACGTGGGCGCCGGTCACGGTCTGCCTGCCGTTGTTGACCACCGTGCCGGACACGGTCAGCGTGTCGTCCTCGGTGGGCGCGCTGGGCGTAAGTGAGTCCAACGCCACGGACACCGAGTCCGCCGACGCCGTCGGCGCCGCCTGTGCGGGTTCGGCCGCGGTCAGCTGGAGCAGCCCGGCCAGCAGCGGGGCGCCCGCCAGCAGTGCTCCCGCCCGCCGCAGTCGGCGGCGGGCGGGAGAGGCACTGTGCCCCTGGAATTCAGCCGCGTCGGCCACGCGCTAGCCCGTCCCTCGTCGTCGTCATCAGTGGTCGTCGGAATGTGCGTCCCCGCATGGTAACGATGACCGCTGAGGTGAAGTGCCACGGACCGTTCCCCAAGATCGCCCCGGAGCGTCCGCCTGTCCTCTATATCCATTAACGAGCGGAGAGCCGGTGTCCGCCGCATGGGGAGCCCTTGTGGGGGTATGGCGGGGAGCCTCGGGGCCGGTCAAATGGGTGCGGTCCTGGTCGGCCGGGCCACGTACCCTCTTCTGTTGTGCCGAACCCCAACGATGACAATCCCGCTGCCCTCAGCCAGGTGCAGCAGCGCGCGGTGAGCGAGCTGCTGCGGGTGGCTCCCGTCGCAGACGACCTCGCCCGCCGTTTTCAGGAGTCCGGGTTCTCGCTCGCCCTGGTCGGCGGCTCGGTCCGTGACGCGCTGCTCGGCCGGCTGGGGAACGACCTGGACTTCACGACCGACGCGCGCCCCGAGGACGTGCTGCGGATCGTCCGGCCCTGGGCGGACGCCGTCTGGGAGGTCGGGATCGCCTTCGGCACCGTGGGCGTCCAGAAGGACGGCTACCAGATCGAGGTCACCACCTACCGTTCGGAGGCGTACGACCGCACCTCCCGCAAGCCCGAGGTGTCGTACGGCGACTCCATCGAGGAGGACCTGGTCCGACGTGACTTCACGGTCAACGCGATGGCCGTGGCCCTGCCGGAGAAGGAGTTCATCGACCCGCACGGCGGTCTGGAGGACCTCGCGGCACGGGTGCTGCGCACCCCGGGCACACCGGAGGAGTCGTTCTCCGACGACCCGCTGCGCATGATGCGCGCCGCACGCTTCGCCGCCCAGCTGGACTTCGAGGTGGACCCGGCGGTCGTCACGGCGATGACCGAGATGTCCGCGCGGATCGAGATCGTGTCGGCCGAGCGGGTCCGGGACGAGCTGAACAAGCTGGTGCTCTCCGCGCACCCCCGCAAGGGACTCACCCTGCTGGTCGACACCGGGCTCGCCGCCCATGTCCTGCCGGAGCTTCCGGCGCTCCGGCTGGAGCGTGACGAGCACCACCGCCACAAGGACGTCTACGACCACTCGCTCATCGTGCTGGAACAGGCGATCGACCTGGAGGAGAACGGCCCGGATCTCACGCTCCGGCTGGCCGCGCTGCTGCACGACATCGGCAAGCCCCGGACGCGCCGCTTCGAGGAGGACGGCCGGGTCTCGTTCCACCACCACGAGGTGGTCGGCGCCAAGATGACCAAGAAGCGCATGACGGCCCTGAAGTACTCCAACGAGCTGGTGAAGGACGTCTCGCGGCTGGTCGAGCTGCATCTGCGCTTCCACGGCTACGGCACCGGGGAGTGGACGGACTCCGCCGTCCGGCGCTACGTCCGCGACGCGGGCCCGCTGCTGGAACGGCTGCACAAGCTGACCCGCTCCGACTGCACCACCCGGAACAAGCGCAAGGCGACCACGCTGTCCCGCGCCTATGACGGGCTGGAGACGCGCATCGCCGAGCTTCAGGAGCAGGAGGAGCTGGACTCCATCCGCCCCGACCTCGACGGCAACGAGATCATGAAGATCCTCGGCGTCGGCCCCGGCCCCGTCATCGGCCAGGCGTACAAGCAGATGCTCGAGCTGCGCCTGGAGAACGGCCCGATGGACCATGACACGGCGGTCGCGGCTCTTCAGGAGTGGTGGGCGCGGCAGCAGGGCTGAGCATTTCCGAGTCGTGTTTCACGTGAAACATGACTCAGCGGTGGGGTGGTGTTTCACGTGAAACACCACCCCTTTCGCTGTCCCGCCGCCACTCGAAGCGGGCCATGGCCACGGTGACGACGCCGTAGAGCAGTGCCACGAGGATCACCAGCAGCGCCGACCGGCCGTCCGGTGGCAGCATCAGGGCGGCCACTCCGGCGGCACCGACGAAGGCCACGTTGAAGAGGACGTCGTAGACGGAGAAGACCCGGCCCCGGAAACCGTCCTCGACCGACGCCTGGACGATCGTGTCCGTGGCGATCTTGGCGCCCTGGGTGACCAGCCCCAGCAGGAAGGCCGCGATCAGCAGCGGCACCGTGGCGAACGCGAGCCCGAGCGCCGGCAGCAGAAGGGCGGCGGCGCCCGCACAGACCGTGATCCACCGCCCGGCACCCAGACGTCCCGCGCTCCATGGGGTCACCACGGCGGCCGCGAAGAACCCGGCGCCGGACACCGCCAGCACCAGCCCCAGCAGACGCAGCCCCTCCGCAGGCGTGTCGGAGAGGCCGTACCGGCACAGCATGAGCAGCAGGACCAGCAGCGCTCCGTAGCAGAAGCGCATGCAGGTCATCGCCGTGAGCGCCCAGACGGCCTCCCTGCGCCGGGGCTGGGCCAGGTACCGCACGGCCGCCAGGAGGCCGCGCGCCGTGTCGGAGAGGACGGTGCGCAGCCGGGGCAGCACCGGTGGCCGGTCGGGACCGAGCAGGGAGGGGGCCATGGTCAGAGCGGTCAGGCCCGCGCACAGATACAGCAGGGCGCCGAGCAGGACCACCGCCGCGTCCGAGTTCGACACGACGAACCGGACGCCGAGGGCGAGGGCGGCGCCGAGGGTCGCGGCGAGTGTTCCGGCGGTGGGGCAGAGGGAGTTGGCCAGCACCAGGCGTTCGGTGTCGACCACCCGGGGCAGTGCCGCCGAGAGCCCGGCGAGGACGAACCGGTTGACGGCCGTGACGCACAGCGCGGAGGCGTAGAACAGCCAGTCGGGCGCGTGGACGGCCATCAGCAGGGCGGTGGCGGCCGCCAGCAGCGCCCGCAGCACATTGCCGTGGACGAAGACCTGACGTCGGCGCCAGCGGTCCAGCAGTACCCCGGCGAAGGGTCCGACCAGCGAGTAGGGCAGCAGCAGGACCGCCATAGCGGAGGCGATCGCCGGGGCCGAAGTCTGCTTCTCGGGGGAGAAGACGACGTACGAGGCGAGCGCGACCTGGTACACCCCGTCCGAGCCCTGGGAGAGCAGACGGACGTACAGCAGGCGCCGGAAGTCCCGTACGCGCAGCAGCAGGCGCAGATCACGGACGACAGGCATGGGCACAGCCTCACACATGCGGAAGGTCCCCGGGGTCGGCAGACCCCAGGGACCCTCGCAGCCCTGGCAGGAGCGTTCTCGTGCGAGCGGGTGCTTAGCGCTCGACGTCGCCGCTGATGAACTTCTCGACGTTGTCGCGGGCCTCGTCATCGAAGTACTGGACCGGCGGGGACTTCATGAAGTACGAGGACGCCGACAGGATCGGGCCACCCACGCCCCGGTCCTTGGCGATCTTCGCGGCACGCAGGGCGTCGATGATGACACCGGCGGAGTTCGGGGAGTCCCAGACCTCCAGCTTGTACTCGAGGTTCAGCGGGACGTCGCCGAACGCACGTCCCTCCAGGCGGACGTAGGCCCACTTGCGGTCGTCCAGCCACGCCACATAGTCGGACGGGCCGATGTGGACGTTCTTCTCGCCGAGGTCCCGGTCGGGGATCTGGGAGGTGACGGCCTGCGTCTTGGAGATCTTCTTGGACTCCAGGCGCTCGCGCTCGAGCATGTTCTTGAAGTCCATGTTGCCGCCGACGTTCAGCTGCATGGTGCGGTCCAGGATCACACCGCGGTCCTCGAACAGCTTCGCCATGACGCGGTGCGTGATGGTGGCGCCCACCTGCGACTTGATGTCGTCACCGACGATCGGCACACCGGCCTCGGTGAACTTGTCCGCCCACTCCTTGGTGCCGGCGATGAAGACCGGAAGGGCGTTGACGAAGGCGACCTTGGCGTCGATGGCGCACTGGGCGTAGTACTTCGCCGCGTCCTCGGAGCCCACGGGGAGGTAGCAGACCAGGACGTCGACCTGCTTGTCCTTCAGGGTCTGGACGATGTCGACCGGCTCGGCGTCCGACTCCTCGATGGTCTCGCGGTAGTACTTGCCGAGACCGTCGAGGGTGTGGCCGCGCTGGACGGTGACCCCGCTGGAGGGTACGTCGCAGATCTTGATGGTGTTGTTCTCGGAGGCGCCGATGGCGTCCGCGAGGTCGAGGCCGACCTTCTTGGCGTCCACGTCGAAGGCGGCGACGAACTCGATGTCCCGCACGTGGTAGTCGCCGAACTGCACGTGCATCAGGCCGGGGACCTTGGCCGCCGGGTCGGCGTCCTTGTAGTACTCGACTCCCTGCACCAGCGACGCGGCGCAGTTGCCGACACCGACGATGGCTACGCGAACCGAACCCATTCCGGTTGCTCCCTGTGTGTACGAGTGAGGCCCTGACGGGCCGTCACGTGGCGGTGTCGCCGGGCGTATCCGTCCCCGGAAGATCCCTGGGACGGGGCAGGCCGCCCGTCGATCCAGATGTGGTGTCCTGCTGAGCGGACTCGTCGGATTCGGGACCCTTGCGGTCCCGTCCGGCCCGCTCGCTCTCGATGAGCTCGTTCAGCCAGCGCACTTCGCGCTCCACGGACTCCATTCCGTGGCGCTGGAGCTCGAGCGTGTAGTCGTCGAGGCGCTCCCGCGTGCGTGCCAGGGAGGCGCGCATCTTCTCCAGGCGCTCCTCCAGGCGGCTGCGCCGGCCCTCCAGCACACGCATGCGCACATCGCGCGAGGTCTGCCCGAAGAAGGCGAACCGGGCGGCGAAGTGCTCGTCCTCGTATGCGTCGGGGCCGGTCTGCGACAGGAGTTCCTCGAAGTGCTCCTTACCTTCGGCCGTCAACCGATAGACGATCTTCGCGCGGCGTCCGGTGAGAGGGGCGGCCAGAGCGTCTTCATGGGTGTTGCCCGGTTCCTCGATCAACCAGCCGTTGGTGACCAGCGTCTTGAGGCACGGGTAGAGCGTCCCGTAGCTGAACGCCCGGAACACACCCAGGGACGTGTTGAGTCGCTTGCGCAGCTCATAGCCGTGCATCGGCGACTCGCGCAGCAGCCCGAGCACGGCGAACTCGAGGATGCCGGAACGACGGCTCATGATCGCCTCCTCTCGGCACACAGCGCTTTTATCTCGCTCTGATGTATCGACTCGATACATCACGACGATAGAACGCCCCCCGGCATGCGACAAGAGGGGCGACGGTGAACGGGATCACATCACCGATTCGTACGAGGCAAGTTGCCTGTTTTGGGGTGAACTTCGGGACTCGGAGGTTTTGGTGGTGCGTAGTCTGTGCGGCATGCACAACACCGGGAACCAAGGGGCGCTTGGGGAGCGTCGTGATCCTCGGTGCAGTACGGGTGAATGCAGTTACGACCGCATCCGTACTTCGGGGGGACCGGAAACCAGCCGCTGTTTCCAGGCGCGCACGGATGCGCCTGCCCGAGGAGTAATCGTTCGATGAGCGAGCACCGTCGCAAACCGCCGCAGCCGCAGGGAGGCGGACGTGCCGCGGCCCGACGCGGCCAGCCTGGCCCGTCCTCCGGCCGCGCCGCGGCACCGCGAGGCGCCAACGGGGCCTCTGACCACTCCTACGGGTCCGGTTCCCATGGACCGGACTCCTACGGCTCTGGGGGTGATGGGCGTGAGTACGGCAGCCGTGCCGAGGCACGCCGCGCCGCCCAGAGAGGCGGCGGCCGCCGCAGGGGGGCCGACAACGCGCCCTCGGGGCGTGGCCGTGGCCATGACCAGGGCCCGCCCGGCAAGCCCCGGTTCATCGACTATCCCCGCGTGGGCAAGTACGGCTGGCGCCGCTGGGTGCCCTCCTGGCGGCTGGTCACGGGCCTGGGCATCGGGTTCGTGGGCAGCATGGTCGTCATGG
Organism: Streptomyces sp. NPDC002176; assembly: GCF_044903645.1. Lineage (NCBI taxonomy): Bacteria > Bacillati > Actinomycetota > Actinomycetes > Kitasatosporales > Streptomycetaceae > Streptomyces > Streptomyces sp. NPDC002176. The sequence continues at coordinate 404,125 of NZ_JBJDQW010000005.1, forward strand.
CGGGCGTGGGCTACGCGCTGGTCCGCGTGCCGGACGAGAACGCCGCAGCCGCGTCGCAGAACAACGTCTACTACTGGGCCGACGGCAGTCAGATGGTGGCCACGGGTACCGGTGTGAACCGGCAGAACCTCAAGATCGAGAACATCCCCAAGGCCATGCAGTACGCGGTGATCTCCGCGGAGAACAAGAGCTTCTACAAGGACTCCGGCGTCGATCCCATGGGTATCGCGAGGGCCGTCGCCAACATGGCGCGCGGCGGTCAGACCCAGGGTGGCTCCACGATCACGCAGCAGTTCGTGAAGAACACCTACCTGAGTCAGGACCAGACCCTCACGCGCAAGTTCACGGAGATGTTCATCTCCGTGAAGGTGGGTACGCAGGTCAGCAAAGACGAGATCATGCAGGGGTACCTGAACACCTCGTACTACGGGCGTGGTGCCTACGGCATCCAGGCCGCTGCCCAGACGTACTACGGCAAGGAAGCGAAGAACCTGACGCCCAGCCAGTGCGCGTTCCTGGCGGCGCTTCTGAAGGGGCCGACGTACTACGACCCGGCCGGTAACGCGGACCTCGACAAGTCGGCGACCCCGGAGAACAACAGGAAGCTCTCGGAGGGCCGCTGGCGCTGGATCCTCGGTGAGATGCACAAGGACAAGCGCCTCACCGACGCCCAGTACCAGGAGGCGGTCAGCACTTACCCCAATCCGCAGGGCCGCAAGGCGACCAAGGGCATGACCGGCCAGACCAGCTACATGGTCGACACGGCCAAGAAGTACGTCCTGAACCACTCCAACATCACGGAGGCGAAGTTCGACCAGGGCGGCTACCAGATCCAGACGACCTTCCAGAAGGACAAGGTCGAGGCCCTGACCGCGGCTGTGAAGAAGATCCAGAAGACGCGGCTGAAGCCCGAGACCAAGGAGAAGGACAAGTTCGTCCAGTTCGGTGCCGCCTCGGTGGTACCCAACGACGGCGCGATCGTCGCCCTCTACGGCGGTGACGGCTACGAGAACGGTCACTTCACCAACAACGCCGACACCTCCGGTGTCCCGGTGGGCTCGACGTGGAAGCCGTACGTACTGGCCGCGGCCATGCAGGACGGCGTGTACAACTCGGACGGTGAGGGCATCTCGCCGCTGAGCAAGTACAACGGCAACGACCATCTCAAGGTCCGCCGTCCCGACGGGTCGTTCTATCTGAACAAGGACAACTCGTTCTTCTTCCAGGCGAACGAGAGTGAGCGGCCCTGGGGCTACATCAGCCTGCGCAAGGCGATGGAGCAGTCGATCAACACACCGTTCGTGCAGCTCGGCGTCGATGTTGGTATGACGAAGGTCCGGGACATGGCCAAGTCCACCGGCATCCTGGAGGGCAGCATGGCGAAGGACCTGAACCCGTCATTCGCCATCGGTACCTCCACTCCGAGCGCGATCCGCATGGCCGACTCCTACGCGACGTTCGCCGCGTCCGGAAAGCAGGTGGACCCGTACTCGGTCACCTCGGTCAAGTTCGACGGCCAGCCGTTGCCGGGATTCGCCAAGCCGAGGTCCAAGCAGGCGATGGACGCGAACATCGCCAACAACGTCACCGACGTCCTGGAGAACGTGATCCAGAACGGCACCGCCAAGGGCGCGCTGGCCCTGGGTCGTACGGCGGCGGGCAAGACGGGTACCACCGACGAGAACAAGTCGGCCTGGTTCGTCGGCTACACCCAGCAGCTCTCCACCTCGGTGGCGATGTTCCGCGAGAATCCCGAGGATCACCGACTGCTGTCCATGAACGGCACGGCGGGCAAGGACTCCATCCACGGTGGTGACATCCCGACCTCGGTCTGGACCGAGTACATGCTGGCCGCGCTGAAGGGGAGCAACGACCCCGGATTCCCGGACGCCGTCAAGATCCCCAAGATCCAGAACGAGGCGGGCGCTCCCACCCCGAAGCCGAAGCCGAGCGTCACGCCGAGCGAGAAGCCGACCCAGTCGTCGAGCCCGTCGCCGAGCCTGTCGACGACGGCGCCGCCGTCGCCCTCGGAGAGCGAGACCTGCCGGTTCTTCTGCAACGACGACGGCGGCACCGGTCCCGGTGGTGCCGACGGCGGAAGCAGTGCTTCGCCGACCGACTCGACCTCACCTGGAAACGGTGGTGTCCGGGGTAACAGCAATGCCGGGGCCAATGGGAGCGACGGCGGAGGCTTGTTCGGAGGCCAAGCAGGCCAGTAGGACCACCTGACCGATTGGCGGTCCTTTCGACCGGCACGGGTGTTTCACGTGAAACAAGGGCCGTCGCACCGACCAGGTGCGGCGGCCCTCGGTGTTTTACCGAGCGAGTACGGCAGGATGTGCCCCATGCCCAGCCCCATGTCCAGTGCAGAGACGACGCCCGCGCGCGTGCGTGAACCGGAGACGGTACGACCGACGCGGGAAGACGAGATCGCCGCGGCCGGCAGCGAGCTGATCGGCGGCCCCCTCGGGCGACGCGCCCTGACCGGCACGTCCTGGTGGACGCCGGTCCGGGTCGTCGTGCTCGTGGCGATCGGCATGTTCGCCCTCGGGCTCGTCCAGAAGGCGCCCTGCTACGACGGCGCCTGGTTCTTCGGGGCCAGCTCGCAGTACACGCACGCCTGCTACTCGGACATCCCCCACCTCTTCCAGGGGCGTGGTTTCGCCGACGGGCTCGTGCCGTACTTCGACAAGCTGCCCGGCGACATGGACTACCTCGAGTACCCGGTGCTGACCGGCGTGTTCATGGAGGTCGCCTCCTGGCTCACACCGGGCAGCGGCGGCATCCAGCGCCAGGAGCAGTGGTACTGGTTCGTCAACGCCGGGATGCTGATGGTCTGCGCGGCCGTCATCGCCGTCTGCGTCAGCCGGACCCACCGCCGCCGCCCCTGGGACGCCCTGCTGCTCGCCCTGGCACCCGCCTTCGCGCTGACCGCCACCATCAACTGGGACCTCCTCGCGGTGGCCCTGACGGCCGCGGCGATGCTGATGTGGTCGCGCGGCCGGGCCGTCGCCTTCGGCGTGCTCCTGGGCCTGGCCACGGCCGCCAAGCTCTATCCCCTCGTCCTGCTCGGGCCCCTGCTGGTGCTGTGCTGGCGGGCGGGCAAGTGGCGGGAGTTCTTCCTGGCGGTCGGCGGGGCTGCGGGCGCCTGGCTCGTGGTGAACGTGCCGGTGATGCTGTTCGCCTTCCAGGGCTGGTCGAAGTTCTACACGTTCAGCCATGACCGGGGCGTCGACTTCGGCTCGTTCTGGCTGATCTGGTCCCAGAACTCCAGCAACCCGCCGAGCATCGACTTCGTGAACACCACCGCCAGTGCCCTGGTGGTGCTGTCGTTCCTCGCCATCGCGGCGCTGACGTTCACCGCCCCGCGTCGGCCGCGCTTCGCCCAGCTGGCCTTCCTGATGGTGGCGGCGTTCATCCTCACCAACAAGGTCTACTCCCCCCAGTACGTGCTCTGGCTGGTGCCGTTGGCCGTCCTCGCCCGGCCCAAGTGGCGGGACTTCCTGATCTGGCAGGCGTGCGAGGTGGCGTACTTCCTCGGCATCTGGTTCTACCTCGCGTACACGACCAGCGGAGACGCCCACAAGGGCCTGCCCACCGAGGGCTACCACTGGGCGATCGCCCTGCACCTGCTCGGCACCCTGTACCTGTGCGCCGTCGTCGTGCGCGACATCCTCCGGCCGGAGCGGGACGTGGTGCGCCGGTCCGGGGACGACGACCCCTCGGGCGGCGTACTCGACGGCGCCGCCGACGTCTTCGTCCTGCGCGGCCTCCGGACCCCGGAGCACGAGTCACCCGAGGAGCCGTCACGGACGGACTGGGGCGGCCCGGAACCACAGCTCCACGAGGGGCGTTCACTCTGAGCGAACAGCCCCGGCGGGCATGAAGAAGGCCGTGCACGACACCTCGTGCACGGCCTTCCGCCCGTCTCGGCCCGGTACAGCGGTCCTAGCGGTCCACGATCCGGTCGAACGTCGTGGTGGTGTGCCGCAGATGGGCTACCAGCTCGTCGCCCACCTTCGGCTCGGGAGCGTCGGAGGGGACGAACAGGATCGACACCTGCATGTGCGGCGGCTCGGCGAACCAGCGCTGCTTGCCGCCCCACACGAACGGCGCGAGGTTCCGGTTCACCGTGGCGAGGCCCGCCCGGGCCACGCCCTTGGCGCGGGGCATGACGCCGTGCAGGGCCTTCGGAGCCTCCAGGCCCACCCCGTGCGACGTACCGCCCGCCACGACCACCAGGAAGCCGTCCGAGGCCGCCTTCTGCTGGCGGTAGCCGAAGCGGTCGCCCTTGGTCACCTTCGTGACGTCCAGGACGGCTCCCCGGTACTCGGTGGCGTCGTGATCGCCCAGCCAGAGCCGCGTGCCGATCCGGGCGCGGAAGCGGGTCTGCGGGAACTGCTGCTGGAGCCGGGCCAGTTCATCGGCCTTGAGGTGGCTGACGAACATCGTGTGCAGCGGCAGCCGGGCCGCGCGCAGCCGGTCCATCCACCCGATGACCTCCTCGACGGCGTCCGAGCCGTCGGTGCGGTCCAGCGGCAGATGGATAGCGAAGCCCTCCAGGCGGACGTTCTCTATTGCCTGGTGCAGCTGCGGCAGGTCCTGCTCGCTGATGCCGTGCCGCTTCATCGAGGACATGACCTCGATGACGACACGGGCACCCACCAGGCCGTACACGCCGTCGACCGACGACACCGAGCGGACCACCCGGTCCGGCAGCGGCACCGGCTCCTCGCCGCGCCGGTACGGGGTCAGTACGAGCAGGTCGCCGCTGAACCAGTCCTTGATGCGCGCGGCCTCGTACGTGGTGCCGACGGCGAGCATGTCCGAGCCCAGCCGGGTGGCCTCCTCCGCGAGCCGTTCGTGGCCGAAGCCGTAGCCGTTGCCCTTGCAGACCGGGACGAGTCCCGGGAACTGCTCCTGCACGTGCTTGTGGTGCGCACGCCAGCGCGCGGTGTCGACGTAGAGCGTGAGCGCCATGGCCGGACCCGGAACCTTTCTCGTGGCTGCGGTGGATTCAGTGGGCGGTCCCCGAGGGATGTAGGGGGACCGGTGGACGGTGAAGCCTTGTGAAGGCTATGGAACCAGACAGCGGGACGGGCGGCTGCCCGCCGCTCAGCGCCGCGACATGTAGATGTCGAGCGCCTTGTGCAGCAGCTTGTTCAGCGGGAAGTCCCATTCGCCGAGGTACTCGGCCGCCTGGCCGCCGGTGCCGACCTTGAACTGGATCAGGCCGAACAGGTGGTCCGTCTCGTCCAGGGAGTCGGAGATGCCGCGCAGGTCGTAGACGGTGGCGCCGAGCGCGTAGGCGTCGCGCAGCATCCGCCACTGCATGGCGTTGGAGGGCCGGACCTCACGGCCGATGTTGTCGGAGGCGCCGTAGGAGTACCAGACGTGACCGCCGACGATCAGCATGGTGGCCGCGGAGAGGTTCACGCCGTTGTGGCGGGCGAAGTACAGCCGCATCCGGTTGGGGTCCTCGGTGTTGAGGGCCGTCCACATGCGCTGGAAGTACGACAGGGGGCGCGGCCGGAAGTGGTCGCGCACCGCGGTGATCTCGTACAGCCGCTGCCACTCCTCCAGGTCCTGGTAACCGCCCTGGACGACCTCGACGCCGGCCTTCTCGGCCTTCTTGATGTTGCGGCGCCACAGCTGGTTGAACTGCTTGTGGACCTCTTCGAGGGAGCGGTTGGCCAGCGGCACCTGGAAGATGTAGCGCGGCTGCACGTCGCCGAAGCCCGCTCCGCCGTCCTCGCCCTGCTGCCATCCCATGCGGCGCAGCTTGTCGGCCACCTCGAAGGCGCGCGGCTCGATGAAGTCGGCCTCCATGTCGCGCAGCCGCTTCACGTCCGGGCTCTGGATGCCCTTCTTGATGGTCTCCGCGTTCCAGCGGCGGATGATCACCGGCGGGCCCATCTTGACCGAGAACGCGCCCTGGTGCTTGAGGTGGGCCAGCATCGGCTGGAGCCAGTCCTCCAGGTTCGGCGAGAACCAGTTGATGACCGGGCCCTCGGGGAGGTACGCGAGGTAGCGCTTGATCTTGGGCAGCTGGCGGTAGAGGACCATACCGGCGCCGACCATGTCTCCGGTGCGCTCGTCGAACCAGCCGAGGCTTTCCGAACGCCACTCCGCCTTCACGTCGGCCCATGCGGGGACCTGCATGTGGCTGGCCGACGGCAGGCTCTGGATGTACGCCAGATGCTGCTCGCGGCTGATGGTCCTCAGGGTCAGACTCATGTCGGGGCGCTCCTCGGGCTGGTGTGTCCCCATGGGATCAGGGGCTCCGGCTCTCGCGCCGAAGCCTACTGCGCCCTGCGAGCGCCCCGAATAGGGCGTACAGCACCCGCGTTCCGGCCCGTTGGCGGGCCGGAACGGTCGTCGGTGCCCGCGATGTCTTCGTGGACGGCGGGCCGGGTGCGTCAGCTGCCGATGAGGCCCCCGAAGAGACCGCCGTTGGCCATGCCGATCAGGAAGCCGATCCCGGAGGCGCCGAGCCCGACGACCAGGCCGAAGCGCTCCCGGGTGGTGATCGAGATCCACTGCCCGTAGGCGCCGGTGAGCAGGCCGATCAGACCGGCCCAGGAGGCCACCAGGTGGAGGCCGCCGATGAAGCAGGTGACGAAGGCGAGCAGGCCCAGGACGAGCGTCACCACCGTCAGGGTGTCCTGGAGCGGATGGGGCTTGCCGTCACTGGCGAAGAGGGAGCCGGCGGTGGTCGGTCGCAATGCCTGGGTCATGAGGCACCTCCTGCGGATCGCGGCGCACTGTAGCGCCCTACACACCCGATGTGTACAGATTGCGGGCTCCCAGGCCCGGATTTCAACCGGAAGCGGGTGGGCGGGTAGTCTGTAACGTCTGCACCGGTGTCTGCCCTGACCCGTCGCGGTCCACTGTGGACGGTTCCTCGCGGAGCCTCCGATTGTCAGTGGTGGCCGATACCGTTGCGTACGCATCACGACCCTCCTGCCACGGAACGACCGTGGCCGCTGAGTCCAAAGGAGGTGGGTTCCACATGCGTCACTACGAGTTGATGGTCATCCTCGACCCCGATCTCGAGGAGCGTTCTGTCTCCCCGCTGATCGAGAACTTCCTCTCTGTCGTCCGCGATGGCGGCGGCAAGGTGGAAAAGGTCGACACCTGGGGCCGTCGTCGTCTCTCGTACGAGATCAAGAAGAAGCCTGAGGGCATCTACTCGGTCATCGACCTGCAGGCCGAGCCTGCGGTCGTCAAGGAGCTCGACCGCCAGATGAACCTGAACGAGTCGGTCCTCCGGACCAAGGTCCTCCGCCCCGAGATGCACTGAGCTCTCCCGCTCAGCTGATCTCGGGATTCGAGTAGCAGCAACCAAGCAGCCAGAGCAATCCCGCCGAGAGGTTCCCCCATGGCAGGCGAGACCGTCATCACGGTCATCGGCAATCTTGTCGATGACCCCGAGCTGCGCTTCACCCCCTCCGGTGCGGCGGTCGCGAAGTTCCGCGTCGCGTCCACTCCCCGCACCTTCGACCGGCAGACCAATGAGTGGAAGGACGGCGAGAGCCTGTTCCTGACCTGCTCGGTCTGGCGTCAGGCGGCGGAGAACGTCGCGGAGTCGCTCCAGCGAGGCATGCGCGTCCTCGTGCAGGGCCGGCTGAAGCAGCGGTCCTACGAGGACCGCGAGGGCGTCAAGCGCACGGTCTACGAGCTGGACGTCGAGGAAGTCGGCCCCAGCCTGCGCAACGCGACGGCGAAGGTCACCAAGACCTCCGGCGGCGCCCGCGGCGGCCAGGGCGGTTACGGCGGCGGTGGCAACCAGGGCCAGGGTGGCGGCGGCTGGGGCGGTGGCTCCGGTGGCAACCAGGGCGGCTCCCAGGCCGACGACCCGTGGGCTTCCGGCGCTCCCGCCGGTGGCAACCAGGGTGGCGGCGGCTGGGGCGGCGGCTCCGGCTCCGGTTCCGGCTCTGGCGGCGGTGGCGGCTACTCGGACGAGCCCCCCTTCTAAGGGCTCGCATCCCACTTCTTGATCACACAGGAGAAACACCATGGCGAAGCCGCCTGTGCGCAAGCCTAAGAAGAAGGTCTGCGCTTTCTGCAAGGACAAGGTCACGTACGTGGACTACAAGGACACGAACATGCTGCGGAAGTTCATTTCCGACCGCGGCAAGATCCGTGCCCGCCGCGTGACCGGCAACTGCACGCAGCACCAGCGTGACGTCGCCACGGCCGTCAAGAACAGCCGTGAGATGGCGCTGCTGCCCTACACGTCCACCGCGCGCTAAGGAAGGGTGACCTACACATGAAGATCATCCTCACTCACGAGGTCTCCGGCCTCGGTGCCGCCGGTGACGTCGTCGACGTCAAGGACGGGTACGCCCGCAACTACCTGATCCCGCGGAACTTCGCGATCCGCTGGACCAAGGGTGGCGAGCAGGACGTGGCGCAGATCCGCCGCGCCCGCAAGATCCACGAGATCCAGACCATCGAGCAGGCCAACCAGATCAAGGGCCAGCTCGAGGGTGTCAAGGTCCTTCTGGCCGTTCGCTCCGGCGACGCCGGTCGGCTCTTCGGTTCCGTCACCCCGGCCGACATCGCTTCCGCGATCAAGGCTTCCGGTGGCCCCGAGGTCGACAAGCGCCGCATCGAGCTGACCGCTCCGATCAAGACCCTCGGCGCCCACGAGACGTCCGTGCGTCTGCACCCCGAGGTTGCCGCCAAGGTGACCCTCGAGGTCGTCGCGGCCTGATCGCCGTGACCGCTCGGCTCGTTTGAGCTGGTGAGGGGCCGCATCCTTTCGAGGATGCGGCCCCTTTCTCATGCGCTCGGTGCCTGGCTGGGTGGGGTCGCAGGGCACGTTTCACGTGAAACGGTCAGCGGGTCGCGCCCGTCACGATCCATCGGCCGGACCGGGTGCGGACCCAGAGGGTCACCATCCGGACCGTCATCATCAGCGTCATGGCCGCCCAGATCGCCGTGAGGCCGCCGCCCAGCGCGGGCACGAGCAGGGCGACCGGAGTGAAGACCGCCAGCGTGAGCACCATGGCCCAGGCCAGATAGGGTCCGTCGCCCGCGCCCATCAGCACCCCGTCCAGCACGAAGACGACCCCGCAGACGGGTTGGCAGAGCGCCACCACCAGCAGCGCGGGCAGTGCCACGTCCTTCACCCCTGCGTCACTGGTGAACAGCGGGAGGAAGAGCGGCCGCGCCGCCACCACCAGCACACCGAGGGCGACACCGGTGGCGATGCCCCACTGCACCATGCGGCGGCAGGCCGCGCGGGCGCCCGGTGCGTCGTCGGCGCCGAGATAGCGGCCGATGATCGCCTGCCCGGCGATGGCGATCGCGTCCAGGGCGAAGGCCAGCAGGCTCCACAGGGACAGCACGATCTGGTGGGCGGCGATGTCGGCGTCACCGAGACGGGCCGCCATCGCGGTGGCGATCATGAGGATGGCACGCAGGGACAGGGTGCGGACCAGCAGCGGTACGCCCGCCTGTGCCGAGGCCCGGATGCCGGCGAGATCCGGACGCAGGGACGCCTCGTGCCGTCGCGCGCCCCGGACGACCACCCAGAGGTAGACGGCGGCCATGCCGCACTGCGCGATCACGGTGCCCCAGGCGGAACCCGCGATGCCGAGCCCGGCGCCGTAGACGAGCACGGCGTTGAGGACGGCGTTGGCGATGAAGCCGCCGATGGCGACGTACAGCGGGGTCCTGGTGTTCTGGAGTCCGCGCAGTACACCGGTGGCGGCCAGGACGGCCAGCATGGCCGGGATACCGAGGGCGGAGATGCGCAGATAGGTGGTGGCGTGGGGCGCCGCGGTGGCGGAGGCGCCGAAGAGGTCCACGATGCCGGGTGCGAGCGGTACGACGACGGCGATGACGACGGCGCCGATGAGCAGGGCCAGCCAGATCCCGTCCATGCCCTGGCGGATCGCGGCCCGCAGATCCCCGGAGCCGACGCGGCGGGAGACCGCCGCCGTGGTCGCGTAGGCGAGGAAGACGAAGATGCTCACGGCGGTGGTGAGGAGCGCCGAGGCGACGCCGAGACCGGCGAGCTGGGCGGTGCCGAGATGGCCGACGATCGCGCTGTCGGCCATGACGAAGAGAGGCTCGGCCACGAGCGCGCCGAAGGCCGGGAGGGCGAGGGCCACGATCTCCCGGTCATGGCGTCGCCTCGTGGCCTTGGAGATCGCGGGAGCCTGTGTCATGCGCATCAATCTAATCGTCCACAGGTAAGAGATGCAACTGTCCTCTGACCCTTACTTCCGTTTCCGGAAGGCAAGGTTTCGTGCGGCGTTCGAGCTGATCTTGGTCCGAGTGGGAAAGTTTTTCTTCTGCACAGCCGGTGGACGGTAAAGATGCAGGTCAGTGCGGTCTCGTCGAGGAGGGCGAGGTCTTGTTCACAGGGCTGTCCACCGGGTCGTGCACAGGTTTCGGCGAGTTCTCCACAGCATCTGGGCCGTCGTCCACATGGCCTGTGGATAACCAGATTGGCTGACGGTGCCGGGGGGCCTACCGTGGTCCGGCGCCCGCTCCCTCTCCCGGCCGTGGAAACGTCACATATCCGACGCGCCGGAACCGGAGTTGGGCCTCTCATTTTGTCAGTGCCGTGCCGTAGAACAGAGGGCACGGCGAGGTCCGCCCAGGCGGACGGGAGGAGGTGGCTCGGTGAGCATTTCCGAGCCCTTGGACGATCCGTGGGCCGACAGCGGTCCCAGTGATCGTCTCCCCGCCTCCCGGCGCCGTGGTGACGCCAACCGTGGCGGCCGTGACGAGCAGCATGAGCGTGGCCGCGAGAACGGCGGCTGGGACGACGGAGGCTCCACCTTCGAGCGGGTGCCGCCGCAGGACCTGGACGCCGAGCAGTCCGTGCTGGGCGGCATGCTGCTGTCCAAGGACGCCATCGCCGACGTGGTCGAGATCCTCAAGGGCCACGACTTCTACAAGCCCGCGCACGAGACGATCTACACGGCGATCCTCGACATCTACGCCAAGGGCGAGCCGGCCGACCCCATCACCATCGCGGCCGAACTCACCAAGCGCGGTGAGATCAACAAGGTCGGCGGCGCCGCCTATCTGCACACCCTCGTCCAGACGGTGCCGACCGCGGCGAACGCCGAGTACTACGCGGAGATCGTCCACGAGCGGGCCGTCCTGCGCCGACTGGTGGAGGCCGGAACCCGCATCACGCAGATGGGATACGCGGCCGACGGCGACGTCGACGAGATCGTCAACAGCGCCCAGGCCGAGATCTACGCCGTCACCGAGCAGCGCACGAGCGAGGACTACCTGCCGCTCGGCGACATCATGGAGGGCGCCCTCGACGAGATCGAGGCGATCGGCTCGCGCAGCGGCGAGATGACCGGCGTGCCCACCGGGTTCACCGACTTCGACTCGCTGACCAACGGCCTGCACCCCGGCCAGATGATCGTCATCGCTGCGCGTCCCGCCATGGGTAAGTCGACGCTCGCGCTGGACTTCGCGCGGGCCGCGTCGATCAAGCACAACCTGCCGAGCGTGGTCTTCTCGCTAGAAATGGGCCGCAACGAGATCGCCATGCGTCTGCTGTCCGCCGAGGCCCGTGTCGCCCTGCACCACATGCGTTCCGGCACGATGACCGACGAGGACTGGACGCGCCTGGCCCGCCGGATGCCGGACGTGTCGGCCGCGCCGCTCTACATCGACGACTCCCCGAACCTGTCGATGATGGAGATCCGCGCGAAGTGCCGTCGGCTGAAGCAGCGCAACGACCTGAAGCTGGTCGTCATCGACTACCTCCAGCTGATGCAGTCCGGTGGCTCCAAGCGGGCCGAGAGCCGTCAGCAGGAGGTCTCGGACATGTCCCGTAACCTCAAGCTGCTCGCCAAGGAGCTGGAGATCCCGGTCATCGCGCTCTCCCAGCTGAACCGTGGCCCCGAGCAGCGCACCGACAAGAAGCCCATGGTCTCCGACCTGCGTGAGTCGGGCTCCATCGAGCAGGACGCCGACATGGTCATCCTGCTGCACCGCGAGGACGCCTACGAGAAGGAGTCCCCCCGCGCGGGCGAGGCCGACCTGATCGTCGCCAAGCACCGAAACGGCCCCACGGCCACGATCACGGTGGCCTTCCAGGGCCACTACTCCCGCTTCGTGGACATGGCCCAGACCTGATCGACGCCCACGGCGGAATGCGCTCGACGTGGCCCGTCCCAGCGGGTGGAGTGGGCACATGACGACATGGGACGAAGAGCTGCTTCCGGCGACGCGCCGGGCGTTGACGCACCGGATCGCCGTCGCGCAGGTCGAGGGGCGGGCGCCGTCGCTCGTCGCCGCGGTGGTGCGTGGTGGCCGGGCGGTGTGGCACGGGGCGCGGACCTCGGTGGACGGGCACGGGCCGGACGAGGATGTGCAGTACCGGATCGGCTCCATCACCAAGACCTTCACCGCCGTCCTGGTGCTGCGGCTCCGGGACGAGGGCGTGCTCGACCTCGGTGACCCGCTGGAGAAGCATCTGCCCGGTACCGGCGCCGGTGAGGCGACCATCGCCGAACTGCTCGCCCACACCGCCGGGTTGGCCGCCGAGTCGCCCGCGCCGTGGTGGGAGCGGACGCCGGGCTCGCTGCGGCCCGAACTGAGCGATGTACTCGGTGAGAAGCCCCCGCCGCACCCGGCCGGACGGCGCCATCACTACTCCAACCCCGGCTACACCGTCCTCGGCGCGCTGGTGGAGGAACTCCGCGGCGCTCCCTGGGAGCAGGTGCTGCGCGACGAGGTGCTCGAACCCCTCGGCCTCCACCGCACGACCGCCCAGCCCGAGGCGCCGCATGCCGGTGGCTGGGCGGTGCACCCCTGGGCCGACGCGCTGCTGCCCGAGCCGCTGGAGGACCTCGGCCGGATGGCCCCGGCCGGGCAACTGTGGTCCACCACCGGCGATCTCGCCCGCTTCGCCGCCTTCCTGGTCCAGGGAGACGACCGGGTGCTGAGCGCCGAGTCGGTACGGGAGATGCGCACCCCCGCCGCGCCCGCCGAACCCGCGGACGTGGTCGACGGGGCCACGTACGGTCTCGGCCTGCAGATCCAGCACCGGGACGGGCGGCTGCTCGCCGGGCACTCCGGTTCGCTGCCGGGCTTCCTGGCGAACCTCACGTTCAGCGTGGCGGACGATGTGGCGGCGGTGGTGCTGGCCAACTGCACCAGCGGTCCCCTGCTCGGTGCGGTGGGCGCCGATCTCGTCCGTATCGTCGCCGAGGCCGAACCGCGCATCCCCGAGCCGTGGCGCCCGCTGCGCGAAGTCGACCCGAAGGCGCTGGAGTTGGCGGGCCTCTGGTACTGGGGGACCCATCCCTTCGCGCTGCGGGTGAGGGCCGACGGCCTGCTCACGCTGGGACCGCTGAGCGGAGGTGGCCGCCGTGCCCGGTTCCGGCCGAACGGCGACGGCGGCTGGACGGGCCTGGAGGGCTACTACGCCGGGGAGTTGCTGGAAGCCGTGCGCCGCCCGGACGGCACGGTGAGCCATCTCGACCTCGGGTCGTTCGTGTTCACGCGTCAGCCGTACGACGCGGACGCGCCCGTACCTGGCGGGGTGGACGCGGAGGGCTGGCGGGGGATCGCCCAGCCGTAGCGAGACATCGACGGTACGAAGGGTCCTGTTTCACGTGAAACAGGACCCTTCGTGACATCAACTACACGTTCAAAGGCTCAGCTTGAAGCCTTCGTGCGAGGCCGTGAAGCCCAGCCGCTCGTAGAAGCGGTGGGCGTCGGTACGCGTCTTGTCCGAGGTCAGTTGCACCAGGTGGCAGCCGAGGCGGCGCGAGGTGTCGACGGCCCACCCGATCAGCTCGCTGCCCAAGCCGCTGCCGCGCTCGTCCGCGTGGACCCGGACCGCCTCGATGAGGGAGCGGGTGGCGCCCTTTCGGGAGAGCCCGGGGATGATCGTGAGCTGGAGTGTCCCGATGACCCGGCCGTCCCGGACCGCGACGACGAGATGCTGGTTCGGGTCGGTGTCCAGGCGCTCGAACGCCGACAGGTAGGGCGTCAGGTCGTCGGGTGACTCGCGCTGGGCGCCCAGCGGATCGTCGGCGAGCATGGCCACGATCGCCGGGATGTCGTCCGGGGTCGCGGGCCTTATGTCGAGGTCGGTCATGAAGCGCAGCCTATGCGGGGACGTGCAGCGACTCCACGGCCTTGACCAGCGGGGCGAGTTCGGGAGTCAGCGCCGCCGCGTCCAGTGACTCGCGCAGCGCGGCGTCATTGGTCGGACGTGCCTTCTCCAGCAGCTCCAGACCGGCCTCGGTGACATTGGTGTAGATGCCCCGGCGGTCGGTGGGGCACAGATAGCGCTCCAGCAGCCCGCGGTCCTCCAGACGGGTCACCAGCCGGGTGGTGGCGCTCTGACTGAGCACGACGGCGTCGGCGACCTGCTTCATCTGCAGATGACCGCCGTCTCCGTCGTGCTGCCTGCTGAGCACATCGAGCAGGGAGTACTCGCGCACGCTCAGCTCGTGCTGCGCCTGGAGGGCGCGCTCGATGTGCGCCTCGATCCTCCCGTGCAGCAGAGACAGGGCGCACCAGCCCTGCGCGAGGGCGGTGAGCGCGGGGTCCGTCGCTGTCATTGGGGTGTTCCTCCGTCCCGGAGCGGCTGAACTCCAGAGTAGAGCACTGCCGCAATATCCAGCGATTGCATTTAACCCGCGTCTGCAATTATTGTGGAAGCACGCAAAGCGCTCCTGCAATCGTTTGGGAAGGTCTACCCCCTCATGCCTCTCGCGCTTCTGGCCCTGGCGATCGGGGCCTTCGGAATCGGAACGACCGAGTTCGTGATCATGGGTCTGCTGCCCCAGGTGGCGGGCGATTTCGGGGTCTCCATCCCCACCGCTGGCCTGCTCGTCACCGGCTACGCCCTCGGCGTGGTGATCGGCGCCCCGCTGATGACCGTGCTCGGCACCAAGATCTCGCGCAAGCGGATGCTGATGGTGCTGATGGGCCTGTTCATCGCCGGAAACCTGCTCTCGGCCGTCGCGCCCGTCTTCGCGGTCATGCTGATCGGACGGGTGGTCGCGTCCCTCGCCCACGGCGCCTTCTTCGGCATCGGCTCGGTCGTCGCGGCCGAGCTGGTGGCACCGCAGAAGAAGGCCGGCGCCATCGCCATGATGTTCACGGGGCTGACCGTCGCCAATGTGATCGGCGTCCCGCTGGGCACGCTCATCGGGCAGCAGATCGGCTGGCGCGTGACCTTCGGCATCGTCGCCTTCCTCGGTGTGATCGGCCTCGCGGGCATCGCGAAACTCGTGCCCGAGGTGCCCAAGCCCGAAGGCGTGCGGCTGCGTCATGAGCTGGCCGCGTTCAAGAACGCCCAGGTCCTGCTCGCCATGGCGATGACCGTGCTCGGCTTCGGCGGAGTCTTCGCCGCCATCACCTACATCGCGCCGATGATGACCCACGTCGCCGGATTCGCCGACGGCTCGGTCACCTGGCTGCTGGTCCTGTTCGGCCTCGGCATGGTCGGCGGCAACCTGATCGGCGGCAAGTTCGCCGACCGCGCCCTGATGCCCATGCTCTACGTCTCGCTGGGCGCCCTGGCTGTCGTGCTCGCGCTCTTCACGCTCACCGCGCACAACAAGATCGCGGCGGCCGTCACCATCGCCCTGATCGGCGCCCTCGGCTTCGCCACCGTCCCGCCGCTGCAGAAGCGCGTCCTCGACCAGGCGCACGGCGCCCCGACCCTCGCCTCGGCCGTGAACATCGGCGCGTTCAACCTGGGCAACGCCCTGTCCGCCTGGCTCGGCGGCATGGTCATCGCGGCCGGGTTCGGCTACACCGCCCCCAACTGGGTCGGCGCCGTCCTCGCTGCGGCCGCCCTGCTGCTCGCCATCCTGTCGGCCGCCCTGGAACGCCGCGACACCAGGTCCGGCGCGGTGACCGCCTCCGGTGCGTCCGTCGGCCGACCGGAGCCCGCCCGCCACTGAGACCGGCGCGGCGCCCCCACAGATCCCCGTCCGCACCGGTGACGAACACAGCCCGGCCCGGACGGACCACCTCAGAGACATCCAAGGAGACCCCCACCATGAGCACCACCACCTTCGCCCCGCTCACCATCGAGGACGCCGAGCTGCTCATCGCCACCGCCCGGCGCGCGGCCGAGGACGCCGGTGTGACCGTCAGCGTCACCGTCCTGGACGCCGGTGGCCACCTGCTCGCCTTCCGCCGGGACGACCGGGCCGTGCTGATCTCCGGCGAGACCAGCACCCGCAAGGCGTACACCGCTCTCCAGCTCGACGCGCCGACCGCCGACCTGGTCGACCTCGTGCAGCCGGGCGGCCTCTTCCACACGCTGCCCACGGCGCTCGACCGCCCGCTGCTCTTCATCGCCGGTGGCGTTCCCGTCCACCGTGGTGGTCGGCTGATCGGCGCGATCGGTGTCGGCGGCGGCGCGCCGGACCAGGACCACGGCTTCGCCACCGCGGCGGTGAGCGCCCTCGTCTGAGCGAGCCCCGCACACCATGACGACGGCCCCCGCCGCAGCGCGGGGGCCGTCGTCATGCGGAGGTCAGCCCGCGGCCACCGTCAGCGGTGCGAACCTGCGGGTCCAGTCCCCCGGCAGCTCCGCCGCGCCGAGCACCATGACGGAATTCGACATCACCGGCGCGAGTCCCCGCTCCTTCGCCCAGGTCAGCAGCTCCTCATGGCGCACGTCCACATCGGTGCGCAGCGGCCGGTCGGTACGGGCCGCGAGCGAGCCGATGAGAGCCTTGGCCGTCTCCGTGTCACGGGCGATCAGCGGGCCGACGACATGGGTCCGCATGTTGGGCCAGGCGGTGGCGTATCCGGTGATCCGGCCGTTCTCCTCCGCCACCCGCACCTGATCGGCGAAGGCGGGCAGCCGGACGACGACCGAGGTGCGGTCGGCACCGAAGACCTCCGCGTCGAGACGGAGGATCGACGGCAGATCCTCGGCGGTCGCGGCCCGGGTCGCCACCGATGGCTCCGACCCGTCCGGCGTGAAGTGCCCCATGAGCATCTCCGCCCGGCCCACGGTCTTGAAGCCGATCTCCTCGTAGAGCGGGCGGCCTGCGGGCGTGGCGTGCAGGGTCAGGGGAGTGCCGTCCATGGCGGCCACGACGTGCCGCATCAGGCGGCGCCCCACGCCCTTGCGGGAGTGGCGTTCGGCGACCAGGACCATACCGATGGCACCCAGCTCCAGCCGCTGCCCGGAGCCGTACTCCGTGACGACGCACGCGGCGACGAGGCCACCGTCGGGATCGTCGATGCCGAAGCCGTTTCCGGCGGTCAGCAGCAGTCCCCACTTGTGTTCTTCGCGGGACCACCCCCGGTCCTCGGAGAGGTCGGCGCAGGCGGTGAGATCGCGCGGAGTCAGACGGCGGATGGGCAGCGCGGCGAGTGAAGAGATCGGCACGCCGGTCAGGCTGTCCGAAGGACACCCTTCACGTCCACCGGATTCGGAGACTTCTTACCGCTTCAGGCCAGTTCCGGCAGGGGTGTTTCACGTGAAACACCCCTGCCGCACGACGTAGCGCACACCGAAGTCGATCAACCCAGCGGACTCGTAAGGGGCTTGGCGGCCAACAGCGTAACCGGACGAAGCGCTTCAAGAGCTGTGTTTCCGGGTAACCCGACGCGGCATCCGGCCACGGTGTCACGCTGCGGAACGAGTGCTGCGGTCCTCCGTCTCGTCGGGGATCACGCGCTTCCGAGGGGGAGAGCGCAGACCGTCGCAGGAGTGCGAGCGAGGCCACACATGGAAGCTCCGGCCACCCCATCGGGGAACGACGGCCTGCCGGACCACGGCGACCGACGCCCGAGCCGCGGAACCGAGGCCGAACCGGTCGTCGCGCGCCCGGCGCGGCCCCTCGGCCAGCCGTCCTGGGACGCGCTGCTCATCCGCCGCACGATGGCGGAGATCGCGCCCGTCGCCGACAAGGTGACCTCCTACTTTTACGCCCTCCTCTTCGTGCGCCACCCGGAGCTGCGGCCCCTGTTCCCGCCCGCGATGGACACCCAGCGGGACCGGCTGCTGCGGGCACTGCTCACGGCGGCGGAGCACATCGACAACACCCCCGTGCTCGTCGACTACCTGCGGAACCTAGGCCGGGGCCACCGGAAGTACGGCACTCGGGCCGAGCACTACCCGGCTGTGGGCGCGTGCCTGATCGGCGCCCTGCGCACCTACGCCACCCACACCTGGAACCCACAGGCGGAGGCGGCCTGGGGCCGGGTCTACGCCACGATCTCCCAGGTCATGACCGACGCCGCCGCGACGGCCGGCCGGGACGCTCCGCCCTGGTGGCACGCCGAAATCGTCACCCACGACCTGCGGACACCCGACGTCGCGGTCCTCACGCTGCGCCCCGACCAGCCGTACCCCTTTCTGGCCGGGCAGTACACGAGTGTGGAGACCCCCTGGTGGCCGCGCGTCTGGCGGCACTACTCCTTCGCCTCCGCACCCCGCGCCGACGGCCTGCTCACCTTCCATGTGCGCGCGGTCCCGGCAGGCTGGGTGTCCAACGCCCTGGTCCACCGCGCCTGCCCCGGGGACATCGTGCGCCTCGGGCCACCGGTCGGCTCGATGAGTGTCGACCACGACACCGACAGCGGCCTGCTCTGCCTGGGCGGCGGCACCGGCATAGCCCCGATCAAGGCCATGGCCGAGGAGGTGGCCCGGCACGGCGCCCGCCGCCCGGTGGAGGTGTTCTACAGCGCGCGCGACGACCACGGCCTGTACGACATCGACACCCTGCTCCGGCTGCGGCAGGCCCACCCCTGGATATCCGTCCGGTCGGTCATCGACCGGGAGGACCGCCACCTCCACGACGCCGTGCGGGCGCGCGGCCCCTGGCGGGACTACGACGCCTATCTCTCCGGTCCGCCCGGCATGATCCGCAGCGGTGTCTCCGCGTTGCAGGCGCTCGGTGTCCCCACGCCCCGCATACGGCACGACCCCGTCGAGGACCTGGTGGTCGCCGGTTTCTGAGTGCGTGGGCCCGGGCTAGCCGAGGTCGGGGGCGTGCATGGCGCGGACGCCCTCGATGTTGCCGTCCAGGTAGTGCCGCAGCGACAGCGGGACGAGGTGGACGGAGGCGATGCCGACCCGGGTGAAGGGGATACGGACGATCTCATACTCCCCGGCGGGCTCCTCCACCTCGGGGCCATGGCGGAGGGCGGGGTCCATGGACTCCAGTCGGCAGACGAAGAAGTGCTGGACCTTCACCCCGGTCGCGCCGCCGTCCTCGCCGATGTGCTCCACGGTGTCCACGAAGCAGGGCACGACATCGCTGATCTTGGCGCCGAGTTCCTCGTAGACCTCGCGGTGCAGGGCGTCCACGACGGTCGGGTCCTCGGGCTCGACCCCGCCACCGGGGGTGACCCAGTAGGGATCGACACCGGGCTTGGTGCGCTTGATCAGGATGAGGTCGTCACCGTCCAGCAGAACGGCGCGGGCGGTGCGCTTGACCACGGGTCGGACGGTCATGGGAACAATGTGGCCCGGCTGGTTCCACGTGAAACATCGCAGGCGACTTCGGCCGCCCGAGGTGGCGGCATTCCCGGAGGAAAGCCTCTTCAGCACCAGTGAGAGGCCGCCCGCTGAAGCCACTCGTGCGCCCGTGCCACATGGGGCAGGGCCAGCGATCCGGTGCGCACCACCAGGAAGTACGTCCGCAGCGGCGGCACGGCCGGGTCGTGCAGCAGCACCACCTCGGCGCGGTCCAGAGCCGTGGCGCACAGATAGCGGGGCAGCACCGCGAGCCCGGCGCCCGCCCCGGCGCAGGCCAGCACGGCGCGCAGGTCGGGGACGATGACCGTGCCCGAGACCCCCGGACGTGTGTCGAAGACGGCGGCCCAGTAGCGCGAGACGAAGGGCAGCGACTCGTGGACCTCGACCACGGGCAGGTTCTTCAGCGCGGCCGCGCCTGTCCGCCGTAGCGCTTCCGGACCGATCCGCTCGGCCCAGCGCGGGGCGGCGACCAGCACATGTTCCTCGTCGCAGAGCGGGCTCGCGCTCAGCAGGGCACCGCGCGGCCGGAGCGTGCTGATGGCCAGCTCGTGATGGCCTGCCGCGAGACCTTCCAGTACTTCCTCCGCGGTGCCGAAGGAGGCGCGCAGGGCGAGGCCCTGTCCGTCGGCGCCGGTCAGCTCCGTCAGGGCGGGCAGTGCGCGCTCGGCGGTGAACTCCGGGGGCCCGGCCAGATGCAGTGTGCGCAGCGAGGACTCGTCGTCCAGGCCGCTCTCGGCTATCTCCACCAGGGCGTCGAGATGCGGTGCGGCCTTGTGGGCCAGCTCGTCGCCGATGGTCGTAGGTGTCACCCCGCGGGCCTGCCGCAGGAAGAGGGGGCGGCCGAGCTGGCGCTCCAGCGTGCGGATCTGGGAGGTGACGGCGGGCTGGGACAGGCCCAGCAGGGCGGCGGCGCGGGTGAAGGAGCCTGCCCGGTGCACGGTGACGAAGGTCCGCAGCAGGGCCAGGTCCATGCGGGGTCCCCTTTCCCTGCCTCCTCCGGCGGCCGGGCAGAACCCAACTATAAATAAGTCGATAGGTCTCTGTCGTTACCGTGATTGGACACTGACGCAGAGTCAACTAGCCTTGTTCGCGCGGTTCTTCGCGCGCGGAACCGGTGACGGTCCGAGCCACGAGGGGGGAGGCTCGGACCGTCCGCACCGCCTTCAGCCCGCGGACTCGGCGGCCTCGGCGGACTCATCCAGGGCCCGCAGCACGTCCGCCACCAGGTCCTCGGCGTCCTCGGCCCCGACCGACATGCGGATGAAGCCCTCCGGTACCGCGTCCCCGCCCCAGCGGCCACGCCGCTCGGCCGTGGAGCGGACCCCGCCGAAGCTCGTCGCGTCCTCGACCAGACGCAGCGCCTCGAGGAACCGCTCGGCGCGCTCGCGGCTGGGCAGCGTGAAGGAGACCACGCAGCCGAAGCGGCGCATCTGCCGCGCGGCGACCGCGTGCGACGGGTCGTCGGGCAGCCCCGGGTACCGCAGGTCGGAGACCTCGGGACGCCCGCGCAGCGCCTCGGCCACCGCGAGCGCCGTGGCGTTCTGCCGGTCGACGCGGAGCGGGAGCGTGGCGATCGAGCGGTGGGCGAGCCACGCCTCCATCGGGCCGGGGATCGCCCCGACGATCTTCCGCCAGCGGCGCACCGCGTCCATCGCCTCGCCCGCGTGCCCGACGACGTAACCCAGCAGGACGTCACCGTGCCCGGTGAGCTGCTTGGTGCCGCTGGCCACGGCGAAGTCGGCGCCCAGCTCCAGCGGACGCTGCCCGAGCGGTGTGGCGAGGGTGTTGTCGACCGCGACCAGCGCGCCGCGCGCGTGTGCCTCCTTCACCAGCCGCCGGATGTCGCACACGTCGAGCCCGGGGTTGGACGGCGACTCGATCCACAGCAGCCGTGCCCCGTCGAGCGCGTCGAGCTGGGCGTCGCCGCCGGTGGGCGCGGTGCGCACCTCGATGCCGAACGCCTCCAGCTGGGCCCGGACCAGGGGGAGCGCCTGGTAGCCGTCCGAGGGCAGTACGACCGTGTCGCCGGAGCGCAGCTGGGAGAAGAGCACGGCGGAGATCGCGGCCATCCCGGAGGCGAACACCAGCGTCTCGGCGTCGTCGTCGCCGGGCGCCTCCAGCTCGCCGATGGCACGTTCCAGCAGGGTCCAGGTGGGGTTGCCGTCGCGGCCGTAGGAGTACGGGCCGCTGACCTCGCCAGGCAGGTGGAAGTGCGCGGCGAACACCGGGCCCGGCAGGGTCGGCTCGTGCTTCACCGGCTCGGGGAGACCGGCCCGGACGGCGCGCGTGCCGTCGCCGGTCGAGTTGTCGTTCATACGGGCCGTTCCTCCAGATGTTCGCGTACGGAGTCGAGCAGTCCGGCGCTCGCCGCCTCCACCATCTCAAGGCACTCCTCGAAGCCCGCACGGCCCCCGTAGTAGGGGTCCGGCACATCGAGGTCGGCGTCGGCCGCCGGGTCGTAGGAGCGCAGCAGACGCACCTTGCGCGCGTCCTCCTCGGTGGGGGCGAGGCGGCGCAGGGTCTTGAGGTGGTCGGTGTCGAGGGCGATCACCAGGTCGAGGCGGCCGAACCAGGAGGGCCGGAACTGCCGCGCGGTGTGCCCGGTGCCGTAGCCGTGCTCGTCGAGGACGGACACGGTGCGCGGGTCGGCGTCGTCGCCCTCGTGCCAGCCACCGGTACCGGCGCTGTCGACCTCGACCAGGCCGTCGAGTCCGGCTTCGGCGACGCGCGCCCGGAAGACCGACTCGGCCATCGGGGAGCGGCAGATGTTGCCGGTGCACACGAAACAGACGCGGTAGGTCATGACCGGATCAGTCCTCGTCGGGCAGAACGAGGTTCAGCGCCCAGGAGACGATGGAGATGATCAGTCCGCCGAGCACGGCCGTCCAGAACCCGTCGACGTGGAAGCTGAGGTTGAGCTGCCCGCACACCCACGAGGTCAGCAGCAGCATCAGCGCGTTGACGATGAGGGTGATCAGGCCGAGGGTCAGGATGAACAGCGGGAAGGTCAGCACCTTCACGACCGGCTTGACCAGAAGGTTCACCAGGCCGAAGACCAGCGCGACCACGATCAGCGTGCCGACCTTCTTGCCCGTGCTGTCACCGGTGAGGGTGATCTTGTCGAGGAGCCACACGGCGACCGCGAGGGCGCCCGCGTTGGCGATCGTCTTGACTACGAGATTCTTCATGTGTCTGATCGTTGCAGACCAGAATCAGAGTGGCGGCGGGGCAAGGGCGGGCGACGGCGATGAAGGCATTCCGGCTGGACGATCTGGAGGCGGAGCGCGCCGCCAACGAGGGCGCGTATCTCCAGTTCCTGCACGAGCGGAACATGTCGGTCGGCCTGTACGCCCTCGACGCGGGCTCCCACGACCCGCAGAAGCCGCATCTCCAGGACGAGGTGTACTTCGTCGTCAGCGGCCGGGCCTCGATCACGGTCGGACTGGAGACCACCGAGGTCGCGCGGGGCAGCGTGGTCTACGTACCCGCGGGCGTGGCCCACAAGTTCCACCACATCAGCGAGGACCTGAGGGTCATGGTGGTGTTCTCTCCCCCCGAGGCGTGAGGGTCGGCTCTCAGGGTTCCCTAGGGGATGGATCAGGGGACGACAAGGGGTGCGCGGCCCCCACGGAGACCCTCGTCGGCTCTAGCATCGAAGCGGGACATCGAGAACCGCTAGCGCAAAGGACGAGGCGATGCGAGAGATCTTCACGGGGATGCCGTGGTGGGTGAAGTGGATCGCGGTGCCGGTCATCGCGCTGGTCGTGTTCGGCGGGCTGATAGCGACCGTGGTCGGCTTCCTGATAGGTCTGCTCTTCAAGCTGCTGCTCTTCGTCGCCCTGGTCGGCGGACTCATCTACGTGGTGCGGAAGTTCACCGCCGGTTCCTCCTCGCGCGGCGACTGGTGACGCGCGCGGGAGCCGGGGAGCGGTAACACGGATCGCCGGTTCCCTCGGGCGGGGGAAGTTTCCCCGGCAGGCCGTCCGCGCGCGGTGGTGGACGGTTAGAGTCCGGAACCTCCGTGGGGCCCCGAACCCCACGGGCGGCACGCACCCCACCCGTGTCCACCCCGCACGGGCCGCCCCCACCTCCGCGCTTCGGGAGTAAATCCTTGGCCACGGTCGACACCGCCCCGGCAGGACCCCACGCACCCCCGGCTCCGGCGCGGTCCTGCGCGCCCCCCATGCAGCGGCCCCCCGCCGCCACCGCCCCCGACAAGCACTCCGCGACCCTCATCGGCTCCGTCCAGCGCGCCATGCGCCTGCTGGAGACGGTCGCCGGGCACGAGTACGGCGCCCCCGCCAAGCAGCTCGCCCGCGAGACCGGCCTCGCGCTCCCCACGGCGTACCACCTGCTGCGCACCCTGGTGCACGAGGGCTATCTGCGCCGGGACAAGGGGCGGTTCTTCCTCGGCGACGCGGCGGACCGGCTGAGTAGCAGCGGAGCGCAGCAGAAACGTCGCAGCACGGTGGCCGACACCCTTGCGCACTGGCGCGATTCGATCGGCGCCCCGGTGTACTACGCGATGTACCGGGACGGCGAGATCGAGGTCATGTGTGTGGCCGACTCGCGCGAGACCCCGGCCGTCGCGGAGTGGGCCGACTTCCGCGAGACCGGACACGCCCACGCCATCGGGAAGTGCCTGCTCTCCCAGCTGGACGAGGACGCCCGCCGCGACCACCTCGCGCGCTACCCGGTGCGCTCCCTCACGCCGTACACCGTGCGGGACAACGATGCCCTGCTGCGGCGGCTGGCCAGGACCCGGCGGATGGAACCTGTGGTGGAGCGGCAGGAGTACGCCCTTGGAGCGATCTGTGCGGCGGTGCCGATCACTGTCGGTACAACCGCCGCGACGATGGCGATCTCGCTCCCGGCCCATCAGGCTGATCAACTTCCGTGCATGACAAGGAGGTTGCAGTCGGAGATGGGCCGTCACATGGGAGCGCTGGCGCTCTCTATCAGCATCTGAAAACTCACTCCTTGTGATCTGCCATGTACGTTCAGCTAGATTTGACCCCAGTCAGGGATTAAACCCGGCCAGTCGATGTCATACGACGGGGTAGGCGATGCGCGAGTCCGTACAGGCAGAAGTCATGATGAGCTTTCTCGTCTCGGAGGAGCTTTCCTTCCGTATTCCGGTGGAGTTGCGCTACGAGACGAGTGATCCCTATGCGGTCCGGCTCACCTTCCATCTGCCCGGTGACGCCCCGGTGACCTGGGTCTTCGGCCGGGAGTTGATGATCGACGGGGTCGGCCGGCCGTGCGGCGAGGGTGATGTGCACATCGCCCCCGTCGACTGCGAGGTGCTCGGCGAGGTGCTGATCCGGCTTCAGGTGGGCGGTGACCAGGCGCTGTTCCGCTCCTCCACCCCGCCGCTCGTGGCGTTCCTCGACCGCACCGACAAGCTGGTGCCGCTCGGGCAGGAGGGTGCGCTGGCCGACTTCGACACCCACCTCGACGAGGCACTGGGCCGCATCCTGGCCGAGGAGCAGAGCGCGGGCTGACGTGGCCCGGCCGGGGGGCGCCGAGCGTTCCGCCGGGCTCCGTGCACCTTTGAAGAAACGCTTCTGCAAGGGTTCACGGCCCGACGGTCTAGACGGTCCGCTCAGCGCTTCCGGCGCCGTCCCCTGCCGCCGGAGGCCGCGACGGGCGGGGTGGCCGCGGGAGCCGCCGTACCGGGCGCGGGGCGGTCCGCCGATACGACCAGGGCGGCCAGCGCGGTGGTGACCGGAACCGAGGCGACCAGACCGATCGAGCCGACGAGCGTGCGCACGATCTCCTCCGCGACCAGCTCGCTGGTGGCCACCGTGCCCACCCCGCTCTGCGCGATGGAGAAAAGCAGCAGCAGGGGCAGCGCGGCGCCCGCGTAGGCAAGGACGAGGGTGTTGACGACGGAGGCGATGTGGTCGCGGCCGATGCGGATGCCCGCCCGGTAGAGCCCGCGCCAGCCCATCGAGGGGTTGGCCTCGTGCAGTTCCCACACGGCCGAGGTCTGGGTGACCGTCACATCGTCCAGCACGCCCAGCGAGCCGATGATGACGCCCGCGAGCAGCAGCCCGCTCATGTCGATGGACGGGTAGAGGCCGTGGATCAGGCCGGTGTTGTCGTCCGTGTTGCCGGTGAGCGCGGCCCAGCCGATGAACTGTGAGCCGAGGAGACCGATCAGCAGCAGGGAGACGAGGGTGCCGAGCACCGCGACGGAGGTCCGCGCGGACAGGCCATGGCACATGTACAGCGCGATGAGCATGATCGCGCTCGACCCGACCACGCCCACCAGCAGCGGATTCGAGCCCTGGAGTATCGCGGGCAGGATGAACAGGGTGAGCACCATGAAGCTGACGGCCAGGGCCACCAGCGCCATGACACCGCGCAGTCGGCCCACCACCACGACGGCGACCGCGAAGATCCCGGCGAGCAGGGCCATGGGGAACTTGCGGTCCAGGTCGGTGACCGCGTACTGGAGTTCCCTCGGCGCCTTGGGCTCGTAGGCGACCACGACCTTGTCGCCCTGGTGCAACTGCCGGGTCTGGTCCGGCTGCACCAGCTCGGTGAAGGTGCGTCCCTTGTCCTTGCCGGTGTCGACCCGGACAATCGCCTTCTTGCAGGGGCCCTTCTTGTCCTCCTGGGCAGCCGGACCCGCGCCCGTGGCCGAGGGATCACCGGCCGGGGCTCCCCCGCCCACCCCGCCGACCTGGCAGCTCACCGAGGTGACCTGGGTGACCGTGGCCTGCTGGGTCTGGCGGTCGAAGCCGACCCCGGAGCGCTGGTGCGGGGGCGCGCCTCCGGGCCAGAGCACCACCAGACCCACGACGACGGCCGCGCTGAACGGGATCAGGATGGCCGCGATGACCTTGCGCAGATGTCTGGAGACCGGCGCGGCGGGGCCGTGGTTGTGAGAGTGGCCATGACCGCCATGACCGCCATGGCCGTTTCCGGGGCCGGACCCGTGCCCGCTCCCGTCGCCGGGGCCTGGTCCGGAGCCGGGCCGGTGGGGTGGGCCGGGGGGAGGGTAGGGAGGCTGCTGCGTCGTGGTCACGGCCCGATCATTGCAAGAACGGGGGAGGCCCACTGTTCATCCCGTCACACAGGGCGCTAGCGTGGAGGCACCTTTGCACACGCGGGAGCTCGGAGCACCGGGCTGAGAGGGCGCTGACCTCCGTCGTTGCGATGTTTCACGTGGAACATGGTTCCCCGAGATCATCTGCGGACGGAAATCGCTGCGTCGACCGCCGAACCTGTTACCGGGTAATGCCGGCGTAGGGAGTAGGTCTCATGACCAACAAGGACGCACGCACGCCTGCCTCCGCGCAGACCACGACGACCAGTTCGTCGGGCGAGGAGGCCGGGAAGTCCATCGGCTGGCACAAGGCGTATGTCGAGGGTTCGCGCCCCGACCTGCGGGTGCCGGTCCGTCAGGTGCATCTCACCAACGGGCGGTCGGTCACGCTGTACGACACCTCCGGCCCGTACACCGATCCGGAAGCCGACACCGATGTCCGCCGGGGGCTGGCCCCGCTACGGGAGAACTGGATCGTCGCCCGTGGCGACACCGAGGAGTACGCGGGCCGTCCCGTCCGGCCGGAGGACGACGGGATCAAGCACACCTCGCCGCGCGGCGGGCTGCGCAATCTGGACGCAGTCTTTCCGGGACGGCCTCGCCAGCCCCGGCGTGGACGGACGGGCCGGGCGGTCACCCAGCTCGCCTATGCCCGCCAGGGGGAGATCACGCCCGAGATGGAGTTCGTGGCGCTCCGGGAGAACGTCTCTCCCGAGGTGGTCCGCGAGGAGATCGCGGCGGGCCGGGCCGTGCTGCCCGCCAATGTGAACCATCCGGAGATCGAGCCGATGATCATCGGCAAGCGGTTCCTGGTGAAGGTCAACGCCAACATCGGCAACTCGGCGGTCACTTCCTCGATCGAGGAGGAGGTGGAGAAGATGACCTGGGCGACCCGCTGGGGCGCCGACACGGTCATGGACCTCTCCACCGGCCGCAACATCCACACCACCCGCGAGTGGGTGCTGCGCAACTCCCCCGTGCCCATCGGCACCGTGCCGCTCTACCAGGCACTGGAGAAGGTCGACGGCCGGGCCGAGGAGCTGACCTGGGAGGTCTACAAGGACACGGTGATCGAGCAGGCCGAGCAGGGCGTGGACTACATGACGGTGCACGCGGGTGTGCGGCTGCCGTACGTCCCGCTGACGGCGAACCGGAAGACCGGCATCGTCTCGCGCGGCGGCTCGATCATGGCGGCCTGGTGCCTGGCGCACCACAAGGAGTCGTTCCTGTACGAGAACTTCGAGGAGCTCTGCGAGATTCTCGCCGCCTACGACGTCACCTACTCGCTCGGCGACGGTCTGCGGCCCGGTTCGATCGCGGACGCCAACGACGAGGCGCAGTTCGCGGAGCTGCGCACGCTCGGGGAACTCAACCGGATCGCCAAGCGGTTCGATGTACAGACGATGATCGAGGGCCCCGGGCACGTCCCGATGCACAAGATCAAGGAGAACATCGACCTTCAGCAGGAGATCTGCGACGAGGCCCCGTTCTACACGCTCGGCCCGCTGACCACCGACGTCGCGCCCGCGTACGACCACATCACCTCGGGTATCGGCGCCGCGATGATCGCCTGGTGGGGCACGGCGATGCTCTGCTACGTCACACCCAAGGAGCACCTGGGCCTGCCGAACCGGGACGACGTCAAGACCGGCGTCATCACCTACAAGATCGCCGCCCACGCCGCCGACCTGGCCAAGGGGCACCCCGGAGCACAGGAGTGGGACGACGCGCTCTCGGACGCCCGCTTCGAGTTCCGGTGGGAGGACCAGTTCAACCTCGCCCTGGACCCGGACACGGCACGGGAGTTCCACGACGAGACCCTGCCCGCCGAGCCCGCTAAGACGGCCCACTTCTGCTCCATGTGCGGGCCGAAGTTCTGCAGCATGAAGATCTCGCAGGACATCCGGCGCGAACACGGCGGCAACCGGGCCGAGATCGAGGAGGGCATGGCGAAGAAGTCGCTGGAGTTCGCAGCCACGGGCAACCGGGTCTACCTGCCGATCGCGGAGGACAAGCCCTAACCGTACGGGGCTAGTCCGGCTGGTGTTCCGGGCCGCCGAAGTCCGGGCTCGTGTAGTCCGGGCTGCTGAAGCGGGGGCGGTCGGTGGCCGTTCCGTCGTCGGGGCTGCTGAAGCCGGGGCGGCCGTAGCCGAGGCGTGGCATCCGGCCGCTCGGTCCGGGGGCCGGGAGGGGCTGTGCGGCGGGTGCGCCGGGCCGGGTGAGGGCGTCCTGCAGGAAGGGCAGGATGCCGCGCTCGAGCAGCGCGTCCCGCCACTCCTGACGCGCCCTCGCCACCGCCTCGCGCGCCTCCTCCTGGGCGGCGGCCCCGGCGGAGGAGCCGTTGCGCAGCGCGGTGATCAGAAGCGCCACCCCGGCGGTCAGGATCGCCACCGCCGTCAGGGCGCCGAAGACCCAGCCGACGGTGACCATGGTCCGGCCGAACTGCTGGCCGGGGGCGACCATCTTCAGGCTGTAGCCGACCAGCAGGAAGATCACCGCGGCCGTTCCGGCGAGCACGGGGGCCAGGACCGCGATCATCGCGCTGGCGCCCGCCCCGGCGGCCTCGGCGGTCTCACCGAGGGCGGCGGCGAGCCCCAGCGGGCCCGATCCCGGTTCCGCCGAGCCGGATTCGACGCCGGTCGTCTCGGCGGCCGGTGCCGGACGGCGCAGTTCCTCGCGGGTCTTGACGTAAGTCTGGTACTCGGTGGCGGCGGCGGCCGCGATGAGGGCCGTGGCGTTGAGCGCCATCGTGCGCAGCTGTTCCGGGTTGAGCCGCTCTCCGACGGCGGACAGTTCCGGGTGGTCGGGTGCGGAGCGCAGCGCCTCGTCGAGGAGCCGCTCGAATTCCCGGCGGTCCTCGCTCAGCAGGTGCTGCGGAACGCTGTTCATGTGCATCCCCCGATGCTCCGTAGGGCTTGGGGCTCGCATGGCGGCGAGCCGTCGGGCAGAAACGGAGGGGAGCCTGCTACGGATAAGCCGATGGTAGAGCTGTCACACCGCACGGTGACAGGGGGTTGCCGGAAATTCAGACCAGGTGAAGCGTCAGGCGTCCAGGGGCAGTTGCTGGACCAGCAGCTTTCCGGCCATGGTCACGCCGCCGTCCATGGCGATGGCGAGACCGTCGGCGTAGACGTGCGGACCCTCGACATGGGGTTCGCCGCGGTCCTCGTTCTCCTCGGAGCCGACCTGGCCGAGCAGATACGGGATCGGGCTGTGGCCGTGCACGACACGGGTGCCGCCGTACGTGTCGAGGAGGGAGCGCACGGCGTCGGCGCCGCCCTCGTCGCGGAAGGAGAAGCGCTTCGTGAACTTGCGGAACAGGTCCCACACCTCGTCCGCGTCGTTGCGGGTCAGCGCCTCGCGGACGGTGTCGTTGACAGCCTCGATCGAGTCGCCGTAGTCGAGGTAGGCGGTGGTGTCGGAGTGGACCAGCAGATGGCCGTCGACCTCCTCGACCGCGTCGAGCCGGGCCATCCACTGCAGGTGATGGTCCTGGAGACGGTCCATGTCGGTCTTCTGGCCGCCGTTGAGCAGCCAGGCCGCCTGGAAGGTTGCGGTGCCCGCGCCGGAGTTGACCGGGGTGTCGCCGAACCGCTTGGCGCCCAGCAGCAGCAGCTCGTGGTTGCCCATCAGGGCCTTGCAGTAGCCGCCTGCCGCCGCGGCCTCGGCGGACAGCCGCATCACGAGGTCGATGACGCCGATGCCGTCCGGACCGCGGTCGGTGAAGTCGCCGAGGAACCACAGCCGGGCGGTGCCCGCGCACCACTGTCCGGCCTCGTCGACCAGGCCCTTCTCCCGCAGCGCGCTCAGCAGCTCCTCGATGTAGCCGTGGACGTCGCCGACGACGAAGAGCGGGCCGGGACCCGCGTCGGACTGCGGCGCCGGGGCGGCCGCCGGTTCGACGGGTGGCGGGAGGGTGTCGCCGCGCTGGATGACCGGCAGGTCCCGCTCGGTCGGGGTGTACCCGTCGGGGTGCTCCTCCTCGTGCGGCGGGACGACGTCACCGGGGTGCACGTCGGCGTACGGACCGGTCTCATGGACGTACGCGGGCACCCGGAAGTCGCGCAACGTCGCCGTTCGCTCCGTCTCGGGTCCCTGACCGGCCCCCTGAGTCATCAGACCCCTCCACCATCGCGCCGCAGCTGCACCGCTTCGGACTGCCTGGTCGCAGCGGCCCGCGGTGTCGTGGGCCCATCATAGGAATGCGCGTCGCGCCATGTGATGACCCAGGGGTGGTGAATCACGGCGAGGCTCCTGATCGCCGAGGCTTTCGTCCTGATTGGGCACGGGTTCGACCGGTTGCCCGGCCGGGATCGGTTGGCCCGCCGGGCGGTCGCCCACCCCGGTTCGGCGAGCCGCGACCGCCCGCCTCTCCCGCCGGGCGGCCCGGCCCTCATTGTGCCCGGTTCCGTCAGTCCCGCTCCGGCGCCCTGGGCGGGCTGACCGTGGTGCGTGGCGGACGGCGTTGGGACGAGGTGCGCACGATCAGCTCGGTCGGCATCACCTGCTCGACCGGCTGGTCCGACTCGACCCCCTCGATGGCGTCGATGAGCAGTTGTACGACCGCCGTGCCGATGCGGCGCGGCTTGAGCGAGAGCGTGGTGATGGGCGGCTCGGTCGTCGCGTACACCGTGGACTCGCTGCAGCACACCAGCAGCAGGTCGTCCGGGACGCGCAGCCCGTAGCGCCGGGCGGCGGCGAGCAGGTCGGTGCCGTTGGGGTCGAAGAGGCCGTAGACGGCGTCCGGGCGGTCGGGGCGGGCGAGCAGCCGGTCGGCGGCGACGGCGCCCGCACACGGGTCGTGCGCCGGGTACGACTCGTAGACCGGGTCCTGGCCGACCCGCTCGCACCAGCGCAGATAGGCGGTGGTGGACAGATGGGTGTACGTGTCCGTGGTGGTGCCGGTGAGCAGTCCGATGCGGCGCGCCCCGGCGGCGGCGAGGTGGTCGAGGATGCCGAGGACGGCGGCCTCGTGGTCGTTGTCGACCCAGGCGGTGACCGGGAGGGAGCCGGCCGGGCGGCCGTCGGAGACGACCGGTAAACCCTGCCGGACCAGTTCGCTGACGACGGGGTCCTGGTCGGAGGGGTCGATGACGACGGTGCCGTCCAGCGCGACGTTCGACCAGACGTCGTGGCGGGAGGTGGCGGGGAGGATGACGAGGGCGTAGCCGCGGGCGAGCGCGGCGGAGGTCGCGGCCCGCGCCATCTCGGCGAAGTAGGCGAACTCGGTGAAGGTGAAGGGTTCGTCCCCGTACGTGGTCACGGTCAGGCCGATCAGGCCGGACTTGCCGGTACGGAGGGTGCGGGCGGCGGCCGAGGGCCGGTAGCCCAGTCGGTCCGCGACCTCGCGGACATGGCGGCGGGTGGCATCCGGGAGCCGCCCCTTGCCGTTGAGGGCGTCGGAGACGGTCGTGATGGAGACCCCGGCGGCGGCGGCCACATCTCTGATGCCCGCCCGGCCCGGCCGGCTGCCTCGCCGGGAGGTTTCCCCGCGGCTCACCTGGTGCTTCCCTGCTGCTGTCATGGCGAGCCGATAGTAGGGCTCTTGTGGTGGGGTAGGGCGGACGCATATGCATGCGTTGACAGGCACGTTTCTGCATGATCATTAGGTAGTAACAGCCTTGGAAAGCAAGCCAGTTGGCCGGTCCAGTGCCAGGACGTGACTTGTCGACGCGTGTGGGCCTGCCAAGTGCCCGATGTTTCGAAGAGGTCTCAACTCACCTTCACGGGGGATGCGCGCCACGGCGCGAGCCACCGGCGCGTAGACAAATGCGCGATGCGCCCCCTATTGCGCGGCCAGTCGCCCGATGCGCCCCATGATGCCCCTGGGGCGGTGGAAGCGGCGGCGCACAGGTACGCAAGCGCGCCGAATCCTCATAAGGTGAGGAGCATTGGATGCCGGCGGCGTCGACGGTCCGCCGGTGGTCGCGAGGAGGACTGCGGTGAGCGAGACGAGCCCCAAGCTGCGCGCCGAGCTGGAGGGTATCCCCACCTACAAGCCGGGCAAGCCCGCCTCGGCCGAGGGTCCGGTCGCCTACAAGCTGTCCTCCAACGAGAACCCCTATCCCCCGCTGCCGGGCGTCATGGAGCGGGTCGCGGCGGCCGTCGCCGAGTTCAACCGCTACCCCGACATGGCGTGCGGCGCCCTGATGACCGAACTGGCGGACCGCTTCGGCGTGCCGGTCTCCCATCTGGCCACCGGCACCGGCTCGGTCGGTGTGGCCCAGCAGCTGGTGCAGGCGACCAGCGGACCGGGCGACGAGGTGATCTACGCCTGGCGCTCCTTCGAGGCGTACCCGATCATCACGCGGATCAGCGGCGCCACGCCGGTGCAGGTGCCGCTCACGCCGGGCGATGTCCACGACCTGGACGCGATGGCGGACGCGATCACCGAGCGGACCCGGCTGATCTTCGTGTGCAACCCCAACAACCCGACCGGCACGGTGGTGCGGCGGGCCGAGCTGGAACGGTTCCTCGACCGGGTGCCGAAGGACGTCCTGGTGGTACTGGACGAGGCGTACCGCGAGTTCATCCGCGACCCCGAGGTGCCCGACGGGGTCGAGCTGTACCGGGAGCGGCCCAACGTCTGTGTGCTGCGCACCTTCTCCAAGGCGTACGGGCTGGCCGGGCTGCGGGTCGGGTTCGCCATCGCGCACGAGCCGGTGGCCGCCGCGCTGCGCAAGACGGCGGTGCCGTTCGGGGTCAGCCATGTCGCGCAGGAGGCGGCGATCGCCTCGCTCCAGGCCGAGGACGCGCTGCTGGGCCGGGTCGGTTCGCTGGTGTGTGAGCGCGCCCGGGTGGTCGACGCGCTGCGCGCCCAGGGCTGGACGGTGCCGGAGACGCAGGCCAACTTCGTGTGGCTGCGGCTGGGGGAGCGGACCATGGAGTTCGCGGCGGCGTGCGAGGACCACGGTGTGGTGGTGCGGCCGTTCGCCGGTGAGGGCGTGCGGGTGACGGTCGGGGAGACCGAGGCGAACGACCTGTTCCTGAAGGCCGCGGAGGCGTTCCGCCGCGAGGTGGCGGGCGAGGAGGGCTGACGTCCTCGATCTCCCGGCGATGAGCAGGGGCCCCGCTTCGGCGGGGCCCTTCGTCGTGGCGGGAAGTTGTCAGGGCCCCCCTATCGGGTGACGAATACCTGTGCGCCATAATGGCTTGTGAATGTGAACGCTTTCACAAGCCCCGTCCGGATTGCTCCCTATGTGGGGGACATAAGCGGCGAACACCGCACCGGAACGGCGAAGTAGGGAGGGGTGACGACGTGGAACTGGCGCTGGCGCCGGAGACCCTGGCGCGCTGGCAGTTCGGCATCACCACCGTCTATCACTTTCTGTTCGTCCCCCTGACGATCTCCCTGGCCGCGCTCACGGCCGGGCTGCAGACCGCCTGGGTACGCACGGAGAAGGAGGTCTACCTCAGGGCCACGAAGTTCTGGGGCAAGCTCTTCCTGATCAACATCGCGATGGGCGTGGTCACCGGCATCGTGCAGGAGTTCCAGTTCGGCATGAACTGGTCGGAGTACTCGCGCTTCGTCGGGGACATCTTCGGCGCCCCGCTGGCCTTCGAGGCGCTGATCGCCTTCTTCTTCGAGTCGACCTTCATCGGGCTGTGGATCTTCGGCTGGGACAAGCTGCCGAAGAGGCTCCACCTGGCCTGCATATGGATGGTCTCGCTCGGCACGATCCTCTCGGCGTACTTCATCCTCGCGGCCAACTCCTGGATGCAGCACCCTGTGGGCTTCCGGATCAACAAGGAGCGGGGACGCGCCGAACTGACCGATTTCTGGGCCGTGCTGACCCAGAACACCGCGCTCAGCCAGGCGTTCCACACGCTCTCCGCGGCCTTCCTGACCGGCGGCGCCTTCATGGTGGGCCTGGCCGCCTATCACCTGGCCCGGCGTCGGCACATCAGGGTGATGCGGATGTCGCTGCGGCTCGGCCTGGTCACGGTGGTGATCGCCGGTCTGCTCACCGCGATCAGCGGCGACACCCTCGGCAAGGTGATGTTCAAGCAGCAGCCGATGAAGATGGCCGCCGCCGAGGCCCTGTGGGACGGTCAGAAGCCCGCGCCCTTTTCGGTGTTCGCCTACGGCGACGTGGACAAGGGCCACAACACCGTCGCCATCGAGGTGCCGGGCATGCTGTCCTTCCTCGCCAACGACGACTTCTCCTCGTACGTCCCCGGCATCAACGATGTGAACAAGGCCGAGCAGGAGAAGTTCGGACCCGGCGACTACCGGCCCAACATCCCGGTCGCCTACTGGGGCTTCCGCTGGATGATCGGGTTCGGCATGGCCTCCTTCACCCTCGGGATGCTCGGCCTCTGGCTGACCCGGAAGAAGTTCCTGCTGCCCCAGCACCTGCGTACCGGCGACGACGAGGTGCCGCGTCTGGTGCTGTTCGGGAAGCGGACGCTGAGCCCGAAGCTCACCCACTGGTTCTGGCGCGTGGCCACCTGGACGATGGCCTTCCCGCTGATCGCCAACTCCTGGGGCTGGATCTTCACCGAGATGGGCCGCCAGCCCTGGGTGGTCTACGGCCTGTTCCAGACCCGGCAAGCGGTCTCCCCCGGTGTCTCCCAGACCGAGGTCGCCCTCTCCATGGCCGTCTTCACCGCGCTGTACGCGATCCTCGCGGTCATCGAGGTCCGGCTGCTGGTCAAGTACGCCAAGGCCGGGCCGCCGGAGCTGACCGACGCCGACCTCAACCCGCCCACGAAGATCGGCGGCGATCACCACGACGCCGACCGGCCGATGGCCTTCTCGTACTAGAGCTGGGGGAACAGCCATGGAACTGCATGACGTCTGGTTCGTCCTCATAGCCGTGCTGTGGACCGGCTACTTCTTCCTGGAGGGGTTCGACTTCGGGGTCGGTGTCCTCACCCGGCTGCTCGCCCGGGACCGGCCCGAGCGCCGGGTGCTGATCAACACCATCGGCCCGGTCTGGGACGGCAACGAGGTGTGGCTGCTCTCCGCGGCCGGTGCGACCTTCGCCGCCTTCCCGGAGTGGTACGCCACCCTGTTCTCCGGCTTCTATCTGCCGCTGCTGCTCATCCTGGTCTGCCTGATCGTGCGGGGCGTGGGCTTCGAGTACCGGGTGAAGCGTCCCGAGGAGAACTGGCAGCGCAACTGGGAGTGGGCGATCTTCTGGTCCTCGCTGATCCCGGCGTTCCTGTGGGGCGTGGCCTTCGGGAACATCGTGGGGGGCGTGAAGATCGACCGGAACTTCGAGTACGTCGGTGGCCTGGGCGATCTCTTCAACCCCTACGCCCTGCTCGGCGGCGCGGTGACGCTCACGCTGTTCACCTTCCACGGGACGGTGTTCACGGCACTAAAGACCGTCGGTGACATCCGGGCCAGGGCCCGGACGCTGGCGCTGCGCCTCGGCCCGGTCACCGTCATCCTGGCGCTCGGCTTCCTGGTCTGGACGCAGCTCCACAGCGGCGACGGCGCGAGTCTGGTCGCCTTGGTCGTGGCGGCCGTCGCCCTGGTCGGCGCGCTGGGAGCCATCTGGCGGCTGCGGGAGGGATGGGCGTTCGCACTGTCCGGGATCACCATCGCGGCCACCGTGGCGATGCTCTTCCTGTCGCTCTTCCCGAACGTCATGCCGTCCACCCTCGACGCGGACTGGAGCCTCACGGTCACCAACGCCTCGTCGAGCCCGTACACCCTGAAGATCATGACCTGGTGTGCCGTCATCGCCGCCCCGCTGGTCATGCTCTACCAGGGTTGGACCTACTGGGTCTTCCGCAAGCGCATCGGCACCCAGCACATCGCCGAAGCCGCACACTGACCGCCTCAAGGGTATGTTTCACGTGAAACACACTCTCGGGACTGAAGGACACGTTTCACGTGAAACCGATCGATCCCCGCCTCATGCGCTACGCCCGTGCCACGCGCTTCTTCCTCGTGGCGGTCGTCCTCCTGGGCGGGCTCGGCGCCGGCCTGGTCATCGCCCAGGCCATGCTGATCGCCGAAATCGTGGTCGGAGCCTTCCAGCACGGCAAGTCCGCAGGTGACCTGGTCACACCGCTGGCACTGCTGGCCGGTGTCGCCTGCGGCCGGGCCCTGGTCTCCTGGCTCACCGAGCTGGCGGCGCACCGGGCCAGTGCGGCCGTGAAGTCCGAGCTGCGGGAGCGGCTCGTCGAGCGGGCCGCTGTGCTCGGACCGGGCTGGCTGAGCGGCCAGCGCACCGGCTCGCTGGTCACCCTGGCCACCCGCGGGGTCGACGCCCTGGACGACTACTTCTCGCGGTACCTCCCGCAGATGGGGCTTGCCCTGGTCGTCCCGGTGGCGGTGCTGGCGCGGATCGTCACCGAGGACTGGGTGTCGGCGGCGATCATCGTCGCCACCCTGCCCCTCATCCCGATCTTCATGATGCTCATCGGCTGGGCCACCCAGTCCCGGATGGACCGGCAGTGGTCGCTGCTGTCCCGGCTGTCCGGCCACTTCCTGGACGTGGTCGCGGGACTGCCCACGCTGAAGGTGTTCGGCCGGGCCAAGGCGCAGGCCGACTCCATCCGCAAGATCACCGGCGAGTACCGCCGCGCCACCATGCGGACCCTGCGGATCGCCTTCCTCTCGTCCTTCGCGCTGGAGCTGCTGGCCACGCTCTCCGTCGCACTGGTCGCGGTCACCATCGGCATGCGGCTGGTGCACGGCGGGATGGACCTGTACATCGGCCTGGTCATCCTGATCCTGGCCCCCGAGGCGTATCTTCCGCTGCGCCAGGTGGGCGCGCAGTACCACGCGGCGGCGGAGGGCCTGGCGGCCGCGGAGGAGATCTTCGCCGTACTGGAGACGCCGGTCCCGGCCACCGGCACCGCGCCGGTCCCCTCCGGCTCGATGGCCTTCGACTCCCTGACGGTCCGCTATCCGGGCCGGTCGGCGGATGCCGTCACCGACGTGTCCTTCTCCGTCGAGCCCGGCGAGACCGTGGCGCTGATCGGGCCGAGCGGCGCGGGCAAGTCCACCCTGCTGAGCGTGCTCCTCGGCTTCGTCCGGCCCACCGAGGGCCAGGTCCGTATCGGCGGCGCCGACCTCGCCGACCTCGATCTGGAGGAGTGGCGCTCCCGGATCGCCTGGGTCCCCCAGCGGCCGCACCTGTACGCCGGGACCATCGCGGAGAACGTCCGGCTGGCCCGCCCCGACGCGGACGACACCGCCGTACGCCGGGCGATGGCGGACGCGGGCGCGCTGGAGTTCGTGGACGCGCTCCCCGCGGGCGCGGACACGGTGCTCGGTGAGGACGGGGCCGGTCTCTCCGCGGGTCAGCGGCAGCGGCTCGCCCTGGCCCGCGCCTTCCTCGCCGACCGGCCGGTGCTGCTCCTGGACGAGCCCACCGCCGCACTGGACGGCGCGACCGAGGCCGATGTCGTCGCCGCGGTACGGCGGCTCGCGGTCGGCCGCACGGTGCTGCTGGTCGTGCACCGGCCCGCGCTGCTGGAGGTCGCCGACCGGGTGGTGCGGCTGGAGCTGTCCGAGCCTGTCGCCGTTCCCGAGCCGGTCCTGGCCGAGGCGCTCGCCCCCGAGCTGGCCGCCGCCGCGCTCGACGCGCATGTGCCCGAGCCCGCCGCGCCCGGCAAACCCTTCTTCCCCGAGCCGGACGACGCCGACGACGACCTGGGCGAGTCCGCGCCCGAGACGGTGACCGCTCAGGAACAGGGCATCCTGGCCCGCGTCCGCTCCGTGGCCGCGGCCCGGCGTGGCCGACTGCTCTTCGCGCTGCTGCTCGGCAGCCTGGCCCTCGGCTGCGCCGTCGGTCTGATGGCGACCTCCGGCTGGCTGATCTCCCGCGCCTCGCAGCAGCCTCCGGTGCTGTACCTGCTGGTCGCCGTCACGGCCACGCGGTTCTTCGGCATCGGCCGTGCCGTCTTCCGGTACAGCGAGCGGCTGGTGTCGCACGACGCCGTGCTGCGCATGCTCGCCGACACCCGTGTCGCCGTCTACAAGCGGCTGGAGCGCCTAGCCCCGGCCGGGCTGCGGGGCACCCGGCGTGGCGATCTGCTCACCCGGCTCGTCGCCGACGTGGACGCCTTCCAGGACTACTGGCTGCGCTGG
This sequence comes from Streptomyces sp. NPDC002176, assembly GCF_044903645.1. NCBI lineage: Bacteria > Bacillati > Actinomycetota > Actinomycetes > Kitasatosporales > Streptomycetaceae > Streptomyces > Streptomyces sp. NPDC002176. The sequence continues at coordinate 442,699 of NZ_JBJDQW010000005.1, forward strand.
CTGCTGCCCACCGGGGTGGCGGTCGTCGTCTCCGCCGCCTCGGTTGGCTTCACCGCCTGGCTGCTCCCCGAGGCGGGCGCCGCGCTCGCCGTCGGCCTGCTGCTCGCCGGGGTCGGCGTCCCGCTGATCACCGCGGCCGTCGCCCGGCGCACCGAACGACGGCTGGCGCCCGCCCGGGGCGTGCTGGCCACCCGGGTGACCGACCTGCTCACCGGCACCGCCGAGCTGACCGTCGCCGGGGCACTGCCCTCGCGTACGGCGGCCACCCGGCAGGCCGACGGCATCCTCACCCGGATCGCGTCCCGCGCCGCCGGGGCCACGGCGCTCGGCGACGGCCTGACCGCGCTGATCCAGGGGCTGACCGTCACCGTCGCCGCGCTGCTCGGGGCGCAGGCGGCGGCCGGGGGCCGTATCCACGGCGTGCTGGTGGCCGTGGTCGTCCTGACCCCGCTGGCCGCGTTCGAGGCGGTGCTCGGCCTCCCGCTGGCCGTCCGCTACCGGCAGCGGGTCGCCCGCAGCGCCGAGCGCGTCTACGAGGTCCTGGACGCCCCGGTGCCGGTCCACGAGCCCGAGCAGCCCCGCGAGGCACCCGCCTCGCCCTTCCCGCTCGTGGTGAAGGACCTGACCGCCCGCTACGAGGACCAGCACCGCGACGCGCTCGACGGGCTCGACATCACTCTGGACCGGGGCCGCCGGATCGCCGTGGTCGGTCCCTCCGGTTCCGGCAAGACCACGCTCGCCCAGGTGCTGCTGCGCTTCCTGGACGCTGGTTCGGGCACGTACACGCTCGCCGGGGTCCCGGCGGACGAGATGGACGGCGACGAGGTGCGGCGGCTGGTCGGGCTGTGTGCCCAGGACGCCCATCTCTTCGACAGCAGCGTGCGGGAGAACCTCCTGCTCGCGCGGAAGGACGCGACCGAGGCCGAGCTGCGCGACGTGCTGCTGCGGGCCCGGCTGCTGGACTGGGTGGACGGGCTCCCCGAGGGCCTGGACACGCATGTCGGCGAGCACGGCGCCCGGCTCTCCGGCGGTCAGCGGCAGCGGCTCGCGCTGGCCCGCGCGCTGCTCGCGGACTTCCCGGTGCTGGTGCTGGACGAGCCCGCCGAGCACCTCGATCTGCCCACGGCGGACGCCCTCACCGAGGACCTGCTGGCCGCGACCGAGGGCCGCACCACGCTGCTGATCACGCACCGGCTCGCCGGTCTCGCCGCCGTCGACGAGGTGCTCGTCCTCGACGCGGGCCGCGTGGTGCAGCGTGGCCCGTACGCCGAGCTGCTCACTGTGGACGGCCCGCTGGCCACGATGGCCCGCCGTGAGGCCGAGGCGGAGTCCCTCGTCGTGCTGTGACCGGGCGGGCGGTCAGACCCGGCCCGCGAGGAGGTCCTCGATCACGCGGGCCACGCCGTCCTCGTTGTTGACGTGGGTGCGGCCGGTGGCGGCGGCCAGGGTGTCGGGGTGCGCGTTGCCCATGGCGTAGGAGCGCCCGGCCCAGGTCAGCATCTCGATGTCGTTGGGCATGTCGCCGAAGGCGACGACCTCCTCGTGCGAGATGCCGCGCTCGGCACAGCACAGGGCCAGCGTGCTGGCCTTGGAGACGCCGGGCCCGCTCAGCTCCAGCAGGGCGCTGGGGCTGGACCGGGTGACGTTGGCGTGGCCGCCGATGGCGATCCGGGCGAGGGTGAGGAAGGCGTCCGGGTCGAGGTCGGGGTGGTGGGCGAGGATCTTCAGCACCGGCTGGCTCGCGGCGACCCCGTCCGGTGCGAGCAGTTCCTCGGCGGGCCGCAGGGTGTCCGGGATCTCCATGTGCAGCTTGGGATAGGCGGGCTCCTGGTGGAAGCCGTAGGTCTGCTCGACCGCGAACAGGGTGCCGGGGGCCGCGTCGCGCAGCAGCTGTACGGCCTTCAGGGCGTTCTCCCTGGCCAGCTCGCGCACCTTCACGAACCGGTGGGCGCCGGGTCCGCCGTGCAGGTCGACCACGGCGGCGCCGTTGCCGCAGATCGCCAGGCCGTGGCCGTGCACATGCTCGCTGACGACGTCCATCCAGCGGGCGGGGCGGCCGGTGACGAAGAAGACCTCGATCCCCGCCTTCTCGGCTGCGGCCAGCGCGGCGACGGTACGTGCGGACACGGTCCCGTCATCGCGCAGCAGGGTGCCGTCGAGGTCGGTGGCGATCAGGCGCGGCGGCGGGAGAGAGCCCCCTCCTCGTCCGGACGTGGCCGACGGCTGGGCGGAGGCCGGGGTCCCCGGCTGTCTGGTCGCTGAGGTCACCCGGCCATTCTCGCGCATATGCGCGCACGGCCGTGCGTGAGTGCGCGCAGATGAGGTCAGGGATGCGTCAGACGAGTTCAGGATCGCGTTCCGAGCGGCCATCCGGGCGTCGTAGGCTCAACGGCATGGCCCTTCGTCTCAGTACCGTGATCCTTCCCGTCGACCGCTGGCACGAGGGAGGACGGGCGAAATGGCAGCGGGCCGAGGAGCTCGGGTTCCATGCCGCGTACACCTATGACCATCTGTCGTGGCGGACCTTCCGGGACGGGCCGTGGTTCGGGGCGCTGCCGACGCTGACGGCCGCCGCCGGGGTGACCGAGCGGCTGCGGCTGGGGACGCTGGTGACCTCGCCGAACTTCCGGCATCCGGTGACCCTGGCCAAGGAGCTGATCTCCCTGGACGACATCTCCGGCGGCCGGGTCGCCCTGGGGGTCGGGGCGGGCGGCTCCGGGTTCGACGCGACGGCGCTCGGGCAGGAGGCGTGGTCGCCGCGTGAGCGGGCCGACCGGTTCGCGGAGTTCGTCTCGCTGCTGGACCAGCTGCTGACCGAGGACGCGGTGTCGTACGCGGGGGACTTCTACTCGGCGCACGAGGCCCGCAACATTCCGGGGTGCGTGCAGCGGCCCCGGCTGCCGTTCGCGGTGGCGGCGACGGGTCCGCGCGGGCTGAAGCTGGCGGCGCGGTACGGGCAGGCGTGGGTGACCACGGGCGACCCGAAGCTGTTCGAGACGGGTACGCCGGAGCAGTCGGTGCTGGCGGTGGAGGGGCAGATCGGTCGGCTCACCGAGGCGTGCGCGGAGATCGGCCGGGATGTGGCCGACCTGGACAAGATCATGCTGACCGGGTTCACCCCGGACCGCGCGCGTCCGCTGGAGTCCGTCGACGCGTTCGTGGACTTCGCGGGCCGGTACGCCGCGCTGGGCATCACCGAGCTGGTGATCCACTGGCCCATCGCCGACTCGGACTTCGCGGCCGACCAGGCCGTCTTCGAGAAGATCGCCACCGAGGCCGTCGCCCAGCTCGGCTGAGCGGGCGGGGACCTCAGCGCGGCTCGGAGAAGCGCAGATAGCGCGGCGGGACGGCGTCGGTCAGCCAGACGCCGTTCGCGCTGACGTGGAAGACGTGGCCGTCGCGGTGCATGGCCCCCACTCTTTCTCTCATAGGGTGCTTTTCGTATCTCCCTCTCTTCGGGCCGCCCCGCGTTTTCGGCCCGTTCTCTGCGCCTCCCCAGCCTCCCGGAGAGACGCGGATCACGCATATGATTTACGCGGGCAGGTTTGATCCACAGCCAACGCCCGTTATCCACAGCCTTTTTGACGATTCTGTGGACAACCGACGCCCGTTTCAGGCATGTTGATCAACTTCCGGGTGCTTCACGGCAGATGGAGCGCCCGAGGCCGACCCCCCGCCTCACAACTTCGGCTCCACCCGCGCTACTTTGCGCAGCGCCCCCGGCAGAAACCGCGCCAGCAGATACGCCCCCCGCGCCTCAGGAGTCACCGGCACCACGGCACGGTTCTCCGCCACCGCGTCCAGGATCGCCCTGGCGACCTTCTCCGGCGGGTAGTTGCGCTTCCCGTACAGCAGGGACGACCGCTCCTGGCGCCGCCGCGCCTCGGTCTCGTCCACCCCCGTGAAGCGTGTCGTCGACGTGATGTTGGTGTTGACGATGCCCGGGCAGATGGCCGTAACTCCGATGTCCTGCCCGGCCAGTTCGGCGCGCAGGCATTCCGAGAGCATCAGCACCGCCGCCTTCGACGTGCTGTACGCCGGAAGCGTCCGCGAGGGCTGGAAGGCCGCTGCCGAGGCGATGTTGACGATGTGGCCGCCCTGCCCGCGCTCGGCCATGCGGGCGCCGAAGAGGCGGCAACCATGGATGACACCCCACAAGTTGACGTCCAGCACCTTGCGCCAGTCGTCCGAGGTGGTGGTGAAGAAGGAGCCGGACAGGCCGATGCCCGCATTGTTGACCAGCACGTCCAGCACCCCGTACTCGCGGTGCACCCGCTCGGCCAGTTTCTCCATGGCCTGCTCGTCCGAGACGTCCACCGTCTCCGCCCAGGCACCCGACGCCCCTGCCGCCAGGGCCAGTTCGGCGGTGCGGGCGGCCGTCCCGGCGTCCCGGTCGACCGCCACCACCCGCGCCCCTGCCTCCGCGAGAGCGAGTGCGGTCGCGCGACCGATACCGCTGCCCGCACCCGTGACCAGCGCCAACTGGCCGCCGAATCGGTCGGCATGAGGACCGCTGCCCCGCGAAGACTCGCCCTGCTCCACGGAGGTCACGAACTCCTCGATCCATCGAGCCAGTTGGTCGGGCCGGGTGCGCGGCACCCAGTGCTTGGCCGGGAGCGTGCGCCGGGTCAGCCTCGGCACCCACCGCTCCAGGTCGTCGTAGAGCCGCTCCGAGAGGAACGCGTCGCCCTGCGGAGTGATCAGCTGCACCGGTACGTGCGCGACGGCGTCCGGGCGGGGGCGGCGCAGCCGGGGGCGGACGTTGTCCCGGTACAGCCAGGCGCCGTGGGCCGCGTCGGAGGGGAGTGAGGCCGTCGGGTAGTCGCCGGACGGGACCTTCTCGGCCCGCTCCAGCAGCTTCGGCCACCGCTTGCCCAGCGGCCCGCGCCAGGCCAGCTCCGGCAGCACGGGCGTGTGCAGCAGGTACACGTACCAGGACTTGGCGCCCTGGCCGAGGAGTTGGCCCACCCGGCGCGGGGTCGGACGCTTCACGCGGGCGTCGATCCAGTGGCCGAAGTGGTCCAGCGAAGGGCCGGACATGGAGGTGAACGAGGCGATGCGGCCCTGTGTCCGCGCGACCGTCACGAACTCCCAGGACTGCACCGAACCCCAGTCGTGCCCGACCAGGTGCACCGGCCGGTCCGGGCTCACCGCGTCGATCACCGCGAGGAAGTCGTCCGTCAGCTTGGTCAGGGTGAAACCGCCGCGCAGCGGCTTCGGCGCGGTCGAGCCGCCGTGGCCGCGCACGTCGTAGAGGACCACGTGGAAGTCGTCCGCGAGGCGGGCGGCCACCTCGGACCAGACCTCCTTGCTGTCCGGGTAGCCGTGCACCAGCACCACGGTGGGGCGCTCCGGATCGCCCAGTTCGGCCACGCACAGCTCGATCCCGCCGGTACGCACCCGCCGCTCACGCGCGTCCTTCAGCGTCACTTGCTCCTCCGCCCGTATCCGCCCGCATCCGTCCGGCGCCACCGCGCGGCACCGCTCGTACGACTTCCTGCGAATGTGGCAGTTGTTAGAGTCGGCGTCAATAGGGGAGATCACCCAGGGGTCGGCCCACCAGCCGCGCGTGTCGCCCACCCCTGGGGCCTGTCTTCCGGATCTTGCCGGGGTCGCGGGCCCTGGCACGCACATCTGCGGCGTTGTCGTCGGTTGCCGACGCTCCGCGTCGACGCCCTCCTCCGCCTTGCAGCTGCACGCACCAGACCCCGCTCGGGTCGGCCCGAAGGCACCGTCGGCCCGAGCCGGCCTGATCCGGAAGAAAGGCCCTAGGGACCGCACCCCCTAGGGCCCCGTACTACCCGAGACGGACCCCAAGACGGCTCTGTGGTCTGACGACCCGCGTGCCCCACGTCACTACCGTCGAGGACGTGACTGTGATCGTGACCGAGAGCCTGAGCAAGCGGTTCCCCCGGGTGACCGCGCTCGACCGGCTGTCCGTGGACATCGGACCCGGTGTGACGGGACTCGTCGGTGCCAACGGCGCCGGCAAGTCCACCCTGATCAAGATCCTGCTGGGTCTGTCCCCCGCCAGCGAGGGCCGCGCCGCCGTGCTCGGCCTCGACGTGGCGACCGAAGGCGCCGCCATCCGCGAACAGGTCGGCTACATGCCGGAGCACGACTGCCTGCCGCCCGACGTCTCGGCCACCGAGTTCGTCGTGCACATGGCGCGCATGTCCGGCCTGCCGCCCGCCGCCGCCCGCGAGCGCACCGCCGACACCCTGCGCCACGTCGGGCTGTACGAGGAGCGCTACCGCCCCATCGGCGGCTACTCGACCGGCATGAAGCAGCGGGTCAAGCTGGCGCAGGCGCTGGTGCACGACCCCCGGCTGGTCTTCCTGGACGAGCCGACCAACGGCCTCGACCCGGTCGGCCGGGACGAGATGCTCGGCCTGATCCGGCGGGTCCACACCGACTTCGGCATCTCGGTCCTGGTCACCTCCCATCTGCTGGGCGAACTGGAGCGCACCTGCGACCACGTCGTGGTCGTCGACGGCGGCAAGCTGCTGCGGTCCAGCTCCACCACCGACTTCACGCAGAACACCACGACGCTGGCCGTCGAGGTCACCGACAGCGACACCCACCCCGACGGCACCCGCGCCCTCGCCGAGGCGCTGCACGCGCGCGGGATCGACACCCATGACGACGGCGGCGGCCTGCCCGGCGCCGGTCACATCCTGCTGCTCACCGCGCAGGGCGAGGAGACGTACGACCTGGTGCGCGACACCGTCGCCGGGCTCGGCCTCGGCCTGGTCCGGATGGAACAGCGGCGCCACCACATCTCCGAGGTGTTCACCCGCGACGAGCAGCGGAAGGAGGCAGTCGGCCATGGCGGTTGACCAGCCCGTCCCCACGGCACCGGCGCCCTTGGGCGACCAGTCCCGCATCCACGACATCGGCTACCGCGGCTACGACGGCCCGCGCCTCGGCCGCGCCTACGCCCGTCTCTCGCTGTACTCGCAGTCCCTGCGCGGCGCCTACGGTCTCGGCCGGTCGGCCAAGTCCAAGGTGCTGCCGATGCTGCTGTTCGCGGTGATCTGCGTGCCCGCCGCCATCATGGTCGCCGTCGCGGTGACCACCAAGGCGCACGAACTGCCGGTCCCCTACACCCGGTACGCGATCATCATGCAGGCCGTGATCAGCCTGTTCGTCGCGTCCCAGGCGCCGCAGTCCGTCTCCCGCGACCTGCGCTTCAAGACGGTCCCGCTGTACTTCTCGCGGCCCATCGAGACCGTCGACTATGTGCTCGCCAAGTTCGCGGCGCTCGCCTCGGCCCTGTTCATCCTCACCGGGGGCCCGCTGCTCGTGCTGTACGTGGGCGCGCTGCTCGCCAAGATGGGCGTGGCGCACCAGAGCGAGAAGTTCGGCCAGGGACTGGTCGCGGTGGTCCTGCTCTCCCTGCTGTTCGCCGGGATCGGCCTGGTCATCGCCGCCATCACCCCGCGCCGCGGCTTCGGCATCGCCGCCGTCATCGCCGTCATGACCATCTCCTACGGCGCCGTCTCCACCCTCCAGGCCATCGCCGACTCCCAGGGCAACAGCGGCGCGACGCCGTGGATCGGGCTGTTCTCCCCGGTCACCCTGATCGACGGCGTCCAGTCCGCGCTGCTCGGCGGCCAGTCGTCGTTCCCCAGCGGCGTCGGCCCGTCGACCGGGCAGGGCTTCGTCTACCTGATCGTCGTCCTCGGCCTGATCGCCGCGAGCTACGGCCTCCTGCTGCGCCGCTACAAGAAGGTGGGCCTGTGACAACGCTCCAGATCGATCACGTCTCCCGCTGGTTCGGCAACGTGGTCGCCGTCAACGACATCACCATGACCATCGGTCCCGGTGTCACGGGCCTCCTCGGCCCCAACGGCGCGGGCAAGTCCACCCTCATCAACATGATGGGCGGCTTCCTCGCCCCCTCCACCGGCACCGTCACCCTCGACGGAAAGCCGGTGTGGCGCAACGAGTCGGTGTACCAGCACATCGGCATCGTCCCCGAGCGCGAGGCGATGTACGACTTCCTGACGGGCCGCGAGTTCGTCCTCGCCAACGCCGAGTTGCACGGACTCGGCGCCAAGGCCGCCCAGCGCGCCCTGGCCACGGTCGAGATGGAGCCCGCCCAGGACCGGAAGATCTCCACCTACTCCAAGGGCATGCGCCAGCGCGTGAAGATGGCGTCCGCGCTCGTCCACGATCCCTCGCTGCTGCTGCTCGACGAGCCCTTCAACGGCATGGACCCGCGCCAGCGGCTCCAGCTGATGGAGCTGCTGCGCGCCATGGGCGACGAGGGCCGCACCGTGCTGTTCTCCTCGCACATCCTGGAGGAGGTCGAGCAGCTCGCCCGGCACATCGAGGTCGTCGTCGCCGGACGGCACGCGGCCAGCGGCGACTTCCGCAAGATCCGCCGCCTGATGACCGACCGCCCGCACCGCTATCTGGTCCGCTCCAGCGACGACCGCGCCCTCGCGGCCGCCCTGATCGCCGACCCGTCCACCGCGGGCATCGAGGTCGACGCCGTCGAGGGCGGGCTGATCGTCCAGGCCGTCGACTTCGGCCGCTTCACCACGCTGCTGCCCAAGGTCGCCAGTGACCAGGGCATCCGGCTCCTCACGGTCTCGCCCTCGGACGAGTCCCTGGAGTCCGTCTTCTCGTATCTCGTCGCGGCGTAGGAGGCCGAAGATGTACGACCCCACAGTCGCCCGGCTCACCTACCGGGCCCTGCTCGGCCGCCGCCGGGCCCTCGTCCTCGGCGCCCTGCCCCTGCTGCTCATCGTGATCTCGGTGGCCGTCCGCCTGCTGACCGGGGCCGACGACCAGGTCGCCGCCGACGTGCTCGGCGGGTTCGCGCTCGCCACCATGATGCCGATCATCGGCGTCATCGCGGGCACCGGCGCGATCGGGCCGGAGATCGACGACGGTTCCGTGGTCTATCTGCTGTCCAAGCCGCTGAAGCGGCCGACGATCATCTTCACCAAGCTGATCGTGGCCATCGCGGTAACCATGGTGTTCTCCGCGCTGCCCACCCTGATCGCGGGCCTGATCCTCAACGGCAACGGCCAGCAGGTCGCCATCGCCTACACGGTCGCCGCGCTCGTCGCGTCCATCGCCTACTCGGCGCTGTTCCTGCTGCTGGGCACGGTCTCGCGGCACGCGGTGGTCTTCGGCCTGGTCTACGCCCTGGTCTGGGAGGCCCTGTTCGGCTCCCTGGTGTCCGGCGCCCGCACCCTGAGCGTCCAGCAGTGGTCGCTCGCGGTCGCGCACAAGGTGGTCGGCAGCAACCTGATCACCTCCGACGTCGGCCTGCCCACCGCCACCGCCCTGCTGGTCGTGGTCACCGTCGCCGCCACCTGGTACGCGGGCCAGCGGCTGCGCGCGCTGACCCTGGCGGGCGAGGAGTAGGAGGGGCCGCCCAACCGGAGAACCGGCCGGGAGGCAGGGCACGACCAAGCCGTGCCCTGCCTCTCAGCCGAGCAGGCGCTCCAGGACCAGCGCGATGCCGTCGTCCTCGTTGGAGGCGGTCACCTCGTCGGCCACGGCCTTGAGGTCCTCGTGGGCGTTGGCCATGGCCACGCTGTGCGCGGCCCAGGCGAACATCGGCAGGTCGTTCGGCATGTCGCCGAAGGCGATCGTGTCGGCCGCCTTCAGCTTCAGCCGCCGGGCCGCCAGCGACAGCCCGGTGGCCTTGGACAGCCCGAGCGGCAGCAGCTCCACGATGCCCTCGCCCGCCATGACGACGGTGACGAAACCGCCCGCCGCGCGCGAGGCCGCCTCCGCCAGCTCGTCCGTGGACAGCGTCGGATGCTGGATGTAGATCTTGTTCAGCGGCGCTTCCCAGAGGTCGGCCGCGTTCGTGAACGCCTTCGCCGGGAGTCGGCCGGTGACCGAGTAACCGGGGCCGACCATGACGTCGCCGTCCAGGCCGTCCCGGCTCGCCGCCAGGTACAGCGGGCCCACCTCGGCCTCTATCTTGGCCAGCGCCACGCCCGCCAGCTGCCGGTCCAGGGTCACCGAGGTCAGCAGCCGGTGCTGTCCGGCGTCGTAGACCTGGGCGCCCTGGCCGCAGACGGCGAGGCCCTGGTAACCGAGGTCGTCCAGGATGTGCCGGGTCCAGGGGACCGCGCGGCCGGTGACGACGATGTGCGCGGCACCCGCGGCCGTGGCGGCGGCGAGCGCCTCACGGGTGCGCGGCGAGATCGTCTCGTCGCCGCGCAGCAGCGTGCCGTCCAGGTCGGTCGCGATCAGCCGGTAGGGAAGGGGGCTGCTCACTTGGCGACCGGCTCCAGGACTTCCCGTCCGCCCAGGTAGGGGCGCAGGACCTCGGGGACACGGACCGAGCCGTCGGGCTGCTGGTGGTTCTCCAGGATCGCCACGATGGTGCGCGGTACGGCGCACAGGGTGCCGTTCAGCGTGGCCAGCGGGCGGACCTGCTTGCCGTCGCGCATCCGGATCTGGAGGCGGCGGGACTGGTACTCGGTGCAGTCCGAGGTGGACGTCAGCTCGCGGTACTTGCCCTGGGTCGGAATCCACGCCTCGCAGTCGAACTTGCGGGCGGCGGAGGAGCCCAGGTCACCGGTGGCCACGTCGATCACGCGGAACGGCAGCTCCAGCGAGGTCAGCCACTGCTTCTCCCACTCCAGCAGACGCTGGTGCTCGGCCTCGGAGTCCTCCGGGGCGACGTAGGAGAACATCTCCACCTTGTCGAACTGGTGGACGCGGAAGATGCCGCGGGTGTCCTTGCCGTGCGAACCGGCCTCGCGGCGGAAGCAGGGGGAGAAACCGGCGTACCGCAGCGGCAGCCGGTCCGCGTCGATGATCTCGTCCATGTGGTACGCGGCGAGCGCCACCTCGGAGGTGCCGACCAGGTAGAGGTCGTCCTTGTCCAGGTGGTACACGTCCTGCGCGGCCTGGCCGAGGAAGCCGGTGCCCGCCATGGACTGGGGGCGGACCAGCGCCGGGGTCAGCATCGGGGTGAAGCCCGCCGCGGTGGCCTGCGCGATGGCCGCGTTGACCAGGGCCAGCTCCAGCAGGGCGCCGACGCCGGTGAGGAAGTAGAAGCGGGAGCCGGAGACCTTGGCGCCGCGCTCGGTGTCGATCGCGCCGAGGATCTGGCCGAGCTCCAGGTGGTCCTTGGGCGCGAAGCCCTCGGCGTCGAAGTCGCGGATCGCGCCGTGCGTCTCCAGGGTGACGAAGTCCTCCTCGCCACCGACCGGGACACCGGGGTGCACGAGGTTGCTGACGCCGAGCAGCAGGCGCTGGGTCTCCGCGTCGGCCTCGTCGCGCTCGGCGTCGGCCGCCTTGACGTCGGCCTTCAGCTGCTCGGCACGGTTGAGCAGCTCGGCCCGCTCCTCGGGCGTGGCCTTGGGGATCAGCTTGCCGAGCTGCTTCTGCTCGGCGCGCAGCTCGTCGAAGCGGACGCCGGAGGACCTGCGCCGCTCGTCGGCAGACAGGAGGGAGTCGACGAGCGCGACATCCTCTCCACGAGCACGCTGGGAGGCGCGCGCACGGTCAGGGTCCTCACGAAGCAGGCGAAGGTCAATCACAGGCCCCAGGCTACCGGTGCGCGTGGAGCGGACGTGACCCACATACCCGGGCTGCAGCCGGGGCGGCCGTGGGCATCCACACCCCGGGAAAAGTTATCCACAGGCTGTGTGGAGTGACTGTGGATTTCGGAATTGATCATTCCGAGTGAGTTGTGTCCCGAGGAATTCCCGGTTCAAACTCCCTGGATAACCACTTTCGAGTGGAAAGTGGTCGTCCCAAAAGCTGAATCGATGGAAACAGGTGGACGAAGGGTGATCCGGGCTGGGCTGAATGCACCTGAGGACTGTGAGCCGATTTGTCGACCGGGTGGGGCTTGTTGTCGACTTGTCCCCAGGTAGAGAAGCGGACCTGTGGATAACTTCTGTGGATAACGGAACCCGCTAGAAACGGCCGTCCTGGCAGCGCGCCACCCAGTCGGAGGCGGCCAGGAACTCCTGGTCCGACGTACCCGGCAGTGTCGGCCGTGCGCCGCCCGGCGCGATGTCGGCACGCGGATAGGAACCCAGGAATCGCACCTGGAGACAGAGCCGCTTCAGCCCCATCAGCGCCTCCGCCATCCGCCGGTCGGAAACGTGCCCCTCGGCGTCCACGCAGAAGCAGTAGTTTCCGATGCCCTCGCCGGTCGGCCGGGACTGGAGCAGCATCAGGTTGATGCCCCGGGTGGCGAACTCGCCGATCAGATCACGCAGGGCGCCGGGATGGTCGTCCCGCTGCCACAGCACCACCGAGGTCTTGTCGGCGCCGGTCGGCGCGGCGGGCCGGGCGGGACGGCCGACCAGCACGAACCGGGTCTGCGCGTTCTCCGCGTCGTGGATATCGGTCTCCAGCGGGACCAGGCCGTACCGCGCGGCCGCGAACTCGCCCGCGAAGGCCGCGTCGTACCGGCCCTCCTGCACCAGGCGGGCGCCGTCCGCGTTCGAGGCGGCCGACTCCCACAGGGCGTCCGGGAGGTGGGCGCGCAGCCAGTTGCGGACCTGCGGCTGGGCGGCGGGATGCGCGGTGACCGTCTTGATGTCGGCGAGCTTCGTGCCCGGCCGGACCAGCAGCGCGAAGGTGATCGACAGCAGCACCTCGCGGTAGATCGTGAGCGGCTCGCCCGCGACCAGCTCGTCCAGGGTGGTGGTGATCCCGCCCTCGACCGAGTTCTCGATCGGCACGAACGCGGCCTCCGCCTCGCCGGTGCGCACCGCGTCCAGCGCGGACTGCACCGAGACGTAGGGGATCAGCTCGCGGGTGGCGGCCTCCGGGAGAGTACGGAGGGCGACTTCGGTGAAGGTGCCTTCGGGACCGAGATACGCGTAACTCGCTGGCATGCCCTCACCCTAATGGCCGTGCCGCGACCCGGCCCGACCGTCTCACCGCAGCCACCCTTCCGGGTGGTTTCGATCCCGGACGCCGGTGAAGACGGCGTCCGTGGCGCACCCTGTCAGCCCTCCAGCAGGCGCTGTCCCACGTACTCCCCCTGCGCCGCGCCGCCCGGCACCGCGAACAGCCCGCTGGCCTCGTGCCGCAGATACCGCGACAGCGCGTCACCCCGGTCGAGCTTGCGCTGCACCGGCACGAAGCCGCGCAGCGGGTCGGCCTGCCAGCAGATGAACAGCAGCCCGGCGTCGGGGACGCCGTCCGCGTCGAAGCCGTCGTGGAAGGAGAACGGGCGCCGCAGCATCGCCGCCCCGCCGTTCTGGTCGGGCCGGGTGATCCGGGCGTGCGCGTCGAGCGGGACGACGTACTGCCCCTGCGCGTCCGCCTTCTCCAGGTCCATCGCGGTGGTCTCGTCCCCGCCGGACAGCGGACCTCCGTCCGACTTGCGGCGGCCGATCACCGCCTCCTGCGCCGGTCGCGCCAGCTTCTCCCAGTCGTCCAGGAGCATCCGGATGCGGCGGACGACGGCGTACGAGCCGTTCGCCATCCAGGCGGGCTCGCCCGAGGCGGGCACGAAGATTCGCCGGTCGAAGTCGGGCTCGGCGGGCTTGGGATTGCGGGTGCCGTCGATCTGGCCCATGAGGTTGCGCGTGGTCATGGGGTGCGCGGTGGTGCCGGGTGAGCGGTTGAAGCCGTTCATCTGCCAGCGGACGCGGGCCGCGTCGCCCGCCTCCTTCTGGAGCGTGCGCAGCGCGTGGAAGGCGACCAGCGCGTCATTGGCGCCGATCTGCACCCAGAGGTCGCCCTCGCCGCGCTTCTTGTCCAGGTGGTCGGCGGAGAAGTCGGGCAGCGGGTCCAGCGCGGTCGGCCGCTGCTTCTCCAGTCCGGTGCGGGCGAAGAAGCTGTGGCCGAAGCCGAAGGTGACGGTCAGCGAGGAGGGTCCGGCGTCGCGGGCCACGTCGGTGTCCTCGTGCGGGGCCGCCTCGCCCGCCATCAGCCGCTCGGCCGCCGTCGACCAGCGGCGCAGCAGGGCCGCCGCCTCCTTGCGGCCCGCGCCCGGCTTCAGATCGAAGGCGACGAGATGGCCGTGGGCCTGGAGCGCGTCGGTGATGCCGGGCTGATGTTTCCCGTGAAACATCGCGCGGTCCGTACCGATCGAGGTGAGCGGCGTGGCCGGGGCGGGCGCGGCGGCGTAGCCCAGGGCGCCGCCCGCCGCGCCGAGCACGAGGCCGGTGGCCCCGGCGGTGCCGAGCAGGGTGCGCCGGGAGACGCCCCGGCCCTGCTCGGGGGCGGTGCGGGCCTGGGGGACGGACGGGTCGGGCATGGTGCGGTTCAGCCGATCTGCGCGTTCTTGGAGACGGTCACCTGGTCGATGTCGGAGGTCCGTACGGTGACGGCGACCTCCCAGTCTCCCGCCATGGGGACCTGGACACCGCTCGCCGCCCAGTGGCCGGTGGTGATGTGTTCCGGGGCCACGGGAAGCGGCCCGATCTTCTTCGCCTTCAGGGTGAGGGCGACCTTCACCTCGGGGATGTCGTACGGGCGGCCGTCGGGCCGCTGCACGTAGAGGTGCATCTCGTTGGCGCCGACGCTGGCCGGGTCGAGGTCGATCCGGACCAGGCCCTTGCCGTTCGTGCCGCCGGTGTCGAAGGGCATGTCGAGGGTGAGGGCGCCGGAGGTGTCGGCCGGGGAACTGGCGGCCGGGGCGGTGGCCGCCCTGGCCTCCTGCTCGGTGCGGCCGGGCTCGGTCTGGGTGAGCGCGGTGGTCACGGCGAGCAGGACGACGGCGACGGCCGCTTCCGCGAGCACCGACCGACGCAACCCGGAACGGTTCGGGTCGGCATCCCGCACCCGCTTGCGCCGCGCGGTCTCGACGGCGACCCGCTGCCGGGCGAGCTGCGCGGCCCGGTCCGGGTCGTCGTCTGCCGAGGCCCCCACCGGCCCGGCGGCGACAGCGCCGGTCGGCACGGCGGCGGAGCGGGACGCCTGCTCAGGAACGTCGGCCCGCTCGGCGGCGAGGGGAGCCTGCTCCCGCGCCTCGGCCGACGGGGCGTCCGCAGCTGCCTCGGACTCCGCCTCGGCTTCAGCCGCACCCCGCTCAGCCAGCCGCCCCGTCCACCGCCGGGAGATCCACGCCAGCCCCACCATGACCGCCACGAGCCCCAGCTTGACCAGCAGGAGCTGCCCGTAACGGGTATCGGTGAAGGCCGACCAGGAGCCCAGCTGGCGCCAGGACTGATAGACGCCGGTGGCGACCAGCGCGAGGACGGAGCCGAAGGCCAGCCGGGAGAAGCGCCGCACGGCATCCGTGCCGAGCGGGGTGTCGGCGGGCGCCCGGTACAGCGCGACGAGCAGCGCGGTCAGCCCGCCGAACCAGCAGGCGACGGCGAGCAGGTGCACGATGTCGACCGGCATGGCGATGCCCGGCTGGAGCCCGGTGGACGCGTGCTCGGCCATGGCCCAGCTCGCCGCGAGCCCGGCCGCGACGACGATCCCGCCGATGGCGAGCCCGAAGCCCAGGTCACGCCGCTCAGCGGCCGCGTCCTCGTCGGCCCCCTCCTCCGCCCCCTCTTCCTCCCGCCGCGCGTACGCCCCGAAGAGCACCGCGACGAACAGCGCGGCGGCGGCGAGCAGCAGCAGCCGGGAGACCAGCGCGGCCCCGGTCTTGGTCTGGAGCACCTGCCCGAGCAGATCCAGGTCGAAGACGTCCCCGAGCTTGCCCGAGGAGGTGTACGAGCCGCGCAGGAGCAGCAGCCCCAGCGTGGCCGCGGTGAGCGTCAGCCAGCCCCCGACCACGAGCCGCTGCAGCGCCCGTACCCCCGCGCCCTGCCGCCAGCAGGCCAGTACGAAGGCGGCGCCGCCGACCAGCACGATGAAGCCCGCGTAGGACAGATAGCGGCCGACGGAGTACAGCCCGCCCACGACTCCGCCGCCCGCTCCCGCCCCGGTGTCGGAGACGACGGTGCGCGAGGGCGCGCCGATGGAGAAGGTGTAGGCCCCGGCGACGGGATGGCTGTCGGCGGAGACGACCTGGTAGGCGACCGTGTAGGTGCCGTCGGCGAGCCCGGCGTGCAGCCGGATCGCGTAGGTGGTGCCGCTGACGTTCACCGGCCCGCCCGCCTGGACCGCCTTGCCCTTGGGGTCGAGCACGCGCAGCGCGTTGTCGCCCATCGCCACCTGCTCGGAGAAGGTGAGCGAGATCTGGGTGGGCGCCCGGTCGACCACCACCCCCTGCGCGGGGTCGCTGCCGGTCAGCGCGGCGTGCGCGGAGGCGGGCGCGGCGCCCGCGAACAGCGCGCCGGTGACGGCGAGGAGCAGCAGTACCAGGGTGCGCAGCCGGGGGGTGATGGTCGGCGTCAAGGTGGTCCCTCCCTCAGTGTCCGGTCGACGGGTTGTACGTGGCGGACCGCACCGGCATCTCGACGGTGAGCGGACCGGACCGGGCGAAGCCCAGCTTGAGCTTGACGGTCTGGCCCTGGCGCGGCTTCTGCTTGAGCTGCTCGAACATCAGGTGGTTGCCGCCGCTCCGGAAGACGAGTCTGCCGTGGGCGGGCACCGCGAAGGAGCTGCGCTCGGCCATGGTGCCGCCGCTGGTGCTGTGCATGGTGACCCGGCCGATGTCGCTGCTGACCGAGGTCAGCTCGTCCTGTTCGCCGCCCTTGTTGGTGACGGTGAGGAAGCCCGCGGCCATGTCGGCGGCGACCGGCTGGGGCATGTAGGTGGCGCTCACGGACAGCTTCGGCTCGCCTGATCCCTGGCCGGAGCCACACCCGGCGAGGGCGAGGGCGGCGGCGAGGGCGGTGACGGGCAGCGCGGCCCGCTTCACGGCTTCGCTCCGCGGACGAGCTTGGGCAGGTCCTTGGTCCAGTCGTCGACGGTGGCGTCCTCGCCGTAGAGGACGTAGCCGCCGTCCGTCTTCGGGGAGAAGGCGATGACCTGGGTGCCGTGGACGGAGACGGTCTTGCCGTTCTTGTCCTTGGTCGTCGGCTCGATGGAGATGCCCAGCGAGCGGGCGCCCGCCTGGATGGTGGAGAAGTCGCCGGTCAGGCCGGTGAAGCCCGGGTCGATGCTGTTGAGCCACTTGCCCAGCTCGGCCGGGGTGTCGCGGCCGGGGTCGGTGGTGACGAACACGACGCGCAGCTCGTCCTGCTCGGCCTTGGGCAGCGCCTTCTTGGCGACGGCGAGGTTGCTCATCGTCGTGGGGCACACGTCGGGGCAGTGGGTGTAGCCGAAGTAGACGAGCGTCGGGTGGCCCTTGGTCGCGGCCCGCAGGTCGTACTTCTTGCCGTGGGTGTCGGTGAGGACCAGGTCGGGCTTGGCGAAGGGCTGGTCGAGGACGGTGGCGGCCTTGTCGGAGCCGCCCTCCTCGGAGACCACGGAGACGGGCGAGGAGGAGTCGTCACCGCTGCCGCAGGCGGACAGGGTGAAGGCGGCGGCGGCCAGCAGCGCGGCCGCGGCCAGGGTCTTCTTGCGCGGAGAAAGCATGGAGAGATGTCCCAAGGGGGTCGAGAGCTCCCGCGTGCGCCGGGGCCGTACCG
The DNA here is from genome assembly GCF_044903645.1 of Streptomyces sp. NPDC002176. NCBI lineage: Bacteria > Bacillati > Actinomycetota > Actinomycetes > Kitasatosporales > Streptomycetaceae > Streptomyces > Streptomyces sp. NPDC002176. The sequence continues at coordinate 460,125 of NZ_JBJDQW010000005.1, forward strand.
GGCGGGCACGGCCCCGGCGCACGCGGATCAGAGAGGGGTCAGGCAGTGCGGCGGCGGCCCGCGAGGACGCCGTAGGCCACGCCCGCGACGCCGATCACGATGCCGACGATGCCCAGCACCCGGGCGGTGGTGTCGGTGCCGTCGGAGTCGGCGGCGGCCGTCTCCTCATGGGCGTCGTCCTTGTCGCCACCCTTGGCGTCGTCACCGGCGGCCGCCGCCGTGCCGTGGTGGTCGTCGGTCGCGGCGGACAGCGCCAGCGTCGGGGCCGGGTTCTCCGGCTCCTCCTGGCCCTTCTGCTGCACCTCGATCCAGCGGACGACCTCCTTGTTGGAGTACGTCTGGATCGCCTTGAAGACGAGCTGGTCGGTGTCCTCGGGCAGCGCGCCCAGCGAGAGCGGGAACTTCTGGAAGTAGCCCGGCTCGATGCCCTTGCCGTCGGCGGTCCAGGTGACCTTGGTGACGGCCTCGCCGATCTTCTCGCCGTGCATGGTCAGCGGCTTGTCCAGCTTGGACTTGGTCACCTGGACCTTCCAGCCCGGCACCGGCTGCGGCATGACCGAGGCCAGCGGGTGGTCGGCCGGGAGGTTGACCTCGAGCTTGGTGGTGGAGGCGTTGTCGCGCTCGTTGGGCACCTTGAAGTCCACGGTGGCGTAGCCGCCCTTGGCCGCGGTGCCCTCCGGCTGCACGCTGACATGCGCGAACGCGGGGACCGACACGGCGAGGACGGTCGCGCCCGCCACGGCGACGGCGGCGGTGACACGGGAGGCGGTACGGGAGATCTGCATGCTGGGGAAACTCCGCTCTTGAGCGAGATCCGGTGCTGAGCCCGGTGACGGTGAGGGGTGCGCGGGGCGCGTAAGAGGCGCACGCGCGTGCCGCACGACGGCGGCCCCCCTCCACGTACGTACGGGAGCGGTGGTCGCGTCAGGCGGCGAGACGGAACACGTCGGCGGGCGGGCCGCGCCGGATCACCGAGTGCTGGAGTGCCTCGGCCCGCGGCAGCGGTGTCTCGTCCCGGCCGGTGCGGCGCACGCGGGGAACGGGCCCGGTCGCGGGCAGCAGCCCGGCGTACAGGGCGCGGGTCAGCGCGAGCGCGGCGCGCAGCGAACGGACGAGCGCGCCCTCCGCGACGCCGTGCGTCGACAGCTCGATCAGCCGCAGCACGGCCAGGTCGCCCCGGCGCAGCAGCCAGCCCAGGGCGAGGGCCGCGAGGAGGTGGCCGAGAAGCATCGGCAGCGAGGGCAGCCACCCTGCCGAGGAACCGGCCATGTCGTAGGCGTGCCCGCCGGTGGGCGCGCGGTCCGTGAAGCGGCCCGAGGCGTCGATGAGGCGCGCGTCGAGCAGCAGCCGGTAGGCGTGGCCGGGGGTGAGGGTGGCCGGGCCGGACCCGCACAGCAGCTGCGCGGCCCGCTGGACCATCTCGTCGTCGGCCGCACCGGAGTGCGCGGTGCCCATGGACGCCATGGGCTGCGCGGTGTGCTGGCCGAGGCCGAACAGCGTGTGCAGGGCCAGCTGGCCGAGGGCGAGGAGGGCCGCGATCGCGGGCACCGAGCGGGCCCGTCCGGCGAGCGGCGCCATGACCAGCAAGGAGCCCAGGAATCCGGCGCCGAGCGTCCACAGCGGGACGTTCGCGCAGGAGGCCACGGTGTGCCCGGCGGCGGCCAGCACGACACAGACCGCGGCGAAGACCGCGGCCCGCAGAAGCCGGACACGGGGTCCGGACCGCGCCGTGCGCGGGTGAGGGGCACTCATGGCGGGGCTCATCATCGCACTGCGCCCGCCGCACCCCCGAGGCAGGGCCGCCGGATCGCGCCACCACCGGGACGCGCGCCGTGGCATCGGCCGTACGTCATACCCCGATTCGTCCCGGCGCACATCGACCATATGGGGGGCATCACGTCATCGGGGGGCTTACCGGTGCGCACGCGCGGCAATAGGTAACGGTATGTCGAGCCGCGGCCAGGAGGCTGGAGCATGAGCATCTGGTGGTCACTCCATCTGCGCCGCGACGCCGCGAGCGTCCCGCTCGCCCGGCGACTGCTGATCGGCACCATGGAGACGGCCGGGGTCGACCCCGACGTCTCGTACGACATCTCCGTGGCCCTGACCGAGGCGTGCGCCAACGCCGTGGAGCACGGTGGCACCGCACGCGGTGAGCACTCGGAGGCGTACCGGGTGACCGCCTATCTGGACGGCGAGAAGTGCCGCATCGAGGTGGCCGACTCGGGCCCCGGTGTCGCGCCCGCACCGGCCCTGGGCATCCGGATGGCCCGCGTGGACGCCGAGGACGGCCGGGGCCTGTGTCTGATCCGGGAGCTGGCCGACCACGTGCACATCGGCGCCCGGCCGGGCCGCACCGGCACCGTGGTCAGCTTCGACAAGGTCCTGAAGTGGAAGAAGGACCCCTCACTGCTCACCGCGTGAGGGGTCCTTCCATGAGGGGCCGTCCGGCCCTTCGTCGTGCCGTCAGCTCTTGAGCGACGCCATCCACGCCTCGACGTCCTCGGAGCGGCGCGGCAGGCCCGCCGACAGGTTCCGGTTGCCGTCGGCGGTGACGAGGATGTCGTCCTCGATCCGGACGCCGATGCCCCGGTACTCCTCGGGCACGGTCAGGTCGTCGGCCTGGAAGTACAGGCCGGGCTCGACGGTGAGGACCATGCCGGGCTCCAGGGTGCCGTCGACATAGGTCTCGGTGCGGGCGACCGCGCAGTCGTGGACGTCCATGCCGAGCATGTGGCCGGTGCCGTGCAGGGTCCAGCGGCGCTGCAGGCCCAGCTCCAGGACGCGCTCGACCGGGCCCTCGACCAGGCCCCACTCCACCAGCTTCTCGGTGAGCACGCGCTGGGCGGCGTCGTGGAAGTCGCGGAACCCGGCGCCGGGCTTCACCGCGGCGATCCCGGCCTCCTGGGCCTCGTACACCGCGTCGTAGATCTTGCGCTGGACGTCGGTGTACGTGCCGTCGACCGGGAGGGTGCGGGTGACGTCGGCGGTGTAGAGGGTGTGGGTCTCCACGCCCGCGTCGAGCAGCAGCAGGTCGCCGGAGCGGACCGGGCCGTCGTTGCGCACCCAGTGCAGGGTGCAGGCGTGCGGGCCGGAGGCGCAGATCGAGCCGTAGCCGATGTCGTTGCCCTCCACGCGCGCGCGGAGGAAGAAGGTGCCCTCGATGTAGCGCTCGGAGGTGGCCTCGGCCTTGTCGAGGACCTTCACCACGTCCTCGAAGCCGCGCACGGTGGAGTCGACGGCCTTCTGCAGCTCGCCGATCTCGAAGTCGTCCTTGACGAGACGGGCCTCGGAGAGGAAGACGCGCAGTTCCTCGTCGCGCTCGGCGGTGACCTTGTCGGTCAGGGCCGCCTCGATCCCGGCGTCGTGGCCGCGGACCACGCGGACCGGGCCGGTGGCCTCGCGCAGCGCGGCGGCCAGCTCGCGGACGTCGGCGGCCGGGATGCCGTACAGCGCCTCGGACTCGGTGAGGGAGTGGCGGCGGCCGACCCACAGCTCGCCCTGGCCGGACAGCCAGAACTCGCCGTTCTCGCGGTCGGAGCGGGGCAGCAGGTAGATGGTCGCGCGGTGGCCGCCCGCGGTGACCGGCTCCAGGACCAGGACGCCGTCCTCGGTCTGGTTGCCGGTGAGGTAGGCGTACTCGGTGGCGGCGCGGAAGGCGTACTCGGTGTCGTTCGAGCGGGTCTTCAGGTTGCCCGCGGGGATCACCAGGCGCTCGCCGGGGAAGCGGGCGGACAGCGCGGCGCGGCGGCGCGCGGTGTCGGCGGCCTGCGGGATCGGCGCCAGGTCACGCAGCTCGGTGTCGGCCCAGCCGGAGCGCATGTTCTCCGCCAGCTCGTCGGAGACACCGGGGTAGAGGCCGTTCTTGCGCTGCTTGATGGGCGCCTCGGCCTCTGCGGCCTCGGTGGCCTCGTCGGGAACGGCCGGGTTGAGCTCGTCGGACACTGATCCTCCTCGGTACGGCGTGTGGTCTCCCCCAGGGGGCACGCGGCGCTCGCGTCCATGCCCGAGCAGGGGTGCCCCCATCATCGTACGTTCGTACCGAAACCGGACCGGTCGTGCTCATGCCGACGCTCAGCCTCATGCCGACGCTCAGCCGAAGCGGGCCGCCAGCAGCACCACGTCCTCGTCGCCGCGGGCGGTGTCGCCCGGCAGGAGGGTGGCGAGGACATGGTCGGCGACGGCGCCGGGGTCGCCGCGCAGGGCCCGCGGCACGCTCGCCGCGGCCGCGCGCAGCCGGGTGAAGGCCCGGTCCATGGGCTCGCCGGTACGGCGCAGCAGCCCGTCGGTGTAGAGCAGAACCGTCTCTCCGGGCTCGACGCGGAACTCCACGCTGGGCGCCTCCCAGCAGGCGAGCATGCCGAGCGGGGCGGACAGGGAGGTCTCGGCGTACTCGGTGCGCCGCTCCCCGGTCAGCAGTGGCGGGCTGTGCCCGGCACCGGCCAGGGTGATCCGGCGCGCGGCGGGCTCGCAGTAGGCGAACAGGGCGGTGGCCGAGCGGGCGGGCTCGGTCAGCCGCAGCAGCAGCTCCAGGTCGGACAGGACGGCGACCGGGTCCTCGCCCTCCATCACGGCGTAGGCCCGCAGCGAGGCGCGCAGTCGGCCCATCGCGCCGACGGCGCCGGGTCCGCCGCCGGTGACCGAGCCCACGGACAGGCCGAGGGCGGCGTCGGGCAGCGGCAGCGCGTCGTACCAGTCGCCGCCGCCGCGCGGGCCGGTGCGGTGCCGGACGGCGAGCTGGACGCCGGGCAGCCGGGGGAGCCGGGAGGGCAGCAGTTCCCCGGTGAGGGTCGCCGCGTACGCGCGGGTGCGCTCCACCTCCAGCAGCAGGGCGAGGTGTTCGGCGGCCTGGCGGAGGTAGCGGCCGATCAGATGTCGGTGGTGTTCGTCGGGTGCGGCGGGCTCGTCGTAGAGCCAGACGGCGGTGCCGAGGTGGGCGTCGTCGGTGGCCAGGGGGACGGCGTGTCCGGCGGCGTAGCCGAGGCGGGCGGCGACCTCGCGGTGGCGGGGGTCGAGGCCGGGCTCGGCGAGGAGGTCCGCGGTGCTGGTCAGCAGGGCTTCGCGCGGGACGGTCTCCAGGTGGCCGAGGTCGGCTCTGCCGAGGCCGTGGCCGACGGTGGTACGGGGGCCGAGTCCGTCGCCGGGTTCCCATACGACCAGACCGCGCCGGGCGCCCACGAGGGCGGCACCGGCGCGCAGGAGTTCCTCAAGTGCGGTGTCCAGGGCGGAGGTTCGGCACATCCGCTCGGTCAGCTCATGGAGGGTGGTGAGGTCGGAGACCCAGCCGGCCAGCCGGTCCTGGAGCAGACTGCCGGGGGCGTCGGGGGCTGTGACGGGGGGTGGAGTGCCTGCCGGGGCGTCCGGTGCGGGACCGGCTTCCGGGTCGGGGGGTGCGGGCGCGACAGTGTGGGTCGGAGGGGGAACCGTGGGATCGATTCCGGCCACTTTCGGAGGGTGCGGGGCGTTCATGGCGTCCGGCTCTCGGACCGGTGCGTCTTACTGAAAAGCATCGCAAACCCCCATGTGATTCTGCGCCGCCAGCAGTGTCTCCACATGTACACGCACTCGTGAGGGGATGTCCAGCATTGTCCTGCGGGGATTCCTGGTGTTGGCGGGGCCGGAGGGGGATTGCCCGGAACCCCTTGCCTTACTGGCAAGTTGGCTTGAAACTGCCTCGGGTGGAGCTGCATTGCGGTCGACTGGCCCTGCTCGACGGAGCGTCACCACGGTCGTGCGGGGTACGTACTCGAGAGAAGACCAGGGGTGGCCGGAGGCCGCCCGGAACCTGGCGAAGGACTCGGACGTCATAACCACCGACGGCCGTGCCCCATCCTCCCGCGGCGGAGGCGGAGAGAAACACGCGCGACGGCAAAACGCCAGACTTCGCCACCCCCGTGCCGTGTCCGTGCTCCTGAAGAACCGCACGTCGGACGCGTCCGATGCTCCACCCCTGGGGGTTCCCCGCGCCGTACGCGGGGGCGTGATGCGCCAACAGGTACGCACAGTGAAGTGATCCACACATGTTGTGATGTCCACGGTGTTGCCAGCGGTGCAACGGAAAGGAACGAGCGCTCATGCGCGAGATCCTCGGAAGGCGACGCGGACTCCCGCCCCGGCGGGACGACGACGGCCCGGCGCTGATCGACGCGGCCACGACCGTCGCGGCGACCTGGCGATGGCCCGTACTGCCCGGCGTGGCCCCCGATCCGCGGGGCCCGGCCGGCTGCTCCTGCCCCGACCCGGCCTGCACGGTGCCCGGCGCCCACCCCGGTGACCCCGATCTGCTCGCGGCCACGACCGACGCCCGCATGGTGCGCTGGTGGTGGACCAGCAGGCCGGACGCGCCGATCGTCCTCGCCACCGGCGGCCAGGCGCCCTGCGCGGTCAGCCTGCCCGCCGCCGCCGGGGCCCGCGCGCTCGCGCTGCTCGACCGGCGCGGCATGCGGCTCGGCCCGGTCGTCGCCGCCCCGCACCGCTGGGCGATCCTCGTGAAGCCCTACTCCATGGAGCAGTTGGGCGAACTGCTGTACGCCAAGGACTTCGTCCCCGGCTCGCTCCGCTTCCACGGCGAGGGCGGCTACCTCGCCCTCCCGCCCTCCACCACCGGTGCGGGCGACGTCCGCTGGGAGCGCGCCCCGCTGCCCGGCTCCGCCTCCCCCTGGGTGCCCGACGTGGAGGCCGTGGTGGACGCGATGGTCGAGGCCCTCACTCGTACGGGTGTGAGCGCGCCCGAGTTGTAGGGGTGTCGGGGGCGCGCGGGGCCTTCGGGCCGCGCGCGCTCGTTATGTTCCGCCCATGCTGCGAAATCACCGGCCCCGCGTGGACGGGCCGGTCGCCGGACCGCTCCGCACCTCCGTCCTGGCGGCCCTCGTGGCGGCCGCGCTGCTGCTGCCGCTGACCGGGGCGTCGGCCGGGCCGGTGGACGGGGGTACGCCCGCGCGGGCCGGGGTCTCGGCTTCCGCGTCCCCTTCTCCGGACCGGATCACTCTCATCCGCTGCGGACCCGAACTCGCCTCGCCGGACGGGCTGGAGGCGCAGACCTGTGTGCTGACGCGGGGCGGTGACACCTGGGCGCGGGTCTACTACCGCAACACCACCGGCGAGCCCGTGGACGCGGACTTGAGCTTGCTGGGGCCGGACGGCCGGGCCGTGCGCACCACCTGCGCCATCGACGCGGACGACGCGCCCGCCACCTGTGAGACACCCCGCGAACGCACCCGGGGGACGGCGGCCGCCTACACGGCCGTCTCCGAGTTCGCGGCCGGAACCGAAGGCCCGCTACTGCTCCGCTCGGGCAGCAACTCCGCCCATGTGATGGGGAGTTGAGGATCAGCTACGGCTGACGCCACGGGGTGCGGGCATGGAAAGACCCGGTTGCTGGCGACGGGGGATGCACCAGCAACCGGGCTACTCGAACGGTAACAAGAGATCGGCGGTTCGCAAATTCGGTCCGGCCCATTCGGACACCGATTCGCTTGTCACACCGAGGAGTTGTGACAGGAGTCACCCACTCCGCGGCTTCGGCCGGGTCAGCTGAGGGTGACCTGCCGGTTGGTGAGTCCGCCGCGCGCCCGGCGCTCCTCCGGGGTGAGCGGCTCGGTCACCGCGAGGGCCGCGGCCAGCCGCTCGGCGAACTCCGCCGCGGGCTTCTCGATCTCCTCGGCGCCGACCCCGCTCGGCAGGTCCCACACCGGCACGGTCAGCCCGTGCGCGCGGAACGAGCCGACCAGCCGGGTGCCCTCGCCCAGGCTGGAGGTGCCCGCCGCGTGCAGCCGGGCCAGCGCGTCCAGCAGGTGCTCCTCCTCGTGCGGCATGACCCAGCGCAGGTGGTTCTTCTCCGGCGTCTCGCACCAGTACGCGGCGTCCACGCCCGACAGCTTCACCGTGGGGATCGCGGCGGAGTTGGCCCGCTCCAGGGAGGCGGTCACCTCCGGCGTGGCGTTCTCCGCGTCCGGCACCCAGAACTCGAAGCCGCTGTGCACGACCGGCTCGAAGGCGCCGTCGGCGTCCAGCAGGTCCTGGAGGCGGGGCGCGCCGGAGGGGGCGCGACGGCCCTCCACCGGGGTGCCCGGCTCGGCGACCAGGGCACGCCGGAGCGTGTCGGCGAGGTCGCGGCTGATGTCGCCGGAGGCGGTGTCGTTCTGCAGGCCCAGCAGCACCGAGCCGTCGTCGCGGCGCAGCGCGGGCCACGCCATCGGCAGCACGGTGGCCAGCGTGACCGAGGGGACGTCCGCGGGCAGACCGTCCTTCAGGGTCAGCTCGACGGTCGCGGCCGGGACCAGCTCGCGCAGCGCCACCCAGTCGCACTCGCCCGGCAGGCCCTCGAACGGGCGCTGCACCAGCTCGGTCACCGCGTGCGCGGCCGCCCGGCCGTGGCACGCCTTGTAGCGGCGGCCGCTGCCGCAGGGGCACGCCTCGCGGGCGCCGACGACCGGAACCTCGCCCTCGGCCCCGTGCGGCTGCGGGCGCTGGCCCTTGGTCTGGGGTCGCTTCTTGGCCATCGTGGCTGTCTCCCGGTTACGGCTGGTCTCGTACGGGCGGGAGCCTAGTCGTTCGGGCCACGAGCGACGGGAACCTGTGGACAACGCGGGACGGGGCCGTCCGCGCCTGTGGACAACACCCTTGTCCTCCGCCCTTGTTCAGCCGAGGCCCTCAAGGGTGTCGGTGAAGCCGAGTTCGGCCAGCGCGGCGACCGGCGGGGCGGTGGTGACGCGCGTAGCGAAAGATTCGGGCGGGCCCCCGGCATCGGGATCGTGCACGTCCGCGTGGACCACCACCCAGACCGTCACCTCGCCCGGCACCTCGTCCCGGACGCCCCAGTCGTCGGCGAGCGCGTCGATGATGCTCAGGCCCCGGCCGCCGTGCGCGGTGACCGAGGGGGTGGCCGGAGCCGGGCGGGTCGGGCCGCCGCCGTCCGTCACCTCCACGATGAGCCGTCCGCGCGGGTCGACGCGCCAGGCCGCGCGCACCGCGCCGTCCCCGGCCCGGGCACCGCCCAGCGGGCGCCCATGGCGGCACGCGTTGCTCAGCAGCTCCGACAGAATCAGCACGGCGTCGTCCACGACCGGTTCGGGGACCCCGCCGCCGCGCAGTTGCGCACGCATCCGGTGCCTCGCCTTCCCCACGCCGGCAGGGCCATGAGGTACGGCCATGCTCGACGACGCGGGCACTTCCTGTGCCACCACCAACGCCACCCCCGAGACCTCCTTCGCCCCACGCCACGGTGTGGATGCCCCATTGGCCTGAACCGGAAACCGGCCAGTCTCGTTCCGGCGACGCATTCGCAATGTCCGCACCGGGAGCGAACGCGCCGGAGCACTCCCCGAGGCGTGGGGCGGTCAGCGGCCGAGGCGGCTCAGCACCTCGCGCGGGCGGTTGGTGATGATGGCGTCGACGCCCAGCTCCACACAGAGGTCCACGTCCGCAGGCTCGTTCACGGTCCACACGTGCACCTGGTGCCCGGCCTCCTTGAGCCGCCGTACGTACGCGGGATGGCTGCGCGCGATCCGGACCGAGGGGCCCGCGATCGTGACGCCCTCGGGCAGCCGTCCGTCGCGCAGCCGGGGGGTGACGAACTGGGCGAGCAGCACCAGGGGCAGGGTCGGGGCGGCGGTGTGCACCCGGTGCAGGGAGCGGGCGGAGAAGCTCATCACGCGGACCGGGGAGGCTTCGGGGGAGGCGGGGGCGTGCAGCCCGTACCGGCGCAGCAGGGCGAGCAGCCGTTCCTCGACCTGTCCGGCCCAGCGGGTGGGGTGCTTGGTCTCGATGGCCAGCTCCACCCGCCGCCCCGCGTCCGCGACGAGTTGGAGCAGTCGTTCCAGGGTGAGCACCGAGGTCTCCTCGCGGTCCTCGGGCCGGTGCTCCCAGTCGGGTTCCTCGTCCCGGCCCACGCGGCCCTTCCAGGAGCCGAAGTCGAGGGCCGAGAGGTCGGACAGCTCCAGCGCGGAGACGGCGCCGCGGCCGTTGGAGGTGCGGTTCACCCGGCGGTCGTGGACACAGACCAGATGCCCGTCGGCGGTGAGCCGTACGTCGCACTCCAGGGCGTCCGCGCCGTCCTCGATGGCCTTGCGGTAAGCGGCGAGGGTGTGTTCGGGCGCGTCCTCGGAGGCTCCACGGTGGGCGACGACCTGGATGGTGTGGTGTGGTGCGTGGGTCACCGCGTCATGGTGCCACCGACGTGGGGTTGTGGGGGGGCGCGCGAGCGGGCATGCGCCGGGGAGGAGCGCGCCATCGGGCGGGCTTCCGCGCATACTTATCTCACTTTTGCCTGAGAAGTCTTATATAAAGAGTGCCCACGGTCCCACAGGGACCGCTTACGGTGCCCTGACGGCCCGTGGGAAAAGCTGAGTACGTACAACAGGAACAGACACGGGACCACGCGCGGCCTTGTCGCGCCGGTCCGCGCGTCTTGGGCGACGGGCATGCACGCGGCCACCGGTATGACCGACCATGGACCGGCGCGACCGTACGCGACCCGTATACGACGTGACGCGACCGGTGGCGACCGAGCATGATCGGGTGCGACCGAGCGCGACCGACGACAACAGCCGTGGATCGAGGAGAGAAGAGCTGTGAGCACCGAGAACGAGGGCAACGCGGTACCCCCGGCCCCGTCCGCACCTCCTGTGCCGGTGGCATCTCCCGCTCCCCCGCAGGGTGACGCGGGTGCGACGGCTCAGCTTCCGCCGGTGCCCCCCGGCCCGCCGGAGCAGCATCCGTACGGACCCGGCGCCCCCCAGACCTACGGCGCCCCCGAGGGCGCCTGGCCGCCCCCGCCGCCGCACGGTGCGCCGGGCTACGGCGACGCGGGTGCGGGCGGTGCGGGCGGCGGCTGGGGTGCCGCCTACCAGCAGCCCGCGCCCAAGCCGGCCGGCGGCGGGCGCGGCGGGCTGATCGCGGCGGTGCTGGTGGCCGCGCTGGTCGCGGGCGGCCTGGGCGGCGGCCTCGGCTACACCCTGGCCAAGGACAACGACGGCCAGGGCTCCACCACCGTCACCGCCGCCGACAACGGCGCCTCGCAGGTCAAGCGGGCGCCCGGCACCATCGCGGGCGTCGCCTCCAAGGCGCTGCCCAGCACGGTGACCATCGAGGCGGAGAGCAACAGCGGCGAGGGCGGTACCGGCACCGGGTTCGTCTTCGACACCCAGGGCCACATCGTCACCAACAACCACGTGGTGGCCGAGGCGGTCGACGGCGGCAAGCTGTCGGCCACCTTCCCGGACGGCCGGAAGTACGACGCCGAGGTCGTGGGCCACGCCCAGGGCTACGACGTGGCCGTCGTCAAGCTGAAGAACGCCCCCTCCGACCTCAAGCCGCTCTCCCTCGGCAACTCCGACCAGGTCGCGGTGGGCGACGAGACGATCGCCATCGGTGCCCCCTTCGGGCTGTCCAACACGGTGACCACCGGCATCATCAGCGCCAAGAACCGCCCGGTGGCCTCCAGCGACGGCAGCTCCGGCAGCAAGGCGTCCTACATGAGCGCCCTGCAGACCGACGCGTCGATCAACCCGGGCAACTCCGGCGGCCCGCTGCTGAACGCCTCCGGCGCGGTGATCGGCATCAACTCCGCCATCCAGTCCACCAGCGGCGGCAGCTTCGGCTCCGGCCAGTCCGGCTCGATCGGCCTCGGCTTCGCCATCCCGATCAACCAGGCCAAGTACGTGGCCCAGCAGCTGATCAAGAACGGCAAGCCGGTGTACGCCAAGATCGGCGCCTCGGTCTCCCTGGAGGAGTCCGCCGACGGCGCGAAGATCACCGACCAGGGCACGGGCGGCGCGGCCGCGGTCGAGCCGAGCGGCCCCGCCGCGAAGGCGGGCCTCAAGCCCGGCGACGTCATCACCAAGCTGGACGACTCCGTGATCGACAGCGGTCCCACCCTGATCGGCGAGATCTGGACCCACAAGCCCGGCGACAAGGTCAAGGTCACCTACACCCGCGGCGGCGACCAGCACACGGTTGACCTCACCCTCGGCTCCCGAGTCGGCGACAGCTGAGCCGGTTCCCCCGCCCGCTCCCCGCTCCCGGTACGCTGTACCCCGCTCCGCCCCAGGTGGGCGGCAGCGGGGAGGTGTGCCCGAGCGGCCTAAGGGAACGGTCTTGAAAACCGTCGTGGCAGCGATGTCACCGTGGGTTCAAATCCCACCGCCTCCGCAGAGGTAGTGAACAAAAAGGGGTGCTCCTCATCAGGGGGCACCCCTTTCTGTCCTCCCTACCGTGCGGCGACGGCTCCGAGCCAGTCCTCGACGGTGAGGACATCGGCCCACTGCGGGAACAGCTTCTCGGTGAGCATCCGGTGCACCTCGGGGTCGGTGTCGAGGCAGGCGTCCGCCAGGACGGTGAGGCCGAAGTCCAAGTCGACGGCGTGCCACAGGGTGGACAGCACTACGGCGCTGGTGGCGATGCCGGTGAGGACCAGGCTGTCGATGTCGCGAGCCCTGAGCACCAGGTCGAGGTCGCTGCCCGAGAACGCGCTCCCCCGCCTCTTGGTGACCACCACGTCGCCCTGCCGGGGCGCTACGTCGGGATGAATCTCGGAGCCGGGCGCGCCCTCGATGAACAGTCCCCCGCACGACGTTCGCCATCACCTTGCTGCGCGGGCTGATGTCCGGATCGCCCGGCCGCCGCCCCATCACCACGTAGATCACGGGGATTCCGGCAGCCCGGGCACCGTCGATCGCCCCGCGCAGCCGCGGCAGATACCCGGAACCGTCGTCGGCCATCGCCACGACGTCCCGTTGGACGTCCATCACCAACAGCGCGCTGTTCGCCATGCTCGCCACCCCTCCTTCGCCGCCTTCGCCGGTGGACAACGGCAAGTCTGACGGATCGACCGAGCAGACGGTCGGCCCACTCGGTCGACGCTGACGAGTCGGGCTCCCAGGTGCGAGCGGTCCAGCCAGGCCGGAGCGGAGTCGCATTTTCAGCGGGCACCGCTGGAATTCACCCTTTCCGGGATGTCTACGCGGGTAGATATATGTGCGGAATAAATCCCTCCGCCTTCACGCCCCGTGATAAATGATTTGGTGGCAAAGTTTTTCTTCTCCACAGTGTGCGTAACTGAAAGCCGCAGTTCAGATGCCGTTCTGTGGATGCCTCTGTGGGTTATGCACGTCTCTGTCCACCGGCCCGTACACAGAAAACTTGGGTTTACGCACAGTTATTTGCTGGTTGTCCACAGGGGTTGTGGACAACCGGATTGGCGACCTTCTAACTCACTGTCACTATTGGCCTTGACGGGTGGCGTGGTCGCAGAAAAGGCGACCCCCGCTGGCACGGGAGCCGCCCCGACCTTGTCCCTAGGTTGAAGAGGAAGGTCTACCGATGACGGTACCCATGAATCCTGAGACGCCGCGCTCCAAGGCTCTGCCTGTGGATGAAGCGGGCTCTGCTGTGCGTAAGCGGCTGGGAGGCTTCCGGGCGCGGCGGGCTGCCGTGGCCGCCGTGCTCGCGGTCGCTCTGACCGTGGTGCTCCTGGTGACGGCGTTTCCGCGCCTCGCGGCCCCGATTGGTACGGCTGCCGGCGTCGTTGCCGTGGTCATTCCCCTGGTGCAGCGGAAGGGGCGTGACGAGTCGTCCGTCGGCGGGTCGGTGGACGAGCCGTAGCGGCCGACAGGTCGTCCTTGCCTAGTTTCCCGGCCGGGGAAAAGGCCAAGTGTGGGCCTCCGCAGAGGTCCTGAATGGAAGGGGTGCCCCCAGCGAGGGGAGGGCGCCCCTTCCGCCTGCTCGGCACTACGCCCCCGCGTCCTCCGGATACCACCGCAGCTCGATCGTGTTCCCGTCCGGGTCCCGCACATAGATCGACGTCGCCTCGCCCCGTGCGCCCGAGCGCTGGACCGGGCCCTCCAGGACGGTGAAGCGGTCGGAGGCGATGACCTCGGGCCAGTCCAGGGGGTCCACGACCAGGCAGAAGTGGTCGACGTTGGAGTCGGAGCGGGGGCCCGCGACGATGTCGATGATGGTGTCCGGGGAGATGCGGACGGAGGGGAAGGGGGCCTTGCCGGCGCGCCATTCGTCGACGTTCTCCGGGTGCAGGCCGAGGAGGGCCGTGTAGAAGCCGAGGGAGCGTTCGACGTCGGCGACGTTGAGGACCAGGTGGTCGAATGCCTTGACGCGCAGCGCGGGCACGTTTTCCTCCAGGGGAGCGGATGCGGTGACGCTTCTACGATCCGCCGGTGCCGGGTCACCATCAAGCGCTGACCGGCTTACGGTCGTTGAGCCTGACTGAACGCTGGGGGACGCATGCTGGAGCGGATCGAGATCGAGTCCTTCCTGACGCTCGCGGAGGAGCTGCACTTCGGGCGGGCCGCCGAGCGGCTCGGCGTCACGACCGGGCGGGTCAGCCAGGTGATCCGGAAGCTGGAGCGGCGGATCGGGGGCCCGTTGTTCGAGCGGAACAGCCGGAGTGTCCGGCTCACGGCGGTCGGGCAGGGGCTCGCCGACGACCTCGCTCCCCTGGTCGACGGCATGGCGGACGCCCTCCGCCGGGCCACCGACGCCAGCCGCGGGATCACCGGCGAGCTGCGGGTCGCCTTCCTCGGGGAGTGGACCGCGCCCGCGCTGCTGAAGGTGGTCGGGCTGTTCCGCCAGCGGCATCCCGAGTGCCGGGTCGTCGTACGGGAGGCGCAGCTGTCCGACTCGCGCGCGGGTCTGCTCGACGGCTCGGTGGACGTGCTGATCGCCTCGTACCCGTTCGACGGGATGGCCTGCGGGGCTCCCCTGCTCGTGGAGGGGCGGGTGCTCGCCGTCCCGGCCGGGCATCCGCTCGCGGGCGAGGAGTCCGTGTCGCTGGAAGTCCTCGCGGACCACCCCGTCGTGCAGTACCCGGCGGTCACCTCCGCCGCCTTCAAACGGGACCGCACCCCCGACCGCACCCCCTCCGGCCGCCCGATACCGAAGGGCCCCGCCGGAACCTCGTTCTCCGAGATGCTGACCCTGGTCGCCCTCGGCCTCGGCGTCCTTCCGGTGGGCGACCACTCACGCCGCTACTACCCCCGCCCGGACATCGCGTACGTGCCCCTGCGCGACGCCCCACCCATCCGGCGGGGACCGGTGTGGCGGACGGGGAACACGACGGCGCGCGTGCGGGAGTTCGTGCGAGCGGCGGCGGACGTGGCACGGGCCTAGGGCGTGCCAGGTGGATCACATCGGCTCGGGCCGAGGGCGCCTTCCTGGCCGGCCCCGGCGAGATCCAGAAGTCAGGACCTAGCCCCCTCCCCCCACCCTCCGCGCCGCAGACCCCAGCGTGGCCCGTGCCTCCGGTTCCGGCAGCCCGGTGTCCAGGGCCGCGTCCAGGAGTGGCCCTTCCAGCGCGGAACCCATGCCCTGCTCCCAGGCCCGGCACGCCGCCCAGAAGAGCCGGGCGTTGCGCTCGCCCTCGTGCGCGGTGCGGACGAAGTGGACCAGGGACGCGCCCCCGGCGGCGGAGGGGGCCCGAGGTGGCCGGGGTGGCGGAGGCAGGAGCAGGTGCAGCAGGGCCGGGGGACAGGGCGCCGGGCCGAGATGGGCGGTGCCCGGTGCCGTCGTGTACGTGCCGTGGGTGCCGCGCGAACCGGGGCCGACCAGGTAGCCCCCGGCGCCCCGGATGTCGATGCCGGGGGCCAGTCGGCTCGCCGAGTTGGGGACGGCCACGTCCGGCGGGCCGGTCAGCCACAGGTGGCGCCCGCCGCTCGGGGTGAGGACGACGACCGTCTCCGGGATCGTGAACCGGTGCCGTATGGCCAGGGCGCGCAGCGCGGCCGGGGAGTCGGTGCCGGGCTTCGTGTCCAGGTCGACGCCGATCAGCTGGTGCGGGGGCAGGCCGCAGGCGATGCCGTAGCCGGTGGCCCAGGGCGCGGCGGCGAACAGGGCGCGCACCCGGTCGGGGTCCGTGGAGGCGTCGTGCACCCCGTGCCCGAAGCGGCCGCACTCGCCATGGCAGGGCGGCCGCGCGGGGTCGGACCGGTGCGGGGAGCGCAGGGCCGGGAGCTTCCGCCGGGACAGGGGGATGACGGCCAGCCCGCGCTCGGCGGCTGACAGCGCGTGGGCGAGGGCCAGCGTTCTGGCCTGCCGGTCGGAGGTGGCCATACTCCATGGTCGTACATACGTTCGAGTATGGGAAGTGGGCAGGGATGTCCCGTCTGCACCACACCGCGAAGAAATGTGGCGATGGGGGTTTATCGACTTGTCATCACGCTTGCGTGGTAATCGTGCCCCCTGGGGAGATTGGGGCGGGACGGGGCGGGCAGTACTCCGGTGCGACGCCGCAGGAAACGAGTCGGGATGGTCGGCCAACCTCCCTGACTCAAGCCGTAGTTGGTTCTGGAGGAAGAGATGGACAGCAGTCACCGCGGACCTCTCCGGTGAGCCCGGGGCGGGGTCCCTGGGGAGGGGCTCCGCCGGGGTGTGCTTCGGGGTCATGACAGCGGCGCGGCCGGCACTTCGGTGCCCGCCGCGCCGCTGTCGTACGCCCGCCCCTCTCCAAGCCGTCCACGAGCCTCCGGGAGAACCCCCAGGCCGGGTGGAGGTCCACTCCACCTTCAGGAGGTCCGGCGAACCCCACCCCTACAACCTGAGGCGGACCCGGCTTCGGGACCTCCGGCCGATCCCCGGCGCCGTGCCCGCTCCTAGCGTGGAGTCATGACCGCACCCGTCTGCACCAGCGCCTCGGCCGCCGCCGCACCAGCGCGGCAGACCCTTCCCCACCCCCGCCTCGCGCCGGGCGGCACCTCGCTGTACCCCTCCTTCGCCTCCTACGTCCACGCCCGCCACCCCGCCCTCCTGCGCACCGCCCGCTCGCTCACCGCCAACCCGAGCGACGCCGAGGACCTGCTGCAGACCGCGCTGGCCAAGACGTACGTCGCCTGGGAGCGCATCGAGGACCACCGGGCGCTGGACGGGTATGTGCGCCGCGCCCTCCTCAACACCCGTACCTCGCAGTGGCGCAGACGACGGGTGGACGAGTTCGCCTGCGACGAGCTGCCCGAGCCCGAGCCGCGTCCCGGCGCCGACGACCCGGCCGAGCGCCAGGCGCTGCGCGACGCGATGTGGCGGGCGGTCCTGCGCCTGCCCGCCCGCCAGCGCGCCATGGTCGTCCTGCGCTACTACGAGGACCTCAGCGAGGCCCGCACCGCCGAGCTGCTCGGCGTCTCCGTCGGCACCGTGAAGTCCGCCGTCTCCCGCGCCCTCGGCAAGCTCCGCGAGGACCCGGAGCTGGGCCTGGCCCGCTAGAAACCAGCGGGCCACAGCGCCGACTTTCCCTCCCCCTAGTGACATACCGCGCGGTATGTGCGCAGAATCAGCGCGACTCTACTTCCGTACAGGCAACGCTGCCGGGGAGGACGCCCGCCGTGCTGAGCACCATGCAGGACGTACCGCTGCTGATCTCGAGGATTCTGACCCACGGCTCGACCGTGCACGGGTCGTCGCGGATCACCACCTGGACCGGCGAGGCCGAGCCGCACCGGCGGACCTTCGCCGAGATCGGCGCCCGCTCGGCCCAGCTCGCGCACGCCCTGAAGGACGACCTCGGGGTGCGGGACGACGACCGGGTCGCGACCCTGATGTGGAACAACGCCGAGCACGTCGAGGCGTACTTCGCCGTCCCGTCCATGGGCGCCGTACTCCACACGCTCAACCTGCGGCTGCCCGCCGAGCAGCTGGCGTGGATCGTCAACCACGCCGCCGACCGCGTGATCATCGTCAACGGCTCGCTGATCCCGCTCCTCGCGCCCCTGCTGCCCCAGCTGCCCACCGTCGAGCACCTCGTGGTGACCGGCCCCGGCGACCGCGCCCCGCTCGCGGCGGGTACGGCACGCGTGCACGAGTACGAAGAGCTGCTCGCCGGGCGCCCGGAGCACTACGACTGGCCCGAGCTGGACGAACGCCGGGCCGCCGCCATGTGTTACACCTCCGGCACCACCGGCGACCCCAAGGGCGTGGTGTACAGCCACCGTTCGGTCTACCTGCACTCCATGCAGGTCAACATGACCCAGTCGATGGGCCTGACCGACCAGGACACCTCGCTGGTCGTGGTCCCGCAATTCCACGTGAACGCGTGGGGGCTGCCGGACGCCGCGTTCATGACCGGCGTCAACCTGCTGATGCCGGACCGGTTCCTCCAGCCCGTGCCGCTCGCCGAGATGATCGCGGCCGAGCACCCGACGCACGCGGCCGCCGTCCCCACCATCTGGCAGGGCCTGCTCGCCGAACTCGGCGTCAACCCCCGCGACGTCTCCTCCCTCGTTCAGGTCACCATCGGCGGCGCGGCCTGCCCGCCCTCCCTGATGGAGGCGTTCGACGCGCTCGGCATGCGGGTCTGCCACGCCTGGGGCATGACCGAGACCTCCCCGCTCGGCACGATCGCCCGGCCCCCGGCCCACGCGATCGGCACCGAGGAGGAGTTCGCCTACCGGCTCACCCAGGGCCGCTTCCCCACCTCCGTCGAGGCCCGCCTCACCGGCCCCGGCGGCGAACGCCTGCCCTGGGACGGCGAGTCGGCGGGCGAGCTGGAGGTGCGCGGCCCCTGGATCGCGGGCGCCTACTACAACGGCCTCGACGCCGAACCCCTGCGCCCCGACGACAAGTTCAGCGCGGACGGCTGGCTGAAGACCGGCGACGTCGGCACCATCTCCCCCGACGGCTTCCTCACCCTCACCGACCGCGCCAAGGACGTCATCAAGTCCGGCGGCGAGTGGATCTCCTCGGTCGCGCTGGAGAACGCCCTGATGGCCCACCCGGACGTCGCCGAGGCCGCCGTGGTCGCCGTGCCGGACGAGAAGTGGGACGAACGCCCGCTGGCCACCGTGGTGTTGAAGGAGGGCTCGGAGGTCGGCTTCGAGGCGCTGCGCCTCTTCCTCGCCGAGGAGTGCGGGATCGCCCGCTGGCAGCTCCCCGAGCGCTGGACGATCGTCGAGACGGTCCCGAAGACCAGCGTCGGCAAGTTCGACAAGAAGGTGCTGCGCAGGCGGTACGCGGACGGCGAGCTGGACGTGACACAGCTCTGAGTGACCGGGCCGGGGTACGCGAAGTACCCCGGCCCTTACGTCAGTTGGTGCCGATCCGGGCCAGCAGGTCCACGATCCGGCCCTGCACCTCGTCGCTGGTGGAGCGCTCCGCGAGGAACAGCACCGTCTCGCCCGACGCCAGCTTCGGCAGGTCCGCCTGCTCGACCGCCGCCGTGTAGACGACCAGCGGGGTGCGGTCGAGCTGCCCGTTGGCGCGCAGCCAGTCCACGATCCCGGCCTGGCGGCGCTTGGTCTGCATCAGGTCCATCACCACGAGGTTCGGCCGGAACTGCCCGGCCAGCGTCACCGCGTCGTTGTCGCTCGCGGCCCGCGCCACCTGCATCCCACGCCGCTCCAGCGTCGCGGTCAGCGCCAGCGCGATCTCCGCGTGCTCCTCGATCAGCAGCACCCGCGGCGGATGCTGCTCGCTGTCCCGCGGCGCCAGCGCCTTCAGCAGCACGGCCGGATCGGCGCCGTACGCCGCCTCGCGGCTCGCCTGGCCCAGCCCGGCCGTCACCAGCACCGGCACCTCGGCGGCGACGGCCGCCTGGCGCAGCGACTGGAGCGCGGTCCGGGTGATCGGGCCGGTCAGCGGGTCCACGAACAGCGCGGCGGGGAAGGCCGCGATCTGCGCGTCGACCTCCTCGCGCGAGTGCACGACCACCGGCCGGTAGCCCCGGCTGCTCAGCGCCTCCGACGTCGTCACGTCCGGCGCGGGCCACACCAGCAGCCGACGCGGGTTGTCCAGCGGCTCCGGGGGCAGCTCGTCGTCCATCGGCTGCGGACGCGGGGTGTCCGCGACCTCCACGGCACCGCCCGGACCGTCCAGCGGCTCGGGCCCCTCGGCGGCGTTCGCGTCCGGCGCCCCTATGGCGTACGACCGTCCGGCGCCCTCGGTGCCCGGAGCCCGGCGCGGCTGCGCGGGCGTCGGCGTCGCCTCGGGGTGCGGACGGGCGCCCGCCTCGGGCTGTGCCTCCGGGCGCGCGGGCGGGGTGCCCAGCTTGCGGCGCCGTCCACCGCCGTTGGTGGCGTGCGGCGGCGGGGTCGCGGTCGGCTGCTGCACCTGCGCGGCCTGCCGTACGAACGGCACGCCCTGCCCCAGCGTGCGCACACTGATCGCCCGCCCCTGGGTGGAGCCGGAGTCGGCGGCACCCGGCGCCTCGGCGGGCAACGGCTGCGCGGCACGCGGCTGTTGGCGCGGCGTGAACTGCGGCGGCAGCGCGGCACCGGGCAGGCCCGCACCCGCCGTGTCGTCGTCCTCGTCATCGGGCCACGGCTGCGGAACCGGCGCCACCGGAGCGGCCGCGGCGGGAGCAGCGGGAGCCGCCGCGGCGGGCGCGGCCTCGGCGGGCAGCGGCTGCGCGGGTACGGCCGCCTCGGGGGCGGTTGCCTGCGCGGGTACGGGGAGGGGCTGGGCGGGAGCGGCCTGCGCGGGGACACCCGCACCGGGCGCGCCCTGCGCCGGGATCGCCGCCTCCTGCTGCACCGGCTGGGCCACGGCCCGACGCCGCCTGCCCGTGGGCGCCGTGGTCGGATGCGGCTGCGGAGGCGTGTGGTCCTCGGACTGGTCCACGGGCACCGCGTCGTGCCGCCCACCGTCGGCGGGCTCGCCCTCGGCGGGGGGCTGGGGCTGCGGGGGTACGGGGGCGGACTGGGCCGGAGCCACCGGTGCGGGGGCCGGGTCCGCGACGGGAACCATGCCCGGAGCCGACCCCGTACCCATAGCGGTGCCCGGCGCGGGAGCGGGAGCCACACCCGGCGCACCAGCACCCGGCGCCGAAGCGGGACCCGCACCCTGGGCCGGAACCATGCCCGCACCCGGAGGAACCGCACCCTGGGCCGGGACCGGAGCGGCGCTCACGGCCATCCCCGGAGCGGCTCCCGTACCCGCGGCCGTACCCAGCGCCGGAGCCCCCGGCAGCGGACCGACACGCACACCGGGCGCCGCGGGCTCGGGCTCCGGTGTCCGGTCCGCCTCGGCCGGGGGCAGGGCGAAGACCGTACGCGCACCCGTGTCCTGCGCGGCGGCACGCTCGGCCGCGGCGGCCAGCGCACGGCGGCGACGGCCGGTCGGCTGGCCGTCCTCGGCCGCGTCCTCCGTGCTCGGGGCAGGCAGCGCGGGCGGCAGCGCGGCCTGCTCGCCCGCGCCCTGCGGGGCCCGCTGTCCGGCGGGCACCGGTACGCCCTGCGGCGGCACGGCGCCGCCAAGTCCCGTGTTGGAAGCGGCGGTTCCGGCGGCGTGCTCGGCCGCCGTCAGCACGGCACCCTCGGCCGCCACCCCGTCCCCGACCTCGGCGGGACGACCCCGCCGCCGTCCGGTGCCGCTGGAACCCGGCTCCGCGCTCTCGATCGCGGCCGGTGCCAGTTCCTCGGCCGCCGGGGCACCGCGCCTGCGGCGCCGCCCGGTGGGCGCGGGAGCACCCGGCACGTCGGCCGCCTCGGCGCCCGCCACCTCGCTCTCCAGGAACGCGTCGGTCGACGACCGCCGCGCCCGCCGCCGGCCGCCCTGCTCGCCCGCGTCGCCCACGAGGGCGACCTCGGCGCCGGTCGACACGGCCGCGCGCGGGTCCGGGACGGGCGCGGCGACCGTTCCGGCGCCACCGCCCAGCGGCACTTCGAGGACATAGGCGCGCCCACTCATGCCCGGCACCTCATGTGTCTGGAGCACACCTCCGTGCGCCCGGACGATGCCCCGCACGATCGGCTCGTGCACCGGGTCGCCCCCGGCGTACGGCCCACGCACCTCGATCCGCGCGACCTCCCCGCGCTGGGCGGCCGCGACCACGACGGTGTTGTCCAGGTAACCGGCCGCCGACACGGGCGCGTTGCCGGTGGCGTCCACGCCCGCGACGTCCGCCACGAGGTGGGCCAGCGCGATGGCGAGCCGCTGCGGGTCGACCTCGGCCTCGATGGGCGGCGCGTGCACGGCGAACTGCACGCGTCCCGGCCCGATCAGCTCCACGGCCCCGTCGACACCGGCCGCGACGACCGCGTCCAGCATCACCTTGGTGCGGGCGATGTCCTCGGTACCGGAGTCCAGCCGCTGGAAGCCGAGGACGTTGTCGATGAGAGCGGTGATACGGGCGTACCCGGCCGAGAGGTGGTGCAGCACCTGGTTGGCCTCGGGCCACAGCTGGCCCGCGTCGTCGGCGGCGAGGGCGGCCAGTTCGCGGCGCAGCTCGTCCAACGGGCCGCGCAGGGAGGCGGCGAGGAGGGTGAGCAGCTGTTCGTGACGCCCGGCGAGGGCCTCGTAGCGGTCCTTCTCGCGCTCGCCGAGGGCGGCGTACCGTTCCTCGCCCGCGGCCAGTTCCTCCTGGAGCTTCTCGCGCAGCTCGGTCAGCTCGGCGGCGCCGCGCTCGGTCAGCTCCTCCACCTCGGTGGCGTGCTTCTGGCGCAGCGCGGTCAGGTCGGCGGCGTGCTCCTCGGCGAGCCGCTCCAGCTCCTCGGCATGCGCCTTCTCCAGCGCCTCCTTCTCGTCGGCGAGCAGCTGGTACGGCCGCCGGTCGGTGAAGGTCATGACGGCGCCGACGAGCTGGTCGCCGTCGCGTACCGGGGCGGTGGTCAGGTCGACGGAGACCTCGGCACCGCTCTTGGACCACAGCACCTGCCCGCGCACCCGGTGCTTGCGCCCGGAGCGCAGGGTGTCGGCGAGCGGGGACTCGTCGTACGGGAAGGGGGAGCCGTCGGCGCGGGAGTGCGTGACGAGGGTGTGCAGCTCCTTGCCGCCCAGCTCACCGGCGCGGTAGCCGAGGATCTGCGCGGCGGCGGGGTTGACCAGCACGACCCGGCCGTCGGTGTCCGTGCCGACGACGCCCTCGGAGGCGGCGCGCAGGATCATCTCGGTCTGCCGCTGCGAACGGGCCAGCTCCGCCTCGGTGTCCACGGTCCCAGACAGGTCCCGCACCACGAGCATCAGCAGCTCGTCGCCGGTGTAGGCCGAACCGTCGTACGCCTGCTGGGGGTTCTCCAGGTTGGCGCTGGTGACCTCGACCGGGAACTCGGTCCGGTCCGTGCGCCGGGCGACCATGCGCGTCGGCTTCGTCCGGCCGTGCGGGTCCATGTGGTCGGGGCGGCGCATCGAGCCGGGGATGAGCTTGGAGTCGAACTGCGGCAGCAGATCGAGCAGGCCCCGCCCCACGAGCGCCGTACCGGGTGCCTCGAACGCCTCCAGGGCGATGGTGTTGGCGTTGACGACCGTGCCGTTGGCGTTGACCAGGAGCAACGCGTCGGGCAGCGCGTCGAGTATGGCTGCGAGGCGAGCAGCGCCTCGGGATGGCCTGCTGCTCACGAGACGCTTCCTCCCTGTTACCGCACCTTGCCGACCGCTCGGGCCATCTTGCCAATCCGCCCGCGGGGTGTCACGCGAGGGAGTCTAAGGGCTCCACTCGCGCGCACGCCGCCGGATGGGAGGCAGGTACCACGACGAAGTGACGCCGAACATATGCCCGTATCCCACCACGGGTCGCCTTCCACGGCCCCCGACTTGCCCCTGACGTGGCACTCCGACCCGCCGTCGCCACCCCTGCCCGGCCCACGCCCCCGCCACGACCCGCCTGCCGGACGCCTCCGAGACCTTCGCGGGACCTTTACGGGGATTTCTACGACCCGGTACTCGGCAGGAACGGCACGAGCCGGTCCCAGCGCGCGATCTCGCACCCGTTGCGACGGCTGAAGCCCGCGTCCACGGGGCGGCCGGCCCAGTACCCGGTGACGTGGGCGGTGGCCGGGCCGCCGTCGATCATCGTGCAGATGCTGTCCGGGGGGACCGGGGCGAAGGTGTCCTGACCCCACCGGGTGTTCTCGTCGAGCACGCGGCAGGCCGCGGCGGGGTCGGGGTGATCACCGCTCTCGGGATGACAGAACAGCTGCCGCACCCCGTCCCGCCCGGCCCCGGCGCCGTGGACGACGAGGGTGAGGTGATCGCCGGTGCGGTCGTCGGGGAGCGGGGGCGGCGGAAGGGTGGGGGCGATGGCCTGGGCCGGGGCGGCGGCGAGGCCGCAGAGGAGGGAGACGGCGAGGACGGCGATGGACGCGGCGCCGCGCCGAGGGAGTGCGCTCATACCCACCCCAACGCGCGCCCCCGCCGGATGTTGCGCCCCACCAGCGGGACCACCTCCGCGAGCGGCTCGCGCCTCGCCGGAAGAAGCCCTTTGCCCTGTGGGCATCCCGCCTAGTACCGTGGGGACCGATTGGTGACACCGCGCTTGCCTGTGTCATCATCTGCACGCACCAATCGCGCGCTCGCGGGAGTGGTTGTGCTGGAGGCGTCGCCTAGTCCGGTCTATGGCGCCGCACTGCTAATGCGGTTTGGGTTTTAAAGCCCATCGAGGGTTCAAATCCCTCCGCCTCCGCCCCTGATCCGAAGCCCCGGTCCACATGGACCGGGGCTTCGGCGTTGTGCGGGTCCGTCCGGGTGGCGCCCGCTCGATCTAGGTTTCGACGTTTCCGCAGGTCAGGCAGGGTGCGAGGAACGGATTTCACATGGCGGCGGCAGTCATGTAATGTTCTTCCTGTCGCCGGGACAGGCCGAAAGGCCAGCGAAACGGAGACAAAAACAAAAGAACAAGCACTCGTAGCTTAACGGATAGAGCATCTGACTACGGATCAGAAGGTTGCAGGTTCGAATCCTGCCGAGTGCACAGTAAAGAGGCCCCGGAGAAATCCGGGGTCTCTTGCGTTTGCTGTGACGGCTCACCCAGTACGCCCACGACGGCGCCGGAGGTCCGTCCGTGGTGTTCATGGCCGTGTGCGCTTCGCCGAGGGCTGGCTGCGCTTCCCGGCTTGCCGCGCCGCAGACATTCGGACTCGCGATGCAGCCGGACAACACGTCGTCGGCGAGCCGCAGGCCGTGCTCGCGAGCCGCCAGGCCCTCCACGGTGGTGATGCCGATCCGCCGCCCGCAGGGGGCCGCCAACGGCTCCTGGGCATCACCGTCAGGCAGCAGGTCCGCCAGCGTGGCCGTGACCCCTGCAAGGGGGGCGAGGGGGTCGCCCCGAGCGTAGGCGGCAGCCTGTTCCAGTTCCCGCAGCGGCAACCCGAAGACGGCGGCTAGGAACGGCAGCCACGTGTCCGGGACCCAGGCACCCCGCTCCCACCGGGAGACCTCATTGCGGGTGACGGACTGCGTCCCCGAAGCGACACACAGCGCGGCGGCCAACTGCGGCTGAGAGCGGCCGGAGTGGCGCCGCAGCCTGGCGAGATAGGCGCCGAACTCCCCGACCGTCTTCGGCTACTGAGCGTACCCAGCGGCGCTTGACCCGGCCACCAGGGGAGGATCAACGGCGCGACGGTAGGCGCTGAGCCTGTCCGATCAACCCGATGGCGAGCAACAGCACAGCAGCGCCGGACATCGTCACCGCGAAGTGGATGTCTGGCCTCCTGATCAGCAAGCCGCCAACCAGCTGAGTGACAAGTGCGGCAGTCACGGTGAGCTGCGCCCAACCGAAGAGAACCGGGCGGAGTATCCGGCTTCGCGACCACGGCGGCAGCCAGCCCCAACCAAGGGTGGCGACTGCCCCGCAGGTGGCGAGTAGTGCCATCGAGCCGAGCAGCGCGGCAACGTACGAGCTCATGATTGACCCTCCGGTTCCGGAGCGGAATCTTGGCACACCCTCTGCTCACTGCCCACCCGGCCGGGCATGGCCGACCACAGCAACCGGTCCCGCCCCGTAGCGTCCCTGTAGACCCGAAGTGCGGCATGTATCAACGTCATTGACCGATCTGTCCAGAGCTACGGGCCAGAGGGTCCGGCCGCGTGAAGCCTCTTCCGCAGGAGGGCGTCACGGTGCGGACGACTGGCCGCGAACCTCAGCGGATCGGTGCGTGGCACGTTCTGTTGAACGTCGCAGCCATGCATGTCAGCGTCGCTCCACCGTCCGACGGTTCACGGACCGATTCAGCTGGCATCTCGGTTCACTCGCCATGTGGGCTCTACTGCGGCCACCACGGCGTGGTCCCCGCTGAAGCCGGAGGACGCGGTCGGCAGGCCCGCCATCGTGGCGATGCGCTGCGAGGGGTCAGTCCGTCTCTTGCGCCGACAGTGCCGCTCTCGACTCGTGTGCCAGGGCCGTCGCTCGGGTGAACCAGTCGGTGATGACTGCCAGTTCGGCCGGGGTGTAGTCCGCGAACAGGGTCATCAGGCGGGTGTAGTGGGGGCCGTACGCCGCCTCCACTCGGGCCACCGCTGCCGGGACCGCTGCCACTCGGACTCTGCGGCGGTCCGTGGGGTCCGGGCGGCGGGTTACGTAGCCCGCACGTTCCAGGCGGTTCAGGATGCCCGTCACCGCGCCCGTTGTGACCTGGATGCGGGAGGCGAGGTCGCCGGCGGTCAGGAGGTCCGGGCCCGCCTGGAGGACGTAGCCGAAGCAGGTGAGGTCGGTGACGGACAGGCCCAGGCGCCGGGCCATCTCCTGCTGGCCGATCAGGTGCGCGGCGATGAGGTCGTCCATCGCGGTCAGCGCCTGTGCGGGGGTCGCGGGCGGGCGGGACTTGCCGTCCATCTTCCTTGATTCCTTAGTTCGTGAGATATTCGATAAGTAAATCTCTTAGGATGTGAGAGACCTGTAGGGGGCCGTTCCATGAGTCTGTACGACGAGGGTCACACGATCGCCGGGTGGACCGGGTGCGCCATCGCCACCGTCGGGAGTGGTGTCGTGGGCGCGGGAGTGTGTATGGGGTCGGTTCCGGCGCTCGTGGGTGGCGCGGTGCTCGTCGCCGTCAGCGTGCTGGTCACCTGGGTGCTCCACCTCAGTGGGTGGGGGAAGCCGCCGGGTGTCCGGCCGCGGGAGGAGTGGCGGCTGGGGGCGCGGGACACGCAGGCCCGCGATGGGCACCCGGGGTGCGTGGGCTGCGCGCTGGCGGGGCGTCGTCCGGCCTCCGCGCCCGTGGTCGCCCGTGGCGAATCGATACCTCTGTCTTCTATCGAGTGAACGTGCCCTGCCCCGGCCGTAGTTGCTGGTCAGTCTCCCTAGCTTCCGTGGTGGAGGTGATGCTCGATGTACGAGCACAACGACACGACCCGGCTGCCCGAGCGCGGCGCCATCGAGATCAGTGACTTCGTCTACGCGGCGACCGGCGCCCGGCTCCGGAGGCTCACCACTCCGGACGGCGAGCACTGGTTCCCGGCCGTGGACGTCTGCAGGCATTTGGGATACGCCCACACCGGTTCCACTCTGCGCAACCTCGTCGACCCGGCGTTCCAATCTCCCACCGGAAGTGTGCTCCTGAGGCACACTTCCAGCATTCCCGCAGGTCAGAACTGGCGCCGAAACATGAATCTGGTGAACCTTCACGGCCTGATCCAGTTGGTGAACGGCTCCACCAAGCCCGAGTCGCGGTCCTTCAAAGCGTGGGTCTCCGAAGTCATCGTCGCCATCCAGCGCGACGGCACCTACAGCCTCGACCCCGCCCCCCTCCAGACCACTCCAGGCACCTCCTACGTCATGCCCCAGCAGGTCGCCGACGCCATCGTCCGCCTCGAGGAGCGCAACCTCCGCGCCGACGAAGCCCTCGCCGCCGCCCAGGCCCAGCACCTCACCGAACTCCGACGCGCGAACGACGAGCGCAGCAAGGTCACCGAACAACTGGGCACCTTCACCCACCAAGCAACCGGCGTCCAACACGTCCTCACCCGCATCGCCGACGCCCTCGACCAGATCGCCGCCCGCATGCGCCCCGCCCCCTCACCCCCCGAGCCGCGGCAAGCGCCGATCACCCCCCAGCACCTCCTCGCCACCTGGCGCGACCGGAACCTCGTCGTCACCGAGGACGTGCACGCGGTCGCCGCCTACCTGGCCCCGGCGCTGGTGCGTGGCCCCGTCGCCTGTCGGCTGGAGGACGTCGCCACGCGGACCGGTCTCACCCGCGACCGCGTCCACGACTGCGTACGCATGCTGATCAAGCGGGGCTGCGTACGGCAGACCGGCAGCGCGGCGGACGGCGTACCCGTCTACACGCTCCCGTAGTGCACAGCACAGAGCCCGAAGTCGCACTCAGAGGATGCGGCTTCGGGCTCTTCACGTACCGTACCGGCCCCCACCGCCGGACGGGCGATGTCGGCGGCATCTCCTACCCTCACGAGTGATGGCAGCACAGATGTGGACGTGTACGGGACTGCGCTGGACCCCCGAGGGACCCGAGCTGGTCTGGTCCGGCGGGCGGCGCAGCGCGCTGACGTGGGGGAAGCGGGTCGCTTTCGGGGTACGGGAGGACACCCCCCGGCACTGCGTCGGCGCGCGGGGGCACGCGTGTCCCACCCACACCCCCGTACCGGCGCGCAGCACCGGCGCCCGCTGCGAGGAGTGCGCCCGGCTGGACCGCGCGCACTCCGTGGCCGCCGACACGATCGCCGACGACCCCCGCCCGTACCGCGTCTACCTCGCCTGGTTCGGCCCCGGCCTGGTCAAGGTCGGTATCACCGGCGTGGAGCGTGGGTCGGCCCGGCTGCTGGAGCAGGGTGCCGTCTGTTTCAGCTGGCTGGGCACCGGCCCGCTGATGGCCGCCCGGCGCACCGAGGAGCTGCTGCGGGCCGCGCTCGGCGTCCCGGACCGGATTCCGTACGCCGTGAAGCGCACCGTACGGGCCGCCCTCCCGGCCGATCCCGAGGAGCGGGCGGCGGAGGTGCGGGACCTGCACGCACGCGCCCTCTCCCTCGGGAACTGGCCCGAGTCCGTAGAGAAAGCCCCGTGCCAAGTCACGGACCATGTAGCCGAGTTCAACCTCCAGCACGCCCAGCCCGCCACCGGCGCCGTGACCGAGCTGGTCGCCGGAGGACACCTGGCCGGAGAACTCGTCGCCGCCGTCGGACCCGACCTGCACCTGGACACCCACGGACCTAGAGGCGTACTCGTGCTCGACACCCGCCTGCTCCCCGGCTGGGAACTGACCCCGGCTCAGCAGAACAGCGAAACCACCCTCCCCGCAAAGGACTTCGGCGCCCGCCAAGACGGCCTCTTCTGACTCTCACCCCTTTCTCAGCGAAATCACAGACTGCCGAAAGGGCTCTCTCAGAGCGGGCGGACAAGGTCTCACCATGACCACGACCTCGCCCCAGGGGCGCACCGAACTGCTGAGGCCGGACGGGAGCCCCGTCCGCGTGCTGGTGGTGGACGACGAGCTGTCGATCACCGAACTGCTGAGCATGGCGCTGCGCTACGAGGGCTGGCGGATAAGGAGCGCGGGGGACGGCCAGGACGCGCTGCGCGCGGCCCGCGAGTTCCGGCCCGACGTGGTGGTGCTGGACATGATGCTGCCGGACATGGACGGGCTGACCGTGCTGAGCCGGTTGCGCCGCGAACTCCCGGACGTGCCCGTGCTGTTCCTCACCGCCAAGGACGCGGTGGAGGACCGTATCGCCGGGCTCACCGCGGGCGGGGACGACTACGTGACCAAGCCGTTCAGCCTGGAGGAGGTCGTGGCCCGGCTGCGCGGGCTGATCCGGCGCTCCGGCGCCACCGACCGGCGCCCCGACTCCGTACTGGTCGTGGGCGACCTCAGCCTGGACGAGGACAGCCACGAGGTCTGGCGGGGCGAGGAGTCCATCCACCTCACCGCCACCGAGTTCGAGTTGCTCCGCTTCCTGATGCGCAACCCGCGCCGGGTGCTGAGCAAGGCGCAGATACTGGACCGGGTCTGGTCGTACGACTTCGGCGGGCAGGCGAACGTCGTGGAGCTGTACATCTCCTATCTGCGCCGGAAGATCGACGCGGGCCGCGAGCCGATGATCCACACCCGGCGGGGAGCGGGTTATCTGATCAAGCCCGCCGTGTCGTGAACGCACGGCGTTTCCCCGGCCGCCTCGGGAAGCCGCGCACTCTGCGGGCCCGGCTCGTCGTCGCGTCCGTGGCGCTGATCGCCGTGGTGTGCGCGGTGATCGGCACGGTGACCACGCTGGCCCTGCACGCGCACCTCTACGAGCAGTTGGACGGCAAGGTCACCGAGGTCGCCCGGCGTGCCGTCGGCCACCCGCGCCTGCTCCCCGAGCTGCCCGGCCTCGACACCGGCGCGGCTTCGGCCCTGGACACCGCGACCCCCGCCGAGAAGGTCGCCGCGCTGCTCACCAAGGGGCCCGCCCAGAAGCGGACCGTCGCCGCGTACGTGAGCGGCGGCTCGATCGTGTCCGCCGCCGTGTCCGAGGAGCAGAACGACGGGCGCGGTGTCTTCACCCCGATGCGCGCCTCCCGGCTGACCCAGGCCCAGACCGACGCCCTCGCCTCCGTCCCCCAGGACGACAGCGCCCACACCGTGCACCTGCCCGGCCTCGGCGACTACCTCGTCCGGTACGCGGAGAACCGGGACAGCGCCGACCGCTACTACGTCGCCCTCCCCACCGCCGACATGGACGGCGTCGTCGACACCCTGGTGCTGGTCGAGGTCTGCGTCACCGTCGCCGGGCTGATCGCGGCCTCGCTGGCCGGGACCGTCATCGTCGGCGTCGCCACCCGCCCCCTGCGCCGGGTCGCCCGCACCGCCACCCGGGTCTCCGAACTCCCCCTGCACTCCGGTGAGGTGAACCTCCACGAGCGGGTCCCGGAGTCCGAGTGCGACCCGCACACCGAGGTCGGCCGGGTCGGCGCCGCGCTCAACCGGATGCTCGACCACGTCAACGGCGCCCTGCACGCCCGCCAGGAGAGCGAGACGCGGGTCCGGCGCTTCGTCGCCGACGCCAGCCACGAGCTGCGCACCCCGCTCGCCTCGATACGCGGCTACGCCGAGCTGACCCGGCGCGGCCGGGAGCAGGTCGGTCCGGACACCCGGCACGCGCTGGGCCGGATCGAGTCCGAGGCGGGCCGGATGACCCTGCTGGTGGAGGACCTGCTGCTGCTGGCCCGGCTGGACGCGGGCCGCCCGCTCCAGTTCGACCGCACCGATCTGGTCCCGCTGGTCGTGGACACCGTCAGCGACGCCCGCGCGGCCGGGCTCGACCACATCTGGCGGCTGGACCTGCCCGATGAACCGGCGCCGGTGACCGCCGACGCGGCCCGGCTCCAGCAGATCCTGGTCAACCTGCTGGGCAACGCCCGCAGCCACACCCCGCCGGGCACCACGGTGACCGCGCGGGTGCGCAGGCAGGGCGACCGGATGTGCGTCCAGGTCGAGGACGACGGTCCGGGCATCCCGGCCGCGCTGCTGCCGGACGTCTTCGAACGGTTCGCGCGCGGCGACTCCGCCCGTACCCGCGCCACCGGCTCCACCGGGCTGGGTCTCGCCATCGTGCGGGCCGTCGTCACCGCGCACGGCGGCACCGTGGACGTGGAGAGCGCGCCGGGCCGGACCGTGTTCACCGTACGGCTGCCCGCGGCCGGACCCGAGCCGGTGGTGCACTCACAGCCGGGCCACAGCCTCACCACACGGGCGCGACAGGGGAGTTGAGAAGAGTCGGTCCCATGCGAACCGACTCTTCTCCCGGCACCCTCCCGGCACGGGAGCACCTCCCGGCCACCGCCGCCGGCACCCCCGTGCTGGACGTGGTGATCCCCGTCTACAACGAGGAGAAGGACCTGCGCCGGTGTGTGCTCAGACTGCGCGAGCACCTGGCACGCACCTTCCCCTACGCCTTCCGGGTCACCATCGCGGACAACGCCTCCACCGACGGCACCCCGCTCATCGCCGCCGAACTCGCCGCCCGCCACCCGGACGTGGCCAACGTCCGGCTGGAGCGCAAGGGCCGGGGGCGCGCCCTGCGCACGGTGTGGTCCGCCTCCGACGCGCCGGTCCTCGCGTACATGGACGTCGACCTCTCCACCGACCTCAACGCCCTGCTCCCGCTGGTCGCCCCGCTGATCTCGGGCCACTCCGACCTGGCGATCGGCTCCCGGCTCAGCCGGACCTCGCGGGTGGTGCGCGGGCCGAAGCGGGAGTTCATCAGCCGGGCCTACAACCTGATCCTGCGCGGCTCGCTCCAGGCGCGGTTCTCCGACGCCCAGTGCGGCTTCAAGGCGATCCGGCGCGAGGTGGCCCAGGTGCTGCTGCCGCTGGTGGAGGACACCGGCTGGTTCTTCGACACCGAGATGCTGGTGCTGGCCGAGCGGGCGGGCCTGCGCATCCACGAGGTGCCGGTCGACTGGGTCGACGACCCGGACTCCACCGTGCACCTCGTGCGCACCGCGACCGACGACCTGAAGGGCGTGTGGCGGGTGGGGCGGGCGCTGACCACCGGTTCGCTGCCGCTGGACCGGCTGGCCCGGCCGTTCGGCGACGATCCGCGCGACCGCGAGATCACCGACGTACCGAAGGGCCTGGCCCGCCAGCTCGTCGGGTTCTGCGTGGTCGGCGGCCTCTCCACCCTCTTCTACCTGCTGCTCTACAGCGGTTTCCGGCAGTTCGGCGGCTCGCAGTTCGCCAACGCGCTCGCCCTGCTGCTCTCCGCGCTCGCCAACACGGCCGCCAACCGGCGCCTCACCTTCGGGGTGCGCGGCCGGGGCGGCGCGGTACGGCACCAGGCGCAGGGCCTGGTCGTCTTCGCCATCGGCCTCGCCCTGACCAGCGGCTCCCTGGCCGCCCTCAACGCGGCCACCACCAGCCCCGCGCACACCACCGAGATCGCGGTCCTCGTCGTCGCCAACCTCGCCGCGACCGTCCTGCGCTTCCTCCTCTTCCGCGCCTGGGTCTTCCCGGACCGCACCGGCGCGCAGACCGCCTTCGCCGAACCCACCACCATCTCTACGGGGGACCCCCGATGACCACCCAGTACGACCAGCCCCCGCAGGTCGCCGAGGCGCCACCCGCGCCGCGCGCCTCCTTCGCCCACCGCGCGTGGCGCGGCCGCCCCGAGGACCCGAGCTGGGCCCGCCCCGCGTTCTGGGCCCTGCTCGCCGCGACCCTCGTGCTGTACCTGTACAACCTCAGCGCCTCCGGCTTCGCCAACTCCTTCTACTCGGCGGCCGTGCAGGCGGGCAGCACCTCCTGGAAAGCCTTCTTCTTCGGCTCGCTGGACGGCGGCAACGCCATCACCGTCGACAAGCCCTCGGCGTTCCTGTGGCCCATGGAGCTGTCGGTCCGGATCTTCGGCCTGAACTCCTGGGCGGTCCTGGTCCCCGAGGTCCTCATGGGCGTCGGCTCGGTGGCGGTCGTGTACGCGGCCGTACGGCGCCGGTTCAGCGCGGTGGCCGGACTGGTCGCGGGCGCGGTGCTGGCGCTGACCCCGGTCGCGGCGATGATGTTCCGGTTCAACAACCCGGACGCGATGCTGGCCCTGCTGATGTCGCTGGCCTGCTACTTCACCGTCCGCGCGGTCGAGGACGGCCGGACCCGCTGGCTTGTCTGGGCGGGCGTCGCCATCGGCTTCGCCTTCCTCGCCAAGACCCTCCAGGCGTTCCTGATCCTGCCTCCGCTGGCGATCGTCTACGCGGTCTGCGCGCCGGTGCGGCTGGGCAGGCGGCTGGTCCAGCTCGGTCTGGCCACGCTCGCGCTGGTGGTGTCCGGCGGCTGGTGGGTCGCGGTGGTCGAGCTGTGGCCGGCCTCCTCCCGCCCGTACGTCGGCGGCTCGCAGAACAACAGCTTCCTGGAGCTGACCTTCGGCTACAACGGGCTCGGCCGGATCAACGGCGACGAGACCGGCAGCGTCGGCGGCGGAGGCGGCGGCATGGGCGGCGGCGGTGGCCGCTGGGGCTCGACCGGCTGGGACCGGATGTTCGGCGCCGAGGTCGGCGGCCAGGTCTCCTGGCTGCTCCCGGCCGCGCTGATCCTGCTGATCGCGGGCCTGTGGGCCACCCGCAAGCTGGGCCGCACCTCGGTCACCCGCGCGTCGTTCCTGGTCTGGGGCGGCTCGCTGCTGATCAGCATGGTGGTCTTCAGCTACATGGCGGGCATCTTCCACCAGTACTACACGATCGCCCTCGCGCCGTACCTCGCCGCCGTCGTCGGCATGGGCGCCGGGCTGCTGTGGGAGCGCCGTGAGGAGACCTGGGCCGGGTGGGCGCTCGCGGCCGCCTCGGTGGCCTCGGCCGCCTGGGGGTACGTCCTGCTCAACCGCACCTCCGACTACCTGCCCTGGCTGAAGTGGCTGGTGCTGGTCGGCGGTCTGCTGGCCGCGCTCGGCCTGCTCTTCCTCGGCCGCGCACCCCGGAACCTGGCGCTCGGCGCGGCCGCGCTGGGCCTGATCGCGGCGCTCGCCGGACCGACGGCGTACACGCTGAGTACGGTGAACTCCGCGCACACCGGGTCGATCCCGACGGCCGGACCGGCGGGGGCCAGCATGATGGGCTTCAGCGGCGGACGGCCGGGGAGCCGGGGCGGCGGCATGCGCGGGGGCTTCCCGGGCGGGATGCCGGGTGGGCAGAACCAGCAGGGTCAGGGTCAGGGTCAGACCCCGCCCAACGGCGGCACCGGCCAGAACGGCCAGGGCTTCCCCGGCGGCGGCTTCCCGGGCCAGAACGGCCAGAACTTCCCCGGCAACACCCGCACCGGCGAATCCGGCCGCATGGGCGCGGGCGGCGCGGGCGGCCTCCTCAACGGCGCCACCGTCTCCGCCCAGGCCAAGAAACTGCTCCTCGCCGACGCCGACTCCTACACCTGGGTCGCCGCCTCCACCGGCTCGCAGAACGCGGCCAGCTACCAACTCGCCACCAACAAGGCGGTGATGGCGATCGGCGGCTTCAACGGCACCGACCCCTCCCCGACCCTCGCCCAGTTCAAGCAGTACGTCGCCAAGGGCCAGATCCACTACTACATCGCGGGCGGCGGCATGGGCATGGGCCGCACCGCCGAGGCCCGAGGCGGCATGGGCCGCGCCAGCGGCACCGCCTCCTCCATCAGCACCTGGGTCGAGGCCAACTTCAAGAAGGTGACGGTCGGTTCGGCCACCTTCTACGACCTCACCCAGAAGAAGGCGAGCTGACCGAAAACACCCTCGGCCGATAATGCTGTACACCGTATAGCGAAACCGCTATACGGTGTACAGCATGTCCGCTCCCGACGTCTCGGCACCACCGCTCCCGAAGGCCCCCGAGGGCCACCCCCGCCGCTGGCTGATCCTCGGCGTGATCTGCCTCGCCCAGCTCACCGTGCTGCTCGACAACACCGTGCTGAACGTGGCGATCCCCTCGCTCACCCACCGGCTGCACGCGGCCACCTCCGACATCCAGTGGATGATCAACGCGTACTCCCTGGTCCAGTCCGGCCTGCTGCTCACCGCGGGCAGCGCCGCCGACCGGTACGGCCGCAAGAAGATGCTGATCGCGGGTCTCGCGGTGTTCGGCCTGGGTTCGCTGGCGGCCGGACTCTCCACCACGACCGGCCAGTTGATCGCCGCCCGCGCGGGCATGGGCATCGGTGGCGCCCTGCTGCTGACCACCACCCTCGCGGTCGCCATGCAGATCTTCGCGCCCGAGGAGCAGCCGAAGGCGATCGGCATCTGGGCCGCGGTCAACTCGCTCGGCTTCGCGGCCGGTCCGCTGATCGGCGGCTTCGTGCTCGACCACTTCTGGTGGGGCGCGATCTTCCTGATCAACCTGCCGGTGGCCGCCCTCGGCCTGGTCGCCGTGGTGGCGCTCGTCCCCGAGTCCAAGGCCACGCGTGCCGTCGGCGCCTCGGGCCTGCCCGCCCGCCCCGACCTGCTGGGCGCGCTGCTCTCCACGATCGGCATGACGGCCCTGGTCTTCGCGGTCATCTCCGGCCCGCACCACGGCTGGACCTCGGCCCGCGTGCTCGGCTCGGCGGCCGTGGCGGTGGCCGTGCTGGCCCTCTTCGCCTACTGGGAGAGCCGGGTCGAGGAGCCGATGCTCGACCTCGCGTTCTTCCGGGACCGCAGGTTCACCGGCGCGGTCGCGGGCGCGGTGCTCATCACCTTCGGCATGGGCGGCGCGCTGTTCCTGCTCACCCAGCACCTCCAACTGGTCCTCGGCTACGGCCCCTTGGAGGCGGGCGCGCGCACCGCACCGCTCGCGCTCACCGTGGTCCTGCTCAACTTCAGCGGGGTCTCCGCCAAGTGGGCGGCCAAGCTGGGCACCCCGGTGGCGATCGCGCTGGGCATGGCGCTGATGGCGGGCGGCCTGGTCTCCATCGCCGAGCTGGCCTCCTCCGGGTACGCCGGGACACTGCTCGGCCTGGTGCTGATCGGCGCCGGGTGCGCCCTGGCCAACCCCGCCATGGCGCACGCCATCATGAGCGCCATCCCGCCGGAGAAGGCCGGGGTCGGCGCCGGGATCAACGGCACGCTCGCCGAGTTCGGCAACGGCCTCGGGGTGGCCGTGCTGGGCGCGGTGCTCAGCTCCTTCCTGGCCGACGGGCGCACCCTGTCGGCCGGGCTCAGCGCCGGGCAGCTGGTCGGCGCGGTCTCCGTGCTGGCCGGTGGCCTGGTCGCGGCGGCCCTGCTCAAGCGGGCCCAGCGCGATGCCGTCTGAGCCGGGGTGGTTGAGCCGCCCGGACCTGGCAAGGTGTGCGATGAGTGACGTGCTGCGGAGGGAAACCCGGTGGTGAAGGAAGACGGCCCGAAGGAAGACCGCCCGACCCGCGGCAGCGTCTGGCTGACCGGCAAGGAGCGGCGCCCCCGCAGCGCCCAGCCCTCCGGCCTGGACCGGGACCGGATCACCGCCACCTCCGTCGCCCTGCTGGACGCCGAGGGCCTGGACCGCTTCTCCATGCGCCGCCTGGCGGGCGAGCTGAACGTGACCGCGATGTCCCTGTACTGGTACGTCGACACCAAGGACGACCTGCTCGAACTCGCCCTGGACACCGCCTTCGGCGAGCTTCCGCTGCCCGACACCGAGGACACGGCGGCGGACTGGCGCGAGCAGCTGCGCACCCTGGCGACCGACTACCGGGCGATGATGGTCCGCCACCCCTGGCTGTCCCCGATCGCGGGCCGCTTCCTCAACATCGGCCCCCACTCCCTGGCGTTCTCACGGGTGGTGCAGCAGGTGGTGGGCCGTGCCGGGCTGCCCGCGCACGGGGTGACCG
Source organism: Streptomyces sp. NPDC002176 (assembly GCF_044903645.1). Lineage (NCBI taxonomy): Bacteria > Bacillati > Actinomycetota > Actinomycetes > Kitasatosporales > Streptomycetaceae > Streptomyces > Streptomyces sp. NPDC002176. The sequence goes on from NZ_JBJDQW010000005.1 coordinate 497,000, forward strand.
GCGCGATCTCGGCCGTCTTCCAGTTCGTGTACGGCTACGGCACGATCGAGGGCCACTTCCACGCCCGGATCGCGGACACCGGGCTGAGCGCCGACGAATACTTCCGGCAGTCCCTGACCGTCGCCTCCGAGGTGGCCGGGACCTCCGAGGTGATGAAGGAGTCGTACGCGCTGATGGCCGCGCGCGGCGGTGACACGGTCGAGGAGATGCTCGACCGGGACTTCGTCTTCGCGCTGGACCTGCTGATCGCGGGCATCGAAGCGATGGTGGCCCGCGGCTGACCCCGAGGGTCGGCCACGGGCCACCACGATGCCGCTCTACGAGTCGGACGCCAGCCGCGCCGGGAACCCGCCCGTCGCCACCGGCCCCCACCGCTCCGGCGTCACCCGGATGATGGACTTGCCCTGCTCGGCCATGGCCGTGCGGTACTCGTCCCAGTCCGGGTGCTCACCGGCGATGTTCCGGTAGTACTCGACGAGCGGCTCGACGGAGTCCGGGGTGTCCAGCACCTCGGCCGTGCCGTCGATCTGGACCCAGGGCCCGTTCCACTCGTCGCTCAGCACGATCAGGCTGACCCGCTCGTCCCGCTTGGCGTTCCGGGTCTTGGCCCGCTCCGGATACGTGGAGGCCACGATCCGGCCCGAGTCGTCCACCCCGCAGGTCAGCGGGGAACCCTGTGGCGAGCCGTCGGAGCGCCGGGTCAGCAGGATGGCGCGATGGCGGGGGCGTACGAAGTCCAGCAGTTCCGGCAGGGTCACTTTGGTGTTCGTAGCGATGTTGGGTGCCATGCGCCGAGCCTAGGACGTGTCCCGTCAGAGCGACGGCAGCGCGTCGCCCTGGACCGCCTGGATGTCCAGCTCGATCCGCAGGGTGGTGCCGATGGCGGCGATGCCCGCCTGCAGGACCTGGTTGTAGTTCATGGCGAAGTCGTCCCGGTGCAGCTCGGCCGTCGCGCGGAACGCGGCCCTGGTGCCGCCCCAGGGGTCGGCGCCGGTGCCGAGGTAGGCGAGGTCCAGGTCGACCGGGCGGACGATCCCGCGCATCGACAGCTCGCCGTGCACGGTCCACCGGTCAGGCCCGGCCTGGGTCAGCCCGGCCGAGCGGTAGGTCAGCTCCGGGTACTTCTCGACGTCCAGGAAGTCCGCCGAGCGCAGGTGGGTGTCCCGCATCCCGTTGCCCGTGTCGATGGACTCGGCCCGGATGACCGCCTCCACGCGGGACTTGGTGATGTCGTCGGGCGCGATCTCGATGCGCCCGCCGAACTCGGTGAACCGGCCCCGCACGCTGGAGATGCCCAGGTGCTGCGCGACCGCGCCGACCGAGGAGTGCACGGGGTCGATGGTCCACGGGCCGGGCGGCGGCAGCTCGCTGCCGCCCTGGCGGGCCAGGGTGACCGCGCCGACCTCGGCCCGGCCGCTCGCGGTGACCAGCGCGCTGGAGGCGACGGGCGCGTACCCGACGGCGGTCACGATCACGGTGTACGCCCCCGGAGCCAGCACGGTGTCGTCGCGCACCGCGCCCTCGGCGTCCGCCTCGGCCCGCAGCACCTGCGTACCGGTCATGTCGGCCACCGTGACCACCGCGTGCGAGACGGCCCAGCCGTCACGGGTGCGGATTCTCGCGGTCAGTGCCATGGCGTTCTTCTCCCTGCGCGGCTGAGCGCGCGTCATTCAGGGGACCGGCCCGTGGCCCGCGCTGAGCGGCGGGCCACGGGCCGGTCGGGTGAACTACTCGCCGGGGTGGGCGAGTGCGATGTCGTGGCCGTCCGTGCCGGTACCGGCGACGGTCAGCGCGGTGGCCACCGGCGGGTAACCCGTGGCGATCACGGTGTACTCGCCGCCGTCCAGGTCGGTGAAGGCGTACGCGCCGTCCGCACCGGTGGTGGCGCTGCCGACCACGTTGCCCGCCTGGTCGACCAGGGTGACGCGGGCGTCGGCCAGCGGACCGTGCGGGGCCCGGACGACACCGCTGAGCAGCGCGCCGGTCTCCAGGTCGACCTCCACCCGGGTGACCCCGGTGGTGGCGACCTCCACGGGCAGGGCGCGCGGCCGGTAGCCGCCCGCGTTGACCGCGATCGTCACGGTGCCGGGCACCAGCTCGGTGAACCCGAACTCGCCCTGCTCGCCGGTCTGCGCGGCGGCCAGCAGATCACCGCGGACGTCGGTGACGACGACCATCGCGTCCTTCACCGGCAGCGCGCTCCCGGCCGCCCGGACCACACCGGTCAGCCCGCTGGTGCCGCTGAGCAGGATGTCGTACGACAGCGCCTCCTCGCCCACCACGACGGTCGACGCCTGCGGCTGGAAGCCGTCCGCGGAGGCGATCAGCACGTACGAGCCGGTGCCGGGGGCGGCCAGCCCGTAGGAGCCGTCGGCCTGGGCGACCGAGCGGCCCAGCTGGCGACCGGCCAGCGAGATCAGCGTGACCGCCGCGCCCGGGACCGGGGCGCTCTCGGCGCCGCGCACGAAGCCGTGCACCGGGGTGCCACCGGCCGGACCGGTCTCGGCGGCCATGGCGACGGCCGTGACCTGCGGGGCGGTCGCGGTGGCCGTGCCGTCGGCCGAGGGGGCGCCCTCGGTGCTGGCGAAGGCCATGGCCGGGACCTGCTGGGCCTCGGCGACCGCGGGAGCGGCGGCCGGGTCGGTGACGGGGGCCTCCACCTCGGAGGACTGCGCGAGCGCGCCCTTCGTCTTCAGCGGGACCTCCTTGATGAACAGCGTGATCAGGAACGCGATGGCGGCGAGCGCACCCGCGATCATGAACACGTCGGCGATGCCGTGCCCGTAGGCGCTCTCCAGCAGGTTCCGGATCGGACCCGGGAGGCTGTTCATGTCCGGGATGGTGTCGGTCGAGCCGGACTTGGCCATCGCGGCCTGGTACTTCGGGCTCAGCGAGCCGATGCCGTCCGTGACGTAGTGCGTGATCCGGTGGGCCATCACCGCGCCGAGCGCCGAGACGCCCACCGCGCCGCCGAGGGAGCGGAAGAAGGTGACCGTGGAGCTGGCCGAGCCGAGGTCGGACGGCGCCACCTGGTTCTGCGTGGCGAGCACCAGGTTCTGCATCATCATGCCGATGCCGAGACCCAGCAGGGCCATGAAGATGGCCATCTTCCAGTAGTCCGTGTCGTACCGGATGCCGCCCAGCAGGAGGAGTCCGGCGGTGACCAGTACGCCACCGCTGACCAGCCACGCCTTCCAGCGGCCGGTACGGGTGATGAACTGGCCCGAGACGGTCGAGGAGATGAACAGACCACCGATCATCGGGATGGTCAGGACACCGGACATCGTCGGCGACTTGTCGCGGGCGAGCTGGAAGTACTGGCTGAAGAACACGGTGCCGCTGAACATGGCCACGCCGACGAACAGCGAGGCGAGCGAGGCGAGCGTGATGGTGCGGTTCTTGAACAGGCGCAGCGGGATGATCGGCTCGCTGGCCTTGGACTCGACGAGCACGAACAGCGCGCCGAGGACGATCGAGCCACCGACCATCGCAAAGGTCTGCCAGGACACCCAGTCGTACTTGTCACCGGCGAAGGTGACCCAGACGAGCAGCAGGGAGACGGCGGCGGCGATGAGGGTCGCACCGCCCCAGTCGACCTTCACGTCCCGCTTGACCACGGGCAGGTGCAGGGTCTTCTGGAGGACGATCAGCGCGATGATCGCGAACGGCACACCGACGTAGAAGCACCAGCGCCAGCCGAGCCACGAGGTGTCGGTGATGACACCGCCGAGCAGCGGACCGCCGACGGTGGCGACGGCGAAGGTCGCGCCGAGGTAGCCGGAGTAACGGCCGCGCTCACGCGGGGAGATCATCGCCGCCATGACGATCTGCGCCAGGGCGGACAGACCGCCGACGCCGATGCCCTGCACGACACGGCAGGCGATCAGCATGCCGGGGTTCTGCGACAGACCGGCCGCCATCGAGCCGACGACGTAGATGACCAGGGCTATCTGGACGAGCGCCTTCTTGCTGTACAGGTCGGCGAGCTTGCCCCACAGCGGGGTGGCGGCCGTCATCGACAGCAGGGCCGCGGTGACGACCCAGGTGTAGGCGGACTGGCCGCCGCCGAGGTCGCCGATGATGTGCGGGAGGGCGTTGGAGACGATCGTGGACGACAGGATCGCCACGAACATGCCGAGCAGCAGCCCGGAGAGCGCCTCCATGATCTGCCGGTGGGTCATCGGGGCCTCGTCGGCCCCGCCCCCGTGCTTGGCGTGAGCCCGCACACCGGATGGTGTGGTGGTTGCCATGAGCTTCCTTTACTTACGTGATCGCGGGTGTACGGGTTTCCTCGGACACGGGGGCGGCCGGTCTCGGCACTCCGGTGCGGCAGTCGCCGAACGACGCGCGCAGCCGGGTCATGAGCTGGATGAGCTGGGCGACCTCGTCGTCGGTCCAGTCGCTCAGCCGCTCTTCGAGCAGCCGGCTGGTGCGCAGCGACAGCTCCATGAGCTGGTCGTGGCCCGTGGGCGTCAGGCGCAGGATGCGCGAGCGCTTGTCCGCCGGGTCCGGCGACCGCTCGATCCAGCCGCGCGCGGCCACGTGGGCGACATGCCTGCTGGTCACCGACAGGTCGACGGCGAGCAGCTCGGCGAGCTTGCTCATGCGCATCTCCTCGTGGCGGCCGAGCAGGGTCAGCACGGCGGCCGAACCGGCCGGGCAGTCGGGCGGGAGTATCCGCCCGATGTCGCGCTTCACGGCGCCGACGGCACTGAGCTGACGTGCCAGCTCCTCGAACTGCGCCTGCTCGGCCATCACACCTCCCGTATTCGTTGCTTTGGGCAACCATAGAGATGCTTGGTTGCTGTAGGCAAATAAATCGGGGGTCCGCGCCGCAAAAACTTGGCAAAGGCAAGTATTGCGATCGTAAACGTGCAGGTGGACGCGGGTGACCTGCCCGCCTCTGTCCCCATGGCCCCGCACTTGGGGTGGGCACCCGGATTCGCTAGTGTCTCGGCCCATGGCTAACACCCAGGGCCCCCAGGGCAATTACGACCCCGCAGGCAGCACCCAGATGTTCCGCGCGTTCGTCGACGAGACTCCCCCGGCTCGCCAGCAGGAGGCCGCTTCCTCCGGTCCCCGCGTCGGCCTGATCATCGGCGTCATCGTGGCCGTGGCCGTCGTCGCCGCTGTCGCCTGGCTCGCGCTGAAGTGACCCCCGGCTCCCTCCCGGAGCCCCATCCGGCGGGCGGTACCTGAACACGCCCGCCGCCTACGGGAGCCCTTGCGGCTCCCACGCAAGCCCGCGGCCCGCGTCCGCGCCGAAGCGCGCGACACGGGCCGGGCGGGCCTTGCGAGGTCCGTCAGTCCGAGACGAGACCCTCGCGGAGCTGCGACAGCGTGCGGGTCAGCAGCCGCGAGACGTGCATCTGCGAGATGCCGACCTCCTCGCCGATCTGCGACTGGGTCATGTTGGCGAAGAAGCGCAGCATGATGATCCGGCGCTCGCGCGGCGGCAGCTTGGCCAGCAGCGGCTTGAGCGACTCCCGGTACTCCACGCCCTCCAGCGCCGTGTCCTCGTAGCCGAGGCGGTCGGCCAGCGAGCCCTCGCCGCCGTCGTCCTCGGGGGCCGGGGAGTCGAGCGAGGAGGCGGTGTAGGCGTTGCCCACCGCCAGACCGTCGACCACGTCCTCCTCGGAGACCCCGAGCGCGGCCGCCAGCTCCGGCACGGTCGGGGAGCGGTCGAGCCGCTGGGACAGCTCGTCGCTCGCCTTGGTCAGCGCCAGGCGCAGCTCCTGCAGCCGACGCGGCACCCGCACCGACCAGGAGGTGTCGCGGAAGAACCGCTTGATCTCGCCCACGACCGTCGGCATGGCGAACGTCGGGAACTCCACGCCCCGCTCGCAGTCGAAGCGGTCGATCGCCTTGATCAGCCCGATGGTGCCGACCTGGACGATGTCCTCCATCGGCTCGTTGCGGGAGCGGAAGCGGGCCGCCGCGTACCGCACCAGCGGGAGGTTCAGCTCGATCAGGGTGTCCCGGACGTAACCCCGCTCGGGGCTGTCCTCGCCGAGCGCGGCGAGCCGCAGGAACAGGGAGCGGGACAGCGTGCGGGTGTCGATGTCCCCCGAGCGCACCGGCAGTTGGACGGCCTCCTCGGCGGCCAGGGCCGCTTCGGGCGCCGGTGCCGGGACGGCGGGGGCGGGCGCGGCGTCGAGGGCCGGAGCGCCCTCGAAGCCGTCGAGGACGTCGAGAGCGTCGAGCTTCTGCGGCGCTGCCACGGTCTTCGTGAGCACCTTCGAGCTGCCCTGTTCTGCGGACATGCCACCCCCTTTGGGTCGCGGGACGGTCGCGGCACGCTGTCCTGATCGAACAGCGCGGCCTTCACCTGAATTACCGGCGCCGAAGCCCCGGCAAACGCGCTTCCCGCAGAATGTCACATGTCGGCAACGCGCTGTAGTGACATGTCGACACGTGAGACGCCAAGAAGCCCTGGCAGAATGGGGTCTGACGGGCTTTCGGCGCACAATTGCCGACACTGCCGACGTGCCGTGATTCGCTCCTGACGGTGATCATTCGATCCCGCATACGAACGGCTGCTACCTGCTGTTTTCCGTTCCGTGCTCCCGTGCGCCGGTCATGCCTCGATCCGGTTGGCCGATCTGAGCCGCTGGAAGCTCCGGGCGAGCAGCCGGGACACATGCATCTGGGAGACGCCGAGTTCGGCGCTGATCTGCGACTGGGTCAGGTTGCTGTAGTAGCGGAGCAGCAGGATGCGCTGCTCGCGCTCGGGGAGCTGGACCAGCAGGTGCCGGACCAGGTCGCGGTGTTCCACGCCGTCCAGCGCCGGGTCCTCGTAGCCGATGCGGTCCAGCAGTCCGGGCAGCCCGTCGCCCTCCTGCGCGGCCTCCAGGGAGGTGGCGTGGTACGAGCGTCCGGCCTCGATGCAGGACAGCACCTCCTCCTCGCTGATCCTGAGCCGCTCGGCGATCTCGGCGGTGGAGGGCGATCTGCCGAGCGCGGTGGTGAGGTCCTCGGTGGCCCCGTTCACCTGCACCCACAGCTCGTGCAGCCGACGCGGTACGTGCACCGTGCGGACGTTGTCCCGGAAGTACCGCTTGATCTCACCGACCACGGTCGGCATGGCGAAGGTCGGGAACTGCACGCCACGGTCGGGGTCGAAGCGGTCGATGGCGTTGATCAGCCCGATGGTGCCGACCTGGACCACGTCCTCCATCGGCTCGTTGCGGGAGCGGAAGCGGGCGGCGGCGTAGCGCACCAGCGGGAGGTTGGCCTCGATGAGCGCCCCCCGCACGCGGTTGTGCTCCGGCGTGCCCGGCGTCAGGTTCTTCAGCTCGCCGAAGAGCACCTGGGTCAGGGCCCGGGTGTCGGCGCCCCGGCGCTTCTCGGGAGGGGGTGTGGCGGAGGCGGCGGGGAGGGTCACGGGCGCCTCCGCCTGGGGTGGCGCAGTACTGGCCGACACGGTCAACGCCACCTCTTCATCGGTCAATCATCCGTCAAAAGCGGTCATAGCATCACAAGACATGTGCACTGTGTGCAAGCACCGCATAACGCCGTGTTGGCCCTCAAACGACGCCAATGGATGGATCGGAACACGCGAAAAGCCCCCCGCCGTGGAGGCGGAGGGCTCGCTGTCCGGGGTGCGGTCCGGCTCAGAACTCGTAGTCGGCGATCACCCACGTGGCGAACTCCCGCCACAGGGCGACGCCCGCCTGATGGGCGGGGTGGTCCAGATAGCGCTGGAGGGCTCCGGTGTCCTCGACGGAGGAGTTGATGGCGAAGTCGTAGGCGATGGGTCGGTCGGTGACGTTCCAGCCGCACTCCCAGGAGCGCAGCTCGTCGATCTGCCCGCCGAGCGCGCGGAAGGCGGCCACGCCCTCCCGCACACGCGGGTCGTCGCGCTCGACGCCCTCATCGAGCTTGAACAGGACCAGGTGCCGGATCATGCGACGTACCTCTTGCTCTTGCGGCCGGGTCAGTTCTTCGCGCCGTCCACGACCCAGGTCATGAAGTCCCCGATGGCCCCGGCGGCGTCCGATATGCCCTCGAAGGCTATCTGGACGTAGTCGGCCGCCTTGGCCGGGTCCGTGATGATCACGTACATCGCGAAGACCACGAGCGCGAACACGACGATCTTCTTGGCGTTCACCGCCACCGCGGCCTCCCCTGTCCCATCGGCCCCACTGACCTGCCTGCGGCGGCGAGTGTAACCGCCATGGGCCTTCGCGTACCCAACAGGACGCGCACGATCGTCAATTGAGGGCCTCGAGCCGGGACGCACGAAGGGCCCCGTCCGAAGACGGGGCCCTTCTCAAGCGGTAGCGGAGGGATTTGAACCCTCGGTGACGGGTTACGCCACACTCGCTTTCGAGGCGAGCTCCTTCGGCCGCTCGGACACGCTACCGAGGGAGACCTTACAGCAAGGTGCCCCATGGGCAGAAATCGATACCCGGAGCCCCTCCCAGCAGGGCTTTCAGCACCCCGCCAGCGGCCCCGTCAGCGGCCCCGGAAGAACTCCGTCAGCGGCCGGGCGCACTCCTCGGCGAGCACGCCCGCGACAACCTCCGGCCGGTGGTTGAGCCGCCGGTCGCGCACGACGTCCCAGAGCGAGCCGGCCGCGCCCGCCTTGTCGTCACGGGCGCCGTAGACGACCCGTTCCACGCGGGACTGCACCAGCGCGCCCGCGCACATCGTGCACGGCTCCAACGTCACCACGAGCGTGCAGCCGGTCAGCCGCCACTCGCCGAGCACCGCGGCGGCCCGGCGCAGCGCCAGCACCTCCGCGTGCGCGGTCGGATCGCCGGTGGCCTCACGTTCGTTGTGCCCGGCGCCCAGCACGGTGGTGCCGTCCGGGCCGAGCACGACGGCGCCCACCGGGACGTCACCGCCGAGCGCGGCCCGCCCGGCCTCGGCCAGGGCGAGCCGCATCGCGGGACGCCAGGGGTCGCGTACCGGGTCCACGGTTCCTCGGGTCTCGTGCGAAGCGGTCAGCGGACGGTCTCCAGTACCTCCGAGGCGCCCAGCACCTCGGCGATCGTGCCCAGCGCGTCGTCCGCGTCCAGGGCGCGCAGCTCCTTCTCGCCGATCCCGAGATCGCCGAGGATCTCGCGGTCGCCGACCGGGCTGTGCGGGACGGCGTCGGCGTCCGGGGACTCCTCGCCGTCGTCGTCCTCCTCGGACTCGCCGTCCTCGGTGCCGTCGAGGTCCAGCGAGTCCAGGTCGGCCCCGTCGTCGGCGCCGGGCTCGCGGCCCAGCAGCTCATCGGTGAGGAGCAGCTCCCCGTAGGCGCTGCGGGCGGCCGCGGCCGCGTCGGAGACATAGATACGGGGGTCCTCCTCCCCGTCCACCCGGACGACCCCGAACCAGGAGTCCTCCTGTTCGATCAGGACGAGCACCGTGTCCTCCTCCGGCGACGCCTCGCGGGCGAGGTCGGCCAGATCGGACAGGGTCTCCACGTCGTCGAGCTCCGTGTCGCTCGCTTTCCACCCGTCTTCGGTGCGCGCGAGCAGTGCGGCGAAGTACACCGTGACTCTCCCACTGGTCATAGGCGTGCCGGTTGGGGGTCCCCCCGGCGGAGGTCCGGGCGGGAGGGAGCTGATGCGCTCCTGGGTCCGCCCACTGGGAATCGTGGCAGAAACAAGTCGCTCGAGGGGCGTCTTCGGCTCCCCGTGTCCGGCTGTTTCGATCGTCCGCCGCCAGACGGCCGACCGTGGGTCCGTAAAGGGCTCGGCAGCGCGCCCGGTTGCCGCCACCTGCGGATCGTACGCGGCCGCGCGGGCGCCCACGCACGCCCGTCTCCGCGGCCGCGGGACGGGCGCCGATCATCCTCGCCGGGAGTTTCCCCGGTGCTTGCTGACAGGACCGTACGACGGCGGGGGCTACCAGCGGAACGTTCGCATGCGCATGGCGTGGCGCAGCCGGGCCGCCTTGGCGCGGCGCGGCTGGACCCGGTCGCGCAGCTGCCGGGCCTCGGCCAGGTCGCGGAGGAACTGGGCGCGCCTGCGCCTGCGTTCGGCGTCGGTCTCGGGGCACGGGGGCCTGAAGGGGCCGATCTCCCCGGTCGTCGCCGGGCCGTTCTTCGGCAGGTCTGGCAGGTCAGGCACGGTGTCACCACCCCGGGTCGGTCTCCTGCGCATTCCCCCGGACGGGCGGTTTGATGCCGACACGAGGCACGGGGCGGGCACGGTTACTGTTGAAGACATGCGTCTCCACGTCGTCGACCACCCCCTGGTCGCTCACAAGCTCACCACGCTGCGCGACCAGCGCACCGACTCCGCGACCTTCCGTCGTCTCGCCGACGAGCTGGTCACCCTGCTCGCCTACGAGGCCACGCGGGACGTGCGCACCGAGGTCGTCGACATCCAGACGCCGGTCGCCCGGACCACCGGCGTCAAGCTCGCCCGCCCGCGCCCGCTGGTGGTGCCGATCCTGCGCGCCGGCCTCGGCATGCTGGACGGCATGGTCCGGCTGCTGCCGACCGCCGAGGTGGGCTTCCTGGGCATGATCCGCAACGAGGAGACGCTCCAGGCGGAGACCTACGCCTCGCGGATGCCGGACGACCTCTCCGGCCGCCAGGTGTACGTCCTGGACCCGATGCTGGCCACCGGCGGCACCCTGGTCGCGGCCATCCGCGAGCTGATCGCGCGCGGCGCCGACGACGTGACCGCCGTGGTCCTGCTGGCCTCCCCGGAGGGCGTGGAGGTGCTGGAGCGCGAGCTGGCGGGCACCCCGGTCACCGTGGTCACGGCCGCGGTGGACGAGCGCCTGAACGAGCAGGGCTACATCGTGCCGGGCCTCGGCGACGCGGGCGACCGCCTGTACGGCTGCGCCGAGTAACAGTGGTGCGCGGGGCCGCCCTGGCCGGGCGGCCCCGGTTCAGCAGGTCTTCTTCTTGGCGGTCGTGACCGCCGCGACCTGCTCGGGCGCGGTCAGCTTGGTCACCGCGCTGTCGGCCGCGGGCCGCTGGGTGAGGGACCTGAACTTGTCCCCGATGACCAGGTCCAGGACGGCGCCCTTGCGGGCGGCGTCGGTGCGGCGCTCGGCGTCGGTCAGCTGGGTGCTCAGCACCGGCAGCGTGGTGTCGAGGGCGGTGGCGGGACCGACGAGCAGCCCGGTGCCCTTGACCTTCTTGTCGAACTGCTTGTCGGCGTTGCCCACGTCGCCGATCTTGAAGCCGCGCTTCTTCAGCTCGTCCGCCGTCTGCTTGGCGAGCCCGGAGCGCGTGGTGGCGTTGTAGACGTTCACGGTGATGGTGTCGGGCTTGGGCAGGGCCTTGACCGGTGCCGCCTTGGCGACCTTGGTGCGGCAGTCCGCCGCGTGGCCGGACACCGAGCCGTCGCCGCCGGTGAAGACGTCGATGAGCTGCAGCGTGCCCCAGCCCGCGACGCCCAGCGCGGCCACGGAGGCCACGACGGCGGCGACGAGCCTGCCGCGTCGCCGGGGCGGGCGCATCCGAGGGTAGGTGTCCCCTGTGATCCGGTATTTACCGCCCATGCCGGGGGGAGTCAGCATGCTCATGAGCGCAGCGTAGTGCGCCGGAGCCGCGATGCCTATTAGATGATCAGTCCATCCGGCGTAGTGGAACCCGAAAGGGGTAACCGGCGGCCCGTACGGGTCAGTCGGGCTTGCCCCGACGGCGGAGAAGAGCCCGTCAGCCCAGTTCGAGGACGCGGGCGTGCAGCACCTGGCGCTGCTGGAGCGCGGCGCGGACCGCGCGGTGCAGCCCGTCCTCCAGATAGAGGTCGCCCTGCCACTTCACGACATGGGCGAAGAGGTCGCCGTAGAACGTGGAGTCCTCGGCGAGCAGCGTCTCGAGGTCGAGCTGCTGCTTGGTGGTCACGAGCTGATCGAGGCGGACCGGGCGCGGCGCGACGTCCGCCCACTGCCGGGTGCTCTCCCGGCCGTGGTCGGGGTACGGCCGGCCGTTTCCGATGCGCTTGAAGATCACACGGAAAGCCTACCGGCCCAGACGTTCCGGGCGCAGCCATGGCGGGGGAGTGCGAGGCTGAAAAAGACACGGCAAAGCGGGCATTACGGGGACTTCCGGCAGCGGCGGTCACCGGGACGAGGGGCCTTGAGATGAGCGACAGCGCGACCACGCCCGCCCCCGACGGCTCCGGCCCGGCGCAACTGCCCGCCCCGGCCCGCGAGATCGCCGCCGGGTACGCCTTCACCGGCCCCGCCCTGGACCTCGGCGCGCTGCTGTGGGACGGGGTGAGCCACCCGGACGCGGCGGTGCGGGTGCCGCTGCCGATGCTCAACCGGCACGGGCTGGTCGCGGGCGCCACCGGCACCGGCAAGACCAAGACGCTCCAGCTGATCGCGGAACAACTCTCCGCGCAGGGCGTCCCGGTGTTCCTCGCGGACGTCAAGGGCGACCTCTCCGGCATCGCGCGGCCCGGCCAGGGCGGGGACCGGGTGAACACGCGGGCCGCCGAGACCGGGCAGAGCTGGTCGGCGGAGGGCTTCCCGGTGGAGTTCCTGGCGCTCGGCGGGATCGGCCACGGCATCCCGGTGCGGGCCACCGTCACCAGCTTCGGGCCGGTGCTGCTGTCCAAGGTGCTGGGTCTGAACCGCACTCAGGAGCAGTCCCTCGGCCTGATCTTCCACTACGCCGACACCAAGGGCCTGGAGCTGATCGACCTCAAGGACCTCCGCGCGGTCGTCGCCTTCCTCACCTCCGACGAGGGCAAGCCCGAACTGAAGGGCATCGGCGGCCTCTCCACCGCCACGGCCGGGGTCATCCTGCGCTCGCTGACCGCGTTCGAGGCACAGGGCATGGCGGACTTCTTCGGCGAGCCCGAGTTCGACACCGCCGACCTGCTGCGCCTCGCGCCGGACGGGCGGGGCCTGGTCTCCGTACTGGAGCTGCCCGCGGTGCAGGACAAGCCGCAGCTGTTCTCCACGTTCCTGATGTGGCTGCTGGCCGACCTCTTCCACGACCTGCCCGAGGCCGGGGACCTGGAGAAGCCCAAGCTGGTGTTCTTCTTCGACGAGGCGCATCTGCTCTTCCACGACGCCTCGGCCGCGTTCCTGGACGCCATCACCCAGACCGTGCGGCTGATCCGGTCCAAGGGGGTCGGCGTCTTCTTCGTGACCCAGACCCCGAAGGACGTGCCCTCCGACGTCCTGGGCCAGCTCGGCAACCGCGTCCAGCACGCTCTGCGCGCCTTCACCCCGGACGACCAGAAGGCGCTGAAGGCGACCGTGAAGACCTTCCCCGACTCCCCGTACGACCTGGAGGAACTCCTCACCGGGCTCGGCACCGGCGAGGCGGTGATCACCGTGCTCAGCGAGAACGGCGCCCCCACCCCGGTCGCCGCCACCCGGCTGCGCGCGCCGGAGTCCCTGATGGGCCCGGTGGACGCGGCCGAACTGGACCGGGCGGTACGGGAGTCCCCGCTCCACGGACGTTATGCACAGGCTGTGGACCGCGAGTCGGCGTACGAGAAGCTGACGGCGGCACAGGCCCAGGCCCAGGCCCAGGCACAGCCTCCCGCCGAGGCCCCGAAGGCGCCCAGGGCCAAGCGGGAGAAGGCCCCCGCCGAGGACCCCTCGCTGGTGGAGCAGGTCGTCGGCAGCGGGATGTTCAGGTCGCTGGCGCGCTCGGTGGGCACCCAGATCGGCCGGGAGATCACCCGCTCGCTGTTCGGCACGGCCCGGCGGGGGAGGTAGCCCAGAGGGAGGCAGCCCGCCCCCGCCGGTGCGTCAGCGGCGCTTCTCCTCGGGCGGCCGCTGCCGCTGGGTCGTCTTGTCCCGCTGGTCGGGCGCGTTGCGGCGGGCCTCGGCGCGCAGCAGGGCGCGCAGGACCGCGTAGGGGTCGGTGGGCATGGGGCCTCCTGTGTCGAACGGGCTGACGGAGCGGTGTGCCGACTGCTCGGCCCGCTCAGCAGCGCAGGACGACCGTGCTCAGGAGGGGTGCGGTGTACGGGGGGTGCGTGCGCTCCGGGTGCGGCCCCGCGTCGGACGGGCCGGACGCGGGGGCGGGCGGGGGAGCGGTGCGGTCGGGGAGGTCGGCGTGGCTCCGGGCGCGGGCGCCGGGGCGGGCCGGGGTGGCGGGCAGGTCGTGCTCGCACTCCTGGGCCATGCCCGGCACCGGGCCCGGCTGCGCGAGGGCCACATGGCCGCCGGGCACCGACAGGGCGAGCAGCAGCACGAGCGCCCGGAACCAGCTCCGGGCGCGCGAGACACGAGGACGCGCGGTGCTCACCCAGGTCATCTCCCCACCGGAGCCCCCCGCTCCGCCTCCCGCCGCCCAAGTCCGCCCGCACGGCGTACGACGGCGGCGGGAGGTTGACGACCGGAGGCAGCGGGAGGCCGGGGGACCGGGGTTCAGACCGTCTGCGGGATCTCCTTGGCCCGACCCTTGATCCGGATGGAGGTGATGATCTCGACGATGCCGACGACGATCAGCCACCAGCCGCCGACCAGGGTCAGCACGGCCACCGACTCGAAGGGGGAGTCGATCAGCACGATGCCCGCGATGAAGGTGACGATGCCGAGGAAGATGTGCCAGCCACGGGCGGGCATGCCCTTGTCGGAGATGGCGGCCATGGTCTGGGTGACGCCCCGGATCAGCCAGCCGATGCCGATCCACAGGGCGAGCAGCAGGATCGACTGCATCGGCCCCCGGAAGCAGAGCAGCCCCAGCAGGATCGACAGACCGCCGCTGAGGAAGGCCAGCACCCGCAGCGAGGTCTTCTTGTGCGTGCCGAAGGCGGAGACCAGCTGGAAGACGCCGCTGACCAGGAGGTAGAGGCCGAACAGCACGCCCACCGCGACCAGCGTGGCCCCCGGCCAGACCAGCACCAGGATGCCGAGGATCAGCGAGGCGATACCGGTGAGCAGGACGACCTGCCAGGCCGCCTGGGACAGCATGTGCAGCGGTCCCTCGAGCGGCTCCTCGGGCTCATGGTGTCCCCGCTCGCGGTCCTTCTCCATGCGGACCGCGTCGGGGTTGGGAGCGGTACCGGGCTGGGCCTGGCCCGCGCCGGGGTTCGGGTCGTACGGGCCGCCCTGCGTGGGGCCGCCGATGGGAGGCTCGGTCATGTTCCATGCTTGGACCGAACGGGGACATTCCGCCACTCGGGGGGCGCCCGACGGGTGCTAATCCTTCGCCTTGGCGGACTTCGCCGCCTTGGCCGCCGCCTTCATCTCCTGCTTGTGCGCCCGCACCTTGAGCAGCGAGTCGGGCCCGGTGATGTCGGCGACGGAGCGGTACGACTTCGCCTCGCCGTAGGCCCCGGCCGCCTCCCGCCACCCCTTCGGCGTCACCCCGAGCTGCTTGCCGAGCAGGGCGAGGAAGATCTGCGCCTTCTGCTTGCCGAACCCCGGCAGCGCCTCGAGGCGCTTCAGCAGCTCGGCCCCGCTCCCCGCGTCCCGCCACACCGCCTCGGCGTCACCGTCGTACTGCTCGACCAGGTACTGGCACAGGGCCTGTACCCGCTTGGCCATCGACCCCGGATAGCGGTGCACGGCCGGTTTCTCGGAGAGCAGCGCGGCGAACTCCTCCGGGTCGCGCGCCGCGATGTCGTGCGCGTCCAGGTCGTCGGCGCCCATGCGGCGCGCGATCGTCTCCGGGCCCTTGAACGCCCACTCCATCGGGATCTGCTGGTCCAGCAGCATCCCGGTGAGCGCGGCGAGCGGGCTGCGGCCGAGCAGCGCGTCGGCCTCGGGGTCCTGGGCGAGGTGCAGGGTGACGTCCATGCGGCCATGATCCCGCCCGTGGGGTCAGTCCGCCCGCCAGTACCCCAGCGCGTGCACCCGCTGCTTGGGCACGTTCAGCTCCTTGCGGACGTACGAGCCGAGGGCGCGGGTGGTCGCGGTGTCGCAGGCGATCCACACGTACGGGTGCTCGGTGCCGGAAAGGATCTCCGGCAGCTCGGCGCGGACCCGCTCGACCAGGTGCTTCCCGGCCTCCTGGCGCGGCACCTCGCGGATCTCGTGCCGCTCCGGGTCGGCGCCGGACGGGAGTCCGTCGAGGGTGCCCTCGAACCAGACGGTCGCGGGGGCCGAACCCAGTTCCTCGAAAAGGGAGTTGATCGCGGGCAGTGAGGCGGTGTCGCCGACCACCAGGACGTGCGAGGGGGCGGGTTCGGGGCGCTGGAAGCCGGTTCCCTGCACGGTCGCCTCGACGGTGTCGCCCTCCTTGGCCGCGCGGGCCCAGTCGGAGGCGACGCCCTCGTGCAGGGCGAACTCCAGGGCGAAGGTGCCGGTCTCCGGGTCGGGGTCGACCAGGGTGTACGCGCGCTGGTGGGGGCGGCCGTCGTCGGAGAACCACAGGCGGACCCACATGGTGGGGTGCACCCCGGTCGCCGCGAGCAGCCCGCCGTCGGTCATCCGCAGCCGCCGGTAGTGCGGGGTGACGTCCTCGGTGGCGGTCACCGTGAACGTGAAGTCCTTGGCCCGCAGCAGCTTGAGTACCGCGCCCTCCCAGCCCCGACCCTGACCCATCGTGCCTCCACCCCTCGCGTACGATTCCTTCACCTGACGGTGAAGTTAGGCAAGGCTAACCTAAAAGGGAAGGGTCCTCCAGGGTGACCACCGAGACCTACCGCGACGCCTGGGGCATCCCCCACCTGCGCGCCACCAGTGCCCGTCAACTCGCCCGCGCCCAGGGCCGGGTGACCGCGGTCGACCGCGCCTGGCAGCTGGAGGTCGAACGGCACCGCGCCCAGGGCACCTCGGCGTCCTTCCTCGGCGCCGCCGCCCTCCCCTGGGACGTCTTCGCCCGCCGGGCCCGCCTCGACGACACCGCGAGACGCTGCTTCGCCGCACTGGAGAGACGGGACCCGGAGACGGCGGACTGGGTCCGTGCCTACGTCGACGGCGTCAACGCGGGCCTGCCCGAAGGTGCCGCGCGCACACCGGAGTTCGCCCGGGTGGGGTTGGCCCCCGGCCGCTGGGAACCCTGGACCCCGCTCGGCGTCTGGCTCGGCACGCACATCCTGTTCGCCGGTTTCCCGGCCAAGCTGTGGCGCGAGGAGGCGGTACGGCACCTCGGCCCGGACGCGGTCGGCCTCTTCGCCACGGACGGCCCCGGCACCGCCGGAAGCAACGGCTGGCTCCTCACCGGCGCCCGCACCACCACCGGGCTGCCCCTCATCGCCGGTGACCCGCACCGCTACCTGGAGGAACCCGGCGTCTACCAGCAGATCCGCCTCTCCTGCCCCGAGTTCGACGTCATCGGCCTCGCCGTCCCCGGCGTCCCCGGCATCGCCCACTTCGCCCACACCGGTACCGCCGCCTGGTCCATCACCAACGCCATGGCCGACTACCAGGACCTCTACCGAGAACGCCTCCGCCGCACGGGCGCGGGGGTGGAGGCGCTCTCCCCTGAGGGGGCCTGGGTGCGGGCGGTCCGGCACGTGGAGCTGGTGGAGGTCGCGGGGGAGGGGACGGTGGAGGTCGAGGTCATCGAGACGGAACGGGGGCCGGTGATCGCGGGGGGTCCGGAGGGACTTGGCGGGCTGGAGGGGACGGAGGTTCGCACGCCTGCGGTCGAGGCCGCCCCGGTGATCCCGAAGTTGGCGGAAGAGGATGCCCCCTCTCCGGTGCCCTCGAAGTCGGTCGAAGAGGATGCCCCCTCCCCCATCCCCCTCCCGCCCGCCGCCGACGGCGAATCCGCCCCACAGGGGCCACCCGCACCCGACGACGAAAGTTGCACGGGTGGTGCGGGTGGGAACAAAACCCCCGCCGAAGGCGAAGCCGAGGCGGAACCCCCCGCCATAGCGATCGCCCTCCGCTACCCACCCCGAGTAACAGAAGACCTCGGCTTCAGCGCCCTCCTCCCCCTCCTCAGAGCCCGCACAGTCGCCGACATAGACACCGCCCTGGACGCCTGGACGGAACCCGTCAACGTCGTCCAGGCAGCCGACACCACAGGCGCCGTACTCCACAGAGTCGCCGGCAAGGTCCCCATACGCCCCCGTACCAACAGCCTCCGCCTCGTCCCCGCCTGGGAAAAGGGCAACGAGTGGCAGGGCTGGCACCCACCCCCGTACACCACCGTCGACCACGGCATAGCCGTGATGGCGAACCAGCGCGGCCCCGCCACCCCCCTCGGCGTCGAGTTCGCCCCACCCCACCGAGCCCACCGCATCCGCACCCTCCTCGAACAACGCCCCACCTGGTCCGCCACCGACCTCCCCGCCATCCACACCGACACCCACCTCGCCTCGGCGGCCCCCCTCCTGGACCACCTCGCCGCACTCGACACCCTCACCCCCGAGGCGACCCGCCTCCGCAAGCGCCTGCTGTCCTGGAACCGCCACATGGACGCCGACAGCACCGACGCGGCGACGTACGCGGCCCTCCGTACAGCGGTGGTCCGCCGCCTCGCCGCCCACCCCGCCTTCGCCGCCCTCACCGAGCCCCCCGCCTACCCCGAGGTCCTCCTCCCCTGGATGTCCCTCACGGCCCGCATCGGCTTCGCGCTGGAACACCTGCTGAAAGCAGAGGAGTTGTACGGCATCGACCGCCGCGAGACCGTACGCGCGGCCCTGGAGGAGATCGCCTCCGCACCCCCCACCACCCCCTGGTCCGAAACCCACCGAGTGGCCCCCTGGCGGGCACTCCCCGAAGGCCCGTACACGGAACCGGGGTTGGCGGGCGACCACGACTGCGTGAACTGCACCACCGCCGTCCCCGGCATCACGGACCTGGCCGCCCGAGGCCCGGCGGCCCGCTACGTCTGGGACCTGGCCGACCGCGAGAACAGCCGCTGGATCGTCCCCTTCGGCGCGGACGGCGTACCCGGAAACACCCACCACCGCGACCAACTCCCCCTGTGGCTCAAGGGAGATCTGGCCCAGGTGGTCACCGACTGGACCCGACTCACCCTCGAACACACCGACACCACCGACCTCCCCGAGGAAGCACATGCCTGAGACCGCCCGCCACGAACAGCGCATCCCCGACTACGGCACCGTCGCCATCCGCCCCCTGGACCCCACGACGGACTCCCGCGTGATCCACGCCTGGGTCTCCCAGGAGCGAGCCGCCTTCTGGGGCATGACGAACCTCACCGAGGCCCAAGTAGCCGAGATCTACGCCCACATGGCGACCCTCGACACCCACCACGCCCACCTCGTCACCAAGGACGGCGAACCGGCGGCCCTCCTCCAGACCTACGACCCCGCCGCCGACCGCGTGGGCGAGTGCTACGAGGTCCGCCCCGGAGACATAGGCGTCCACCTCCTCCTCGCCCCCGCCGCCCCGAACGGCCACCGCCCCGGCTGGACCTCGGCCCTGCTGACCGCGGTGGCGGAGTACGTCCTGCTGGTCCTGGAGCGGGACCGGGTCGTGGTCGACCCGGACGTCCGCAACACCAAGGCCATCACCCGCTTCGAACGCCAGGGCTTCGCCCCCGGCCCCGAGGTCGTCCTCCCCGAGATCGACCTGCCGGACGTGTACCTGCCCGAGAAGCGGGCCCGTCTCGCCTTCCTCACCCGCGAGACCGCGTTCCCGGAGGCCACCGGTACGGTTTGAGCGCGCCGCCGCGAACATCCGTACAGGCGGGGGACAGGGCGGGGTCGGATGACGGAGGCGGGACGACGTGCGCGACCGTGAACGAGCCCTCAGGCGCGTGCTGTTGGCGGTCGGGAGCCTGCTCCTGCTCCTCCTCGGCACCGCCTCCCCCGCCTCCGCGCACGCGGCCCTGCGCGCGACCGACCCGGAAGACGGAACGATCCTCCAGCGGGCCCCGCGCACGCTGACCCTGACGTACACCGAGTCGGTGGGCCTGCTCACCGACTCGTTCCGGATCTACGACCCCGAGAACCACCGTCTGCGCACCGGCCCAGCCGACCACGCCCCCGGCCGCTCCGACACGGTCCGGGTGCCGCTCCCGAAACGGATGGCCAAGGGCACGTACGTGGTGGCGTGGCGCGTGGTGTCCGCCGACAGCCACCCCGTCTCCGGCGCGCTCACCTTCTCGGTGGGCGAGCGCTCGGTGACGACGGCGACGGCCCCCGGCGAGACCGAGAACCGGACCACCACCAGCCTCTACAACATCGCCCGCTACCTGGCGTATCTGGCGGTGGCACTGGTGCTGGGCGCGGCCGCGTTCATCGCGTACTGCCGCCCACCCCAACGAACGCTCCTGCGCCACCTGTTCGTCGTCGGCGCCGCCACCCTGCTCGTCTCCACGCTGGCCCTGCTCCTGCTGCGGGGCCCGTACGAGGAGGGCACCGCACCGGCGTTCACCTCGCTGGGCCGCACCCTGACCACCCGCCCCGGTGAACTCCTGCTCGCCCGGCTGGCGTTGCTGCTGGTGGCGGCCGTGTGCGCGCTGTGCCTGCGCCGTTGGGGCGCGGCCGTACCGCGCCCGGCCGCCCTGACCGCCGGGGCGACGCTGGCGGTGGCCCTCGCCCTGACCTGGTCGGCGGCCGAACACGCCTCGGCCGGTATCCAGGTCCCGCTGGCCATCGCCTCCACCACCCTCCACCTGCTGGCGACGGCGGCCTGGCTCGGCGGCCTCGCGGCCCTGCTGCTGACCTTGCGCGCCGGGCTCTCCCCACAGGTCGTCACCCGCTTCTCCCGCATGGCCCTCACCTCGGTGATCGTCCTGGTGGTGACCGGCGTCTACCAGTCCTGGCGCGGCCTCGGCAGCTGGCAGGCGCTCACGGACACGACGTACGGCCGCGTGCTGCTGGCGAAGCTGGCGGCGGTCGCGCTGCTGCTGACGGTGGCGGCGTGGTCGCGCCGCTGGACGGCCCGCCTGGCGACGGCCCCGACGCCGAAGATCCTGGAACCGGCGGCCGGCCCGCCCCTCCCTGAGCCACCCGAACCCGCCCTCCCTGTCCGCCACCTCCGCCGCTCGGTACTGGCGGAGGCGGCCGTGGGGGTCGTGGTCCTGGTCCTGACGACCCTGCTGACCAGCACACTTCCAGGCCGGGCGGCCGAGGAGGCGGCCACGGAGGAGACGGGCATACCGGCGGCCTCGGTCACCACGGTCCCGTTCACGGTGGGCGAGGGCGGCCACGGCAAGGTCCAGATCACCTTCGACCCCGGCCGGGTGGGCACGAACTCCGTCCAGGCGGTGGTCTACGGCGCGAACGGCGCCCTGGCCGCCGTCCCCGAACTCCGCATCACCATGACCCTCCCGGCCCAGCGCCTGGGCCCGCTGGACACCGAGGTCGCCGACCGCGGCGGCTACTGGGCCACGAACTCCTTCGACCTCCCGATCCCCGGCACCTGGACGATGAAGGTGACGGTACGGGTGTCGGACCTGGACCAGGTGACGGTCTCCCGCACGGTACGGGTGACACGCTGAGCCGTGACGCACACGGAGCGAGTGACCATCGAGGGCGTGGACTTCCTGACCACGCTGCACCTGGCAGGCCCCATCGGCCTACTGGCCCTGCACGGCGGCGTGGAGGGCGGCACGGCGGAACTGGCGGCCGAGGTGGCGGCCCGCACGGGAGCCACCCTCCTGACCTTCACCCAGCCACTCGGCCCCCCGACTCACATCCCGTCCACCCGCATGTCCCCCTGCACCCCCCTGACCACCTTCCTGACCCACACCACCCTCACGATCTCCCTCCACGGCCATAGCCGCAGAGATGCCCCCCGAACGATCTACGTAGGCGGCTCGAACCGCCCAGCGGCCCGAGTCCTGGCGACCGCCCTGTCCGACCGGGCCCCGCTTTTCCTCCCCCTCACCGCGCTGTCCGAAATCCCCGCCCCCCTTCGTGGCCTCCACCCGGACAATCCGGTGAACCGGACCAGGGACGGAGGCGTCCAACTCGAACTCCCGGTCCTGGCCCGCACGAGCCACCCGGCGCCGACGGCCCCCGAGATTCCGCCGGAGGAGGTCGTGGAGGCGTTGACGGCAGGCGTCCGGTCGCTGATGGGGCGAGATGAACAGCGGTGACGATCACCCGGTGGCGTCGGGGTCAGCGCTCTTGCCGAGGGTGCCGGCGTCGGCCTTCACGACGTAGACCTCCCAGGGCTCCCCGCCGGGGCCGTGGACCCAGACCTTGTCCCGGAGGGCGTAGCAGCAGGAGGTGTCGTTCTCCTCGAACGTCGCCAGGCCGGCGTCCTTGAGGCGGATGGTGGCGGCGTTGACCTGATCGGTGGACTCGACCTCGACGCCCAGCAGGCGTCCGACGTCGTGATCACGATGGGCTGCGGCGACACCTGTCCCGTCTTTCCCGGGAAGCGCTGCCTCGACTGGGAGCTGCCCGATCCGGCCGGGCAGGGTGTCGACGCCGTTCGTCCGATCCGCGACGCGATCGAGAAGCGCGTCCGCGGCCTGGTCGACGAGATCACTCCGGTGAGCTGACCATGGGCACGGCTGGTGAGTATCGCGTCGCCGTGCTGGGCTGGACATGCTCGACACGTCCTGACGATCTGCCAACACGCCTTCCAACCGCCCGCCTGACGGTTCGGGGGCGTCCATGGGCATTCAAGCGCCAGGTCCGGGAGGCGTGACCTCAGTACGTGGCCTGGATGTTCTTCACGGCGGAGCCGTTGAAGTTGTCGTAGGCAGCCAGCAGCTGGACGCGGCCGGCGTGGGCCTTGTTGTCCCAGCCGACGATGCGGACCCGGATCCTGTCAGTGGCGGTGGCCCCGTTGGCCAGGTGCGCGGGCAGGACCGGAAGTTGCGCGGCGCCCTTGCCAAGGAACACCCAGCGCTTGCCGTTCCACAGGTCGTAGGCGACTGTGACGCCCGACAGCGTGGAGCGGGAGTTGGTCTGGTAGATCGCCGGGTAGACCTTCTCGGCCAGTGGCACGCCGGTGCGGTTGGTGTAGCTGACATCCAGGGTCAGGGGCTTCTTGACCGTCAGGCTCTGTCCACCGGTCACCTTGGTCACGATCGGACCGCCGTTGTGCAGGTTGAACGCCCCGATGTGGAAGGAATTCCTGCTCCAGGCCCCGATCCGGCCGTGGTCGGCCTCGGCACCGAAGTCGACCACCAGACGGTCGTCGTTGATCGGGAGGGACTTGGTCGCGGCGACGGTGATCTTCCAGGTGAAGCTGGAGTGGGCCGGCAGCTTGAACGTGCTGTCCCAGCGGCCACCCTTCGGGTAGAAGGTACCCATCAAGCCGCTGCCCTGGCTGCTGATGGAGGACGTGGTGGCCGGGGCGTGCACCGCCTGCACACTCAGCTTCACATCCCCCTTGTCCAGCGGCAGTGCGCCGTGCGCGCTCGCGCCGACGTTGCCGTTCATGGCGATCGCGGCGCCGGTGTGGTTGGCGACCGTGAAGACGAAGCTCTTCGCCGCCCCACCCGGCAGCAGCGGACCGGGCTGGGCCGAGGACGCCGTGACGGTGAGCGGGTTCAAGGCGGTGCTCTGCGTCGCGGCGCTCGCCGTACCCGGCAGCAGCGCGAGCACGCTGGACGCGGCGGCGACGACGGTGGCGGTACCGGCGAGACGACGACGGACAGACATGAAAGCCCCCAGGCAAATTTGTGCTGAACGATTCAGCGGTTCGCGCCGTCCCCCCTGGGCCGACATGCCGATCATGGCCCGGCGACCGTCCCCAACTGATCATCGGAATGTCACCGCTGAGCAACGGCCCGATCGGCCGGTCTGAGGACAACGTCGAAGGGCCCCGCTGCAAGCAGCGGGGCCCTTCGACGTTAGTGCCCGGTGAGGCACTGGCGGAGGATACGAGATTCGAACTCGTGAGGGGTTGCCCCCAACACGCTTTCCAAGCGTGCGCCCTAGGCCACTAGGCGAATCCTCCGGGGCAAACATTACATGACCGCGGAGGGTGCTCGCGAACCTCGTTCCCGGGCTCGGGAGGGCGCTCACCACGGGTTCGTGCGAGGTACCTCGCGGCGGTTCGGATCGGGTACTCTTTCCGCAGCCCCCCACGTGGTGCTATCTGACTGAACTCCCCCAGGGCCGGAAGGCAGCAAGGGTAGGTCGGCTCTGGCAGGTGCGTGGGGGGCCCTTGTGTTTCCGGGGTCGGAGGCGGAGGTCCGGCCTGTGACCTGCGGTGGGCTCGGGCCCGCTTTCGCCGCGCGGCCGGTTGTCGGTGCTCCCCTATAACCTCGTATGCGTGTCGTCTCTCGCCTTGTACCGCCGCTATCGCCCGGAGACCTTCGCCGAGGTCATCGGGCAGGAGCACGTAACCGACCCGCTGCAGCAGGCGCTGCGGAACAACCGGGTCAATCACGCGTACCTGTTCAGTGGTCCGCGCGGCTGCGGCAAGACGACCAGTGCCCGCATCCTGGCCCGCTGTCTCAACTGTGAGCAGGGTCCCACCCCCACCCCCTGCGGCGAGTGCCAGTCGTGCCAGGACCTCGCGCGCAACGGGCCCGGTTCCATCGACGTCATCGAGATCGACGCCGCCTCCCACGGAGGTGTGGACGACGCCCGTGAGCTGCGCGAGAAGGCGTTCTTCGGGCCCGCGGGCAGCCGGTACAAGATCTACATCATCGACGAGGCCCACATGGTCACGTCGGCCGGCTTCAACGCGCTGCTGAAGGTCGTCGAGGAGCCCCCGGAGCACCTCAAGTTCATCTTCGCCACCACCGAGCCCGAGAAGGTCATCGGGACCATCCGGTCGCGTACGCACCACTACCCCTTCCGGCTCGTGCCGCCCGGCACCCTCCGGGAGTACCTGGGCGAGGTGTGCCAGAAGGAGGACATCCCGGTCGCCGAGGGGGTGCTGCCGCTCGTCGTGCGCGCCGGTCAGGGCTCCGTGCGTGACTCCATGTCCGTCATGGACCAGCTCCTCGCCGGTGCCGGTACGGACGGTGTGACCTACCCCATGGCCACCTCCCTCCTCGGCTACACCGACGGGTCTCTGCTCGACTCCGTCGTCGAAGCCTTCGCCACCGGTGACGGTGCCGCGGCCTTCGAGGTCGTGGACCATGTCATCGAGGGCGGCAACGACCCCCGCCGCTTCGTCGCCGACCTGCTGGAGCGGCTGCGCGACCTGGTGATCCTCGCCGCCGTGCCCGACGCCGCCGAGAAGGGCCTCATCGACGCCCCCGCCGACGTCATCGAGCGCATGCAGGCCCAGGCCGAGATCTTCGGCGCCGCCGAGCTGAGCCGCGCCGCCGACCTCGTCAACGAGGGCCTCACCGAGATGCGCGGCGCCAACTCGCCCCGCCTCCAGCTGGAACTCATCTGCGCGCGCGTGATGCTGCCCGCCGCGTACGGCGACGAGCGCTCCGTCATGGCCCGGCTCGACCGCATCGAGCGGGGCGTGAACTTCTCCGCCGGTGCCGCCGCTCCCGCCATGCAGTACGTCCCCGGCCCCGAGGCCCACCCCGGCGCTGCGGCCCCGGCACCCGTCATGGACGGGCCCGCCGTACCGCCCGGTGGTGGTCCCGCGGCTGCCCGCGCGGCCGTACGGAATCCCGGGGGGCCGCCGCCCGGCGCGGGTACGGAAGCCCCGGCGCCCGCTCCTGTTCAGGCTCCGGCGCCGACCCCGCCGCCCGCTCCCGCTCCCGCTCCGGCTCCGGAAGCCGCGCCCGCGCCCGGTGCGTGGCCCACCGCCGCCTCTGCCGGTGGCGGTCGGCGTTCCGGCGCCTGGCCCACCGCGACTTCGGCGGGCAGCCAGCAGCAGGCGCAGAGCCAGCCCAGCCGCCCCCAGGCCCCGGCCCCGGCCCAAGCTCCGAGCCAGCCCCAGCCCCAGCCGACGGCCCCCGCACCGGCCGCCCCCGCCTCCTCCTCCGGTGGCCTCGATCCCCGCATGCTCTGGCCGAACATCCTGGAGGCCGTCAAGAACCGCCGTCGCTTCACCTGGATTCTGCTGAGCCAGAACGCCCAGGTGACCGGCTTCGACGGCACCACCCTCCAGCTCGGCTTCGCCAGCGCGGGCGCTCGGGACAACTTCTCCGCCAGTGGCAGCGAGGATGTGCTGCGCCAGGCGCTGGCCGAGCAGTTCAACGTGCAGTGGAGGATCGAGGCGGTCATCGATCCGTCCGGCGGCGGCTCCGCACCCCCGCCCCCTGGCGGCACCCCGGGCTTCGGCGGAGGCGGCGCGGCGAACACGGGCGGTGGCTACGGCGCCTCGGCCCCGTCCCGTCCCGCGGCCCCCCAGCAGAGCGCCCCCACCCCGGCCGACGGCGCCCAGTCGACTCCGGCGCCCAGACCTCCGGCCCCTGAACCACCTTCCGTCTCCCTCGAGGACGACACCCCCGCCGATGACGACCCCGACCTGGACGAATCCGCCCTCTCCGGCCGCGACTTGATCGTCCGCGAACTCGGCGCCACCGTCTTGGACGAGTTCTCCCACGACCAGTAGGCGGTCACTGCTGGCCGGGGGCGCGGCTGTCGGTGCGCTGTGGCTGGTCGCGCAGTTCCCCGCGCCCCTAGGTGGGCACAGCAGAGGTCAGTCGGGTCGCCTCTGCCCGTCCACTCACCGGTCCATCGGCGCGTAGCCGGCTGCCGAGCCGTCGTGGCCGTTCGCGCAGTTCCCCGCGCCCCTAGGTAGGCACAGCACACGTTGGTCAGGGTCGCGGGCAGACCGAGCCGCCCCGACCCACGTCCACCACCCCCACCCCAGGGGCGCGGGGAACTGCGCGACCAGCCACGACGGACCGGCACACCGCCCACGAACCCCGAGCGCAACTGACCTCCCCGCCGCCCCACGCGAGTGGCCCTCGTAGGTTCCTCCAACTTCCCCACCCCCCAGTCTTCGGCGACCCAGCCGATAGGCTGACCCCGTGAAGGTCCTCGTCATCGGCGGCGGCGCCCGCGAACACGCCCTGTGCCGCTCCCTGTCCCTCGACCCCGACGTCACCGAACTGCACTGCGCCCCCGGCAACGCGGGCATCGCCGAGGTGGCCCAGCA
Source organism: Streptomyces sp. NPDC002176 (assembly GCF_044903645.1). Taxonomy (NCBI): domain Bacteria; kingdom Bacillati; phylum Actinomycetota; class Actinomycetes; order Kitasatosporales; family Streptomycetaceae; genus Streptomyces; species Streptomyces sp. NPDC002176. The sequence continues at coordinate 523,721 of NZ_JBJDQW010000005.1, forward strand.
GCACCAGGTGGACGCGCTCGACGGCAAGGCCGTCGCCGCGCTCGCCGGGGAACTGGAGGCCGACCTCGTCGTCATCGGCCCGGAGGCCCCGCTGGTCGCCGGGGTGGCCGATGCCGTGCGGGAGGCGGGCTTCCCGGTGTTCGGGCCGTCCCGCGAGGCCGCCGTGCTGGAGGGGTCCAAGGCGTTCGCGAAGGACGTCATGGCCGCGGCCGGGGTGCCCACCGCGCGCTCGTACGTCTGCACCACCGCCGAGGAGGTCGCCGAGGCGCTCGCCGCCTTCGGGGCCCCCTATGTCGTCAAGGACGACGGACTGGCCGCGGGCAAGGGCGTCGTCGTCACCTCCGACGTGGCGGAGGCCGAGGCGCACGCGGCCGGATGCGAGCGGGTGGTGATCGAGGAGTTCCTCGACGGCCCCGAGGTCTCGCTCTTCGCCGTGACCGACGGCGTGACCGTCGTACCGCTCCAGCCCGCGCAGGACTTCAAGCGCGCGCTGGACGGCGACGAGGGCCCCAACACCGGTGGCATGGGCGCGTACTCCCCGCTGCCGTGGGCCGCCCCCGGGCTGGTGGACGACGTGCTGCGCACCGTGCTCCAGCCGACCGTGGACGAGCTGCGCAGGCGCGGCACCCCGTTCTCCGGGCTGCTGTACGCGGGGCTCGCCATGACCTCGCGCGGGGTCCGGGTCATCGAGTTCAACGCCCGCTTCGGCGACCCCGAGACCCAGGTCGTGCTGGCCCGCCTGAAGACCCCGCTGGCCTCCCTGCTGTCCGCCTCCGCGAACGGCACCCTCGCCGACCTGGAGCCGCTGCGCTGGAGCGAGGACGCGGCCGTCACCGTGGTCGTCGCCTCGCACAACTACCCCGGCACCCCGCGCACCGGTGACCCGATCACCGGCCTGGCCGAGGTGGCCGCCGAGGACGCCCCGCACGCCTACGTCCTGCACGCCGGGACCAAGCAGGACGGGGACGCCGTCGTCAGCGCGGGCGGCCGCGTGCTGTCCGTCACGGCGACCGGTGAGGACCTCGCCGAGGCCCGCGAGCGGGCGTACCGCGCGGTGGCCCGTGTCGGTCTGGACGGCTCGCACCACCGCACGGACATCGCGGCGAAGGCGGCCGACCCGGCCACGACCGGCGTGGCGTAGGGCCCGTAGAAGACCCCCGTTCCACCCCAGGCCCCGGACCCCGAAATCCGGGGCCTGACCTTTGCCGTCTGTCACCCAGCTCTGACCAAGGCCATTCCATCGAGTGAGCAATGCGCCATCCGGCTGACGGGGGCCGGGGCCCCAACTATGGTGCGGCGCATGCGGTCCGGCACTTGGCCCACCGGCATTGCGATGTCAGTGACGGGTGCCACAGTGGGGGAGTGGGCAACCGCCAGGACAGGACGCGATCGGCACGGAGGGGGTGAGCGTCGCGCATGACCGGAACCGGTGGGGAGCTGGGCGCGCGGGCCGCGCGTTCGCGCGCGCTGGCCGTGCTGCGGGTGCGCAGTCGGGCGCTGGCCGTGGCGCTGCTGCCCGCGGCCGTCGAGGTGATCCTGCTGACCGGTGGTGCCACCGGCCAGTTCACCGGGCCGGGCTGGGACACGGCCCGCTGGGTGGTGGGCGTCCTCGCGGTGCTGGTGCTGCTGGCGGCCGCCGCCGTCGCCCTGGTGGTGGCCCGGGCGCGCCCGGCCGCGAGCCCCACGGTCCCGGTGTCCGAGCGCTCCGCCCCCGACCTGTACCGGATGGTGCGCGACCTGGCCGACCGGCTCGACGTGCCCGCGCCCTCCGCGATAGCGCTCACCCCGGACTGCGACAGCTGGCTGGAGGACCGTACGCACCCGGCCCACGCCCCGCCCGTGACCCGCGCGCCGGACGAGCCGGTGGTCCCCGGCACCCGTGCCGAGCGGCGGCCCGCCGTCCCGGCGCCGGTGCTCGTCATCGGGTCGCCGTTCCTGTGGTGGATGCGGGTCGCCGAGCTGCGCGCGGTGCTCGCCCCGGTCGTCGCGGGTACGGGCCCGTCCGCCCAGCCCGACATAGCCGCCGCCCGCCGCTTCGTACGCGGCCTCGACGCCGCGGTGGCCGTGGCCGACGCACCGGGCCGCAGCCCGCTGACCCGCGGTGGGTACGCGGCCCTCGGCCGGGTGGCCCGGCTGCTGCTGCGCGGCTGCCGTGAGCACGCCGCGCTGATGGAGCGCGGGGTGGCCACGGCCGCCGCCGAGCGCGCCCAGTCGGTGGACTACGGACCCCGGATCGCCGCCCAGGAGCAGGTCGGGCTGGCGTACGCGGGCTGGGACCGGCTGCTGACCAAGGTGGCGCTGCCCGCCTGGCGGATGGGCCGCTGGCCCTCCCGGCTGGACGTGGGCGTGGCCGCCGCGCTGACCGAGCTGTCCCGGCGCGACCGGCTGGCCGACGGCTTCGCCGCCCGGCTCGGTGAGCGCCCCGCCTGCGATCTGCTGGAGGAGCCCGGCGCGGTGGACGAGGCGGTGTCCCTGCTCACCGCCCGCCTCTTCCACGGCGGCCCGGCCGAGTCCGGTCCCCGCTGGGCGCCGGTGGACTGGCAGGCGTACCCGGAGGAGGTCGTGGACCGCACCTGGCGCGCGGAGGCGGCCCGGCTGCACCGGGTGCTGGACTCCCTGGGCGTCAGCCCCAGCCTGGACCCGGCCGCCCCCGACCCCGGCGGCCCCACCCTGGCCCGCGTCCTGGACCACCTCGCCGAGCCCGCGGCGGACGCCGTCCCCACGGTCCCGGCTCCTGCCATGCCCCTCGACAACGCGGACAGCGCGGACAGCGCCGAAACCGAAGACGGCGCCGACCCTGACCCCGCCACCGAGCGCAGCGCGCTCCTCGCGGCCGGGCTCAGTGCCGCGCTGGCCCGTGAGGAGAGCGCGGTACCGCAGGGCGCGCGGGCGCAGGGCCCGGACAGCGCGCTGTGGGAGGACGGCGACCTGCCGCTGTTCCCGCTCCAGCCCCCGCGCACCGGCCGGGAACTGCTTGCCGCGCACATCACCGCGATGATCTGCTGTGCGGCCGTCGACACCGCCGGAGCCGCCCCCGGCCTGGACTGGCTGGACGGCCCCACCCTGCTGCTGGACGGCGAGCGCGCCGCCGACCTCACCCCGAAGGTGCTCAGCCTGATCGAGGAGGGCGATCCGGCCCCGCTGCGCGCCTGGCTGGCCGAGTCCGGGATACGGCCGGACAAGCCGGTCCGGCTGAGCTGAACACCACCACCTCACGAGCCACGAGCCCCGACCCCACGAGCCACGACCCCCGACCCCCGACCCCACGAGTCGCCACCGGGCACAAGGAGTCCCGGCGGTTCCCCGGTGTAACGGAGCAGCGCCTTCCACTTCAGGCCAATTCACAACGAACAGTGACCGGAGTCGTGCGTTATGTGATGTGCTGGGACCGACACGCACATGGCACGGGCATACGACACACGCCCGCACGGCCGAGCGATCCGTCGCGCCGAGCACACCCGAGACGGCAGGCGACGGCACCGGGTCCGGTCCTGGCACCACAGACAACGCCATAACGGCAACGGGGGACACGAGGGAGGGGGCGTCCATGACCTCGGATCACATCCGCCGCTGGGAGTCGGGAGCGCTCGCGCACGCCGTCACCGACCCCTTCGGCCAGGGCCCGGTCCCCTGGCTGCGCGGCAGTGAGACCTACTTCGACGACACCGGCCAGGTGGTCCCCTGGTACGTCGACACCACCCAGCCGGTCACCACCCGGCCCGGCCGCGCCGGAGCGCCGCGTGTCCCGGCCCCGCGTTCGGCCGGTCCCGGCCCGCGCTCGGCCGACGACGTGGGCCGCCAGATCAAGGGGTTCGCGTCCACCGGCGCGGTGGCGCCCGGCGAGGCGATCGACTTCCACATCACGGTCGACCCGCCGCAGGAGTTCAGCGTCGACATCTACCGGATCGGCCACTACGCCGGTCACGGCGCCGCGAAGATCACCACCAGCCCCCGGCTCTCCGGCATCGTCCAGTCCGCGCCGCTGGCCGCCGACCGCACGGTCTCCTGCCATCACTGGTGGCTGTCCTGGCGCCTCCAGGTGCCCGCCGAGTGGCGCGTCGGCGCGTACGTCGCCGTCCTCACGACCGCCGACGGCTACCGCTCCCACGTGCCCTTCACGGTCCGCGACGACGAGCCCGCCGACCTCCTGCTGCTGCTCCCGGACATCACCTGGCAGGCGTACAACCTGTACCCGGAGGACGGCCGCACCGGTGCCAGCCTCTACCACGCCTGGGACGAGAAGGGCTCCCTGCTCGGCGAGGCCGACGCCGCCACCACCGTCTCCTTCGACCGCCCCTACGCCGGTGCGGGCCTGCCCCTGCACGTCGGCCACGCCTACGACTTCATCCGCTGGGCCGAACGCTACGGCTACGACCTCGCCTACGCCGACGCCCGCGATCTGCACGCCGGACGCGTCGACCCCACCCGGTACCGGGGCCTGGTCTTCCCCGGGCACGACGAGTACTGGTCGGTGCCGATGCGGCGGGCGGTGGAGGCGGCCCGCGACCGGGGCACCTCGCTGGTCTTCCTGTCGGCCAACACCATGTACTGGCAGGTGGAGTTGTCGCCCTCCGCGTCCGGGGTGCCGGACCGGCTGCTGACCTGCCGCAAGCGCAAGGGCCCCGGCAAGCCGGTGCTGTGGCGGGAGATCGACCGCCCCGAGCAGCAGCTCATCGGCATCCAGTACGCGGGCCGGGTGCCAGAGCCGCATCCGCTGATCGTCCGCAACGCCGGACACTGGCTGTGGGACGCCACCGGTGCCCGCGAGGGCGACGAGATCGCGGGCCTGGTCGCGGGCGAGGCCGACCGGTACTTCCCACGCACCGCTCTGCCCGAGCACGACGAGCGCGTCCTGCTCGCGCACTCCCCCTACACCGACGGCGAGGGCACCCGGCGCCACCAGGAGACCTCCCTGTACCGCGCCCCCTCCGGCGCCTGGGTCTTCGCCTCCGGCACCTTCGCCTGGTCCCCGGCGCTGGACCGGCCCGGCCATGTGGACGCCCGCGTCCAGCGGGCCACCGCCAACCTGCTGGACCGTATCTGCAAGCGGGACTGACCCTGCCACCTGCCCGGTCACCGGCATACGGGAGAATCGACGCAGTTGGACAGAACCACGGGGAGGAACCGTGTCCGGATTCGTAGAAAAGCCCGAGCCGATCCAGGTTCCGGGTCTGGTGCACCTGCACACCGGCAAGGTGCGCGAGCTGTACCGCGACGAGGCGGGCGACCTCGTGATGGTCGCCAGCGACCGCATCTCCGCGTACGACTGGGTGCTGCCCACCGAGATCCCCGACAAGGGCCGGGTGCTGACCCAGCTGTCGCTGTGGTGGTTCGACCAGCTGCGCGACCTGGCGCCGAACCACGTCATCAGCACCGAGCTGCCGAAGGGCGCCCCGGCCGACTGGGCGGGCCGCACCCTGGTCTGCAAGTCGCTGGACATGGTCCCGGTGGAGTGCGTGGCCCGCGGCTATCTGACCGGCTCCGGCCTCGCGGAGTACCGGGAGTCCCGTACGGTCTGCGGGCTCGCGCTGCCCGAGGGCCTGGTCGACGGCTCGGAGCTGCCCGGCCCGATCTTCACCCCGGCCACCAAGGCCGAGGTCGGCGAGCACGACGAGAACGTGTCGTACGAGGAGGTGGCCCGCCAGGTGGGCGCCGAGACCGCCGCCCAGCTCCGCCAGAGCACCCTCGCGGTGTACGCCCGCGCCCGTGACATCGCCCGGGACCGGGGGATCGTGCTGGCGGACACCAAGTTCGAGTTCGGCTTCGACGGCGACACCCTGGTCCTCGCCGACGAGGTGCTCACCCCGGACTCGTCCCGCTTCTGGCCGGCCGAGACCTACGAGCCGGGCCACGCCCAGCCGTCGTACGACAAGCAGTTCGTGCGGGACTGGCTGACCGGCCCCGGCTCCGGCTGGGACCGCGCGAGCGAGCAGCCCCCGCCCGCGCTGCCCGAGCAGGTGGTGGCGGACACCCGCGCCAAGTACATCGAGGCGTACGAGCGCCTGACCGGCACCCGCTGGAGCTAGTACGAGAAAAGCCCCCCGGTGAGAACCGGGGGGCTTCTTCATGGAGCGGACGACGAGGCTCGAACTCGCGACCTCAACCTTGGCAAGGTTGCGCTCTACCAACTGAGCTACGTCCGCAGTGCGCCGTGGCGCGGAGCCAACTATACCCAACCCCGGTCCCGTGCGAGACGCACCGCGGTGTGCCGGTTCTCCGCGCCCAGCTTGGTGACGGCCGAGGACAGATAGTTCCGCACCGTCCCCGGCGACAGCGCGGCCCGCTCGGCGATCTCCGTGACCGGTGCCCCGTCGGCCGCCAGTTCCAGCACCTCGGCCTCCCGCGCGGTCAGCGGGGAGTCCCCGGCGGAGATCGCGTCGGCGGCCAACTCGGGGTCGACGTACCGGCTTCCGGCGTGCACGGTGCGGATGATCTCGGCGAGCCGCTCGGCGCTGACCGTCTTCGGCACGAACCCCCGCACCCCGGCCGCCAGCGCCCGCTTCAGATGGCCCGGCCGCCCGTGCCCGGTCACGATCAGCACCTGGCAGTCCGGCAGTTCGGCCCGCAGGGATGTGGCCACCCTCACACCGTCGGCGCCCGGCATCTGGAGATCCAGCACCGCCACGTCCGGGGTATGGGCCCGCGCCATCGCCAGCGCCTCCGGCCCGCTCGCCGCCTCCGCGACGACGACCATGTCGTCCTCCAGCGAGAGCAGCGCGGCCAGCGCGCCCCGGATCAGATGCTCGTCGTCGGCGAGCAGCAGCCGTACGCGCGTGGGGGGTGTCGTCGTCATGGGGGCCTCGTCGGTCGATGGAACCTGGTTCACCGCTGTGTGCCCTCCGCCGAGAGCTCCGGCGGGCCGCCGGACGGACGGGGGAGCGCTGCCTCCCTGGGCGCGGCCAGCGGCACGCGTGCCGTCAGCCGGTAGCGGCCGGGCCCGGCGGGCCCCGCGCGCAGGGTGCCGTCGAGACCGGTCAGGCGTTCACGCAGACCGGCCAGGCCCGTGCCCGGGCGGTCGCCGGGAGGCGTGGGGCGTACGCCGTCGTTCTCCACGCACAGCTCCACGCCGGAGTCCGTCACGCTCAGGGTCACGGCGCACTGCCGGGGGTCGCCGTGCCGGAGCACGTTGGTCGCGGCCTCCCGGACCACCCAGGCGAGGGCGGACCGCACCGGGGGCGGCAGCTCGGCCGCCGACCGGCTGCCGGTGATCGAGCAGTCGATCCCGGCGGCCGTCAACACGCCCTGCGCACCGGCGAGTTCCGCGGCGAGGTCGACCTCACGGTAGCCGCGCACCACCGCGCGCACCTCGCGCTGCGACTCCTGCGCCAGCCGCTGCGCCTCGATCATCTGCTCCACCGCCTCCGGGCTGCCGCGCCGCCCCAGCCGCACCGCCAGCTCGGCCTTCAGGGCGATCACCGCCAGATTCCGGCCCAGTACGTCGTGCAGGTCGCGTCCGAAGCGCAGCCGTTCCTCCGCGACGGCGAGCCGGGCGCGCGTCTCGCGGGCCTCGTCCAGCTCGTAGACGGCGTTCAGCAGCCAGACGGAGAAGAGCGAGGTGAAGGCGAGGAACCCGGCGCCGATCAGCACCGCCAGCGTCGTGCCGAGCCCGGTGAGCCCGGGGATGTGGAGCGGGTAGGTGTACAGGCCCGCACCGGCCGCGAAACCCACCACGATCGCGAGCACCCGGCGCCGGTCGCGCACACCGAGCGCGATGGTGCCGCCGCCGAAACTGAGCGAGCCCGCGAAGAGCGTTCCCGTCCCCGTCGACATGGCGTCGCCGTGCGGGCCGCGCTGGGCGACGGCGACGCTGGTCACCGCGACGGCGGCGGTGACGGCGGCCAGCGTCCACAGCAGCCGCACCGGCTGGGGGCGCAGGCCGCGCGTCCAGTCCAGCGACCGGGCCGCGGTCACCGCGCAGACGGCGGCGTGCAGGCACACGAGCAGGACCAGCCACGCTCCCTGGGCGCCCGGCAGATGCGACAGGACGGGAAGCCCGACCGACGCGACCTCGAGCACGGCGAAGACGTGGAACGACCACCGTGTGTACGTCTCGACCTTGGCCGGAGTGCTCTTCCCGCGCCACCAGCCGACCGGCCCGCGCATGTCCCGCCCCCTTCGTCCGGCACCGTCGGGCCCCGGCCGGTTCAGCGCCGTGGCTCCCAGCGGAACCACCGCCGTACAGCAAACACGGCGACGACCGTCCAGACCAGTGCGACGCCCACGGCCCGCAGGGCTTCGCCCGCGCCGAGGTCACCGGTCCAGCCGCCGCGCACCAGGGTGATCACCGGGGTGAGCGGCAGCAGTTCGCAGAGGTGGGCCAGCCGGTCGGGGAAGAGTTCCAGCGGGATGACGATGCCGGAGCCGAGCGCCGAGAGGAGCACCAGGGGGACGGTGGTGATCTGGGCGCTCTCGGCGGTGCGGGTCCAGACGGCGGTGAGCGCGGCGAGCGCACCGCACATCACGATCCCCGACACCAGGCCGATCAGCGCGAGTTGGGGAGCGCGCGGGGCGGGGACGTGGAGCAGGGCCGTGCACGCGGCCGTCAGTGCCGCGCACTGCGCGAGAGCGACGGAGACGGCGGGCAGGGCGGCACCGGCGAGGATCTCGGCGTCCCGCGGCTCGCCGGTGCGCAGTCGTTTGAAGACGAGTTGTTCGCGCCGGGTGACGAACACGCCGACGAGGGTGGAGTAGACGGCGAACAGCAGCGCGAAGCCGATGGACGCGGGCACCATGACCAGGCCGACGGTGAGCCCCGCGTCCTTCAGGTCCATCTGCCCGACCCCCGAGCGCACGCTGAACGGCAGCACCAGCGGCACGAGGACGGCGGCGGCCAGCGTGCCCCTGTTCCGCGCGAACGAGGACAGCTCGGCGCGGGCCAGCGCGGCCATCCGGCCGAGCGGGGTGGTGCGTTCGGGCGGTGCGGGCCGTGGGGTGAGGTGCGTGCCGCTCATCGGGCGTACTCCTTCCGGCGGGACCCGGAGGTCTCGCGTGCGATCTCGAGGAACGCCTCCTCGAGCGAGGCGGACCGGGCGTCCAGCCCGCGCAGTTCCACCCCGGCGCCGCGTGCCCACAGCAGCAACTCGGTGGCGGTGCGCTGCAGTTCGTGGGTGCGCAGCCGGATGGTCCGGGCGTCGACGTCGTGGCCGCAGGCGCCCATCTCGTGCAGTGGGGGCAGGTCGCCGGGGAACCAGCCCTCGGGCAGCCGGAAGGAGATGTTGGACGGGCGGTCCGCGGTCACCTCGGCCGGTGTGCCGGTGACGGCGATGGACCCCTCGTGCAGGATGGCGAGCCGGTCGGCGAGCCCTTCCGCCTCCTCCAGATAGTGCGTGGTGAGCAGCACGGTCGTCCCCGTCTCGCGCAGTGAGCGCACCAACTCCCAGGTTTCCCGGCGCCCTTCGGCGTCCAGCCCGGTCGTCGGCTCGTCCAGGAACAGCACTTCGGGGTCGCCGAGCAGCGCGAGTGCCAGATCGAGCCGTCGCCGCTCGCCGCCGGACAGCTGCTTGACGCGGACGCCGCTCTTCCCGGCGAGGCCGACCCGCTCCAGCACCTCCGCCCCGGACCGGGCCCCGCTGGTGCACCCCGCCCACATGCGGGCGGTCTCCGTGACGGTGAGGTCGGCCGGGAAGCCGCCCTCCTGGAGCATGACCCCGGTACGGGGGCGTACGGCGGCGCGCTCGCGGTAGGGATCGTGGCCGAACACCCGGACCCGGCCGCCCGCCGGACGGGCCAGCCCCTCCAGCAGTTCGACGGTCGACGTCTTGCCCGCGCCGTTGGTGCCGAGCAGGGCGAAGACCTCCCCGCGGGCCACGGAGAAGGTGATGCCCCGCACGGCCTCGAATCCGGTGCCGTAGACGCGCCGCAGGTCGGTGACCTGGATCACGTGCTCTTGCTCGTCGCTGTCCATGACTTCAGCGTCCCGGCGGCCCGGCCGCTCCGGCAGTGCGCGGTGTCATCGGTCGGCATGACAAATGTCAGCCCGGCGAGGGCATGAACGACAAGAGGGCATGGACAACAAGAGGGCATGAAAAAAGCCCCGGTCCGAAGACCGGGGCCTTTTCTCTGAGCGGACGACGAGGCTCGAACTCGCGACCTCAACCTTGGCAAGGTTGCGCTCTACCAACTGAGCTACGTCCGCACTGCTCCCGACCGGCTCCCACCGATCGGTGCGAGCACCAGCCTACCTGATCCAAAAGGATGGTCATGACCGGTGCCAGAGCGGGTGACAGGAATCGCACACTGCGCCTCCCCCCTGGAAGGGGGGTGTTCTACTACTGAACTACACCCGCACGCTCCGTGGGTTTCGGCCTTTCGGCCTCGCCCCTCGGCGTGTCCCAGACATTAGCCGATCAGCAGGGGGGTTGCGCAAGTCGGTTCCCCCCGAGGACAGGTGAACGACTCTCAGGGCCCGGCGTCCGGGGCCCTGAGGGGTCCGCCCTACGGGCTCAGCGGGCCTCGCTGAACGCCTCGTAGACCTTCTTCGGGATACGGCCGCGCGCGGGGACCTCCATCTTGTTCGCCTGGGCCCAGGCGCGGATCGCCGCCGGATCGGGGGCGACCTCGGTCTGCTTGTACGCCTTCCCGGACCGGGCGCGCTTACGGCCGGCCTCCACGTAGGGCGCGAGCGCCTTGCGCAGTTTCTTGGCGTTGGTTTCGTTCAGGTCGATCTCGTACGACTTGCCGTCCAGTCCGAAGGCGATCGTTTCCGCCGCTTCCGAGCCGTCGATGTCGTCGAAGAGCGTGACCACGACTTTTTGCGCCACGGATATCGGTCCCTTCGTATCGGCTATCGCCAATTCATTTGTACAGTGCCCGGCAATAAAATGGGAAGCCCTACTGAATACGTCCGCGTGTCCCGGCTCAATAGGCATCATGCGTGGACCGCAAAACTTTCCCAGAAATTTTCATCACGGCAGGTGTTCGACACCCGATCGTGATGCGGGTCACGTAGAAACCTCCAACTCTACTCGCGTAGAAATTTTGTACGGGTAGTCTGAAGGAACCTGCTCAGCACCACACATCGGGAGTGCCAGTGGCACGCGTCGTAGTCGACGTCATGCTCAAGCCGGAGATCCTCGACCCCCAGGGCCAGGCGGTCCAGCGTGCGCTGCCGCGCCTGGGTTTCGCGGGGATCTCGGACGTCCGTCAGGGAAAGCGATTCGAGCTGGAAGTGGAGGGCCCGGTCGACGAGGCCGCGCTCACCCGCATCCGTGATCTGGCGGAATCCTTCCTCGCCAACACCGTGATCGAAGACTTCACCGTGAAGGTGGAGGAAGTAGCGGGGGCCGCCGAGTGACCGCTCGTATTGGTGTCGTCACATTTCCGGGAAGCCTCGACGACCGTGACACCCGGCGCGCGATCACCCTCGCGGGCGCCGAGCCGGTGGCTCTCTGGCACAAGGACAAGGACCTGAAGCAGGTCGACGCCGTGGTGCTGCCCGGCGGTTTCTCCTACGGCGACTATCTGCGCGCCGGGGCGATCTCCCGCTTCTCGCCGGTGATGGAGACCGTCATCGAGCAGGCGAAGGCCGGCCTGCCGGTCCTCGGTATCTGCAACGGCTTCCAGGTCCTCACCGAGGCGCATCTGCTGCCCGGCGGGATGCTCGGCAACGACCACCTCCACTTCATCTGCCGCGACCAGAAGCTGCGGGTGGAGAACGCGGAGACCTCCTGGACCGGCGACTACCGCCAGGGCCAGGAGATCCACATCCCGCTGAAGAACATGGACGGCCGGTACGTCGCCGACGCGTACACGCTCGACAAGCTGGAGGCGGAGGGCCGGGTGGTCTTCCGCTACCTGGACGTCAACCCCAACGGCTCGCTGCGCGACATCGCCGGCATCACCAACGAGGCCGGGAACGTCGTCGGCCTCATGCCGCACCCCGAGCACGCCGTCGAGCCGCTGATCGGAACCGGCCGCACCGACGGCCTCCCGTTCTTCACCTCGATCCTCAAGAAGCTGGTCAACGCATGAGCCGGACGCCTCTGGACACGGTCGAGCACGCGGCCGCGACCCCCGACGTCGAGCTGCCCTGGGCCGAACTCGGCCTGAAGAAGGACGAGTACGAGCGCGTGGTCGAGATCCTCGGCCGCCGCCCGACCGGCGCCGAACTCGCCATGTACTCGGTCATGTGGTCCGAGCACTGCTCGTACAAGTCCTCCAAGGTCCACCTGCGCCAGTTCGGCGAGAAGGCGCCCCACTCGGACGCCATGCTCGTCGGCATCGGTGAGAACGCCGGTGTGGTGGACGTCGGCCAGGGCTACGCCGTCACCTTCAAGGTCGAGTCGCACAACCACCCCTCCTACGTCGAGCCCTACCAGGGCGCGGCCACGGGCGTCGGCGGCATCGTGCGCGACATCATCGCCATGGGTGCCCGCCCGGTCGCGGTCGTGGACCCGCTGCGCTTCGGCGCCGCCGACCACCCCGACACCAAGCGGGTGCTGCCCGGCGTGGTCGCGGGCATCGGCGGCTACGGCAACTGCCTGGGCCTGCCCAACATCGGCGGCGAGGTCGTCTTCGACGCCTGCTACCAGGGCAACCCACTGGTCAACGCCGGTGCCATCGGCGTGATGCGGCACGAGGACATCCACCTCGCGAAGGCGTCCGGCACGGGCAACAAGGTCATCCTCTACGGCGCCCGCACCGGCGGCGACGGCATCGGCGGCGCGTCGATCCTGGCCTCCGAGACCTTCGACGACGCCAAGCCGAGCAAGCGCCCGGCCGTCCAGGTCGGCGACCCCTTCCAGGAGAAGCTCCTCATCGAGTGCACCCTGGAGGCGTTCAAGGAGAAGCTCGTCGTCGGCATCCAGGACCTCGGCGCGGCGGGCCTGTCCTGCGCGACGAGCGAGCTGGCCTCCAACGGCTCCGGCGGCATGCGCGTCACCCTGGACGACGTACCGCTGCGCGACTCCACGCTCTCGCCAGAGGAGATCCTCATGAGCGAGTCGCAGGAACGCATGTGCGCGGTGGTCGAGCCGGAGAAGGTCGACCGCTTCCTCGAGATCTGCGAGAAGTGGGACGTCATCGCCACCGTCATCGGTGAGGTCACCGACGGCGACCGGCTGGAGATCTTCTGGCACGGCGGCAAGATCGTCGACGTCGACCCGCGCACCGTCGCCCACGACGGCCCGGTCTACGAGCGTCCCTACGCCCGCCCCGACTGGCAGGACGCCCTCCAGGCCGACGACGCGAACAAGCTGCCCCGCCCGGCCACGCCCGAGGAGCTGCGCGAGCAGGTCCTGAAGCTGGTCGCGTCGCCCAACCAGGCGTCGAAGAAGTGGATCACCTCGCAGTACGACCACTTCGTGCAGGGCAACACCGTCCTCGCCCAGCCGGAGGACTCCGGCATGATCCGCGTGGACGAGGAGACCGGCCTCGGCGTCGCCATCGCCACCGACGGCAACGGCCGCTACGCCAAGCTCGACCCGTACACCGGCGCGCAGCTGGCGCTGGCGGAGGCGTACCGGAACGTGGCGACGACCGGTGCCAAGCCGCTCGCCGTCTCCGACTGCCTGAACTTCGGTTCGCCCGAGGACCCGGCCGTGATGTGGCAGTTCGCGGAGGCCGTGCGCGGTCTGGCGGACGGCTGCCTCCAGCTCGGCACCCCGGTGACCGGCGGCAACGTCTCCCTCTACAACCAGACCGGCGAGGCGGCGATCCACCCGACCCCGGTGGTCGCGGTCCTCGGCGTCATCGACGACGTGGCCCGGCGCACCCCGGTCGCCTTCCAGGAGGAGGGCCAGCTCCTCTACCTGCTGGGCGACACCTCCGAGGAGTTCGGCGGCTCGGCCTGGTCCCAGGTCGTCCACGACCACCTCGGCGGGCTGCCCCCGAAGGTCGACCTGGAGCGGGAGCGGCTGCTCGCCGAGACCCTGATCTCCGCCTCCCGCGACGGCATGATCGACTCCGCGCACGACCTCTCCGACGGCGGCCTCGTCCAGGCCGTGGTCGAGTCGGCGCTGCTCGGGGAGAAGGGCGCGCGGCTGATCGTCCCGGACGGTCTGGACGCCTTCACCTTCCTCCTCTCGGAGTCGGCGGGCCGCGCCCTCGTCGCCGTCCCCCGCTCGGAGGAGCTGCGCTTCACCGACATGTGCGGCGCCCGGGGCCTCCCGGCCACGCGGATCGGCGTGGTGGACGGTGATTCGGTCGAGATCCAGGGCGAGTTCACCCTCCCCCTGGCCGAGCTGCGCGAGGCACACGAGAACACGATCCCGGCGCTGCTGGCGTGACGACCGCGGACGGCTCCCGACCCTCTCGGGCGGGGGCCGTCCCGGCATAGGGTCGCCCCATGCCCCCGGCCAAGAAGCGCCCCCGTAAGTACGACCCCCTCCGGACCCGTGCCGCCGTGCTCGCACAGCTCGGTGGGGTGAGGAAGGCGGTGGAGGGGCTCGACCCCGGTCAACTCGCGCTGCCTACGCGGCGGGAGGGGATGACCGTGGGGGAGCTGGCCGCGCAGGTCGCCGCGTCCGTCGTCGCCGTGCGGCAGGCGGTGGAGCGGCCGGCCAAGTTCAAGCAGACGTTGCCGCTCGCGGAGTGGCCGCTGCACCGGGCCGTCGCGTTCACGCCCGTGCCGCTCGATCTCGGTGGGGCCGAGGACGATCTGCGCGCCCTGCTGGCCGACCACCCCGGCAGCCCGCTGGTGGACACCGGTGCCGGGGTGCTGCCGCTCAACGAGTACCTGGTCACCCTGGCCGTCGAACTGGTCCTCGCCGCCGACGACCTGTCCGACGCCGTGCCCGGACTCGACGTGCCGCTGGACCGGCACGCGCTGGCCGCCGCTACCCGGCTGCTCGCGGACGCCCTCGCCGTGAAGGCGCCCGGCGGGTCCACCGAGGTGCGGGTGCCGCCGTACGCGGTGGTGCAGTGCGTGGAGGGGCTCAGACACACCCGGGGGACACCGCCCAACGTGGTCGAGACCGGCCCGCTCACCTGGGTCCGCCTCGCCACCGGGCGTCTGACCTGGGCGGACGCCGTCGCGCGGGCCGAGGTGAGCGCGAGCGGGGAACGCGCCGACCTCTCCGGCCTGCTGCCACTCGGCCGATAGCGGGGAACCCCGGCGGCGCCGCGCGCGTCGAACCGGCATGGACCGGCACACGCAGCGCATGACACTGACCGTGGCCGCCGCGCTCGTACCGCTCGCGGTGGCCTGTGGGAACGACACCGCCGACCCCGGCAGCGGATCGGTGGCCCCGCCGCCCAAGCTCACCGGCACCGACTGGCGGGTGGACAGCGTCACCGAGGGCGGCACCACGCACCGCGCCCCCGCGGCGGCCCGTATCCGCATCGGCGACGACGGCCGGGCGACCGGCAACCTCGGCTGCAACACGTTCTCCGCACCCACCACCATCGACGACGGCCGGATCGACTTCGGCACCCTGCGCACGACCCGGATGGCGTGCGACGAACCCCGGATGACCTTCGAACGCGCCCTCACCCGCGCCCTCGACTCCGGCGCGCTCACGGCACGCACCGACGACGGCGCGCTGACCCTCACCACGGAGAAGGGAGCGCGCGTCCAGCTCACGCCGAGCGCGTCCCATTGATGTGCGACACCTCACTCGGGGCCGGGCCCCAGCGGCCCCAGGAGCGCCCACCGGGGCCCGGCCACCCGATCCGCTCCGCAGCGACACCTCTCTGACCTGCGGAAACGTAGAATCCACCAAGGTGATCGCGAGTCCGGGTTCGGCGAGGGCCACATATCCCTGATTCGGCCCAGCGGTCGGCCTCGCCTACACTCGGGAACGTGCCACGTGGTGACGGTCGACTCAATCACGATCTGCTTCCCGGCGAAAAAGGCCCCCAGGACGCTTGCGGCGTCTTCGGGGTCTGGGCGCCCGGCGAAGAGGTCGCCAAGCTCGCGTACTTCGGGCTCTACGCCCTCCAGCACCGGGGCCAGGAATCCGCGGGTATCGCGGTCAGCAACGGCTCCCAGATCCTCGTCTTCAAGGACATGGGCCTGGTCTCCCAGGTCTTCGACGAAACCTCACTCGGTTCGCTCCAGGGTCATATCGCGGTCGGACACGCCCGCTACTCGACCACCGGCGCCTCCGTGTGGGAGAACGCCCAGCCGACGTTCCGCGCCACCGCGCACGGTTCGATCGCGCTCGGCCACAACGGCAACCTGGTCAACACCGCCCAACTGGCGGAGATGGTCGCCGACCTGCCCAAGGACACCAACGGCCGCTCCACCCGCGTCGCGGCCACCAACGACACCGACCTGCTGACGGCACTCCTCGCCGCCCAGGTCGACGAGGACGGCAAGCCGCTGACCATCGAGGAGGCCGCGCACGCGGTGCTCCCGAAGGTCCAGGGCGCGTTCTCGCTCGTCTTCATGGACGAGCACACCCTCTACGCCGCCCGTGACCCGCAGGGCATCCGCCCGCTGGTCCTCGGTCGGCTGGAGCGCGGCTGGGTGGTCGCCTCCGAGTCCGCGGCCCTCGACATCTGCGGCGCGTCCTACGTCCGGGAGATCGAGCCGGGCGAGTTCATCGCCATCGACGAGAACGGCCTGCGCAGCTCCCGGTTCGCGGAAGCGAAGCCCAAGGGCTGTGTCTTCGAGTACGTGTACCTGGCCCGCCCGGACACCGACATCGCCGGCCGGAACGTCTACCTGTCCCGGGTGGAGATGGGCCGCCGCCTGGCCAAGGAGGCGCCCGCCGAGGCCGACCTGGTCATAGCGACCCCGGAGTCCGGCACCCCGGCCGCGATCGGCTACGCCGAGGCGTCCGGCATCCCCTTCGGCAACGGCCTGGTGAAGAACGCCTACGTCGGCCGGACCTTCATCCAGCCCTCGCAGACGATCCGCCAGCTCGGCATCCGGCTGAAGCTGAACCCGCTCAAGGAAGTCATCAAGGGCAAGCGCCTGGTCGTCGTGGACGACTCCATCGTGCGCGGCAACACCCAGCGGGCCCTGGTCCGCATGCTGCGCGAGGCGGGCGCCGCCGAGGTCCACATCCGGATCTCCTCGCCCCCGGTGAAGTGGCCCTGCTTCTTCGGCATCGACTTCGCCACCCGCGCCGAGCTGATCGCCAACGGCATGACGATCGAGGAGATCGGCACCAGCCTGGGCGCCGACTCGCTCGCCTACATCTCCATCGACGGCATGATCGAGGCGACCACCATCGCCAAGCCGAACCTGTGCCGGGCCTGCTTCGACGGTGAGTACCCGATGGACCTGCCCGACCCGGAGCTGCTCGGCAAGCAGCTGCTGGAGACCGAGCTGGCGGCCGGGACCGCCGCCACCGCCGCGGCCGACGCCATCCGGCGTCCCTGAACCGCGCCGACCGAGCCGTACGACAGGAAAGTTCTCTTCTGCCATGTCCTCTGAGACCACGGGTGCCAGCTACGCGAGCGCGGGCGTCGACATCGAGGCGGGCGACCGCGCCGTCGAGCTGATGAAGGAGTGGGTGAAGAAGACGCGCCGCCCCGAGGTCCTCGGCGGCATCGGCGGCTTCGCCGGCCTCTTCGACGCCTCCGCCCTCAAGCGCTACGAGCGCCCGCTGCTCGCCTCCGCCACGGACGGTGTCGGCACCAAGGTCGACATCGCGCGCCGCCTCGGCGTGTACGACACCATCGGGCACGACCTGGTCGCCATGGTCATGGACGACATCGTGGTGTGCGGCGCCGAGCCGCTGTTCATGACCGACTACATCTGTGTCGGCAAGGTCCACCCCGAGCGGGTCGCCGCGATCGTCAAGGGCATCGCGGAGGGCTGTGTGCTCGCCGGGTGCGCCCTGGTGGGCGGCGAGACCGCCGAGCACCCCGGACTGCTCGGCCCCGACGACTTCGACGTGGCCGGTGCCGGTACCGGCGTGGTGGAGGCCGACCGGCTGCTGGGCCCCGACCGCATCCGCTCCGGTGACGTGGTGATCGCCATGGCGTCCTCCGGGCTTCACTCCAACGGGTACTCCCTGGTCCGCCACGTCCTGCTGGAGCGGGCCGGGCTGGCGCTGGAGAGCGAGATCGCGGAGCTCGGTCGGACGCTCGGCGAGGAGCTGCTGGAGCCCACGAAGATCTACTCGCTGGACTGCCTGGCGCTGACCCGCACCACCGAGGTGCACGCCTTCTCGCACATCACCGGCGGCGGCCTCGCGGCCAACCTGGCCCGGGTGATCCCGGACGGGCTGTACGCCACCGTGGACCGCTCCACCTGGACGCCGGGCGCGATCTTCGACCTGGTCGGCCGGACGGGCGACGTCGAGCGCCTGGAGCTGGAGAAGACCCTGAACATGGGCGTCGGCATGATGGCCGTCGTACCGGCGGAGTCCGCCGAGGCCGCGCTGACCACGCTGGCCGACCGGGGCGTCGACGCCTGGGTGGCCGGCACGATCGCCGAGCGCGGCGAGCAGGAGAGCGCCGCCGGACTCGTCGGCGACTACGCGGTCTAGGCGACTACGCGGTCCAGCGGCGGGGGCCGGTCGGCCCCGGACAGCACAGAAGCCGGTCGGTGGCAGTGCCACCGACCGGTCTTCGGCTGCTCAATGCGACATGCTCAGTGCAAGGTCAAGCGCCGCGACGGTGCTGTGAGGGACCGTCGTCCTCGTCCTCGTCGTCCTCATAGAGGTCGGCGTAACGGGAGTAGAGGTCTTCCTCGTCGCCCTCATCGTCCTCGAACGGCTCGCTGTTCGGCGGCTCGTTCGAAGTCGATGCGCCCAGTTCACTGGCCAGACGCGACAGATCAGTCCCACCGCTGTTGTACTTCAGCTGGCGGGCGACCTTCGTCTGCTTGGCCTTGGCCCGGCCGCGCCCCATGGCTCGACCCCCTCGGTGACGGGGCTCAACGGCCCCAGAGTCTGACACGCGTTCATGATCCGAAACGGACTCCCCGTAGAGAGGCCGGTCCGTAGGGCTTCCACGGTACCTGAGCCCGCGCCCATACGGTACGTCGCCCGCAGCACGCGCGTGTGCACAGGACCCACGAGGTGCCCTGTCCTCGCTGGTCAATGGCGATTTTAACCACTTATCGGGGTACGACCCGCCGACGGAAGTGACAGTTCTCTCCAAGTTGCCCCCGGCGGGTACCGCCGGGGGCCTCGGGCGCCCACCCGGACGCGGGGCGGGCACGATCGCCGGGTCGGTGTCTCCCCGGCGTGTCGGTCAGTGCGCGGCGCGCGCGTCGGCCATCCGCTGCTCGGCGATCCGGTCGGCCGCCGCGGCGGGCGGAACCCCGTCCGCCTTCGCACGTGCGAAGATCGCCAACGTGGTGTCGAAGATCTTCGCGGCCTTCGCCCGGCACCGGTCGAAGTCGAAGCCGTGCAGCTCGTCGGCGACCTGGATGACCCCGCCCGCGTTCACCACGTAGTCCGGCGCGTAGAGGATGCCCCGGTCCTGGAGGTCCTTCTCCACACCGGGGTGGGCGAGCTGGTTGTTGGCCGCGCCGCACACCACGGACGCGGTCAGCACCGGCACCGTGTGGTCGTCCAGCGCACCGCCGAGCGCGCAGGGGGCGTAGATGTCGAGCCCCTCCAGGCGGATCAGCGTCTCGGTGTCCGCGACCCGGCGCACGGCGGGGTGGGCCGCGACGATCCCGTCCACGGCCGCCGCGCGCACATCGGTCACCACGACCTGCGCGCCCTCCGCCAGCAGATGCCCGACCAGATGGCGGCCGACCTTGCCCACGCCCGCGATGCCGATCACACGGTCCCGCAGCGAGGGGTCGCCCCACAGATGCTGCGCCGAGGCACGCATGCCCTGGTAGACGCCGAACGCGGTGAGCACCGAGGAGTCGCCCGCGCCGCCCTGCTCCGGCGAGCGTCCGGTCGTCCAGCGGCACTCGCGGGCCACCACGTCCATGTCGGCGACATAGGTACCGACATCGCACGCGGTGACGTAGCGGCCGCCGAGCGAGGCGACCATGCGGCCGTACGCGAGCAGCAGCTCCTCGGTGCGGTCCCGCGCCGGGTCGCCGATGATCACGGCCTTGCCGCCGCCGTGGTCGAGCCCGGCCATGGCGTTCTTGTACGACATCCCGCGCGCGAGCTGGAGCGCGTCGGCCACGGCCGCCGCCTCGTCCGGGTACGGGTGGAAGCGGGTGCCGCCGAGCGCGGGGCCCAGCGCGGTGGAGTGGATGGCGATGACGGCCTTCAGGCCGGTGGCGCGGTCCTGGCAGAGCACGACCTGCTCATGGCCGCCCTGGTCCGAGCGGAACAGGGTGTGCAGGACATCTGCGGTGACGCCGGTTACCTCGGTCACTGTGGTGACTCCTGTGTAAGAAGCGGCGGGCGGGGCCGGAGCCCCTGGGGTGCCCCCACACTTTTGGTGGCGGGGGAGGGTGGCGGGATGCTGCCACGCGGCCGTTGGGCCGCAAGGCTGAGAGTAGAGCCTGCGCCCGGCCCAGGACCGGCACCCGCCGAGGATCACCCGCAGGTGCGACCCGCGGGTGCGGCCGTGGCACGATTCGCGGTGGTTTCGAGGCGATCGGGATGGGGAGTGAGCAGGCGTGCCCAAGGTGTCCTCGGTGGTCGTCCCCTATGCCGCGTACCTGCGCGTGTACGAGCCGCTGGCCGCCTTCCCGGAGCCGGAGCGCGACCACTGGACCCGCTACGCCCGCCGCTCCGACCGCCCCACCTACCAGGACGAGCTGCGCCGCTCGCTGGCCGATCTGCTGCCCACCCCGCCGGTGCCGGTCCCGGTGCACGAGAGCGCCGACGCGTTCGTGCTGGAGCGGGACGGCGTGGTGTGCGTCTGCCCCTGGCGGACCCGGCTGCGCGGCTGGCAGGCGCTGGCGGGCCTCGGCGAGGAACTGCCCACCCCGGTGCTGGACGCGGTTCTCCCGCCCCTGGTGCGCGACCAGGCCGCCCAGGACTACGAGCGCTGGCTCGAGCGCAACCCCGGGGCCCGCTCCTGGATCCGCGGCGCGACCTGGCAGATCCCGCTGAACTGGTTCGTGCTGGTCGCCGACGAGGAGCGCCGCTTCGAGCCGCGCAGCGGCGAGACCCCGGCGATGCTGCGCTACCGCACGCCGATGGTGCAGGCCCGGCGCCGGGTGGCGCGGTCGCTGCGCACCCTCAGGGACACCGTCCAGGAGAGCCCGCTGATCGACGGTGTGCTGGACGTCGGCCGCTGGCTGGAGGAGTTCCACCCGCGCTCGGTGGTCGAGCTGGACTACGGCGGCCTGGTGCACGCGGTGCCGGGCCGGACGCTTCAGGAGGACCACTCCGCGGCGGACGTCGCCGACGGCGTCGACGCGCTGCGCCGGGGCGACGGAAGCGCCGCGAGCCTGGCCTACGGGCGGCTGGCGGCCCGCTGGCGGTCGGTGCGGGACCTGCGCTCGGCGAACTGAACCCCGCCCGAGTGACGCACGTCACGGTCGAAATGGCCTCGAACAGCGTACGGTCTACGGAACTTGGGCCGTTTGGCGTGACGTTGACCTCGAACCGGGCTTTTGCCTCATTGGGTGATGGACGGCACTTACACGGCCCTTGCGTCTCTTGCCACTCCTCGTGCCAAAATAGGACAAGGAGTCCGGGGAGGACTCTGTCTGCCCATCTGTGCTCCACTATGGGCGGATTCTCCGCATTGCACGCTTTGGTGGGTCTTGTGGCTCCCGATCGCCATGTGACTGATCGTCACGTCGGCGTGACTGTCCGCTATGGCATGGTCCATCGGCTTCCGTCGTGGATGAACACCTGGGAGGGCAATTCCATCGGTTTGGCCGACGCGGCTGGACAGATGGTGTAGTTGTAGTGCCGAGGACAAGCCGTTCGTCCTATAACCGACTCGACTCGCGTCCGCCATTTCGGGCAACGCGGGTCAAGGTGCAGAATTTAGAGGAAAGAACCGAGAAGGTTCGGTTCTCCCGAGGAGGCCGCTCATGACCGCTCGCACCCCTGATGCCGAGCCGCTGCTGACCCCGGCTGAGGTCGCCACCATGTTCCGTGTCGACCCCAAGACGGTCACGCGGTGGGCGAAGGCCGGCAAGCTCACGTCGATCCGCACGCTCGGCGGGCACCGGCGCTACCGCGAGGCGGAGGTCCGCGCACTGCTCGCGGGCATCCCGCAGCAGCGCAGCGAGGCATAACAACTGAACAACCGGGCAAAACGACCGGCCCCCCAACCGGCCGAAACGCCCGAACCCTAGCTCCATATGACGCGGGACCTG
The DNA here is from genome assembly GCF_044903645.1 of Streptomyces sp. NPDC002176. Taxonomy (NCBI): domain Bacteria; kingdom Bacillati; phylum Actinomycetota; class Actinomycetes; order Kitasatosporales; family Streptomycetaceae; genus Streptomyces; species Streptomyces sp. NPDC002176. The sequence goes on from NZ_JBJDQW010000005.1 coordinate 545,817, forward strand.
CCCCAACAGGCCCCCTGCGCGCGCCGGACGGACTCCGAAGGCGCGCGGCATCGAGAAGCGTCGTCGATCGCGCTGGACTCCGCCGGGTCCAGCGCGATCTTTTTTGTGCGCTCACGGCGGTCCGCCGACCCCCGCGTGCGCGGCCTTGTCGGAGTCTGGGGAGGGCTGCGGGAAGGCCCTGGGGACACCCCTGGGGAAGGGTGCAATTGCACATATTAAATTGACCTGTTGTAGGGCAGCAGTAAAAACCTGAGTTTCAAAAACTCATGCCGTGACTCCCGTCACACGCCAAGACGCTTGTCGTTCCGCTCACAGGTGCGCTATTAGCGCCCTTCCCGTCTCATCACCCCCTGTGGGAACGGGTGTTGGGGGTGGCGGCCGGACGCGGCGCCGACGGCGCGGGGAAGGCCCCAGGTGTGCGCTCAGGGGCGCCCGCGTCCCGCGCCGGGCCGGTGCCGCCGCACCCCGCCTCCGCAGGCCGCACAGGGCGCCCACAGCCGCCCGGAACGACGGAAGGGCCCCCGGATTCCGGGGGCCCTTCTCTTTCTGCGGTCCTGACGGGATTTGAACCCGCGGCCTCCACCTTGACAGGGTGGCGAGCACTCCAAACTGCTCCACAGGACCATCTGGTGCGGCGCTTCGTTTCCGCGTTGCGCTGCGAGAAGGACTGTACAGGAGTCCGGGGGCCCTGGTCGAACTCACCCAGCGCGTCCGCTCCGCTACGGTGCGGCGGCGTCGATCGCCTTCACGATCCGCTTGTCGGAGACCGGGTACGCCGTGCCCAGGGCGTGGGCGAAATAGCTGACCCGCAGCTCCTCCAGCATCCAGCGGATGTCCAGCACCCGCCGGGGCACCGGGCGTCCCTGGGGCAGCTGCTCCAGCAGCCAGGCGTACTCGTCCCGCATCTCGTGCACCTTCTGCATACGGGTGGTGTCCCGCTGGACGCTGGTCGGCATCTGCTGCAGGCGCCGGTCGGCGGCCACCAGGTAGCGCATCAGATGCGGCAGCCGCGCGATGCCCGCCCACGTCACGAAGCCGGGCTTCACCAACGCGTCCAACTGCTGCCGTACGTCCGTCAGATTGGCCAGCAGCGTCGGGCTGGTGACCGACTTCAGCCGCCGTTCGCACGCCTGCCAGGCGGCCAGCACCTGCTGCGTCTGGCCCACCGCGCGCACGGTGGTGTCCACGATGTCGGCCCGCACCTTGTCGTAGAGCTTCCGGTACGACTCCTCGTCCCACACCGGACCGCCGAAGTCCGCGATCAGCTTGTCGGCCGCCGCCATCGCGCAGTCGTCGAACAGCGCCTGCACCGAACCGTGCGGATTGGCGGACAGCGCGAGCTTCTGCGCGTTGGTCAGCTTCTCGGACGCGAACTTCGCCGGGTTCACCGGGATGTTGCGCAGGATCAGCCGCCGTACGCCCTTCCACATCGCCTCGGCCTGCTCCTCCTCGGTGTCGAAGAGGCGGACCGAGACCGTGTCGCCGTCGTCCACCAGCGCCGGGTACGCCTTCACCGGCTGCCCGGCCCGACGGGTCTCGAAGACCCGGCTGAGGGTGCCGATGCTCCAGTCGGTCAGGCCCGACCGCTCCAGCGAGGGCCCGCCCTGCCGGGACGCGGTGGCGGCGGCCGCCTGGGAGATGGCCTCGCGGGCCTTCGGGCGCAGCCGGAGCTTGAGCGCCTCCAGGTCCTTGTCCTCGGCCAGCTTGCGGCGCCGCTCGTCCACGATCCGGAAGGTGACCTTCAGATGGTCCGGCACCCGCGACCAGTCGAAGTCCTCGGCCTCGAAGGGCACGCCCACCATGCGCTTCAGCTCGCGCGCCATGGTCGTCGTCAGCGGCTCCTGGAGCGGTACCGCCCGCTGCAGGAACTTCTTGGCGTAGTTCGGCGCCGGGACGTAGTTGCGGCGGATCGGCTTGGGCAGGGAGCGGATCAGCTCGGTGACGACGTCCTCGCGCAAGCCCGGGATCTGCCACTCGAAGCCCTCGTCGGTGACCTGGTTGAGCACCTGGAGCGGGATGTGCACGGTCACCCCGTCGGCGTCCGCGCCCGGCTCGAACTGGTAGGTCACCCGGAACTTCAGCTCACCCTGGCGCCAACTGTCGGGATAGTCGGCCTTGGTGACCGCCTCCGCCGACTCCCGGATGAGCATCTCCCGCTCAAAGTCCAGGAATTCGGGCTGCTCGTGCCGCTTGCGCTTCCACCAGGAGTCGAAGTGGGCGCCGGAGACGACGTGTTCGGGCACCCGCTGGTCGTAGAAGTCGAACAGCGTCTCGTCGTCCACGACGATGTCCCGGCGGCGCGCCCGGTGCTCCAGCTCCTCGACCTCGCTGAGCAGCTTGCGGTTGTCGGCGAAGAACTTGTGGTGGGTGCGCCAGTCGCCCTCGACCAGGGCGTTGCGGATGAACAGCTCGCGGGAGATCTCCGGGTCGATCCGCCCGTAGTTCACCTTGCGCTGGGCGACGATCGGCACGCCGTACAGCGTCACCTTCTCGTACGCCATCACGGCCGCCTGGTCCTTCTCCCAGTGCGGCTCGCTGTACGTGCGCTTCAGCAGGTGCTCCGCGAGCGGCTCGACCCACTCGGGCTCGATCTTGGCGTTGACGCGGGCCCAGAGCCGGGAGGTCTCCACCAGCTCGGCGGACATCAGGAACTTGGGCTGCTTCTTGAACAGCGAGGAGCCGGGGAACACCGCGAACTTGGCGTTGCGGGCGCCCAGGTACTCGTTCTTGTTGCCGTCCTTCACGTCCTTCATCCCGACGTGGGAGAGCAGGCCCGCGAGGAGCGAGACATGGACGCGGTCGGCGGGGGCGTCGTCCTCGTTGAGGTGGATGTCCATCTGCTTGGCGACCGTGCGCAGCTGGAGGTAGATGTCCTGCCACTCGCGCACCCGCAGGAAGTTCAGGTACTCCTGCTTGCACATCCGGCGGAACGAGGAGGAGCCGCGCTCCTTCTGCTGCTCGCGCAGGTACCGCCAGAGGTTGAGGTAGGCGAGGAAGTCGCTGGTCTCGTCGCGGAAGCGGGCGTGGCTCTGGTCGGCCTGGGTCTGCTTGTCGGCCGGGCGCTCGCGCGGGTCCTGGATGGAGAGCGCGGCGGCGATGACCATGACCTCGCGGACACAGCCGTTCTTCGCGGCCTCCAGCACCATCCGGGCCAGGCGCGGGTCGACGGGCAGCTGGGCGAGCTTGCGGCCGGTGTCGGTGAGCCGTCTGCGCGGGTCCTTCTGCGCCGGGTCCAGGGCGTTGAGTTCCTGGAGGAGCTGGACGCCGTCGCGGATGTTGCGGTGGTCCGGCGGGTCGATGAAGGGGAACTTCTCGATCTCGCCGAGGCCGGCCGCTGTCATCTGCAGGATGACGGAGGCGAGGTTGGTGCGCAGGATCTCGGCGTCGGTGAACTCCGGCCGGGCGAGGAAGTCGTCCTCGGAGTACAGCCGGATGCAGATGCCGTCGGAGGTACGGCCGCAGCGGCCCTTGCGCTGGTTGGCGCTGGCCTGCGAGACCGGTTCGATGGGCAGCCGCTGGACCTTGGTGCGGTGGCTGTAGCGACTGATCCGGGCGAAGCCGGGGTCGATCACGTACTTGATGCCGGGCACGGTCAGCGAGGTCTCGGCGACGTTGGTCGCCAGCACGATCCGGCGCCCGGTGTGCTGCTGGAACACCCGGTGCTGCTCGGCGTGCGAGAGGCGCGCGTACAGCGGGAGCACCTCGGTCGAGCGGAACTTCTTCTTCTCCAGGGCGTCCGCGGTGTCCCGGATCTCCCGCTCGCCGGAGAGGAAGACGAGCACGTCGCCGGGGCCCTCGGCCATCAGTTCCTCGACGGCGTCGGTGATCGCGGTGATCTGGTCCCGGTCGGCGTCGGTGGAGTCCTCCTCCAGCAGCGGCCGGTAGCGCACCTCCACCGGGTAGGTCCGTCCGCTGACCTCGATGATCGGGGCGTCGCCGAAGTGCCGGGAGAAGCGCTCCGGGTCGATGGTCGCCGAGGTGATGACGACCTTCAGGTCCGGCCGCTTGGGCAGCAGCTGGGCGAGGTAGCCGAGCAGGAAGTCGATGTTGAGGGACCGCTCGTGGGCCTCGTCGATGATGATCGTGTCGTAGGCCCGCAGCTCGCGGTCGTTCTGGATCTCCGCGAGCAGGATGCCGTCCGTCATCAGCTTGATGAAGGTGGCGTCCGGGTTCACCTGGTCGGTGAAGCGGACCTTCCAGCCGACGGTCTCGCCGAGCGGGGTGTGCAGCTCGTCGGCGACCCGCTCCGCGACGGTCCGGGCGGCGATCCGGCGGGGCTGGGTGTGCCCGATCATCCCGCGCAGGCCCCGGCCCAGCTCCACACAGATCTTGGGGATCTGCGTGGTCTTACCGGAACCGGTCTCACCGGCCACGATGACGACCTGGTGATCGCGGATGGCGGCCGCGATCTCGTCCTTCTTCTGGCTGACCGGGAGCTGCTCGGGATAGCTGACCGAGGGCACCCGGGAGCGCCGCTCGGTCATCCGGGACGCGGCCTTGTCGACCTCGCCCTCCAGCTCGGCCAGGACGGCGGCACGCGCCTCCGGCTTGCGGATCTTGCGTGCGCCTTCGAGCCTGCGCCCGAGCCCGTGCGCGTCACGCAGCGACAGCTCGGTCAGACGGGAGGCGAGAGACCCCAAGGCGGGGGCGGGATGCGTAGACATACGCGGTCCAGGATCTCACCTCGGGGAAAAACCGCGCGAACGAATTGACGCGGGGGGTGCTGGACCTGGGTGTGACCTCGGTGTGACCTCGGTGCCGAGGGTCAGCAGGAGTCGCGGCCGAGTCGGAACCCCGACTTGTAGCCGTTCTTGAATCCCTGCTGGTAGTCGCGGTTCGGGTCCTTCAGCGAGAGGCCCTTCCCGTCGCGGTGGTCGCCGTTGTGGTGATGGCAGTGGCGGCCATCGCGGTACCCGGACCTGAAGCCGTCCCGGAACCCCTTCTTGTAGTCCCCGGGGGAGGCGGGTGCCGTCGTCGTGGTGCCGACGTGGGCCTGAGCGGGCGCCGCCGACGCCTGCTGGATACCGATCGGAGTGAGGACGATGCCGGCGGCCATGAGGACCGAACACAGGGCAGCCGTCCGTCTTCTGTTCGTGGCGGGCATGAAACGCCCCCTTGAGAGATTTCCCCACGAATGGATGATTTTCACTCTAGTCCGGCGCTATCCGGCTGCAACCGCACTCTCGGAGGCCCCGCAACGCAAGAACCCCCTCCAGAAACCGGAGGGGGTTCGGCCCGAATCGGGCGATTGTGGCTGGGGCCGGGGTCGAACCGGCGACCTATCGCTTTTCAGGCGATCGCTCGTACCAACTGAGCTACCCAGCCACGAGGTTTCACGTGAAACCTCAGCGGTCCTGACGGGATTTGAACCCGCGGCCTCCACCTTGACAGGGTGGCGAGCACTCCAAACTGCTCCACAGGACCTTGCGCTGTACGACAGTGTCGCACAAGGTTGCGGGTCCTCCCAACGCGTTTCCCACCGGGGGTGAGGTGCGCATCTGTTGGGCTGACGTCGCTCGAGAAGCGTATCAGAGCAGGGGCGGTGCTCCGTACCGCGCTTTTCGACGGCGGCCGGTGCCCGGACATGGGGAAACGCGAAAGCCCGCCCTGGATCAGGGCGGGCTTTCGCGACAAGTCTGTTGTGGTGCCCCCAACGGGATTCGAACCCGTGCTACCGCCTTGAAAGGGCGGCGTCCTAGGCCGCTAGACGATGAGGGCTATCGGCCCGCCTGGGCGCTTCGCAGCGCGTCGGGGACGTCTGCAGCATAGGGGATCGTGAGCGGTATGGGCAAAACCCTTCGCCGCGGTGAGGACGCCGGGCCGGGGTTCAGTGCTTCACCAGATGTCGGCTGACCTCCGCCGTGGTCCGCCCGAGCCCGCCCAGCTTGATCGCGTCCCATGCCTGGAGCCGCCGGGTGTCCCGGTCCAGGTAGAGCACCGACGCCTCGATCGGCGCCGGGTACCGGCCCTCCACCGCGCGCAGTCCGCTGCCTCCGGTCGAGCCCTCGCGGCGCAGTCGGGTGCCCAGCGGAAGGATCTTCGTGCCCTGGGTGTGCAGATGGCCGCAGAGCACCAGCGGCACCGTGCCGTCGGTCCCGGCGGCGGCCACCGGTTCGTGCGCCACCGCGATGTCCACCGGGGTGCCCTTCGCCTGCTGGTCGCGCAGTGCCGAGGCGAGCCGGGCGCCCGCGAGCCGTTCGGCCGCGTCGCCGCCGGTCGGCTGGGAGCGGTCGGGGGTGAACTGGGGGTCGCCGGTGCCCGCGAAGCGCACCCCGGCGATCGTCTCGGCCTCGCCCTCGTCCAGCACGTGCGCGTTCTTGATGCCCTCCAGATAGCGCTGGGTGGCGCGCGAGTCGTGGTTGCCCCGGACCCACACGTACGGCGCGCCCAGGTCCTTCACCGGATCGAGGAAGCCGTTCTCCGCCGAGGTGCCGTGGTCCATGGTGTCGCCGGAGTCGACGATCACATCGACCTTGTACTGGTCCACCAGCGAGCCGATGATCTTCCACGCGGCCGGGTTGAGGTGGATGTCGGAGACGTGCAGGACCCGGATGGTGGTCGGGTCGGGCTGGTAGGCGGGGAGCGTGGAGGCGACGTCGTACAGCTTGGTCACGTTGGTCACCAGGCGGGCCAGTTCCTGCTGGTAGACGTCGAAGTCGGTGACGATGCTGCGGGCGTTGCCCACCACGGACGGTGCCGAGGAGAGCAGGCCGGAGAACTTCGGCTCCAGCACCGACTTGGGGTTCCACGTGGCCCACGCCGACACCCCGGAGGCCGCGAGCAGCGCCAGCGCGAGACCGCCCGCCGCCAGCGCGGGGCGCGGACGCCGGTAGACGGCGAGGCCGAGCGCGGTCGCGCCGGTGACGACGGCCACGCACGAGCGCACCGCGAGGTCGAGCGTGCCCCGCTGGACGTCCCGGGCCACCTCGTCCTGGAGCCCGGACAGCCGCTCGGGGTGGTCCACCAGTGCCTGGGCGCGGGCCGGGTCGAGCTGGTCCACGTCGACGTCCAGCCGGACGGGCGCGACATGGCTGTCCAGGGTCAGCGCGCCGAGCGGGGAGACATTGACCTTGGTGCCGCCGCTGAGGGAGGGCCGCAGGGCCATCGTGGTGTCCATCGGGCCGACCGGGGCCCGGACGTTGCCGACGATCAGCAGCCCCAGCCACGCCCCGACGAGCACGACACCCGTCAGGCCCAACGCCCGGAGCCAAGGGCCGCCGCCCGTCCGGCGCGGCAGACGCCACCACTTCCGGTCGCGGGGCGGGTCCGGGACGGGAGCGGCGGGGGCTGTGGGCATTGGTGCCGTATGCCCGTACGAACGCCGGACCATGCGGGGCGCTGGACCATGCGGCGCCCCGGATCAGCCCCAGCCCAGTTCGTGCAGCCGGGCGTCCTCGATGCCGAAGTGGTGGGCGACCTCGTGGACGACGGTGACGGCCACCTCGTGGACCACCTCCTCGGCGGTCTCGCAGTACCGCAGGGTGGGGCCCATGTAGATGCTGATGCGGTCGGGGAGGACCCCGGCGTACCACTCGCCGCGCTCGGTGAGCGGGGTGCCCTCGTACAGACCGAGCAGTTCGGGGTCGTCGGCGGAGGGCTCGTCCTCCACGAAGACGGCCACGTTGTCCATGACCCGCGTCAGTTCCGGCGGGATACGGTCCAGGGCCTCGCTCACCAGCTCTTCGAACCTGTCGCGTGTCATCTGCAGCACACGGCCATTGTCGGGGACCGGCGCCCGGCGGGGGAGGTGTACGCGCGGGCGGGCCCGACGGGCCGCGTGTCCTCTTGCGGGCGGCGGGAGTTGGGCAGGGCGTTTCCGTTCCCCGCTGTCGGAGGTGGCCGTCGTGCGCCGCTTGTACGTACCCGTCCGTCTGGTCGTCGCGGTGCTGGCCGTGGCCGCCGCCTCCGGCTGTGTGCGCGTCGGCGACGACGCGGGCCCCGCCCGTACCCCGCACTCCGCCGCCCAGCGGGAGGGGGCGGACTCCGGGGGCGGGCCGGTGTCCGGGGGTGGCGGAGCCGGGGTGGACGACGAGGACGAGGGCGGCGACGGCAAGCACGGGCACGGCGGCAAGAAGAAGCGGCACGGGGAGTCGGCCTCCGCCTCGGCGGACCAACGCGAGCCGGGCGAGAAGGGTTCGGCGGCGCCGTCCGAGCCGGGGCAGACGGTGCGGCCCGGTGAGCCGGTACCCTCGGGCGAGCCGACGCCGCCCCCGGTGACGTCCGAGCCGCCCGCGCCGCCCGCGTCGACCCCGCCGCCGCCGGTCACCGAGCCGCCCTCGGCCGAGCCGTCGTCGTCGGCCCACGAGGACCCCGCCCCGCAGCTCGGCGGACGGGTTCCGGTGCCCGCCGTACGGGTCGCGGTGTGAGCCCCGCGGGGCCGCCGGACCGGCGCTGACGAGCTGGTTTGCCTTCAGGGGTGGGGGGTGCGTATGGTGGTAGATCGTTTGATCCCATTTGCCCGGCGCCATCGCAGAGCGCGCCGTGTGGCGCGTACTCTCCTTTGCCGTGACGGACCGCATTGAGGCGGTTGTGTTGAGCGAATCACGGAGTTGACGGGCGCGTGCCGAGAGACTCCGGAAGGTTTCGCATTCGCATGTCCGTTTCCAGTTCTGACCAGTTCGTCGTGCCCGAGAGCCCCGAGGACGAGATCGCTCTCGTCGACGAGACGAACGAGGTCACCGCTGTCGTCGAGGCCGACGAGGCCGCCGACACCACCCCCCAGATCACCTTCGCCGACCTCGGTCTGCCCGAGGGCATCGTGCGCAAGCTCGCGCAGAACGGTGTCACCACCCCGTTCCCGATCCAGGCCGCGACCATCCCGGACGCCCTGGCCGGCAAGGACATCCTCGGCCGTGGCCGCACCGGCTCCGGCAAGACCCTCTCCTTCGGTCTGCCCACCCTGGCCTCGCTGGCCGGTGGCCGCACCGAGAAGAAGCGCCCGCGCGCCGTCATCATGACGCCGACCCGCGAGCTGGCGATGCAGGTCGCCGACGCCCTCCAGCCGTACGGTGACGTGCTCGGCCTGAAGATGAAGGTCGTCTGCGGCGGCACCTCGATGGGCAACCAGATCTACGCCCTCGAGCGCGGCGTCGACGTCCTCGTCGCCACCCCGGGCCGCCTGCGCGACATCATCAACCGCGGCGCCTGCTCCCTCGAGGACGTCCAGATCGCGGTCCTCGACGAGGCCGACCAGATGTCCGACCTGGGCTTCCTGCCCGAGGTCACCGAGCTGCTCGACCAGGTCCCGGCCGGCGGCCAGCGCATGCTGTTCTCGGCCACCATGGAGAACGAGATCTCCACGCTGGTCAAGCGCTACCTGAACAACCCGGTGACGCACGAGGTCGACAGCGCCCAGGGCAACGTCACGACCATGTCGCACCACATCCTCATCGTGAAGCCCAAGGACAAGGCGCCGGTCACCGCCGCGATCGCCTCCCGCAAGGGCCGCACGATCATCTTCGTCCGCACCCAGCTGGGCGCCGACCGCATCGCCGAGCAGCTGCGCGAGTCCGGCGTGAAGGCCGACGCGCTGCACGGCGGCATGACCCAGGGCGCCCGTACCCGCACGCTGGCCGACTTCAAGGACGGCTACGTCAACGCGCTCGTCGCCACCGACGTCGCCGCGCGCGGCATCCACGTCGACGGCATCGACCTGGTCCTCAACGTCGACCCGGCGGGCGACCACAAGGACTACCTGCACCGCTCCGGCCGTACGGCCCGCGCAGGCCGCTCCGGCACGGTCGTCTCGCTGTCCCTGCCGCACCAGCGCCGCCAGATCTTCCGGCTGATGGAGGACGCGGGCGTCGACGCCGCGCGCCACATCATCCAGGGGGCCGGTGCCTTCGAGCCCGAGGTCGCCGAGATCACCGGCGCCCGCTCCATGACCGAGGTGCAGGCCGAGTCCGCGGGCAACGCCGCGCAGCAGGCCGAGCGTGAGGTCGCCCAGCTGGTCAAGCAGCTGGAGCGCGCCCAGCGCCGCGCCGGTGAGCTGCGCGAGGACGCCGACCGCCTGGTGGCGCGGGTCGCCCGCGAGCGTGGCGAGGACCCCGAGGCCGCCGTGGCGGAGGCCCAGGCCGTCGCCGAGCAGGCCGTGGCCGAGGCGGCCGCCGAGGCGGAGCGTCCGGCGGCCCGCGAGCCCGAGCGCGACGAGCGCCCGGCGGGCCGGGAGCGCCGCTCCTTCGACCGCGACCGTGGCGGCGACCGCCGTGACGACCGTGGTGGCCGTGGCTTCGAGCGTCGTGACGACCGTGGCGGCCGTTCGTTCGAGCGCCGTGACGACCGTGGCGGTTTCCGCCGTGACGACCGTGGTGGCGAGCGTCGTGACGACCGTGGTGGCCGTGGCTTCGAGCGTCGTGACGACCGTGGTGGCCGTGGCTTCGAGCGTCGTGACGACCGTGGCGGCCGTTCCTTCGAGCGCCGTGACGACCGTGGCGGCGAGCGCCGTGACGACCGCGGTGGCCGTTCCTTCGAGCGCCGTGACGACCGTGGTGGCCGTGGCTTCGAGCGCCGTGACGACCGCGGTGGCTTCCGCCGTGACGACCGTGGCGGCCACCGGGGCAGCGACCGTCCCTTCAACCGTGAGCGCCGCGACGACCGTCCGGGCTTCCGCTCCGGCGGCCACGACCGTCCCTCCGGCCGTCGTGACGACCACCGTGGCAACGGCTCCTCCTTCGGCCGCCGCGAGGACAAGCCCCGCTGGAAGCACAACGGCTGACACCAGGTGAGCTGATGAAGGGCCCGTACGGAGTCATCCGTACTGGCCCTTCGCGTACCCGGCGCTTTTCGGCCGTGGAGTGGCGCATGTCACGTCCGCGCCCAGGGAATTGCTGGGGGCATGACAGACGACACGAAAGCGAGCGCCGCCGGACCCGTCCTGTCGGACGAGGAGCGGCTCGCCGAACTCGGCTACACCCAGGTCCTGGCCCGCCGGATGTCGGCGTTCTCCAACTACGCCGTCTCCTTCACGATCATCTCGGTGCTGTCCGGCTGCCTCACGCTGTATCTCTTCGGCATGGTCACCGGCGGCCCCGCCGTGATCACCTGGGGCTGGGTGGTGGTCGGCCTGATGACGCTCCTCGTCGGCCTGTCGATGGCCGAGATCTGCTCCGCCTACCCCACCTCGGCGGGCCTGTACTTCTGGGCGCACCGGCTCGCGCCCCCGCGCTCGGCGGCGGCCTGGGCCTGGTTCACCGGGTGGTTCAACGTGCTCGGCCAGGTGGCCGTGACGGCGGGCATCGACTTCGGCGCGGCGTCCTTCCTGGGCGCCTGGCTGAACCTCCAGTTCGGCTTCCGGGTGACGCCCGGCCGCACGGTCCTGCTCTTCGCCGCGATCCTGCTGCTGCACGGCCTGCTGAACACCTTCGGCGTGCGCATCGTCGCCCTGCTGAACAGCGTGAGCGTGTGGTGGCACGTGGGCGGTGTCGCGGTCATCGTCGGCGCGCTCGCCTTCCTGCCCGACCACCACCAGTCGGCGTCCTTCGTCTTCACCCACTTCGTCAACGAGACGGGCTGGGGCAGCGGCTTCTACGTCGTCCTGCTCGGCCTGCTCATGGCGCAGTACACCTTCACGGGGTACGACGCCTCGGCCCACATGACCGAGGAGACCCACGACGCGGCGACCGCCGGTCCCAAGGGCATCGTCCGCTCCATCTGGACCTCCTGGATCGCGGGCTTCGTCCTGCTGCTGGGCTTCACCTTCGCCATCCAGTCGTACGACGGCGCGCTGAACTCGCCGACCGGCGCGCCCCCGGCCCAGATCCTCCTGGACGCGCTCGGCGCCACCACCGGCAAGCTGCTCCTGCTCGTGGTGATCGGCGCCCAGCTCTTCTGCGGCATGGCCTCGGTGACGGCCAACAGCCGCATGATCTACGCCTTCTCGCGGGACGGCGCGCTCCCCTTCTCCCGCGTCTGGCACACGGTCAGCCCGCGCACCCGGACCCCGGTCGCGGCGGTCTGGCTGGCCGCCCTCGGCGCGCTCGCCCTCGGCCTGCCGTACCTCATCAACTCCACGGCGTACGCGGCCGTGACGTCCATCGCGGTGATCGGGCTCTACATCGCCTACGTCATCCCGACTCTGCTGCGCGTCCGCAAGGGCGCCGACTTCCAGCGGGGGCCGTGGCACCTGGGCCGCTGGTCCCTCCCGATCGGCGTGGTCTCGGTCGCCTGGGTCGTGCTGATCACGGTGCTCTTCATGCTCCCCCAGGTCTCCCCGGTCACCTGGGAGACCTTCAACTACGCCCCGGTCGCCGTCCTCGTCGTCCTCGGCTCCGCCGCCACCTGGTGGCTCGCCTCCGCCCGCCACTGGTTCCTCCGCGACTGACCGACGCGGCCGTGTCCCCGATACCCGATCGGAGACACGGCCACCGCCAGCTATGCTCGGACAGGCAACACCGCCCCGGGCCCTTAGCTCAATTGGCAGAGCAGTGGACTTTTAATCCATTGGTTGTGGGTTCGAGTCCCACAGGGCCTACCGAATGCAGGAGAGGGGAAACCCCATCTGACCTGCGGTGCAGTGCCCGAGTCGGCTTAGGCCGGGTCGGGCACTGCTTCGTTCTGGGGCTCTTGCGTGAGCGGCTGGCGCGGATGGTTGCCACGGTGTGCCCTGGAGTGACTCGGTCCTGTCCAAAACCGATCCGCGGAACGATATCCTCACATCGGACCGCTGGGGGGGGCGTAGCTACGATCCCGGCGCGGGCCCGCCCCGGCGGGAGTGCAGGGGGGATGGACTTTGACAAGCACTGCTGTGGCGGCCGATCCGGGACAAAGCGATGCGTCCGCCGCGGTCGCGGTCGTCGACTTCAGTAATCTGTGCCCCGCGCCACGCTCGGACGCAGACATGTATGACGGGTTGCATGCCGTAGATCATGTGGTTCGGGAAGCTGTGAAGCAGTACTGGCCGCGTGTCTCCGACCTTCACCTGCGTCTGTACGGGGGATGGCTGTTTCGTGATGGACGAGCGACCCGGCAGTGGGAGTGGGCGCTGCCGCTCCTCGCTGACTTTCACACCCGGCGTGATGGTTTGCGGGTCGAGCCGGAGTTGGCCCACTCCTCTGCCTGGCAGCCCAGCACTCGCATTCTGGGTACGTTCCGTACCGCCCGTGAGGCCGATCCTGGGGGTCCCGCTAGGGCTGCGCAGAAGATAGTCGACGGCCTGATAGTCGCCGACTCGCTGCGGTACAGCCTGGAGGGCAAGCCAACTGTCCTAGTAAGCGACGATGATGACGTGTTGCCGGGCTTGCTGGCGGCCACTGCGCGACCTACCCGCCGCATGATTTGGTTGCGCAAGCGTGCCCATGGCCAGTCCTGTAACGACCAGTGGCTAGAGAGCCATTCGAACATCGAGATTTGTCACGCACCGGGATGGCCAAGATGGTAACTGCAGATGTGACCGCGTTCGCCAAGGAAGTACGGGCGGACCTGCTGACCTTCGTGGACCCGGGAACGGAGCCCGAGATCATGCCCCGGGGCGGCGGACTCCTCGTTCGCTGGTCGCATGATTTTGATGAACGCGAGGCGACAGTCACCTGGGACCGTACCCGCGAACAGTGGGTGGTCGAGCACGGTGGTAAGCGCGTCGACTATGCGTCATTTGTTGCCGGGCCGGACCTGGCCGATCTGCGAGCTCTGGCCAAGAACATCGTTCAGGTCCTCGGCCGTCGCCGCAGCGACCGTTACGTTCCGGGCCGCGCCCGCCATTCTGGCGGCACCGATGAGGACGCCGCGACGCTGGTCGAGCGCTCCTCCGTGCCCGAGGACGACTCAACGAAGATTGTTTTCGTCACTGGTGACGCGGGTGCCGGCAAATCACGGATGCTTTCCGAACTGACCTACGAGGCTGCCGTTCGCTATCTGCAGGGCGAGAGCGACTATCTCTACCTCAATGTCAGCGCCCAAGGCCGCGGCCTCGCACGACTCAATGAGGCTCTAGCGACCGAACTCCAGGACGTACGGGCCAGGATGACGTACCACTCAGTGGCACGGCTGGTACGACATGGTCGACTGCGGCTCATTGTCGACGGCTTTGACGAGCTGATCGGTGGGCAGGGCAGCTACGAGGAAGCGTTTGGCTCCCTCGCGGGCTTCATAGAGGAACTGGACGGCCGCGGTTCGGTGATTGCCGCTGCCCGCAGTGTCTACTACGAGCAGGAGTTCCTCGCTAGGACAAACAGCAGTTCCGAACTCGGATCCCTGCTCTGGACGCTTGTCCCGGTGGAGATGCGCTTGTGGGGCACAGACGAGGTCGAGGCTTACCTCCGGCACTTCTCCCCAGGCGTCCGAGACCGTGTGCGGTCCCTGCGCGACAGCCCGGACGCTGAGGGCACTCTGCTAAACAAGCCGCTGTTCCTGGCGCGGACATGCGAACTGATGGAGGCAGAGAGTCAGTTCATTGCGACAGGCCGCCCGCTGCTCGCGCAGCTCGTGGATGCGTATGTCCAGCGAGAGGTCAGTAGCAAACTGGTTGGCCAGCACGGTCAATACCTGAGCAGTGAGCAGTACGTCGAACTGCTCAAGGAGATCGCCATCGAAATGTGGCGCCAGAAGACCCGCGAACTCAACCGCGGCACTCTTCACGACCTGGTATCCATCTTTGCCCAGATACACGATTTGCCCACTGAGGCGCAGCAGAACCTCATTGACGCTGCGCCCAGCCGCGCGATGCTCATGCTGGGTACCAAGCCTGGCACCGTGGCCTTCGAGCATGACCTGTTCTTCGGATTCTTTCTGGCCAAGCCGATCGAGCTGGCTCTGGCCCGAGGTAGTCACGAGGCCGCCTCAATTTTGCGCCGAGCCAATCTCCCGGTGGAAGCCGCCCGCGCGGCGGTCGGCGGCGTTATCGACTCCGGAACCAATGGCCAAGAGATCCTCTCGGTGCTTGCTCTGGCTGTCGATCCGAACGACTCTTTCGCTGAAGTGGTGGGTCGGAACGCCGGCACGCTAGCGGCGGAAGTCCTGCGACTGCGTGGAACAGTCGAACCGGAACTTATGGTGCAGAACGTGACGTTCGCTGATGCCGACACATCGGGCCTAGACGTGCTCGGCGCGTCCCTGGCGAATGTTCGATTTGAGCGTTCCGACCTGCGTAGCACTCGATTTGATTCGTGTGTGGGGCAGGGAGTCACATGGCACCTGGTGGTGATTGACCCGGAGACCACACTGCTCGACTTTATTGGCGTCACCCCTGCAGACTTCGTCGGACTACGGGTTGCTGGCAGTCAGGGCGTCGAACAGGACTTCGTTGCATCGTCGATTCTGCAGAGGCTCCAGGGGTGTGGCCTTGGCGCAGATGTCGACCAGGCGAGGACGCGCGACGTCGCCGATGACGTTGTGGCAGTAGTTGAGAAGCTCGCTCGGCATTACTCACGTTCGAACATGCTCTGCGTCGACGATGGCTCTATCGGCTCTGTCATCACTTCCCCCGTTTGGCAACGTGTGATCAACGCGGCGGAAGAGTCTGGCGTGGTGCGGCGCGAGCCGCGGGTGACGTCTGGTCGCCCCAAGACCTTTTACCGGCGGATGGTTTTGCCCGAGACACTACTAGCTGGCCTCGTCGAGGACGCCCCAGTGCCGCGTACTGTCTCCGACTTCTGGTTCCGCCTAACAGGGGCGGCTTAAGGACCGCGTCGAAGGGTTCGCAGGCGAGGAACGCCCCCTGTCCTGCTAGGTAGCGTCCAAGTCTGCTTCGGTTGGCTTGGGCGCTTTCAGGCCTGGGTGTAAGCGGCCTTGCCCCCAACCTGTGCCTCGGCTCTGGCTTCGGCAAGGGTATTGGCGGTGGCCGGACGTGACCGGGGTATCAGCGGGGCTGCCTTCTCGGCGATCTCGTGGTCCAGCTCAGGCAGCAGGCTCGTGTACGTGTCCGAGGTCAGGGTGATGGTGGAGTGGCGGAGCGTCTCCTTCACGGCGTGGATGTCGCCGCCTCCTCCGTGCGTGAGCGTCGCGGCGACGTGGCGCAGGTTCCGGAGGGTGATGGGCGGCAGGTCGGTCCCCACTGACCTGGTCAGCAGGGGGTTCCGCTGCTTCCGGGGCCTGTTCGTCGCTTGAATCCGCCGTAGGGGTGGTCGCCGAGCGGTCGCGCCGGCCCGTTGCCGACCTGGATGGGTCTGGATTCTCCCCCTCGGCCTTTGTGACGGACGCTACACTCGCAGTCTCTTGGCCAGGGCCCTTTCCGTATATGGGCCGAGCCGGGCTGGTGCGTGAATGACGGGGGCGCCATGCATAACAGAGTCACTCCACTGGACATGGCCAGGCGGGCGTCCGGCCCGGAGAGAAAGATCCTCCCCAGCCAGAAGTCGGCAGCGATCGGGCCCGCGCCGTCCAAGCAGGTCCTGGCCGACCTCCTGGAGCGGAACTATCCCGAAGTGGTTCAGTTGCTGCGCTGGGTCGGCTGCGAGTCCCTGGACGATCTGATGAGTGAGTGGATCCAGTGCCGTGGCGCGGCCTGGGTGCACAAGGTTCTCGACGGGAGCGGAGACCCGGGGTTCGCCTTCATCGCGTGGAAGGACGTCCTGGACGCCCGTGACCAGACCCTGCTGGTCCTCGAGGCGTTCGTCTTCGAGGGCAATATGTGCCGGTTCGCGTCCTTTGCCGCGACGAGTATGCCTGTGCGGATGCGGTACGACAAGACTCTCCATGTCGTTCGGCAGCGACTGGCCCTTTCCCTGTGGGGCCACGCCCTGTCCGTCAACTGGCGTCGCCCGGTGGTCTTCTGCCGGGCGTTGCGGCTGGCCAGGACCTATCTGGCCCACGTGGTCGGGGACAGCGAGCTGACCGACACCAGGAGCAAGCTCCAGTTCTCCGGCCGACTGGGGCAGGCAGCGGTGATGTTGGCGCGGTTCGAACCGGTCGGAGTCGGGGAGCTCGGGGCGTCGGCAGAGCAGTTCCGCGTCTCGATCACCGAGGGGAACCCTGCCTCTGACGCGGTTCCCTACCTTCTGGAGTGCTATCTCCGCCTGCACGACCACACGGGGAGCCGGGAGTACTTGGGCCAAGCCGTCCTCACCGACAGGGAGTTCCCCACCGAGCAGCGTGGCACCACGTGGTACCTGTTGATGGCCGAGGTCTGGCTGCGGCTGGCCGACGGCACGAGCAAGGACGGCAACTTCGACGTCTACCTGAAGCGTGCCGAGGAGGCCCTCAGGTTCGCTGGGGAGCCGAGCGGTGGTGAAGCCGTCCAGCATGCGCTGCTGTCGTGTGTGGCCGGCGCTGCCCGCAGGGCCCCGGCACTGGTCCCGCGGATCCGCCTCGGGCTGCGGCGGCTCAACAACCCCTTTGGCCTCGGCGAGCATCTGCGCCGGTTCGCGGAAGCCGGCCACCCCGCGGTGGAGCTGCCGGCCGCGCTCGTCCACGACCTCCAGAGCCGTTTCTCGTCCTCCACGGAACCGCTGCACCGCCGCCTTCTGTCCGACTGCCTCAGGGCGTACGTCCAGCTCGAGGATCTCGGTGAGTTGGAGCGGGACAAGTTGCTCCACAAGGCGCTCGGCCTGCAGGACGGGTCGCTCGTCAACGCGGGACCGCTGACCGATGAGCTCAGCCGGATCCGCTACGCCGACGACCTGCTGGCCGTGGCCGCGTTCCGGGACAACCGCAGGCTCTGGATCGAGGGGGTGACCCGGCTGATCCGCGAGACGCAGGCGAACACCACCTCCTGCGTTCCCCTGGTCAGGCTCGGCCGGGAGCTCGAAAAGGGCGGGGTCGCGCTTAACCAGGCCGAACGAGGAACCATGCGGGGCCGGTTGGGCGACATCGCCCAGGCCGACAGATGGATCCAGGCGGTCGCGGACGGCGACCCGGCCTACTTCTACGAGCGGGCCGCCGACCGGGCCATCAGCAGCCCCGACCTCGTACGCCGAAACCTCGGCGGCCGCAGCAACGTGGTGACCGTCGACGATTACCTTGGCTTCACCAACTCCACGCTGGTCTTCAAACCGACGACGCGGCTCTGCTTCGACCGCGACACCGAGAAGTCGGCGGCGGTGCAACGAACGTTGAAACGGATGGAAGCCGAGGGCGAGTTCGGGATCATCGATCTGATCACCACTATCTCGGTCGCTGACCTGCCGCACGGTGAGGAGCAGTTCCCGGACGGTTCGGAGATCATTTCCGTGCGCCGCTTCGAGCATGGCGCGGTGCTGGCCGAACGGTTGTCTCCCGCCGTGCCGGAGATGTCCTGCGAACTGCTCAAGCGCGCGGCGAAGTTCCTTGCCTACGTGCACGGTTCCCGCGAGACGCCTCGGACCCCGGTCCCCAACGTCCGTAAGGAGGTGCGCAACGAGGTGCGGATGTGGCTGCGGGCGATCCTTCCCGACGATCCGCTGAGCGAGGTCAACGCGCTGTTCGAGGAGTGGTGGGCACTGCTCGACGGCACCGGCCTGCCGCCACAGCCCCGACGTGACGCGCATGCCTTCAACTGGCTGGTGACCGATACCGACCGGATCATCGCGGTCGATCTGGAAGCGTCGCACTTGCGCCCCATGGGATACGAACTGGCCCAGCTGACGGACGACGTGCCCGCTCTTCCTGTGGGCCGCTGGGATCTGCGCCGCGAGGTGGTCATGGCGTACCTGGAGGCACTGTCGCACTGCCAGGGTGGGCCACCCGTCGACGTGGAGAAGCTGTGGACCGCCTACCGGGCTTCTCTGCTGGTCCGCGCGGTGCGCTGTCTGAGTGACCGGACGGGTGGGCAGGGCATTCGCGAGCACGGCGAGGCACTCCTGGACGAGCTGTGTGCGCACCTCGTGGCCGACGACCCGCTGCGCAGTCCCGGGCTCGATTCCATGCGCGATGTCGCGATCAGGCTGCGCGACGCCTGGGCGGAGCGGCGCGGCACTCCGGGTGACGCTCCGCTGCGCGAATTGAAGGACGGCCGAAGGCGGCGCATCAGCCGCACATTGGCCTATCACCTCCGCCACGACACCGGGATCGCGCGCGATGACCAGGGCTGGGTATCGGTAGACACCCTGGCGGTGACACTGGAACCCAAGCTCAGTGTCTCCGCCGAAGAACTGATCAGCGTGGCGCGAGCGGTCACCGAGAACCGCTTCGAGGTCCGCGAGGGGTTCATCCGGGCTCGCTATGGCCACTCGCGACCGGCCGCCATCGAGTACAAGGTCCGGCAGCCGGAGAACTCGCTCTACCACTGCACGTCCACCGCCGCTCTCCGGGACGTCTTCGAGCGGGGAGATGGGCTACGGCCGATGACCCGGCAGTGGGTCCACCTGACGACGGACCGCGCCGCGGCGCTCACCGCCGGGAAGCGCCACGGTCCCTGCGTTCTGCTCTGTGTCTCCGACCCTTCCGGACTGGAGTGCCGACATGCGGGAGGCGACACGTGGCTTGCCGCCCATGTTCCGCCGGAGGCGCTTAGGGTGGTGCCGCTGCACCAACTGTTCGCCACTCATGGGTGACGACCTCGGAGACCCGGGCCGGATGGTGCGGCAGATTCCAGCTCGACGAGTGGTCGAGCTGGAATCTGGAGGCCGGGACCAGTGGGGCTACTTCAGGTACACGATCCCGTCCGTCGTGATCGCCGGGCGGCCCGTCGTCGCGCGGACCACGATCTTCAGGGTGTGCTTCGCGCTGGTGGGCCAGGTCTTGGTCCAGAGGGCGTTGCGGTAGGCCGTGGTGGTGGACTTGAGGTCGGCGGTGGTGACCTTCGTGCCGTCGATGTAGATGTCCGCCTGGCCGGAGGTCGAGGCCCGGGAGACCACCCAGGCGACGGAACGGCCGGTGAACGTCCAGGTCAGCGAGGCGTTCCTGGTGCTGCTGCCGAGGGACTTGCCACCGAGGTAGCCGGACGAGGACTTGGTGGTCCAGGTGCCGGACCTGGTCGCCGAGGTCTCCTGGAGGATCACCGGGGTGCCCGAGACGGAGGCGGTGGCGGAGTTGCCGAGGGTGTCGTACGCCCGCAGCGTCCAGGCCGTCGCCGCACCGGACTTGGCGGTCAGGGCCGCGCTGGTGACCGTCGGGCCGTAGGTCTTGGCGAGGGGCGCGGTGAGGCGGGTCTCCTTCAGGGAGACGTTGTCCGCGGCCTTCCAGCCGAGGGTGAGCGGGACGGCGGCGGTGTCGACCGTGCCGGTCCGCAGGGCGAGGTTCGGCTTGGTGGTGAAGGTGGGCGCGGTGGTGTCGGCGACGACCGTCCGGGCGAGGCTGGTCGCCGTACGGCCGGACTGGTGCACCGCCTTGACCTGCACCTGGTGCTTCCCCGCCGCCAGGGTCAGCTTCGCGGAGGTCGCGCCGCCCGTGGTCTTCACGGCCGTCTTCCCGTCGACGAGCACCTCGTACGACGAGATCAGCGAGGCCGGGGTGGTGGCGGACCAGCTCACCGTGAGCGGACCGTTGGTGTACGGGGTCGTGCCGACGACGGCCGTGCCGGTGACCGTGCCGAGGGTGAGGCCGGTGACGGGGCCCGCGGCCAGGGTGCGGACGGTGTCGAGCGCCTGGTAGAACGCGTCACCGGGGCACAGGGTGTTGTAGCCGTCGCGGTGGCCGTGGATCGCGGGGAGGGTCAGCTGCTCGCCCGGCTCCCAGGTCCGGCCCTTCAGGTTCTGTCCGCTGAGCGCGGTGGTGAGGGTGATGGTCGAGTCCGGCTGGACCCCGTACTGGCCCAGCTTCCACGCGGCGAGGCGCGCGACCGAGGCCATCGCCGCCATCGGGGGCGCGGCGTCCATGTAGGTGCCGAGGACGGCGATGCCGGTGGTCTGCGAGTTGAAGCCGTACGCGTGCGCGCCCACGACCGGGAGGTCGACCCCGCCCTTGCGGCCCTCGTAGATCGTCCCGCACTTGTCGACGACGAAGTTGTAGCCGAGGTCCTTCCAGCCCAGCCCCGTCACGTCGTACGTGTAGACCTGGTTGATGATCGACGGCGCCTCGGCGCAGGTGTAGTCGTTGGTCGAGGCGGTGTGGTGGACCACCACCGCCTTGATCTTCCCGTCGATGTACGTCGGCGCCTCCGGGCTGATGGTCTCGTCCGCGTGCCACCCCGAGCGGGGGATGATCGGCGGCCGGGGAACCGTGGAGGGCGGTGCCGTGGGGACGGTGGCGGAGGGTGAGGGCGAGGCGGAGTCCGAGGGCGACGCCGACTCGGTGGGCCCGGTGCTCTCGGACGCCGAGGGCGACTCGGCGGGCGGCTCCGAGGACTGCTCCGGGGACGACTCGGACGCCGAGGGCTCGGCGGTGGTCTCCTCCGGCGGCGCGGGCTCGGTCGTGGTGACGTCGGTCGGGTCCGGGGACTCGGCCGGGGTCTCGGTCTCGGTCGGCTCCGCGGTGTCGTCGGGGTCGTCGGGGTCGGCCACGGCGTAGGCGGCGGGCTCGGCGTCGTCGCCGGTGCTCTTCCCGCCCGACGTGATCATGTCGAGGCGGAGCCCCGCGGGCAGCTTCGACGTGGTCCTGCCGTCGATCCGTGCCTCGACGCCGTCGGAGAGCCCGACCCACGCGGGCTCGGTGCCGCCCCGCGAGGCGTTCTGCTCGCCCGCGCCCCGGTCGCTGTCCAGCAGCAGCCAGTCCGACCACTTCCCGGACTTCACGGCCCGCGACCGCACCTCCACCTTGCCGGTCAGCTTGGCGGAGGGTTCCGCCCAGCTGACCCCCAGCATGCTGAACGGCTCGGCGTCCCGCCGGGCGAGCGTCGCGGCCGTACCGTCCCCCCGGACGTCCAGCGCGGCCGACCGCACCCGGTCCCGTATCGGGGCGGCGGCATTCTTCTGGTCGTGCCCGGAGTCCCTGCCGCTCACCCCCTGCACGACCAACGTCCCGCACACGGCCGCCGCGACGACCGCGCCCGTCCCCCACCAACGTGCTCTCATACCGGTTCGGATGCCTTTCCCTACGATGAATGACTCTCCGGAGACTTCACGACTCCCCCGTCTTCAGGGGGAATTGGTGAAGAAGATGACCAAAGAGGCACCGTATCTGAAGCGGTCATGCCATCCGATGGCTTATACAGTTTTTTCCTTGGTCCAAACCATTCCGTGGGTTTCAGCGCCGCACGGCACGAGCGAGCCGCCCCAGCAGCACGGCGTTGCAGAGGCCGGCCAGGGCGGTACCGGCGGTGAAGAGCACCAGGCTCGGCCAGCCGCTCTCCATGGGCCCGGACACCGTGATGGCGACGATGCTGAGCGGCGCCGTGGCTATGAGCGGCCAGATCCCCGCGAAACCGGGGTCCGGCGACAGGCACACGGCGTAGAGGAAGGACCCGATCGCCGCCGCGACCACGGCGAGGTACCCGCGCGCGAGCCAGTTGTCCACGGCGGGCGCCAGCAGGGCCCGCGCCCGCCGCCGGGGAGGCGCGTCGGCGGATCTGGAGGCGAGGGCGCCGAGCACGGCCGCGTTCCCGAAAGCGCTCAGCAGGAGCAGCCCGACCCAGAACCCGGTGGCCAGCACCTCCACCGCCAGGCTGCCCTCGGTACCGGGACCGAAGGGGAAAGCCATGCCCAGGAAGGAGAGCGGTGCCGTGAGCGTCATCGGGTCCAGGCCCAGCCTGCTCTCCGGGAAGGCGAACATGGCCACGACGGAGGCGGCGAGCACCGCGAGATAGCCCCGCGAGAGCCAGTTGCCGGTGGCGAGGGTGAAGAGGCGGCGCGGGCGGACGGCGTGCGGCATCGAGGTCTCCTTCTGTTCGGTGACCTCCACAGTGGGCCGAGGGGCGCGGCCAGGGATGAGTAGCCGTACTCATCCCTGCCTGGGCAGGGTGTACACCGGTACGGAGTACAAAGGGGTGCACACCCGTAGAGCCCCAGAGTCCGGAGAGCGCGTCGATGCCCTACCCCCATGTCCTGCTGTCCGCCGCCGTCTCGCTGGACGGGTACCTGGACGACACCGGCCCCGAGCGGCTGCTGCTCTCCAGCCCCGCCGACTTCGACCGGGTGGACGAGGTACGGGCGTCGGTGGACGCGATCCTCGTCGGCGCCGGGACGATCCGGGCCGACAACCCCCGGCTCCTGGTCAACTCGCCCGAGCGACGGGCCGCGCGGGTGGCCGAGGGCAAGGCGGCGTACCCGCTGAAGGTGACCGTGACCGGGTCCGGCGATCTCGACCCGGCCGCCAACTTCTGGCACACCGGCGGGGAGAAGGTCGTCTACACGACGGACGACGGGGCCAAGCGCGCCGCGAGCCTCCTCGGGGACACCGCCGACGTCGTCCCGCTCGGCCCCGCCCTCGACTGGCGAGCGCTCCTCGCGCACCTGCACGACGTGCGCGGTGTACGGCGGCTGATGGTCGAGGGCGGCGGCACCGTGCACACCCAGCTCCTCCAGCAGGGCCTCGCCGACGAACTCCAGCTGGTCCTCGCCCCGCTCTTCGTCGGCGACCCGGCCGCCCCCCGCCTCTTCGGCCCCGGCGCCTACCAAGGCGGAAGGCTCCGGCTGACCGACTCCCGCCGGATCGAGGACGTCGTCCTGATGCGCTACGAGCCCACCGCCCCCGGCACCGGCCCGCTGGACACCGCCGCCGACCGGCACTGGCTGCGCACCGCCTGCGAGCTGGCCGGGCTCTGCCCGCCCTCGGCCACGGCCTTCAGCGTCGGCGCGGTGGTCGTCGCGGCGGACGGCACCGAGCTGGCGCGCGGCCACTCCCGCGAGGGCGGCGACCCCGTGGTCCACGCCGAGGAGGCCGCGCTCGCCAAGCTGGACCCCGCCGACCCGCGCCTGCCCGGCGCCACCGTCTACAGCAGCCTGGAGCCCTGCGCCCACCGCGCCTCCCGGCCCGTCCCGTGTGCCGGGCTGATCCTCGCGGCCGGAGTACGCCGGGTCGTCACCGCCTGGCGCGAGCCGGACACCTTCGTCACCGCGGCCGACGGCTCCGGAGTGCTCGGCGCCGGGGGCGTGCAGGTGGTGACGGTGCCCGAGTACGCCGCACTCGCACAGTCGCCGAACGCTCACCTCGCGCTCTGAGGCCCACGTCACGGCAGCGTGTGTGCATCGGGCCCCGCGGATGACGTATGCTTGAGACACAACGACGCGGGGTGGAGCAGCTCGGTAGCTCGCTGGGCTCATAACCCAGAGGTCGCAGGTTCAAATCCTGTCCCCGCTACTGAAGACTCAGGGCCGGAATCCAGTAAATGGATTCCGGCCCTGAGTGTTTTCCGGGACGGCTGGTGTTGTTGAGTCACCAGCAAAACTCCTGTGACTCCTGAAGCGCGGTCAACTCGCCCTGTTCGCGATGTTCCTGACCGATACGCACCCCGTCAGATCATCAAACGATCAAGCTGAACGGGCTTGGAATCCAGTGCGCGTGTCTATTAACGTTCGATAACGCAGTGCGGTCGTTACAGCCGTCAGCAGAGACGGCGCCGTGCGCACACGCCGAATCCCGCAAGGGAACCGGGGACCCACCACTTTGGGGTGAATCGCGCCCCGATCCGCCGTGCACCACCCTCGGAGCACGTCGGGTTTACGCGCGTAGGAGACCTTCCTGCTCCGAACCCGTCAGCTAACCCGGTAGGCGGAGGAGGGAAAGGAGTGCGCCCGCGTGGCGTCCAACCGGCCTGCCCCACAAGCCCCGTTCGCGCCGGACGCGAGTGAGCCCTTCGCCTATGGCGCCCCCCGTGCCGAGGACGGCGCGTGGGAGGAGTGGAACCCCACCGAGGAATCCCTACCCCCTGTACGCGGCCGTCACCGGGTGGCCAAGCAGCGCGGCGGCGGACTCGCCCGCAGCTCCACCGTGCTCGGCGTCGGTGTCATCGCCGCCGTCGGCGCGGGCGGCATGGCCAGCGCCAACACCGGCAAGCCGCCCGTGTCCATCGCCATGCCCGACCTGCCCTCCGTGGGCTCCCTGATCGACGGGCACCACGCGGAAGCGCCCGCCGCCTCCCTCGCCGGTGTCGCCACCGCCACGGCCACCGCCACCGACGACTCCACCGCCGACGCGGGCGAGGCGCTGCGCAGCCGGATCATGGCCCAGGCCGAGCGGCAGCAGAGCAAGGCCGACAGCCGGGCCACCGCGGCCGCCGTCGCCAAGGCCGACCAGCAGGCCGCCGAGGCCGCCGCCAAGGCCGCGAAGGAAGCCTCCGTGAAGGCCGCCGCGGCCAAGGAGAAGGCGGAGGCCGACGCCGAGAAGAAGGCCGAGGCGGCTCGCCTCGCCACGCTGGCCAAGCAGTACACGCTGCCGACCTCCTCGTACACGATCACCTCGACCTTCGGGCAGGCCGGTTCGATGTGGTCCTCCGGGTACCACACCGGGCTCGACTTCGCCGCGCCCACCGGCACGCTGATCAAGGCGATCCACAGCGGCACCGTCACCGAGGCCGGCTGGGCCGGGGCGTACGGCTACCGCACGATCCTCACCCTGGACGACGGCACCGAGCTGTGGTTCTGCCACCAGTCCTCGATCAGCGTCAGCGCCGGGCAGAAGGTGTCCACCGGCGAGGTCATCGGCCGCGTCGGCGCCACCGGCAACGTCACCGGCCCGCACCTCCACCTGGAGGTCCACCCCGGCGGCCAGCCCACCGGCATCGACCCCGGCGCCTGGCTGCGCGGCAAGGGGCTCACTCCCTGAGCGAGTGACCCCGACCCGGAATGGACGGGGCCCGAGTGATCGTTGAGGAGAGACATGACTGCTTCTCCGCGCAAGCTCGGTTCCTCCTCCCTCGAGGTCTTCCCGCTCGCCCTCGGCGGCAACGTCTTCGGCTGGACCGCCGACCGGGACACGTCCTTCGCCGTCCTCGACGCCTACCGCGCCGCGGGCGGCAACTTCATCGACACCGCCGACTCCTACTCGGCCTGGGTCGAGGGCAACAAGGGCGGCGAGTCCGAGACGCTCATCGGTGAGTGGGTGCGGGCGCGGGGCGTCCGCGACCAGGTGGTCATCGCCACCAAGGTGAGCCAGCACCCGGACTACCAGGGTCTGGGCGCCGCCAACATCAAGGCCGCCGCCGACGCCTCCCTGCGCCGCCTGGGCACCGACCACATCGACCTCTACTACACCCACTTCGACCAGCCCGAGGTGCCGGTCGAGGAGATCATCGGCGCGCTGGACGAGCTGGTGCGGGCGGGCAAGGTCCGCTACATCGGCGCCTCCAACATCAGCGCCGAGCGGCTGAAGGAGTCCTTGGACTTCTCCGACCGCGCGGGCCTGGCCCGCTATGTCGCCCTCCAGCCGCACTACAACCTGGTCTCCCGCGACACCTACGAGGGCCCGCTCCAGGACGTCGCCGCCCGCGAGGGCCTGTCGGCCGTCCCGTACTTCGCGCTCGCCTCCGGCTTCCTCACCGGCAAGTACCGGCCCGGTACGACCGTCGACAGCGCCCGCGCCGGTTCGGCGGCCAAGCACCTCGACTCCGAGCGCGGCCAGAAGGTGCTGGCGGCCCTGGACGAGGTCGCCGCCGCCCATGACACCGCCGTCGCCACCGTCGCCCTGGCCTGGCTCGCCGCCCAGCCGACGGTCGCCGCGCCCATCGCGTCGGCCCGCACGGTCGACCAGCTCCCGGCGCTGGTGGACGTGGCCGAGCTGAGCCTGACTCCGGCGGAGCTGGAGCGGTTGACGCAGGCGTCTGCCTGAGCCCGGCCGGGGGCGCGTGGGCGGCCGACGGTCCGTCGTGGCCGGTCGCGCAGTTCCCCGCGCCCCTAGGTGGGCATCCGCCCCCGGAGCCCAGTCGCACCCTTACGTGCGGTACGGGTTGTAGCCCGCGTATGGCGGGGCCGGATGCCCGTACCGCTGCCAGTACGGGACCGGGGCGGGGGGCGGGGCCGTGACGTGGGCCGCGTACTCCAGGGCCGGGCGGGAGGAGTCCCGGTGCTGCCACAGCGCGGCCAGCAGTTCGCGTTCCCGGGCGGCGAACTCGGTGCCGACGCGGCCCGCGCGGGCGCGGTGGCGCAGCAGGGCCAGTTCGGTGGCGTCGCTCTCGTAGCGGACCACGGCACGCGCGGCCGGGCGGCCGCCGAAGCAGCGGCGGGCGTGGTCGCGGGCCAGCCGACGGGCGCGCAGCGAGCCGAGGGCGAAGGGCTCGGCGGGGCCCAGCCACCCGGCGTACACGTAGACGGGCAGTTCCTCGCGGGCCACCCGCAGTTCGCGCTGCCGGGACCGGATCAGCAGCCAGGCCAGCAGGCCGAAGGCGGGGGCCATGAAACCGCCGTAGACGACGAGGAAGCCGAACTGGCCGAAGGCGGCCGAGCCGTTCCACAGGGCGTGCAGGCCCATGGCGAGGAGCAGCCCGCCCACCGGGAAGAGCACCCGGAGCACCGGCCGTCGCCGTCGGCCGGGCAGCGCGGCCAGGCCGAAGCCGATGCCCGTGCACACGGTGAACAGGGGATGCGCGAACGGCGACATCACGGCGCGCACGAAGAAGGTCGCCGCGGTCACGGAGACGAGGCCCGAGGTGCCGATGGACCGGTCGGTGCCGAAGGCGTTGCCCAGATAGAGGATGTTCTCGGTGAACGCGAAACCGGTCGCGGTCACCCCGGCCAGCGCGGCCCCGCCGACCGGCCCGGTGAAGTCCCGTCTGCGGAAGACGAACACCAGCAGCACGGCGGCGGCCTTCGCGGACTCCTCCACCACCGGCGCGATCACCGTCGCACCGAGCGTGTCGGCGCTGGAGGGGTTCGCGGTGGTGGTGGCGATCCAGTGGGTGGCGAAGCTGTTGGCGACGATGGCGATCAGCGCCGCCGCGCAGGCGCCCCACGCGAACGCGAAGAGAAGGTTCCGCCAGGGGCCGGGCCGTACCCGGTCCAGCCAGCGGAACGCGGCTATCAGCCAGGGCACCGGCACCACGGCGAGCCCCAGCCCGACGAGGAAACCCTCCGTGCCGGTCTGCCTGCGCACCAGCGCCAGGATCACCAGCCCGGACAGCGCCAGCAGCGCGATCAGCGACCCGTGCCGCACCCACTGCCGCCGCCACCAGGGCGGCCGGGGGCCGTCGCCGGAGGGGTGGGGCGGGTACGCGGAACTGATGGCCACAGCATTGACCCTAACGGTGACCGGGCCCGACGGCCTTGGGCTTTACGCCCCGCTGAGCTACGGGTTCTCGTGCGGTACGCGGTGGAACAGCAGGTCGTTCACCACATGGCCCTTGTCCAGGCCCTGGCCCTCGAACCGGGTCAGCGGCCGGAACGCGGGGCGCGGGGCGAAGCCGCCGTCCGGCCGGGTGTTCTCGAAGTCCGGGTGCGCGTCGAGCACCTCGAGCATCTGCTCGGCGTACGGCTCCCAGTCGGTCGCGCAGTGCACGACCGCGCCGGGCGCCAGCCGGGTCGCGGCCAGGCTCAGGAACTCGGGCTGGATCAGCCGCCGCTTGTGGTGCCGCTTCTTCGGCCAGGGGTCGGGGAAGTAGACGCGGAGCCCGTCGAGGGAGTCGGGGGTGAGCATCTCCCGCAGCAGGATGATCGCGTCGCCGTTGCCGACCCGGACGTTGGACAGCCCGCCCTGCTCGGCGAGGTTCAGCAGATTGCCCTGGCCGGGGGTGTGCACGTCCACGGCGAGGATGTTGGTGTCCGGGGCGGCCGCCGCCATCTGCGCGGTGGCCTCGCCCATGCCGAAGCCGATCTCCAGCACGACCGGGTTCGCGTTGCCGAACAGCTCCGCGAGGTCGATGACCCGCTGCCCGTCGATGTCCAGCCCCCACTGGGCCCACAGCCGGGCCAGCGCGTCGGCCTGGCCGGTGGTGACCCGGCTGCGGCGGGGCTGGAAGCTGCGGATGCGCCGCTCGAAGTGCGATCCGGCCGGGTCGGGCCGCGGGCCGTCCGGGAACCGGGGCTCGCCCTTGCTCCGGGAGGTCCGGGCGGACGGTCCGGGCGCCGAGGGCAGCGCGGTGCGCGGCTCGGCGTCGGCGGGCCGGGTGGCTTCGGGGGTGTTCACGGAGTCAGACACAGTGGCTCCGATTTTAGGCGCTCCACCGGTCCGCCCCCCGCCGCCGACGGCCGTGCGGTCGGTCACGGTGCCCCTCACACGGCCCGCAGCATCGCGAGCGTGCGCCGGGCCACCTCGCGGCCGATGGGCAGGGACGCCGTGGCCGCCGGGGACGGGGCGTTGAGTACGTGCACCGCGCGGGCGCCCTCCCGGATGAGGAAGTCGTCCACCAGCGTCCCGTCCCGCGTCACCGCCTGCGCGCGCACCCCGGCCGGTGCCCGCACCAGGTCCCGCTCCTCCACACCGGGCACCAGACGGCGCACCGCGTCCAGGAAGGCGGGCTTGGACACCGACCGGCGCAGCTCGCCCGCGCCGTACCGCCAGTGTCTGCGGGCCAGGGCCCACGCGCCGGGCCAGCTCGCGGTGCCCGCCAGCTCGCGCGGGCGGACCACGCCCCAGCCGTACCCCTCGCGGGCGAGCGCCGGTACCGCGTTGGGGCCGACGTGCACGCCCCCGTCGAGGCCCTTGGTGAGGTGGACGCCGAGGAAGGGGAACGCCGGGTCGGGCACCGGATAGACCAGGCCCCGCACCAGCTCGGGCCGGGCCAGCTCGTAGTACTCACCCCGGAACGGCACGATCCGTACGCCCGGCTCGTCGCCGGTGAGGCGGGCCAGGTCGTCGCAGTACAGGCCCGCGCAGTTCACCAGGACGCGGGCGCGGACCACCTGCCCGGCCGACGTCAGCACCGCCACGCCACGCTCGGGGCGCCGGTCCACCCGGACGACCCGCGAGCCGTACCGGATCTCGGCGCCCGAGGCGCGGGCCAGCTGGCGGGCGACGGCCGTGAAGTCGCAGACGCCGGTCGTGCCGACGTGGATCGCGGCCAGACCGCGCACCTCCGGCTCGTACTCGGCGATCTGGGCGCCGCCCAGCTCACGGACCGGGATGCCGTTCTCCCGGCCGCGCTGCACCAGGGCGTGCAGCCGGGGCAGCTCGGCGCGGTCGGTGGCGACGATCAGCTTGCCGGTGACGGAGTGATCGATGCCGTACTCCGCGCAGAACTTGATCATCTCGGCGGCGCCGCGCACCGCGTACCGCGCCTTCAGCGAGCCCGGCCGGTAGTAGATGCCGCTGTGCACGACCCCGCTGTTGCGCCCGGTCTGGTGGCGGGCCGGTCCCGGCTCCTTCTCCAGCACGGTGACCCGGGTGCCGGGCGCGGCGCGCGTCAGGGCGTACGCCGTCGACAGCCCGACGATGCCGCCACCGACCACCAGCACATCGCAGTCGTACGCGTCCGCCCGCACTTGCACCACCTCCCGACCTCGATAGTGCACTGCGCCACTGACAACGCCTTCAAACCGCGCCACAGCAGGCTTGTGTCACTACGCCGGTGCCATCAGCAGCGGGCGGGCCCGCTCGCGGAGTTCCACCACGCGGGGCTCGTCGCCGTAGGGCTCCAGGCGGTGCAGGAGGTCCTTGACGTACTCGGTGGTGCGGGCGGAGGAGATGCGGCCGGCCACCTCGACCGCCCGTACGCCCTGCTCGCAGGCGGCGTCCAGGTTGCCCGACTCCAGCTCGGCCACCGCGGAGACCACGAGGCGCAGCCCGTGCGAGCGGACGAACTCCTCGGTCGGCTTGGACAGCGCCTGCTCGGTGAAGCGGCGCACCTGGCGGGGTGCCTTGAGGTCGCGGTAGCACTCGGCGGCGTCGGCGGCGAAGCGGTCGTAGCCGTAGAAGCCGAGCCAGGTCGGGTCGCTGTCGCCCTCGCGGGACCGCTCCAGCCAGCCCTCGGACGACTTCAGGGCGGCGCCCGCCGCGTGCGCGTCGCCCGCGCGCGCGTGGGCCCGCGCCTCGACCAGCCGGAAGAAGCTCATCGTGCGCGCGGTGGCGAGCCCCCGGTTCCGCTCCAGGGCGGCCTGCGCGAGGTCGACGCCCTCGTCGCCGAAGCCCCGGTAGGTCGCCTGGAGGGACATGGAGGCGAGGACGTAGCCGCCGAGCGGGACGTCGGCCGCCGCGCGGGCGAGGCGGAGCGCCTGGATGTAGTACCGCTGGGCCGCCTCCTGCTGGCCGGTGTCGAAGGCCATCCAGCCCGCCAGCCGGGTCAGCTCCGCCCCGGCGCCGAACAGGGCGCGGCCCACCTCGTCGGAGTAGGAGCCGAGCAGCAGCGGGGCCGCCTCCACCCGCAGGCACTCCGGCACCATGGACGAACGCCAGTCACCGCCCCCGTACTTGGAGTCCCAGCGCCGGGCGTCCTCGGCGGCCTCCCGGAGCTTCTGCACATCGCTGTGGCCGACTTTGATCGGTGCGGAGGCGCCCTCGGCGGAGTTCGCCTCCCGCTCGACCGAACTGTCGGCGGGGGATATCAGCCATCGGGAAGCGGGCGTCGCGTAGGCGCTCACGGCGAACGACCCGGCCAGCGAATGCCAGATCCCGCCCGACCCGGCACGGCGTCCGGCCAGGTCCAGGCGGTACAGGTCGGTCGCCGAGCGCACCGCCTGCCCCACGTCGCGCGGGAAGGCGAGACCCACCTCGGGCGCGGGGTCGGCGTCGGCGAGGCCGATCTCGTGCAGCGGCACCGGCCGGCCGAGCTTCTGCCCGATCGCGGCCGCGATCAGATGCGGCGCCGCACCCTGCGGCACCATCCCCTTCGACACCCAGCGCGCGACCGAGGTCTTGTCGTAGCGAAGCGTCAGACCCCGTTGCGCGCCCAGGTCGTTGACACGGCGCGCGAGGCCCGCGTTGCTGATTCCCGCGAGGGCGAGAACGGTGCCGAGTTTCTCGTTCGGCCCGCGTTGCTCCCTGGACATGCGCCACCCCTCGACACAGACGGCTGCCCCGCTGGCATAACCACGCGGCATTCGTAAACACAGCGTAGTTCGCCGCATCCCAAGCGTTAAGGGGCATTGTTCCGGATGGCGTGATTGCGGTCCGTACGGGAGTACGGCCCTGTACGCACCGTGCACGGAGCGTCGCGGCGTGCCCCCGCGCGTGTGGCCGTGCGCCTGTCCGTGCGCTCTTCTCCGGCCACCGGGGGAGCGGTTCCATGGCTCTGCGTGGGTCGGCCCGCTGTACTTGAGTCCAGTGGGCTGGGGGACGCCGCCGCCTACATCCCCGCGGGCGGCGGACCGGTCCGGGAGGCGACGCCCGCCTCCCGGGCCGTGCGCGCTCGCCGGGCCGCCGTGCGCTCCGCAGGGCCTGTACGGAGCGTGCTCACATCCCGTGCCCAGTCGCCAAGTTGGCCGAAAACAGCCGCCGTTCCGCTTCCGTCATTCCCGTTCCCACCATGGCACTTGAGGGCGCGAAGGGCGTTCCGGGGGAGTGAAGCGGGGCGCATTCGCATCGCTCCCCCTCCTCATCCGCCGTGGACGACGCGGGAGTTCATCCTGCCCGCCGTACGCTGCCGTATCCCGGCGGCGCGTCGGGTCCTGCCGTGTTTCCTGCTGGTTTCCCTCGATTTTCCCTCGATCGAAGGCGGCGCCACCACCCTTCCCCGGCGCGTTCTTCATGGCAGCATGGGTCCGGTTCGTGCGGTGCTCTGGTGGTCCACAGCCTGTGGAGGCGTCGATGCGGTGGTTGGTGGGGTGGAGCAGCACCGCCGCGCGTGCCCTCGGCGCCGCCGACTCCGCGGGCGCCACCGGGTACGAGGGCGAGACCCTGCGCCCCGTCGGCTCCCACCTCCTGTGGGGCGACCCCGACCCGCTGTGGGCCGTCGGCGACTGGCGCCCCGACGAGGTCCGCGTGGTCCACGCCGACGCGCAGAACCGCATCGCCGTCCTCGGCATCTGCGGCGCCTCCGACGAGGAGCTGCGGCGCGGCCTGTTCACCGCCCGCGGCGGCGCCCTGCGCCACCTCACCGCCTGGCCGGGCAGCTACACCGCCGTCGTCCAGGCCGGTCGGCGCATCACGGTCTGCGGCGACCTCGCGGGCGCCCGCCCGGTCTTCCACACCCCCTGGGACGGCGGCACCGCCTTCGCCACCGCCGCCCTCCCGCTCGCCGACCTCACCGAGGCCAACCTCGACTTCGGCCACCTCGCCGCCCTCCTCGCCGCCCCCGAGGTACCGGCCGCCCTGCGCGACAGCACCCCCTACGAGGGCGTGCGCCGTGTCGCGCCGGGCCACGCGCTGGTGCTGCGCGCCGGAGCACGCGAGATCGTCGGCTACGAGCCGGTCGCCTCCCTCGCCGTCGCCGCGGCACCCGTCGACCCCGACCGCGCGGTGGACGCCGTACGGGACGCCCTGGTGGAAGCCGTACGGGTCCGGCTCGCCGCACCCCGGCACGTCCCCGGACTCGACCCCGGCCCGGTGCCCGGCATGGGCCCGGCCGAACGGCGCGCGGCACGCGGCATGCCGGTGCCCGGCATCGGCGCCGACCTCTCCGGCGGCCCCGCCTCCGGCACCCTGGCCCTGCTCGCCGCCGGACTCCCCGGCCGACCCGGCACCCTCCTCGGACACGGCACCGGCGCGGGCGAACGCCTCCTCGCCGTCACCTTCAACGACCTGGCCGTCTCCGGCCGCGAGGCCGAGGTCGAGCGCGCCGGAGCCCTCGCCGCCAACCCCCGCCTGCACCACGTGGTGGTCACCGGCGCCGAGGACACCCTCCCCTACGCCGACCTCGACGGCCCGCTCACCGACGAGCCCGGCCCCTCCCTGGTCACCGCCGCCCGGCACCGCGCCCGGCTCGCGGCGGGCAGCGCCGACCACTTCACCGGCCACGGCGCCCGCCAGGTGCTGGACGCCCACCCGGCCCGGCTGGCCGACCTGCTGCTGGACCGTCAGCGACGCCACCTGGTCCGCCCGGTCGCCGCCCTCACCCGCGCCGACGGCTCGGTCCTGGTCCCCGCCCGGGTGTACGGCGCCGCCCGGCGGCTGTCCCGTACCCCGTACCGCACCGGTCTGGAGGCGCTGGCCGAGCGGCTGATGCGGCGGCGGTTCGACGAGCCCAAGGGGCCGGTCGGTGCCTCGCTCGCCGCGCTGACCTGGGCGAGACCCGGTCCGGCCGCCCGGTGGCTCACGGGGGAGGCTCTGGCCGAAGTATCGGTTCTGCTCCAGACCGGCGCCGACCGGGCGGCCGGGGGGCCGGGACAGAGACCCGGCGAGTTCCGCGCCCGTACCGTCCTCGCCCGGCACGCGGCCGACCTCCGCGTCCTCGAACAGGCCGCCGAGGTCCGCTCCCAGCGGCTGCACGCCCCCTTCCTCGACAACCAGGTCGTCCGCGCCTGCCGCGACCTCCCCGAGGCCCTGCGCGTCAAACCCGGTGCCCGCTCGGCCGTCCTGCGCACGGTGCTGGAGGGCGCCGGGGTCACCGACCTCCCGCCCGGCTGGGGCACCCCGTCCCACGCGTCCTCGGCCGCCGCCGCCCGCACCGGCCTGCGGCTGGCCGCCGACTCCCTGGTCGACCTCTTCGACACCCCGCTGCTCGCGGACGCCGGTCTGGTCGAGGCCCGCGTGGTCCGCAAGGCCCTGCGGGAAGCCGCCTCCGGCGAACCCCTCCCGCTGGACGGCCTCGCCGAACTCGTCTCCCTGGAGCTCTGGCTCGGCCGCCTCCTGTCCCGCCGAGGCACCTGCTGGACCGGCACCCCGGCCCGCGCCCGCGCCGTCCCGTCGGGCATCGCCCCGCAGCGGGGGGCTCTGCGGGCGGGAGCGCGGCCGAGCTAACCGCAGCTGAAGCGGGACTTTGCCCAGTCCGCCAGGGCCGCCTGGTCGAAGTGGGTTCCGCGGGGCTCCACCACCAGCCGTACCGTCTTCCGCCCGGCCAGGTTCACATGGACCGGTACCGCCGGGTCGCCGCCGGAGACCGTGCCGGACCGCCAGAGCCGGACGCCGTCCGCGTACACCGCGAAGGCGACCTTGCCGAGGCCCAGCGTCATGTCGTCCACGCCGACCACCGCGTCATAGGCGGTGCACTCGCGATTGAGGTCGACGGTCACCGAGGAGTCGCCGCGCACCGTGACACCGGGGGAGTAGCGCTCCCCGCCGATCGACATGCCGTACCGCTGCCACACCCAGCTGCTCTCGCCGAGCCGTACCTCGGGCTCGGAGCCGTCGCCGGTGAGGTCGTAGCTGAGTTCGCTCAGCTCGTAGGACCGGGGCGGGGGCGGCGGAGGGGTGGGGGTCGGGGTCGGTGTGGGGGTCGGCTTCGGCTTCGGGGGTGTGGGGGTGGGGGTGGGGGTGGGCGTCGGGGTCGGCCTGGGCTTGGGCGTCGGCTTCGGGGTCGGAGTCGGGGTGGGCTTGGGGGTCGGCTTCGGCTCCGGTGCGGGCTTCTCCGCCACCGGGACGACGGGGGCGGGCGCGGGCGGAGCGGGCGGCTTCGGCGCGGGCTCCTGCTTCTTGGCAGGCGGGGGCGCGGGCGGCGGGGTCTGCTGGATCACCGGCGCGGACGGCGACGGCTCGGCGATCTCCTTGGCCGGCCGGCTGTCGTTCACCAGCGCCAGGGCCACCACGGCGGCGGCCACCGCGACCACACCGGTGGCGATCCCCGCCTTCACCGGCGCGCCCAGCCCCTCCGATGCCGCGCCACCGCCCGCCGCCCCACCACCGGTGGACCCGGTCGCGGCGGCCGCGGCACCCGCGGCGCCCACGCCCGCGCCACCGGCGATGACACCGAGCGCCTTGGCGTACCCGGCGGCGCCGAACCAGCCGATGACCGCGATCGGGACGACGGCCGGGATACCCCCGGCGACTTCCTCGATCTGCGCGGCCGCCAGACGGCACTTGGCGCACTCCTCCAGGTGCTTGCGCAGCCCGCGCTCGGCCCGGACGCGCAGCTTGCGACGCGCGTAGCCCCCGAGCTGGTCGGCGTAGCGCGCGCACTCCTCGTCGTTCACCAGGGTCGCGCTGACATGCGCCTGGAGGTACGCCTGCTTCAGCCCCTCGCGCGCCCGACTGGCCAGCACCCGCGTGCCGTTGG
The DNA here is from genome assembly GCF_044903645.1 of Streptomyces sp. NPDC002176. NCBI lineage: Bacteria > Bacillati > Actinomycetota > Actinomycetes > Kitasatosporales > Streptomycetaceae > Streptomyces > Streptomyces sp. NPDC002176. Next base: position 581,491 of record NZ_JBJDQW010000005.1, read on the forward strand.
CGTCGAGCCCGAACAGCACGGCTACCTCGCTGGGCGACTCGTCCTCCACCTCGGTGTGCCAGAGCACCGCCTGCCAGCGCTCGGGCAGCGAGCGGAACGCCTGCATGGCCAGGGTCTGTTCGGCCTCGTGCATCGCGCGTACGTCGGCACCCAGATCGGCGCCGAAGGCACCCAGGGGGCCGGTGTCGTCGGCCACCTCGGCCGCCCTGGCCGCCTGTTGGGCGAACACCGCGAAGTCGTCCACGAGTTGCTCGCGCTTGGCGGACTGCGTCCAGTGCGCGGCGACCCGGCGCACCGAGGTCAGCAGATAGGCGCGCACCGCGTACTCGGGGCCCGAACCGCCGCGCACCGCCTGCAGCATGCGGGCGAACACCTCGGCGGTGAGGTCGTCGGCGGTGTGCCCGTCCCGGCAGCAGGTACGCGCGTAGCGTCGCACCGCGTCCGCGTGCCGCCGGTACAGCTCCTCGTACGCCGAGTCGTCCCCGGCGCGCATCCGCTCGATCAGCTCGCCGTCGGCGGGCGGCGCGTCCGGCGGGGGCGGCAGCGCACTGCCCTCGCGCTGGGCCGGGAGACTCGCCCGCTCACCGCCGCCAGAAGCGGCCCGGCCGCCCTGGCTCGGCACCTGCGGAGAGGTCAGTCCCCCGGCCTCCGCGTCACCGCCACCGTCGGCGCGCGCGCCGTCCCACCCGTCAACGCCCATCGCGTAAAGCCCCCGACACCGGCACAGCCCAATCCTTTACGGGCTCAGCGTGCCATAGCCGTATTCATCACCGGTCCACTCGTCCGACCCGTCACTCATCCGAGCGGAAGTTTCACCAACCACCCGCAAACAGTTCCGAACAAGCAGCCCCAGTACGGGGGTTCAGCGTGCCGGTGCTCCGCTACGCGGGCCGGGACCGCAGTCCCTCCAGCAGGATGTCCAGCAGCCGGGCGGAGGCGGCCGCCTGCTGTGCCGCGTCCGGCAGCGCGGGCGCCGCCGTGGCGATCACCAGCAGGACGTCCGACACCGACACGTCGGCCCGCAGCTCACCGGCCGCCCGCGCCCGCTCCACCAGCTGACCGACCACGTCCAGCAGCGCCGCCGTACCCGGCTCGCCGCCCGCGCGGTCCCCGTCCACCAGCCGCAGCTCCCCGGCACCCGCCTGGGAACGCTGCTGCGGCACCCGCGCCTCCTCGGCGACAGAGGCGACGGAGGCGACGGAGGCGACCGGGGCGACCGGCGCGGGGCTCTCCTCCACGACCCCCACCCGCAGCACCTGCGGCGGCAGCAGCCGACCCGCGCCGGACGCCACCGAGGTGCGCAGGAAGCGGGAGAGCGCCGACCACGGCTCGTCCTCCTGCCCGAGCGCGGTCCGCGCCTGCTCGGTCAGCCGCGCGGTCTCCTCCTCGGCGATCCGCCGCACCAGCACGTCCTTGCTGGGGAACCGCCGGTACACCGTGCCCACACCGACCCGCGCCCGCCGCGCCACGTCCTCCATCGGCGCGCCGTACCCCAGCTCGCCGAACACCTCACGCGCCGCCCTCAGCACGTGCTCCAGATTGCGCTGCGCGTCCACCCGCAGCGGCGCCGCGCGCCCGCCGCCCGTCCGTCCGGCCGACGCGAGGGGCGCCGCTGACCAGTGCGTGTCCTGAACATGCATGTCTTCCCCCGGTAATGACGTCTCCCCCCGGAGACTCCCCGCCATTGACTTCCGAAAGCGCGGAACTGGCGCCGGTCCTGAGCGGGCCCCCATCCGGCGGCCCCCTCGACGACCCTCCCGCACCCCGTCGACACAGCAACATAGTTGAGCGGCAGTCAATTCAGAAGGGGTAGGTTCCGCACAGTGCGCCCCTCGATCGGAGTACGAGCCATTTATGTCCGGATTCCGCGCCCCCACCCCTCCGGCCTCCGGTCACACAAATTGCCGAGGCTGTGGACAAACAACAGCGCCGGGTGCGTCATGGGATGGTGAAGGAACGCGCGCGCATTCTGGTCGTCGGCGGGGGCCACGTCGGCATGTACACCGCCCTGCGTCTCCAGCGGAAACTGAAACGGCAGCTCAGACAGGGTGACGTCGAGATCACCGTGGTCAGCCCCGACCCCTATATGACGTACCAGCCGTTCCTCCCCGAGGCGGCCGCCGGCTCGATCTCCCCGCGCCATGTCGTCGTACCCCTGCGCCGCGTCCTGCCCGACTGCCGCGTCGTCATCGGCGAGATCACCGCCGTCGACCACGCCGTACGCACCGCCGCCGTCACCACCCTCGCCACCGAACAGCACGGCCGCTCCGCCGAACTCATCGGCTACGACGAACTCGTCCTCGCCCCCGGCTCCGTCTCCCGCACCCTGCCCGTCCCCGGCCTGGCCGAGCACGCCATCGGCTTCCGGACCGTCGAGGAGGCCATCGGGCTGCGCAACCACGTCATCGAACAGATGGACATCGCCTCCTCCACCCGCGACCCCGCCCTGCGCGACGCCGCCCTCACCTTCGTCTTCGTCGGCGGCGGCTACGCCGGGGTCGAGGCCCTCGGCGAACTCGAGGACATGGCCCGCTACGCCGCCCGCTACTACTCCAACCTCCGCCCCGAGGACATGAAGTGGGTCCTGGTCGAGGCCACCGACCGCGTCCTGCCCGAGGTCGGCCCCGAACTGGGCCGCCACACCGTCACCCAGCTGCGCCGCCGCAACATCCAGGTGCTGCTGAACACCCGCCTGGAATCCTGCGCCGACCGCGTCGCCGTCCTCAGCGACGGCCGCCGCTTCCCCACCCGCACCGTCGTCTGGACCGCGGGCGTCAAACCCCACCCGGTGCTCGCCGCCACCGACCTCCCCCTCGACCCGCGCGGCAGGCTCCGCTGCACCGCCCAGCTCGCCGTCGAGGGCACCGAGCACGCCTGGGCCGCGGGCGACGCCGCCGCCGTACCCGACGTCACCGCCCCCGGGCCCGGCGCCACCACCGCGCCCAACGCCCAGCACGCGCTGCGCCAGGCCAGGGTCCTCGGCGACAACATCGCGCACACCCTGCGCGGCGAACCCCTGCGCACCTACGCCCACCGGCAGCTCGGCTCCGTCGCCTCCCTCGGCCTGCACAAGGGCGTCGCCCAGGTGTACGGCCGCAGGCTCACCGGCCGCCCCGCCTGGCTCCTGCACCGCGCCTACCACCTCAGCCGCGTGCCCACCGTCAACCGCAAGGCCCGCGTCCTCGCCGAATGGACCCTCGCCGGACTCTTCAAACGGGAGATCGTCTCCCTCGGCTCACTCGAACACCCACGGGCCGAGTTCGAACTGGCAGCCGGTGGAAAACCCCCACGTCGCCCCCCGGACCCCCCGAAGGGGTCGTCCTGACCGGAGCCGGGAACTCCCCGGCCCGTACGGGCGTCTGACGGATGTCGCCGCGGACGGCCACCTGCCAGACTGCTCCACATCCTCGGACGGGCAACAGCCCGCCCTCAGCACACGCGAGGCTTTCCCCACTGTGAACTTCACGCGCTGGAGCGCCCGGCTCCCCGGAACGCAGCGCCGCGCCGCAGCGCGGACCGAACAGCCGGTCCCCCCGGACCGGCGGAGCGAGAACCCGGTGCCCGCCGCCCGCGCCGGACACCCCGCCTCCGCCGTCGACGAACTGCCCACACGCGAGGTCCTCGACCGCGTCCCGGCCCTCGTCGCCCTGGTCCACGGCCCCGACCACCGCCTCGCCCACGTCAACGACGCCTACACCGCCGCCTTCGGCCCCCGCCCGCCCGGCACCCCGGCCCGCGACACCCTCCCCGAACTCGCCGAGCTGGGCCTCCTCCCCCTCCTCGACCAGGTCCTGCGCAGCGGCAGACCCCGCACCCTGAAGTCCCGCAAGGCCGTCGACGGCCGCTCCTACACGTTCACCTGCACCCCGGTCACCCGCCACGGCGACCGCGACGCGGGCGTACTCGTCTTCGCCACCGACGTCACCGACCACGCCGAGGCCGCCGAACGCCTGCGCGCCAGCGAACGCACCGAGCGCCAGACCGCCGTCACCCTCCAGCGCTCCCTGCTCCCCCAGGACCTCGAGGAACCCGACGACCTGCGCGTGGCCGCCACCTACCAGCCCGGCGGCACCGAGGCCGCGGTCGGCGGCGACTGGTACGACGTCATCACCCTCGGCGGCGGCCGCACCGCCCTCGTCATCGGCGACGTCATGGGCCGGGGCGTGCGCGCCGCCGCGGTCATGGGCCAGCTCCGTACTGCCGTCCGCGCCTACGCCCGCCTCGACCTCCCGCCGCACGAGGTCCTCCAGCTCCTCGACGGCCTCGCCGTGGAGATCGACGCCAACCAGATCGCCACCTGCGTCTACGCCGTCCACGACCCCAACGAGGGCCGCCTCGTCTACGCCTCCGCCGGACATCTGCCGATCCTCGTCCGCGACGAGAACGGCGAGGTCCTGCGCGCCGACGAACCCACCGGCCCCCCGCTGGGCACCGGCGGCTGGGTCCACTCCTCCGGTTCCGTCCCCCTCGGCCCCGGCGCCACCGCCGTCCTCTATACGGACGGCCTGGTCGAACGGCGCGACCAGGACCTCGACGAGGGCATCGCCGCCCTGGCGCGCGCCCTCTCCGGCGCCACCGGCACCCCGCAGGTCGTCTGCGACCGCCTGGTCCGCTCGGCCGGTGTCACCGCCGACCACGACGACGACGTGGCGGTCCTCGTCCTCCAGCACCCCCACCGCACCGGCCCCGCCGCCGACCTCTTCCGCAACGCGGCCCTGGACCTCCTCGGCGGCGTCGAGGCCGCCCCGCGCGCCCGCGCCTTCGCCTCCGGCGTGCTCACCAGCTGGCGCTTCCCCACCGAACTGCACGACCTCGGCGTCCTGGCCACCAGCGAGCTGGTCGCCAACTCCCTCCAGCACGGCACCCCGCCCATGCGACTCAGGCTGCGCCGCACCGACCGCCGCCTGACCATCGAGGTCACCGACGGCGACGACCACCTCCCGCGCCGCCGCCGCGCCGACCCGGCCGACGAGTCCGGCCGCGGCATCGACATCGTCGCCACCATCGCCTCCAACTGGGGCTCCCGCCGCACCCCGGGCGGCGGCAAGGCGGTCTGGTGCGAGTTCCTGCTCCCGAAGCGCTGACGCTCCGGACATACGAGAAGGGCCGGAAGCACCTGAGGTGCTCCCGGCCCTTCTGCCGTGTGTACGTACTTCTTATGCGCTGACCGACTCCACCGGAGTACCGCCCCGCGCCACGACCCGGCTCTTCGCATGCGCGGCCCACGGGTGGTCCTGCGCGGGCGTGAGCCGTCGGCCCAGCCGTACCGCCAGCACACTGATCGCCACCGAGAACAGCGCGAACGTCACGATGTACGGCGCGTGCAGTGAGGCGCCCAGCGGCCCGCCGATGGCAGGTCCGACCGCCAGCGCCAGCTGCTTGACCAGTGCGAACGCGGAGTTGTACTGCCCGGCCATGCCCTCCGGCGCCAGATCGGCGACCAGCGGGGCCACGGTCGGCGACAGCATCGCCTCACCCAGCCCGAACAGCGCGTACGTCGACACGAACGCGGCCGTGGCCATCTCCTGGCTGCCGTGCCCGAGCCCGGCGTACCCCGCCGCGAGCCAGGCGACGGTCCAGATCAGACCGACCACCGCGATCACCCGCGACCGGCGCCGCCGCTCGACCAGCTTCAGCACGGCGAACTGCGCCACGACGATCATCATCGTGTTGGCGGCGAGCGCGGTGCCCAGCGTGGACGTGGATATCCCGGCGGCCTCGACGCCGTAGGCGCTCAGACCGGACTCGAACTGGCCGTAGCAGGCGAAGAACAGCACGAAGCCCAGCACGCAGAGCTGGACCATCGCCCGGTTGCTCATGAGCTGCCGCCAGCCGGTCTTGGCCGAGCCGGTGGGCAGGTCGGTGATGCGCGGGGCGCGCGGCATCCGCACCGTCGCCATCAGCACGGCGAGCAGCAGGAAGATCGTGGCCTCGATGGTGAACAGCACGGTGAAGGAGGAGGCCCGGCTCGCGTCGACCAGGTGGCCGCCTATGAGCCCGCCGACGCCCAGACCGAGGTTCTGCAGGAAGAACTGCATGGCGAACGCCCGCGACCGGGTCGCGGAGGTCGAGCAGTCCACGATCATCGTCGCCAGCGCGGGCTGCATCACCGCCTGCCCGGCACCGAGTGCGGCGGCGGTCAGCAGCACGGACACCGCACTGCCCGCCAGCCCCAGGCCCAGGGCGCCGAGCGCGGACAGGACCAGGGCGACGAGCAGGACGGGCAACGGACCGCGCCGGACGATGGCCCGCCCGGCGAACGGCAGCGCGATGAGCGCCGCCACGGCGAAGACGGCGAGCACGAGTCCCGCCGTCATGGCCCCCAGCCCTCGCACCTGCGCCACATAGACGTACAGATACGGGACCGTGAAGCCGAGTCCGAACGCGCTGAGCGCGTTGCCCACGTGGATGCGGGGCATCGCCGCCCCCATCGCCCTGGTCACGTTCACCTCTTCCACAAGTTAGGAGTGAAGACTTCAAAGCTAAAGTTCGAAGCTAAAGACTACATGCCGAAGGACTTCAAGGCAAAGGCTCCCCGTGCCATACTCCTGGGCATGGCCGACAACGCCGGCGTGCCGGAGCCGACACTCGAAGAACAGATCGCCGCCTACCAGCGCGAGTTCCAGGACCTCGACCCCCAGGTCGAGGAGATCGTGTCGGCGCTGTCTCGGCTGAACCGCCGGATGAACGTGGCGTACGGCCGCCAGACCGCCGAGCTGGGCATCAGCAACGCGGAGTGGGAAGTACTGAAGGCCCTGGTGCTCTCCGGTGCCCCCTACCGGATGGGCCCCGGCGAGCTGGCCAAGCGGCTCGGCCTCACCCCGGCCGCCATGACCCACCGGATCGACCGCATGGTCACCGAGGGTCTGGTCACCCGCGAGCGCGACGAGTCCAACCGCGTCCGTGTCATCGTGGAGCTGACCACCGAGGGCCGCGAGAAGTGGCTCGAGGCGATGCGCATGGCGACGGTCTTCGAGGAGGACCTGCTCCAGGACCTCACCTCCGGGGAGCGTTCCGTACTAGGAGAGGTGCTTGCCCGGCTCCTCCGCCGCGTGGAGCACGCCCAGCCGGACGCCGAGGGCCGGCTCTCCGACCTGGACTGATGGCCTGAGCAGGGCCGACGGAAAAAATCTTGACAGGGGGGCTTGACCCGCCCCTGGCGAGTCCGTAAAGTTCTTCGGGTTGCACGGAGCCGTAACGGTTCTCCGCAACACCTCGCCGCCTGGTGCGGCACCTCAAACCAACCAGTACGACCATCCCCCTGGGATTGCTTTCGGCGCGTCCGAATTCAATTCGAATGGGAACCAGCAGCCCGATTAGGAACTGCCGGGGTTGATCGGCTAGAGTTTGAGACGTCGGAACGGCCCAGCGGGCCGGGAAGACAACCCCCTCTGACTGGGAA
>NZ_JBJDQW010000006.1:0-519785 GCF_044903645.1 Streptomyces sp. NPDC002176
ACTGCAGGGGGGACCCTGTGGGAGAGTAGGACGCCGCCGAACAATTTTTAGGGAAACCCCCGCACCATTTGGTGCGGGGGTTTTCTGCGTTCCGGGCCCGAAAGGTAAGGGAACTAGAAGACCACCTCGGTCGTATTCACGGTTCCGCCCTTGCGGCCGGGGGCATGCTGGCCGCCCCAGTACAAGTTGGTGTGGGCGATCACCAGCTCCGGGGTCGGAGCGCCGTATGCGCTGAGATCCTCCGTGGTGTGTGCGTCGGCGACGAGAAGCGCGTCGTAGCCGCGGACCAGGGCTCCCTGGAGCGTGGAGCGGACGCAGAAGTCGGTCTGTGCGCCCGTGACGACGAGCCGGCCCACGCGGTGCTCGGCCAAGACGGACTCCAGGTCGGTGTCTTCGAAGGAGTCTCGGTAGCTCTTGTGCACGAGGGGCTCGTCCTCGCGGCGCTGCAGCTCGGGGACGAATTCCCAGCCGGCGCTGTCCCGCCACAATTCGTCGTCATTGTGCTGTACCCAGATCACCGGCACGTCCTCCGCGCGGGCCTTATCGATGAGGGTGTTGATGCGGGCGATGACGCCGTCGCGGTCGTGGTTGTCGGCCACCACGTCGTTCTGGACGTCGATGACGAGCAGCGCTGTGCGGTCACGGTCGGGGAAAATTGTCATGGGGGTCACTGTACGGGCGTATTACCGTGGGCGGCATGGGAGTTGATGGTGGTCAGGGGTATGTGGTCCGGTCTGTGCGCGCGGAGGAGTGGGGGGATGTGAAGCGGTTGCGGCTCGACGCGTTGCGGGACCCTGTCGCGCATCTCGCGTTTCTGGAGACGTATGAGGACGCCGCTGTTCGGCCGGATTCGTTCTGGCAGGAGCGGGCCGCCCGGAAGCCCGGGGTGCGGCAGTTCGTGGCTGAGGCGCCCGGTGGGGAGTGGGTCGGGTCGGTCACCGTGCTTCTGGAGGAGGCCGGGGGGAATGATTGGGCTGGGAACGCGGTCGAGCGGCAGCAAGGGCATGTCGTCGGGGTGTTCGTGCGGCCGGAGCACCGGGGGAACGGGCTGATCCAGGAGTTGCTGGACGCCGGTGTCGCGTGGGCGTGGGAGCAGGGGGCGGAGCGGGTGCGGCTCTTCGTGCACGCCGACAATCCGCGGGCTCAGGGGGCCTATCTGCGGGCCGGGTTCAAGCCGACCGGGCTGGTGTTGTCGTTCTCGAAGAACGAGGACGAGCGGGAGCTGGAGTTCGCGCTAGAGCGGTAGGTCGAGGTCCTCGTGGGGCCAGCGGGCGCGGGCCTGTTCGCGGGAGCGGAGCAGGGCCAGTGTGGGCAGGCCCTGGGCCGGGCCGGTGGTGAGCAGGTCGGGGAGCTGGGGGACGGGGGCTACCGCTGCCACGTCGTCCAGGATCAGGGTGAGTGGTGGGTCGAGCCGACCGGAGGATGACCGTTCGGCCATGCGCCGGCCGTGCTCGACCACGCTGGAGACGAGGGCCGTCAGCAGGGGCATCGCGCCCGGTCGTGTCCTGGGGTCCTCGATGGGTTCACCGACCACATAAAGCGTGCCCCCTTCGTGGACGAAGGAATCCAGGGCGAGCGTGTCGGTTCGGTGTGGGGTGCAGGATTCCCGGATGTTGACCGTGAGGAGCGCGGACAGCGCCCGGCTGGTCAACTCCTGCGCGATGTCCCGGCGTTCCGGATACGAGGTGAGGGCCGCCTCCAGCTCACCCGCCGAGCCGGGGGCCGCCTTGGGGTGGGTGCGCAGGGTGCGTACCGCGTCCTGGAGCTGGGTGCCCTGGGTCCAGCGGTGGACGTGGCGGATGGTGCGGCCGTCCAGTGCGGCGGCGTGCAGGTAGCTGCGCAGCAGGGTGGTGGCGGTGTCGGTGACGGCCTGGTCGATGCGGGCCGTGGGCCGGACGGGGGCGAGGAGTGCCGTGGCCCGGCTCAGGGCGGTGGCGCGGTCCTCGCAGCCCGCGGTGGGGGACCAGTGCAGGCGGGCCGGGGTGTCGCAGCGGTGGGTGGGGTCGTAGAGGAGGACGGGGCCGAGCTTGGCCCGCGCGTCCTTGGTCTCCTGCCACAGCGCCGGGTTCGAGGTGACGACCAGTGCGGGGCCGGGGGCGTCCTGGAGGGCCGCGGTGGCGGCGGCGTGGCGGGTCTCGGGGGTGGCGTAGCGCAGGGGGCCCTGGGGAGCCGGGACTTCGGGTGTGAGTTGTTCCACGATGGGCGCGGGTGGTGCCGTGGGGACCGGCTGCTCGGCGCGGGGCTCGGGAACCGTCTCCGGCGCCTTCTCCGGCACTTGTTCCGGCACAGGGGTCTCCGCGGGCCGCCCGTGCCTCCGTACCCGCCCCGCGCGCCAGCGGGCCACCGTGCCGAGGGCGAAGACGGTCAGGACGAGCAGGATCAGCAGCTGGCCGATGAACAGGCCCCAGAACAGGCCCCAGCCGGGGAGCTGGGCCGGTGGGGTGCCCGCCCAGGCGCCGGTGATGTCGTGCGGCTGGGCGACGAGGTGGCGTATGGCCAGCGGGGTGCGGGTGAAGGCGAGCGGGGTCGGCCAGGCGCCTCGGGCGAAGAGGGCGGCCAGGCCGGTCGCCGTCCAGACCAGCACCGTCATGCCCAGGAGGAAGCCGAGCAGGCCGACCAGCAGGCCGTCCGGGATGCCGCCGCTCTGGCCCGCGTGTCCGGTGTTCCGGCCGCCCCGCTCGTCCGTTCGCACTCTCTTCCTCCCTACGCCACCGTCGATTCGGAGTCGGCCACGTGCTGTTCCACGAAGGCCGCGGCCCGTTGCTCGGCCTCCAGCTCGGCGGCGCGCAGGGCGTCGTCGGCGAGGTCGTCGGAGGACTGGGTCATCGCGCGGTCGGTGAAGACCAGTGCGCGTTCCGTCTCGGTGACCAGGTGTTTGACCACCTGGACGTTGCCGTTGACGTCCCAGACCGCGATGCCGGGGGTGAGTGTCGGGATGATCTCGACGGCCCAGCGGGGTAGGCCGAGGACCCGGCCGGTGGCTCTGGCCTCGTCGGCCTTCTGGGCGTAGATGGTCCTGGTGGAGGCCATCTTGAGGATCGCGGCCGCCTCCTTCGCCGCCGCGCCGTCGACCACGTCGGAGAGGTGGTGGACGACGGCGACGAAGGACAGGCCGAGACGGCGGCCGAACTTCAGCAGCCGCTGGAACAGCTGGGCCACGAAGGGGCTGTTGATGATGTGCCAGGCTTCCTCGACCAGGAAGATGCGCTTCTTGCGGTCCGGCCTGATCCAGGTGTGTTCCAGCCACACACCGACGATCGCCATCAGGATGGGCATGGCGATGGAGTTGCGGTCGATGTGCGAGAGGTCGAAGACGATCAGCGGGGCGTCCAGGTCGATGCCGACCGTGGTGGGGCCGTCGAACATGCCGCGCAGGTCGCCGTCGACGAGCCGGTCGATGACCAGGGCGACGTCCAGGCCCCAGGCGCGTACGTCGTCTATGGCGACGTTCATCGCCTCGGCGGACTCCGGCTCGGGGTGGCGGAGCTGCTCGACGATGTCGGTCAGGACGGGCTGGCGGTCGACGATGGTCTCGTTGACGTAGGAGTGCGCGACCTTGAGGGCGAAGCCGGAGCGTTCGTCCAGGCCGTGGCCGAGCGCGACCTCGATGATCGTGCGGAGCAGCGCGAGCTGGCCCGTGGTGGTGATCGCGGGGTCGAGCGGGTTGAGCCGGATGCCGTGGTTGAGCGCGGCGGTCGGGTCGAGCCGGATGGGGGTTATCCCCAGCTCCTCCGCGATGAGGTTCCATTCGCCGACGCCGTCCTCGCCCTGGGCGTCCAGGACGACGACCTGACGGTCCTTGAAGCGGAGCTGGCGCAGGACGTACGTCTTCTCCAGCGCGGACTTGCCGTTGCCGGACTCGCCGAGGACCAGCCAGTGCGGGGCGGGGAGCTGCTGGCCGTACAGCTGGAAGGGGTCGTAGATGTAGCCCTTCCCGGAGTAGACCTCGCGGCCGATGATGACGCCGGAGTCGCCGAGGCCGGGTGCGGCCGTCGGCAGGTAGACCGCCTGGGCCTGCCCGGTGGAGGTGCGCACCGGGAGCCGGGTGGTCTCGACCTTCCCGAAGAGGAAGGACGTGAAGGCGTCGGTCAGGACGGACAGCGGATCTCGCATGGAGAGCCTCTACCTTCGGATGCCGGTGGCGAACGGGAGGGTGTTCACGAACGCGCGGTGGTGCTCGCGGTCGCACCACTCCAGCTTCAGGTACGACTTGCCCGCCGAGGCGCGGATGGTGCGCTTGTCGCGGTTGAGAGCCTCGGGGGAGCGCGCGGAGACGGTGATGTAGCCGACGAGGTTGACGCCCGCGGCTCCGCTGGCGAGGTCCTCGCCGCGCTGGTCGAGGCGGGAGTGGGCGGCGACGTCGCGCGGGTCGACGGTGCGGTTCATCTTGGCCGCGCGTGATGCCTCGGCCTCGTCGTTGGTCTTCTCCGTCAGCATGCGCTCGATGGCGACCTCGGTGGGTTCGAGGTCCATGGTGACGGCGACGGTGCGGATGACGTCCGGGGTGTGGACGAGGAGCGGGGCGAGGAAGTTGACGCCGACGGGAGTCATCGGCCACTCCTTCACCCAGGCGGTGGCGTGACACCAGGGGGCGCGGGTGGTGGACTCGCGGGTCTTGGCCTGGAGGTAGGTGGGCTCCATGGCGTTCAGCTCGGCGGGCCAGGCGTTGCGCTGGGTCATGGCCTGGATGTGGTCGATGGGGTGGTCCGGGTCGTACATGGAGTGGATCAGGGAGGAGAGGCGGCCCTGTCCGAGGGGCTGGCGGACCCGGATGTCGGCTTCCTGGAGGCGGGAGCAGATGTCGGTCAGCTCGCGGGCCATGACGATGGCGAGTCCGGCGTCGCGGTCGAGCTTGCGGCCTGCCTGGGGGCGGGCGGCGCGGGCCATGGCGTGGGCCTCGGCGGCCAGGTCGCGGTTGTAGCTCATGCAGGCGACGAGGTAGGCGCGGTGCTGCTCGCTGCTGGTGGAGACCATGGACTGGAGCTGGTCGTAGGAGTGCTGGAGCCACTCGGGGGAGCGGCCGTCGCCGCGCAGGACGACGTCCTTGGCGTGGGCGTCGGGGTCGGCGGGCAGCGTGCGGGCGAGCATCTGGATGCGGGTGACGAAGCCGTCGCCGTTGGCCACGTGCTTGAGGAGGGTGCCGAAGCGGTCGACGAGGGCTTCCTGGTCCTCGGAGTCCCGCAGGCCGACGCCGGGGCCCTCGATCTCGATGGCGGCGGTGACGGTCTTGCGGTCGGCGTGCAGCAGTACGGCGATCTCGTCGGGGCCGAAGGGGGCGGCGAGCCAGTTGATGCGGCCGATGCCGGGGGGCGGGCCGATCTCGACCTCGCGGCCGTCGAGCCGGATGCCGGACTCCATGACGGGGGAGCGGTAGACGGCCTCGCGCTTGACGGTGCGCTTGTAGGACCGGTTGATCTCGAACCACTTGTAGAAGGTGCGGCGCTTGTACGGCACGTAGACCGCGGCGACCGCGAGCATCGGGAAGCCGCTGAGGAGGGCGATGCGCAGGGGGAGGGCGGGGACGAGGAGGCCGCACATCATGCCGAGGAACGCGCCGACGACGATCAGGGCGATCTCGCCGGACTCGCGGTTGCGGCCGACGATCGCGTTGGGCCGGGCGCGGCCGATGAGATAGGTACGGCGGGGCGTGACCGGATGGGACAGGTGGGCCTCGGTCGTCAACGCCCTTCACCTCCAGAGCGGTTGGTGCTGCTGTTGCGGGTGTTGCCTGCGTGCGGGGTGTTGACCGGGCTGGGGGCGCGGGGTGCGGGGGCGGCGGCGGGGGCCGAGCCGCTCTGGGGGGTGCGGCCGCTGTGGGCGGCGACGCCGCCGGAGGCGGGGTTGGCGGGGCGGGGGGTGCTCGCGCTCTGTCCGCCGCCGCCCGCGTTGCTGTCGGCGCGGGTGCTGTGGGTCTTGATGCCCTGGGCGACGAGGGTGGCGGGGGAGCTGATGACGGCGGCGGCCTTGCCCTCGGCGCCCTGCATGATGCGGTTGTTGCGGGAGCCCGCGATCTCGTCGCCGAAGCCGGGGACGAAGCGGTAGATCATCGCGCTGGCGAAGATGGCGAGCAGGATGATGGAGAGGCCGGAGACGACGGCGCCGAAGGCGTCGGGGCCGCTGGCGCCGGAGAGGGCGCCCGCGAGGCCGAGGACGATGACGATGACCGGTTTGACCATGATGACGGCGATCATGATGCCCGCCCAGCGGCGGACGTGGCCCCACAGGTTCTTGTCGACGAGGCCCGCGTAGACGACGGTGCCGAGGAGGGCGCCGACGTAGAGCAGGGCGGCGCGGATGACGAGTTCGAGCCAGAGGACGCCTGCGGCGAGGATGCTGACCAGGGAGACGACGATCAGCATGATGGGGCCGCCGCCGATGTCGTCGCCCTTCTCCAGGGCGCCGGAGAAGGTGCCGAAGAAGGTGTCGGCCTGGTCGCCGGTGGCTTTCGCCAGGACGTCGGTGACGCCGTCCGCTGCGGAGACGACGGTGTAGAGGATCAGGGGGGTGAAGGCGGAGGCCAGCACCGTGAGCCAGAGGAAGCCGACGGCTTCGGAGATGGCGGTGGTGAGGGGGACGCCGCGTACCGCTCGCTTGGCCACGGCCAGGAGCCACAGGACGAGGGTGAGGATGGTCGAGGCGGCGAAGACCACCGCGTACTGCTGGAGGAACTTCTGGTTCGTGAAGTCGACGTTCGCGGTCTCCTTCACGGCGTCGCTCAGCTTCCCGATCGTCCACGACGCGGCGTCCGCGCAGCCCTTGGCCAGCGAGGCGAGGGGGTCGAGGGAGGAGGTGAGGGGGTTGTCGGTGGTGAGGCCCTTGCGGGGGGTGCCGCCGCCGTGGTTGTTCTGTTCGCAGTACTTCTTGGCGGGGCCGGCGATCAGCGCGCAGGGGTCCCCGCTCTTCGTGGGGGTCGGGCTGGGGGCAGCCATGACGTTCGCGGCGAAGAGCACGGTGGCGGTCTGAATCGCGGCGACCAAGCCGATGAGCTTGAGCGCGCGGTGCTGGCTACCGGGCATAGGTGAAGCCTCCGAACTCCTGGACCGCCTTGCTGATCTCATCGGCTCCGGACACCGGGTTGTCACCGGTGACCGGGGTGGGGCCGGTCCGCTGGCTGGAACCGAGGACCTTCCAGTCGTTGTCGCTCCAGCGAAGCTTCAGCGTCACGGTGAACCAACTGCTCGTCACCGGGTTCGTCGAGCTGTCCCCGGCGAGGCCGAACATGCCGTTGCACCACACCTCGACGGTGGCGGCGCTGTCGCTGAACGAGGTGACCTTGGAGCCTGCGGGGAGCGTGCGGTTCACGAAGGTGCTGCCCGCGGGGGCGTTGCCCTCGTCGGTCAGTCCGACCTTCTTGAGGAAGGCAGCGGAGTAATCCGCGTCGAATCCGGACTGAAGTCGGCTGGCGGAGCTGGGGACGGCGATGGTCTGCACGATCGCGTGCCGTCGGGCGGTGTTGAACATGCCGTCAGACCCCAGTGCCACCGCATAGTTCGCCGCCGCGCTCTCCGCGCCCTGTTGGGTGTGGGGGAAGTGGGTGGGGATGCCGTTTTCGGTGGTGGGGACCGGGGTGGTGCCGGAGGCGGCGGTGGGGGCGGCTGGTTGGTGGGGGGCGCCGCCCTTGGCCGGGGTGTTCGGGGTGGAGGAGTTGTCGCGGTTGGCGAAGGCGATGGCTGCGATGAGGAGGACGACTACGCCGACGACGGTGATGAGGCTGCGGGAGGAGGAGCGGGGGGTGCGGCGGGGGGCGCCGCCGTAGGGGTCGCCGCCGGGGAGGTGGGTGCGGGTGTGCCCGGTGTCGGGGTAACCGTGCTCGCCTGAGGTGCTCATGCCGCGTCCGCCCTCTCCGCCTCGTGTTCATACGACGGTAGCCGGGCTGGCCCTCGCGCGGGCGCGGTGTGGTGACTGGACATCAGGGAAACGCAACCTCGAGCCTGGGCGTCAGACGGCCATGCCGTACACGATGGTGAACAGCGTGCCGAGGGAGCCGATGATGAAGACCCCGGTGAGGCCCGCGATGATGAGTCCCTTGCCCTGTTCCGCGCTGAAGGTGTCCCGCAGGGCGGTGGCGCCGATGCGCTGTTTGGCCGCGCCCCAGATGGCGATGCCGAGGCAGAGCAGGATGGCGACGGCCATCACCACCTCGATCATCACCTTCGCCTCGTTGCCCAGGCTGCCGAAAGGCCCCCAGTCCGGGGCGATTCCGCCGATGATGGTGTTGATGTCTCCCTTGTCGGCCGCAAAGAACATGTAAGTCACCGCCCCTGATGGGTAGTTGTGCCGCTCCTCTGCGGTGTGCAGAGGTTGGGACTCATTGTCGCCGACAACGTCGCCGTCGTATGTCGACTTGGCGGCATTCACAGGCGGGTCTCGTACATTTGGCGCGTACGGTCACTCTGTGTATCACGGCAGGTCACGCCGGGCAATGACGCGGGAGCGAAACCTGTGGTGTGGTTCCGTCGTTGGGCTCTTTTACGGCCCTTCGGCTTCCCGGCACGGTTTCTGACGGCCGGTCGGGTGAGGCGTCGAGACGATGTTCTCACGCCGGGTCAGCGCGGTTTGAGTCCGTGCAGCAGCAGGTGGACGTGGTCGTCAAGACCGGCCAGGGCCTCGTCGGCGTCCAGGGCGCAGCCCGCGATGAGGGCGGCGAGGCCGTGCAGGCTCGCGGCGGCGGCGAGGGTGATGCGCTCGGGGTCGCCCTGGACGATCTCGCCGCGTTCCTGGGCGTCCACGAAGGTGCGGGTGAGGGTGCCGAGCGATTGGTCGACGGCGGTGGCGAGCAGGTCGGAGCTGTCGGGGTCGTGCTTGCGCGCGAACATCAGCTCCAGCAGCTCGGGGTTGTCGACGGCGAACCCGAGGTAGGCGCGGGCGAGGGCGGTCATGCGCCGCTGGAGGTCCGCGTCGGGGTCGTCGGCGGTCGCGGCGGTGAGGGCCTGGTTCAGCCGCTGGTAGCCCGCGAGGGCGAGGGCGTCGAGGAGGGCCTGCTTGTCCTTGAAGTGGCGGCCGGGGGCGGCGTGGCTGACGCCGGTGGCGCGGGCCAGTTCGCGCAGGGAGAGGGCGGCGGCGCCCTTCTCGCGCAGGGTGCGTTCGGCGCTCTCCAGCAGGGCGGCGCGCAGGTCGCCGTGGTGGTACGGGCGGCTGGTGGAGATGCGCGGCATGCGGGTCATCGTATCCCGATGTTGTCGGCGCCAGCTTTGTTGGCGGTGGCTGCATTGTTGTCGTTGACAGCATTGTTGGCGTTGCCTACATTGAGGCCATGGCCGATACGAGCGAAGCGCGCGGTGCGCGCCAGTGGAACGTGGACCGTCTGCCCGATCTGAGCGGCCGTACGGCCGTGGTGACCGGCGCCAACAGCGGGATCGGCTTCATGGCCGCCGCCGCGCTGGCGCGGGCCGGGGCGCATGTGGTGTTCGCGGTGCGGGACCCGGCGCGCGGCGCCGCCGCCGCGGGACGGGTGAGCGGGAGCACCGAGGTGCGCCGCCTGGACCTGGCGGACCTGGACTCGGTGCGCGAGTTCGCCGAGGGGTGGGACCGGCCGCTGGACCTGCTGGTCAACAACGCGGGCGTGATGATGCTCCCCGAGGGGCGGACCGCGCAGGGCTTCGAGACCCAGTTCGGCACCAACCACCTCGGCCACTTCGCGCTGACCAACCTGCTGCTGCCGCACGTCACCGACCGCGTGGTGACCGTCTCGTCGGCCATGCACCGGTCCGGGGACGGCCGGATCAGCTTCGACGACGTCAACCTGCGCGGCCGCTACACCCCGACCCGCGCCTACGCCCAGTCCAAGCTGGCCAACCTCCTGTTCACCCTGGAGCTGCAGCGGCGCCTGGCCGAGGCGGGGTCCCCGGTGCGCGCCCTCGCCGCCCACCCCGGCTACGCGGCCACCAACCTCCAGAGCCATGCCGCCAGCCCGCTGGCCCGCCTCTTCATGGGCGTCGGCAACAAAGTGTTCGCCCAGGACGACAAGGGCGGCGCCCTGCCCACCCTGTACGCGGCGACCGAGGACCTGCCCGGCGCGTCCTACGTCGGCCCCGGCGGCCTCGGTGAGATGCGCGGCGCCCCCGCGCTGGTCGGCCGGAGCGCGGCGGCGAGCGATCCGGTGGCCGCCCGGCGGCTGTGGACGCTCTCCGAGGAGCTGACCGGGGTGGACTGGAGGCTCGGGGCGCCCGCGACCGGGGACGTTGACAGGGTGTGACCGCTGGGCGGGCGGAGTGTGACCGGCGCCGGTAGGTTGGACGGCACTCCGGTCTATGGCGGGTCGGTACGAGGAGCGGTTCACAGGAGATTCTCAGCGACGGCCGGGCAGGTTTCTCACCCTGGGGGGACAGAGTGAGGACTGATGAAGCGCAGCGCACGCAACCCGGTCACCTCGCGGCCCGCCCTGCTCGGCGCGGTGGTGATGCTCGCCCTGACCTCGGCGTCGGTCGCGGCCGCCGATGACGGGCGCGGCCCGCTCGAGGTGACCGTCACGGCGCCCGCCGACGCGCGGACCGCCCGGGTGGGCGCGCTGTTCGGCGTGGACCGTGCGGGGCGGCCGGAGCGCGCCCATTTCTGCACCGCCTCGGTCGTGCACAGCCCCGCCCACGATCTGCTCGTCACCGCCGCGCACTGCGTCACCCACACCACGGGCAGGCTGTTCTTCGCGCCGGGCTACCGGGACGGCCGGGCCCCTCATGGGATGTGGCCGGTGGGGGAGTGGGTGCTGCCCGAGGGGTGGACGGCGGACAAGGACGAGGACAGCGACGTGGCCTTCGCGCACGTCGGCGAGGTGGACGGCAGACGGGTCGAGGACGTGGTCGGCGGGAACCGGTTCGCCGCCGGGACCGCGCCCGGGGCGGGTGCCGTCACCCTCTTCGGCCTGCCGGACGCCCGTGAGACGCCGGTGATGTGCACCGACCGGCCGGTGGCGCGCGGCCGTACCCAGCAGCGGGTGCACTGCCCCGGCTTCACCGGCGGGACCAGCGGGAGCCCGTGGCTGAACGGGTCCGGGCAGGTGGTCGGGGTGCTCGGCGGACACCAGCGGGGCGGTTCGACGGCGGACGTCTCCTACAGCGTGGTGCTGGGGCGCGCGGCGGCCGCGCTGTACCGGACGGCGACCGGTACCTGACAGGGCGTCGGAACGGGCGTCAGAACAGGCGTCAGAACGGTCACGGATAGGCCGAATTGTTGGCCTGAGGGTCGGCCACGGGGGCAAAGCGGCCTTGAACCGGCCCTTTATGGGGGAGGGTTGACCCGTGCGCAAAGTATGGGTGGCCGGGGGCGCCGCGATCGGGCTCGGCCTGAGCTTCGTGATGCTGCTCGTCGTCGGGGTGTACATCGTCGCGGGCAACCTCGCGGGCGGGGTCGCCACCGGCGGTGTCGGGCTGGCCAAGGGGGCCGTCCCGGCGGCGTACCAGACGCTCGTGCAGAAGTGGGGCAATCTCTGTCCCGCCATCAACCCGGCCCTGCTGGCTGCCCAGTTGTACCAGGAGAGCGGGTTCAACCCCGGTGCGCGCAGTCCCGCGAAGGCGCAGGGGATAGCGCAGTTCATCCCCGGCACCTGGGCCACCCACGGGGTGGACGGGGACGGGGACGGCGACCGGGACGTGTGGGACCCGGCGGACGCGATCCCCTCGGCCGCCTCCTACGACTGCGAACTGGCCAAGTACGTCAAGGACGTTCCCGGTGACGCCTCGGCCAACATGCTCGCCTCCTACAACGCGGGCGCGTACGCGGTCATCCGGTACGGGGGCGTGCCGCCGTACCGGGAGACGCGGAACTACGTGAAGACGATCACGACGCTCGCCAAGAGCTTCGCCGCGCCGGTCACCCGCGTCGACCCCTCCCGGCAGGCCGCCGGGGCCATCGCCTACGCGCAGAGCAAGCTCGGCACCCCGTATCTGTGGGGCGGCACCGGTACGGCGGCGCAGAGCGGGCGGTTCGACTGCTCGGGGCTGACGCAGGCGTCGTACGACCAGGTCGGGATCAAGCTGCCGCGGGTGGCGAACGACCAGTACAACGCGGGACCGCACCCCGCGCGGAACGAACTGCTCCCCGGTGACCTGGTGTTCTTCTCGCACGATCCGAACGACTCGCGGGCCATCCACCACGTGGGCATCTACGTGGGCGGCGGCTACATGATCGACGCCCCGCGCACGGGTGCGGTGATCCGGTTCGACCCGATCGACGGGGGTGACTACTTCGGTGCCACCCGGGTCACCGAGGATGGCGCGAAAGCGCTGCCCACCCGGGTGTAGCGGAGCGTCAACCCACCCCCTGAGCTGCGGGTACGGGTATCTCTTCGATAACGTCTCAGTGATCATTCGGTGGAGGGTGGAACGTATCCACAGGTGCTGTGCGTTCCTGTTCACGTAGCCGAGCAGACGTCAGTGCGCCAGTGCAACGGAAGCGGATCTACGACCCACGGGGGGTTGGCGCGACGCACACTGGGTGCGTCCGGTAAGACGACGAAGGGGCCGCAGCACCATGGCTGTACTCGCCGAATCCGGATCGAACCCCGACGTCGAGCTGCTGTACGACATCAACGGTCTGGCGAAGGCCGCCCCGCACTGGTTCGACCGGGTCATGGAGTTCGTCGGTGAGTACGGGCTGCCGGTGGCCATGGTCCTGCTGGTCCTGGCGTGCTGGCTGACGGTCCGGCGCAAGGGCGGCCCGGACGCGGTGTCCTCGGTGACCGCGCTGGTCTGGGCGCCGCTCGCGGCGGCCGTCGCGGTGCTGGTGAACGTCCCCATCCGGGGCTTCGTGGAGCGGCCCCGCCCGTTCCTGGACCACCAGGGGCTCGACGTCCTGATCGCGGGCAAGAGCGACTACTCCTTCGTCAGCGACCACGCGACGATCACCATGGCGCTCGGCGTCGGCCTCTTCGTCGCCAACCGCCGGTTCGGCATCGCCGGGATCGCGCTCGCCCTGCTGGAGGGCTTCTGCCGGGTCTACATGGGGGTGCACTACCCGACCGACGTGATCGGCGGCTTCGCCCTCGGTACGGCGGTCGCGCTGCTGCTCTCCCCGCCCGCGACGGCGCTGCTCACCCCGCTGGTGCGGGCCATCGCCCGATCCCCGCGCGCGGGACGCCTGGTGAGTGCCCGTCCGGTGGGCGGGGAGCGCGGGGACGCGCTGTTCTCCGGCGGGCGCGAGCCTGCCGGGACCGGTGAGAAGGACCTGGCCGCTTAGGGGGCCCGAAGACTTACCGAGAAGGCCGCGGCGCTCACGGGTGCCGCGGCCTTCTCGTGTCTCACAGCCCCTGCGCGTACCCGAAGAAGCGGTCCGGGTCGTAGCGCTTCTTCACCTCGCCGAGCCGGGGGCCCGCGCTGCCGTAGTAGGCGCGGCGCCAGTCGGTCAGGGCGGCGTCGGTGTAGTTCTGGTAGGCGGCGCCCGAGGCGTGGGGGCGCATCGCGGTGTGTACGGAGTCCAGCCAGGAGCGGGCGGCCGAGCCGGAGGTGCCCGCGTCCCAGGAGGCGAGGTACTGGGCCAGCATCCGGGAGCGGCGGTGCACGAAGGCGGTCGCGGCGGGGGAGACCCGGTTGACGGCGCCGCCCAGCGCGGTGAGCGCCACACTGCCCGCGCCGCCGGACATCGCGCCGACCCGCTTCAGCAGGGTGTCCACGCCCGCGGCGGACAGCGAGCGGTCGAAGAAGTCGGAGCGGGCCGCGTAGGTCTCGCGGTGCAGGGCGCCGCGCGGGGAGCGGCCGGGGGCGGTGCCGGGCAGATGGCACTGGGCGTCGGTGGCGAAGGCGGAGCAGCCCGCGTAGATCTCCATCGCCTCCTCGTAGCCGTGGCGGCGCAGCGAGACGGCGGAGGCGTCGGCGCCCGCGCGGTGGGCGAGGCGGTCGACCGCGTTCTCCAGGTCGCTCCGGGAGCCCAGGGAGAAGCAGGAGACGGAGACGGTCGGGGTGCGGCCCCGGTCGCGTTCCAGGTGCAGGGCGGACCAGATCTCGTCCGGCTGGCCGGGCCCCCACTCCTGCCAGGCTTTCAGCACCGCCGCCGCCTTCGCCCAGGGCCAGCGCAGCGAGGCGGTGACGGCCTGCGGGGCGGGGTGGGTGGTGAAGCGCAGCTCGGTGACGACGCCGAAGTTGCCGTTGCCCGCGCCGCGCAGCGCCCAGAACAGGTCGGGGTTCTCCCTGGCGTCGGCGGTGAGGGTCCTGCCGTCCGCCGTGACCAGGGTGGCCTGGGTGAGGCTGTCGCAGGTGAGGCCGTAGGCGCGGGAGGCGACACCGTGGCCGCCGCCGAGCACCAGGCCGGATATCCCGACCGTCGGGCAGGAACCGGCCGGTATGGTCGCGCCCTTGGCGGCCAGCGTCCGGTACACGTCGATCAGCTTGGCCCCCGCGCCCACCACGGCGTGCCCGCCCGAGGCGCTGACCCGGTTCAGCGCGGACACGTCGAGGATCAGGCGGCCGTCGCCGGAGGAGTAACCGGCGTAGGAGTGGCCGCCGTTGCGGATCGCCACCTTGGTCCGGCGGGCACGGGCGTACGCCAGCAGGGTGCGGAGGTCGGCGGTGTGGGCCGGGTAGGCGACGGCGGCCGGGCGCAGGGTGTCGAAGCGGGTGTTGTAGAGGCGGCGGGCCGGGGTCCAGGAGGCGTCGCCGGGGCGGACCAGGGTGCCGTCGAGGTCGCGGGCGAGGGCGGTCCAGTCGGCGGCGGCCTTCACGGACGCCGTGGTCATGGTGGAGACCCCCGAGGCACGGGAGCCGGAAGGCCCCGGCCGGGCGGAGCCGTCGCCGCCCGGCGCGCATCCGGTGAGTGCGGTGAGGGCGGTGGCGCCGCCCGTGAGAAACGTCCGCCGGTCCATGTCGCTAGCCGTCCCCTCGCCCCTGTCGCCCTCGCGGTGCGCCTTCGAGGAGCCAGACGGTGCCCGGGGGGCCGGGGTTCCGGGCGGGGGCGAGAACGCGTCAGACGCGGGCGGGCGCCGCGACCTTCGTGTGTCCTGGCCGTGAGCGTTCCGTCACCTCACCGGGCCGACGGCAGGGGTTCACCCCTCGTTCACTTCGGGCCATCGGCGGCTTCACCTGTTCTGCCTAATTTCGGCCGTAGCCGGTACGGAGTGCGGACAAGATGCACTCGCGTACCACCCAACGTCGCACGCCGCCCCTAGCGGCGGCTCCTGGAAGGAACTTCCGAACGTGAAGCTTCAGCGCAAGAACCGGCTGCGCGCCCTCTCGCTCGGTGCGGTCGCCGTCTCCGGTGCCCTGGCCCTGACGGCGTGCGGTTCCGACGACACGGGCACGAAGACGGGCGGCGGCTCGTCGTCGGCGGCCGCGGCCGGTTCGATCAAGTGCGACGGCGCCAAGGGCCAGCTGCTGGCCGACGGCTCCTCGGCGCAGAAGAACGCGATCGACGCGTGGGTGAAGAACTTCTCCCAGGCGTGCGGTGTGCAGATCAACTACAAGGGCGCCGGTTCCGGTGCCGGTGTCACCTCCTTCAACCAGGGTCAGATCGCCTTCGCCGGGTCCGACTCCGCGCTGAAGCCGGACGAGGTCGTCGCCTCCAAGAAGGTCTGCAAGGGCGGCCAGGGCATCGACTTGCCCATGGTCGGCGGCCCGATCGCGCTCGGCTACAACGTGCCCGGCGTGGACGACCTGGTGCTGGACGCCCCGACGCTCGCCAAGATCTTCGACAGCAAGATCCAGAAGTGGAACGACCCGGCGATCAAGAAGCTGAACCCCTCGGCGAAGCTGCCCGACCTGAAGATCCAGGCGTTCCACCGCTCCGAGGACTCCGGCACCACGGACAACTTCACCAAGTACCTGATCGCCACCACCCCGGACAACTGGAAGTACGAGGGCGGCAAGGCGTGGCAGGCCAAGGGCGGCCAGGCGGCCTCCGGGTCGGCCGGTGTGGCCCAGGGCGTCAAGCAGAACCAGGGCGCGATCGGCTACTTCGAGCTGTCCTACGCCAAGGACATGACCACCGTGGCCGTCGCCACCGGCGCCAAGACCCCGGTGAAGCCGTCCACCGACTCCGCCACCGCCGACATCGCGGCCGCCAAGGTCGTCGGCACGGGCAACGACCTCGCGCTGAAGCTGGACTACAACACCAAGGCCGAGGGCGCCTACCCGCTGACCCTGGTCACGTACGAGATCGTCTGCGACAAGGGCAACAAGCCCGAGACGCTGGCCGCGACCAAGGCGTTCCTGACCTACCTCGCTTCCGAGGACGGCCAGAAGGTGCTGTCGCAGAACGACTACGCGCCCATCCCCGAAGAGATCATCGCCAAGGTCCGCACCACCGTCGCCTCCTTGAGCTGACCTGATCCCGCGTGTGCGCACCGGCCCCGCTCGTGGGGGCCGGGCGCACCGTCCGGTGCACCGCCGCCCGGAGCCGTACCCCGCGTACGGCTCCTGTGAGCCGCCCCGCGCGGCTCAGCAGACCGGAGAACCCGATGGACATATCGACGACAACCGACGTACCACCCCCGCCCGCCGCCGAGGCGCGGCGGACCGCCCGCGGGGTGAGCCGCCCCGGTGACCGGGTCTTCCTGGCCCTGTCCCGCGGCTCGGGCATCCTGCTGCTGGTGATCATGGCCGCGATCGCGGTCTTCCTCACCTACCGGGCGTGCCTGGCGATCAGCGCCGACGACGGCAACTTCCTGACCACCTTCGAGTGGAACACCAACACCGACCCGCCGGTCTTCGGCATCGCGGTGCTGGCGTTCGGCACGGTCGTGTCCTCGGTCGTCGCCATGGCGCTGGCCCTGCCGATCGCGGTGGCCATCGCGCTGTTCCTCACGCACTACGCCCCGCGTCGGCTGAGCGGCCCGATCGCCTATGTGATCGACCTGCTCGCCGCCGTGCCCTCGATCGTCTACGGCCTGTGGGGCGCCCTGATCCTCGTCCCGCACATGCAGGGCCTGTACGGCTGGCTGGACCAGTTCCTCGGCTGGACCGGGATCTTCGCCTGGAACGGCGGCGCCCCGCGCGCGATGCTGACCGTCGGCATCCTGCTGGCCATCATGATCCTGCCGATCATCACCAACGTGAGCCGCGAGGTCTTCCGCCAGGTGCCCCGGATGCACGAGGAGGCCGCGCTGGCCCTCGGCGCCACCCGCTGGGAGGTCGTCCGCATGGCGGTGCTGCCCTTCGGGCGCTCCGGGGTGATCTCCGCCGCGATGCTGGGCCTCGGCCGCGCGCTCGGCGAGACGATGGCCGTGGCCACCGTGCTCTCCCCGAGCTACGACATCCAGGCCAGCCTGCTCGACCCCGGCGGCGGCACCTTCGCCCAGAACATCGCCTCCAAGTTCGGTGAGGCGTCCGTACAGGGCCGGGACGCGCTGATCGCCTCCGGTCTGGTCCTGTTCGTCATCACCCTGCTGGTCAACGGCGCGGCCCGCGCGATCATCGCCCGCCGCAAGGAGTACTCGGGGGCCAACGCATGAGCACCGCACTGAATCCCTTGGACGGCGCCGGTGTGCGGCGCGGCGCCGGGCTGCCGAAGTGGTCCCTGTGGGCCGTCGCGGCCGGGTCGATCGCCCTGGCCGTGGGCATCGGACTGGTGGCCGGACTGCACAGCCACGTCCAGTGGGGCCTGATCGCCGCCCTGCTGTACGTCCTGGGCACCTACCTGGTCGCCGCCCGCGCGGAGGGCCGCCGCCAGGCCAAGGACCGGGTCGCCACCGCGCTGGTCTGGGTGGCGTTCCTGCTGGCCGTGGTCCCGCTGGTGTCGCTGGTCTGGACGACCGTCTCGCGCGGTGTGAAGGTCCTCGACGGCTACTTCCTCAGCCACTCCATGGGCCTGGTCGCCGACTCCGAGCCCGGCGGCGGCATCTACCACGCCATCCTCGGCAGCCTGGAGCAGGTCGGCCTCGCCACCGCCATCGGCGCCCCGATCGGGGTGCTCACCGCGATCTACCTGGTGGAGTACGGCCGGGGCAGGCTCGCCCTGGCGGTGACCTTCTTCGTCGACGTGATGACGGGCATCCCGTCCATCGTCGCGGGCCTGTTCATCCTCAGCCTGATGCTCATCCTCGACCTCCAGCCCTTCGGGTTCGCCGGTTCGCTGGCCCTGGCGATCCTGATGATGCCGGTGGTGGTGCGCTCCACCGAGGAGATGCTGAAGCTGGTCCCGAACGAGCTGCGCGAGGCGTCCCTGGCGCTCGGCATCCCGAAGTGGCGGACCATCCTCAAGGTGGTCCTGCCGACCTCGCTCGGCGGCATCACGACCGGCGTCATGCTGGCCGTCGCCCGGATCGCGGGCGAGACCGCGCCGGTGCTGCTGCTGGTGTTCGGCAACCCCTTCATCAACGCGAACCCCTTCGAGGGCGCCCAGGCGTCGCTGCCGCTGTACATCTACCAGCAGTACGCGCAGAGCGCGGGCTCGGGCGCGGCGTACGACCGTGCCTGGGCGGCCTCGCTGACGCTGATCGCGTTCGTGATGATCCTCAACCTGGCGGCCCGCGGCATCGCCCGCTGGAAGGCCCCCAAGACTGGTCGCTGACGCGGCCCCCCTCAGTGACCGACTGGAAGTAGTGAAGCAATGGCCAAGCGAATCGATGTGAGCGGACTCACCGCCTTCTACGGCGCCCACAAGGCGATCGAGGACATCTCGATGACCGTGGAACCGCGTTCGGTGACGGCGTTCATCGGCCCCTCCGGCTGCGGCAAGTCGACGTTCCTGCGCACCCTGAACCGGATGCACGAGGTGACCCCCGGCGGCCGCGTCGAGGGCAAGGTGCTGCTGGACGACGAGGACCTGTACGGCAGCGGCGTCGACCCGGTGTCGGTGCGGCGCGAGGTCGGCATGGTGTTCCAGCGCCCGAACCCGTTCCCCACCATGTCGATCTTCGAGAACGTGGCGGCGGGCCTGCGCCTGAACGGCGGGTACCGCAAGAGCGAGCTGGACGACGTGGTGGAGAAGTCGCTGCGCGGCGCCAACCTGTGGAACGAGGTCAAGGACCGGCTGAACAAGCCCGGCTCCGGCCTCTCCGGCGGCCAGCAGCAGCGGCTGTGCATCGCGCGGGCCATCGCCGTGCAGCCCCGGGTGCTGCTGATGGACGAGCCCTGCTCCGCGCTCGACCCGATCTCCACCCTCGCGATCGAGGACCTGATCGGTGAGCTGAAGGAACGGTTCACGATCGTCATCGTGACCCACAACATGCAGCAGGCGGCGCGCGTCTCGGACCGTACGGCCTTCTTCAACCTCGCCGGGGTGGGCCAGCCGGGCCGCCTGGTCGAGATCGACGACACCGAGCGGATCTTCTCCAACCCGTCGGTGCAGGCCACCGAGGACTACATCTCGGGCCGCTTCGGCTGAGCCGCTGAGCCCCTCGCGGTGCTGCATGGCGGTGCCACCGCGAGGAAACGGAAAGGGCCCGCCCCCGGTGATCCGGGGGCGGGCCCTTCTCCGTCTGCGGGGCGGGTCCTACAGCACGGCCAGATTGACCAGCTCGAAGGCGCCCGCCGCGACCAGTGCGGCGGCCGGCATGGTGATGAACCAGCCGAGCACGATGTTCTTGGCGACGCCCCAGCGGACCGCGTTGACCCGCTTCGTCGCGCCCACACCCATGATCGCCGAGGTGATGACATGGGTGGTGGAGATCGGCGCCTTGAACAGGAACGCCGTGGTGAACATGATCGACGCGCCGGTCGCCTCGGCGGCGAAGCCCTGCGGCGGGTCCAGCTCGATGATCTTGCGGCCCAGGGTGCGCATGATGCGCCAGCCGCCCGCGTAGGTGCCGAGCGACAGCATCAGCGCGCAGGAGATCTTGACCCAGACCGGGATCGGGTCGCCGAAGGTCTCGTTGCCGGAGATCACCAGGGCGAGCACCACGACACCCATGGTCTTCTGCGCGTCCTGGAGGCCGTGACCGAGCGCCATACCGGCCGCCGACAGCGTCTGGGCTATGCGGAAGCCGCGCTTGGCCTTGTGCGGGTTGGACTTGCGGAAGAGCCACAGGATGGCCGTCATCACCAGATAGCCGCCGATCAGACCGACGACCGGGGAGAGGAACATCGGGATGACGATCTTCTCGACGACGCCGCTCCACAGCACGTCGATGCCGCCCGCCAGCGCCGCGCCCACCATGCCGCCGAACAGCGCGTGGGAGGACGACGAGGGCAGGCCGAAGTACCAGGTGGCGAGGTTCCAGACGATCGCGCCGATCAGCGCGGCGAAGAGGATGGCCATGCCGCGTGAGCCGTGCGGGGTCTCGATCAGGCCCTCGGAGACGGTCTTGGCGACACCGGAGCCGAGGAAGGCACCGGCGAGGTTCATCACGGCCGCCATCGCCAGCGCGGCGCGCGGGGTCAGCGCGCGCGTCGACACCGAGGTGGCGATGGCGTTCGCGGAGTCGTGGAAGCCGTTCGTGTACGTGAAGCCGAGCGCGACCGCGACGGTCACGATCAGTGCGAAGGTGTCCATCGACGCCTCAGGACTCCTTGACGGCGATGGTCTCCACCGTGTTCGCCACGTGCTCGAACGCGTCCGCCGCCTCTTCCAGCACGTCCACGACCTGCTTGAGCTTCAGCACCTCGATCGCGTCGTACTTGCCGTTGAAGAGCTGGGCGAGCAGCTTGCGGTGGATCTGGTCGGCCTGGTTCTCCAGCCGGTTGACCTCGATCCAGTACTCGGTGAGGTTGGACATGGTGCGCAGGTTCGGCATCGCCTCCGCCGTCAGCACCGCGGCCCGCGCCAGCACCTCGATCTGCTGCTCGACGCCCTTCGGCAGCTCCTCGATGTTGTAGAGGACGACCAGGTCGACGGCCTCCTCCATGAAGTCCATGATGTCGTCGAGCGAGGAGGCGAGGTTGTAGATGTCCTCGCGGTCGAACGGCGTGATGAAGGAGGAGTTCAGCTGGTGGAAGATCGCGTGCGTGGCGTCGTCACCGGCGTGTTCCGCGGCCCGCATACGCTCTGCGATCTCGGCCCTGGCGGAGGAGTCCGCCCCGAGCAGTTCCATCAGGAGCTTCGAGCCGGTGACGATGTTGTCCGCGGACGCGGCGAACATGTCGTAGAAGCTCGTCTCCCTGGGGGTCAGACGAAAGCGCACGTGTGGTCCTCGGGATGCTTTGGTTTCGGTCAGGCTGATGCTAGGCGCATCATCCGGCCACGGCTATCGGGCCATCCCCCAGTGTCGCCCATCGGGCGCCGTGCTCGGCACGGGGGACCTTCGACCGGTCCGCTACCCCGCGAAGTTCGTTACGATATACCCACCAGGGGTATATGCCCCCGACCGTCCCGAGATGGAGGCCCGCGATGACGACGACCGAGGCCGGCGCCACGCACGGTTACCACCACCAGAAGGACGAGCACCTGAAGCGGCTGCGCAGGATCGAGGGCCAGATCCGGGGTCTCCAGCGCATGGTCGAGGAGGACACGTACTGCATCGACGTGCTCACCCAGGTCTCCGCCTCCACCAAGGCCCTGCAGTCCTTCGCGCTCCAGCTGCTGGAGGAGCACCTGCGGCACTGCGTGGCGGACGCGGCCCTCAAGGGCGGCGACGAGATCGACGCGAAGGTGGACGAGGCGACGAAGGCGATCGGCCGCCTGCTGCGCACCTGAGCCGCTGCCCGTGCTGCTAGAGGACGGCTCCGCGGTCCTCGGTGACCCGGAGCACCTCGTCTATGTGCGCCAGGCTCAGCCGGTCCTCGGCGGCCGAGGCGGCGATCATCAGCTCGCCGCACAGTTCTATCTCGGCCAGGGCCACGTGGTCCTGCACCGCCGTACCGCCGACCGGAGCCACGCGCGTCACCTCTTCCTGACCGGTACCGGCTTCCTAGAGTAGGGATCGCGCCACGCGCCGCGCATGGCACGGACGGGCTAGTCCCCGCGCGACGGGCCGGACTAGACGGGCCGGACTAGTCGGCCGGGGCCCCCTCCTGGTTCTCCGCGAGGCGGCCCGCGTAGATGTCCTCCGGGCGGGGGAGCGTCACGTCGGCCTCGGTGCCGAAGCCGTGCAGCAGGGTGGTGGAGGCGACCGCCACGGCCGCCGCCTGCCGTCCGTTGACGAAGCTGAAGCGCTGGCGGAGCTTGCGGACGCGGCCCTCGTCGTCGAGATACGCGTCGAACGGGACCTCGGCCGTGGCGAACCCTTTCGCCGCCGCGGCGAGCGACGCCCGGTTGTCCGCCGAGGCCGCGCGGGCCGCGCGCGCCAGGTCGGCGGTGCCCCGGTAGTGCCGTACGGGGGTCCCGCCGACGCTCGTACGGCCCACGTAGGTCGCGGTGCGCGTCCCGCGCAGCACCTCGGCCGCGGCGTACGGGTCGGTCGCGCCGCCGGTGACCAGGTTGCCGTCGGAGGCCGTCGCGGCCTCCACCCGGACCCATTTGTCGGCGGGCACGCCCGCGCCCCGGTTCTTCATGAACAGGGCGCCGGGGGCGAGGAGTTCGGTGATGGGCCGGTGCTCCGGGGTGCCGGTGGGGTCCGCCGGGAGGACCACGGTCAGCTCGCCGAGGCGGCGCCCGAAGTCGTAGACGCCCCGGCCCCGGATGGTGACCCGGGTGCCGCCGGTCGCCATCTCCATGGAGGTGGTGGCGCGGGCGGTGCCCGCGTCGCGCAGGGTGTCGGCGGCCTGTCGGAGCACGGCCACCGGCTCGCCGCCCGCGCCGTTCACCCCCTCGGCGGCGACTCCGCTGCCGGAACACCCCGAGGCGCCCGCCCCGAGCCCGACCGTGAGTCCCATGATCCCCACCGCGACGCGGGTCCTGCCCGCGCGCGTGTGCTGCCGCCGATCCATGGCCTGCCTTACCCCCAGCCGGTTACGTCCGTCACTGGTCCCCTGTTTTCCCGGTTAACGACGGGTAGGGAGTGCCGTCACGCGCTGTCCGGCCCGTGGAGCGGACGGAAGGGGGCCGGGAGGGGGCGGCGCACGGCCCGGCGCGCGGCCGGTAGCGTGGCGCCGTGGCGTCTGAGCAGGGCCCCGAGGGGGCGCGGGAACACCGTACGGAGACGGCAGAGCAGGGGCGCTTCTGTCTGGCGCGGTGCAGTTGCGGCTGGCGGGGTCCGGCGCGCCGGGCGCGCAGCCAGGCGCGGACCGACGCGGAGGGGCACCTCGGCGGAGCGTGAGCGCTCCGGCGTGCGCTCCGTACTTTTTTGCCCGCGCTTTCAGTGGTGTTCGAGTTCAGTGGTGTTCGAGCCGTCGGGTGAGGGCGTCGAGCAGATCGCGGTCGCGCGGGTGGCTGATCCGGGTGCGCGCCTCGGCGGGCGTCAGCCATTCCACCCGGTCCACCTCGGAGTTGGGCACGAACGCACCGGAGACGGCCTCGGCGGCCCAGTACCGCACCTGCTTGGGGCGCCCGTCGACCGGGTACCGCAGCGTCGGCAGCTCGGCCCCCAACTCGGCCGCGTAGCCCGTCTCCTCCCCCACCTCGCGCACGGCCGCCGCCGCCGCGGACTCGCCCCGCTTGAGCTTGCCCTTGGGATGCGACCAGTCGTCGTACCGGGGGCGGTGCACGAGGCACACCTGAAGGGCGCCGGTGCCGGGTGCCCGGCGCCAGAGGACGCAGCCCGCGGCCCGGATGAGCTTGGGGAGCGCGTGGGGGCCTGCGGGCACGGGGGGCTCCTCCGGGGTCAGGACTGCCAGGTCTGCTGGAAGGTGAACCGGGCGGCTTCCACCTCGTGGCGCTGGTCGGCGTGGAGGACGCCGAGGGCGTAGGCCGTGGCGGTGGCGATCCGGGGGGTGCGGGCGGCCTGGGCGGCCTCGGCGGCGGCCTCGGCGGCGTCCCGGTGCCGGGTCAGGGCCTCGGCGGCCGGGCGCAGCCGGGGGTCGGCGGGGGCGGGGTGCGGGATCTCGCGGGCGTAGCGGTGCAGGCGGAGCAGGAGCCGGACCTGGTGCCAGGGGCCGTCCTGGGGGTGCGGGGCGGGGTCGGGGGAGAGGCCGTGGATCAGGGCCTGCGCGTTGTAGGGGTCCCCTGCGGTGACCAGGGGCAGCGCGGCGACGGCACCGGCGAGGCGGTCCTCGGCCGCGGCGGCCAGCGGGCCGAGTCCGGTGGCGGGGGCTGCGGGCGCGAGGGGGACCTCGCTGGCGAGCAGGGCGACCCGGTCGGCGACGGCGTGGAAGCGGGCGGAGCCCAGGGCCTCCAGGGTGGCGGAGTGGGCGCGGGTCCGGGCCAGCGTGAGCCTGCGCTCCAGCAGCGCGCCCGCCTTGGCCGCGCCCACGGTGAGGCTGCCGCGCTCGGCGACGGGTGCCGGGGCGCCCGCGTGCACCACGGCCCGCACCGGCGCGGGAGCCGACCCGGACAGCCGGTGCAGCGCGAGCAACAGCCGGTCGAGCCGCGCCTCTTGTGCGTGCTCCAGCGCCAGGGTGCCCGACACCCAGGCGAGTTCGGTCCGCATGCCGTCGGCCCAGGCGGGGTCGAGCAGGGCCCGGAAGGTGTGCAGGGCGGCGCTGATCCGGCGGGCGGAACGGCGCAGCGCGCGCCCGGCGTCGGCGGCACCCTCGGCGCCGCCCGGCCCGTTGCCGGTCTCCCTCAGTGCCCGCAGGAACTCGGTGGCCTGCGCCCGCAGATACGCGGCGAGGTCGTCCCCGTCGGGGTCCGTCCCGGCGGCGGGCGCCGGGACGGTCTCCGGGTGGGGCCGGTCAGGGTGTCGTGGTGCCACGCCGGCGCCTCCGGGCGTCAATGAGCATCTCCTGGACGTTGCGCAGGGGCTGGCCCTCGGCGTCGGTCGCGTGCCGGGTCCACTCGCCGTCGGGGCCCAGGTGCCAGGAGGCGGTGGTGTCGGACATGCCGGTGTCCAGCAGGCGGTTGAGGGCCGCCCGGTGGCCGGGGTCGGTGACCCGGACCAGGGCCTCGATCCGGCGGTCGAGGTTGCGGTGCATCATGTCGGCGCTGCCGAACCACACCTCGGGCTCGCCGCCGTTGCCGAAGGCGAACACGCGGGAGTGCTCCAGGAACCGGCCGAGGATCGAGCGGACCCGGATGTTCTCGGAGAGCCCCTCGACGCCGGGCCGGACCGCGCAGATGCCGCGTACCCAGATGTCGACCGGCACGCCCGCCTGGGAGGCCCGGTAGCAGGCGTCGATGATCGCCTCGTCGACCATGGAGTTGACCTTGATCCTGACGAAGGCCGGACGGCCCGCGCGGTGGTGCTGGATCTCCTTGTCGATGCGCGATATCAGGCCGTCCCGCAGGGACTTGGGGGCGACCAGCAGACGGCGGTAGGTCTCGCGGCGGGAGTAGCCGGAGAGCCGGTTGAAGAGGTCGGAGAGGTCCGCGCCGACCTGCTGGTCGGCGGTGAGCAGCCCGAGGTCCT
The DNA here is from genome assembly GCF_044903645.1 of Streptomyces sp. NPDC002176. Taxonomy (NCBI): domain Bacteria; kingdom Bacillati; phylum Actinomycetota; class Actinomycetes; order Kitasatosporales; family Streptomycetaceae; genus Streptomyces; species Streptomyces sp. NPDC002176. Next base: position 25,181 of record NZ_JBJDQW010000006.1, read on the forward strand.
CGTACAGGCGGGCGGTCTTCGGGTGGTAGTTGCCGGTGCCGACGTGGCTGTAGCGGCGCAGGGTCTCGCCCTCCTGGCGGACCACCAGCGACAGCTTGCAGTGGGTCTTCAGCCCGACCAGGCCGTAGACGACGTGGCAGCCCGCCTCCTCCAGCTTGCGCGCCCACTTGATGTTGGCGTGCTCGTCGAAGCGGGCCTTGATCTCGACCAGCACGAGGACCTGCTTGCCGGACTCGGCCGCGTCGATCAGGGCGTCCACTATCGGGGAGTCGCCGGAGGTGCGGTACAGCGTCTGCTTGATCGCCAGCACGTCCGGGTCCTGCGCGGCCTGCTCCAGGAACGCCTGCACGGAGGTGGAGAAGGAGTCGTACGGGTGGTGCAGCAGCACGTCCCGCTGGCGCAGCGCGGCGAAGATGTCCGGCGCGGAGGCGGACTCCACCTCGGAGAGGTCGCGGTGGGTGCCCGCGACGAACTTGCGGTACTTCAGCTCCGGGCGGTCCAGGCCGTGGATGCGGAAGAGGCCGGTGAGGTCGAGCGGGCCGGGCAGCGGGTAGACCTCGGCCTCGGAGATCTTCAGCTCGCGCACCAGGAGGTCCAGCACCTCGCGGTCGATGTCCTCCTCGACCTCCAGCCGGACCGGCGGCCCGAAGCGGCGCCGCATGAGCTCCTTCTCCAGCGCCTGGAGCAGGTTCTCCGCGTCGTCCTCCTCGACCTCCAGGTCCTCGTTGCGGGTGAGCCGGAAGGCGTGGTGCTCCAGCACCTCCATGCCGGGGAACAGCTCCTCCAGGTGCGCCCCGATCACGTCCTCCAGCGGGACGAACCGGCCGGGGCTGCTCTCCAGGAAGCGGGACAGCAGCGGCGGCACCTTCACCCGGGCGAAGTGCTTGTGGCCGCTGACCGGGTTGCGCACCACGACGGCCAGGTTCAGCGAGAGGCCGGAGATGTACGGGAAGGGGTGCGCGGGGTCCACGGCGAGCGGGGTGAGGACCGGGAAGATCTGGTGCCGGAACAGGGTGAACAGCCGGGCCTGCTCCTTGTCGGTCAGCTCGCTCCAGCGGACCAGGTGGATGCCCTCCTCCGCGAGCGCGGGGGCGACGTCCTCGTGGTAGCAGGCGGCGTGCCGGGCCATCAGCTCGCGCGAGCGGGACCAGATCATCTCCAGCACCTCGCGCGGCTGGAGCCCGGAGGCGGAGCGGGTGGCGACCCCGGTGGCGATACGCCGCTTCAGACCGGCCACCCGGACCATGAAGAACTCGTCCAGGTTGCTGGCGAAGATGGCGAGGAAGTTGGCGCGCTCCAGCAGCGGGGTGCTGGGGTCCTCGGCCAGCTCCAGCACGCGTTCGTTGAAGGCGAGCCAGCTGCGCTCCCGGTCCAGGAAGCGGCCCTGCGGCAGCGGGGCGCCGTCCGTGACCCGCTCCTCGTACACGTCGAGGTCGGCGTCGAGATCGGGCTCCAGGTCGGAGACGGTCGCCGCGACCGTGTGCTGCCGGTGGGCGGCGATCGAGCCCACGGGGGGCTGCGGCCGCAGGGCGGCGTCGGGGGACGGGTGGGCCGGTACCTGGGCTTCTCGCTGACTCATGAACCCATTCTTCCGCGCCAGGGGCGTTACGGCAGCGTCTGATCTCAAGTGATCCGCGGGAACGGACGCGCCACCCTCGGCCCCCTCGGGCCGCGGCTGAAAGTGGGGGGCCACGGGTTCCATCGCCCGAGGGTCGCAAGCGGTTCTGAATCAAGGGTTACGGGCACATGACGTCCGGGAAATCGGGGGGCGGCCCGCAGGGGACCGCCCCCGTCGGTCAGCCGGTACGGCGGCGCAGCACCGCGAAGGAAGCGGCGGTGAGCAGCGCGGTCACGAGGAGCAGTACGGCGCTGGTGGTGAGCTGGAGGGGCCAGTAGTGGGAGGCGGGGTGGAAGGTGTTGTAGAAGCCGGTGCCGCCATGCTGTTCGTAGAGCCGCAGGCAGGCGTCCATGTCCGTCGCGGTGCAGTCGGGTGTGGGGATGTGTGCTCCGGTGCGGGTGACCATGCCGTACGACAGCTGGACACCGTCGAACATGTGGGGATAGCCGTCCTGGAACGGCGCCACCTCGGTCACGGGTGTCCGGAGGTGGGGCATTAGCCAGTGAGCGCCGCCGAGCAGCACCGCCGAGGTGGCCACGGTGATGCCGAGGGCGGGCAGCGTGCGGCGGACCAGCAGTCCGGTCAACGCACCTGCGGCGAGCGCGGTCAGGCAGGCGGCGACGGCCGTGGGGCCGTTGGCGTGGAAGGTGAAGGGCTCCCACCAGCGGGTGTAGGGGCCCGCCCGGTCCTCGGGCGCCGCCCAGGCGTACCGGTGCAGTACCACCAGCAGGGTCGCGCTCACCGTGAGCACTCCGGCGGGCAGTGCCAGCCGGACCGCCAGCCAGCGCACCGGAGAGACTCCTTGGGTCCAGGCCGTCAGCGCGGTGCCCGACTCCAGCTCCCGCGCGGTCAGCGAGGCGCCCGCCCATGCCGCCACGAGGATCGGCAGCAGGACCACGGCGGTGGTCATGAAGCCGTACATGGTGTGGAACAGGCCCATGTCGACGACGCACCTGTCGAGCCTGCTGCACGCCTCTGCCTGCCGCCAGCCGCGATCGGCCTCGTCCGCGAGCGGGCCGGCCGTCCACAGCAGCAGCCCACCGATCGCCACCACCAGGACGGCCCAGACGACCAGCGCCCACCGGTGCAGGCGGAACGTCCAGCGGGCGGAAACGGAAAGGGTGCTCACGCGGCGTACTCCTCGGTCAGGGTGAGCGCGGGCGCTCCCGGGCTGCGCAGGTGGGCGAGGACCAGGTCCTCCAGGGTGGGGGCCTCAGTGCGCCAGTCGCCCGGGACCGGCCCGGTCGGCCGGATCAGCGCGGAGAGCTGGCGCCCGGTGGTGCGGGACTCGACCACCGTGTGCCCGGTCAGCCCCTCGGTCTCGGTGGACCCGGCGACCCGCAGGTGGGCGCCGAGCAGGTCGTCGATGTCCCCGGCCAGCCGGACCCGGCCGGAGCCGATGAGCAGCAGGTGGTCGCAGGACTCCTCGACCTCGGCGACGACATGGGAGGACATGGCGATGGTGGTGCCGTGCTCGGCGGCCGTGCCCATCAGCACGCCCATCAGGTCGTGCCGGGCGAGCGGGTCGAGGTCGGCCATCGGCTCGTCCAGCAGCAGCAGTTCGGGCCGCTTGCCGAGCGCGAGGGCCAGCGCGACCCGGGTGCGCTGGCCGCCGGAGAGGGAACGTATCCGGCTACGGGGGTCGAGGTCGCCCCCGGCCACGATCCGCTCGGCACCGGCCGCGTCCCAGTGGCCCGGGTTGAGGTCGGCGCCCATGCGCAGCGTCTCGGCGACCGTGAGCTGCGGGTACAGCGGCTTGGCCTGCGCGACGTAGCCCACGCGGGTCCGGGCGTCGGCCGGAGAGGTGCCCAGGACCCGCAACTCGCCCTCGGTGGGCGCCATGAGAGCCGCCGCGATGCCGAACAGGGTGCTCTTTCCGGCCCCGTTGGGACCCACCACGGCGCACACCCGCCCGGTGGGCAGCCGGAACGCGCAGTCGCGCAGCGCCCAGGCGCCCCGCCGTCCGTACCGTCTGCCGAGGCCGACGGCCTCGATCGCGGTGTCGCTCATGAACGTTCTCCCTGGAAGTTCTTGTCGAGTACGGCCGTGAAGAGGGCCGCCATGTCGTCCCGGTCCCACCCGGCCCCGACGGCCCGCGCCGCCCACTGCTCCAGCTCGGCCCGCAGCGGTGAGTCGGCGGGGGCGGCGCCGAGCGCGCGGCGGACGAAGGTGCCCATGCCGCGCCGCGCCTCCACCAGCCCCTCCCGCTCCAGCTCGCGGTACGCCTTCAGGACGGTGTTGGGGTTGATGGCGGTGGCCTCCACCACCTCGCGGGCGGTGGGCAACTGGTCGCCGGGGCGCAGCAGTCCGAGGCGCAGGGCCTGTTTGGTCTGCTGGACGATCTGGACGTAGGTGGCGACCCCGCTGTGCCGGTCGATGCGGTATTCGACCACGCGCTGAACCACCCTTTCACTAATTGAGTAGTGAAAGGGTGGTGTAGAGAAGGGGCGCCCGTCAAGTCCGGACGCCCCTCAACTCAGTTCATGGGAACCAGGGTTCACGTCTCCGTGCGGTACATCAGGTCCGTCTCGTGGGTGGTGAAGCCCAGCCGCTCGTAGACCGACACCGCCGCCTTGTTGTCCGCGTCGACATAGAGCATGGCCGTCGGCAGGCCGCGTCCGGCCAGGTGGCGCAGGCCGATCGTGGTGAGCGCCTTGCCGAGGCCGCCGCCCTGGCGGCCGGGGCGCACCCCGACCACGTACACCTCGCCGAGCCCCTCCTCGGCGTGCGTCTTGGTCCAGTGGAAGCCGGTCAGCTCGCCGTCCTGCTCGGCCAGGAAGAACCCGGCCGGGTCGAACCACGCCTCGCTCTCCCGGTCGTCCAGGTCGCGCCGGGTCAGCGAACCCTGCTCGGGGTGGTGGGCGAAGGCGGCCGCGTTGACCGCGAGCCACGCCTCCTCGTCCCGGCCCGGCTCGAACGCCCGCACCGTCACGCCCTGGGGCAGCACCGGCTCGGGCAGCTCCAGGCCGGTCAACGGCCGCCGCATCTGCCGCAGTTCACGGAACAGGGTCAGCCCCAGCACCTGCGCGAGATGCCGGGCCGCCGGGTGGCCGCCGTGCGCCCACACCCGCAGCCGCTTGCCGGAGGCGGCCAGCAGCGCGGTGCCGAGCGCCCGGCCGTGCCCGCGTCCCCGGTGCGAGGGCCGCACGACCAGCTCGGCGGCGGGCGCCTCCACCGGGTCGGTGTCCTCCAGCTGGGCGTAGCCGACCAGTTCGTCCCCCGCGTACAGCAGCAGATGGGAGACGCCCGCGCGGGCGCCGCCGCGCAGTTGCAGCCTGCCCTGCTCGGACACCGGCTGCTGGCCGTCCGCGCGGGCGGCCTCGGCGAGGAGTGCGAGCACCGCCTCGGCCTGGCCCGGCGTGAGTGCGGTGTGCGTCTCGAGGGAGCGGGCGGGGAAGGCCCGTACGGAGTCGTCGCTGCTCATGCGTACGAGGGTACGGCGCGCGCGCCCCGCGCCGGGTGCGGACGGAATCCCGTTTCCGTCCGGCGGGGTCGGGCGGGGAGAATGCGGGGCATGGGACATCTGGACGTCGCGCATCTCGAGTACTACCTGCCGGACGGGCGGGCGCTGCTCGGTGATGTGTCGTTCCGCGTCGGCGAGGGCTCGGCCGTCGCGCTGGTCGGCCCGAACGGCGCGGGCAAGACGACGCTGCTGCGGATCATCGCGGGCGAACTCGACGCGCACGGCGGCAAGGTGAGCGTCAGCGGCGGGCTCGGGGTGATGCCCCAGTTCGTCGGCGGCGTCCGGGACGGGTCCACCGTCCGCGACCTCCTCGTCTCCGTCGCCCCGAAGCGCATCCGCACGGCCGCGAAGGCGGTCGACGAGGCCGAGCACGCGATCATGACCGTGGACGACGAGGCCGCGCAGATGGCGTACGCCCAGGCCCTCTCCGACTGGGCCGAGGCCCAGGGGTACGAGACGGAGACCCTGTGGGACATGTGCACCACGGCCGCCCTCGGCATCCCCTACGACCAGGCCCAGTGGCGCCAGGTGAACACCCTGTCCGGCGGTGAGCAGAAGCGGCTGGTGCTGGAGTACTTCTTCCGGGGCCACGACGAGGTGCTGCTGCTGGACGAGCCGGACAACTACCTGGACGTGCCCGGCAAGCGCTGGCTGGAGGAGCAGATCCGGGCCACCCGCAAGACCGTGCTGTTCATCTCGCACGACCGGGAACTGCTCGCCCGCTCCGCCGAGCGGATCGTCAGCGTGGAGCCCGCCGAGGGCGGCGCCGACGTCTGGGTCCACGGCGGCGGCTTCGCCACCTACCACGACGCCCGCCGCGAGCGCTTCGCCCGCTTCGAGGAGCTGCGCCGCCGCTGGTCGGAGAAGCACGCGCAGCTGAAGAAGCTGGTGGTCACCCTCCAGCAGGCGGCCTCGGTCAGCCATGAGATGGCCTCGCGGTACGCGGCCGCGCAGACCCGGCTGCGCAAGTTCGAGGAGGCCGGGCCGCCGCCCGAGCCGCCCAAGGAGCAGGACATCCGGATGCGGCTGCGCGGCGGCCGTACCGGGGTGCGCGCGATCACCTGTGAGGCGCTGGAGCTGACCGGGCTGATGAAACCGTTCGACCTGGAGGTCTTCTACGGCGAGCGGGTCGCGGTCCTCGGCTCCAACGGCTCCGGCAAGTCGCACTTCCTGCGCCTGCTGGCCGGGGCGGACGTCGCGCACACCGGGCTGTTCAAGCTCGGCGCGCGGGTGGTGCCGGGGCACTTCGCGCAGACCCACGCCCACCCCGAGCTGGTCGGCCGCACCCTGCTGGACATCCTGTGGTCCGAGCACTCCCAGGCGCGCGGGCCCGCCATGTCGATCCTGCGCCGCTACGGCCTGGACCGGCAGGCCGAGCAGAACTTCGAGCGGCTCTCCGGCGGCCAGCAGGCCCGGCTGCAGATCCTGCTGCTGGAACTCGCCGGGACCACCGCCCTGCTGCTGGACGAGCCCACCGACAACCTCGACCTGGAGAGCGCCGAGGCGCTCCAGGAGGCGCTGGAGGCGTACGAGGGAACCGTGCTGGCCGTCACCCACGACCGCTGGTTCGCCCGCTCCTTCGACCGCTACCTGGTCTTCGGCTCCGACGGCCGGGTCCGCGAGACCCCGGAGCCGGTGTGGGACGAACGCCGGGTGGAGCGCGCCCGCTAGACCTCCTGGTGCGTCTCCGGCGGAGGCGTCGGCGCGCCCGGCAGCCGGACGGTGGCGACCGTGCCGCCGTCCGGGGCGCGGTCGAGCGTGACCTCGCCGCCCGCCTGCTGGACCGTACGGGCCACGATGGACAGGCCCAGCCCCGAGCCGGGCAGCGCGCGGGCGCTGGGGGAGCGCCAGAACCGGTCGAAGACGTAAGGGAGTTCATCGGGCGGGATGCCCGGACCGTGGTCCCGTACGGTCAGTACGCCGTCGGTCAGCCGGACCTCGACCGTGCCGCCCTCGGGGCTGAACTTCACCGCGTTGTCCAGGATGTTGACCACCGCCCGCTCCAGCGCGGAGGGCTCCGCCCGGACGAACCAGGGCTCCAGGTCCGCCATGAGCGTCAGCTCCGGCCCGCGCAGCCGGGCCCGGCGCAGCGCTTCCTCCACGGTCTCCTGGAACGAGAACACCTGGACCCGCTCGCCGCGCTGCCCCTCCGAGCGCGACAGCTCCTGCAAGTCACCGATCAGCGCGGCCAGTTCGGTCATCTGCGCCTTCACCGAGGCCAGCAGCGCCTTGCGGTCGGCGGCCGGGATCGGGCGGCCCGTCTCCTCGCTGCGGGTCAGCAGCTCGATGTTGGTGCGCAGCGAGGTCAGCGGGGTGCGCAGCTCGTGCCCGGCGTCCGCGATCAGCTGCTGCTGGAGGTCGCGGGACCCGGCCAGCGCGGTCGTCATCGAGTTGAAGGACCTCGAGAGCCGGGCCACCTCGTCGTCGCTGTCGTCGGCCACCGGGATGCGGACGGCCAGGTCCTCGGTGCGGGCCACGTGCTCGACCGCCTCGGTCAGCTTGTCCACCGGCCGCAGCCCGGCCCGCGCCACGGCGAGCCCGGCCACGCCCGCTCCCACCACCCCGATCCCGGAGACCAGCAGCAGGATCAGCGCCAGGTCGCTCAGGGTGCGCTGGGTGTCCTTCAGGGAGAAGGCCACCATCACGGCGACCTCCGGGTACGGCTGGGTACCGGGCGCCCCGCCGACGGGCACGGCGCTGGTCATGACCCGTACGTCGTCCCCGTTGGAGTCGACGCCGTCGCGCAGGGTGCGGCGGCCGAGGGTGGCGTTGCGGGCGGCGGCCACGTCCGCCGGAGTGAGCTTCACCGTGCCCTCCGAGAAGGGGGTGACGCAGGTCTTGCCCTCGGCGGTGACGATCTGGAGGTACAGGAAGGAGGGCGGGCCCTCGTCGGCGCCGGGGGACTGGGGGCAGGTCAGCAGCAGCGTGGTCACCTGGTCGGGGCTGAGCGGGCGGCCGAGGCTCTGCAGGCGCTCGTCCATCTCGCTGTAGAGCTTGCCCTGCACGATGAACCAGCAGGTCACCGACACCGCGGCCACCGCGAAGGCGACGGCCGCCGCGACCAGCATCGCCAGCCTGGCCCGGATCGGCAGCGCCCGGTAGCGGCGCATCAGCCGCCTCACTCGGCGCCGCCCTGCCGCAGCACGTACCCGACGCCCCGGACGGTGTGCACGAGCCGGGGCTCGCCGCCCGCCTCGGTCTTGCGGCGCAGGTACATCACGTACACGTCGAGGGAGTTGGAGGAGGGCTCGAAGTCGAAGCCCCACACCGCCTTGAGGATCTGCTCCCGGGTCAGCACCTGGCGCGGGTGCGCCAGGAACATCTCCAGCAGGGTGAACTCCGTGCGGGTCAGCTCCACCGGCCGCTCGCCCCGCCGGACCTCCCGGGTGGCCAGGTTCATCCGCAGGTCGCCGAAGGTGAGCGCCTCGTCCTCGCGGGCCTCGGCGGACACGCTTCCCGCGTACGAGCTGCGCCGCAGCAGGGCCCTGATGCGGGCGAACAGCTCGTCCAGCTCGAAGGGCTTGACCAGGTAGTCGTCGGCCCCGGCGTCCAGTCCCGTCACCCGGTCCCCGACCGTGTCCCGGGCCGTCAGCATCAGGATGGGGGTGGTGTCCCCGGTGTTCCGGATGCGGCGGGCGGCGGTCAGGCCGTCCATGCGGGGCATCTGGATGTCCAGGACGACCAGGTCGGGCCGGTAGTCCCCGGCCTGCTCCAGCGCGTCCGCCCCGTCGACGGCGACCCGGGTGTCGTACCCCTCGAAGGCGAGGCTGCGCTCCAGGGCCTCGCGGACGGCCGGTTCGTCGTCGACGATCAGGATGCGCTGGGGATCACGGTCGCCTTCGGCGGGGCTCATCGCTCGCGGTACCTCGTGGGTGCGGTGGGTCGTGGACGGGGCGCCTCTCAGCCTCGCACGTTTCGGCTCCGCCGCGTCCGAGGCCGGGGGTCAGACCCCGGCCGGGGTCAACCGGGTCAGGGCGGTGAGCCGGTTCAGCGGCACCTTGCGGCGGTGCGGGCGGGCGGCGGAGGTGCGCAGGCCCATCAGCTGGGGCGCGGGGGTGGGCAGCTCGGGCAGCCGACGACGAGTGGGGTCGGGGGTGTGCAGCTCGTGCGCCACCTCGAGGGCGACGACGACGTTCGCCGGTCCGGAGACAGGGGCCTGGTGCGAGACGCGCTTGATCATGACGTTCTCCCTGCTGCTCGGTACTGCGTGTGCTGGAGCCTTCAGCTGGTGGAACCCGCCCGCAGCTTCGCGAGGTCGGCCTTGACGGTGTCGACCGGGATGGCGAAGCCGAGCCCTATGGAGCCCGCGTCCGTGGACGAGGCGGCCTGGGAACCCGAGGAGTACATGGCGGAGTTGATCCCGATCACCCGGCCGGAGGCGTCGATGAGGGCGCCGCCGGAGTTGCCGGGGTTGAGCGAGGCGTCGGTCTGGATGGCCTTGTAGGTGGTGGTGGAGGAGCCGGTGTCGCCGTTGAACTCACGGCCGCCGAACTGGAAGGGCCACTGCTCGTCGCCGCCCTGTCCCTGGCCGCTCCGGCCCTCGTCGGTGGACACCGTCACGTCCCGGTCGAGCGCGGAGACGATGCCGCTGGTCACGGTGGAGGTCAGCCCCTCGGGGGAGCCGATCGCCACGACCGTGTCACCGACCTGGACGCCCGAGGAGGTGCCGAGCGGCGCCGCCTTGAGTCCCGAGGCGCCCTCCACCCGCAGCAGCGCCAGGTCCTTGGAGCTGTCGGTGCCGACCACGCGGGCGGTGCGGCTGGTGCCGTCGCTGGTGCGCACCTTCACCGAGGAGGCGCCGGAGACGACGTGGTTGTTGGTGACGATCTCGCCCGCACTGCTGACGATCACGCCGGAGCCGGTGGACGAGCCGCTGGCGAGGGTCGCGTTGACCTCGACGACGCTCGGGGTGAGCGCCGCGGCGATGTTCGCCACGTCGCCCTTCTTGCCCGCCGCGACCACCGGGGTGGCCGTGTCGGTGGCGGTGGTGTCGTGCCCGGTGAGCTGCTGGAAGGCGTAGGCGGTGCCTCCGCCGACCGCGGCCGCGACCAGCGCGACCGCCGCGAGCAGCGTGACCGGACCACCGGGACGCTTGCGCCGCCGCCCGGTCCCCGCGGTGGGTGCGTGGGCGGGCGGGGGCGGCCACTCGGGGTGCACGTCAGCCGCGTGGGGAGCCGCGTACGGCGGTGCGGGGGTTCCCTGCGGATGCTCGTACTCGTGGCCGCCGGTGCGGCGCGTGGTCTCGGTCATACGAAGAGCATGTCCCGCGACCATGAGAGCTTCCTGAGGCCCGGCTGAGAACCCCGGCAGAACCGCCTTCGGTTCCGATGAGACCCCTCTGACCTGCGGTTCAGCCCGCGCAGCCGCAGCTGGCGCGGACCTGGAGCCGGGACGGGAAGGTCTTCAGCCGCTCCCGGCGGGAGCCCGCCACCCGCAGACCGTCGTCCAGCACCAGGTCGACCGCCGCGCGGGCCATCGCCGGGCGGTCGGAGGCCACCGTGGTCAGCGGCGGGTCCGCGAGCCCCGCCTCCTTGATGTCGTCGAACCCGGCCACCGCCAGCTCGCCCGGCACGTCCAGGCGCAGCTCACGGGCGGCCCGGAGCACGCCGATGGCCTGGTCGTCGGTGGAGCAGAAGATCGCGGGCGGCCGCCGCGGCCCGGCCAGGATCTCCAGCGCGACCCGGTAGGCGTCGTAGCGGTTGTACGCGGCCTCGAAGAGGCGGCCCTCGGTGGACAGGCCCGCCTCGGCCATCGCCCGGCGCCAGCCCTCCACGTGGTCGGAGACCGGGTCGCCCACGGCCGGGGTGTCGGCGGTGCCGCCCATGCAGGCCACGTAGTCGTGGCCGTGCTCCAGGAGATGGCGGACGGCGAGCTGGGCGCCGCCCAGGTCGTCGGTGGTGACGGCGACGTCGTCGATGGCCTCCGGGCGCTCGTGCAGCAGCACCACGCGGGCGTCCCACGCCTCGATCTCGGCGGCGGCCTGGTCGTTCAGCGCGTGCGAGACGAGGATGAGACCGGAGACCCGCATGCCGAGAAAGGCCCGCAGATAGTGGACCTCGCGCTCGGCGATGTAGTCGGTGTTGCCGACCAGGACCATCTTCCCGCGCTCGGAGGCGGCCTGTTCGACCGCGTGCGCCATCTCCCCGAAGAAGGGCTGGCGGGCGTCCGGGATGATCAGACCTATCAGGTCGGTACGGCGCGAGGCCATCGCCTGGGCCACCCGGTCCGGGCGGTACCCCAGCTCCTGGATGGCCGCGAGGACACGCTCGCGCGTGGCCGGGGCGACCGGCCGGGGTCCGTTGTTGATGACATAACTGACCACGGCGGTGGAGGTACCCGCCAGTCGTGCCACATCATCCCGAGTCACCTTCGCCACGCGCGGAGTCTACGCGGATCGACCCGCTCTGGGCAGGGCATTCGTGGCGTGGACCGGGGCCGGAGACAGCCGGGGGTGCCCTGGCACTACCCCGGCCGCGACGGCTTTAAGCGTCCGCCGAGACCCCGCTGTCCTCACGGACGGCCGAGGCGTCCCCTTCCGCCGCCTTTGCCCGCCCGGACGCGGCCCGCCCCGCCTCCGCGCGCTTGGCCTCCGCCCGCTTGGCCTCCTCGGCGGCCCGGTCGGGCTTCTCCGGGGTGACGAAGCGGTATCCCACATTGCGGACGGTGCCGATCAGTGACTCGTGCTCCGGGCCGAGCTTGGCCCGCAGTCGCCGTACGTGCACGTCCACGGTGCGGGTGCCGCCGAAGTAGTCGTAGCCCCAGACCTCCTGGAGGAGCTGGGCGCGGGTGAAGACGCGGCCGGGGTGCTGGGCCAGGTACTTCAGCAGCTCGAACTCCTTGAAGGTCAGGTCGAGCACCCGGCCCTTGAGCTTCGCGGAGTAGGTGGCCTCGTCCACGGAGAGGTCGCCGTTGCGGATCTCCATGGGGGAGTCGTCGCCGACGAGCTGCTGGCGGCCCATGGCGAGCCGGAGCCGGGCCTCGACCTCGGCCGGGCCCGCGGTGTCGAGCAGTACGTCGTCGATGCCCCAGTCGGCGGTGACGGCGGCGAGGCCGCCCTCGGTGACCACCAGGACGAGCGGACAGCCCGGTCCGGTGGAGCGCAGCAGCTGACACAGGCTGCGCACCTGGGGGAGGTCGCGGCGGCCGTCGACGAGGATGACGTCGGCGCCGGGGGTGTCGACGAGAGCGGGACCCTCCGCCGGGGCGACCCGCACGCTGTGCAGCAGCAGGCCGAGCGCGGGGAGCACCTCCGTCGACGGCTGGAGGGCGTTGGTCAGGAGCAGCAGAGAACTCATACGTCTGGTTCCTCCTCGGTCCCTGCGAGGACGTATCCGGTGCGGTACATGCTCTGCGTTCCCGTCGGCCCCGTATACCGGCGGCACGCCCGCCTCGTATACAACGCGTCCGAAAGCACAAAAGGACCCGGGGGCTTCGCTGCCCGAGTCCTCTGCCCAGCAGAATAGCCCACATGAGCAACCGTCCGGCGGGTCATGCGCCACGTTCCACCATTCGTCCGAATTCCGAGACGGGCCAAGACACCACTGTCCGGACTTTTCTGCGTACGGCCGACGGAATTCCGGTGGATTCCGTATACGATCCCGGCCCCGCCGTATACGAAACGGGCCCCGCCGAGACCGTCTTCGTGGTCGCGCACGGCTTCACCGGGGACGTGGACCGGCCGCACGTGCGCCGGGTGGCCCGCGCGCTGGCCGCGTACGGGGCGGTGGTGACCTTCTCCTTCCGGGGCCACGGCGCCTCCGGCGGGCGCTCCACGGTGGGCGACCGTGAGGTGCTGGACCTGGCGGCGGCGGTGGAGTGGGCGCGCGGCTTCGGGCACGCGCGCGTGGTGAGCGTCGGCTTCTCCATGGGCGGCTCGGTGGTGCTGCGGCACGCGGCGCTGAATCCCGGCATGGTCGACGCGGTGGTCTCGGTCAGCTCGCCCGCCCGCTGGTACTACCGGGGCACCGCGCCGATGCGCCGCCTGCACTGGCTGGTCACCCGCCCGTCGGGCCGCCTGGTCGGCCGCTACGGCTTCCGCACCCGTATCCACCACCGCGACTGGGACCCCGTCCCGCTCTCCCCGGTGGAGGCGGCCGCCCGGATCGCGCCCGTCCCGCTGCTGGTGGTGCACGGGGACAGTGACGGCTACTTCCCGCTCGACCACCCCCGGATGCTCGCGGACGCGGCCGGGGAGGCGGGCGAACTCTGGCTGGAACCGGGCATGGGCCACGCCGAGAACGCGGCCGGTGACGAGCTGCTGGCCCGGATCGGCCGCTGGGCGCGGGAGCGCGCCGGGCGGGGGACGGACTAGCCTTGGCCGCACCGTCTTTCTTTCATTGTTTGTTCTTTCCCGCCGTCCGATGAGGAACGAGATGCCCAAGGTCACGGTGCGCTACTGGGCCGCAGCCAAGGCCGCGGCCGGGATCGCCGACGAACCGTACGACGCCGACTCGCTGGCCGAGGCGCTGGCCGCGGTACGCGAACGGCACCCCGGCGAACTCACCCGCGTGCTGCGGAGGTGCGCGTTCCTCGTCGACGGCGCTCCCGTCGGGACCCGCGCGCATGAGACGGTACGGCTGGCCGAGGGCGGCACGGTCGAGGTGCTCCCGCCGTTCGCAGGAGGATGAGGCGTTGAGCGACCAGCAGTCGTACGAGGGCGGCCCGTACTCGGGGTACGACCCCTACGGGCAGCAGCGGACACCGGGCGACTGGGCCCCGGCCCCCGGACAGCCGCAGTACCCGAACCCCTACGCCGACCCCTACGGGACCCAGCAGGCGCCCGCCCAGCAGTGGCAGGGGCAGACCTGGGACACCCAGAACCACGCGCGGGTACCGGTGGCCGAGCAGCCGTACCAGCAGGCCCCCGCGCCCCAGCCGGTGGAGGAGACCGGGCCCGCCTTCGGGCCCGCGACCCTCGCCGGGAACGCCCGGATCACCGACGCCCAGCGGGCCCGCCTGGAGGGCCGCTCGCCGGTCATCGAGCCCGGCATCCAGCCCGCCGCGCTCACCGCCCTGCTCGGCGCCCTCCTCGCGGTGGCCGCGCCGCTGGGCTCGTACGCCCTGGTGGTGCCGCTGGTGCTGCTCCAGGCGGTGACGGCCGCGGGCTGGTTCCGGCTGAACGGCATGTGGCCCGCCCGGCAGGGCATCGCGCTGGCCTTCCTCGGCGGTCTGGTCGCCGACGTGGCGGTGCTGGCGGCGGGCCGTGAGCACGCCCCGGCCGCGATCCTCGGCCCGCTCGGCATCTGGGTCCTGCTGGCCCTGGTCCTCCAGCTCCGCTCGCACGCCTCGCCGGACGAGCGGATGTACGGCCTGATGGCCACCGTCGCCTCCTCGGCGCTCGCCATCCTCGCCACCGGCTTCCTGGGCGCCTCCGCGCACGCGGTGTCGGTCGGCGCGGCGGCGGTCGCGGTCGCCGTCCTGGCCCGCGCGCTGCCGATGCCGACCCCGGTCTCGGTCGTCGTCTCGCTGCTGGCGGCGGCGGGCACCGGCCTCGCGGTCGGCAACCTGACGGGGCTGGGCACGGGTGGCGCGGCCCTCGGCGCGGGCGCGGCGGTCTGCGGGCTCATCGGGCACCGGGTCGCCGGCTACGACTACCCCTCCCGCTTCGTCCACTTCACGGCGGGCGTCGCCCTCCCCCTCGCGGCGGCGGCCCCGGCGGTCTGGCTCCTGGGCCGGGTCTTCGGCTGACCGGCGTCACCCGGCCGGGGGCTGTTTCCGGCCGGGGTTTCCGGAAAGTGGTGGGGCAAAGACGGGAAATGCCGCAGTCCGGCGCGGGCCCGTCACAGGTGATCCACAATTTCCGCCCGGCCGGTCCCGGCGGGGCTACGGTGGCGGCGCCGGAACCGAGCCGCCGACCTCTGGGGAGAACATGCGGGCCCTGCGAATACTCCTGATTCTCGTCGTGATCCTGGGCGGGCTCTTCGTGCTCGCGGACCGGGTCGCGGTGCATTTCGCCGAGGGTGAGGTCGCGGACCGGATGCGGGCGCGGGAGAACCTCGCCTCGACGCCGGACGTGGACATCAAGGGCTTCCCTTTCCTCACCCAGGTCGCGGGCGGTTCGCTGGACGACGTGGGCCTCGGCATCAAGGACTACTCGGCGCCCACCGGCACCGAGGGCCGGGTGATCCGCGTCGACGACCTCAAGGCCGACCTGAAGGACGTGAAGTTCTCCAGCGACTACTCCTCGGCGACCGCCGCGAGCGGCACCGGTTCCGCCACCATCGCCTACGACCAGCTGATGAAGGCCGCCAAGACCGAGCCGACCGAGCTGGCGCCCGGTGTCACGGCCCAGATCACCGGCCTCGGGGACGGCGGCAACGGCAAGATCAAGGTCTCGGTGAAGCTCGGCATCCCGGCACTCGGCATCGAGCGGACCATCCCGGTGCTCAGCTCGGTCGACGTCAAGGGCGGCAAGGTCTCGGTGCACGCGGACGCCCTGCCGGTCATCGCGGGCGCCAACCTGGCCGACGGCACCTTCCGCCAGATCACCGACTTCCAGCAGGCCCTGGACCAGCTGCCGGGCGGTATCGCGGTGGACAGCGTGCGGGCCACGGCGGACGGTGTGGAGATCGGCGTGACGGGTTCGGACCTGAAGCTGGGCGGGTAGGAGCCGCGCGAGCCTCGTACGTCTGTCCGACTGGCGAGACGCGTTGTCCGTGACACGGTTGTGCGGCGGACGTGAAGACCGACGGAAGCGCCCGACGGCCCGGATTCCGGGCCCGAGGGCGCTTTCCGCGTCCTCGGGCATGTGTGCGCGGTCCAGGATGCGGACGATCGCGTCTCGCTATATGACACGCCGGTGACACGTACGCCCGGACCTCCTTACGATCGACGGCATGAAGCGACAGGCGGATCTCACGAAGCGGCGGGCAGTGGACCTGTGCCGCGTCTCCGCCATGCTCTGTCGCCCCTTCTGAGCGGAAGTCACCGCACTCCCGCATCTCCCGGCCGCCCTGCTGGAAGGGCACTCGTGTGCCGCCGCGCCCGTATGCGCGCGGACACCCCTCTCACCGCACGCCACCGTGACTGCCCCGGAGGAGAAAAGCATGAGCCGCAGCGACGTCCTGGTCGACGCCGACTGGGTGCAGGAGCACCTCGACGACCCGACCATCGCCCTCGTGGAGGTGGACGAGGACACGTCCGCCTACGAGAAGAACCACATCCGAGGCGCCATCCGCGTCGACTGGACCAAGGACCTCCAGGACCCGGTCCGCCGTGACTTCATCGACCAGGAGGGCTTCGAGAAGCTCCTGTCGGACAAGGGCATCGGCAACGACACCCTGGTCGTCCTCTACGGCGGCAACAACAACTGGTTCGCCTCGTACGCGTACTGGTACTTCAAGCTGTACGGCCACGACAACGTCAAGCTGCTCGACGGCGGCCGCAAGAAGTGGGAGCTGGACGCCCGCGAGCTGGTCCCCGGTGACGAGGTGCCCGAGCGCGCCAAGACCGAGTACAAGGCCAAGCCGCAGAACAAGGCGATCCGCGCCTTCCGCGACGACGTGGTGGCCGCGATCGGCAGCCAGAACCTGGTCGACGTGCGTTCGCCCGACGAGTTCTCCGGCAAGCTGCTCGCCCCGGCCCACCTCCCGCAGGAGCAGTCGCAGCGCCCGGGCCACGTGCCCAGCGCCCGCAACATCCCGTGGTCGAAGAACGCCAACGACGACGGCACCTTCAAGTCCGACGAGGAACTGAAGGAGCTGTACGCGGCGGAGGACGTCGACCTCGCCAAGGACACCATCGCCTACTGCCGCATCGGCGAGCGCTCGGCGCTCACCTGGTTCGTGCTGCACGAGCTGCTGGGCGTGACGAACGTCAAGAACTACGACGGTTCCTGGACCGAGTACGGCTCGCTGGTCGGCGTGCCGATCGAGCTGGGCGCGGCCAAGTAACCAACCCGACCGACCTTCTGGTCAGACCTCTTACGGAGAAAGACATGTGCGGAGCGAAGGCCGGCGGCCCGGACGCCTCGGCGATCAAGCCCGGTGAGACCACCATCCAGGGGCAGGTGACGCGGGACGGCGAGCCGGTGACGGGCTATGTCCGCCTGCTGGACTCGACGGGCGAGTTCACCGCGGAGGTCCCCACCTCCGCCACGGGCCAGTTCCGCTTCTACGCGGCCGAGGGCACGTGGACCCTGCGCGCGCTCGTGCCCGGCGGCACCGCCGACCGCACGGTCGTCGCCCAGCAGGGCGGTCTGGCCGAGGTCGCCATCGCGGTCTGAGACGTACGCGGACGTAGGCGGCCGGAGCAGGGGCCGCGCCCACCGGGTTGGACGCCTGGGGCGCGGCCCTTCCGGCTGTCCGGCCCTACTCTGGACACATGTACGCACGGCGGCGTCGCTGGTACTTCGTGATGATGGGGGTCTGCGTCGTCCTCTTCGTCCTCGCCTGGGCGGTGGTCCGGATCTGGTCCGTCCCGGCGGCGGTCGGGATGTGCCTGTTCGCCATGGTGATCCCGCCGGTGGCCGCGATGGTCGCCAACCGGCGGGGCCCCGAGGACCGCTGGTGGGACTCCCCGTCCGGGGACAAGCAGTCCGACGAGTGGTGGGACGAACTGGACGGCAAGAAACCCCCGCGTTCCTAGGGCCTGTTGCGAAAGTCCCGTCGTCCGCCCGGAGGGCGGGCTCCGCGGCGTCCGGTGCGTGCGATCGCAAGGCGGAGGGTCGCCCTCGTACTGGGCGTACGAGGGCGATCCGACAACGCGGCGAGCGTGCGTGCCGGGCGTCGCGGAGCAGGCGGGACTTTCGCAACAGGCCCTAAGCGTGGCTCGTGTCGATGACGCAGAAGCGGTTGCCCTCGGGGTCGGCGAGGACCACGAAGTCGGGGTCGTCGGGGTACAGCTCCCAGTCGACCCGCTCGGCGCCCAGGCCGATCAGCCGGGCCACCTCGGCCTCCTGCTCCGCCCGGTCCCCGGCGTACAGGTCCAGGTGCACCCGCGGCTGCTCCTGCACGGGCGTGGTGCTCCGGTCGAGGGCGATGCCGGGACCCTTGCCGTCGGCCGGGACCAGCACGGCCCAGCCGTCGTCCACCGCGCCGTCACGCGGCACATACCCGAGGGCCCGTCCCCAGAACTCCGCGGCCCGCCGTACGTCGGCGGCCCCCATCACGATCGTTCCGATGCTCAGCATCCGCCGATTCTGGCAGCCGGGTGATCAGTAGACGAGGGCCTGTGTGCCGTCCGCCATGACCTCCTGCACGAAGACCTGCGCCCCGGCGATCCGTACGCCCTCCAGGACGTCGCCCTCGCCGATGTCCCGCCGTACCGCGCACTGCGTGCACAGCGTGACCCGCCCGGCCGTCAGCACCGACTCCAGCAGGTCCTGCAACGGCGCCGCGTGCGGCAGCTCGAACTCCGCCGCCCGCCCCGGCAGCGCGAACCACGCCGACTCCCCGGTCAGCCACACCGAGACCTCGACCCCACTGGCCACCGCCACCGCGGCCACCGTGAACGCCTGCGAGCACCGCTCCGGCGCATCGGCACCTGAGGTCACCTTGATCACGAGCTTGTTCGCCATGACCGAATCGTAATCCGGCGGCCCGCAACCGCATGGACATGCCATGAGTCTGGTGGGGGGCGCGGATGGCAGAGTCCGTGCTTTCCAGTCCTGTGGGGGGACGACACGTTGAGCACCACTGAAAGCCCGGAAAGAGCGGTACCCGAGCCACCCGAGTTGTCCGGGCCGCCCGAGGCCGCGCCCGTATCGGTGCCGCGCCGGAGGGGGCGTACCGCGCGGCGGCTGACCCTCGCCGTGGTGCTCGGGCTGGTCGCCGGGACCTGTGCCGGGTATCTCGTCCAGGCCGGCCGCACGCCGGACAAGCTGCCCTCGCTCTCCCAGCCGACCCTGGCGCAGGCCGCGGGCGAGGCCCTCGGGCCGTTGCCCGCCGCCCAGGACCACCAGGTCAAGGTGGACGGCGATCTGCGCGAGCTGCTGCTGAAGAAGCCGGCCGGCACGCGCGCGAATCCGGCCATCGAGAGCGACGACGGCCGACTGGGCCTCACCGCCTACGCGGAGCTGTACACCAAGCCGGACGTGGCCTTCCGTGATCTCCTCGGCGACGAGTTCCGCCGCGCCGCGGTCACCGGCTGGATCGAGGCCGGGGACCGCACCGTGGAGATCCGTCTGGTCCAGTTCCGCCAGGTGGAGGAACAGACCGCCGTCGACCGGGCC
Organism: Streptomyces sp. NPDC002176; assembly: GCF_044903645.1. NCBI lineage: Bacteria > Bacillati > Actinomycetota > Actinomycetes > Kitasatosporales > Streptomycetaceae > Streptomyces > Streptomyces sp. NPDC002176. The sequence continues at coordinate 44,432 of NZ_JBJDQW010000006.1, forward strand.
GCCGATGCCCGCCACTGGGCCGCCGATGATGCCCACACCCGGAGCTGGCCCGTTCCGGGCACGGGTGACGGCGAGCTCTTCGTCCACGACCGGCCCGACAGCCGCTTCGGCCCCGGCTACCAGGCCGAGGCCCATGCCTGGCGCGGGGACATCGTCCTGGAGATGTGGGTCTACGGCCCCAAGCCGATCCCGCCGACCAGGGTCCGCGAGCTGGCCCGACAGCAGATGGAGCGGTTGTGAGTACTGACGCTGTGAACACCGACGTCGCGAGCCCGCCCGCTCGCCCCCGCCGCACCGCCGCGATCCTGGGCGCCGCACTCGCTCTCGCCACCCTCTCGGGGATCGGCTGCACCGCCGTCGTGGTGCACGGGGCCGACCGCTCGCCGGGCGCGCCCACCTGGCGGCTGCCGGAGGCCGCGAAGGAGAAGCCGGCTCAGGAGAAGCAGTCCGGGCTGCGCGCGCTGCTCCTGCCCTTCGGCGAGGAGCGGTACGTCCGGGGCCCGGACCTGGACAGGTTCGGCTCGGACACCGAGCTGACCGGACGGCAGGCGTCCGACCTCCGGCGTCAGTCGCTCCGGAGCCTGCCCCGGTCCCAACGGCTCCGGCTGGCACGGCAGTACGAGAAGAACCCGGTCAAGGGCATGGCGATGCGCAGTTACACGAGCACGGCCTGGGTCGGCGAGAACTCCGGCGCCTTCACCGTGGAGATGGTGCTGACACGAGCGGACCAGAAGACCCTCCGCTCGCGCACCCACGCCCAGCGGGAGTTCCTCGACACCATGAAGGGCTTCCGCAAGGGACCCGCGATCAAGGGCCACGAGGACCACGCCGCGTGCTTCCTGCCGCCGGCCGTCGAGTGGGAGAAGGTCGAGGTGATGTCGTGCTCCGGCTACGTCGGAGACATCGGCGTCACCGCCTGGATCGAGGCCGCCGCGCCGCTCGACCGGAAAGGGGCCGCCGACATGATCCGCGCGCAGTTCGACCGCATCAAGGAACCGGGTGAGGCCGTATGACCGACTCGCAGACCCCACCGACGACCGACCTGCCGCCCGCGGTGGCCGGAAAGGGCCGCCGTCGCACACGCGTGGTCCTGCGCTGGGCCGCCGTCGTCGCCGTGTTCGCCCTCACCGGGGCCGGGACGGCGTACGGGATCAGCCGCGCGGACCGCGCGGACCTGCCCGGTCTCGCCACCCGCCCCGACGGGCGCTGGGAGTACCCGGCGCTGGTCAAGCCCCCGCTACCGTCCGGGAGCCCCGGCCCGCTGGCCGCCGAGAACAAGGCGGGCACGCACTACGCCGACCTGCGCGCCCTGCTGCTGCCCGCGCCGAGGAACGCCGCGGTGGACAAGGCACTGCCCGGCGCGGACGGCTGGCTGCCGGTGAAGGACTTTCTCGCGCAGTACGACGCGAAGGGGCGCGGGGAAATGGGGCAGGCGCTGACCGACCGCGGGCTGCGGCACGTGGCGAGCCGCGGCTGGACCACCCCGGACGGCACGCGCACCCGGATCGATCTGCTCCAGTTCGCCACCGCCGAGGTCGCCGAGGGGGCGGAGGGCGTGGTCGTGAGCTACGACGTGCTCGTGCATCCGCTGCGCGGCGCCCCCGCCGTCAAGCCCGAGGGCTTCCCGGAGGCGGCCCGGGTGGACGAGGTCTGGCTCGCCGCGTTCGCCGAGGTCAAGCCGTACGGCAAGGAGCGGACGCGGGTGGCGTACGCGGTCGCCGGGGACACCCTCGCCATGGTCACGCAGTCCCGCCCGGGGGACGCGGCGGCCGTTCCGTTCTGGCAGACGGTGACGTTGCAGAGCGAACTGCTCGCCTGAGGGCGACCTCGCCAGGAGAGTCCGACCCCGGCCGCGTAAGCTGGGCGCGGCTCTGTCGTACGTCCACTTCCGCTCAAGGAGCACACCCGTGGAGATCTTCTTCGAACTGCTGCTGGTCCTGGTCTGCGTCGGCGTGCTCGCCTTCGCCGGACTGACCGTGAAGAAGCTGTACCAGGGCCAGCGCTGACGTAACGCCCCAGAACCGACAGGAACGGCCGCTCATGATCGAGATCCCGTCTGACCTGCACAAGGACCTCGTCCCCCTCGCCTTTCTGCTGGGCAACTGGGCGGGCGCGGGTGTCCACGACTTCCCCGGCTCCGAGAAGTGCAACTTCGGCCAGGAGGTGAGCTTCACCCACGACGGCCGGGACTTCCTGGAGTACCAGTCCCGTACCTGGGTCCTCGACAACGAGGGCAACAAGGTCCGCCCGCTGGAGTCCGAGGCCGGCTTCTGGCGGATCGACGCCGAGCGCAAGGTCACGGTCACGATGACCCGCGACGACGGCGTGGTGGAGATCTGGTACGGCGAGCTGGCGGACAAGAAGCCCCAGATCGACCTGGTCACGGACGCCGTCGCCCGCACCCCCGAGTCCCCGGCGTACACCGGCGGCAAGCGCCTCTACGGCTACGTCAAGGGCGACATCATGTGGGTCGGCGAGAAGCAGACCCCCGAGGTCGAGCTGCGCCCCTACATGTCGGCCCAGCTGAAGAAGGCCGTCACCCCCGAGGACGTCGAACGCTGGGCGAAGGACCTCCCGGACGACATGCCGGACGACGGCATCGCGTTCTTCAAGTAGGCCCGCACACCGGCGGACCGGTTGCCCTGATCACGCGGGGCGACCGGCTCACCGGCCCTACACTTCCAGTGTGGTGAGCACCGACTGGAAGAGTGATCTCAGGCAGCGCGGTTACCGGCTGACTCCGCAGCGGCAACTCGTGCTCGAGGCCGTGGACGCGCTGGAGCACGCGACGCCGGACGACATCCTCGTCGAGGTCCGCAGGACGGCCTCCGGGGTCAACATCTCCACCGTGTACCGCACCCTGGAGCTGCTGGAGGAGCTGGGGCTCGTCAGCCACGCCCACCTCGGCCATGGCGCGCCCACCTACCACCTCGCCGACCGCCACCACCATCTCCACCTGGTGTGCCGGGACTGCGAGAACGTGATCGAGGCGGACGTCGAGGTCGCCGCCGACTTCACCGCGCAGCTGCGCGAGCAGTTCGGGTTCGACACCGACATGAAGCACTTCGCGATCTTCGGCCGGTGCGCGGACTGCACGCGGAAGAGTTCCACCACCCCGTCGTAGGCTGGCCCGTATGAAGAGCCCCCTGCTGTCCCTGCCCGGCGCCGTTCCCGCCGAGGGCGTGGACGAAGGCGTCGCCGCCCACTACGGCGACCTGTTCCGCGAGCAGCGTGCCCTCGCCGACGGCACCGGTTTCGTCGACCTCTCCCACCGGGGCGTCGTCGCCGTGACCGGCGCGGACCGGCTGAGCTGGCTGCACCTGCTGCTCACCCAGCACGTGAGCGATCTGCCGGTCGGCGAGGCCACCGAGGCGCTGGTCCTCTCCGCCAACGGGCACATCGAGCACGCCCTGTACCTGGTGGACGACGGCACGACCGTCTGGGCGCATGTCGAGCCCGGCACCCAGGAGGCGCTGATCGCCTACCTGGAGTCGATGAAGTTCTTCTACCGCGTCGAGGTCGCCGACCGCACCGCCGACACCGCGGTGGTCCACCTGCCCGCCGGTTCCATCGCCGAGGTCCCCGAGAGCGCGGTGGTCCGCGAGACGCCGTACGGCCGTGATCTCTTCCTGCCGCGCGAGGAGCTGGAGGAGTTCGCCGCCCGTTCCGGTCCGGCCGCCGGTCTCCTCGCCCACGAGGCGCTTCGGGTCGAGCAGCACCGGCCCCGCCTCGGCTTCGAGACCGACCACCGCACCATCCCGCACGAGCTGGGTTGGATCGGCACCGCCGTGCACTTGCAGAAGGGCTGCTACCGGGGCCAGGAGACGGTCGCCCGCGTGCAGAACCTCGGCAAGCCGCCGCGCCGCCTGGTCTTCCTCCACCTCGACGGCAGCGACGTCCACCTCCCCCCGCCCGGCACCGAGATCCGCCTCGCCGACGACGGCCCCGACGGCCGCAAGATCGGCCTGGTGACGACATCCGTACGCCACCACGAACTCGGCCCGGTCGCCCTGGCCGTCATCAAGCGCAACACCCCCACCGACGCCCGGCTCCTGGCCGGAGACACGGCGGCGGCGCAGGAGACGGTGGTCGAGCCGTAGGTGAGCGGCAGACCTGTGCTGCGGCACATCGGGGCGATGCATCTGAGCGGCTTCGTGCTGCTGTGCTCGTTCGTGGTGATGCCCTCCTGGCTGGTCGAGGCGGCCTACGCGACACCGCCCGACGATCCGACGGCGGACGCCCCGTTCATGGCGCTGCTCGTCGTGCCGCTGCTCGTACTCGGCCTGCACATCGCCGTCCAGATCCCGGCCGGGCTGATGGGCGCATGGCTCGGGCGCGGGACATGGGGACGGTACCGGGTGTCCTTCGCCATCGCCGCCGCGTTCACCATGCTGCTGTTCTGGGGCGACACCGGGATGTGGCTCGACGCCCTGGCCCGCACCGCGCTCGGGCTCGGGGCGTACGTCTGGGTGCTAACAGGCGCAGTGGGCCGCCTGTGGCGGGGCTACTAGGGGGTCCGGGGTGCGGCGAGTGGTGCCGGCCGGGGTTTCGACGGGGAAGCCCTCACGCGTCCAGTACTCCATGCCGCCGATCATCTCCTTGGCCCGGTAGCCGAGTTCGGCGAGGGCCAGGGCCGCGCGGGTGGCGCCGTCGCAGGCCGGGCCCCAGCAGTAGGTGATGACCGGAGTGGCGGGGTCCAGGACGGCCGCCGCCCGTTCCGGGATCTCGGCGGTCGGCAGGTGCAGCGCGCCGGGGATGCGCCCGTGGGCCCATGCCTCCGGGCCGCGCGAGTCGACCAGGACGAAGCCGGGGGCGCCGGACTCCAGTGAGGCGTGCACGTCGGAGACGTCGGCCTGGAAGGCGAGGCGGGCGGCGAAGAAGGCGGCGGCCTCGGCGGGGGCGGCCGGGGGCATCCGGAGGGCGGGGCTGGTCTCGGTGACTGTCATGCCGTAGACGCTAGGACCGGGGGCCGCCGCGCAGAACCGGTGATCCACGGCGTTCCCTGTCCCGCGCCGGGCGATCCGTGGTATCTCTCGGCCATGGCCGCCGATTCCCTCGACCCCACCGACATACGCATCCTGAGCGCCCTCCAGCGCAACGGGCGGGCCAGTTATGCCGAGTTGGCCCGCACCGTCGCCATGTCACCGAGCGCGGTGACGGAACGGGTGCGGCGGCTGGAGGAGAGCGGGGCCCTCACCGGCTACACGGCAGCGGTCAGCCCGGAGGCGCTCGGCCTGGACATCCTGGCCTTCGTCCGGCTGCGCTACCCCACCGGCAACTACAAGCCGTTCCACGACCTGCTGGACACCACTCCCGAGGTGGTGGAGGCGCACCATGTGACGGGCGAGGACTGCTTCGTGCTGAAGGTCGTCGCCCGCTCGATGCGCGACCTGGAGCGCGTCACGGGCCGCATCTCGGGGCTGGGAGCCGTCACCACCAGCGTCGTGTACTCCAGCCCGCTGCCGGGACGTCCGGTGACGGCGGTGCTGGCACAGGGGCCCGGCTAGACCTCGACCAGGATCGTGAAGGGGCCGTCGTTCACGAGCGACACGCGCATCTGGGCGCCGAAGCGGCCCGTGGCGACCGTGGCACCGAGGGCGCGGAGCTGGGCGACGACCTCGTCCACCAGGGGCTCGGCGACCGGGCCGGGGGCGGCCGCGTTCCAGGTGGGGCGGCGGCCCTTGCGGGCGTCGCCGTAGAGGGTGAACTGGCTGATGACCAGCAGCGGGGCGTCGATGTCGCTGCATGATCTCTCGTCGGACAGCATCCGCACCGACCAGAGTTTGCGGGCCAGTTGGGCCGCCTTCTCCTTGGTGTCCTCGTGGGTCACGCCGACGAGGACGCACAGGCCCTCGCCCTCGATCGCGCCCACCGTCTCGCCGTCCACGACGACGCTCGCGCCGTCCACCCGTTGCACCACCGCACGCATACGCCCCATCATGCCGTGCGCCGGGCGCGCGCCCGTCCAGGGGGCCCGCAACCGATCAATACCGCCCATCCAGGGCCGTTCGGGGGCAGTCGGTCACATAGCGGCCACCGGGGGTGGCACGATGCTTCCACACGCCGGTCGAGGGGACGGTCCACCGCACATGAGCACACCGAGCACCAGTGGTCCGGTCACACATAGGCCGCCCGCACAGCGCGCTGACAGCCCGCCGAGCCCGCCACTCGATGAACCCGCCCCTTCCGTTCTCGCGCCGCTGAGCCTGCCCGAACTGCGCGCCCTGCGCCGGGACGCCCAGCGCGACGAGGCCGACCTGAGCTATGTCCGGCGGCTGCTCCAGGGCCGGATCGACATCCTGCGCGCCGAGCTGACCCGGCGCGGCGGGGCCCGGCTGCCGGTGCCGGTGGACGGGTCCGTGGTGGAGCGGCTGTCGGAGATCCTCGCCGACGGCCCGGCCCGCCACCGCTCCTCCGCCCGCCACGTCACGCTGGGCACCCCGTACAGCGAGGAGTACGGCAAGCTCGCGGCGGAGATGCTCGCCGAGGTCGAGCTGTCCGACCTGACCGCCCGCACGGACACCGAACTGGGGGACGCGATGGGCCGGTTGACCCAGTATGAGCAGGAGATCTCGCACCGCCGCCAGGGCCTCCAGCGCACCGCCGACGACTGCGGGGGCGAGATCGCGCGCCGGTACCGGGCGGGCGAGGCGCAGGTGGACGACCTGCTGGCCTGAGCGGGCCCGGCGCGCGCGAAATGCGCGCGACACGTGCCGGGTCCCCCGCCTACCGTGGCCCCATGATCGACGTACGCCCCGTGGCCGAGGACGAGTTCGACAACTGGCACCGCGCCCTGGACACCGGTTTCCTCCAGGACCCGGTGCTCACCCCGGAGCAGCGCGCGGCGAGGCTCCGGCAGTTCGAGCCGGGCCGCCTGCTCGGCGCCTTCGACGGCGGCCGCTGCGTGGGCACCTTCCGCTCCTTCGCGCAGGAGGTCACCGCGGTCGGCGGCGCGTACGTCCCGTCGAACGCGATCTCCAACGTCACGGTCTCCCCGACGCACCGCCGCCGCGGTCTGCTCACCCGGATGATGCGCGAGGACCTGGCGGCCGCCCGGGAGCGCGGGGACGTGGTCGCCACGCTGATCGCCGCCGAGTACCCGATCTACGGTCATCACGGCTTCGGCCCCGCCACCTGGGCGACCAACTGGACCGTGGACGTGGGTCGTTCGGGGCTCGACCCGCGCTGGGCGGGTCCGGCGGACGGTGCCCGGATCGACCTGGTGGACGGCGCCGAGGTGCGCGCGCTGGGCCCGAAGCTGTCCGAGCGGGTGCGCGCGGTGATGCCGGGCGCGATCGGGCGGGACGAGCTGTGGTGGGACGCCCGTACCGGGGTGGCCCGCTTCGGCCGGGACTGGACCGAGCCGTTCTACGCGGTGTACCGCTCCGCCTCCGGCGAGGTCGAGGGCCTGGTGGCGTACCGCTGCGAGGCCAAGTGGGAGGGGCAGCAGCCGGAGAACGCGGCCAAGGTGGACTGGCTGACGGCCGCGACCCCGGCGGCCGAGGCCGCGCTGTGGCGCTACCTGTGCTCGATCGACTGGATCGTCCACGTCAAGAGCGGCTGGCGGGCCCCGGACTCCCTGCTGCCCTTCCTGCTGCCCGACGTGCGCGCGGCCCGCGTCGAGACGCACACGGACTGGCTGTGGCTGCGGCTGCTGGACGTACAGCGGGCGCTGGAGGCGCGGACCTACGAGCGGTCCGGGTCGCTGGTGCTCGAGGTGCTGGACGAGGACGGCACGGCGGGCGGGCGGTACCGGCTGGAGGTGTCGCCCGAGGGGGCCTCGTGCACCCCGGCGGGCGGCGCGTCCGCCGAGCTGACGCTGCCGGTGGCCGAGCTGGCCACGGTGTGGCTCGGGGACGGCTCGCTGACCCGGCTGGCGGCGCTCGGCCGGGTCCAGGAGGAGCGGGAGGGCGCCGCCCGGGTGGCCGACGCCCTGTTCCGCACGTCCGGGCGGCCTTGGTGCCCGGACTCCTTCTGACCGCGCGCGGCGGTCGCTGCCGGTTCCCTTCTGCCGTGCCGGCGGCCGCTCATCCGTAGCGTGCCGTGCTGACGTGCCGGTGTTCGGTTGTGGCTGTGCTGGCGTTGTTCGGTTGTGGCTGTGCGGGTGTTCAGTTGTGACTGTGCGCTCCCGTGGCCGCCCCCTGCCGGGCTCCCGGCTCCCCTCCGGAGGGGAACCCGGTCGGCCAACCGCCGGAATGTTCGACCATGTCGGCCGAGTTGGCAGCCAACTTCACTTAACTTATCTCCGCGTGGAAGCGGCTCATAACCACCTTCCCGCGAACTGCCGCAAGATGGCGGGAAGTTGTAGCCTTTGTCCGTGGACCCGGAACACGTCTCCGCCACTGGACGGAAGAGGTCACCACGGTCACGGCAGTCACGCGTCACACCTCGCGTGGTGGCCGACACCCTGCGCACCCGGATCGACTCCGGTGTGCTGCGTCCCGGCGAGCGGCTGCCCACCCAGGCGGAGCTGGCCGAGGAGTTCGGGGTCGAGCGCGGCACGGTCCGCGAGGCGCTGCGCCTGCTGCGGGTGGAGCGGCTGCTCGCCGGATCGTCGCAGGGCAGCCCGGCCACGGTGGCCGTCCGGCCCGGCGCGGTCGGCCCGGCCGCCCCGCCGCAGCCCACCATGGCGGGGCTCGCGCCCCGCGTCGCGGCCGCCTTCGCGGTCCCGCACGTCCAGATCGACGCCCTCTGCCTGACCTCCGTCTCGCTCACCCTGGCCATCGGCGAACCGCTCCGCCAGATCCACGCGGGACGGCTGGAACCGGCCAAGATCGACGTACGGCTGCTGCTGCCGAGCCGCGACATCACGCTTGCCTTCCCCGCCCCGGTGGACGCCGCCGACACCGACCTGCTGCACCGGCGCTGGCTGGCCCAGCGCAACGCCCAGGGCCAGGTGCTGCGGCACAACCTGCTGGCGCTGCGCACCACGCACGGCATCGACGTCCGGGTCCGCTTCCGGGCGCTGCCCTTCACCCCGCCGGTCAAGCTGTATCTGCTCAACGGCACGGAGGCGCTGTTCGCCTACTACACCCTGGCCCGGCGGGAGCGGGACATCGGGCCGGAGCACCTGGCGCTGTACGACGCCGAGGGCACCCGGTCGATGCTGTTCGCCTTCGCGCGGGGGGCAGGGGCGCGGGACGCCGGGTTCGTGGCGCAGTCCCGGCTGTGGTTCGACGCGCTGTGGGAGACGATCAGCTCGGAGCTGGTGCTGAGTTAGACCAAGTCGACACCGGTTGGACCGACTTGGCAGCCATCTTCAAACAAGGTGGCGACAACTGCCCGTAGATGGAGCGAGGTTGTACCGTTTGGTCGTGACCCAGGAGAACGTGGCAGTGAACGGCAGACGGTTCACCGCCCAGGAGATCGCCGACGCCCTGCGCGCGCGCATCCGCGCCGGTGAGCTCAGGGCGGGCGAGCGGCTGCCCACCCAGGCCGAGCTGGCCGAGGAGTTCGGCGTGGAGCGCGGCGCGGTCCGCCAGGCGCTGCGGGCGCTGCACGAGGAGGGGCTGCTCAGCGGGGTCACCAAGGGCAGCCCGCCGCGCGTCGCGGAGCCCGCCCCCGCGCAGGACGGCCCGCAGCCCACGATGGTCGCCCTCGCCCCCCGGCTCGCCGAGGCGTTCACCGCGTCCCACGTCCGGGTCGACGCCGTGTGCCTGACCGCCCAGAGCCTGATCCCCGCCCTCGGCGAGCCGCTGCGCCGCATCCACGAGGGCCGGGTCCGCCCCGAGCGCATCGACGTACGCGTCCTGCTGCCCTCGCGCGACATCAGCCTCGCCTTCCCCGTCCCGGTGGACCCGGAGGGCGACGACGCCGACCCGGTGCACCGGCGCTGGCTGGCGATGCGCAACGCCCAGGGGCAGGTCCTGCAGTACAACCTCAACGCCCTGCGCGCCACGCACGACATCGACGTCCATGTCGCCTTCCGCGCCCTGCCGTTCACCCCGCCGGTCAAGCTGTACCTGCTCAACGGCGCGGAGGCGCTGTACGCGTACTACATGGTCACCCGGCGCGAGGAGCCCACCGACACCGGCACCCTGGAGATGTTCGACACCCTCGGCTCGGAGTCCATGCTGTTCTCCTTCGAGAAGCGGTCGGGCAGGCGCGACGCCTCCTTCGTGGAACAGTCCCAGAAGTGGTTCGACGCCCTCTGGGAAACCATCACCACGGACCTGACACTCTCCTAGTGACTTCTGAGACGACGGAGACGGCACCGGACGAACCGGTGGCGACCGAAACGGTTGAGAAGAAGACCGCCTACGAGACCGAGAAGCTTCGGGAACTGATCGGCGCGCGGGTCGTGCTCTGGGACTTCGACGGGCCGATCTGCCGCCTCTTCGCCCGGCACCGCGCCGAGCGGGTCGCGGCCGGGCTGGTGGAGTGGCTGGCCGGGCGCGGGCTGCACGGCCTGCTCAGCGAGGACGAGCGGGACACGCTGGACCCCCAGGTGGTGCTGCGCGCGGTGGACCGCCGTCATCCCGGCAGCGACCTCGTGACCGAGCTGGAGGAACGCCTCACCCAGGACGAGCTGCTGGCCGCCGCCTCCGCCCTGCCGACCGCGTACGCCGACCCGCTGATCCGGACCTGGACCGCGGTGGGCTCCCGCCTGGCCGTGACCACCAACAACTCCCCCCGGGTGGTCCGCGCCTACCTCGCGGGCCGGGGCCTGACCGGCTGCTTCGCCCCGCACATCTACGGCCGCACCGCCGAGCTGCGCCACCTCAAGCCCGACCCGCACTGCCTGGAGCGGGCCCTCGCCGCCCTGGGCGCCGCCCCCGGCTCCGCGCTGATGATCGGGGACTCGCCCTCCGACCTGGTCGCCGCCGACCGGGCCGGGGTGCGCTTCCTCGGCTACGCGGGCGGCGAGCAGCGCGCCAAACAGCTGCGCGCCTCGGGCGCCGAGACGGTCCTCACCTCGCTGGAACCCCTGCTCCTCGCCCTGCGGGGGTAGTGGACGGGCACGCGTGTGCGCCGGGTCGCCGGTACGGGGGAACCGGGGCGGAGTCGTGGGGCCGGGACCCGCTCGCGAGGCGGTAGCGTGCTGCCACTTCCGCCCCCTTCGGCAGGGCGCACGGCGAGAGAACGGGCCATGTCCCCCGAAACGGTTTCGATTGCTCGGCAGCACGCGGCCGAGGTGAGCGGCGACGACAAGGTGGTCGAGGGGCCGCTCCACGGCTACCACCACGAGACGTACGTCTTCCCGCTGGCCGGGGAGGCCGCGCGGCTCCATCCGGGGCGGTGGAAGTGCCGGGAGCCCAGGGACGGGCTGCTCTGGTTCGACCGGCGCTGCTTCGCCTCGGAGGAGCGGCTGCTCACCGCACTGGGCGACCGGCTGCCGCGCGTCCCCGGTCTGGTGGAGGTCGGCGGGCTGCGCCTGATGCGGTTCATCGAGGGCACCACCCTCGGCGCGCGCCACCCCTCGGGCAGCGAGGTGCCGGAAGCGCTGTGCCGCCAGCTCACCGAACTGTTCGGGAAGCTGGCGGCGATCGGCCCGGACGACGTCACGGCGGAGCGGCGCTGCGCCGCCGAGGACCGCCCCGCGGACGGCGACAGCGACGGCTTCCTGGAACGGCTCGTCCACTTCACCGAGCACCGGGTCTACCGCCGCAACCTCGACCGCTTCGAGTCGCTCTTCGCCGAACTCGGCCTGACCGAGACCTCGTTCACCCGGCTTCGGGCCCATGTGCACGGCCTGGCCAGGCGCCCGTACTGCCTGCTCCACGCCGATCTGCACCGGGAGAACTTCATCGTGGACCCGGTGGACCGGCTGTGGACCATCGACTGGGAGCTGGCCATGGTCGGCGACCCGCTCTACGACCTCGCCACCCATCTGCACCTCATGCGCTACCCCGCCCCGCAGGCCCGCGAGATGGCCGCCCGCTGGCACACCGCGGTCCGCGCGTTGCGCCCCGGCAGCGTGCGCGGCTGGGCCGACGACCTGCCGCCGCTGCTCGGCTACAAGCGCGCGCAGTCCGTCTTCACCGACGTCATCCGCTCCGCCCTCGCCCTGGAGGCCCCCGACCCGCCCCCGCTGCTGCCGCTGGCCGCGAAGCTGCGCGAGATCCTGGCGCGGGGCGCGCGTCCGCTGGGCGTGACCGACGTGCCGGACGCGGGGCGGGTGGCGGTGGCCCTGAGCCGCTGGCACCGGGCCCAGGGGGACTGAGCGGCTGGCACCGGGCCCAGGGGAACTGAGCGCCGGGCGCGGGCCGCTTTCCTGGCCGGAGGCGGACGGATGCCCGATGCTGAGGGGTGATGCTGCTCTTCCTCGACATCGACGGCCCGCTCATCCCCTTCGGCGCCCCCGACGCCGCGTACCAGGTGTTCGAGCGGGGGGCCGGTGTGCCGCCGGGCGGGGGAGAGCATCCGCTGCTCGGACGGGTCGATCCGGGGCTCGGGGCGCGGCTGACGGCGCTGGGGTGTGAGCTGGTGTGGGCGTCGACCTGGATGGACGACGCCAACGCGGTGCTCGCGCCCTGGCTGGGCCTGCCGCCGCTGCCGGTGGTGCCCTGGCCGGACGAGGACGAGCCGCCCGCGCTGATCCACTGGAAGACGCGCCCGCTGGTCGAGTTCGCGGCGGGCCGCCCGTTCGTCTGGATCGACGACGAGATCACCGAGGCCGACCGGGCGTACGTCGCCGTCCACCACCGGGCCCCGGCCCTGCTGCACCGCGTGGACCACGACTACGGGCTGACCGAGGCGGATTTCAGCACCCTGCGGGAGTGGCTGGGCAGGCACCCGCCGGACTGACGGCGCTCAGGCTGCCGACCGCTCCCCGGCCCACCGGCGCCGCAGGTGCGGCTCGGTGATCGCGGGCGGGGCGTACTCCATGTCGAGGGCGCCGACATCCGTGCCGGGCGGGACCACCGCGTCGATGCGGTCCAGGATCTCGTCGCTCAGGGTGACCTTGTCGCCCGCGAGCAGATCGTCCAGCTGCTCCATCGTGCGCGGGCCGATGATCGCGGAGGTGACGCCGGGGTGGCTGATCACGAAGGCCAGCGCCAGGTGGGTCAGCGAGACTCCGGCTTCCTCGGCGACCGGGATCAGCCGCTCCACGGTGTCCAGGCGCCGCTCGTCGCGCAGGTACCGGAAGCCGTAGGTGGAGCGGTGGGTGTCGGCGGGCCGGTCCTTGCGGTAGCGCCCGGTGAGCATGCCCCCGGCCAGTGGGCTGTAGATCAGCGTGCCCATCCCGTACCGCTCGCACACCGGCAGCACCTCGCGCTCGACACCCCGGTTGAGCAGCGAGTACGTCGGCTGTTCGGTGCGGAAGCGCTGGAGGCGGTGGTGTTCGGCGACCCACTGCGCCTCGACGATGTCGGAGGCGGGGTAGCTGGAGGTGCCGATCGCGCGGACCTTGCCCGCGCGCACCAGGTCGGTGAGGGCGGAGAGGGTCTCCTCGATGTCGGTGTCCGGGTCGGGGCGGTGGATCTGGTAGAGGTCGACATGGTCGGTGCCGAGCCTGCGCAGCGAGTCGTCCAGCGCCCGGGTCAGCCAACGCCGGGACGCGCCCTGCATGTTGGGGTCGGCGCCGTCGGCGTTCATGGGCAGCCGCGCCTTGGTGGCGAGCACGACGGAGTCCCGCCGCCCCTTGAGCGCCTTGCCGACGATGTCCTCCGACTCCCCGTACGAGTACATGTCGGCGGTGTCGATGAAGTTGATCCCGGCGTCCAGCGCCTTGTGGATCATGCGTACGGAGTCGTCGTGGTCGGGGTTGCCGACGGCGCCGAACATCATCGCGCCCAGGCAGTAGGGGCTGACCTTCATTCCGGTGCGGCCCAGCGTGCGGTACTTCATGAGTCTCCTCCCATCCGCGGTGGCCAGGGCCTGCCGCGGCGCGTTACGCTCACGAAAACGGAACGGTGTTCCGGGAGCAACGATACGGAACGCTGTTCCGGTTAGCAAGCGGAGGTCTGGCGTGAGTGGAGGACTGGCATGAGGTGGGGGTCCGGCATGAGTGGGGAGTCGGCATGACCGACGCCGAGCCGTCCCGCCCCCGGCTGCGGGCCGACGCGCGCCGCAGCATCGACACGCTGCTCACGGCCGCCGCCGAGGTCTTCGCCGAGTCCGGCGTGGACGCGCCCGTACGGCAGATCACCGCCCGCGCAGGCGTCGGCGCGGGCACCCTCTACCGGCACTTCCCGCAGCGCTCCGACCTGATCGCCGCCGTCTTCCGGCACGAGGTCGACGCCTGCGCCGACGCCGCGCCCGCGCTCGCCGCCGACCAGGACCCCGTCGAGGCCCTGCGCCTGTGGCTCCTCCGCTTCACCCACTTCATCGCCACCAAGCGCGGCCTCAGCGCCGCCCTGCACTCCGGCGACCCGGCGTACGACAGCCTCCCCGCCTACTTCCAGCTCCGCCTGGTACCGGCCCTGGAGGCGCTGGTCGGCGCTGCCGCCAAGACCGGCGAGATCCGCACCGACATCGACCCCGAGGACCTCCTCCGAGCCGTCGCCAACCTGACCCTCCCGGCCCAGGACGACGACGGGCACACGGGGCGGATGGTGGGGCTGCTGCTGGACGGGCTGCGGTACGGGGCGTCATGACCACGGAGTACCGACGGGCACTCCGGGACCGGCATCTCGCCGCGCCCGTGGTGTCGGCGCCGTCGCCGTGGCGGCCGGTGGGGGAGGGGCTCATCCCGGTGGGCGGGCTGCTCGGCATCGGGTTCGCCGTGCACCCGGATACCGGGCACGACCTGGTGATGGTGGTGTCCAGCAGCGGGCACGGCCTCATCGACGCGGTCACCGGCGAGCGGCTCGCCCGTGACCACGACCCGGACCCCGAGACGGACACCCCCGACCTGTCACCCGACCTCAGCTGCCCCGGCCTCGGCCCGGTCGCGGGTACCCCGGTCCGCATCGCGGGCCTCTTCGGCGGCGGCCTGCACGGCGACTCGGGCACGGGCTGGACCGTGTGCGTGGTCAGCCCGGACTGGCCCCATCACCGCGTCGTCCTCTCCGCAGACGGCGGCATCAACACCGGCCCGCACGGCGGGACTTGGTGGCACATCTTCCACTCCACGTACTCCGAGTTCCGCACCGCGGGCTTCTCCCCGACGGGCCGGACCCTCGCGGTCGCCACGAGCAGCGACCTGGCGCTGTGGACCGGGGGCGGGCGTGGGCGTGACTGAGGGGCGGCTCGACGCGGAGTGGCTGCGGGCCTGGTGCGAGCGGGGAGGGGGCACCGTCGTCCGGGCGACGGACGCGAGCCACCGGGCGACAGCCGCCCTCGTGGACCTCACCCCGATCCCGTCGGACCTGACCACCCTGTACTGGGTGCTGGCCGAGGCCCGCCTCCCCGACGGCCGCTCCGTCCACCCGCCCGCGACCGTCGCCGCCCTCTTCCGCGAGCACGGCGAGATCGACATCCCGGGCGAGCAACCGGCCCTGCTCTTCGCCACGACAGCCGAGGGCCACGCCTGCGCCCTGTCCTCCTCCGGCCGCGTGTGGCAGGCCACGAGCCCTTCTACGACAGGCCAGTTCGACCTGCTGGCGAGCAGCCTCCGGGACTTCCTGGAGATCAGAAGGTGATCAGGACCTTGCCCAGCAGACCCCTCGCCTCGAAGCGCTCGTGTGCGGCGCGGATGTCGGTGAAGGGGTGCCGCTCGGCGATACGGAGCCGCAGCTCACCCGCGTCGACCAACGTGGCCAAGTACGCGAGGTCGGCCGTGTTCTCCTGGACGTAGCTCTTGCGGGCGCCCGGTACGGCGGGCAGGGGTTCGTCGGAGATGGAGACGTAACGGCCACCGTGCGCGAGGGCGTGGGACGCGTCGACGCCCGCGGTGTCGAGGACGACGTGGTACTGGGCGGAGGGCAGGTCGGCTGGCTGGTGCCACACTCGTTCGGCGCCCAACTCGACTGCCGCTGAACGGTGTTCCGGTCGGGAGACGAGCGCGTCGACCCGCGCGCCGGTGTGCCGGGCGAGTTGTACGGCCAGGGCGCCCACCCCGCCGACGGCGCCGGTGACCAAAACCCGTTCACCTGGGGCCGGTTCGGCCGCCCGCAGTGCCTGCAGCGCGGTCGTCCCGGCCAGCGGAAGCGCCGCGGCGTCCTCCAGCGGCAGGCTCGTAGGCGCTGATGCGAGCAAATGGGCGGGCAAAGCCACCAGTTCGGCCCAGGTCCCGCGCCCCGTGGCGATCTGCGCGGACATGGCGATCACCTCGTCCCCCACCCGGTGTGCGGGGACCTCCCCCGCGACCACCCGCCCTGCGAGATCCCAGCCGAGCGTGGCGGGCGGCGGCGGCCCCACCTCCCACGCACGGGTCTTCCAGTCCACCGGATTGAGGCTGCTGGCGGCGACGGCGATGAGGACTTCGCCGTCGGCGAGGGCGGGTCGGGGGATCTCGCGCACGGTCAGCACCTCGGGTCCGCCGTGGCGGTCGATCTGTACGGCGCGCGTGGTCATGGGGAGGTTCTCGCTCATGCCCGGAAGCTAAACTCTCACATCAATGTGAGAGTCAAGGGAGGAACGACACGTGCGCATTGGTGAGTTGGCCCGCCGGACCGGCGTCCATGAACGGCTGCTGCGCTACTACGAGGAGCAGGACCTCCTCCACCCGGACCGCCTCCCCAGCGGCTACCGCGTGTACCGCGAGGCGGACGTCCACGCGGTGGCCCGCATCCGCGCCCTTCTCGCCGCCGGGCTGAACACCGCGACCATCGCCGCGATCCTGCCGTGTCTGCGCGAGGAGGCGGACCGCCTGGTGCCGACCTGCCCCGACCTCCTCCAGCACCTCCACGACGAACGCGCCCGCATCACCCAGGCCATCCAGGCCCTCCAGACCTCCCGCGCGGCCCTGACCCACGTGATCGAGGCGGCCCCACCGGAGGTCGCGGAGGAACTGACCCGACGGGCGTAAGGGCGCGCCGCAAGCGGTGAGCGGGTTTCCGTGCGGCGTCAGTCCGGCATCGCGGACGTGAAGCCGTACCCCGACCAGTCGGAGAGCGCCTCGTAGCCGAGGCGTTGGTACAGGGCGTTGCTGGTGGGGTTGGACTGGTCGGCGAAGAGGACGACCTCCTGGGCGCCCGTGGCCAGTGCGGCCCGGCTGACCGCGGTGCTGACGGCAGCCGCGTAGCCGTGGCCGCGCAGGTGGGCCGGGGTGTAGACGATGTCCACCTGGACCTGGCCGCCGATCAGCGGGTTCATGCCCGCGATGGAGACGGGGGTGCCGTCCGGGGTCTCCCAGAGGGTGTAGGTCTTGTCGGCGTAGCGGGTGCTCGCCCAGGAGTCGGCGTCGACGGTGACGTCCTCCCCGACGGCCTTGGCGAACTCGCCGCACCAGAAGACGGCTTCGCCGAGATCCCGCTCGCCGAGGACGCGGGCCCGGCCCGTCGGATGGGGCTTAGGCGGGGTGAGGGTGCCGAGTCGGTACAGGCGGACCCGGACGTCGCGGAGCTTCGGTGTCGCGCCGGTGTGGCGCTGCCATGCCTCGGCGAAGGCGGTGGCGGTGTCGTGGTCCGCGCCGACGGAGGCCGGGGTGTGTCCGAGACCGGCCAGGCGGGCGGCGAGGGTGTCGGCCTGCTCGGGCGAGAGCGGGGAGAGGCCCAGGGTGCGGGGCGGGAGATGGTAGAAGGTGCCGCTGACCTCGCCGTTCTCCTCCAGTACCCCGAACACGGGCACCCGCGCGAACGCCCCCGCCCCGCGCACCCGTACCCGCTCGGCCCACGTCAGCTGCATCACGTGCGCCGCGGGCCGCGAGCGCAGGAACCCTCCGGCCCGGGTGAGGAAGTCGTCCACGTCTTCGGTGAGGTACCAGTCGCTTGACCGCATGCCCCATGCTTCCGCACGCGGGGGAGGGGGCGGGCGGTTTTACGCCAGGCTCCGGCGTCCCGGCGCCGTACGGAAGGGCGGCCGTAGACTCGCGCGCCATGGAAACGATCTTCGAGCTGGGCGAGATCAGCTGTCCCTCCGGGACCCTGGTCGTCATCGACGGCGGGCATCTGGGGCTGTGGAGCGGGGAACGGTCGCCGGTGGAGATCGACCCCGTACTGCTCGGCGTCGACGACGCGGAGATGGCCGAAGAAGTGCGGAACTCGGTCGACTTCGCCGTGGTCGGCCCGGACGCCTCGGCCGCCGCCCGGAGCTTCGACCGGCAGCCGGGTGCCCTGCTCCACGACATCCCGGCGTCACAAGTACCGCAGTTCAGGCGGCTGTTCGCTGAGCACTGCCAAGTCGGCGGTCTGGATGCCCGCTTGGAGCCGCTGCCCAGCCGTGAACCACACGCCCACCGCGCCCGCCGTACCGCGGCCGAGGGCGGCGGGAGCTTCCTGATGTTCGGGGTGCCCGTCGTCGCGGTGGGCGGGCTGCCCCGTGACCGCGCACTGCCGGTACTGGCCACCCGGACCGGGAGCGAGCCGAGCTGGACGGAGCTGACGGTCCGCACGAGCGAGGCCCCGGCCGTCCGCTCCGTACCGCTCGGCCACGTCGGCGTCGACTGGGCCCGCCTGCTCTTCGGCGACGTCGACGCCCTGAACGCCTGGCAGCACGACGAGCCGGTGGACGGCCTGGCCGACGTCGCCTTCTGGGGCGCCGCCGCGGACGAGGCAGCGGCGGCGTTCGCCGCCCCCGAGCTGGGCGAACCGGGCGAACCCGGGGTCCGTGGCTGGGCCGGACTGCCCGTGGCGAAGGCCATGGACAAGGCCCGCGCGATGCGGACCTGGGCCCAGGAGCCCGGCCGCCGCCTGATGGTGGACTTCCGCCCCCACTCCCACCACTGGCAGATCATGCGCGCCCTCCGCGCCTCGGAACTCGACTCCGGCACCCTCGACCTCGGCCCGGCCCGCCTGCTCTGCGCCATGACGACGTGCGGCGACGGCTACTTCCCGGTGTCGGCGGACCTGGACGCGGCGGGGGG
This sequence comes from Streptomyces sp. NPDC002176, assembly GCF_044903645.1. NCBI lineage: Bacteria > Bacillati > Actinomycetota > Actinomycetes > Kitasatosporales > Streptomycetaceae > Streptomyces > Streptomyces sp. NPDC002176. Next base: position 63,282 of record NZ_JBJDQW010000006.1, read on the forward strand.
CGTGGTCGCGGTGCGGGTGAGGTTCGCGTAGCCGCCCCGGCCTACCTGGATGCCTTCAGGGTGCGGTTCAGCAGGGGGAGCAGGCGCTCCCAGTGGCGCTGCAGCCCGGCGGCGCTGAACGCGTCGGTGTCGGACATGGTGAAGCCGTGGGTGGTGCCGGGGTAGATCTCGGAGGTGTGATCGACACCTGCCGCGTCCAGGGCCTGGTTGAGCACGCCGAGAGCCTCAGGTGTCAGGTCGCCCTCGGCGTGGCCGAGATGGACCCGAGCGGTGAGCTTGGCGAAGAGGCCGGTCCCGTCGACCCCCACGGGGCCGTGGAACGCGGCGACGGCCGCCACCCGGTCCGGGTGGGCCGCGGCGGTGCGCATCGCGTAGAGGCCGCCTATGCAGTAGCCGGTCACCGCGACCGGACCGGCGCCGGCCTCGGGCTGGGCGGTGAGGAACCAGAGGTAGGCGTCGGCGTCGCTGAGGACACGCTCGGCGGTGTGCGCCTCGATCAGGGGCATCAACTGGGCGAAGACCGCGGGCCGGACCTCTTCGCCGATGTGCTCGGGAAGCTCGATCAGCGGTGCCGGACCGTGCCGGTAGAAGGAGTTGGGGACGAGCACGTAGTAGCCGTGCCCGGCCAGCTCGCGGGCCATCTCCCGCAGCACGGGCCGGATGCCGAAGCCGTCCGCGTACATCAGCACCCCGGGGTGCCGCCCGTCGCGGTCGGGGAAGGCGGCGAAGGCGTCGGCGTGGCCGTCCGCGGTGGGAATCTTCAACGTCTTGGTGGGCATGGGTTCTCCTGTCGTGGTCGATGCGCAGAGCTCTGTGATCGACACGACGGAGGCGGAGCCCGCGCGGCAGCGCGGCAGCCCCGGTCGAACAGCGGACCCGAACCGGCCCGTACGGCGCTCAGGAGAGCACCGGGTCACCGATCCGTGTGTGGCGCGAGGCCGTCCCGGTATGCATGGCCGCACAGCGTAGCCCACGGGAGGTGAGCCGACGGGTCGGTCGTCGCGCTCAACCCGCCGTGGTCCGGACCGGCTTGGCGGTGATCAGCAGTGCGGCGAACACGAGGGGGGCGACCGTCTGGTACCCGATCCAGATCTCGCCCCCGGCGCTGCCGCCCTGCCACGCGATGAGGGCGCCGATGAGTGCCGTCAGCACCCAGCCGGTGTCGTAGGCGATCATGAGCCGGGTGTACGTGCGCATCGACCGGCTGCGGGTGTAGCCGATCTCGACGACGCCGCCGATCAGCAGGGCCACGCCCGCGACGGCCAGCAGCCAGGTCGGGGTGCCGAGCAGTCGGCCGAGCGGGGCGGCGGCCGCCATGGAGGCGACGGCGAGCACCACCTTGAAGGCGCCATCGGCGATGGCCCCCACGGTCTGGCGGGTCACCCGCGGTGCCACGGCCTGGGCCATGAGTGGTCCTCCTCGAAGCTCGTCCTGCCAATTCCGTAACGAGATTATGGCAATAATCAAACTATGAGAATGACGAGAGCGGAAGCCAAGGAGCGCAATCGACGCGCCCTGTTGGACGCCGCGTTCCAGGTTGTTTCCCGGGACGGCCACCAGGCCAGGCTCGACGAGGTCGCCGCACGCGCGGGCCTGACCACCGGTGCGGTCTACTCGCTGTTCGGCAGCAAGAACGGCCTGGTGCTGGCCCTCGTCACCGACTACCTGCGGCCGTACTACGAGGAGATCGAGCAGGCGGTTCCGGCCGAACTGGACCTGCTGGACGCGGTCGAAGCCTTCGCCCGGCACGCCCGCCGCAGCTGCGACGCCCCCGACGCCCGGGCCGTCCTCTCCCTCCAGATCACCGCGCTGGACATGGCCCTGCACGACCCCGACCTGGGAGCCCGGCTCGCGGCGTCCGTACGGTCGCAGGAGAACCAGCTGGCCGAGCTGTTCGCCGGACGGGCGCATGACGGCGGCGTGGTGACGCCCCACCAGGCCCGACGCCTGGTCACCGCCCTCCGCGCCCTCCTCGTCGGCCTCACCCAGGGCGTCACCCTCGCCCTCGCCCCGGAGGCGGACGAGCAGTACTTCGCGGACGCGGCACGGGCGCTGGCGGCAGGCTGGTGAAACCCTTCCGTCACGACCCCGGTACAACACTTTTGCAAGCGGGTGCTTGCAAAAGTTAGCGAGGGTGGGCATGGTGGAGGCATGGCATCGCTCAACGTCGGCAATCTCGGTGAGTATCTGCGCGAGCAGCGGCGCAACGCCCAACTGTCGCTGCGGCAGCTCGCCGACGCCGCCGGGGTGTCGAATCCGTACCTGAGCCAGATCGAGCGCGGGCTGCGCAAGCCCAGCGCGGAGGTGTTGCAGCAGGTCGCCAAGGCGCTGCGGATCTCCGCCGAGACGCTGTACGTCCGCGCGGGAATCCTCGACGCCGAGCGGGACCGGGACGAGGTGGAGACGCGTGCCGTCATCCTCGCCGACCCCTCGCTCGACGAACGGCAGAAGCAGGTCCTGCTCCAGATCTACGAGTCCTTCCGCAAGGAGAACGGACTCGGTGGCGAAGGCCCCGTACGACCCGAGGAGTCCGACGGTACGGAAGCGCAGCCCAGCGACACCCCCGGCAGTGATGCCGGTCCGCGGCGGACGGCCGGATGAAGCCGGACCAGGGCTCCGGCCACCGCACGCGGACCACACCTACCTCAGCCGAACGCGAATCCGGGAGGACCCTCACCATGGCCATCACCGACGACCTGCGCAAGACCCTCAGCGACCCGACTCCGCTCTACTTCGCCGCCGGTACCGCCGATCTCGCCATCCGGCAGGTCCGCAAGGTGCCCTCGCTGGTCGAGCAGCTGCGCGCCGAGGCCCCGGCGCAGATCGAGAAGGTGCGCGGCACCGACCCGAAGGTCGTGCAGGAGCGGGCCACCGCCCGCGCCAAGGAGGCGCAGGAGACCATCCAGACCAAGGTCAACGGGTTCATCGGCACCCTCGACGTCGACCTGAAGAAGGTCGGCGAGCAGGCCCAGGACCTCGCCCTGCGCGGCGTCGGCGTCGCCGCCGAGTACGCCGTCAAGGCGCGTGAGGCGTACGAGAAGGTCGCCGAGCACGGCGAGCAGGCCGTGCGGACCTGGCGCGGCGACGCCGCCGAGGAGATCGAGGACCTCGCCATCGCGGTCGAGGGCCAGCCCGAGCCGGGCGTCATCAAGGAGACCCCGAAGCCTGCCGCCGGTGCCGCCGGTCCGGCCGTCGCCAAGCCCGACCCGGCCGCCGCGAAGAAGCCCGTCGCGAAGAAGCCGACCCCGGCTCCGGCCCCGGCCGCCGCCCGCAAGGCTCCGCAGACGAAGAAGCCGACGCCTCCGGCCAAGTGACGGCGGACGGCGCAAGAAGTACGGGCCGGGCACCATCGGGGTGCCCGGCCCGTTCTCCGGGTAGCGTGACGGCAGCGAACCAGAAGGCCCCGAAAAGCAAGGAGCGGTGGGCAACATGCTGATGCTGGGCTTCGAGGGGTTCATGGGACTCCTGAAGATCGTCCTCATGGCGCTGGCCGCGTTCGGGCTGTTCGACGCCGCCATTCGGCGTGAGGACGCGTTCCGCGCGGCCGGTAAGCAGAACAAGATCTTCTGGCTGATCATCCTGGGCATCGCCCTCGTGGTCAGCTACCTCTTCTCGATCCTGTCCATCCTGCCGATCGCGGGCGCCGTCGCCAGCATCGTCTACCTCGTCGACGTCCGCCCCGCCGTCAAGGCGCTCACCGGCGGCAACCGAGGCGGCTGGGGCCGCGGCAAGGGCCGGGGCGGCAGCAGCAGCGACGGCCCGTACGGCCCGTACAACGGCGGCCGCTGAGGGCTCCGCCGGTTCAGCGGGACGGCGAACACCCGCCCCCTCGTGGCAGCCCCTACGCCACCCGGTCCAGCAGGACCACGGCCACGTCGTCCGTCAGTTCGTCGCCGTTCAGGTGGCGGACCTCGCTGACGGCGGCGCGGAGCAGTTCCTCGCCGCGCAGGCCCTCGGAGAGCTGGCGGTGGATCATGTCGACCATGCCGTCCTGGCCGAGCCGGGGGCCGCCGGGGGAGGTGCGGCCCTCGATCAGGCCGTCGGTGTAGAGCATGAGGCTCCACTCGGCGCCCAGCTCCACCTGGGTGCGGGGCCAGCGGGCGCCCGGGAGGAGGCCGAGGGCGGGGCCGTTGTTGTCGAAGGGGAGCAGCCGGGGGACCGGGGTCGCGCCGGGGCGGATCAGCAGCGGGGCGGGGTGCCCGGCCAGGCAGAGGCCCGCGCGGCGGCCGTCGGGGGCGATGTCCACCGTGCAGAGGGTCGCGAAGATCTCGTCGTCGGAGCGCTCGTGCTCCAGCACCTCCTGGAGCGTGCCCAGCAGATCGTCCCCGCACAGCCCGGCCAGGGTCAGCGCCCGCCAGGCGATGCGCAGCTCCACGCCGAGCGCGGCCTCGTCCGGGCCGTGGCCGCAGACGTCGCCGATCATGGCGTGCACGGTGCCGTCGGGGGTGCGGACGGCGTCGTAGAAGTCGCCGCCGAGCAGCGCGCGGGAGCGGCCGGGGCGGTAGCGCGCGGCGAACCGCAGCGCGGCGCCCTCCAGCAGTGGCGTCGGCAGCAGCCCGCGCTCCAGGCGCCGGTTCTCCTGTGCGCGCAGCCTGCCCTCCGCCAGCCGCCGCTCGGCGGTGTCGGAACGCTTGCGCTCCACGGCGTACCGGATGGCGCGGCTGAGCAGCCTGCTGTCCAGCTCGTCGCGGAAGAGGTAGTCCTGGGCGCCCACGCGCACGGCCTCGGCGCCGCGCTCGGCGTCGCCGGAGGCGGTCAGCGCGATCACGGCGTGCCGGGGTGCCAGCTCCAGCACCTGACGGAGCACGGCCAGCTCGTCGCCGTCCTCGGTGTCGGTACGGCCGGCGGCCGGGAGGGCGAGGTCGAGCAGGATGCACTGCACCTCGGGGGTGAGCAGCCGTCCGGCCTCGGTGAGGTTGCGGGCGGTACGCACGCGGATCGGCCGGCCGGCCGAGTCCCGCAGCTCGGGGACGAGCGCGCCGGACGGGTCGTCCTCGACGAGCAGCACGGTGAGCGCCACGCCGAGGGCGGCGGTGTCGCGGTGCGCCTCTTCGGTGAGGGCTACGGCCGAGACCTGCGCCGGACCGCACTCGGCGGCCGGGACTGCTCTCTGCCGCGGTACGGGTACGGGCATGTCCTGGTTTCCTTCCCTCCCCCCGAGGGCACGGCGGCGTCGAGGGTCCTCGGGCCGCCGACCGGTGACCCTAGCGGTACCGGCCGCCCGGACGGAATGGGGCGGACCGCGTCCGGAACGCGTAGACCGCTGTCATATGCCGTGCTCCGTACCGCAGTTGGGCGGCTCGGCGGGGGCCTCGGGATGACGAAGCTCACTTGGTTCCGCCCCGCCCGCGTGCCGTTGGTCACAGGGCGGGCCGGGGTGTGGCGCCGGTCACGCGTCCGGGCGTACGACCCCCAGGATCGGCATGGTGCCCGCGCCCGTGATGGTGACCGTACGGCCCGGTCGCGGGGCGTGGATTATCTTGCCGTCGCCCAGGTACATCCCGACGTGGGTGGCGTCGGCGAAGTAGATGACGAGGTCGCCGGGGCGCATCTCCGTCACGTCCACGTGCGGCAGCTGCCGCCACTGCTCCTGCGAGGTGCGCGGGATCGGGGTGCCCGCGTCGGCCCACGCCTGGGAGGTCAGGCCGGAGCAGTCGAAGGAGTCGGGGCCCTCGGCTCCCCAGACGTACGGCTTGCCGAGCTGGGCGGTGGCGAAGGCGACCGCCCTGGCCCCGGCGGAGGTGGCGGTGGCACTGCCGGACGCGCTGCCGATCGCGGCGTCGGCCTCCTTCTTCAGGACGCCGGTGTCCAGCCAGGCGGCCTGTGCCTTGCGGGCGGCCTGCCGCTCCAGCTCGGCCAGCCGCTCCTTCTCCTTCTTCTCCAGCCGGGATTCGAGCTTCTCGGCGTCCGCGATCCGCTCCTGGACCGTCTTCTGGGCGGCGGCCTTGTCCTTGCGGTCCTGCTCCAGCTTCGTCCAGCGGGCGGCCGCGTCGTCGGTGTCCCGCTTCAGCTGCCGCTCGACGCGATCGGTCTCGGCGATCAGCTTCTTGGTGGCCCGCGCGCCGTTCAGCAGGGTCCCGGCGCCGTCCGCGAAGCGCTCCGGGTTGTCGCTGAGCAGGAAGTGCGCCATGGGCGGCAGTCCGCTGTCCCGGTACTGGGCGCGGGCGGCGGCCCCCGCCTGGTTCTTCAGCTCGGCCAGCTTCGTACGGGCCGCGGCGGTCCGCTTCTCCAGCCGGGCGAGCTGGACGGACTGCTTCCGCGTCTTCTCCTCGGCCGCGTTGTAGGCGTCGGTGGCGACGGCCGCGTCGTGATACAGCCCGTCGAGCTGGGCGCGGACCTTCTCCAGTTCGGCGTCGGGAACCGGGGCCGGTGCGGGAGTGGGCGCCGGGGTCGCGCTCGCGGAGGGTGCCGCGGAGGGCTCGGCGGGTCCGGCCGGTACCGACGCGAACGCCGTGCCCGGCACCGCCAGTACGGTCACCGCGCAGACCACGGTCACGGCGGCGGCGAGCAGCCCGCGCTGGCCCCTACCCATAACAGTCCCCCCAAGCTGATTTACCGTCAGTAACTTACGGTCCGTCCGCAGGATCGTGCCACGATCCCGCGCGAAGTGACAGAGGTCGTACGAAGTCGTACTTCCCCGGCCCCCCACGCCACCCCGCGATCTTCCCGCGATACTTCCCGCGATCTTCCCGACCGTCTGACGAACCGGACCCGGAGATCGTTCCCCCCAGATCCCGAACTCCCCGCGATTCCCTCGAACAGGTGAACCAGCGTCAGCGGGGCGCCAACGCCTCCCAGGTCAGCGTCACTTCGCCCTGCCGCCAGCGCGCGGGGCCGTCCGTCACCGGCCAGTCGGCCGTGAGGTCCCGGACCGTGCGCAGCCAGCGCTGGCGGGCGCCGTAGGCGGCGTAGGGCGCGGCGGCGGCCCAGGCGCGGTCGAAGTCACGCAGGAAGGCGTGCACCGGCTCGCCCGGCACATTGCGGTGGATCAGCGCCTTCGGCAGCCGTTCGGCCAGGTCGGAGGGGCGCTCCAGCGAGCCGAGCCGGGTGGCGAAGGTCACCGTGCGCGGCCCCTCCGGGCCGAGCGCCACCCAGACGTGCCGCCGCCCGATCTCGTCGCAGGTGCCCTCCACCAGCAGCCCCCCGCGCGACCCCTCGCCCGCCGGGGCCAGCCGCGCGCACAGCCCCCGCCACACGGCGGCGACCTGCTCCTCGTCGTACTGGCGCAGCACATTGGCGGCCCGGATCAGCAGCGGGCGGCCGGGCACCGGGATCTCGAAACCGCCGTGCCGGAAGGCGAGCCCGTCGCGCTCGTACGGTTTCGCCGCCGCGACCCGCTCCGGTTCGATCTCGACGCCGACCACGCGCGCGTGCGGGGCGGCGGTGCGGAGCCTGCCGAGCAGTTCGACGGCGGTCCAGGGGGCCGCCCCGTAGCCGAGGTCGATGGCCAGCGGGTCGGCCGCGCGCCGCAGTTCGGCGCCGTGGGTGGCGGCGATCCAGCGGTCCATGCGGCGGAGCCGGTTGGGGTTGGTCGTCCCGCGCGTCACCGTGCCTACGGGGCGGGTCGTGCGGGGTGCCATGTCTATGAGGGTAAGCGGGCCCGGCGGTGACCTCCGGCCGAACGGTTGAGCGAATGGAGGTCATGATTGGGTAAAACCGCTTGATCGGGAAATGGGAACAACCCCCTCCGCTGTTGCACCCCTCGGAGGACTCGGACGGTCCTCCGGGCAGGCGTGCCGCAACGAGGAGGAAGCCCAGTGAGCCAGTACGTCAGCAGGCTCGGGCGCCGCTCCCCGGCGACGTCCCCGCGGCTGCGGCTGCACCGCAGGCCCCGCCGGGTCGCCATGCTCTCCGTGCACACCTCACCGCTCCACCAGCCCGGCACCGGCGACGCGGGCGGCATGAACGTCTACATCGTGGAGCTGGCCCAGCGGCTGGCCGCGATCAATATCGAGGTCGAGATCTTCACGCGGGCCACCGCCGGAGACCTCGCCCCCACCGTCCAGCTCGCCCCCGGCGTCCTCGTCCGGCACATCGACGCGGGCCCCTACGAGGGCCTGGCCAAGGAGGAGCTGCCCGCCCAGCTCTGCGCCTTCACCCACGGCGTGATGCAGGCATGGGCCGGTCACCGCCCCGGCTACTACGACCTCGTGCACTCCCACTACTGGCTCTCCGGCCACGTCGGCTGGCTCGCCGCCCAGCGCTGGGGCGTCCCGCTGGTGCACGCGATGCACACCATGGCCAAGGTCAAGAACGCCAGCCTGGCCACCGGCGACACCCCCGAGCCCGCCGCCCGCGTCATCGGCGAGACCCAGATCGTCTCCGCCGCCCGCCGCCTCATCGCCAACACCGCCGAGGAGGCCGCGGAGCTGGTCCGGCACTACGACGCCGACCCCGCCAAGGTCGCCGTCGTCCACCCCGGCGTCAACCTGGACCGCTTCCGCCCCTTTGACGGCCGCGCCGCCGCCCGCGCCCGCCTCGGCCTGCCGCAGGACGCGCTGATACCGCTCTTCGCGGGCCGCATACAGCCCCTCAAGGCCCCCGACGTGCTGCTGCGCGCCGTGGCCCATCTGCTGGACGAGCGCCCCGAGCTGCGCCGCCGGATCGTCGTACCCGTGGTCGGCGGGCCCAGCGGGAGCGGTCTCGCCAAGCCGGAGGGGCTGCAGAAGCTCGCCGCGCGGCTCGGTATCGCGGATGTCGTGCGGTTCCGGCCGCCGGTCGGGCAGGAGCAGCTCGCGGACTGGTTCCGGGCCGCGTCCGTGCTGGTCATGCCCTCCTACAACGAGTCCTTCGGGCTCGTCGCCATCGAGGCGCAGGCGGCCGGCACGCCGGTGCTCGCCGCCTCGGTCGGCGGCCTGCCGGTGGCCGTGCGCGACGGCGAGACCGGCTTCCTCGTCCAGGGCCACGACCCCGCCGACTACGCGCGCGTGCTGCGCCGCTTCGCCGACGACCCCGGCCTGCCCGACCGCATGGGCGCGGCCGCCGCCCGGCACGCCCTCGGCTTCGGCTGGGACGCCTCCGCCGCCGCCACCGCCGACGCGTACACGGCCGCCACCCAGTCCCACCGCCGTCGCGTACGCTCGCAGCATGGCTGACACCGAGGCGACGGAACGGGCCGCACGCACCGTCGAGGACGCGCTGAAGGACGCCGAGCTGGAGTGGGAGAACCCCGGACCGGGGTCCTACGTGGTCACCCTCCCCGGCACCGCCAAGCTCTCCACCACCGTCTCGCTGCTGGTGGGCCGCCACACCCTCTCCGTCAACGCCTTCGTGATCCGGCACCCCGACGAGAACGAGGCGGGCGTCCACCGCTGGCTGCTGGAGCGCAACCTCAAGCTGTACGGCGCGAGTTACGCGGTCGACACGCACGGCGACGTCTACGTCACCGCCCGCGTCCCGCTCGCCGCCGTCACCCCCGAGGAGATCGACCGCCTGCTCGGTCAGATCCTCGAAGCGGCCGACGGCGCCTTCAACACCCTGCTGGAACTGGGCTACGCCTCCGCGATCCGCCGCGAGCACGCCTGGCGCGTCTCACGCGGGGAGTCCACCCGCAACCTGGACGCGTTCGCGCATCTGCTGGACCGCGACTGAGCCTGCTTCAGGCGCCGTTGCGATAACGCCCCGGCGTCACTCCCACCAACTTCCTGAAGTGCCGGGTCAGATGGGCCTGGTCGTAGAACCCGGTCGCCACCGCCACCTCGCCCGGCGCCAGCCCGTCCAGCAGCAGCCGCCTGGCCCGGCCGACTCTTCGTGAGGTCAGGTACCGGTGCGGGGCGATGCCGTACGCGGCACTGAACGCCCGTACCAGGTGGGCGGGATGGGCGTGAAGTAGTCCGGAGGCTTCGCTCAGGGTGAGGCCGTCGGCGAGGTGCTCGTCGAGGAGTTCACGCAGTCGGCGGGCCAACACCGGGTCGGGGCGCGGCGGTTCGGGGTCGCGGCGGCGGAGGTGGTCCCGCAGGCGCTCACCGACGAGCACGAGCCCGCTCTCCGCGGCCAGTTCGTCGCCGGGGCGGACCAGGGCGCGGTGCAACTGGCCTACGTGTGCGCGCAGTTCAGGGTCCCGCAGGTCGGGCTGGTCGACGGCGGAGCCGATCAGGTCATGGCTCAGCCTGCTGCCGTCCAGGTACAGCACGCGCTTGCGGAAGCCGTGCGGGGTCGCGGGGGAGCCGTTGTGCGGGACGTGCGGGGGCAGCAGGGTGACGGTGTCGCGCGGGGTGCCGTGCTCGTGCCGGTCGAGGTCGTACCGTACGGCGCCGTCGTCCACGATCAGCAGCGTCCAGGCGTCGTGCACATGCATCGGGTACGCGTACTCGGTGAACCGGGCGTGGAAGACCTCCACGACACCCGGTACCGAGGGGCGCCATGCGGAGACTTCCGGCTGGTCAGCGGCCACGCAAGAAACGTACAAGACCCGGCGGGGCGGTGGTCGGCAGTCTCGGGGCATGGACGAACAGCCCCTGCGTTTCGACACCAAGATCGCCGTGCTCCTCCGGGACGACCTCGCGCCCTGGCAGCGCCTCAACGTCACATCTTTCCTGGTCAGCGGCCTGGGCAGCCAGGTCCCCGAGGTGATCGGCGCCCCGTACGAGGATGCCGACGGGGTCGCCTACCTGCCGATGTTCCGCCAGCCGGTGCTGGTCTTCGAGGCCACGAAGGAGGTGCTGCGGGCGGCTCACGCGCGTGTGCTGAGCCGTTCGCTGCCCCGTGCCGTGTTCACCGCCGATCTCTTCTCGACCGGCAACGACACCGACAACCGGGCGGCCGTACGGGCCGTACCCACCGCCGACCTGGATCTGGTCGGCCTGGCGGTGTACGGCCCGAAGGGTGGGGTGGACAAGGTGGTGAAGGGGGCGAGGATGCACCCATAGGTCATGCACACATAGGTGATGCACCCATAGGGCAGGCACCCATGGGTCAGGCACCCATGGGTCAGGCACCCATAGGGCAGGCACCCATAGGTCAGGCGGCCTTCTCCACGGCGGGGCGGGCCGGGGCCGCGGGGGCGGTGATCTCCGCGACCTCCGTCGGCAGCCCCCGCATCAGGAGCGCGTACCCCAGGCCCGCCACCGTGCCGATGACCGCGCAGGCGCCCCAGAGCCACTCGGCGCCGAGGTGGTCGATGACCGCGCCGGACATCAGCGGGGCGACCAGGGCGGCGACGGACCAGGACAGGCTGTAGACGCCCTGGTAGCGGCCGCGGCCGTGGACGGGGGAGAGGCGGACCACGAGGCCGGTCTGGGTCGGCGCGTTGACGATCTCGGCGAGGGTCCACACGCAGACGGTGACCGCGAAGACACCGACCGACCCGGCGAAGGCGGTGAGCCCGAAGCCGTAGCCCGCGAGCAGCGAGGAGATCACCAGCAGACGGCGCGGGTCGCGATGCTCGATGAAGCGGGTGACCGGGATCTGGAGGGCGACGATCAGGACGCCGTTGACGGCGATCGCGGTGCCGTAGTCGGCGGGGGAGAACCCGGCCTGGCCCATGGCGACCGGCAGGCCGACCGAGCCCTGCATGAAGAGGAGGGCGACGAGGAAGGACAGGCCGACGACCGCCATGTAGCGCCGGTCGCGCAGCACCGTACCGAGGCCGATCTCCGGCTCCCCGGCCTCCTTGGCGGCGGGCGCGGGCCGGGACTCGGGGAGCTTGAGGAAGACCAGGATCGCGCAGGCCAGCGTCATCCCGGCCTCGATGAGGAACCCGGCGAGATAGCTGAACTCGGCGATGAAGCCCGCGCCGATGGAGGAGACGGCGAAGCCGAGGTTGAGCGCCCAGTAGTTCAGCGAGAAGGCCCGTACCCGGTCCTCGGGGCGCACGATGTCGGCCATCATCGCCTGCACGGCGGGCCGGGAGGCGTTGCTGGCGGCGCCGACCAGGAAGGCGACGGCCGCGATGGCCACCGGATCGTGCATGAAACCGAGCAGGGCGACGGAGAGCGCGGTGCCGAGCTGCGCGATCAGCAGGGTGGGCCGTCGGCCGAGCCGGTCGGCCATCACCCCGCCGCCGAGCGAGGAGACGACCCCGCCGAGGCCGTGCAGGGCGGCGACGAGACCGGCGTAGGAGGCCGAGTAGCCGCGGTCGAGGGTGAGGTACAGCGCCATGAAGGTGGCGACGAAGGCACCGAGCCGGTTGACGAGGGTGCTGGCCCACAGCCACCAGAAGGCGCGGGGGAGCCCGGAGACGGATGACCTGGCGGCGGCGGCCAGCCGGCCCGGTACGGCGGTGGACATGGACGGGACCCCCCGGTAAGTGGCGCTTGCGGTACTCGGAACTTACCGGGGTGGGGTCGCCGGAGGCCACTGGATTAACAGAAGCCGTCAAGCGTCGGTGGCCGGACGGCGTGCCGAAGGGGTGGATTACGCTCTGAGGCATGGCCGACGCACCGTACAAGCTGATCCTCCTCCGCCACGGCGAGAGCGAGTGGAACGCGAAGAACCTGTTCACCGGCTGGGTGGACGTCAACCTCAACGAGAAGGGCGAGAAGGAGGCGGTACGCGGTGGCGAGCTGCTGAAGGACGCCGATCTCCTGCCCGACGTGGTCCACACGTCCCTCCAGAAGCGCGCGATCCGCACGGCCCAGCTCTCGCTGGAGGCCGCGGACCGCCACTGGATTCCCGTGGAGCGCAGCTGGCGCCTGAACGAGCGCCACTACGGCGCCCTCCAGGGCAAGGACAAGGCGGCGACGCTGGCCGAGTTCGGCGAGGAGCAGTTCATGCTCTGGCGCCGCTCGTACGACACCCCGCCGCCGCCGCTCCCCCGCGACGCGGAGTACTCCCAGTTCGACGACGCCCGCTACGCCGACCTCCCGCCGGAGATCCGCCCTCAGACGGAGTGCCTCAAGGACGTCGTCGAGCGCATGCTCCCCTACTGGTACGACGACATCGTCCCCGACCTCCTCGACGGCCGCACCGTCCTGGTCGCCGCCCACGGCAACTCGCTGCGCGCCCTGGTCAAGCACCTGGACGGCATCTCGGACGAGGACATCGCGGGCCTGAACATCCCCACGGGCATCCCGCTCTACTACGAGCTCGACGCCGACTTCAAGCCGCTCACCCCCGGCGGCAAGTACCTCGACCCGGAAGCGGCCAAGGCCGCGATCGAGGCTGTGAAGAACCAGGGCAAGAAGAAGTAGCCCCACCTCTTCCCGAAGTACTCGTCAAGGCTCCCGCCCGCGCTTTCTCCGGGGGTGGGAGCCTTGGCCCGGTTCGGGCGTACGAGTCTGCGATCGTCATGTCGCAGGATCTTCGCGGCGGTGCGCGGTCGGCGCTGGCAGGTCACCGCTTGGCCATCGGCGAAGCCCGACCGTCGGTTGGGTCCCGGACACACCTTCTCCGGGCCGCCCCCGTACAGGCCGGGGATGTCAACCATTCCCTGCGGAGCTGGAACCTCCGGAAGCCGACCGCGCGCGAGTGACCCTAGTCCTGGGCACTGACAACTCGCACGGGCATAGGTCAGTCGAGCCATACGAGCATCGCGTCGCCCGTCGTGGCGGCCGCTTCGAAGAAGTGGGTCGGACATGCTCGGAGTGCAGGTATCGCGGGGGCCCGTACCCCCAGTCCACCTCGGTGAACGGTTCCTCGCGGTGGATGATGTCCAGCTGACGCAGTGTGAGCGTCGGTGTGCGGCAGCATGGATGCCCGGCAAGGCCCCCGCAGGGCTCCGCGTACTCGGATGACGGGACGTCATGAACCACCCACAGCCCAGCGGCAGCGCCTGGCACCGCCCCATGCTCCCCCGCCCCAGCACCGAACGGCACCGCACCGCGACCGTGTTGGAGCTCTTCTTCGACCTCTGCTTCGTCACCGCCGTGGCCCAGACCGCGGCCGCGTTCGAGCACGAGTTGGCGGGTGGGAAGGTCGGGCACGGGGTGCTCGGGTACGCGCTCGTGTTCTTCGCCATCTGGTGGGCGTGGATGAACTTCACGTGGTTCGCCTCGGCCTACGACACCGACGACGTGCCGTACCGCCTGCTCACCCTCCTCCAGATCGCCGGTGCGCTGGTGCTGGCGGCGGGGGCGTCGAAGGCGCTGGAGGAGTACGACTTCACGGTCATCACCTACGGGTACGTCGTGATGCGGCTGGCCATGGTGAGCCAGTGGCTGCGCGCCGCCCGCAACGACCCGGAGCGGCGGCGGACGTGTCTGCGGTACGCGGCCGGCATCCTCGTCGTCCAGCTCGGCTGGGTCGCGCGGCTGTGGCTGCCGGACGGCGCCGGGCTGCCGTCCTTCCTCGTGCTCGCCGTCGCCGAACTCGCCGTCCCCGCCTGGGCGGAGCGCGCCGGACGCACCACCTGGCACCCGCACCACATCGCCGAGCGGTACGGCCTGTTCACCCTGATCGTCCTCGGCGAGTCCATCACCGCCGCGACCGCCACCGTCCGCGCCGCCCTCGACACCGAGGTCTCCCTCGGTGACATCGCCCCGCTCGTGATCGGCGGCATCCTCACCGTCTTCGCCATGTGGTGGCTGTACTTCACCCAGAGCGCGGCCGAGAAGCTCAACTCCCTCGGTACGGCGCTCCGCTGGGGCTACGGGCACTACGTCGTCTACGCCTCAGCCGCGGCCGTCGGCGCCGGGCTCGCCGTCGAGATCGCGGACCTCACGGGGCACGCGCACCTGAGCAGGCTCGCGGTCGCGACGGCGTACACCGTGCCGGTCGCGCTCTACATCGCCGTACTGCGGCTGCTGCACCGCGGCTCGGCCGGGCCCGGCGCGTTGGACGCCCTGTGGGCGGCGGGCGTCCTCGCCGTCCTCGCGGTCACCTTCACCCCGAGCCCGGTACTGGCCACCGGGTGCGTGACATCGGTGCTCGTGGCGGGGGTGGTCGGGGTGTCCGCTCGCGGGCGCAGGCCCGTACCGCAGGGCGCCTGACCTGCTACTTGATCCGACGCGGGGCACCGGACCGGCCGGGGCCCCGCGCACAAGCCGTCGTCCTCAGCCGCACTGGCAGGGCGCGCCCTGCTGGCAGCCGCAGCCGCAGCCCGAGCCGCAGCCGCAGGCGGCCACCAGCGGGAGGCTCCTGAGCCGGGCGGCCTGTTCGGTGTCGCGGTCCTGGGTGGGGTCGGGCGTGGTGCTCGGGGATTCGGGCATCGGTCCTCCTCGACACGGGGGCCAAGTGCCCCCGCCCATTTCATGCCCGCCCCACCGGGCGCATCAACGGCGCACAGATGCGCCCGCACGCCGCGAATCACCACCACGAGCCCCCTGCGCCCATGATTCACGGCATGGAAAGCGCCTGCCGCTCTCAGCAATTCGCGCTGTACCGCACACACCCCGGTGTCGAGTGGCTCTTCTCCCAGTCGTGCTGCTCCCCCGCCAGTGCGCCGCCCAGCAGGAGGGCCATCAGCAGGTGGGCGATCACTGTCCAGCGGGCGCGGAAGACCGCCGCCAGGACGGCCAGGACGACCACCACGATCCGCAGCACCTGCAGCCGATCCATGAACGCGAGGTCCGCCGCGTCGATCCGCGCCTGGTCGCCCTGCGCCGCCCATACCTCCAGGCCGACGCCGTAAATCGCGTCCAACACCACCCAGACGATCTCCAGCAGGAACAGGGGGATCGCCAGGGCCAGGTCCACGCCCAGGCGTGTCCTGCGGGACCAGGGGAGCCGGCGTCTCGGGGCCGGGAGGGTTTCGGTCATGGACGCAGCGTGCGGGCGCCCGGTGGGGGCGCGCATGAGCACGCGTACTCAGGGCACCTACTCGGCCGAGCGGGCCGGAATGGCGGCCCGGTCGGCGCCCGGCCCCCCCCGGAGGATGGTTCAGCCCCCGGACCCCTCCTGCTGGATCTCGTCCGCGTGTTCGCCCGTCACCAGGTAGACGACCCGCTTCGCGACGGCCACCGCGTGGTCCGCGTAGCGTTCGTAGTAGCGGCCCAGCAGGGTGACGTCGACCGCCGTCTCGATGCCGTGCTTCCAGCGGTCGTCGATGAGGTGCTGGAAGAGGGTGCGGTGGAGGAGGTCCATCTCGTCGTCGTCCTGCTCCAGTTGGAGCGCGAGGTCGACGTCCTTGGTGATGATGACCTCCGCCGCCTTCGCCATCAGGCGCTGCGCGAGCTGGCCCATCTCCAGGATGGTCGCGTGCAGGTCCTGCGGGACCGCGCGCTCGGGGAACCGCAGCCGGGTCAGCTTGGCCACGTGCTGGGCGAGGTCGCCGGAGCGCTCCAGGTCGGCCGACATCCGCAGCGAGGTGACGACGATGCGCAGGTCCGTCGCCACCGGCTGCTGCCGCGCCAGCAGGGCTATCGCGCGGGCCTCCAGGTCGTGCTGGAGCTCGTCGACCCGCTGGTCGGCCTCGATCACGCTCTCGGCCAGCTTCAGGTCGGCGTCCAGGATGGCGGTGGTGGCGCGCCCGATGGCGGAGCCGACCAGCCGGGCCATCTCCACCAGACCGTCGCCGATCGAGTCCAGTTCCTCGTGGTACGCGTCCCGCATCAGGTTCCCTCTCCTACTACGTGTCGTCGGGGGCCCCAAGTTCCTGGCCGAACCCCACGCTCCCACGTTCCGTCCCGTACGCGTCCGTTTCCGCCCTCCCGAATGAACCATCACTGGCGTGAAGGTGAACTCTGGGCGACGAGTGCCCGAGGTCGCACGACGGCGGCTGTGGTCAGGCCGTACGGCATGCCTAACCTTGAGCCATGGACGTGAACGCGGCGGTCGCCGCAGCGGCAGCGATCGCCGGTGTGCTCACCGGTGTCATCGCCATGCTGGCGTTCCGCTGGAGCGAGAGCGACCAGAAGCGCCCCACCCGTACCTCCCTGCACACCGACGCGGTGCTTCCGCCCGGCGTGGACACCGTGCTGTCGGTGCTCCGCTCCTCCGCGGTCGTCCTCGACGAGGCCGACGCCGTGGTCAAGGCCAGCTCCGCCGCGTACGCCCTCGGCCTCGTCCGGGGCGGCAAGCTCGCCGTGGAGCCGATGCTCCAGATGGCGCGCGACACCCGGCGCGACGGAGAGATACGACAGGTCGAGCTGGACCTGCCGCGGCGCGGCACCGGCCGGGGCGAGGCCCTGGCCGTCTCCGCGCGCGTGGCCCCGCTCGGCTCCCGGCTGGTGCTGCTGCTGGTCGAGGACCTGACCGAGGCCCGTCGCATCGAGGCGGTACGCCGTGACTTCGTGGCCAATGTGAGCCACGAGCTGAAGACCCCCGTGGGAGCGCTCTCCCTGCTCTCCGAGGCTGTCATGGACGCCGCCGACGAGCCCGACGCCGTCCAGCGCTTCGCCGGGCGGATGCAGATCGAGGCGACCCGCCTGACCAACCTGGTCCAGGAGCTGATCGACCTCTCGCGGGTGCAGAACGACGACCCGCTGGAGGACGCCGAGCCGGTCCGCGTGGACGAGCTGGTCGCCGAGGCCGTCGACCGCTGCCGCCACCAGGCCGGTACCAAGCAGATCAACATGGCCACCGCGATCCAGGACCCGCCCGGCGCGGTACGGGCCGGGCTGCACGTCTGGGGCAACCGCGGCCAGCTCGCCGCCGCCCTGGGCAACCTGGTCGAGAACGCCGTCAACTACTCCCCGGCCCACACCCGCGTCGGCATCTCCGCGCGCCGGGTCTCCGCCCCCGGCGGCGACCTGATCGAACTCGCCGTCACCGACCAGGGCATCGGCATCTCCGACAAGGACAAGGAGCGCATCTTCGAGCGCTTCTACCGCGTCGACCCCGCCCGCTCGCGCGCCACCGGCGGCACCGGCCTCGGCCTCGCCATCGTCAAGCACGTGGTCGCCTCGCACGGCGGCGAGGTCACGGTCTGGAGCGCCGAGAGCCAGGGCTCCACCTTCACCTTGCGGCTGCCGGAGGCGGGCGTCGCCCGCGACCGCGCGGCCAGGCACCCGGAACTCGACGACGAGCCCGGGCCCGCCGATCCGTCCCCGTACGCTCCGCTTCCCTCCCCGGAGGTCCTTCCGTGACCCGAGTGCTCGTCGTCGAGGACGAGGAGTCCTTCTCCGACGCCCTGTCGTACATGCTGCGCAAGGAGGGTTTCGAGGTCGCCGTCGCCGCGACCGGCCCCGACGGCCTGGACGAGTTCGAGCGCAACGGCGCCGACCTGGTCCTGCTCGACCTGATGCTGCCGGGGCTGCCCGGCACCGAGGTGTGCCGCCAGTTGCGCGGCCGCTCCAACGTCCCGGTGATCATGGTGACCGCCAAGGACAGCGAGATCGACAAGGTCGTCGGCCTGGAGATAGGGGCCGACGACTACGTCACCAAGCCCTTCTCCTCGCGCGAGCTGGTCGCCCGTATCCGGGCCGTGCTGCGCAGGCGCGGCGAGCCGGAGGAGGTCACCCCGGCCGCGCTGGAGGCGGGGCCGGTCCGGATGGACGTCGACCGCCATGTGGTGACCGTGTCCGGGGCCAAGGTCGACCTGCCGCTGAAGGAGTTCGACCTGCTGGAGATGCTGCTGCGCAACGCGGGCCGGGTGCTGACCCGGATGCAGCTCATCGACCGGGTGTGGGGCGCCGACTACGTGGGGGACACCAAGACCCTCGACGTCCATGTGAAGCGGCTGCGCGCCAAGATCGAGCCCGACCCGGGCGCGCCGCGCTATCTGGTGACGGTGCGCGGGCTGGGCTACAAGTTCGAGCCGTAGGCCGCCAGGGCGATCGGAACGTGAATGAGGGTGGCACCCCCGGCCGGGGGTGCCACCCTCACTCATGTCCGGGGCGTGCTCAGTGGCCCGCGGCCGCCGACTGCGACGCGGAGTCGCTCGGCTGGGCGGCGGGCGCCGAGGCCGACGCGGGGGCGCTCGCCGTGTCACCCGCGGGCTTGTCGCCCGCGGACGGGCTGCCCGACGGCGAGGAGGTGGCGGCGGCCGGCGCGGACGGCACGTCGCTCGGGCCCCAGCCGCTGAAGAAGCTGGTCGCCGGGACGACGAAGGCGCGCAGGCTCACCGCGCCGGTCTTGCTGAAGGTGAAGGTGACCTTCTGCGCGTTGCCGTTCTGGACCGACTCGCGGCCGCTGGCCAGGACGGCGGAGGCGTTGTCCTTGCCGCCGATGATGAGACGGCCGTGCGCCGGGACGGTGAGCTGCTGGCCCTTGGCGGGCTTCAGCTCGACCTTCTCCTTGCTGCCCGCGACCTCGATCGACTGGAGCGTCTGGTCGGTCGAGCCGCCGTTGAACAGCGTGGCGGCGACGGCGGCCGGGCCGTTGGCCTTGGCGTCGGGCTGGGTGATGACCAGGGCGTTCTGGACCTTGATGGCCCCGACGCTGGTCGCCGCGTTGTCCGGCCTGATCTCCAGGGTCTGGGCGTTGTTTCCGGCGCCGCAGGCGGCGAGCGAGGCGATCGAGAAAGCGATGGCGGAGGCGGCGAGGGCGCCGCGTCGAAGGCTGCTGCTCACGGCGGCGGCAACTCCTTGAACGCAGGGGCGGCTTGTCTTGTAAAGCCACCTTAAGGATGTGTCAGCGCCCTCAGGCTACCGAGCCGTTCGCGCGGCGCCGCACCCGACCCTCCCCTGGCGAGGGGCTTCCGTCCTGCTGGGGGTACGTCGGGCGGCCGCTGATCGCCGCCGGGCCGCTTTGCCGGAACGCGTGTCCGGCATTCGGAAAAACACCCGCGACGCCGTTGACGGCATCCCGGCGACACACCGCGACACTCCGGCCGACATTTCTGTGAAGGAATGCGCGCGTGTCCGGAATTGATCACCGCCGGGTGGCGTGATCAATTCCGGATTCGTCTCGTACCCGACTCCGGTCATCGAACGGAGGAGCGGAAGTCGTACGCTTGGAAGCGGGCAAACCGGTACATTCGGCCGATCGGAGCGGCTCTCCGGGGCGTGTGACGCAGATGTTTCCCTCTGCACGCAGAGCCGCTCCCACCTGCGAATTCCCGGTTCCGCAGGTGGTCCGCAGCACGTTCGTGTCGCTGTTGTCAAGCCCCGAGATATGCTCTGACCTGCGAAAACGCCATTCAGAAGACGCCATATCCGTGTTACCCTGGATAGCCACGGAAGGGGTACCTGTCACATGACGTTCAAGGTTGGCGACACCGTGGTCTATCCCCATCACGGGGCCGCGCTGATCGAGGCTATCGAAACTCGTCAGATCAAAGGCGTGGACAAGACCTACTTGGTGCTGAAGGTCGCCCAGGGCGACCTGACGGTACGTGTGCCAGCGGACAATGCGGAGTTCGTCGGCGTGCGTGATGTGGTCGGTCAGGACGGGCTGGAGCGGGTCTTCGAGGTGCTGCGCGCGCCGTACGCCGAGGAGCCCACGAACTGGTCGCGCCGCTACAAGGCAAATCTGGAGAAGCTCGCCTCCGGCGATGTCATCAAGGTCGCGGAAGTCGTGCGTGACCTGTGGCGTCGTGAGCGCGAGCGCGGACTCTCCGCCGGTGAGAAGCGCATGCTCGCCAAGGCCCGCCAGATCCTGGTGAGCGAGCTGGCTCTCGCGGAGAACACCAACGAGGACAAGGCCGAGGCGCTGCTGGACGAGGTACTCGCCTCCTAGACGCCTGGCGGGCGGCGTGCCGCGCCTGCTTTCAGGTCCAGCGCAGCAAAATGCCGTGGTGCCCGATGACACTCACCCTGTCGCCGGGCGCTGCGGCATATTCGTCCCCCCTGCCCGCCGCGCCTACCCCACGCGGCTCGATGCACTCGATGCAGTTTTCTTGCAGTTTTTTCGCCGCCCCACGAGCTGCTCCGGGGCTGACGACTCGACCGCGGTCACGGAAAGGGTCCGGTCGAGGCGTCGCGCCCAAGGGCTCCTCCAGGCCATACCCACCGGGCCCGAGCACACAAACCTGACAGGAACCGATGTCTGACGAATCGCGTCCCGCGCCCGCCGAGCCGCGCCAGGACAGCCGTGTCGCCGCCGTGATCCCCGCCGCCGGCCGGGGCGTACGCCTCGGTCCGGGCGCCCCCAAGGCGCTCCGCGCGCTGAACGGCACGCCCATGCTGATCCACGCGATCCGTGCCCTGGCCGCCTCCCGGCACGTCTCCCTGGTCGTCGTCGTCGCCCCGCCGGACGGCGCCGCCGAGGTCAAGTCGCTACTGGACGCGCACGCGCTGCCCGAGCGCACGGACTTCCTGGTCGTGCCCGGCGGGGAGAGCCGCCAGGAGTCGGTCCGCCTGGGCCTGGACGCCCTGCCCCCCGCCTACGACATCGTCCTCGTGCACGACGCCGCCCGCCCCCTCGTCCCCGTCGACACCGTGGACACGGTCGTCGAGGCGGTGCGCGACGGCGCCCCGGCCGTGGTCCCGGCGCTGCCGCTGGCCGACACGGTCAAGGAGGTCGAGCCCGCGGGCACCCCCGGCGAGCCCGAGCCGGTGCTCGGCACGCCCTCCCGCGCCCGGCTGCGCGCCGTGCAGACCCCGCAGGGTTTCGACCGCGCGACCCTGATCCGCGCCCACGACACCGTCACCGAGGACGTCACCGACGACGCGAGCATGGTCGAGCGGCTCGGCGCGCGGGTCGTGACCGTGCCCGGGCACGAGGAGGCGTTCAAGGTGACCCGGCCGCTCGACCTCGTCCTCGCGGAGGCGGTCCTCACCCGCAGGAGGCTCAACGATGGCTTCTGAGCTGCCCGTGCTGCCCCAGGTCGGCATCGGCACCGACATCCACGCCTTCGAGGACGGCCGCGAGCTGTGGTGCGCCGGGCTCAAGTGGGAGGACTCCGGGCCGGGACTCGCCGGGCACTCCGACGCCGACGTGGTCGCGCACGCCGCCTGCAACGCGCTGTTCTCCGCCGCCGGACTCGGTGACCTCGGGCAGCACTTCGGCACCGGCCGACCCGAGTGGACCGGCGCCTCCGGGGTCACCCTGCTCACCGAGGCCGCCCGGATCGTGCGGGAGGCGGGCTTCGCCATCGGCAACGTCGCCGTGCAGGTCGTCGGCCCCCGCCCGAAGATCGGCAAGCGGCGGGACGAGGCGCAGCGGATCCTCGGCGCCGCCGCCGGGGCCCCGGTCTCCGTGTCCGGCGCGACCACCGACGGGCTCGGCTTCCCCGGCCGCGACGAGGGGCTGATGGCCATCGCCACGGCGCTCGTGGTGCGCGTGTCGTAGGGGCGTGCGAGGGTACCCGCACAGCCACCGTCGATCGAGGAGGATCTTCATGTCCGCTGCCCTGTCCGACCGGCTCAAGTCCCTGCTGGACACGCGCGTGTTCATCGTGGTCGGCACCGTCCAGCCCGACGGCAGCCCGCAGCTGTCCCCGGTGTGGGTGAAGCGCGACGGGGACGACGTCCTCTTCTCCACCACGGTCGACCGGCGCAAGGAGCGGAACCTCAAGCGCGACCCGCGGGTCACCGTCGTCGTCATGGACCCGGAGAACCCCTACGAGTACGCCGAGATCCGCGGCACCGCCGAGATGAGCACCGAGGGCGGCCAGGCACTCATCGACGAGCTGTCCCTGAAGTACACCGGCAAGAAGTACGCCGAGTTCAACCCGGCCTCCGCCGACGACGCCGAGCGGGTCGTCGTCCGCATCACCCCGCGCAAGGTGGTCGGCAGCCTCTAGCAGCCCCGTAGGGGACGGCCCGGAGCGGCGATGTCACCGTCCGGTGGCATCGCACAGCCGCGTTCCCACTACCCTGGTGTGGTGACCATTCGCCTGTACGACACCAGCGCCCGGCAGATCCGCGACTTCACCCCGGCCCAGCCGGGCTGTGTCTCGATCTACCTGTGTGGCGCCACCGTGCAGGCCGCACCGCACATCGGGCACATCCGCTCGGGCCTGAACTTCGACATCATGCGCCGCTGGTTCGCGTACCGCGGCTACGACGTGACGTTCATCCGCAACGTCACGGACATCGACGACAAGATCATCGCCAAGTCGCACGAGCAGAAGCGCCCCTGGTGGGCCATCGGGTACGAGAACGAGCGGGCGTTCAACGACGCCTACGACGCCCTCGGTTGCCTCCCGCCCACCTACGAGCCCCGCGCCACCGGCCACATCACCGAGATGATCGAGATGATGCAGGGCCTCATCGAGCGCGGCCACGCCTACGAGGCCGACGGCAACGTCTACTTCGACGTGCGCTCCTGGGGCGACTACCTGGAGCTGTCCCGGCAGGAGCTGGACAACCTGCTCCAGCCGTCCGGCGAGGGCGAGACCGGCAAGCGGGACCCGCGTGACTTCGCCATGTGGAAGGCGGTCAAGCCGGGCGAGCCGAGCTGGCCGACGCCCTGGGGACCCGGCCGCCCCGGCTGGCACCTGGAGTGCTCGGCCATGGCGCACAAATACCTCGGCTCCGCCTTCGACATCCACGGCGGCGGTCTCGACCTGATCTTCCCGCACCACGAGAACGAGATCGCCCAGGCCAAGGCGTTCGGCGACGAGTTCGCGCGGTACTGGGTGCACAACGCCTGGGTGACCATGGCGGGCGACAAGATGTCCAAGTCGCTCGGCAACAGCGTGCTGGTCTCCGAGATGGTCAAGCAGTGGCGTCCCATCGTCCTGCGCTACTACCTCGGCACCCCGCACTACCGCTCGATGATCGAGTACAGCGAGGAGGCGCTGCGGGAGGCCGAGATCGCGTTCGCGCGCATCGAGGGCTTCATCCAGCGCGCGCTGGAGAAGGCAGGCGGCGAGGTCGAACCGGCCGCCGAGGTGCCGCCCGCCTTCGCCGAGGCGATGGACGACGACCTGGGCGTGCCGCAGGCCCTCGCCGTCGTGCACACCACCGTCCGGCAGGGCAACAGCGCGCTGGCCGCCGACGACAAGGAAGCGGCCGTCGCCCGCCTCGCCGAGGTCCGCGCCATGCTCGGCGTCCTCGGCCTCGACCCGCTGGACCCCCAGTGGGCCGGTGAGGGCGGCGAGCGCGGCGAGGACCTGCACGGTGTGGTGGACAGCCTGGTCCGGCTCGTGCTGGAGCAGCGCGAGTCGGCCCGCGGCCGCAAGGACTGGGCCACCGCCGACGCCATCCGCGACCAGCTCGGACAGTCCGGCCTGGTCGTCGAGGACAGCCCGCAGGGCCCGCGCTGGAGCATCGGCCCGCGCTAGGCCCGGCCGGCGACGGCTTGATCGAGTGTGCCGCCCGGCCATCCGGGCGGCACACTGCATACATACGCACGAACGCTCACGGAGACGGGTAACTCATGGCGAACAACCGCCGCATGTCCGGCAAGAAGGGTGCGCAGGTCGGCAGCGGCGGCCAGCGGCGCCGTGGCCTGGAGGGCAAGGGCCCCACGCCCCCCGCCGAGGCGCGCAAGGGCCACGCCAAGCAGCGTGCCGCCGCCGCCAAGGTCCGCCGTGCCCAGGGCCGCCCCCAGCAGCGCAAGGGCGGCGGCCGGTCCACCTCCGAGCTGGTCGTCGGCCGCAACCCGGTGTACGAGGCACTGCGTGACGGTGTGCCCGCCACCATGCTCTACGTCCAGCAGTTCATCGACAACGACGAGCGCGTCCGTGAGGCCCTGCAGCTCGCCGCCGAGCGCGGCAACATCCACCTCATGGAGGCCCCGCGCCCCGAGCTGGACCGCATGACGAACGGCCTGAACCACCAGGGCCTCGTCCTCCAGGTCCCGCCGTACGAGTACGCGCACCCCGAGGACCTGCCCGCGGCCGCCTACGACCAGGGCGAGGACCCGCTGATCGTCGCCCTCGACGGCGTCACCGACCCGCGCAACCTCGGCGCCGTCGTCCGCTCCGTCTCCGCCTTCGGCGGTCACGGCGTGGTCGTGCCCGAGCGCCGCTCGGCCGGGATGAGCGCCGGTGCCTGGAAGTCGTCGGCCGGTGCGGCCGCGCGTACGCCGGTCGCCCGTGCCACCAACCTCACCCGGACCCTGGAGCAGTACAAGAAGGCCGGGATCACCGTGGTCGGCCTGGCCGCCGACGGCGAGGCCGAGGTGGGCGACCTGGCGGCGCTGTCCGGCCCGGTCGTCGTCGTGGTCGGCAGCGAGGGCAAGGGCCTCTCGCGGCTGGTCGGCGAGACCTGCGACCACCGGGTGCGCATCCCCATGCCGGGTGGCGCGGAGTCCCTCAACGCCGGTGTCGCGGCCGGTGTGGTGCTGTACGAGGCGTCCCGCCGCCGCTCCTGAACGGCCGTTCGGCGCTTCCCCCGGATGCGGTAATTCCGGGGGGAGCCCGGCGTTCACGACGACTTTGACGCGGCCCGGACACATCGGGCCGGTCAAGGCAGTGTCCTAACTCGGCGTCACTCGGTTAGATGAGTGTGGACACCAGAACACCCCGCACGCCCACGGGTGACCGCTCGTCGGGCTTCGACGAGGTTCCCGCGCTGAGCATGGTGAAGGTGCCGAGCGATCCGGCGCAGGTCATCGTCAATCACGCCAGCTTCCGCGTGCAGCTGGGGTCGGCGGGCAGGCGCGCCCAATCCCCCAGAATCGCCCGGCATCTGAGCGCCGCCCAGGACACCTCCCGCGTGTCCGCCGCGGGCACGGCGGGCACGGCCGCGGGCCGGCGCCGTCCGGTCGTCTGGAGCGGCCGGTCCGCGCCCGACGACACCGGCACCCACCGCCTGCTCCAGGCCGTCCGGGGCAGCAGCGTCCGCCACCCCGACGAACCGGCGGGCGCCACCCAGGTCATCCCGCGCCTCGACCCGGACCACACCGGCTACGCGGACGCCTACGACCGGCTCGACGCGACCGTCGAGACCCCGGTCCTCGGCCCCCAGCGCACCGGCCCGGACGGCGGCACCCGACTGCTGCCGCACATGCGCCCGGTCGGCAGCGCCTACGACGAGCAGTCGTACGGTGAGCCGTCGTACGGCGATGCGGCGTACGACGAACCCCCGTACGGCGAACCGCCCTACGCGGGCGACGAGTTCGACCCCGACGAGCCGCCCGTCCGGCCCTCCGGCGGGCGGGCCGCCCGGCGGCACGGCGACGACTTGGCGCGGCACGCGTACTACCCCGGTCGCCGGATGAACCTCGGCGTCGTCCTGCTCCCGCTGCGCGTCTTCCTCGGCTTCATCTCCGCCTACGCGGGGATGGGCAAGCTGTGCGACCCCGTCTACTTCGACGGCGGCGAGCGCGGCTCGATGGTCAAGTGGCTCAACACCCTGCACCCGTGGGACGTGGCCGAGCCGCTGCGCCAGTTCGCGCTGCACCACCCGGTGGGCTCCGGGCTGGTCATCGCCTTCCTCCAGGTCCTGGTCGGCGTGCTGACCATCCTCGGCTGCTGGCAGCGGGTCGCCGCCGCGGTGGGCGCGCTGCTCTCGGCCGCGCTCATCGTCACCGTCAGCTGGAAGACGGTCCCGGCCTACGACGCGCCCGACATCATCTACCTGGCCGCCTGGTCCCCGCTGGTCATCGCGGGCGCCCCTGTCTACTCCGTGGACGGCAGGCTCGCGGGCAGCGCCTGGCGCGTCCTCGGCCCGCGCGCCGCCCTGTGGGACCTGCGCCGGTACGTACTGCGCCGGGGCGCGCTGATCACGGGCATCACGGTCGGTGTGACGCTGCTCGTCGGCTCGCTGCTCGGCGGTGCGGTACGCGACTCCAGCCGGGTGGTCGTCCCCGGTCCCGGCGAGGCGCCGCGCAACAACCAGCCGGGCTCGCCGCTGCCCTCGGAGCCCGGTGCGCCGCGCAGGCAGGCCAGCCCGTCCGCGTCCAGCTCGCCCACGGGCGGCGCCTCGGCCGGGGCCAGCCCGTCCGGCGCGGCGAGCACCCCGGACGCGGGCCGCACGGCCGGTACGGCTCCGGCCGCGCCCAGCCAGACCCAGGGCACCACGGGCCAGGCCCCGCCGCAGCGGACCGACCCGACCACGGGTGGCGGCGGCGCCCCCAGCACCACGGCGGGCCCGACCAGCGCGGGCGGCACCGCGACGGGCGGCACCGGCTCGGGCACCTCCGGCGGCGGCACCGAGTCCGGCGGCGGCACCGATTCGGGCGGCGGCGCCTCCACCGGCCAGCCCGGCCTGGTGGGCGGTCTGTTCGGCAACAACTGACCCGCACGACGCCAAGGGCCCCGTACCTCGTGGTGAGGTACGGGGCCCTTCGGTGTGCGGCGGGCTGGTGCTAGCCGCGGTCGGCGTCCAGTTCCTTGGCGGCCTCGGTGAGGTCCTTGACCGTGTCGATGGCCCGCCAGTAGGAGCCCTGGGGCAGCGGGAACCCGGCGAGCTTGCGCTCACGAGCCAGGCGGGGGAAGGTGGCGCGCTCGTGGTCGCCCCGGTCGGGCAGCAGGTCGCGGAACTCGGGGGAGAAGACGTACACACCGGCGTTGATCTCGACGGTGGACGGCGGGGCCTCGATGAAGTCGGTGATGTGCCCGAAGCCGTCCGTGCGCACGGCGCCCCAGGGGATGCGCGGCCGGGCCAGCGCGAGGGTGGCGACCGCGTCCCGCTCGGTGTGGAAGTCGGCCATGTCCCGCAGGGAGAAGCGGGTCCAGATGTCGCCGTTGGTGGCGTACCAGGGCCGGTCGGGGCGGGGGAGACGCGCGGCGGCGTACTTCAGGCCGCCGCCGCGGCCGAGCGGCTCGGTCTCCACGACGGTGGTGACGGACAGCGGCAGATCGGCCGTGGCCAGCCACTTCTCGAGAACCTCGGCGAGATGGCCGCAGGAGACCACCACGTCGGTGACGCCCTCTTCGGCCAGCCAGTTCAGCTGGTGGCCGATGATCGGGGTGCCCGTGCCGGGGATCTCGACCATCGGCTTGGGCCGGTCGTCCGTGTAGGGACGCAGCCGGGAGCCCTGGCCACCGGCCAGGACGACGGCTTGGGTGGGGCGCGACGCGACGTTCGGATGGGTCATGCCCCGAACTGTACGTGGCGCCCCGGCGGGGTCCAGGCGCACGACAGGGCCGCCTGTGTGTGCCGATGAGCTATGTGCCGACCCGCTATGTGCGGATCAGCCATGTGCCGATCAGCTGTGTGCCGATCAGCCATGTGTCGATCAGCCACGTGCCGATCAGCTATGTGCCGCCAGCACACCCGTCGCGAAGGACGTGTCGCACACCGGGCGGGCGTAGGACTGGGCGCGGGAGGCGCCGTAGAGGCGGACCGCGGCGCGGCCCAGGGTGCGGGCGATCGAGGTGCAGTGCTCGGCGAGCGCCGGGTGGCCGTTGACCGCCTGCTGGAGGTGGGTGAGGACCACGCCGGGGTTCTTGTCCTGAAGCTCGGTCAGCAGCCGCTCGCGCAGGATTTCCTGGGGCGCCGCCTTCTTGGCGGTGACCGTACGGGCGGTACCGGCCTTCGCGGGGGCCGGGGCGACGTCCGAGGCGGTGAGCACCGAGCCTTCGGAGTCCCCGGACCAGTTGACCCGCGTGACCGCGAGGGTTCCGGAGAGCACCAGGACGACGGGCAGGACGAGGGCGAGAGTGCGGCCGATCCGGCGGGCAGGGCCGCCCCGGTGGCCGCGTCGCGTCTGAGGGGTGGTGGAGTGCGTCACGCGAGTGAGGGTAGCGCCCGGTGATGATTTGGCGACATTTAGTCACCCTTACGGGGGATGAAGTCGTGCGGCTTTCTGGGTAGGGGGTTGACGCCGGGCGCCCGAATTGATCCCTGTGCCGGGATATCCGCCGAACCGTGCCGGGGTACGCGGAAGGGGGCCCCGCGGGACCCCCTTCCGGTGAACTGCCTGTGTGCTCCGGTCAGTCGGAGAGGCGCTCGCCCGTGGAGGTCGAGAACACGTGGATCTCGCCCGGCCGCGGTACGACGTGCAGCGTGGAGCCCTTCTCCGGCACCTGACGGCCGTTCACCCGGACGACGAGGTCCCGGACGTCGCCGCCGACCTCGACGGCGCCGTAGACGTAACCGTCGGCGCCCAGCTCCTCGACGACGTTGACCGCGACGGCGAGTCCGGCCGGGGCGTCGGCGCTGTCCTTGGTCAGCGCGGTGGCCGCCGCGCCGCCGCCCAGCTCGACCACGTCGAAGTGCTCGGGGCGGACGCCGACCGTCACGGTGGTGTCGCCCCGGTCGGCGGCGGCCGAGAGCGCTTCCCGGCCGACCGGCACCACGCTGTTGCCGAACTTCACGCCGCCGTCGGTGATCGGCACCTCGACCAGGTTCATCGCGGGGGAGCCGATGAAGCCCGCGACGAAGAGGTTGGCGGGGCGGTCGTACATGTTGCGCGGGGTGTCGACCTGCTGGAGCAGGCCGTCCTTCAGCACGGCCACCCGGTCGCCCATCGTCATGGCCTCGACCTGGTCGTGGGTGACGTAGACGGTGGTGGTGCCCAGGCGCCGCTGGAGCGAGGCGATCTGGGTGCGGGTGGAGACGCGGAGCTTGGCGTCCAGGTTGGACAGCGGCTCGTCCATGAGGAAGACCTGCGGCTCGCGGACGATGGCGCGGCCCATGGCGACACGCTGGCGCTGACCGCCGGAGAGGGCCTTCGGCTTGCGGTCCAGGTACTCGGTGAGGTCGAGGATCTTGGCGGCCTCCTCGACCTTCGCCCGGATGTCCGACTTGTTGACGCCCGCGATCTTCAGGGCGAAGCCCATGTTGTCGGCGACCGTCATGTGCGGGTACAGGGCGTAGTTCTGGAACACCATGGCGATGTCCCGGTCCTTGGGCGGCAGGTGGGTGACGTCGCGGTCGCCGATGCGGATGGCGCCGCCGTTGACGTCCTCGAGCCCCGCGAGCATGCGGAGCGAGGTGGACTTGCCGCAGCCGGACGGGCCGACGAGGACGAGGAACTCGCCGTCCTCGATGGCGATCTCCAGGGCGTCGACGGCGGGCTTGGTCGCCCCCGGATAGATCCGGGTCGCCTTGTCGAACGTGACAGTGGCCATGGTGAAGGGCCCCCTTCTACCGGCAGGAACGTGCCGGACGATCCGTTGTAGGAAGGTGGTTCGGGTGGTTCACCCAGGTGAACCAGCTCAGGACCGTACCCGCCGCCCACCTGCCCTGTCAGTACCCGGACGCCCTCGAATTTCCCCCGGCCTCCCGCGTCCGCGCATGGGTACACTTCACAGGCACGGACCCCTCGGGGCCCGTCCACGCCTCCTTAGCTCAGCTGGCCAGAGCAACGCACTTGTAATGCGTAGGTCGTCGGTTCGAATCCGACAGGGGGCTCCGAGATCGCCGCCGCCCTGCGAGGAGAAGTGCTGTGCCCCTGGTGTCCGTCGTGATGCCCGTCTACAACTCGGCGGACACCCTCGGTGCCGCGGTCCGGTCGGTGCTCACGCAGACGCACGCGGACCTGGAGCTGCTGGTCACCGACGACAAGTCCTCCGACGGCTCCCTGGACCTGCTCATGGAGTTCGCCCGCCAGGACGAGCGGGTGCTGCCGCGGTCGGCGCCCGAGCAGGGCGGTGCCGGACGGGCCCGCAACCTCGCGATCGAGCGGGCCCGCGGGGACTACGTCGCGTTCCTCGACAGCGACGACATGTGGCTCCCGGAGAAGACCGAGCGGCAGCTCGAGTTCGCCGCCGGGGGGAACGCGCCTCTGACGTTCACGTCCTATTACAAGATGGACGCCGACTACGACGGCGAGAGCACCGAGTTCCGTCCGAACGGGCGGGTGATCCGTGCGCGGGAGCATGTGGACTACCGCGCGATGCTGGTGCGGGACCACATTGGCGCGCTGACCGCCATGTACGACCGCAACATCCTGGGCACGAGGCTGATGCCGGAGATGCGGAAGCGGCAGGACTACGCCCTGTGGCTGTCGATCATGCGGGACGGCGCCGACGCGCGGGGTCTGCTCGAGCCGCTCGCGGTGTACCGGGCCCACCAGGCGGGATCGCTGTCCTCCAACAAGCTGTCCCTCGTCCAGTACAACTGGGAGCTGTACCGCGAGCACGAGGGGCTGTCCGTCCCGCGGGCGACGCGGGCGCTGGCCGGTGCGGTGTGGCAGTCGCTGCGGAACTCGCGCGTCTAGGAAGCACGACCGGTGCCGCCGTTCCCCCGCCGAGGGGCGGCGAGAGCGGCGGCACCTGGACTACCTGGCTCAGCGCTCGCGCAGCTCCAGGGTGCAGCACTTCACACTGCCGCCCGCCTTGAGCAGTTCGGAGAGTTCGACGCCGATCGGCTCGAAGCCGCGGGCGCGCAACTGGGTGTGCAGGCCCTCGGCGGCGGCCGGGAGGAGCACATGACGGCCGTCGGAGAAGGCGTTCAGGCCGAAGACGGCGGCGTCCTCGGCTGAGGCGAGCACCGCGTCCGGGAACATCTCCCGCAGCACGGCCCGGCTGCCCGGCGTGAACGCCTCCGGGTAGTACATGATCTCGTCGTCCGAGAGCACCGACAGCGCGGTGTCCAGGTGGTAGTGCCGGGGGTTGACGAGGGTCAGCGAGGTCACCGGCAGCCCGAAGAACTCCTGCGCCTCGGCGTGCGCGCGGATGTCGGTACGGAAGCCCGTACCGGCCAGGACGCGTCGGCCGACGGTGAGGATGTCGCCCTCGCCCTCGTTGATGAACTCCGGCCACAGCACGTCCTGGTAGCCCTGCTCCTGGAACCACCGCAGATATGCGGGCCCCTCGGCGGTGCGCTCGGCGTGCCGGAAGCGGGCGCCGTACACCTTGCCGTCCACCACGGTCGCGCCGTTGGCGGCGAACACCATGTCGGGCAGGTCCTCGACCGGCTTGATCTCCTCGACGGTGTGGCCCAGCTCGATGTAGAGATCGCGCAGCCCCTCCCACTGGCGCAGGGCGAGCGAGTTGTCGGTGGCGCGCTCCGGGTTCATCCACGGGTTGATCGAGTAGGTGACGTCGTAGTGCCGCGGGCGGCACATCAGGAGCCTGCGGCGGGTGGCGACCCGCGCGGGGCGCTCGTCGCGGGCGGCCGAGTCGGTGGCGGGGATGGTGTCGCTGACAGGCACGGGTTCTCCTAGACGGGTGCTCACAGGTGGTGAGAGAGAGGGTGTGGGGAAAAGGTGGTCCGGGGGTTCCGGCCCGCCCACGGGGTGGGCGGACGGGCCGGGTGGAACAGGGGGAGCGCGGCGGGGGTCAGCCGGTGACGGCCGCGTCCTCGCGGGCGCCGGTCGCGGCGGCCGGGTCGTCCGGGGCCGGGGCGGGCTCGTCCGAGGCGCGCAGACCGGCCCAGGCCAGCGCCGCCGCCAGCACGCCGAGGACCGCGCAGGTGACCCAGATCCCGTCGCCCCACTGGGTCCACACCAGCATGCCGAGCGCCGGTCCGACCGCCGAGCCGAGGCCGAAGACGGCCTGGGAGGCGGCGATGTAGCGGCCGCGGACCCGCTCCTCGGCCTTGGCCGGGTGCGCCCACAGGGTCGGCCCGCTGACCATCAGGCCGCCGACGCTGACCGCCGTGGTGAGCAGGATCAGCGCGGGCACGCTGCCCGGCAGACCGAAGCCCGCGATGCCGAGGCAGTACACGAACGTCCCCACGGTCGCCGCCGTGCTCGCCCGCCACCGGCTCACCCGGGCCGTCACCGCCAGCTCCAGGCTGATCAGCAGCACCGAGGACAGGGTGAGGACCACGCTGTAGAGCGCGGTGGAGTGGCCCGCGTCGGCCAGGTCGACCGGCAGCACCGCGAAGAACTGGGCGTAGACCAGCGCGCTGAACAGCATCGACGTCAGATAGAACAGGAAGCGGTGATCGCGCAGCATGATCCCGTACGCCGACCCCTTGTCCTGTTCGGCGGCGGCCGCGTCGGCCGGGCCCTCGGCGGAGGTCTTCGCGGCGGGCTTCGGCAGCAGGGTGGCGGCGAGCAGGGCGTAGGTCAGGGCGGTGGCGCCGTCGAACCAGAACAGCAGGTTCCAGTTGATCTGGATCAGCCCCGCGGCCAGCAACGGTCCGGCGGCGGCGCCGATGTTCATGGCGATCCGGAGCATCGAGAAGCCCATGACCCGGTACTCGTCCGGCATCAGGTCGCTCAGCATCGCGGAGGCGGCGGGCCGGTAGGACTGGGTCATCAGGCCCAGCAGGACCACCAGCGCGAGCAGCACCGGATAGCTGCCGGGGGTGGCCAGCCACGGGATGACGAAGACCAGGACCGAGGACCCGCCCATCGCGGTGACGATGGTGGTGCGGCTGCCGAGCCGGGAGGCCAGTTCGCCGCCCAGCACGGTGCCCGCGACCGCGCCGACCCCGTACGCGCCGAGCAGGAAGCCGGCCCGGTCGAGGCCGTAGCCGCGGTGCGTCAGGTACAGCACCAGGAAGGTCTGGACGAAGGCGCCGAGCTGGTTGAGCAGCACGCCGCCGAGCAGGTAGCGGACCGCGCGCGGCGTCGACCGCAGCGCGTCGAAGACACCTGGGGCGTCGTCCTTGGACTTGGGCACACTCATCGCGTCACTTCCGTCTGGGTGGGGGGAGGGTCAGGTGCCGATGGCCTGGTCGAAGGAGAAGACGCCTTCGGGGTCGTACTTCTCCTTCACCTGCGTCAGGCACGCGTAGTTGGCGCCGTAGTAGGCCGTGCGCCAGTCGGTGAGTTCCGGGTCGACGAAGTTCTGGTAGGCGGAGCCGGTGACGTGCGGGGCCATCGCGGAGTGCAGGCCGTTCAGCCAGTCGAGGTTCGCGTCGACCTGGGCGGGGCTGTCGTCCTCCGTCCACGCGGTGTCCATCGACACCAGGAAGAGGGTGTCGCGGTGGACGAAGGCGGTGGCGTCGGGGGCCACCCGGTTGATGGCGCCGCCCCAGGAGAACAGTCCCGCGCCGCCGCCGTCGCCGTTGTGGCTGCCGGGCCAGCGCTCCACCCAGGACAGCAGGGTCTGCACGCCCTCGGCGGCCAGCGGCTCGCGGATGTAGTTGGAGCGCAGCGCGAACTGGTCGCCACTGGTGGCGTGGACCATGTACTTGTTGGCCTCCCAGAACGTCCGCTCGGTCACGTCCCGCGACACCGGGGCCGCGGCGGACAGCACCGGGTCCAGGATCTCCAGGCAGTCCCGCGCGGAGCCGAAGTACTGGCCCTGCAAGGTGACTTCGAGGTTGTCGCGGATCGCGCGGAGCCCCGTGCCGTATGTCCACACCCCGAGCCGGGCCGCGAAGTCGTCCGGTGCCCGCTCCACCATGCGCTGCCCGGCGTCCAGGACGGCGGCCGCGTCCGCCCACTTCCAGGTGAGGTGGAAGGTGGTGACATCGGGCACCGGGCGGGCCTGGAAGGTGAGGGAGACGTTGATGCCGAAGTTGCCGCCGCCGCCGCCCTTGCACGCCCAGAACAGGTCCGGGTTCTCCCGCTCACTGGCCACCACCAGGGAGCCGTCGGCCAGCACGATGGAGGTCTCCACGAGGGCGTCCGCGGTCAGGCCGTAGCGGCGGGCCGCGAACGCCGCGCCGCCGCCCAGCGCGAGACCGGCCACGCCGACCGTGGGGCTGGTGCCGGTGGAGAAGACCATCTCGTGCGGCTGCATCGCGTCGTAGACATGGCTGATCTTCGCGCCGCCGCCCGCCGTCACCAGCCCGGTGGAGCCGTCGGCGGTGGTCCCGGTGAGGCGGCTGAGGTCGATGACCAGACCCTCGTTGACCGAGTAACCGGCGAAGCTGTGGCCGCCGTTGCGGGCCACCACGGGCAGGCCCTGCTCCCGCGCCCAGGTGAGGGCCCGCCGGACGTCCTCGGTGTGGGCCGCGGTGACGACGGCCGCCGGGACGCGGTCGCCGTAGCGGGTGTTGAACAGCTTGGACCCCACCCGGAAGCCCGCGCTGCCCGGCAGGAACACGCGGCCCTGAACCTCCCCGGCGAGCGCGCGGAAGTCGGCACCGGCCATCTCAGACCACCTCTTCGAGGCAGGAGACCCCGCTGTCGGCGTCCGCGCCGTACCGCTCCCAGCGCTCGTGCAGCCGGACCCGGCCGTCGGCCAGGACCTCGGGCGTGTTCACACTGCGGCCGGAGATCACCCGCCCGTCGTCCAGGACCATGCTGTACGAGAAGCTGATGACGCCCGCCGGGTCGCGGGTGCCCGCCAGGGAGCCGCGCCGGACGTCGCCCCCGGCGAACTCGGCCCACACCAGGTCACCCTGCTGCCGGTAGAGCGCCACGGGTGCGTGCCGCGCCGGGTCCGTGAGGACCTTCCTGAATCGCTTGCCGTCGTAATCGATCACGTCAGCCATGGAAGCGGCGCCCGGAGTTGCCCGGAAGAGCGGCGGCCGACGGCCAATCAACCGGCTGCCGGGGGACCCCTGACCGGGGTTGACCGGTGTTGCCGGTCATGGCTTCCGGTCAACGCCCGCACCCTCTGGAATCGGACGTGTCACTCGGCTTCAGGAGGCGAACAGCGCGTGGACGACAACGGCGCACACATCGGCGCGGACGGCGGGCCCGGCACGGACGGCGTGATCCTGCTCATCGGCTGCGGCATGCGCGAGTACCGCGAATACCTGCTGGCCGGTGCGGCCGCCGCCCACCCCGTCTGGCTGTTCACGGGCGAGGAGCCCGACTGGCAGGCCCCCTACCTCACGGGTCACACCGTGGTGGACGTCACCGACCGCGCCGCCGTGCTCGCGGCGGCCCGGGAGCTGGCCGCGCACGTCCCCGTGCGGGGCACCCTCAGCTGGGACGAGACCCTGATCGTGACCACCGCGCACGTCGCGGAGGCGCTCGGGCTGCCCGGCGCGGGTGTGGACGGGGTGGAGGGCTGCCGGGACAAGTTCCGCAGCCGTCGGGTGCTGACCGAGGCGGGGGTCGCCCAGCCGCGCTTCGCCTACGTGGACACCGCCGAGGAGGCGCTCACGGCGGCCGCGGAGATCGGCTACCCGGTCATCGTCAAGCCGCGCGGGATGGGCGCCAGCATCGGCGTCGTGCTCGCGGCCGACGCCGGTGAGGTCGCCGGGGCGTTCCGCACCGCCGACGAGGCCAGCCAGATCGGCGCCGTGCCCTACCGCAGCGGCGCGCTGGTCGAGGAGTACCTCGAGGGCCCGGAGATCAGCATCGACGCCGCCGTCGTCGACGGCGAGTACCACCCCCTGTTCGTGGCCCGCAAACAGGTCGGACTCTTCCCGTACTTCGAGGAGATCGGCCACCATGTCGCCGCCGACGACCCGCTGCGCACCGACGAGACGCTGCTCGGCATGGTCCGCGCCGCGCACCGCGCCATCGGCTATCGCCACGGCATCACCCACACCGAGGTGAAGCTCACCGCGCGCGGCCCGGTCATCGTCGAGATCAACGGCCGCCTCGGCGGCGACCTCATCCCGCGCCTGGGCCAGCTGGCCACCGGCATCGACCCGGCCCGCGCCGCCGTGCGCGCCGCGCTCGGCCTGCGTCCCGACTTCACCGACACCGAGCACCGCACGGTCGGCATCCGCTTCGGCTACCCGCCCGAGGACTGCGAGGTCCGCTCCGTGCTCCCGCCGACCGAGGCCGAGGGCCTGCTGGCCGCCGAGGCGATCGCCGAGCCCGGCACCGAGCTGCGGCTGCCGCCGAACGGCTATCTCGCCCGGCACTCCTACGTCATCGTCACGGGCGCGGACCCGGCCGAGACCGACGCACGGCTGGACGCGGCGGCGGCGCTGGTCCGCCTCGACGCGACGCCGCTGGCCGTGCCGGTCCCGGCCTGACGACGCGGGGGACCGCCGCCTCCCGCGACCGCCAGCCGCACCGCAAGTCCCTTTCCGCTTCTTCCCGGTCTTAATGGAGTTCTCTCATGGCACACCGCACCGTCGAACTGCTCGCCGTCGGCGCCGGCCCGGCGAACCTCGCCCTCGCGGTCGCGCTCGAGGAACTGGCCCCCGAGCTGGCGGGCCGGACCCTCGTGGTCGAGCGCGAGGAGGACGTCGTGTGGCAGCGAGGCATGCTGCTGCCCGAGGCGCTGAGCCAGGTCTCCTTCCTCAAGGACCTGGTCACCATGCGCAATCCGCGCAGCGGGTTCTCCTTCCTCAGCTTCCTCCAGGCCCGCGGCCGACTGGACGCGTTCGTCAACCTGGGCAGCTGGGTGCCCTACCGCAGCGAGATATCGGAGTACCTCCAGTGGGTCGCCGACTCGCTGGAGCGGGTGGACGTCGAGTACGGGCGCGGGGTCGCGTCGGTGACCCCGGTGCTCGGCGAGGACGGCGAGGTCAGCGGCTGGACGGTCGAACTGGCCGACGGCGACACGGTCGGCTGCCGCTACCTGGCGGTCGGCGCCGGACGGGACGCGCATGTCCCGGCCGTGTTCGAGGGGCTGCCCGCCGAGCGCGTCGTCCACTCCACCCAGTACCTCCAGCGCATCAAGTCCGTCCCCACCGACCGGCCGCTCCGGGTCGCCGTCGTCGGCGGGGCGCAGAGCGCGGCCGAGCTGTTCGGTGCCGCCCTGCGCGACCTGCCCGACTGCCGGCCGACCATGATCATGCGCTCGATCGGTCTGAACGGCTACGAGAGCAGCAAGTTCACCAACGAACTCTTCTACTCGTCGTTCGTCGAGGACTTCTACCAGGCGGCCCCCGACGCCCGCCGCCAGTTGCTCGCCGAGATGCACCGTTCCAACTACGGCGGCCTCGCCCCGGCCACCCTCGACGGCCTGTACCGGCAGTTCTACCAGGACCGGCGGGACGGCACCGACCGGCTCGGCATGCGCACCATGACCGACATCACCGGCTCCGCGACCGACGGCGACGACATCGTGCTGACCCTCGCCGACCGCCGCAGTGGTGCTGTCAGCGAGCTGCGCACCGACCTCGTGCTGCTCGGCACCGGCTTCGACCGGGCCATGCCCCGCCTGGTCCGCGACCTCGGCGCCCAGCTCGGCCTGGACGAGTTCGCGGTCAGCCGCCACTACCGCCTGGACCTCGGCCGCCCGGCCACCGGCGGCCTCTACCTCCAGGGCGTCAACGAGGCCACCCACGGCATCGCCGACTCCCTGCTCAGCGTCCTGGCCACCCGGTCGGCGGAGATCACCGCGGACCTCCTCGCGCACCGCGCCGAGCACCCGGCCGGGGAGCGCGAGCCCGCCCTCGCCGCCTGACCATCCCCTGCCCCGCAGCCCCAGCAGAAGGACCACCACCCGTGCTGATCAAGAACCTCCACCGCGCCGGTCTCACCCACGAGAACGGCCTCGACGCCCAGCGTCTGCTGCCCTGGCCCGAGCTGAACGCCCCCTTCGAGGGCTCCTGGTGCGTGATCCGCCCCGGTACCGCCTCGACCCCGCACGCCCACCACGAGTACGAGATCTTCATCGCCCTGCGCGGCGAGGCGTTCCTCGAGTCCGGCGGCGAGCGGGTGCCCTTCAACGCCGGCGACATCGTGCACTTCCCGCCCCACCAGGAGCACCGCGTCGTCAACGACTCCGACACCGACTTCGAGATGTACAGCGTGTGGTGGGACGCCGAGATGTCCGAGCGCTTCACCGCCCGTCACACCAGCCAGGAAGGCGTGGGCGCATGACCTCCGACCAGCGGCGCACCGTCATCATCGGCCCCCCGCCCACCCCCAACGGCGATCTGCACGTCGGCCACATAGCGGGCCCCTACATGGCCGCCGACGTGCACGCCCGTTACCTGCGCGCCACCGGCCGACCGGTGCTGTACACGACCGGCACCGACGACAGCCAGACCTATGTGGTCTCCAGCGCGGCC
Organism: Streptomyces sp. NPDC002176; assembly: GCF_044903645.1. NCBI lineage: Bacteria > Bacillati > Actinomycetota > Actinomycetes > Kitasatosporales > Streptomycetaceae > Streptomyces > Streptomyces sp. NPDC002176. The sequence goes on from NZ_JBJDQW010000006.1 coordinate 101,543, forward strand.
AAGCTCGGCACCGCCCCCGAGGTCCTCGCCGACAAGTCCTGGCACGACATCCGCGAGACGCTCGCCCTGATGGGCATCTCCGTCGACGGTTTCGCCCCCTTCGACGACGGCTACCGCGCGATGGCCCTGGACTTCCTCACCCGGCTGCACGAGGCGGGCAAGTTCACCCTGCGCACCGTACGGCTGCCCTACGTCGAGGCCACCGGCGAGTTTTTGATGGAGGGCCTGGTCAGCGGCGGTTGCCCGGTCTGCCTGGCGGTCAGCCGGGGCGGGCTGTGCGAGAGCTGCGGGCACCCCAACAACTTCACCGAGCTGACCGACCCGCGCTCCACCGTCGACCCCGACGCCGAGGTCACCTACCGCGAGACCGAGATCCTGGTGCTCCCGCTGGAGGAGTACCGGGAGCAGCTCACCGCCTTCCACGAGGCCAAGGCGTCCACCTGGCGGCCGCACATCGTGCAGCTGACGCGGGAACTGCTGGCCCGCCCGCTGCCCGACTTCCCCATCACCTACCCGACGGGCTGGGGCATCCCCGCCCCGTTCCCGGAGACCCCGGGCCAGGTGATCAACGCCTGGGCGGAGGGCATGCCCGCCTCCATGTACTGCACGGCGGTCGCCCAGCGCGCCCACGGTGAACAGCCCGCCTCGGACGACGAGTTGTGGCTCGCCGAGCAGGACATCCGGCTGGTCTACTTCCTCGGCTTCGACAACGCCTACTTCTGGGGCCTGACCCACCTGAGCCTGCTCCTCGCCCACGAGGGCCGGTACGTCGTCCCGGACGCCATCGTCTGCAACGAGTTCTACGAGCTGGAGAACGAGAAGTTCTCCACCAGCAAGGGCCATGTGGTGTGGACCCGCGACCTGGTCCGCGAGGTCCCGCGCGACCTGGTCCGCTTCCACCTCGCCCTCACCGCCCCCGAGCACGCCCGCACCAACTTCTCCCGCGCCGCGCTGGAGAAGATCGCCGCCGAGCGGCTGGTCGAGCCCTGGAACCGGCTGGCCGCCCTGCTCGGCAAGGCGGTCGCGGAACTCGGCGCCCAGGGCGTGGAGCTGCCGGTGTCCGAGGCGGCCAACGCCCGCCGGGCGGCGATGGCCGAGCGGTTCGCGTCCGGGTACGCCCTGACCGGGTACAGCCTCAGCCGCACGGCCGACCTGATCCCGCTGCACACCGCGCGCCTGCTGGGCCGTGCCGAGACCCTGCTCGACGGGCTCACCCCGGCCGACCGCGAGGCGAACCTCGCCGAACTGGGCGACCTGTTCGCCGAGACCCGGACCCTGCTGGCCGCGGCCTCGCCGATCCTCATCGACCTCGCCGAACGGGCCCGCCCCGACGGCGGCTTCGACGGCACCTTCGCGCTCGCGCCGACCGAGCGGTCCACCAGGGCGTTCACCGTCCCGGTGTTCGGCTGACCCCGCCGCGGCCGGTGCGCCCGGACCCCTCCGGACCCACCGGCCGCCCCCCCTTCCCCCAGACCCCGTTCCCGACCAGCGAAAGGAGGTGCCCGATGCGGATCACCGTGGTGGGCGGCGGGGTGATCGCTCTGCTGGCGACCGTGGAGTGCGCCCTCGACGGACACCGGGTCACGGTCGTCGACCAGGGCCCCATCCCGTACAGCCGGGCCACCTCTTTCGACCAGCACCGCATCCTGCGGGCCCTGCACCCGGCCGACCCGGCCGCCACCGGGGCCGCTCTCCGCGCCCACCGGCGCTGGCTGGACCTGGAGGAACTGCTCGCCACCCGCTTCTACGAACGGGTCGGCGCGCTCACCATGCTGCCGCCCGCCGCCGCCGACGAGGGCGCCCGGCTGCTCACCGACGCGGGCGGCCACGCCCGCACGCTCACCACGACCGCGCTCGCCGACCGCTACCCGCACCTGTCCCTCGACGGCGCCCTCGCGGGCGTGCTGGAGGACGAGGCGGGCGTGCTGCTCGCCGAGCGGGTGCTCGCCGCCTGCGTGGCGTGGCTCAAGTACCAGCCCGGCATCGACCTCGTACCCCACCGCCCGGTGGCCGAGGTCGACGGGGAGCGCGGGCGGGTCAGGTTCGCCGACGGGCAGGTCCTCGACGCGGACGGCGTCCTGGTCGCCGTGGGTCCCTGGGCGCGGGACCTGCTGCCGGAGCGGGTGGCCAAGACCCTCACCCTGTACCGGCAGTCGCTGCTGTACTGCCGGGTCCCCGCCGGGCAGGCGGCGGCCTGGGCGGCCACCCCGGCCGTGCCCGCGCTCGGCACCCGGCGCGGCGCCTGGCTGATCCCGCCGGTGGCCGGTACCGCGCTCAAGGTGACCTCCGCCGCGCTGTGCCGCGAGGTCGACGCCATCACCGACCACCGCACGCCCGGGGAGTACCAGCGGGAACTGGCCGCCGAGTTCGGCGATCTGCTGCCGGGCTTCTCCCCGGCCTGGGTGCTCGGGGCCAAGGACTGCTACTACCTGTCGTCCGCCGACACCGGTGGCCCGCTCGTGGTCACCCTCGGCGCCGCCGCGCTCGCCTACGCGGCCTGCGGCGGCTCCTCGTTCAAGTTCGCGCCGCTGATCGCCCGCTCCCTCGCCGACCGTGTCCTCGGCCGCACCCCCGCCCCGACCGGCCTCACGGCCCTGGACACCGCCCCCCTCGACGTCTCCCCGTGAACCACGCAGAACCGAAAGGAACGCCATGAAGCTCCTGGCGATCGAAGCCCGGCAGAACGCCACCTACTACGTCTCCCGCTACGAGCAGGTCGTCGGCCTGGGCGCCGACCTCTACGTCCTCAACGGCGAGGGCACCGACGACTTCTGGCGCGCCGACCGCTACCGCGTCGCCGGTTCGCGGGAGGTGGCCGACCTGATCGCGGCGGCCAAGGAGTGGCACGCCGAGGAGCGGTTCGAGGGCGTCCTCACCTTCTCCGAGTCCGGCGTCCTCGCGGTCGCCGCCGTCGCCGAGGCCCTCGGCCTGCCCGGCATCGGGCTGGAGGCCGCCCGCGCCAGCCGCAACAAGCTGCTGATGCGCCAGGCCCACGAGCGCGGCGGGGCCGCCCACCCGTCCTTCCGCTACGTCACCGACGAGGCCGAAGCCCTGGCCGCCGCCGAGGAGTTCGGCTACCCGGTGATCGTCAAGCCCACCCTGGGCGCCGCCTCCAACTACGTCTTCCGCGCCGACGACGCCGACGAGCTGCGCGCCCGCCACGCCCAGGCCGCCGAGGGGCTGACCGAGCTGTCCTGGTACGCCATGGAGGCGGGCGGCCTCGACCTCGGCCCGCACGGCCTGCTGATCGAGTCCTTCCTCGACGGCGACGAGTACCTCATCGAGGCCGTGGCCTGGGACGACGAGGTCTACCTCGGCTCGATCGTGGACCGGGTCACCGCCGAGGGCGACACCTTCGACGACGACGTCCACCACGCGCCCACCGCGCTCACCCCCGAACAGGTCACCGCCGTCCACGAGGTCGTCGCGGCCGGTGCCCGCGCCCAGGGACTGGTGCGCAGCGTCATGCACGCCGAGGTCCGCTTCCACGACGGCCGCCCGCACCTGGTGGAGATCGCCGCCCGCCCCGGCGGCGGAGGGCTGGACCACATGGCCCGCATCTCCGCGGGCCACGACCCGATCGCCGCCGTCGCCGACGTGGCCCGCGGGGTCCGCCCGGCGTTGCGGCACTACACGCCGACCGGCGTGCACACCGCCGCGATGTGCCTGCTGCCGCCCGCCTCCGGCCACGTCGAGGAGATCCACGTACCCGACGAACTGGTCGAGCACGACGGTGTCTTCTTCTTCAAGCTCACCGCCCGGCCCGGCGACCTGGTCCGCCGTCCGCCGGAGGGCAACAGCATCCTCGGCTTCCTCGGGGTCACCGGCACCTCCTTCGAGGACGCGATGTCCACCGCCGAGGACCTGGCCGGCCAGGTCCGCGCCGACCTGCGCTGAACCGCCGCCCGCACCGAACCACAGGAGACCCCGAAATGACCGAACGTCCCGTGATCATGGTCGGCTTCGTGCCGGTGGCGGTGACCTCGCTCGCCGAGTTCCAGCCCGAGGGCTCGGTGATCGTCGTCGACGAACCCGACGTCATCCGCAAGCGCGAACTGCGGCCCAAGGCCGACGAGGCCCCCGTGGTCCGCGAGCTGATCGCCTGGGAGTACCAACTTGAAGGCGCCGCCGACGAGTTCTACAACACCCACCCCGACCTGGACCCGGCCGCGATCGCCCCGCTCCAGGAGTACGCCACCCCCTTCGCGGCCCGCCTCGCCGAGCGCTACGGCCTGCCGACCGGCGGCTACGGCGCCCTGCGGACCCTGCGCGACAAGGCCCTGCTGCGCCGGGTCAGCGCCGCCGCGGGCATCCTCAACCCCGAGTCGGCCGAGGTCACCTCGCCCGACGAGGTCCGCGCCTTCATGGCCGCCCACCCCGGCCCCGCCGTCCTCAAGCCCGCCAACCGGCAGGCCGCCCTCGGCACCCGCCTCCTCGCCTCCGCCGACGAGATCGACGAGGCGTGGGCGGAGGCCACCGCCATGGACGAGGGCGTCATGGTCCCCGACCGCGGCATCGAACTGCGCATGCTGGTCGAACGCCGGGTGCGCGGGCGCGAGTACAGCGTGGAGATGCTGGTCGAGTCCGGCCGTCCCCGGTTCGCCAACGTCACCGGCAAGGACCTCTTCCCCGGCACCCGCCCGGTCGAGCTGGGCCACCTGGTGCCCGCCGACATCCCCGCCGGACTGGACGCGGAGCTGCGCGCCGAGACCGGGCGCCTGCTGCGCTCCGTCGGCTTCGGCACCGGAATCGCCCACTGCGAGTGGATCGTCGAGGACGGCCGCCCCTACCTGGTCGAGTGCGCGGGCCGCTTCCCCGGCGACGGCATCGTGGACCTCATCGACCGCGCCTACCGGATCGACCTGGTCCGCGCCTTCTGGACCCTGATGAAGGGCGAGCCGCTCACCGCCGAACTGCCCGCCGAGGCGCCCGGCGCCGCCGCCATCCGCTTCCTGCACACCGGGGAGAGCGGGGTCGTCGAGTCCGTCGCCGGTGTCGAGGCGGCGCGCGCGTCGGCCGGGGTGGAGGTGTGCGCGGTGTCCGTGGAGCCCGGCGCCGAGGTGCGCGAGCTGCGCAGCTCCTGGGACCGCGTCGGCTCGGCCGTCACCGAGGCCGCCACCGGCGCCGAGGCGCACGCCCTCGCCGTACGCGCACTGGAGACCATCGAGATCAAGGTCCGGCCCGGACAGGTCTGACCGCGCTGCTCCCGGCCCGTCCGAATCTCGCCCCTCGTGTCCGGGGACGTGTGACGATCGTCCGCACTTGCCCCGCATCGCCGAAAGGAACAAGAAAACAATGACAGTCGACCAGAGCACGAAGGACAAGGCCGCCCGGCTGCGCGCCCTCGGCACCGACACCGTCCTCGTGCTGCCCAACGCCTGGGACGCGGCCAGCGCCGCCGTCATCGCCGCCGCGGGCGCCCCGGCCATCGCCACCACCAGCGGAGGCGTGGCCTGGTCCCTCGGCAAGGGCGACGGCCAGCAGGCCACCCGCGAGGAGATGCTCGCCGCCGCCGCGCGCATCGCCGCCGCCGTGGACGTCCCGGTCACGGTCGACGTGGAGGGCGGCTACGGCGCCGACCCGGCCGAGGTCGCCCGGACCGTCGCCGCGGTGGTCGCCGCCGGTGCCGTCGGCATCAACCTGGAGGACTCCCGCGCGGCCGGGGGCCCGCTGTTCACGCCCGAGGAGCAGGCCGCGCGCATCGCCGCCGCCCGTACCGCCGCCGCCGAGGCCGGGCTGCCCGAGCTGGTGATCAACGCCCGCACGGACGTGTACCTCTTCGGCATCGGCGAGGAGTCCGGCCGCCAGGCCGACGTGCTCACCCGCGCCGCCGCCTACGCCGAGGCGGGCGCCGACGGCCTCTTCGTCCCCGGGCTGCTCGACCTGCCCGCGCTCACCGACCTGGCGGAGCGCTCCCCGCTCCCGGTCAACGCCATGGCGGGCCCCGGCGGCCCCTCCGTCGCCGAACTGGCCAAGGCGGGCGTGCGCAGGGTCAGCGTCGGTACCGGCGTCGCCCAGGCCGCGTACACCGCGGCCCGCCGCGCCACGCTGGAGCTGCTGGGCGCGGGCAGCTACGACGAGCTGGCCGACTCGCTGGACTTCTTCCAGATGAACGGCCTGTTCAGCGGCTGACGACCGCGCCGCGCAACACGAAGGGGGCCGGTCACCCGGCCCCCTTCCCGCGTAGAGGCCCCGCTCAGCGCCCGGCGGTCCAGCGGGCGACCACCTGGTCCAGCACGTCCAGCGGCAGCGCGCCGTTGCCGAGCACCAGGTCGTGGAAGGCGCGCACGTCGAACGCCGGACCCAGCTCCCGCGCGGCCCGCTGACGCAGCCGCTGGATCTCCAGCCGCCCCGTCATGTACGACAGCGCCTGGCCCGGCCACTCGATGTACCGGTCGGTCTCGTTGCCAACCTCGACCTCGGCCAGCACCGTGTGCGCGCGCAGGAAGGCGACCGCCCGGTCCCGGCTCCAGCCGAAGTGGTGCAGCCCGGTGTCCACGACCAGCCGGGCCGCCCGCAGCGAGTCCATCGCCAGCATGCCGAGCCGCGCCGACGGCCCGGAGTACAGGCCCATCTCGTCGGCCAGCCGCTCCGCGTAGAGGCCCCAGCCCTCGATGTAGGCGTTGATCCACGCGATCCGGCGCAGCCGGGGCAGCCCGGTCAGCCGCTGGGCGAGGGAGAGCTGCACATGGTGGCCCGGCACCGCCTCGTGGAACGCGGTCGCCTCCGCCAGTACCCGCGAACGCTCCGCCGCACGCTCGGTGTTGGCGTGGTAGGTGCCCGGCCGCGACCCGTCCAGCGCGGCAGGCATGTACCAGGCCAGGGGCGCGCCCGGCACCTCCCGTCCGTCCAGTACGCAGGGCGCCGACGGCAGCCGCCCGAACCGGCGCGGCGCGGCCGCCTCGGCCCGCGCGATGGCCGTACGGGCGGCCGACAGCATCTCCTCGGGGCCGCTCCACCGCAGCCGGACGTCGGAGCGCAGCCGCTCGCGCACCTCCTCGGCGGTCGGCGCGCCCCCGAACGCCCGCGCCCCCACCCGCGCGTACTCGTCCTCCAGCGCGGTGAGCAGGTCGAGGCCGGTTTGGTGCAGTTCCTCGGGGGAGCGGTCGGTGGTGGTGTGCACGCGGACCAGTGCGGCGTAGTGCTCCTGGCCGTCCGGCAGATGGCACAGGCCGGGCGTCTCGGGGGTGCGTCCGCGCGGGGCGAGTTCGCCGTCCAGCACCTCCCGGTAGGCGGCGAACGCGGGGCGCACCGACCCGTCGATCAGCCGGTCCCGCTCGGCGTGGTGCCGCGGTGACAGCGGTACGGCCCGCAGCGCGTCCCCGGCCGGATCGGCGAGGTGGGCGTCGAGCCGCGCGACGGCCGTACGCACCCGCTCGGCCACCGGCAGCCGCCCGGCCGCCAGTCCCGCCCGGTGCCGCCGGGTCGCCCGCGCCAGGAACTCGGGTATGCCCGCGAGCCGTTCCAGGTGCCCGCGCTCCTGTTCCTCGCCCAGCGGACGCACCTCGGGCAGCGGGCCCAGGAGCTGGCCGAGCGGAGAGGTCTGGTAGTCGGCCACGGTGTGCTCCACCAGCCGGGTACCGAGCCGGTCGGCGATCGCCCGCGCCTGCTGCACGACCACGGCCCGGGTCACCTCCTCCCCGGCGTCCGCGGCCGGTGCCCGCCCGGCGCGCTCGGCGAGACCGGCCGCCCGCTCGATCAGCGCCGCCTGCCCCTCCTCCGAGAGGTCCGGAAGCCGTCCGACGGTCTCCGGGCACCCTTCCAGCGCGTCGTCCAGCGGGGTCTCCGCGACGATGAGTTCGACGGTCTCCTCGGCCAGCAGGGCCACCGGGGTGACGGGGCTCGGCGGGGCGGCGGGGTCGATGGTGGGACTGGTCATTCTCGGGGTTCTCCTGTCATGGCGTGACGACGGCGTCGCGCGGTACCCGGTCTGGACCGGGCGCCGCCTGCTCGGCCCGCGCCCGGGCGAACTGCCGTACCAGGGGCGGGAGTCCGTACTGTCCGACGACGTCCGTCCGCTCCAGCAGCCCGGCGTCGTGCAACTCCTCCATGGACTCCGCCGCCCGGTCCTGGGCGAGAACGGTCGCGAACACCCGGACCACCGTGTCCACGGACGGTACGGCCGGGGTGGCGGCGGACCGGCGCAGTGCGAGGCGGGCCTGCGGGGTGAGCCCGTGGCAGGCGCTCTCGAAGCGCTCGGCCAGGCTCTCGTCCCCCACCCGGAGCCGGGCGAACAGCCCCTCCCCGGCGAGCAGGTCGGCGACCGCCTCGGCGAGCAGCGCCTCCGGGCGGGCCGCCAGTCCGCGCGCCGCCAGCGTCAGGGCGAGCGGCAGATCGCCGCAGGCGTCGGCGAGCAGCAGCCCCGCCCGAGGGGCGGAGGCCAGCCGTTCGGGGCCGAGCACCGAGGCGAGCAGGTCCATCGACTCGTCCCGGTCCAGCACGGGCAGCGCCAGGCGCCGTACCCCGTCCAGACCGAGCAGCCGGGAGCGCGCGGTCAGCACGATCCGGCAGTGCGGGGCGGCCACCAGCAGTTCGCGGACCTGGCGCTCGTGGCGCACCCCGTCGAACACCACCAGCAGCCGCCGCTCGCGCAGCACCGACCGGTACAGTCCCACGCGCCGCGCCGGATCGTCGGGCACCAGCTCCGGGGGGAGACCGAGCGCCCGCACCACGTCACCCGCGATACCTGCCGCGTCCACGGGGCCACCGGCCGCCGGGTCGAGGTCCACGTACAGCTGCCCGTCCGGGAGGCCGGACCCCAGCTCGCGGGCCAGCCGCAGCGCGAACGCCGACTTGCCGACCCCGGCCAGGCCGTGCACCAGCAGCGGCGCCGCGGCTCCGGCCGCCGGGTCGGTCAGCCGACGCGCCCGGCCCAGCAGCGCGCCGCGGCCGACCAGCGGGCGTGCGCACAGGGGGAGTTCGTTGGGGACCGGTGGCAGCGCCCGTAACGCCGCGTCCCGCAGCCGGGTCTCCCGCGCCTGGTGCGCCGCCCGGGGGTCCGGTCTGCCCTGGCCGCCGTCCTCCCGCGCGGCTCTGCGCCAGCGCCGCTCCCACTCCGCCCGTTCCCCGCCGCACGCCTCGGCGAAGGCGAGTGCCACCTGAAGACTCGGCAGCTGGTATCCGGCCGCCGCGTCCGACAGCACCGAAGCGGAGAACAAGGCCCGCTTCGCCAGCTCCCGGTAACTGGGGGAGCCCGCCCCGGCCCGGAGCCGACGCAGCTCCTGGGCGAAGGCGGTGGCCGGTCCGGCATCCAGCGCCAACGGCTTCTCCGGTCTGCCCACGTTCCAGCTCCTCGGGGAAATCGGGGGCGGTCCGCCGCGGGGTCGCCGCCCGGTCTCCGCCGTCTGCTGACTGCCTCCCGAGACTCCGGCCCGTCGTTCCCGATCCCCTCCCGTCGCGATACCGCTGCCGGATTCGTCGCTTCCCTTACCTTTCAGTCGGCCGATTGCTTATGATCCGGCTGGCCCGAGTCCCTGGTGGGGGGGATGCGGGACACCGGGGGTGGGGAGCCGTATGGCAGTCATGGGCGTGGAGAACGACGGCGACAGAACCGCGCGATCCGGTCGATTCCGGTCACCGGACGACACCGTTCCCGCGCTGCCCGCGCCGACCCTGTCCTTCCTGCTCCTCGGCCCGCTGGAGGGCTGGTCCCAGGGGGCCAGGCTGCGCCTGGGCGGAGCCATCCAGGAACGCGTCCTGGCCATGCTGCTGCTCGAACCCGGCCGTCTGATCCAGGTGCCCCGGCTGGTCGAGGCGGCCTGGGAGGAGAACCCCCCGGCCACCGCCGGGCACCAGGTCCGCAAGGCCGTCGCCGACCTGCGCCGTCGCATCCCCGGTGGCAGCGAGGTGATCGTCACCGACGGCCCCGGCTACCGCGTCGCCCTCGCCGGTCACCGGCTCGATCTGCTGGAGTTCACCGGCCATCTGCGCGCGGCGGAGTCCGCCGAGGCGGCGGGCCGCCCGACCGACGCCGTGCGGGACCTCACCGCGGCGCTGGACCTGTGGCGCGGGCCCGTCATGGCGGGCAACGGCGGAGCCGTGATCGAGGCGGCCGCCGCGGTGCTCGACGAACGCCGGATCACCGCGGCCGAACGGCTCTTCGCGCTCCGGTTGACGCGCGGAGAAGGCAACGCGCTCGTCGCCGACCTGCGCGATCTCGCCGCGGCCCACCCGCTGCGCGAGACCCTGCGCGGACAGCTGATGCTCGCCCTGCACCGCTCCGGACGGCAGGCCGAGGCGCTGGAGGAGTACGGCCGGGTCCGCACCCTGCTGGCCGACGAACTCGGCGTCGACCCCGGCCGCCAGCTGGCCAAGCTGTACGAGGACATCCTGCGCGACAGCCCCGAGTTGAGATGCCGCTCCTCCGCAGAATCGTCTCTGCGGGGGAGTGGTGACACCGAGGCGGCGGGCGCGGACCAGGACACCGCCGCCACCGAGCCCCCCGCCCCGGCGGAACCCCCCTGCACGCTCCCCTACGACGTCTCCGACTTCACCGGACGGCGCTCCGAACTCGGCCGCATCATCGAGCTGGCCTCCGCCCCCGCCCGGCAGCACCGGGCCCGCATCGTCGCCATCGACGGCATGGGCGGCACCGGCAAGACCACCCTCGCCGTGCGCGCCGCCCACCAGCTCGCCGCCGACCACCCCGACGGCCAGCTCCACCTCGACCTGCGCGGCTTCACTCCCGGTGAGGAACCGCTGCGCCCCGAGAGCGCTCTCGACGTGCTGCTCCGCATGCTGGGCACCCCCGGTGAGCGCATCCCGGCCGACCTGCAGAGCCGGGCCGCGCTGTGGCGCTCCACCCTCGCCGGGCGCCGCGTGCTGATCCTGCTCGACAACGCCGTCGACGCCGCACAGCTGCGTCCGCTGCTGACCTCCGCCCCCGGCTGCCTGGTCCTGATCACCAGCCGGGCCCGGCTGGTCGACCTGGACGGCGCGGCCTGGCTCTCCCTCGGTCTGCTGCCCCCCGAGGACAGCGCCGCCCTCGTCGCCGAGACCCTGGGCGCCGACCGGGTCGCCGCCGAGCCCGAGGCCGCCGCCGAACTCACCGAGCGCTGCGGCCACCTCCCGCTCGCCCTGCGGATCGCCACCGCCCGGCTGCGCAACCGGCCCCGCTGGACCCTCGCCTACCTCGTCGACCGGCTGCGCGACGAGACCCGCCGCATGGTCGAGCTGACCTCCGGGGAACGCGGCGTCGCCGCCACCCTGCGCCTGTCCTACCTGGCCATGACCGAACGGCACCGCACCGCCTTCCGGCTGCTGGCGATGCACCCCGGCGCCCGGATCGACGCCCACGCGGCCGCCGCCCTGCTCGGCCTCGACCTGTTCGACGCGGAGGACGTCCTCGAACACCTGCTGGATGTCCACCTGCTCCAGCAGCCCGACATCGGCCAGTACACCTTCCACGACCTGGTGCGCAGCTTCGCCCGCGAACTGCCCGCCTCCGAGGAGGAGACGGCCGCCGTCACCGAACGGCTGCTCGGCTACTACGTCTCCGCGACCGAGGCCGCCTGCCAGGTCCTCTTCCCCGGCCGCAAACAGCACCCGACGGAACTCGCGCCCTACACCGGCGAGTTGCCCGTGCTGGCCGACGCGGAGTCCGCCCGCCGCTGGTTCACGCTGGAGCACGAGGGGCTGATCACGGCGACCGCGCTCGCCTCCGGCCGCGGCCTCGACCGGCACACCGCCGTCCTCGCCCGCAACCTCGTCTTCCACCTCAACGCCCGCGGCCACTTCACCGCCTACGCGGAGGTCGCCCGCACCGCCGCGGCCGCCGCCCGCCGCACCGGCGACATGTGGCTGCTCAGCAGCACCCTGTCCAACCTGGGCGTGGCCTGCTGGAAACTCGGCCTGCTGGAGGAGGGCATCGCCACCGTCACCGAGGCCCGCGACGCGGCCGTACAAGTCGGCAACCGGCTCACCGAGGCACACGCCGACAGCGTGCTCGGCATCCTGCACGCCACCGGCGCGGGCTACGAACCGGCCCTCTTCCATCTGCGCCGTTCGCTGTCCCTCGCCCGCGAACTGGGCGCCGAACGCAACCAGGCGGACGTGCTGTGCACCCTGAGCACGGTCTACGAGGAACTCGGCCGCTACCCGGAGGCGGCCGACGCCGCCCGCGAGGCCGGGGCGATCTCGCTCCGCCTCGGCTACCTCAACAACCAGGTGACCTCCCTGACCGACCTCGCCTTCGCCCAGATGGGCCTCGGTGACGCGGCTGCCGCCGGGAGCAGCCTCGCCCAGGCCCGCGGACTGTGCGACGAGCGGGTACCGACCGGCGACAAGGCCCTGCTGCTCGCCCTGTCCGCCCGGGTCGCCCAGCTCCTCGGCGACCCCGGGTCCGGCCACGATCTCGCCGCCCAGGCGCTGGCCCTGGCCGGGGAGACCGACGCCCCGCTGCGCCGTGCCAAGACGCAGAACGTCGTCGCCCGCTTCCACTTCCACGCGGCCTCCTACGAGACCGCCCACGCCTTGCACGAACAGGCCCACGACAGCGCCGTGAAGGCCCGGCTGCGGGCCGAGGAGTGGCATGCCGTGTCCGGGATGGCGCACGCCGCCCGCAGGCTGGGCGACCCCTCGGCGCACACCCGCCGGGCGGCGGCCGACACCCTCCTCGCGAGCCTCGGCCTGGCCCTCTCCCCGGCCGAACGCTGACCTCGGCCCGAACACGGCAGACGCCCCGCCGGTCATCCGGACGGGGCGTCTGCCGTGGGGGGCCTGGTTACGGCTTGACGTCGTGCGGGCCGACGTCGCTGGCCAGAATCCGGTGCGGGGCGTTCTGGGCCGGGAGACCGGCGGTGACCGAGGAGGCGAGGCCGAGCGCCAGGCCGAGCGCCGCGATGATCCCGATCAGTGCCGCAGTCTTCGTACGCACGATGCCAGTCCCCCTGGGGTAGTTGGCGAGCCGGCGGTGCCGCCCGCTCTCGACATCGGTGATGCTTCCGGCGACCGTTCCCGATCCGGTCCCGGCTCGTTCCCACCCCGCGCGGAACGAGCGGGGACCGGCCGCTCACAACCCCCCGTCGGTACAGCCCGCGACCCGCGGGCCGTCCGGCGTCAGCACCGTGTCGGTGCGCAGCGCACCCCCCGAGATCCCGGCCAGGTCGAGCAGTTCCCGGACGCAGGACCGGACCAACGACACCTCGTCGGGCGCCCCCGGCGGACCGGTGCCGTCCCGCACCACGCTCACCACGTGGTGCATGCCGCCCAGCGACAGCGTCTCCACCCGGTAGCGCGGCCCTGGGAACAGTTCCTCGACCAGATGCGCCCCGTCACCGGCGCCCCGGGCCCAGCGGACCATGTCCCGCTCGTCCCGCACCGCCACCGGCGACCCCCAACTGCCATCGCCAGAGACGGACTTGATGGACACCGGCAGGCCGATCCGCGCCACGGAGGCCCGCGCGGCGCCCGCTCCCTCCGCCTCCTCGGCGCGCGGCGGGGGCCAGGAAGCCCCGCGCAGCAGTCGGCGCAGGGCCACCGGGTCCTTCAGCAGTCCGGCGGCCGGGTCCCGCCACAGCGTCCCGTCCCGCTCCCGCCGCACCCTGCGCACGACGGCCCGCGTCTCCTCGCCCGCCGCCGGTCCGCACACCAGCTGTCCGATGCCGTACCGCCTGATGAGCCGGGTCAGCAGCGCGTGCAGGGTGCCGTCGGAGGCGCTGTCCGGACCGGTCACGAACAGCCCGTCCGGGGGAACCGCGTCCGGCAGCGCCTCCCGCTGGTCCACCACCCACAGGTCGAACCCGGCGGCCAGCGCCGACCGTACGAGCTCGTCCCCGGGCACCACCAACAGCAACCGTTCCGCAAAGCTCCCCACGGCCTCTCCCCCGCCGATCCCGCCGATCCAGTCGAACGCCCGCACGCTTCCGCACCGCCTTCCCGTTCACCTCCCACCCCGTTCCCCATCCGGGCGCCTGGAGGCACGACGGCTCTGGCCGACCGGTTGCCGCGCGGGGCTCAGGCGAGCAGGCGGACCGGTATCCGCTGCCAGCCGAAGGCGATGAAGGACGGCACCTGGCGCAGGTCGCCCGGTGCGAAGGCCGGGGTCAGGGCGGGGAAGCGGTCGAAGAGGGCGGGCAGGGCGGTGCGGGCCTCCAGCCGGGCCAGCGGGGCGCCGACGCAGCGGTGCACACCGACGCCGAACGCCAGGTGTTCGTCGGTGCCGCGCGCGGCGTCGAAGAGGTGCGCGGTGTCGCCGTGCCGCTCCGGGTCGAGACCGGCGGCGGCGTACGTCGTCAGGATGGCGTCACCGGCCGGAATGACGACGTCCCCGACCTTCAGGTCGCTGACCGAGTAGCGCAGCGGCAGCGCGGCGATCGAGGGGTGCACCCGCAGCGTCTCGTCGATCACCGCGTCCCACGAGATGTCACCGGCGCGCACGGCCGCCAGCTGGGCGGGGTCGCTCAGCAGGGCGACGACCGCGTTGCCGATGAGGTTGACCGTGGTCTCGAACCCGGCGCCGATCACCAGCAGCAGCGTGTACAGCAGTTCCTCGTCGCTGAGCCGGTCGCCGTCCTCGTCGCGGACCCGGATCAGCTCCGTGGTCATGTCGTCGCCGGGGTGCGCGCTCTTGTGCGCGATCAGGCTGCCCAGCACCGTGCCGATCCGCTCCTGCACGAACGCGGTGTGCTCCGGGCCGGGGTCGGAGGTGTCCATGATCGCGGCGATCAGTTCGGCGGTGTCCGCCCGCAACTCCGCCGGAACACCGAACAGTTCGCAGATCATGCGCAACGGCAGCTCGTACGCGAACAGCGCCTTGACGTCCACCGCCCGGCCGTCGGCACCCGCCCGCTCCACGGTGTCGAGCAGCTTGGCGGTGATCGTCTCCACCCGCGGCCGCATCGCCTCGGTGCGCTTGTGCGTGAAGCTCGGCGCCACCAGCCTGCGCAGCCGCGCGTGCTCGGGGCCGTAGGTGGTGAACATGTTGACCACGCCGACCCAGCCCAGGACCCAGCCCCAGGAGGGGTGTTCGCCCAGTTCGGGCCAGAGCCGCCAGTGCAGCCGGGGGTTCTTGCTCACCCGGGGGTCGAGTATCAGGTCCTTGAGGACGTCGTGGCCGGTGGGCGCCCAGGCCGGGATGCCCCCGGGCAGCTCGACCGGGACGATCGGGCCGAGGGCGCGCAGGGCGGCGGTCTCGGCGGCGATGTCGGCGCCGAACAGGTCGACGGCGAAGCGTGCTGCGGCATCGGACACGGTCATGACGACTCTCCAGAGCTGCGGGGGGCGCGGGGACTGAACCGCACGGGCAGGCTCGTCAGCGACCGGTGGAAGGGGCCGGGCCGCCAGCGGAGCCGCTCACGCGGAAGGACGGGTTCCAGATCGGGCAGCCACTGGGTGAGGCGCTCGATGGCCTCCGTGGCGATGAGCAGCGTGTGCTGCTTGACGGGGCAGGCGTGCGGGCCCGCCGACCAGGACAGGTGCGAGGCGTCGTGCGGGTGCCGTCCGCCCGCGGCCGACTGCTCGGCGGCGTGGGCGAGCGCCCCGTAGGAGATGATCACCGGCACGGCGGCCTGGAGCCACGCGCCGTGGAAGGAGACGCCCTTGCGGGCGTAGTGGATGCCGTAGTTCGCCAGCGGCGTCTCGTGGTGCAGGACCTCCACCACGGCGTCCATCACGGGGCGGGCGCCGCTGGTGAGCGTCGAGTAGTACGCCGGGTTGCCGAGGATGCGGGACAGCGCGTTGGACACCAGGTTGGCGGTCGGCTCGTGCCCCGCGCCCAGGGTGAGGAACACCTGCCAGGTGACCTCCTCCGGGGTCAGCCCGGCCGGATGGTCCAGGAGCCTGCTCGGCAGGTCGTCGCCGCGCCGCTCGGCCTTGGCCGCGATCAGCTCCAGGACGTACTTGCCGAACTCGGCCTCGCCCTCGGCCGCCTGGGCGCCGCCCTCCATCATCTTGGCGAGGCCCTCGTCCAGGCGGTCGCCCGCCTCGTCGGGCAGCCCGAACAGGTTGTTGAACACGAGCGCCATGAGCGGCCGGGCGAAGTCGGTCACCAGGTCGGCCTCGCCCCTGAGCCCGATGCGGTCCACCAGGAGCCGTACCGCCCGGTGCACCCGGGCCCGCAGGTCGTGCGGCTCGATCTCGTCGAACACGTCGAGCAGCGCGGTGCGGTAGCGGACATGGGCGGCGCCGTCGGCGAACAGCGTGTTGGGACGCCAGCGCATCATGCCGAGCAGCGGGCAGTCCTCGGCGACCGTCGCCTCCCACGCGCGCGGGTCGTGCGAGAAGGTCTCCGTGTCGTGCAGCAGGTCCAGCGCGGCCTGCCGGTCGGTGACGACGTACGCCGGTACGCCCGGCGCGAGTTCGGCCCAGCCGACCGCGCCCTGGGCCCGCAGCGCGGCGTAGTAGCGGTACGGGTCCTGGGCGAAGCCGTCCTCCCACAGGCGTACCGGCATGGAGCGGGAGAAGGCGTGCTGGGCGGGGTAGGTGGTCACCGGTGCTCCGGGGGATGGCGGTCGATGAGGTGCTGGACCAGGGAGAGCAGCGCGTCGATGGAGGAGTCGGTGTCCCGCGCGTCGCAGACCACCATCGGCGTGCTCCCCTCCAGGTCGAGCGCGGCGCGCAACTGCTCCTCGGTGTGGTGGCGCGGCGCGTCCGGGAACGCGTTGAAGGCGACGGCGTACGGCAGCCCGGTCTCCTCGACCAGGCCGAGGACGTCGAACGAGGCGTCGACGCGGCGGCTGTCGACCAGCACGAGCGCGCCGAGCGCCCCGTGCGCGATGTCCTCCCACAGCGCCCGGAACCGCTCCTGGCCGGGCGTGCCGAACAGATAGAGCACCACCCCGCCGGACAGGCTGATCCGGCCGAAGTCGATGGCGACGGTCGTCGTGGTCTTGTCCCGGACGCCGTCGAGGTCGTCCACCGGGGCGGACGCCTGGGTGAGCTGTTCCTCGGTGTGCAGCGGGCGGATCTCGGACACCGAGTCGATCAGGGTGGTCTTGCCCACGCCGAAGGGGCCGGTGACGAGGATCTTCACCAGGTCGCGGGCGGTGTCGGGCAGGTGGATGCCGCTAGTCGTGCTTGAGGGCGCGGAGGCCATCGGCCACTCTCTTCAGCAGGTCGGGGTCGAAGCGTTCGGCCGGCGGGATGGGGGCGCGGGCCAGGACCAGGTCGAGGTCGAGCAGACCGGCGGCGAGCACCCGTACGGCGGACACCGGCAGCTCCAGCAGGGCCGCGGTCTCCGTCACGGTCAGCGCGCCGCCGTCCAGCAGGTCCAGCAGGGCCAGTTGGGCGGCGGACAGATCGGCGGGGGCGGGGCGGCCACCGGCGCTGAGCACCGACAGCCGCTCCAGGCACCGTCGGCTCGGCCGGGCGACGCCTCCCGTCGAGAGATACGCGGGAACCAGCGGACGGCCGCCCCGGCGCCCGGTCACGCCGACGCGTCTGCGTCGGCGTCCCGGGGCGCGGCCGCCATCGTCTTCTCGCCCAGCCGGGCGACCTGGGAGTGGACCCGGTGGGCCAGCAGGTCCAGCCGTACCTCGGTGTCGCCGTAGGCGGAGACGCAGGTGCCGTGGTCCGTCGGCACGATGAGGACGTATCCGTGGTCGGACTCGATGACGACCTGGCGCACCTCGGCACGGTCCCGGTCGGCGAACGCGGCCGCGCCGGTACGGCAGGCGGCCTGCGCGGTGCTGGTGATGGCGGCCACCCGCTCGGCCGACGCCTGGGTCAGCGCGTCGGTGTAGCCCGTGACGAGGCCGTCCCTGGTCAGCAGGACGGCGGCGACGACGTGCGGTACTTCCAGGATGGGATCGAGCACCCACGAGGTGTCGCCTGCTTCGCGGCTGGTGGTCATTGAGCCGCTCCCCCTTCGTTTTCGTTCGACTCTTGTGTGGCGGCCGCTGGGCCGGTGCCTTGTGCCTGCGGTGGCCGGTGCGCGCGGGCCTCCGCCGTCCCCCGCTGGAGGGCGGCCAGCGCGGCGGCCGACTCGTCCGGGCGGCGCGCCGGTCCGGCCGCGGCGGCCGCGACGGGGGCCTCGGTCCGGGTACGGCGCCGCCGCTGCGGCAGGCCCCCGGTGTCCCGCGGACCCTGGTGCCCGGCCGCCGCCGCGCCGGGGCCCGGTCCGGCACCCCGGTCGTAGCCGTGCCCGGTGCCGGGGTCGGCGGCGACCGGGACGGCGGTGGACGTGTCCGGCGCGGCGGCCGGTGCGGTCCGGAGCGTGGGCGGGTCGAGCGGGTCCGGTGCCTTCCGGGTCGAGCGCGGTGCGCTGGCGGCGGGCGGCCGCTCCTCCGGGTCGAGTCGGCAGAGCAGATGGCGCTCGACGCGCAGCACCGCGCGCACCCCGCCGTACGGCGACGGGGACGACAGGTCGACCTCCAGGTCGAACTGCCGGGTCAGCTGGCCGATCGCGGCCAGTCCCATGCGCGGCGGGTCGCCGAGGTCGGTGAGCAGGATCGGGTCGCCGCCCGCCACCAGCCGCTGGGCGCGGGCGCGTTCGTCCTGGGTCATGCCGAGACCGGCGTCGTCGACGGTGACGCAGACCCCGTGGTGCACCCGCTCCAGGCTCACCACGACGTCGGTGTCCGGGGCGGAGTGCCGCAGCGCGTTGTCGAGCAGCTCGGCGACGATGATGGCGACCGGCTCGACGGCGTGCGACACCAGGGCGGTGCCCGGTTCGAGATGGTGGTGGACCCGGACCCGGTGGTAGCCGGAGAGCCGGGCCTGTCCGCCGGTCACCGCGTCGACCAGGTGGGACTCCTCCCGGGCGAGGCCCACCCAGGCCCCGCACACCACGGCCGCGACCTGCGCCCGGCGCAGCGACTGCTCGTTCTCGTGGTCGAGGGCGAACAGGGTCTGCGCCAGCTCCGGGTCGTCGTAGCGCTGCTGGAGGCCCCGGAGGGCGTCCTGCAGCCGGTACAGGGCCGCCTGGATCTCCCGGGTGGCGCCGCGCAGTCCGGCCTGCGCGGCGGCGTCGATCCGGGCGCGCTGCGCGGCCAGTTCGCCCTGCAGTCCGGCGAGGACCCGCTCGAACGCCTCTCCCGTGGGCGTTCCAGCGATCTCGGGCCGGGCCGGGCCGGGTACGGCCACATGCGGATGGGTCAGCCGCCGGGCGACAGCGGGCAGGCGCCGCACCGCCAGATGATCCAGCTCGGCGGTCAACTGATCCTGGGTTTCGGCTAATCGCGTACGTAACGTGGTGACTTCGGCCCGCAGTGCGGTCTGTCGGCGCAGGGCCCGGAGCAGGCCGCCGCCGAGTGCCGCCGCGGACAGCGTGCCGACGGCCAGGCCGCCCGCCACCAAGTCCGGTGCAGTGATCATCTGTTGGGTTCCAGTGCAGGAGACAGGGGGGTCGCTTGATCCTCTTGCGAGGCGTCCGCTGCACAGTACACACCGTTACTGATCGATTCCGAGACGTTGTGCGGGGAGGAGGCGAAAAAGCGATCGAATCTGTTCGCTTCTGCGAGGACTGTCGGGAAATCTCCTTCAGCGGAACCGAGTCGCCCGACCCGGTCACGCGGAAGGCCGCCCGCACCGGGAGGTGCGGACGGCCTTCGGGGCTCCGGTCGGTCAGGCCCGGGACAGCAGGGCCGTCAGGGCCTCCCTGAGGACCGCGTCCGGGTCCGCCGCCGCGCTCGTCGCACGCCAGGCGACGAAGCCGTCCGGGCGGATCAGGACCGCGCCGTCGGCCGTGGTGCCGTGGGACTCGGCCCAGTCGGCGCCCTCCGTGTCGTAGCTGAGGTCGGCGTCCGGGCCGGGACCCACCCGGTAGGCGTCCAGGGCGATGCCGTCCTCGGCCGCGACCCGGCGGGCCGCCGCGTACCAGCCCGCGTCGTCTGGGGCGTCGGTGAGCAGGACCATCGAACGCTCGTACAGGTCCAGGGTGGACAGGCGCAGGCCGCCGCGGCGCACCCACAGGTGCGGGGCGCGGCTGCCGGGACGGCCGTCGAGGGCGAGGCCGTCCGGGACGACCTCGGTGTACGGGTCGGCGCCGAGGACGGCGCCCGCGGGGTAGCGGTAGCCGAGGACGACGTTGAGGATGCCGCCGCGCTTGGCGCCGCCGACCCCGGGGGC
This sequence comes from Streptomyces sp. NPDC002176, assembly GCF_044903645.1. NCBI lineage: Bacteria > Bacillati > Actinomycetota > Actinomycetes > Kitasatosporales > Streptomycetaceae > Streptomyces > Streptomyces sp. NPDC002176. The sequence continues at coordinate 121,547 of NZ_JBJDQW010000006.1, forward strand.
CGGGGCGAAGCCGGGGTGGCTGTGCTCGACCGAGCGGGCGGAGGCGCGGGCGCTGGTGGCGGCCGCGACCGGGCGGCGCTCGGCACCGTAGGACTCCAGCAGGCCGGGGCCCGCCCAGCCGGACAGCACCGCCGACAGCTTCCAGGCGAGGTTGTGGGCGTCCTGGATACCGGTGTTGGAGCCGAAGGCGCCGGTCGGGGACATCTCGTGGGCGGAGTCACCGGCGAGGAAGACCCGGTCGGCGGAGTAGAGGTCGGCGACCCGTTCGGCGGCACGCCAGGAGGCCATACCGGTGATCCTGACGTCGAGTTCGTCCGCGCCGACCGCCCGGCGGATGTGGTCGCGCAGCCGCTCCTCGGTGAAGTCGTCCAGCGTCTCGCCGCGCTCGGGGTGCCAGGGCGCGTGGAAGACCCAGTTCTCCTTGTTGTCCACGGGCAGCAGCGCGCCGTCCGCGTCCGGGTGGGTGAGGTAGCAGCAGATGAAGCGCCGGTCGCCGACCACGTCGGCCAGCGCGCTGGAGCGGAAGGTGACGCTGACGTTGGCGAACAGCTCGCCGGGCCCGCTCTGGCCGATGCCGAGGGCGCGCCGTACGGGGCTGCGCGGGCCGTCGGCGGCGACGAGGTAGTCCGCGCGGACGGTGAACCGCTCCTCGGTGTTCCGGTCGAAGACCGTCGCCGTCACTCCGTCGGCATCCTGCTCGAAGGACTCCATCTGGTGGAAGTACCTCAGGTCGCCGCCGAGTTCGCGGGCGCTGTCCAGCAGGACGGGTTCGAGGTCGTTCTGGCTGCACAGGCACCAGGCGGTGGGGCTGAACCGGGCCAGGCCGCCACCGGGGTCGATGTTCTTGAACAGCCACTCCCCGGCGTCACCCACAAGGGTGGGCGTCTGGAGGATGCCGTGGTTGTCGGCGAGGAGCGAGGCGGCCGCCTTGATGTCCGGCTCGACTCCGGCGACCCGGAACAGCTCCATCGTACGGACGTTGTTGCCGCGTCCGCGTGGGTGCATCGAGGTCCCGGAGTGCCGCTCGACGAGCATGTGCCGCACACCGAGACGGCCCAGGAACACGGACATGGACAGGCCCACCAGTGAGCCGCCCACGATGAGGACGGGGACCCGGTGGTCGGCTTTCTGATGCATCGAAGCCTCCAGTGGCAGGGGTGGGCGCGTGGGGCGCCGGTGACTCTTCACTTCCCGGTGACGGCCGCTCCGCGTGGCCAATCACCCACGTGGTTCACAGGAGTCGCGGGCTTGTGGGGACCGGCACAGGATCAAGGAACGCTGCCGGACCCGATCGACGGGCGGCACCGGTTCTGCCCCGCGAAGGAGATGTGTCCAGGATGACCACCACGTCTGAACGTCCCTCAGAAACACCGGCACGCGAGGTGTCCAAGCGTGTCTCCCAGTCCGTGTTCGACGGCTCCCCGCTGCGGGTCGTCCTTCTGGTCGACGTGTACGACGGCGCTCAGCAGCAGTTCCTGGAGGCGTACGAGCAGCTCTGCTCCCAGGTCACCCAGGTGCCCGGTCACGTCAGCGACCAGCTCTGCCAGTCCATCGAGAACCCCTCGCAGTGGCTGATCACCAGCGAGTGGGAGAGCGCCCCGCCGTTCCTCACCTGGGTGAACAGCGAGGAGCACGTCCACATGGTGGAGCCGCTGCACTCCTGCGTGCGCGACACCCGTTCGCTGCGCTTCCACATCGTCCGCGAGACGGGCGGCTCCGCGGTCCCCCTCGAGCCCGCGCCCGGCCGCCGCCTCCAGGCGCACCCGCGCATCGGTGACGGAGTCATCCGGCACGCGCTCACCTTCACCGTGAAGCCCGGCACCGAGGAGAAGGTCGCGGCGATCCTCGCGGACTACGCCTCGCCGAAGGCCCGCGTCGACGACACCACGCAGCTCATGCGGACCTCGCTGTTCATGCAGGGCAACCGGGTGGTGCGGGCCATCGAGGTGCGCGGCGACCTGCTCGCGGCGCTGCGGCACGTGGCCCGGCAGCCCGAGGTGCGGGCGGTCGAGGAGGCCATCAACCCCTATCTGGAGCAGGACCGGGACCTGGACGACCAGGAGTCGGCCCGGATGTTCTTCACCCGTGCGGCGCTCCCCGCGGTGCACCACGTGGTGGCCGACGACCAGGCGGAGGGCAACCGCCTCGCGCTGTTCTACCCGGCCCGCTCCGGCCAGGGCATGCGGCTGGCCGAGCTGATCTCCCAGCACGACCAGGTCGCCGCCGACGACCCGGCGAGCACGGTGCTGCGCAGCACGGTCTTCCAGCGCGACGACGTGGTGGTGCGTCTGGTGGACGTGCGCGGCAAGGACGTCGAGGCGCTGCCCGAGGACGCGCGGGCGGCCGCCGAGGTGCGCGGCCTGCTGCACGGCGAGGTCGCCCGGATGGACCTCGTCACCGACCGCCGTGCCTCGGACGCCTGATCCGGTGGCCCCTTCCCACCCCGCAACCGCCGAAGCGGCACATCCCACGGAGGAAGCTGTGATCCCACACCGTCCCAAGATCATCGACCTGAAGGACACCGAGCACAACACCCGGCGCGGCGGTGACCTGCGCGCCATGCTGACCCCGGCGACGGTCGGCTCGACCAGCGGTTTCATGGGCGTGGCCCTCGTGCAGCCCGGCGACCGCATCGGCGAGCACTACCACCCGTACTCCGAGGAGTTCGTGTACGTGATCTGCGGCCGCCTCGAGGTGGACCTCGACGGCGAGGCGTACCCCCTGCAGCCGGAGCAGGGCCTGATGATCCCCGCCCACATGCGGCACCGCTTCCGCAACGTGGGTGACGAGGAGGCGCGTCTCGTCTTCCACCTGGGTCCGCTGGCCCCGCGCCCGCAGCTCGGTCACGTGGACACCGAGGAGACGGACGTCATCGGGGCCGCCGCGGTGGTGACGGAGGCCGGTGGTGCCGTCGCGGCCGGGGACCGGGTGCGCTCATGACCCGCCGGGTGGCGGTCACGGGCATAGGCATCGTGGCTCCGGGCGGGATCGGTACGCCCGCGTTCTGGGACCTGCTGTCCAACGGCCGGACCGCGACGCGCGGCATCACCTTCTTCGACCCCTCGGGGCTGCGTTCACGGATCGCCGCCGAGTGCGACTTCGACCCGATGGCCTACGGGCTCGACGCCGAGCAGGTCGAGCGGTCGGACCGGTACATCCAGTTCGCGCTGGTGGCCGGGGACGAGGCGGTGCACGACTCGGGACTCGACCTGGCGGCCGAGGACCCGTGGCGGATAGCCGTGTCGGTCGGTACCGCGGTCGGCGGCACCACCCGGCTGGAGAACGACTATGTGCTGGTCAGCCATGGTGGCCAGCGCTGGGATGTGGACCACACCCAGGCCCGGCCCGAACTGCACCGGGCGTTCTCGCCCAGCACGGTCGCCTCGTCGGTGGCCGAGCGGTTCGGCGCGCGCGGCCCGGTGCAGACGGTGTCCACGGGCTGCACCTCGGGCCTGGACGCCGTCGGGTACGCCTTCCACACCGTGCAGGAGGGCCGGGCGGACATATGCCTGGCCGGTGCCTCCGACTCGCCGATCTCGCCGATCACGATGGCGTGCTTCGACGCGATCAAGGCGACGTCCCCGAACAACGACGACCCGGCGCACGCCTCCCGCCCCTTCGACAACGACCGTGACGGGTTCGTCATGGGCGAGGGCGGCGCGGTGCTGGTGCTCGAGGAGCTGGAGCACGCCCGGGCCCGCGGTGCGCACGTGTACTGCGAGCTGAGCGGGTACGCCACGTTCGGCAACGCGTACCACATGACCGGTCTGACCCCCGAGGGCCTGGAGATGGCCCGCGCGATCGAGACCGCCATGGACCAGGCCCGGATCGACCCGACCGCGATCGACTACGTCAACGCGCACGGTTCCGGCACCCGGCAGAACGACCGCCACGAGACGGCCGCGGTGAAGCGGGCGCTCGGGCAGCACGCCTACGACACCCCGATGAGCTCCATCAAGTCGATGGTGGGGCACTCCCTCGGGGCGATCGGGGCCATCGAGGTGGTGGCGTGTGTGCTGGCGCTCGCCAAGCAGGCCGTCCCGCCGACCGCGAACTACACGACCCCCGACCCCGAGTGCGACCTGGACTACGTCCCGCGCGAGGCCCGGGAGCGGAAGCTGAACGGCGTGCTCTCCGTGGGCAGCGGGTTCGGCGGTTTCCAGTCCGCGGTGATCCTGACCCGGCCGAGGGAGTGAGGACACGATGAGAGCGACCGAGGAACGGCGCGCCGCCGTCACCGGAATCGGCGTGGTCGCGCCGAACGGCATCAGCACCGAGACCTTCTGGAAGTCCACCCAGGAGGGCATCAGCGTCCTGGACCGGGTGACCCGCGAGGGCTGCGAGGACCTGCCGCTGAAGGTGGCGGGCGAGGTCCGCGCGTTCGACCCGGCGGTGGTCGAGGAACGCTTCCTGGTGCAGACCGACCGCTTCACCCACTTCGCGATGGCGGCGGCCGACCTGGCCCTGGAGGACGCCCGGCTCGGCCAGGCGGACACCGCGGCGGACCCGTACTCCATCGGCGTGGTCACCGCCTCCGGTTCCGGCGGCGGCGAGTTCGGCCAGCGCGAGCTCCAGCAGCTGTGGGGCAAGGGCAGCCGGTTCGTCGGCCCGTACCAGTCCATCGCCTGGTTCTACGCGGCCAGCACCGGCCAGATCTCCATCCGGCGCGGCCTCAAGGGGCCCTGCTCGGTGGTCGCCTCCGACGAGGCAGGCGGTCTGGACGCCCTCGCGCACGCCGCCCGCGCGGTGCGCCGGGGTACCGATGTGATGGTGGCGGGCTCCACCGAGGCGCCGCTCGCGCCGTACTCGGTGGTCTGCCAGCTCGGGTACGGGGAGCTGAGCGGTGAGAGCGACCCGGCGCGCGCCTACCGCCCCTTCACCGACGCGGCGTGCGGGTTCGTGCCCGCCGAGGGCGGCGCGATGCTCGTCATCGAGGCGGAACGGTCCGCGCGGGAGCGCGGGGCCGAGGTCCGGGGTTACGTCGCGGGACACGCGGCGACGTTCACCGGGGCCTCCCGCTGGGCCGAGTCCCGCGAGGGGCTGGCGCAGGCCATCCGGGCGGCGCTGGCGGAAGCCCGGTGCGCGCCGGAGGAGGTCGACATGGTCTTCGCCGACGCCCTCGGGGTGCCGGAGGCGGACCGTGCCGAGGCGCTGGCGCTGGTGGACGCGCTCGGTGCGCACGGGCGCCGGGTGCCGGTGACGGCGCCGAAGACCGGCATCGGCCGCGGCTACTGCGCGGCACCGGTGCTGGACGTGTCGGCGGCGGTGCTGGCGATGGAGCACGGCCTGATCCCGCCGACACCGAACGTGGTGGACGTCTGCCACGACCTGGACCTCGTGACCGGGAGCGCCCGCGTGGCCGAGCCGCGCACGGCGCTGGTCCTCAGCCGGGGCCTCATGGGGTCCAACTCGGCGCTGGTGCTGCGGCACGGCGCCAAGTAGGCGAACAGCAAAGGAGAGAACGGCATGAACGCGCAGATCACCGAAGAAGAACTGGCCGCCCTCATGAAGAAGGCGGCGGGCATCACCGTCGCCCCGGACCTGCTGCGGGCGCAGCCCGACACCCCCTTCGAGACGCTGGGTCTCGACTCGCTGGGCCTGCTGGGCATCGTCGGCGAGCTGGAGAACCGGCACGGTACCCCGATGCCCCCGGACGCCGAGCGCTGCAAGACGCCGCAGGCGTTCCTCGACCTCGTCAACAGCGCACTGATGGCAGGAGCCTGACATGGCCGGACACACCCGGAACGAGATCACCATCGCCGCTCCGCTCGACCTGGTCTGGGACATGACCAACGACCTGGAGAACTGGCCCCAGCTGTTCAGCGAGTACGCGTCCGTCGAGGTCATCAAGCGTGAGGGCCGCAAGACGACGTTCCGGCTCACGATGCACCCGGACGACAACGGCACCGTGTGGAGCTGGGTCTCCGAGCGCGAGCCGGACCGCGAGAACCGCACCGTCCGCGCCCGCCGCGTGGAGACGGGTCCCTTCGCCCACATGGACATCCACTGGGCGTACGAGGAGGTGCCCGCCGGTACCCGGATGGTGTGGACGCAGGACTTCGCGATGAAGGCCGAGGCGCCGGTCGACGACGACTGGATGACCGACAACATCAACCGCAACTCCAAGGTCCAGCTGGCGCTCATCCGGGACAAGATCCAGCAGGCCGCCGGGGACCGCCCCGCCCCGGCCCTGGCCGACTGACCGGCGAGCGGGAGAGGAGCACACCTGTCATGCACCAGGGACTGATCGTGGCCCGGATGGCCCCGGGCTCGGCCCAGGACATCGCCAAGATCTTCGCGGAGTCGGACCGGGGCGAGCTGCCGCACCTCGTCGGGGTGCGCCGCCGCAGCCTGTTCCAGTTCGGCGATGTGTACATGCACCTCGTCGAGTCGGACAGCGACCCGGCCCCGGCCATCGCCAAGGTGGCCGGACACCCGGAGTTCCGCGGGATCAGCGAGCGCCTGTCGGCGTACGTCAGCGCGTACGACCCGGAGACCTGGCGCTCCCCGAAGGACGCGATGGCGGAGCGCTTCTACGTCTGGGAGCGCGACTAGCCGTCCGACTCCTTGGAGGAAGACCACCGGCCGCCGGGCCCGCAGCGTCGCGGGCCCGGCGGCCGGTTTCCGCCGTACGGGTTCCGCGTCAGCCCGCGACGTGGCACTCGAAGGCGTGCAGGTACGGGTTGACCGGGCGGATGTCGTCCACGACGAGGCCCGCCGAGGTGAGTCGGCCGGTCATGGACTCGGTGGTGTGCTTGGCGCCGCCGACGTTGAGCAGGAGCAGCAGGTCCATGGCGGTACTGAAGCGCATCGATGGGGTGTCGTCGACGAGGTTCTCGATGACGATGACACGGGTGCCGGGGCCGCCCGCGGCGACGACGTTGCCGAGCAGCCGGGCGGTGCTCTCGTCGTCCCACTCCAGGATGTTCTTGATGACGTAGACGTCGGCCTTCACCGGGACCGAGGCGCGCACGTCACCGGGCACGATCTCGGCGCGGTCGGCGAGGTCGCCGGTCCGCAGGCGGGGCAGGGCGTTCTCGACCACGCGGGGCAGGTCCAGCAGGCTGCCGCGCATCGTCGGGTACTTGTCGAGCAGGCAGGCCACCACATGGCCCTGGCCGCCGCCGCAGTCCGCCACCGAGGAGGCGCCGGACAGGTCGAGCAGCGCGGCGACCTCGCGGGCCGACTGCTCGCTGGAGCGGGTCATGGCCTGGTTGAAGACGTCCGCGGACTCGGGGGCGTCCTCGTTGAGGTAGGTGAAGAACTCCTTGCCGTAGAGGGACTCCACGACGTTGTCCCCGGTGCGCACGGCCTCGTCCAGCCGGGGCCAGGCGTCCCAGGTCCACGGCTCGGTGCACCACAGGGCGATGGCGCGCAGGCTGTGGGGGTCGTCCTCGCGCAGCAGGCGGGACATGTCGGTGTGCGCGAAGGTGCCGTCCGGGCGCTCGGCGAAGACGCCGTAGCAGGACAGGGCGCGCAGCAGTCGGCGCAGTGGCTTGGGCTCGGTCTTCACCGAGGCCGCCAGGTCCTCCACGGGCTTCGGGTCGTCACCGAGGGCGTCGGCGACGCCGAGCCGGGCGGCGGCCCGGACGGCGGCGGCGCAGGCCGCCCCGAACACCAGCTCGCGCAGGCGCATGGGGGGCGGTGGGGCTGTCTCAGCGGTCGTCATCTGCCGCCCTTTCTCGTTCTTCGGCCTTCTACGGTCATCGATGGGCAGCGGGCGGGCGGTCAGCACAGGCCCGCGGGCTTCGAGGCCCGGCAGGAGTTGCGCTCGAAGCGGTTGCCCTTGCCCGTGTCCGTGTTCACCAGGTCCGCGGGGGCGTTGGCCGCCAGCATGTTGCCGTCGACGCGGTTGTTCTCGCCGGTGGCGCCGACCATGCTCTTGAAGAGCACGATGCCGCCGGAGAGCGGGGACTTGCCTGCGTTGCCGCGCACGTAGTTGCCGGTCACGCGGGTCCGCTCGACACCGGTCAGCACGATGCCGGAGCCCTGGAGGGCGGGCAGGCGCGCGGTCTTCGGGCAGGACTTGTTGTTCTGCGTGACGCGGTTGTGGGCGACGGTGAGATGACCGGCCTTCGGCTTGTTCTCGTCGCCGACGATGAAGACACCGGCGCAGTTGCCGCTGATGCCGTTGTCCTGGACGTTGACGTCGCGCAGGCGGCGGACGGTGACGCCGATGCGGTTGTCGTTGAGGCGGTTGTGCTCGACGAGGGTCCGTCCCGCGTCGTACGCGCCCGCCTCCTCCTTGATGGTGTTGGCGAGGAAGAGTCCGGCGTCGCCGTTGCGCTCGGCGACGTTCTCGCGGAACACGCCGCCGACGGAGCGCTCCTGGGCGATGCCCCAGGTGTCGTTGTCGAAGGCCCGGACGTGGCGGACCGTCATGCGGTCGGTGGCCATGCCGAACACCCCGGCGCGGGCGAACCCGGTGACGGCGAGGTCGGAGACGGTGACGTCCTTGACGTTCCTGGTCTTGGTGCCGAGGACGCAGATGCCGTTGCCGTTCTTGGCGCAGGTGTTGGCGTCCTTGCCGGTCTTGGTGGCGGCGGGCTTGATGATCGTGCGGGCGCCCGCGCCGCGCAGCGTGAGGCGGGGCGTCCCGATCTGCACGCTCTCGTGGTAGGTGCCCGCGAGCACCAGCACGGTGTCGCCCGACCGGGCGGCGTCGACGGCCTTCTGGATCGATTCGCCCGGACGGACCACGAGGGTCTGATGAGCGGCGGACGCGGGGACCGCCCCCATGCCCGCGCTCACGAGGGCCGCGGTGCAGGCGAGATATGCGAGGTGACATCTCTTCATACCGCGTACGGTATGACCGTTTAATCCGGTATCCCGGCGATAGTCCATCCGGCGGCGTGTCAGGCGCCCCGCAACGCCCGCCCCACGGCGAGCCGCACATCGGCCTCCGGGTGCCTGGCGTCGCCCTCCTCCAGCTGCCACAGCCGGTTCTGCAGCACGCGGGCCAGGGTCCAGGCCCGCGCCCGCTCCCGGTCCAGTCCGAGGGCGGAGGTCAGCGCGTCGAAGCGGCGGCGGGTGTCGGCCGGGTCGTACAGGTTGGCGAGCGCGGGGAGCAGTTCGAAGCCGGGGTCACCGGCCAGCGGCTTGGGGTCGATGGCCAGCCAGGGCGCACGGGCCGAGGCCAGCACGTTGCCGTAGTGCAGGTCCCAGTGCAGCAGCCGGTCGCCGGGCTCGTCCGCGACCTCGCGCAGCGCGGCCGCGCAGTCCCGCAGCAGACGTCGGGTGGCGGGGTCGGGCTCCGCGGCGAGCGCCCTCGGCAGGCGTCCGGTCATCCCGCGCGCGAGGTCACCCAGTCGGCGCAGTCCCGGCGGGGCGGGGTGGGCGGTGAGCCGGGCGAGCAGCCCGCCGATGACGTCGACCGCCTCGCGGGTGTCGGGCAGTGCGGACAGCGGGCGGTGCTCGTCCAGCCGTTCCAGCAGCAGGGTGCCGGTCGGCGGGTCGTGCGCAAGCAGGCGTACGGCGCCGTCCCCGGCCCAGGTGCGCAGGGCGGTGTGGTCGGAGGGCGCGGGGGTCACCTCGCCGACCATACTGACGGGTGTGAGACGGGGTGCCGGGATGGGGCGGGCGGTGCGGGCGGTGGCGGCCTATGTGCGGTCCGCGCCCGGCACCTATGTGTGGCTCGCCGTGCTGTTCGTCACCACGGTGGCTCTGCACCATATGTCGCCGGAGTTCGAGAAGGAGTTCCTGCGGCAGCGGTCGACCAACATCCATGAGCTGTCGCAGAACCCGGTCCGGGTGCTGATCACGAGCGCGATGTGGATCGACGGAGGGCGCTGGCTGCCGTACGCCGTCGCGTACAGCGTGTTCCACGCGCAGGCGGAGCGGTGGCTCGGTACGGCCCGGTGGCTGGTGGTGTGCGGGGCCGCGCATGTGCTGGCGACGCTGATCAGCGAGCTGGCGCTGCTGCGGGCGGTGAACGACGGGCACGCTCCCGCCTCCGCCGTCAACACGCTGGACATCGGGGTGAGTTACGCCCTCGCCGGGGTGATGGGCGTACTGACGTACCGGATCGCGCCGCCCTGGCGGTACCCGTACCTCGCCGTCCTGCTCGCCGTCTACACCGTCCCGCTGGCCGACGGCCGCACCTTCACCGACGTCGGCCACGCCCTGGCCGCCCTCATCGGCCTGGCCTGCTATCCCCTGGTCCGGGGCCGCGACGGCACCTGGGCCCCCTTCCGCACCCCGGCCGCGCCGTCCGGCTGACTACGCTGCCGGGCATGATCCGTACCGCGCGTCCCGACGACGTCCCCGTCATCCACACGATGATCCGCGAGCTGGCCGAGTACGAGAAGGAGCCCGACGAGGCGCGGGCCACCGAGGCGCAGCTGCGCGAGGCGCTGTTCGGCGAGCGCCCGGCGGCCTACGCGCACCTCGCGGTCGACGACACCACCGGCGAGCCCGCCGGGTTCGCCCTGTGGTTCCTGAACTTCTCCACCTGGCGCGGGGTGCACGGCATCTACCTGGAGGACCTGTACGTCCGCCCCACCGCACGCGGTGGCGGCCACGGCCGTGCCCTCCTCACCGAGCTGGCCCGCATCTGCGCCGAGCGCGGCTACGAGCGCCTGGAGTGGTCGGTGCTGAACTGGAACCGCCCCGCCATCGGCTTCTACGAGAAGCTCGGCGCCCGCCCCCAGGACGAGTGGACCGTGTACCGCCTCACCGACGACGCGCTGACCGACCTGGCGCGCTCAGCCGACTGACTCCCTTACCTGCGCGTGTGCGGGCACCCCGTCTCGGGGCGGTTTCGCCGTGACCATCAGCCCCGCGACCACGGCGGCCAGCAGCATCACCGCCGCCGCCCACCAGATCGCCACCGTGTAGCCGTGCACCAGGCCCGCCGGGACCACGGTCGCCCGGTCGGCGGGACTCCGCAGCCGCGCGGCGACGTACGCGGCCGCGCTGGTGGTGGCGATGGTGTTGAGCAGCGCCGTGCCGATGGAGCCGCCGACCTGCTGGGCGGTGTTGACGGTCGCCGAGGTGACCCCGGAGTCGCGCGGGGCGACCCCGGCCGTGGCGGTGGCGAACACCGGCATGAAGGTCAGGCCCATGCCGAGCCCGAGCAGCAGCAGGGCGGGCAGGATCTCCGAGGCGTACGAGGAGTGCACCGTCATCCGGGTGAGCAGCAGCAGCGCGCCGGTGGCCAGCAGCATGCCGGGCACCATCAGCAGGCGCGGCGGCACCCGGTTCAGCAGGCGGGCCGATATCTGGGTCGAGCCGATGATGATCGCGGCGGTCAGCGGCAGGAAGCCCAGGCCCGCCCGGACGGGGGAGTAGCCCAGGATGACCTGGAGGTAGTAGGTCATGAACAGGAACAGCCCGAACATGCCGATCACCGCGAGCAGCATCGTCAGGAAGCAGCCCGCGCGGTCCCGGTCGCGGACGATGTGCAGCGGCAGCAGCGGGCTCGGGGCGCGGTTCTGCCACCACACGAACACCACCAGCAGCGCGATCCCGGCCGCGAACAGCGCCAGCACCAGCGGATCGGTCCAGCCGCGCGGCTGGGCCTCGCTGAAGCCGTAGACGACGGCCACCAGACCGCCGCAGCCGAGCACCGCGCCGGGCACGTCCAGCCGGGCGGTGCCGCCGTACCCGGGCCGGTCGTGCAGCAGCGCGAAGGCGCCGAGGACGGCGACGACGGCGATGGGCACGTTGACGTACAGGCACCAGCGCCAGTTCAGATACTCGGTGAGCAGCCCGCCCAGGATGAACCCGATCGCCGATCCGCTGCCCGCGAGCGCGCCGTAGATGCCGAACGCCTTGCCGCGTTCGCGCGGGTCGGTGAACGTCGTGGTCAGCAGGGACAGCGCGGACGGCGCGAGCAGGGCCGCGAAGACGCCCTGGAGCGCGCGGGCGCCGAACAGCATCCCGGAACTGCCCGCCGCGCCGCCCAGCGCGGACGCCCCCGCGAAGCCGATCAGGCCGATGACGAAGGTGCGTTTGCGCCCCACCAGGTCCGCGATCCGCCCACCCAGCAGCAGCAGGCCGCCGAAGGCGAGGGTGTACGCCGTGATGACCCACTGCCGGTTGCCGTCGGACATGTGCAGGTCGGCTTGGGCGGAGGGGAGGGCGATGTTCACGATCGTCGCGTCCAGCACCACCATCAGCTGGGCCAGCGCGATCACGACCAGGCCCCACCAGCGGCGGGGATCGGCTGCCTCGGTTCCGGCGGAGACCGGAACGGGCTCACCCGTTCGGCCGATGCTCATCTCGCCAGAACACCATGGATCGGGGCGTGTCGCATCCGCGTCCGAGAGGCCCCCGGCCGCTGCCGCCGGAACGGTTCCTCAGGGTTCGAGTACCACCTTCCCGACCGTGCCGCGGGTCTGGAGCGCCCGGTGGGCGGCGGCCGCCTCGGCGAGCGGGAACCGGGTGACGGCCGGGCGCAGCCGTCCGGCGGCGGCCTCGGCGAGGGCCCGCTCCTCCAGGGCGCGCAGCCCGCCGCCCCGCCGGAGCATCTCCGGCCCGAGCACGGACTCGGAGACCCCTTCCACGAAGTGCCCCCGGTTGTCCTCCGCGATGCCCTCGGCGGACCAGCCGAAGACCAGGTGCCGCCCGCCCGGCCCGAGCAGGGCGACGGCCTCGCGAGCCACCTCGCCGCCGACCCCGTCGTAGACGAGCGTGGCGGCCCGGCCGCCGAGTCCCGCCCGTACCTCGGCGGGCCAGCCGGGGCGGGTGTAGTCGACGGCGAGATCGGCGCCGTTCGCCCGGACCAGCGCCGTCTTCCGCGCGCCGCCCGCCAGGCCGACGACGGTCGCCCCGGCGTTCCGCGCGTGCCGCACGAGGAGCATGCCGATGCCCCCGGCCGCCGCCGGAACGACCACCACGGACCCCGGGCCCGGCTCCGCGAACCCCGCGATGCCCAGCGCGGTGCGCCCGGTGCCGATCATGGCGACGGCCTCGGCCAGGCCCAGGCCCTCCGGGACCACATGCAGCCGTTCCACGTCCGTCACGGCGAGTTCGGCGTATCCGCCCGGTGCGAAGCCCAGGTGGGCGACGACCCGCTTGCCGAGCCACGCCCCGTCCACGCCATCGCCGAGGGTGTCGACCACCCCGGCGATCTCCCGGCCCGGCACGGTCGGCAGCGCGGCCCGTTCGGGCAGCGGGCCGCGCTGCCCCTCCCGCAGGGCCGCGTCCAGCAGATGCACCCCGGCCGCCGCGACCGCCACCCGCACCTGGCCGGGGCCGGGGGAGGGGTCGTCGGTCTCCTCGTACGTCAGGTTCTCGGCCGGTCCGAAGGCGTGCAGACGGACGGTGTGCATGGGACCCCCTGAGTTCGTGTCACTCGCTTCCGGGGCCCACTCTTCGACCTCAAGTGTCCTTGAGGTCAAGGCGATGTCAGTGCCGGGGTGCAGCATGGGCGCATGGCGATGAGGCGGGCGACGGGTACGGGCGGCAGCACGGCGGTACGGGGCGCGCGGCGCCCGGAGCTGCGGCTGCCGCCCCTGACCCCCTGGGCGGACACGGAACTCGAGCGGGACGGGGACTACGACGGGCTGGAGTTCCGGGAGACCGACCTGTCCGGTCAGCAGGGCGGGGGCGCCCGGTTCATGGACTGCGCGCTGACCGGGTGCGTACTGGACGAGACCGGGCTCGGGCGGGCCCGGGTGCTGGACTCGGTGCTCGACGGGGTGCGGGGGGTGGGTACCCAGCTCGCCGAGGCCACCTTCCGGGACGTGGAGTTCCGCTCGCCCCGGCTCGGCGGCACCCAGCTGCACGGCGCCGTGCTGGAGCGGGTCGTGGTGCGCGGCGGCAAGCTCGACTTCCTCAACCTGCGCGAGGCCCGGCTGAAGGACGTGGTCTTCGAGTCGTGCGTCCTGGTGGAGCCCGACTTCGGCGGGGCCCGGCTGGAGCGCGTGGAGTTCGTCGACTGCGCCCTGAAGTCCGCCGACCTGTCCCGCGCCACCCTGAAGGACGTCGACCTGCGCGGGGCCGCTCCGCTGGAGATCACCCGAGGGCTGGACCGGCTGTCGGGCGCGCTCATCGGCACCGGGCAGCTGCTGGACCTCGCCCCGCTGCTGGCGGCGGAGCTGGGGATCAGGGTGGAGGACGCCTAGGAGATACGGGGGTAGCGGGCCTGGAGGGTCCAGATCGCCGGGTTGTCCGCGAGGCCCTCGTGCATGTCGGTCAGGTCCGCGATGACGTCGTGCAGGAAGTCGCGGGCCTCCCGGCGGAACTCGGCGTGCGAGAAGTTCAGCGGGGGTTCCTCGGCGGGCATCCAGTCCGACTCGATGTCCACCCAGCCGAACCGGCGCTCGAACAGCATGCGGTCGGTGGACTCGGTGAAGTCCAGCTCCGCGCGCTGCGGGCGGGCGGCACGCGAGCCCATCGGGTCCTTGTCCAGCTGCTCCGCGATGTCGCACAGCGCCCACGCGAAGTCCAGCACCGGCACCCATCCCCAGGCTGTGGACAGCTCCCGGTCCGACTTGGTGTCCGCCAGATAGACGTCACCGCAGAACAGGTCGTGCCGCAGCGCGCGGACGTCCGCCCGGCGGTAGTCCGTCTGCGGGGGGTCCGGGAAGCGGTTGGAGAGGGCGTAGCCGATGTCGAGCACGTCAGTGATGGTCCCACGCGGGGCACACCGACGCGTGCCCGCGCTTCAGCCGGGGCCCGGCCCCGGGTCGGTCCCCGGGGCCGGGCGGCAGCCGGTGCTCAGACGTTGACGCCGAAGTCCTGGGCGATGCCGACCAGGCCGGAGGCGTAACCCTGGCCGACCGCGCGGAACTTCCACTCCGCGCCGTTGCGGTACAGCTCGCCGAAGACCATGGCGGTCTCGGTGGCCGCGTCCTCGGAGAGGTCGTAGCGCGCGATCTCGGCGCCGCCCGCCTGGTTCACGATGCGGATGTACGCGTTGCGGACCTGGCCGAAGTTCTGGCCGCGGTTCTCGGCGTCGTAGATGGAGACCGGGAAGACGATCTTCTCGACGTCGGCCGGGAGGGCGGCCAGGTTGACGTTGATCGCCTCGTCGTCGCCCGCGCCCTCGCCCGTGCGGTTGTCGCCGGTGTGGACGATGGAACTGTCCGGGGTCTGCTTGTTGTTGAAGAACACGAAGTGCTGGTCGGAGTAGACCCGGCCCTGGTTGTTGACCGCGATGGCGGACGCGTCCAGGTCGAAGTCCGTGCCGGTGGTGGTGCGGACGTCCCAGCCGAGGCCCACGGTGACGGCCGTCAGGCCCGGAGCCTCCTTGGTGAGCGAGACGTTGCCACCCTTGGACAGGCTTACAGCCATGATTGGGAGTCCCTTCCCTTTTGAGTATCTGTGACGATGAAGCTACGTCACCGGTAAGAACGGCGGGAGGGGTCCCATAGGTTCCTGCCCGCTTTACCTTTTTTACCGAGCTGTTCCGGCGCCGTGCGCGGGCGCGCCGGAAATCGGGGTGACGTGAGACGCCCGAAGCCGGGAACATGGGGGGCATGTCCGGGCCCTATCTCATCCGTGGCTCGGTCTCGCTTCCCGAGGCCGAGCTGACCTGGCGTTTCTCGCGGTCTTCCGGGCCCGGTGGCCAGCACGTCAACACCAGCGACTCCCAGGTGGAGCTGCGCTTCGACCTCGCCCGCACCGAGGCCCTGCCCCCGGTGTGGAAGGAGCGGGCGCTCGAACGCCTGGCCGGGCGCCTGGTGGACGGCGTCGTGGTCGTACGGTCCTCCGAGCACCGCTCCCAGTGGCGCAACCGCGAGACCGCGGCCGTACGCCTGGCCGCCCTCCTCGCCGAGGCCACCGCACCCCCGCCCAAGCCCCGCCGCGCCACCCGCATCCCCCGCGGCATCAACGAGCGCCGCCTGCGCGAGAAGAAGCAGCGCGCCGACACCAAGCGCGGCCGCTCGGGGCGGGACTGGGGCTGAGTCAGGTCCGCCCGGAACCGCCGGGGGCCACGAAGGACCCGGTCCGCGCCCGGCAGCCGCTCGTCAACCGCGGTGCGGCGCGGCGAGTTCCGCCTCGACGGCCTCCCGCATCAGCGTCCGGGCCCGCTCCACCCCGATGCCACCGCTGAGCCAGCGCATGCTCAGTCCCTCCACCAGGGCGGTGAGCCGTTCGGCCGCGGCCTCCGAGGCGGACGCCGGGACCGTGGGGTCCACCCGCGCCAACAGCGCGGCGACCTCTCGTATCCAGACCGAGGTCGCCTCGGCGAGGTCCGCGCGCAGCAGCGGGTCGAACACGGCACTCGCCCGCAGCTCACCCCACGCGGAACTGTTCTCCCGCACCTCGTCGGTGTCCTGGAGCTCCAGCAGGAGGATCTGCTCCAGCTCCTCGCGCGGGCCGAGCGGTGCGGCGCCGGGGTCGCCGACCGCGGTGTAGTGCGCGGCCCGGTCGCTGATGAATTCCAGGGTGCGGCTCAGGACTCCGGCGCGGTCCTTGAAGTGGTAGTAGATCAGCCCGGTGGACACCCCGGCCTCGGCGGCCAGCTCCTCCACGCGCAGCCCGCGAACCCCCTGCCGGGCGATCACCCGGACAGCCGCTTCGAGGATCTGTGTCGCGCGCGATGCCATGACCGCAAACCCTATCCGGCCGCTTGGCCCGATGGTGGGTCAGTGTGGCCCGCGGGCGTGACCTTCGGCTCTGGTTCAGGTGCCGGTCGTTCGAGCAGAGCGGGGCTGGGCGCGCAGTGCGGGCAGTCGGGCCGCGTCGTCCGCTCCGGCGAGGCTCTCGCCCAGGGCCAGAAGGGAGAGGAGCCGCACCGGCCGACCGGCCGTGGCGGCGGCTTCCAGTTTGTGGTGGCCGTCCAGGAGGAAGTGGGTCAGGCCCCAGTGCGCGGCAGGGTCATCTGCCAGGCCGAGGGCGGACTGGCACACGTCCAGCGTGGAGATCGCCACCGCCGTCGGGACCGTGCCCAGCTCCATGAGCCTGACGTACTCCTCGACCCGCTCCCTGTCGTTCCACGTCGGGGGGACCATGGGCACGACGAACTCATAGAGGTGGGCGTCCGCGTCGACCGCGGTCTCAAAGGTCCGGTAATACGAGGTGTGCGGGTACTGCGGGAGGCCCCAGAACTGGTCGACCCCCCACGCGGCGACCTGTTCGCCGCTGAAGTAGTCGCCCTCCGCGCCGGGGACGACCAGCCGGGGTTCCACCTCCAGCAGCAGGGGAAGGTACTCGCCCTCCGGCAGCAGCGCACCGAACGCCTCGATCACGCCGCCGTCATCCGGATCGGCCAGGGCTGCGGTGAGGCGATCCTGCATGTTCTCGAGGGACAACTTCTCGGTCGCGCCTTCCAGCCGGCGGAACAGGAACGGGCACGTTCCGCAGAAGAAGCTGAGTTCGAAGGCGGGCACATCGTCGATCACGAGCAGGCGGCGCCGCGGCCCGCCACCAAGCTCGTGCAGTTCCGTCCCGAATCGCAAGCGCGCTTCGGGAGCAGGAAGGCCGAGGCTGCGCGGTTCGCTCTCCTTGATGATCACGGACCGACCGTACGGGACGGCATGAACCAGCCCTACCGAGTACAGACCGTGGACGTTTGACTGAAAAATCAGTCAGTGTCAGGCTGGGCCCGCGACCCAGCCCTCTCCGGCGCCCTCGCGCGCCGTCCGTCCGGGCCGAATAGTCTGATACGTCCACGATCGGAGCACCGTGTCCCGTCAGCCCTCCCCGTCCTCCCCGCCCCGCCGCACCGTGCTGCGCGCTCTCGCCGGGATCGGCGCGGTCGCCTTCGGCGCGACGGCCTGCGGACCGGGGGACTCCGCGCGGGCGGGTGTGACGGCTGCAGAGCGGGACGCCGACGACCGGGAGATCCGATTCGGCGCCGAGTGGGAGAGCCACGCGCGCACCTTCATGTCCTGGCCGGCGCTGGACTCGGTGTGGGGCGAGGACCTCCCCTACGTCCGGCAGGACATCGCGCGGGTGGCGCGGGCGGTCGCGGAGTACGAGTACGTCGTGCTGATGGCCAGGCCCGAGCAGGTGAAGGCCGCGCAGCGGGCCTGCGGTTCCCAGGTCGAGGTCATCCCCCTCCCGGTCGACGACCTGTGGGCCCGGGACATCGTGCCCGTCTTCGTGGAGGACGGGGGCACGGTCACCGGTGTCGACTTCCACTTCAACGGGTGGGGCGGCAAGCAGCGGCACGAGAACGACGCCCGCGTCGCGGCCACGCTGCTCGACAGGTACGGCATTCCGCGCGCGCAGGCCCCGCTCATCGCGGAGGGCGGCTCCTTCGAGACCGACGGTGAGGGCACCCTGCTGCTCACCGAGAGCTCGGTCGTCAACGACAACCGCAACCCCGGCAAGAGCCGCGACCGGATCGAGGCGGAGCTCGAACGGACCCTCGGGGTGAGCAAGGTCATCTGGCTGCGGGGCGTCCGCGGCGAGGACATCACCGACGCGCACGTGGACAGCCTCGCGCGCTTCACCGCGCCCGGGGTGGTCCTCGTCGACCGGGCGGCCGAGGGGTCGCCCGCCGACTCCTGGTCACGCGCGGCGGACCAGGCGCGCTCCGTGCTCCGCGAGGCGACCGACGCGCGCGGGCGGCATCTGGAGATCGTCGACCTTCCGCAACCGGACCTCGACAGGATCACGGGCGAGGGCGACGACTTCGTGTCCACGTACGCCAACTTCTACGTCGCCAACGACTCCGTCTTCATGCCGAGGTTCGGCGACCGTAAGGCCGACGACCGCGCGCGGGGCATCCTCCAGGAGCACTTCCCGAAGCGGGACGTCGTGCCCGTCGTCATCGACACCATCGCGTCGGGCGGCGGCGGCATCCACTGCTCGACCCACGACCAGCCGGGCAGGCCCGTCGACTGACCGTGACCGGGTTCAGCGGTGAGCGAGGTCGAGCACGCCCACCGTCTCACCCCCGCTCGTCTCGTCGGTCGTCCGGAACCCCAGCCGCCGGTAGAACTCCCCGGGACCGTCCGCGCCGGGATGCCAGGTGACGTACAGCTCCCCGCACCCCCGCCGCCGCAGCTCGGCCGCGACCGACTCCACGGCGAACCGCCCGTACCCCTTGCCCTGTTCGCCCGCGTCGATGTTCAGGCGCCAGAGGCCGGAGCGGCGGAGGCTGCCGCCGTCCGCGCGCCAGTCGATGTCCAGAAAGGCCATCAGGAAGCCGACCGGACGCTCCCCGTCGAGGATCAGCCGCGGCCAGGCCACCCCGGCCGGGCGCACGTACGCCTCGGCGAGGGAGTGCGCCACCGGCTCGACCGCGTGCTCCTGGTCGGGACGGACGCGGACGGCCAGGGCGGCTTCGAGGTTCGCGGATGTGACCTCGGCGAGGTGGAGTGACATGCGCGCACCCTAGGGCGGGGTGTTCGCCGGGCGCCCCTCATTTACGTCCCTCGGCTTTACGTCCCTCAGCCCAGGTGCCGGTACCGGCCCCGGTAGTACATGAGGGGCCCGCCCTCCGCGCTCGGGACCCGGGCCGTCAGGACGCGGCCGATGACCAGGGTGTGGTCGCCGGCCGTCACCCGCTGCTCGGTGCGGCACTCCAGGGTGGCCAGCGCGTCGGCGACGAGAGGGGCGCCGGTCACCTCGCCGCGGTCGAGGGCGAGGTCGGCGAAGAGCAGGCGGTCGCTGATGCGGCCCTTCATGGCGAAGCGGCCCGCGATCTGGCGCTGGTGCTCCGCGAGGAGGGACACCGCCCAGAGCGGCTGTTCGTCCAGTAGGTCGTCCATGCGGGAGCCGGTGCGCAGGCTGACCAGGACCAGCGGCGGGTCCAGCGAGACCGACATGAAGGCGGTCGCGGTCATGCCGACGTCCTCCGTGCCCGGCGGATGCGGGTCGTCGGGGTCCAGCGGCGGTTCCTGCGCGGTCACCAGCACCACGCCCGCGGCCAGCCGGGACATCGCGGCCCGGAACTCGTCGTCGCTCACCCCCTCAGCATGCACAGAAGCAGCCGTGGCGGTGGGGGAGGGAGGGTTCAGCACGCCGGAAACGCTAATCGGCCGTCCCCGGCCGCCGCATCGGGCCTCCGGCCGAGCCCGGACCTAGGTCCAAAGGACCGGACCTGTGACCGAAGACGCCGGATGGACCAGCACAGCGGCATATGCGCAACTTCGCTGCCTTTGCGATCGGAGAACGCAACGGGAAAGTGCGGAAACTGCACTCAATTGTTCAAGTTCTTCTGTGACTTGAGTCACAAGGAGTACGGAATTGTTGACCCTGTGTACCGAGTGAGCAGCGCGCTGTGATTCAGTGGCGGAAAGCCTGTGGACAGCAGGGGGAGGGCGAGCATGGAGACCGATCAGGAGCCGTACGTCCCTCTGACGTCACTGCGTCAGCTGCACCAGGTCATGGCCGAGATGAACACCGCGCGCAGCCAGGCGGACACCCTGCAGATCGTCGCCGACGGCGCGGTCGGCGCCCTCGGGTACGAGATGGCCTGCGTGAACCTGGTGCGACCCGACGGCGATCTGGTCGTCGCCGCCGTCTCCGGCAACTCCGCCGCCGAAGCCCTCATCACCGGCCGCACCGGCTCCCGCGAGTCCTGGGACCGCCGCCTCGGCATGGGCGAGCTCTGGGGCGACCTGGTGTTCATACCCCACACCGAGGGCTGGGTCCTCGACGACGACGACGTCCCCCAGTGGTACAGCGACGGCCCCGCGCCCCGCTTCCCCGAGGAGTGGCACCCCGGCGACCGGCTCTTCGCCCCGATGTACGCCCCCGGCGCCCAGGGCGGCGCCCGCGGCGGACTGCTCGGCGTCATATCCGTCGACCGCCCCGTCACCGGCCGCCGCCCCGGCGCCTGGGGCCGCGAGGCCCTGCAGATGTACGCCTTCCAGGCCGCCATCGCCATCAGCAACGCCCACCTCCGCGCCAACATGCAGCGCGCCCTGGTCCGCCTCGAACGGGACCAGCAGGCCCTGCGCGCCAGTGAGGAATCCTTCCGCCAGTCCTTCGAGTACGCCCCCTCCGGCATGGCCATCGCCGAGATGGGCGGCGACCAGCACGGCCGCATCCTGCGCACCAACGACGCCCTGTGCCGCCTGCTCGGCAGGCCCGCCTCCGCGATGCGCCGCTACTCCTTCTCCGACCTCGTGCACCCCGAGGACATCGGCACCCTGATGCGCACCTCCGCGGAGGGCGGGCGGGCCGAGCTGCGGCTCGCCCGGCGCGACGGCAGCTATGTATGGGTGTCGCTGCGCAACTCCGTGGTCGCGGACGCGGCCGACGGCCCGCGCTTCCTGCTGACCCACGTCGAGGACATAGAGGAGCGCAAGGGCCGCGAGCTCCAGCTCGCCCACCGCGCCTCCCACGACTCGCTGACCGGGCTGCCCAACTCCGCCGAGCTGCGCTCCCGGCTCGCCGCCCGGCTGTGCCGCCGCCCGGCCCATCTCGACCCCCTGGAGTCCCTGGACGCCGCCTACGGCCACCCGGCCGGGTCCGGCGACGCCCACGGTTTCGACTTCGGGCCCGGCGCGGAGGCGTACGACGCCTTCGACCACCATGTGCACACCGTCGCCCCCGAGCAGGGCCCCGACGACGGCACCAAGGGGCTCGCGGTCCTCTTCTGCGACCTGGACGGCTTCAAGTCGATCAACGACCGCTTCGGGCACAACGCGGGTGACGCGGTCCTCATCGAGGTGGCCCGCAGGCTCAGCGGCGGGGTGCGCGACGGCGACACCGTGGCCCGGCTCGGCGGCGACGAGTTCGTGATCCTCGCCGACGGCCTCGGCCAGGCGGACGCCGCCGACCTCGCGGTGCGGCTGCGCGGCGAGATCATCCAGCCGATCCGGGCCGAGGGCCGGGCGGTCCGGGTGGGCGCCAGCTTCGGCATCGGCTGGGCGCACTGCGGGATGACGGCGGACGAAGTGCTGAAGTCCGCCGACGAGCGCATGTACGTTGAGAAACGATCTCGTCCCAAACAGCATCGGCGTGCCGGGTGAAGCGCAGCTCAGTGCGCTGACAGCGCGGGGCTCCGCGGTTCGGGCGTCCGTTCGGGAGTCCCCCGTCCGAGCGAATCGGGGTGTGCGGGAGGGTAGGCTCGCCATTCAAACCCCCTACCGCATCCGCCCGCACCTGTTGAGGAGTACCCAGGGATGACGCCCGGCGACAACGGCGCGAGCAAGCCCGAGGAAGACGACCCGTTCGGCTATCTGTACGCCGACGGCCAGGCCAGGGGCGCGCAGCCGCCGTCCAGTGGCTACGGCTATCCCAACGCGGTCAACAGGGTGCGCCCGGTCGGCGAGCGCCGGTACGGCCAGCAGCAGGCCGCCCCGCAGCAGCAGGGCGCGTACGGCCAGACGGCCACCCACTACCAGGCACCGGAGACGCTGCCCGGCGGCGCTCCCACGTCCCGGCAGGCCACGCACTCCGGCGGGGGCGGCGGACGGCGCGGGCCGAACACCAAGGGTCTGCTGATCGGCGCCATCGCGGTGGTCGCGGCGGTCGTCATCGGTATCAGCGTGGCGATGCTGAACGGCAACGACGACGACAAGACCGGCGACCAGGCGGACGCGTCCCCGAGCCAGTCGCAGGAGGCCCCGCCGAGCCCGAAGGCGACGAGCACCGCCGTCGCGGGCGAGCTGCCGAAGGCCGACGCCGTCGACGACGCCGTGCAGCTCGCGGGCGGCGCGGCCCCGGCCTCCGACATCAAGGGCGCGAAGTCCGCGGGCGGCTCCTACGTGGGCGGCCTGAACCAGGTCGGCGCCTCGGTGACCTGGACGGTGGACGTGCCGAAGCGCGGCAAGTACACGCTGAACGTCAACTACGGCGTGCCGGGCAAGGACGCCAACACCACGCTGACGATCAACGGCACCTCGCAGAACCGCCCGCTGAACATGTCCAACTTCGCCCACGCCCCGGCAGGCGACTGGGAGCGCGGCTGGACCCACACCTGGGCCAACCTGGAGCTCCAGAAGGGCTCCAACACGATCAGCATCTCCTGCGGCAACGGCAACCAGTGCGACGTCAACCTGGACCAGTTCTCGCTGGAGAAGGGCTGGCGGTAGCCGATATCGGCTACGCCGCCGACTCCGCCTCCGTCACGGTGGCCTGCGCCAGCAGCCGGTCGTAGGCCGCCGGGTCGAACTCCCCGGCCGTGGGCGCCAGTACGGCCGCCGCCGACAGGGCGGTGGCCCGGCTCAGGCGGG
This sequence comes from Streptomyces sp. NPDC002176, assembly GCF_044903645.1. NCBI lineage: Bacteria > Bacillati > Actinomycetota > Actinomycetes > Kitasatosporales > Streptomycetaceae > Streptomyces > Streptomyces sp. NPDC002176. The sequence goes on from NZ_JBJDQW010000006.1 coordinate 144,577, forward strand.
TGGGCCAGGGGTGGCCGTCGACCAGGCCCGACAGCAGGCCCGCGACCGCCGCGTCCCCCGCGCCGGTCGGATTGCCGCGCAGGCGGGCGGGCGGGGCGGCACGCCAGTGGCCCTCGGGGGTCGCGGCCAGCAGACCGTCCGCGCCCAGGGAGGCGACCACCGCCTGGGCGCCCCGGCGACGGGCGTCACGGGTGGCGCGGGCGGGCTCGTGGGAACCGGTGAGTTCGGCGAGTTCCGCCGCGTTCGGCTTGACGATGTCGGGCCGCGCGGCGATCCCGCGCCGCAGCGGCTCCCCGCCCGTGTCCAGCAGCACCGGCACCCCGGCCGAGCGGGCCGCCCGTATCAGCCCCGCGTACGCGCCGACCGGGACGCCCGGCGGCAGGCTGCCGCACAGGGCGACCGCGGAGGCGTCGGTGAGCAGGGTGTCGTAGGCGCGCAGGAAGGCGGCCCACTCGGCCGGGGCGATGTGCGGGCCGGGCTCGTTCAACTGGGTGGTGTCGCCGGTGAGTCGGTCCACCACGGCGACGGTGCGGCGGGTCGCCCCGGCGACCGGCACCAGCGCGTCGGTGACGCCCGGCACGGCCGCGAGCCGCTCGCGCAGCACCTGGCCGGTCGGGCCGCCCGCGAGACCGGTGACCGTCACCTCGTACCCGAGCGCGGCGAGCACGCGGGCCACGTTGACGCCCTTGCCGCCGGGCCGCTCCACGACCTCCGACACCCGGTGCTCGGCATGCGGCCGCAGCGACGGCACGCGGTACGTGATGTCGAGAGCGGTGTTCAGTGTGACCGTGAGGATCACCCGGTCCGACCTCCCTCGATGTCCGTACGCCTCGGTTTCCGGGGACCTGATCATGCCAAAGAGACGGCGCCCGGCCCAGTTGAGGGACGGACGCCGTCTGATGAAGCCGGGTACGGATCAGGGCAGTTGGGGCGTGATCACCCATTCGCCCCGGCGCATGACGCCCTTGAGCGCGAAGTCGGCGTCCAGCAGCACCAGGTCGGCGTCCTTGCCGGGCTCCAGTGAGCCGACCCGGTCCGAAAGCCCCAGCAGCCGGGCCGGGTTGGCCGACAGCGCCTTGACCACGTCCGCGACCGGGAGCCGGTCCACGGTGACCGCCCGCCGGAAGGCGCGGTCCAGGGTCAGCGTGGAGCCCGCGATCGAGCCGCCCTCCACCAGCCGCGCCACCCCGTCGCGCACCTCGACCTCCAGCGGGCCGAGCAGATAGCGGCCGTCGCCGGAGCCCGCCGCGTCCATCGCGTCGGTGATGAACGCGACCCGGTCGGCGCCCGCGTGGTGGAACGCCAACTGCAGTGCGGCCGGGTGCAGATGAGTACCGTCGTCGATCAGCTCGACGGTGATCCGCTCGTCCTCCAGCAGCGCGGTGATCGGGCCGGGGTCGCGGTGGCCGATCGGGGGCATCGCGTTGAAGAGGTGGGTGGCGACGGTGGCGCCCGCGTCGATGGCGGCGACCGTCTGCTCGTAGCTCGCGTCGGTGTGCCCGACGGCCGCGATCACGCCCTGCTCGGCGAGGAGGCGTACGGAGTCGATGCCGCCCGGCAGTTCGGTGGCGAGGGTGACCATCTTCGCGTGGCCGCGCGCGGCGTCGACCAGCTTGCGGACCTCGGCCGGGTCCGGGTCGCGCAGCAGCGCCTCGGAGTGCGCGCCCTTGCGGCACGGGGAGATGAACGGCCCCTCGAAGTGCACGCCCGCGATGTCGCCCTGCTCGGCCAGCTCGGCCAGCAGTCCGGCCTGGCGGGCCAGGACGTCCAGGTCGTCGGTGACGGTGGAGGCGACCAGCGTGGTGGTGCCGTGCTCGCGGTGCGTGCGGACGGCGGTGAGCGCGTCCTCGGCGCCGCCGGAGAAGGCCGCGCCGCCGCCGCCGTGGTTGTGCAGGTCCACGAAGCCGGGGACCACCCAGTGCCCGGTCACGTCGAGCACGTCGGCGCCCTCGGGCGCGCGCTCCGCGATCCGGCGGCCGTCGACGGCGACCCGCCCGCCGGGCACCTCGCCGGTGGGCAGCACCACGGTGCCGCCGGTGAGCACCAGCGGGCGTGCGCTGTTGTCGGCCATCAGGTGCGTACCTCCGTGGTCTGGGGGGTGGTGTTCAGCAGGTCCTGGGCGAGCAGCGCCGCGCCCAGGCAGCCCGCGCCGTCGCCGAGCGCGGCCGGGACGAGGGTGGGCGCGCTCTGGAAGGTGATCCGGTGCTCGATGGCCGCGCGCAGCGGCCGGAACAGCACGTCACCGGCCTCGGCGAGCCCGCCGCCGACGATCAGTGTGCCGGGGTCGAGCAGGGTGAGCGCGGTGACGAGGCCGTCCGCGAGCGCGTCGACCGCGCCGGTCCAGACGCGGGCCGCGTCCGGGTCCCCGGCGGCGACGGCCCGCGCGCAGTCGGCGGCGTCCGCGTCCGGGCGGCCACTCAGCCGCGCCCAGGCGGTGCCGACGGCGGCGGCGGAGGCGTACCGCTCCAGGCAGCCGGTCTGCCCGCACGGACACGGCTCGCCGCCGGGGCGTACGACGATGTGGCCGATCTCCCCGGCGAAGCCGTTCGCGCCCGCCTCCACCCGCCCGGCCAGGCCGATCGCCCCGGCGATCCCGGTGCCCAGCGCGACGAACAGGAAGCGGTCGGCGCCCCGGCCCGCCCCGGTGCGGCCCTCGGCGAGGCCGCCGGTGCGCACGTCGTGGCCGAGGGCGACCGGCATGCCGAGCCGCTCGGCGAGCAGGGCGCGCAGCGGTACGTCGCGCCAGCCGAGGTTGGCGGAGTAGAGGGCGGTGCCGCGCGCCTCGTCGACGGTGCCGGGGACGGCGACCCCGGCCGCGAGGGCGGGGGCGCCGAGCTGGTCGGCGCCGTGCGCGCGCAGCTCGGCGGCGAAGGCGAGGAGGTTCTCGACGACCGCCGCGGGCCCGCTCTCGCGGCCCGTCGCGCGGCGGGCGCGATGCAGCACCGCGCCGTCGTCACCGACGAGCGCGGCCTTCATCGAGGTACCGCCCACGTCCAGGGCGATGACATGTCTCACCGGCCCAGTGTGACCCGCCGACCCACGAGAGGTCTAGTCCACTCACGTGGTGTAGACCTTATGCGTTCGAGATCGAATGGTCTGACCAAGGGGATAGGGGCTTCGAGGGTGCGTCGGCGTACGGCAGGAACGATCGCGGTGGTGTCCGCACTGGGCATGACGGCGATGCTCGGCGGCTGCGGGAGCACGGGCTCCTCGGACACGACCCTCAAGCTGGTCGCCGCCGACTACGGCGACTCCGCCGCCAACAGCTCCAAGAAGTACTGGGCCGCGCTGGCCGCCGCGTACGAGGCGAAGCACCCCGATGTGAAGGTCCAGGTCAGCGTCTACTCCTGGAACGACGTCGACGCCAAGGTCAAGGAGATGGTCGACTCCGGGAACGCCCCCGACATGGCCCAGATCGGCGCGTACGCCGACTACGCGGCCTCGGGGAAGCTGTACCCGATGTCCGACACCCTCTCCATCGGCACGCAGGCCGACTTCGTGCCGCAGCTCGCCGAGGCGGGCGACTGGAACCACACCCCGTACGCGATGCCCTTCGCGGCCTCCACGCGCGTCCTCTTCTACAACAAGACGCTCTTCGAGAAGGCCGACATCACCCCGCCCACCACCTGGGACGAGCTGGCCTCCGACGCCGAGGCGCTCAAGGCCGAGGGCGTGAAGTACCCCTTCGCGCTGCCGCTCGGCCCCGAGGAGGCGCAGGCCGAGACCATGCAGTGGCTGCTCAGCGGCGGCAGCGGCTACACCGACGACATCGGCACCTACACGATCGACTCCGCGCTGAACGGCGAGACCTTCAGCTGGCTCAAGGACGACCTCGTGGGCAAGGGCCTCACCGGGCCCGTCGCCCCCGGCCGCCTCAACCGCGCCGCCGCCTTCGCCGCGTTCGCGGACGGCCAGGTCGGCATGCTCAACGGCCACCCCACGCTGATCCGGCAGGCCGAGGCCAAGGGCGTGAAGTTCGGCATGGTCCCGATGCCGGGCCGCACCGGCCGGGCCCGGGCCGCGATGGGCGTCACCGACTGGATGCTGGCCTTCAAGCAGAACGGCCACGCCGCCCAGATCGGCGGCTTCCTCGACTTCGTCTACGACCAGAAGAACGTCCTCGACTTCTCCCGCGAGTACGGCCTGCTGCCCGTCACCACCTCCGCCTCCGACGCGATGACCCAGTCCGACGCGAAGAGCGACGTCCCGCTGCACGCCTTCCTGGAGCAGATGCCGACCGCCGAGCAGTACCCGGTGAACAAGACCTCCTGGGCCGCCGTCAGCGCGGCCGTGAAGCAGGACATCGGGCAGGCCGTCTCCCCCTCGGGCAGCCCCGCGGGCGTGCTCACCCGGCTCCAGGCCGCCGCCACCGCGGCCGACAGCTCGGCGCAGTCCCAGGGCTGAGCCCGCTGTCACTGTCGGTGGGCGGGGTTACGGTTGCCGACATGGAACTCGGCAGCCGTGAGCAGGCGATCCTCGCGCTGGAGCGCCGGGGCTTTCCCGGCCCCGGCGCGAAGGAGCGCGCCATCCGCGAGCAGCTCGGCCTCGCCCCGGTCCGCTACTACCAGCTCCTCAACGCCCTCCTGGACGACGAGCGCGCCCTCGCCCACGACCCGGTGACGGTCAACCGCCTGCGCCGGGTGCGTGAGGCGAGAAGGTCGGAACGCTGAGGCGTGCGGGGGGCCCGGCGCGGATAGTGTCGCTCTATGGGAACCCCTGACATCCCCGAGGACAGCGCGCTGCCGGTCCCGGTGACCCGGGCGGGCCGCGACGGTCTGCGAGCGCTGCTGGACCGGCCGCGCACCGCCGTGATCGGCCTGGACTTCGACGGCACGCTGGCCCCCATCGTCGCCGACCCCGACCAGGCCCGCGCGCACCCCGGCGCCGTGCCCGCGCTCGCCGCGCTCGCGCCGAAGGTGGCCTCCGTCGCCGTCGTCACCGGCCGCCCCGCCGGGGTCGCGGTCCGCCACGGCGGCTTCGCCGGGGTGCCCGGCCTGGAGCACCTGGTCGTCCTCGGCCACTACGGCGCCGAGCGCTGGGACGCCGTGACCGGCACCGTCACCGCGCCCGCCCCGCACCCCGGCATCGCCGCGGTCCGCGCCGAACTCCCCGGCGTCCTCGACCGGGCCGGTGCCTGGCCCGGCACCTGGATCGAGGAGAAGGGCCGCGCGGTCGCCGTCCACACCCGCCGCGCCGAGAACCCCGACGCCGCCTTCGACACCCTCCGCGCCCCCCTCACCGACCTCGCCACCCGCCACGGCCTCATCGTCGAACCCGGCCGCCTCGTCCTCGAACTCCGGCCCCCCGGCATGGACAAGGGCGTAGCCCTCCTCGACCACCTCCGCACCACCGGCGCCGAGTCCGTCCTCTACGCGGGCGACGACCTCGGCGACCTCCCCGCCTTCGCGGCCCTCGAAAAACTCCGCTCCAACGGCTTCCCAGCCCTCCTGGTCTGCAGCGGCAGCACCGAGGTCACGGAACTGGCGGAGCGGGCGGACCTGGTGGTGGACGGCCCCGGGGGAGTGGTGGAACTGCTGGAGGGCTTGGCGGTCCACGCCGGATAGGACGGCGGCCGCACCCTCCTGTCCGCCCTGGCCGGCCGCGTGGCAGCATGCGCGGCATGGAGATCATCCCCGGCCGTGGTGTCGACCTCGTCAAGATCGGTGACCGCCGCTCGCACGTCGAGGAGCGCATCGGACCGCCGTATCACGGCCCCGGCGGCGAGCGCGCGGTCTACGACACCACGCCGATGATGGTGATCACCTATGCGGCGGACAGCCCGGACAGCACGGTCGAGCTGGTCGAGATGAAGTACAGCGGCGAGGGAGGGGACGCCGAGGCCCAGCTGGACGGAATCCAGCTGACCCACCGTTTCCTCGACGATGTCGTGGCCGATCTCCATGCCCGCGGGTACACCAGCACCCCCTCCGACATCGGTCACGACTTCCACGCCGGATTCAGCGTGTGGTCCAGGCACTCGCTGTGGGCACCCGACATCGATCCAGCGGCCGACGAGGACGATGAGCGCGCCGTCGCGGAGGGGGTCTCCGTGGCGCCGTACGCCTACTTCTGCGGCTGAGGAGGAGCGAACCCCCACAGCCGCAGGTGTTCAGCCCCGCAGCGCGTTCAGCTGGTCCAGGAACCACTTGGCCGGGGGCAACGCCGTCGCCGCGTCGGCCAGGTGCTTGGAGCGTTCGGCGCGGGTCGGGGTCGGGAGGGTCAGGGCCTCGTGGAGGGCTTCCGCGGTGCCGACGACGTCGTAGGGGTTGACCGTGATCGCGTGCTCGGCCAGCTCCTCGTAGGCGCCCGCCTCGCGGGACAGGACCAGGGCCACGCCCTCGTCGGAGACGACCGGGACCTCCTTGGCGACGAGGTTCATGCCGTCGCGGATGGGGTTCACCAGGGCCACGTCGGCGAGGCGGTACGCGGCCAGGGAGCGGGCGAAGTCGTCGTCGAGGTGGAGGAGGACCGGGGTCCAATCGGCCGTCCCGTACTCGGAGTTGATCTCCTCCGCGACCCGGCGTACCTCGTCCATGTAGGAGCGGTACAGGGCGAGGTCCTGGCGGGACGGGTAGGCGAAGGCGACGTGGACCACGCGCTCGCGCCACTCGGGGTGGTCCTCCAGGAGGCGGCGGTACGCCAGCAGGCCGCGCACGATGTTCTTGGACAGCTCGGTCCGGTCCACCCGGACGATCGACCGGCGCCCCTCGCCGATCTGCTCCCGCAGCACCGCCATCCGCTCGTCCACGTCGGCCCGGTGCGCCCGCTCCCGCAGGAACTCCGCGTCCGCGCCCAGACCGTGCACCCCGATCTCCGTACCCGACGGGATGCCCGGACCGAGTACCGCGTGGCAGCAGTCGGTGAACGCGTCCGCCCAGCGCCGGGTCAGGAACGCCGCCCGGTCCGCGCCCAGGATGCCGGTGAGCAGCTCGGCCGCGATGTCGTCCGGGAGGAGGCGGAAGTAGTCCGGCGGCGCCCAGGGGGTGTGCGAGAAGTGGCCGATGCGCAGGTCGGGGCGGAGCTTGCGCAGCATCCGGGGGGCCAGCGCCAGGTGGTAGTCCTGGATCAGCACCGCCGCGCCCTGCCCCGCCTCCTCGGCCAGCGCCTCCGCGAACGCCTGGTTGTAGGCGCGGTACGCGTCCCACTGCCGCCGGAACTCCGCGTCGAACACCGGCTCCAGCGGCGTCTGGTACATCATGTGGTGCACGAACCACAGCGCCGAGTTGGCGATCCCGTTGTACGCGTCGGCGTAGACGTCCGCGTCGATGTCCAGCATCCGCACCCGCTGCCCGCCGGTGTCCTCGGCGGGAAGCAGCCCGCCGTCCGCGCGCCGCACCGCCTCCCGGTCACCGTCCCCGAGCGCGGCGCACACCCACACCGCGTCGGTGTCCGGACCGATCGCCGACAGCCCCGAGACGAGACCGCCGCCGCCCCGCCGGGAGCCCAGCTCCCCGTCCGGACCCACCGTGTACGAAACCGGGCCGCGATTGGACGCGACCAGCACCTCAGCACCCTGCGTAGCCATGGCCTCAACCTAGCCCGGCCCACAAACGCTCAAACGTACGCGCGACCGGCGAGCCCAGCCGTATACAGCCGGGCTCACGCCACCTTCCGCGCCGCGTACTCCGCGATCTCTGTCATCGGCGGCCGCTCCTCGGTGTCCACCGAGTAGGTACGCGGCTCGAAACCGCCCACCCCCCGCTCGAACTGGGTCAGCGCGGGCCGCACCAGGTGGCCGCGCGCGAGCCGGAGCTGCGCGGTGCGGTAGATCGCGGCCGCCATCCGGCCGAGCGCCTGCCCGTCCTGGTGCCGGTGCTTGCGCACCCCGACGTCCACCTGGGCCAGCGCGTCCAGCCCGACCAGATGCAGCGAGTCGACCAGCATGCCCAGCTCGACCCCGTACCCCACCGGGAACGGCAGCCGCTCCAGCAGCGAGCGGCGGGCCGCGTACTCCCCGCCCAGCGGCTGCACGAACCCGGCCAGCTGCGGCCAGTGCATGTTCAGCAGCGGGCGCGCCATCAGCTCGGTCACCCGGCCGCCCTGCCCGGCGGCGCCGCCCAGCGGACGGTCGTACATCGCCTTGACCAGGTCGATCCCCGGATCGGTGAGCAGCGGGCCGACGATGCCGAGGACGAAGTCGGAGGAGAACTCGCGCAGGTCGGCGTCGACGAAGGCCACGATGTCCCCGCTGGTCGCCAGCAGGGAGCGCCACAGCACCTCGCCCTTGCCGGGCACGGCGGGCAGCCGGGGCAGGATGTCGTCGCGGTGGACGACCCGCGCGCCCGCGGCGGCCGCCACCTCGGCGGTGCGGTCGGTGGACCCGGAGTCCACCACGACTATCTCGTCCACCAGCGGCGTCTGGAACACCAGGTCGTGCCGGATCACGGAGACGATCTCCCCGACCGTCGCCTCCTCGTTCAGCGCGGGCAGCACCACGGAGACCCGCTGCCCGGACCGCTGCTTGGCGGCGAGCACGCGGTGCGGCGGGCGGTCGGCCACGGACCAGGAGCGGGTGGCCAGCCAGCGCTCGGTTTCTTCCAGCATGGTCTGCGGCTCCTCACGTGATCCATCTCGCGGTTCGGACGACACCTTCAACTCTCCTGGCCTTCGGTTACAGTCTTGGACAACGCCGATGACCATCGCATGTCGAGGTCGGCGGGCGTTCACAACCGAATACCGCTCATCCAGAGGGGCAGAGGGAAACGGCCCGATGAAGCCCCGGCAACCCTCCAGCCGGTCTCGTGCGCGCGACACACCGCGACACCGCGAGGCTCCCGGCTAGGGAAGGTGCCAAATCCGTCTCACGGCGAGATGCGTCGTGGGAAAGATGAGGAGAAAGGGCCTCGCCTCCATGGCTGTGCAGACTGTCGCCACCCCCACCGTAGATCTCGGCCCCGCCGCCGCCCTGAGCTGCCGGGAGTGCGGACACCGCGTCCCGCTCGGGCCCGTCTTCGCCTGCGAGGAGTGTTTCGGGCCGCTGGAGATCGCCTACGACTTCTCCGCGTACGACACCGAGAAGCTCCGGGCGCGCATCGAGTCCGGCCCCGCCAGCATCTGGCGCTACGCCCCGCTGCTGCCCGTCCCCGCCGACGTGGCCGACAAGCCCAACCTCAACCCCGGCTGGACCCCGCTGGTCAAGGCCGACCGCCTGGCGGCCGAACTCGGCGTCACCGGCGGGCTGTTCGTGAAGGACGACTCCGGCAACCCGACGCACTCCTTCAAGGACCGCGTCGTCGCCCAGGCGCTGGAGGCCGCCCGCGCCTTCGGCTTCACCACCCTGTCCTGCTCCTCCACCGGCAACCTGGCCGGCGCGGTCGGCGCCGCCGCCGCCCGCGCGGGCCTGCGCTCCTGCGTGTTCATCCCGCACGACCTGGAGCAGGGCAAGGTCGTCATGGCCGCCGTCTACGGCGGTGAGCTGGTCGGCATCGAGGGCAACTACGACGACGTGAACCGCTTCTGCTCCGAGCTGATCGGCGACCCGGCGGGCGAGGGCTGGGGCTTCGTCAACGTCAACCTGCGCCCGTACTACGCCGAGGGCTCCAAGACCCTCGCCTACGAGATCTGCGAGCAGCTCGGCTGGCGGCTGCCGGACCAGCTGGTGGTGCCGATCGCCTCCGGCTCCCAGCTCACCAAGATCGACAAGGGGCTGAAGGAGCTGATCGCGCTCGGCCTGGTCGAGGACAGGCCGTACAAGATCTTCGGCGCCCAGGCGGAGGGCTGCTCCCCGGTGTCGGCCGCGTACAAGGCGGGCCACGACGTGGTGCGGCCGCAGAAGCCGGACACCATCGCCAAGTCCCTCGCCATCGGCAACCCGGCCGACGGGCCGTACGTGCTGGACATCGCCCGCCGTACCGGTGGCGCGGTGGAGGACGTGACGGACCCGCAGATCGTGGACGCCATCAAGCTGCTGGCCCGTACCGAGGGCATCTTCGCCGAGACGGCGGGCGGGGTGACGGTCGGCGTCACCCGCAAGCTGATCGAGTCCGGCGCGCTGGACCCCTCGCTCACCACCGTCGTCCTCAACACCGGCGACGGCCTGAAGACCCTGGACGCGGTCGCCGGTACCGGCCTGTCCGCGACCATCCGCCCGAACCTGGACTCCTTCCGAGAGGCTGGCCTCGCATGAGCGTGACCGTTCGCATCCCGACCATCCTGCGCACCTACACCGGCGGGCAGGCCGAGGTCGCCGCCGAGGGCGGCACGCTCGCGGAGGTCATCGAGGACCTGGAGCAGCACCACCAGGGCATCGCCGCCCGCGTCCTGGACGACCAGGGCAAGCTGCGCCGGTTCGTGAATGTCTACGTCAATGACGACGACGTGCGTTTCGAGGGCGGACTTCAGACCGTGACCCCCGACGGCGCGGGTGTCTCCATCATTCCGGCGGTCGCCGGAGGCTGAAATTACCTTCGGTAACCACGGTTACCGTCGGTTCATCGAATGGCCTTCTCCGTAAGAGAAACGGAGGGGGCCATTCTGTGTGATTGAGCGCGGTAGGGTTGGGGAACGCGCTCCCGCTCAGCTGGGCCGGGAGCCCTTGATTCATGCCGCCGACCCGACAAGAAGCAGCCAAAATGCACGGGTAATGTGCGGCATTTGTTGTTTTTACGGGGCCCGACTTGCCCTGAATTCGGCCGAAGTTGCGGCAGATTCCGGACTGTGTCCGTCCGGAATTCTCGTCCGATTGACCTGTTGCAGACGGCAGTTGGACAGATACATTCAGCCGCGGTCGACGCGTTCCGGCGCACGCCCCCGACCATTGGGGTGCGAGGTCTGACCCGGGTCCGCGAAGTGCGGGTCCGCGCAAGGGCCAGTAATAGGGGAGTTAGGCATGGCTCAGGGCACCGTCAAGTGGTTCAACGCGGAGAAGGGGTACGGCTTCATCGCGGTCGACGGTGGTGCGGACGTCTTCGTCCACTACAGCGCCATCCAGATGGACGGCTACCGCGCCCTGGAAGAGGGCCAGCGGGTGGAGTTCGAGATCTCGCAGGGTCAGAAGGGTCCGCAGGCCGACATGGTTCGCGTCACCGCCTGAACGTTTTCCAGCAGAGCGCAGGGCCCGCACCGGCACAGGGTGCGGGCCCTTCGTCCTGTTAAGTCCCGTCCTGATCCCCCGAAGGCGCTTGCACTCGCCCTGGGTGAGTGCTAATCATTGCGTTAGCACTCTGAAGGTGAGAGTGACAACGAAGGACCGGGTCGGTGAGGCCCGCGGACCGGGTGGGGCAAGGAACCACAAGGTCGGCGAGCCGTCCGTCGCGGGCGCGGGCGCGGTCCGAAGGAATCACCCCCAGTCCTGGAGGGACCACTTCACATGGCCAAGATCATCGCGTTCGACGAGGAGGCGCGGCGCGGCCTCGAGCGCGGCATGAACCAGCTCGCGGACGCCGTCAAGGTGACGCTCGGCCCCAAGGGCCGCAACGTCGTCCTCGAGAAGAAGTGGGGCGCCCCCACGATCACCAACGATGGTGTCTCCATCGCCAAGGAGATCGAGCTCGAGGACCCGTACGAGAAGATCGGCGCCGAGCTGGTCAAGGAAGTCGCCAAGAAGACGGACGACGTCGCCGGTGACGGTACGACCACCGCGACCGTGCTGGCCCAGGCCCTGGTCAAGGAGGGCCTGCGCAACGTAGCCGCGGGCGCCAACCCGATGGCCCTCAAGCGCGGTATCGAGAAGGCCGTCGAGGCGGTCTCCACCGCTCTGCTCGAGCAGGCCAAGGACGTGGAGACCAAGGAGCAGATCGCCTCCACGGCCTCCATCTCCGCCGCCGACACCCAGATCGGCGAGCTCATCGCCGAGGCGATGGACAAGGTCGGCAAGGAAGGTGTCATCACCGTCGAGGAGAGCAACACCTTCGGTCTGGAGCTCGAGCTCACCGAGGGCATGCGCTTCGACAAGGGCTACATCTCCGCCTACTTCGCGACCGACATGGAGCGCATGGAGTCGGTGCTCGAGGACCCCTACATCCTCATCGCCAACTCCAAGATCTCCTCGGTCAAGGACCTGCTCCCGCTGCTGGAGAAGGTCATGCAGTCGGGCAAGCCCCTGCTGATCATCGCCGAGGACGTCGAGGGCGAGGCCCTCTCCACCCTGGTGGTCAACAAGATCCGCGGCACCTTCAAGTCCGTCGCCGTCAAGGCCCCGGGCTTCGGCGACCGCCGCAAGGCCATGCTCGGCGACATCGCCATCCTCACCGGTGGCGAGGTCATCTCCGAGGAGGTCGGTCTCAAGCTGGAGAACGCCTCCCTGGACCTGCTGGGCCGCGCCCGCAAGGTCGTCGTCACCAAGGACGAGACCACGATCGTGGACGGCGCCGGTTCCTCGGAGCAGGTGCAGGGCCGCGTGAACCAGATCCGCGCCGAGATCGAGAACTCCGACTCGGACTACGACCGCGAGAAGCTCCAGGAGCGCCTGGCGAAGCTCGCGGGCGGCGTGGCGGTCATCAAGGCCGGTGCCGCCACCGAGGTGGAGCTCAAGGAGCGCAAGCACCGCATCGAGGACGCCGTGCGCAACGCCAAGGCGGCCGTCGAGGAGGGCATCGTCGCCGGTGGTGGCGTGGCTCTGCTGCAGGCCGGTCAGGTCTTCGACAAGCTCGAGCTGACGGGCGACGAGGCCACCGGTGCCAACGCGGTCAAGCTCGCGCTGGAGGCCCCGCTCAAGCAGATCGCCGTCAACGGTGGTCTCGAGGGTGGCGTCGTCGTGGAGAAGGTCCGCAACCTCCCTGTCGGCAACGGCCTGAACGCCGCGACCGGTGAGTACGTCGACATGATCGCCGAGGGCATCATCGACCCGGCGAAGGTGACGCGTTCCGCCCTGCAGAACGCGGCCTCCATCGCCGCGCTGTTCCTCACCACCGAGGCCGTCATCGCCGACAAGCCGGAGAAGGCCGCCGCGGCCGCTCCGGGCGGCATGCCGGGCGGTGACATGGACTTCTGATCCCTCTCGGATCAACCGTCCTACGCCAAGGGCGGCACCTCTCTCACGGGAGGTGCCGCCCTTCGGCGTTCAGGCCCGCGCGCGGGCCGGTACCTCCCGGGCGAGGACGAGCGCGGCCGCGCCGAGCAGGCTGCCGGTGACCCGGCGCTGCCACTTCGCCCACGCCGGGCGGCTCTTGAGCAGCCCGGCGACCGAGCCGGCCGCGAGCACGATCAGCCCGTTCACCGTGACGCCGACCGCGATCTGTATGCCGCCGAGGGCGAACCCCTGGGCCGTGGTGTGGCCGCGGGCGGGATCGATGAACTGCGGGATGAGCGCCAGGTAGAGGATGGCGACCTTGGGGTTGAGCAGGTTGGTGACCAGCCCGGTCCGCCACAGCTTCCACTTCGAGTCCCGCTGGAGAGGGCGTGGCTCGAACAGCCCGCGCCCACCCGGCCTGAGCGTCTGCCAGGCCAGATAGGCGAGGTAGGCCGCGCCGACGGCCTTCAGACCGATGTACAGCCACGGGACGGCGACGAAGACCACCGCCAGCCCCACGTTGGCCAGCGTCATGTACACCAGGAATCCGACGGCGGTCCCCGCCAGCGAGACCAGCCCGGCCGCGCGGCCCTGGCTGACGCTCCGGGACACCAGGTACACCATGTTCGGGCCCGGCGTCAGCGCCATTCCCAGCTCGACCAGGGCTATTCCGCAGGCTGCCTGCGATGAGATCGTCACGGCGCCACCCTGTCAGACGCGGCGCGAGTTTCCGCCGCCTCCCTTGACACCCCCGCGCGACCGCCACAACACTCCACGACGGGAGAGCGCTCTCCCGGATTCCACGGCACATGTGATGGACCGTCACGCGGACGGTCGCGGACGGCGTCGCCTCCCCCTCGCCGGTCCCGGCCGCCCGACCCCCACCGTCCCCATCGACGTGGCAGGAGGTCTCCATGGCACGGAGATCGAAGATCGTCTCAGGATTACTGGTGTCCAGCGCACTGCTCCTCACCTCGCTCGGCCTGACCGGCGTGGCGATGAGCGCCGACCCGGTCGCGGGTCCGGTCCACACGGGCCACGCGATGCCCGTCTCCACGCAGTACTCGCCGGAGGACCCGGACGGCGACGGGTACATCCCGGCGAACCCGCCGGTGACCGGGGTCGTCCCGTCCAAGGCCGAGCCGCCGCACCGGTACTTCCACGAGTTCCAGGCGAACTGCTCGGTGTCCCACACCCGCCCGGACGACCCGATCGTCTACCCCGGCCAGCCGGGCAAGTCGCACGACCACACCTTCATGGGCAACACCACCACCGGCGCGGCCAGCACCACCGCCTCGCTCGACGCGGGCGGCACCACCTGCAAGGCGCCCGGCGACAAGTCGGCCTACTGGATGCCGACCCTGCTCAAGGGCAGTACGCCGGTGCTGCCGGTCGGCCCGCAGGTCATCTACTACAAGGCGGGCGTCACCGACTACACCAGCGTGCGCCCCTTCCCGAAGGGACTGCGCTTCGTCGTCGGCAGCCCGATGCAGTCGGCGGCCGAGTTCCGCGCCCACCGCGGTTTCGTGGAGGGCTGGGAGTGCGGTGACAGCTTCTTCAACACCGACTTCCCCGCCCAGTGCCCCAGCCGGGCCGACGTCCAGCTCAACATCCGTTTCCAGGCGCCCAGTTGCTGGGACGGCAAGTACCTGGACACCCCGAACCACCAGGCCCACATGGCGTACCCGGTGGTGAATCCCGGCACGAACAACAACATCTGCCCGGACGACCACCCCGTCGCCCTGCCGATGATCGAGTTCAAGATGGCCTTCCCGGTCAACGGGGACATGAGCCAGGTGAAGCTGTCGAGCGGGGCGGGCTACTCGTTCCACTACGACTTCTTCAACGCGTGGGACGTGCCGACCCTGAAGGCGCTGGTGGACCACTGCGTCGTCGGCGCGCTCCAGTGCGACGCGCGGGGCTACGACCAGACGCACCCCGAGGCGGGCGCCGCCCTCGACGCGAACTACCGGCTCCCCTGACGCACCTCTCCCACCGGCCGGAGCACGCTCCCGGCCGGTGGGACCCCGGCTCCTCCCTCCCCCCACCCGCACACCGGACGGACACTCATGACCGCATCCCGTGTCACGGCCCCCCTCACCGCGGGCCTGCTCGCCGCCGGAGCCCTCGTCGCCCTGCCCGCCCCGCCCGCGCACGCTGCGGGCAGCGTCGTCCGGGTCACCGGCACGCAGGGCAACTGGCAACTGACCGTCGACGGAAACCCGTACCAGATCAAGGGCCTCACCTGGGGGCCGTCCACCGCCGACGCACCGCGTTATATGCCCGACCTGAAGTCGATGGGCGTCAACACCGTCCGCACCTGGGGCACCGACGCCTCCAGCAAGCCGCTGTTCGACGCGGCCGCCGCCCAGGGCATCAAGGTGATCGCCGGGTTCTGGCTGCAGCCGGGCGGCGGCCCCGGCAGCGGCGGCTGCGTGAACTACCTGACGGACACGGCGTACAAGAACCAGGTGCTCACCGAGTTCCCGCAGTGGGCCGCCACCTACAAGGACAACCCCGGCGTGCTGATGTGGAACGTCGGCAACGAGTCCGTGCTCGGCCTGCAGAACTGCTACAGCGGCGCCGAGCTGGAGCGCCAGCGCGACGCGTACACGACGCTCGTCAACGACATCACCAAGAAGATCCACGCAGTCGACCCCAACCATCCGGTCACCTCCACCGACGCGTGGACCGGCGCCTGGCCCTACTACAAGAGGAACGCGCCCGACCTCGACCTCTACGCCGTCAACGCCTACAACGCGGTGTGTGACGTCAAGGCGGCCTGGCAGCAGGGGGGTTACACCAAGCCGTACATCGTCACCGAGACCGGACCGTCCGGGGAGTGGGAGGTGCCGGACGACGCGAACGGCGTCCCGGCCGAGCCCACCGACCGGGCCAAGGCCGACGGGTACACGCGGGCGTGGAACTGCGTCACCGGGCACCGGGGTGTCGCGCTCGGCGCCACGATGTTCCACTACGGCACCGAGTACGACTTCGGCGGCATCTGGTTCAACCTGCTGCCCGCGGGGGAGAAGCGGCTGTCGTACTACGCGGTGAAGCGGGCGTACGGCGGGGACACCTCGCGGGACGACACCCCGCCAGTGATCTCCGACCTGAGCATCGAGGGCGACGCGGCCAAGGTGCCCGCGGGCGGTGACCTCACCCTCGCGGTCAGGGCCACCGACCCCGACGGCGACCCGATCACGTACGAGGTGCAGGACAACAGCAACTACATCGACCAGAGCAAGCAGTTGGTCACGCTCCCCGCGACCGACCTCGGCGGGGGCCGACTGCGGGTCACCGCCCCCGACCGGCCGGGCGTCTGGAAGATCTATGTGAAGGCCAAGGACGGCAAGGGCAACGTGGGTGTCGAGACCCGGTCCTTCCGGGTGGTGCCGCCCGTCCCGGCGGGTACGAACCTCGCCCGGGGCAAGCCCGCGAGCGCCTCCTCGGCCCAGACCGGCGGCGGGGACTGCCCCTGCACGGCCGTCGGCGCCGTGGACGGGAACCTCGCCACCCGCTGGGCCAGCGACTGGAGCGACCCCCAGTGGCTCCGCGTCGACCTCGGCGCCCGGACCTCCTTCCGGCACGTGCAGCTGGTGTGGGAGACCTCGTACGCGCGGGCGTACACCGTGCAGACCTCGGACGACGGGCAGAGCTGGACCACCGTCCGCACCGTCACCGACGGCAACGGCGGCGTCGACGACCTCGACGTCTCCGGGGCTGGGCGCTATGTGAGGGTCAACGGGACGGCGCGGGGCACGGGTTGGGGCTACTCGCTCTACGAGTTCGGTGTGTACGGCTGAGCCGACGGGGGCTTGGAGAGCGGGGAGAGCGGGGAGAGCGCTCTATCCCGGCGCGCGGGACGGCCGCTAGGGTGCCGAGATGAGCAGAGAGGCCCCCACGCTGGAGGATGTCGCGCAGGAGGCGGGAGTCTCCCGCGCGACCGTCTCGCGGGTCATCAACGGCGTCCGCAATGTCGACCCCGGCATCCAGGAGACGGTGCGCCGGGCCATCGAGCGGACGGGGTACGCGCCCAACAAGGCCGCCCGCTCCCTTGTGACCCGGCGCAGCCAGACCGTGGCCCTCGTCGTGTCGGGTGCGGGGGACACCCCCGAGGAGGTGCACAACGCGGTCGCGACCCGGGTGTTCGCCGACCCCTTCTTCGGGCGGGTCGTCAGCGGCGTCGTCGGCTACCTGCGCCCGCGGTCCATGCACCCGCTGCTGATGTTCGCCGAGTCCCCGGACACCCGCCGCCAGGTGCTGACCGACCTCCGGCAGGGCAGCGCCGACGGCGCCCTCGTCGTCTCCACGCACGCCGACGACCCGCTGCCCGCTCTCCTCGCCGACGCGGGTCTCCCCGCAGTCCTCTTCGCCCGCCCCACCCGGCCCGTACCGCTCAGCTACGTCGACCTCGCCCACCGGGACGGGGCGAGCCTCGCGGCCGAACACCTCCTGGCACGCGGCTGCCGACGCATCGGCACCGTCACCGGCCCGCTCGACGTCGCCGCCAGCCGGGACCGGCTCGCCGGGTTCCGCGCGACGATGGCCCGCCGGGGGTACCCGTACGTCCCGGTCGCCGAGGGCGGCTTCACCCTCGACAGCGGCCTCGCCGCGATGTCCGACCTGCTGGCCGAACACCCCGACCTGGACGGCGTGTTCGCCGCGAACGACCTCATGGCCCAGGGCGCCTGCCAGATCCTGCGGGAACACGGCCGCCGCGTCCCGGACGACGTAGCGGTGGTGGGCTTCGACGACTCCAGCGCGGCGCTGAGCTGCCGCCCACCCCTCACCACCGTGCGGCAGCCGGTCGAGGAGATGGCCGCGGCGATGGCCCAGCTCCTGGACGAGCACATCCGGGGCGTCCGGACCGAACCCACGTCACTGATCTTCGACCCGGAGCTGGTGGTGCGGGAGTCGGCGTGAGGGGTCCTCACATGGGCAGCGAGCGCAACCGCACCGCTCCGGACGGCCAGTCCGCGCCCGCGCGCAGGGGCGTCACCATGGTCCGCAGCGGCATGGTGACCACGCGGCCCTCGGGCTGCTCGACGCGTACGTCCCCGTCGACCGGCTGCCAGCCAAGACGCTCGTAGAGCGCGACGAGCGGCGGCCGACAGAACAGCAGGGCGTGCCGGGGTCCGAGCGTGCGGCCATGATCGAGCGCCGCCGCGAGGACAAGCCGGGCCAGTCCCCGACCCCGCACTTCGGGCGCGACAGCGACTCCGCCGACCCCCATGACCTCGGTCTCGCCCTCGCCGATCGCCACGGGGAGCCGCACCAGCCCGGCGTGCGCGACGAGGCGCCCACCGTGCCTCACGCCGAAGTGCAGATCCTTGGCCAGCCAGGCCAGACCCACCGAGGCGACCCCGAAGGGGTCGTCCCCGTCGCCGAGGATCTCCTGCTGGTCGGCTTTGGTGTAGTCGGGGAGCTGGATGGCGGTGGGTGCGGCGGGGGGCTGTTGGGTCATCTTCGTATGGTGATCCTTTTGCGGAGTTGATTACCAGGGGAGGGCAGAAGATGCCCGGTGGACCGGCCAGTGGGGGTCTTCCCAGCGGGCCGGGGTGGGGAGGGACGCGAGGCGGATGCCGTGGAGGAGGGTGTCGTGGGCTCGGAGGCGGGTCGGGGCGTACCGGGCGAGCCAGGCGGTGAGTTCGGCGCGCAGGGCGTCCTCGTCGTGGCGGGTGTGCCAGGGGAGTTCGTCGGTCAGGAGGTCGTACCGCCAGCGGTCCGCCGCCTCGGCCAGGTGTCGGTCGGCCAGGGGGTGGTCGAGGGCCTCCCAGGCCGTGAGCCACGGGGTGAGCGTGGCGGACGCCTCCGCGCACAGTACGAGAAGGTCGGGGACGGGGATCGCCGACGCCGGTGAGGTGAGGCCGTGGGCCCACCAGGCGTGCAGGAACTCCGACACGGAGGCGCGCTGGCGCGTCGGCCAGTGCTGCCACTCGCCCCTGGCGAACGACTCCCCGACCTCGGCCACGCTGTACACGGGCACCGCTCCACCGACCAGCGCCCTGGCGAACTGCGGCAACACGCGGCGCAGTACCGCCCCATGGTCGCCCCAGTCCGGCGCTCCCCAGGTACGGCGCAGCAGCTCCGGGTCGAGTTCCACGTCCGGGACCTTCAACAGCGCCAGCTCCTCCGCGCTGCCCCAGTGGCAGGTGCACTGGGTCTCGTCGGCGCGGGCGGTCATGCCACGGAAGGTGACGGCGAGGTCGTCCAGGGCCCGGTCGAGCCGGAGTCGGGTGGGGGTGTCGTCGAGGTTCATGGTCATCGGCACAGCCTCGGGGGGACTCCGGCCGGTGTCGGCCGACCGAAGGGCGTGAGCCTACCTGTGGGCGGGGGCGTGCCTGCGGGCGGACATCGCGGCTCGGATCTGTTGGGCGCGGGCCTGTACGGAAGGGGCGGGCAGCAGGGGGTTCGGTTGGTGGGGGTGATCGCCCCGGCAGGCTCGGCACATGCCTCCGGGGAGGGCCTCGGGGCGGCCTGGCAGGCCACAGTTCGCGCATTCCAGCGTGCGGCGAGGTGGGGTCGGGGCCGGTTCCGGGGGGAGTTTGTCCGTGAGGCGGCGGCGGAGCAGTGCCGCCGGGTGGTGGATCGGGTTTGGGAGGCCGTCGGTCAGGGCTCGGACGATGGCGTCGTCCGACGCGCCCCGGGCGAACCATTCCGTCAGCAGCGGGGCGAGGTTGGCGCAGTCGGCGGCCGAGAGGGAGAGGGCCGGGGTCTTGCGGCCCAGGGCGGCCAGGAGGATGTGGGCCCGGGAGCGGGTGGGTTTCGGCGCGGGGTCCGTCACATCGCCCCGGGCGAACGACGCCCACCACGCGTCGTCGCGCGCGGTACGGGAGAACCACGATCGGGTGATCCAGCGGGGGCCGGTCCCCTCCGACTCCAGGCGCTCCCGGCCGCGCCTCAAGTGCCCGGCGTTCTGCAGCCGGTTGAGCGCCGTACGCAGCGCACACTGCCCGTACGGGAGCGTCTTGGCCAGCGTCTTCACCGAGATGTCGGCGCCCTCGGGGAGGCGGTCGATGTACGCCGCGATAGCCGCCTCACGGGGCGGGAGATGTGTGAAGTCATGCTTGGTGCGCTGGAGTTGGTCCGGGGCGGAGCGCTTGCCGTAGCCGGGGTTGGCCATGGGGTGCGGGAGTACGTGCGCCTGCGGAGGGGCAGGGCTAAGCTTGGCTTCAGCCACGGGATCGAGCCTCATCGATCTTGTAGGTCAAGCCCCCGCAGGTGTTGGTAGCGCCTGGCGGGGGCTGTTCGTTATGCGGGCACGCTAGGGCCTCGTGACCTTCCGTGGCAAGTCGGTCGCTCCCGGTCAAGTCGCGGGGTGGGAGGGTGGGTTGAGACCCACCAACCAATCCTTGCTAAGAGGGCTCGGGGCTCGCCGCTTGAGCTTCGGGGGCGCGATCATGGGACCGGTCCGGAGCCCCGACTGATGAGGTGTCGCCCGCCATGCCCGTGCCCGCCGACCCCACCGTCCTCCACCCGATGCCCGAGCAGCCGCGAGTCGTCCTGCTCAAGCCGCTGGTCAAGTCGCCGTTGATCGAGGTCGGGGAGTACTCGTACTACGACGACCCCGACGACCCGACCGCCTTCGAGTCCCGCAACGTGCTGTACCACTACGGGCCCGAGAAGCTGGTCATCGGCAAGTTCTGCGCGCTCGGCACGGGCGTCCGGTTCCTCATGAACGGCGCCAACCACCGCATGGACGGCCCCTCCACCTTCCCGTTCCCCACCATGGGCGGCTCCTGGGCCGACCACTTCGACCTCCTCACCGGCCTGCCGAACCGGGGCGACACCGTCGTCGGCAACGACGTCTGGTTCGGCTACGGCGCCACGGTCATGCCCGGCATCCGCATCGGGCACGGCGCGATCATCGGCGCCGGTTCGGTGGTCACCGGCGATGTGCCCGACTACGGCATCGTCGGCGGCAACCCGGCGCGGCTGCTCCGTACGCGGTACGACGAGGAGGGTGTGGCGCGTCTGCTGGCGGTCGCCTGGTGGGACTGGCCCGTCGAGCACATCACCGAGCACGTCCGCACGATCATGTCGGGCACGGTGGAGCAACTGGAGGCGGCGGCGCCCCCCGTCAGCCGACCTTGAGGTCCTCCACGAAGGTGGACCACGCCTCGGGCCGGAACGCGAGCTTCGGGCCGTGCGGCGCTTTGGAGTCGCGGACCGGGATGTGGGTCGGGTGCATGTCGGTCACCTCCAGGCAGTTGCCGCCGCTGCCGCCGCTGTACGTCGATTTGCGCCAGGTGGCGGGTTCCAGGCCACGCTCAGGGGTGCTTCTCATGCGCGTAATCCTGTGCCACCTCATCAAGTAGAACAAGGGACTTGGCTGGTGAGAGGGCACATGCCGCGAGCAGCTCGAAGGTGCGCTGGCGAGCTCTGACAGTGGACGGATCGTCTTCCAGTCGCCCGGTGCCCACCCCCTCGAAGTACACCATTGGTGGAGCGTCCGCGAAGTCCATCAGCCTGATGGGGCCCTCCATCGCGGTGTGTGCGCCGGTGTCGAACGGCAGGACCTGCACGATCGCCCGGTGTCGCCGAGCCGCGTCGGCTACGTGCCGCACGGCCTCTGCCATCACCGCCCGTCCGCCGGTCACGCGGCGCAGGGCTGCCTCGTCCACCACGACCCACAACACCAGGTCTGTTGGATCGTCGAGGAGCACTGCTCGGTCCGTGCGGACCGACACCAGTTCATCGAGTTGCTGCTCAGGCTCTGTCGGGAGGTAGGCGCGGAACACCGCTCGTGCGTACGCGGGGGTCTGAAGCAGTCCGGGGATCAAGAGAGGCGAGTACTCCTTGATCGAAATGGCCTGCGCCTCCGCTTCCGCCGCCTCGGCGAAGTGCTCCGGGTACTTGGACTTGGCCGTCGCCGCACAGTTCCGCGCGAAGTAGTCCCCCGTGTCCAGCTCCTCGTCCAGCATCCGCGCGTACTCCGGCTGCATCCTCCGCGCCCCGGCCTCCAGTTGACCGATGAACGAGCCGCTCACGAAGAGGATTTGGCCCAACTCCGTCTGTTTGAGCCCCTTCCGCTCGCGCGCATGGCGCAACTCCGATCCGATCATCGCTCGCGGTGACGACGCGGGGTCGAGGTCCTTGGGTCCTGGCATCGCTGCCCCCTGTCCCACAGGTGAGGTTGTTGGCACGGCCTGTATGGCCAGGTTAGGAGCGGCGCCGCCACTCTGTGTGTGGAACGACAACACTCAGCGTGGAGGGAAACGGCATGACGGACTCTGCTGACCAGGCGGTCGAGCGGCTGCGTACCGCCCTGCGAGACGTGGGCATCGTGTTGCCCTCGCTGCGGGTCGACCCGGTGACCGCGGTGTACGGCGGGCGCAACACCCTGGTGGACCTGGGGAGTTGCAACCTCGACGTGGCCGCCCGCCTCGCCGCCGCGCTCGCGGAGCGGGGGGAGTGAGTGAGGGTGACGTCCCGGCCGTCGGCTCGTACGCCCTCGACGTGCGGGACGGTCGGCTCGGGGAGGTCATGGAGCGGGAGGGCGGCCATGTCCAGTTGCGGCCTCTCGGTGGCGGGCGGGAGTGGGACGTGCCGCCTGAGCATCTGGGCGAGGCCGCCCCCGCCGACGTGCTCCGGGAGCGCGTGCGGCTGCTGAACCGGGACGCGCGGCGGCGGGTCGAGCTGGGCTGAGAGGGCGGGAGTGGCCGGGGTCACACGGGCCCGTTCCGGTGGGGCGGAATGAAGAGCCGCGGAGACCAGTTGTTTCACTAGGTGCACCATTGCGTGCTCACATACCAGCCGGTATATACGACAGACGCCGTTCACTCGAGGAGCCCCCACGTGACCGCTACGACGCCCGCCGCCAGCCGCGCGGCCCAGCTCCTGTCCCGCCCCATCACGCTGAACGGCCTCACGGTTCCGAACCGGATCGTGATGGCCCCGATGACCCGGATGTTCTCGCCGGGCGGCATCCCCGGTGCGGACGTGGCGTCGTACTACTCCCGCCGGGCCGCGAACGGCGTCGGCCTGATCGTCACCGAGGGTACGTACGTCGGCCACGACTCGGCCGGGCAGAGCGACAGCGTGCCGCGGTTCCACGGCGAGGAGCAGCTCGCGGGGTGGGCGAAGGTCGCGCAGGACGTGCACGCGGCGGGCGGCACGATCGTTCCGCAGCTGTGGCACATCGG
The DNA here is from genome assembly GCF_044903645.1 of Streptomyces sp. NPDC002176. Lineage (NCBI taxonomy): Bacteria > Bacillati > Actinomycetota > Actinomycetes > Kitasatosporales > Streptomycetaceae > Streptomyces > Streptomyces sp. NPDC002176. The sequence continues at coordinate 167,674 of NZ_JBJDQW010000006.1, forward strand.
CATGGTCCGCCGCGAGGGTGAGCCGCCGTTCGCGGAGGCGCCCGCCGTGGGTCCGTCCGGCATCCACAAGGAGGGCGCGGAGCCCAAGGGCAAGGCCATGACGCAGTCCGACGTGGACGACGTCATCGGCGCCTTCGCGCAGGCCGCCGCCGACGCCGAGCGCATCGGGTTCGACGGTGTCGAGCTCCACGGCGCGCACGGCTACCTGCTGGACCAGTTCCTGTGGGCGGGCACCAACCGCCGTACCGACGCCTACGGTGGCGACCCGGTCGCCCGCGCCCAGTTCTCGGCGGAGATCGTCGCCGCCGTGCGCGAGCGGGTGTCGGCCGAGTTCCCGGTCATCTTCCGCTACTCGCAGTGGAAGCAGCAGGACTACACCGCGCGCCTCGCCGAGACCCCGGAGGAGCTGGAGGCGATCCTCGCGCCGCTGGCCGCCGCCGGTGTCGACGTCTTCCACGCCTCCACCCGCCGTTACTGGGAGCCCGAGTTCGAGGGCTCCGACCTCAACCTGGCCGGCTGGACCAAGAAGATCACCGGCAAGCCGGTCATCACCGTCGGCTCGGTCGGCCTGAACGGTGACTTCATGGGCGCGTTCCAGGGCGAGGGCTCCCCGGTCAAGGGCATCGAGGACCTCCTCGACGGCCTGGAGCGCGAGGAGTACGACATGGTCGCCATCGGCCGCGCCCTCCTCCAGGACCCGGAGTGGGCCGCGAAGGTGCTGGGCGGTCGCTTCGACGAGCTGGCGGCGTACGACGCCGCCGCGCTGACGTCGCTCAGCTAGGCACGCGTGGCGAGGCGCCGGGTGGGGTTTCCCCCGCCCGGCGCCTTTCTGCTGCCCGCCCTCAGCTCTCCGGGTCCACCGCCGTCAGCCGTACCGTGCCGTCCTCCGACACCGACCAGCCCGGGTTGTGGCAGACCTCCCAGCGGTGGCCGTCCGGGTCGGCGAAGTAGGCGTGGTAGCCGCCGAAGGCCGCCCGCCGGGGCTCCTTGAGGATCTTCGCCCCGGCCTCGCGGGCGCGGTCCACCGCGGTGTCGACCTCGGCGGGGGAGCCGAGATTCTGGGCCAGGGTGAAGGGGGTGCCGGGGGTGGCCGGGGCGCCGGTGTCGGCGGCCAGGTCGGAGAGGGGGAAGAGGGCCAGGGCCAGGCCGTTGCCGACCTGGTAGAAGACGATCTCGTCGAGGTCGAGCAGCGGGGTCCAGCCGAGGCCCTCGCTGTAGAAACGGCGGCTCGTCGCCAGGTCCCCGACGCCCAGGGTGACCATGCTGAGCTGCTGGTTCATGCTTCTTCGCCTCCGTGTGCCGGTGGAAACCGCTTGTTGGCCGTGCGTACGCCAGGCTGCGGGAGGCGTTCGAGCGGCAGGGCTACCCCTGGCTCGGCACCACTGACCCGCACGAGGCGGAGTTCATACCCTGGGTGGACCACGGCCCCGGCCTGGACGAGCCCGCACACGCCTTGCTCCGCGCAGCACCAGCTCCCGCCGGGCGTGACTACAGGTTGCCCATCGGTTCGATGTCCACCTGGGTGGGGGTGCCCCACACGCGGAGCACCTCGTAGTCGGTGAACTCGTGGACCAGGCGGTACGCCATCGCGGGGCGCGAACCCCGGCGCGCGGCGGCGAGGTACGCCTCCGCCTCGTGGCGGTCGCGGCGCGGGGTGCCGCACAGCTGCCATTCGCGGCCGTTCCACGCCTCCGGCAGCCAGCGCTGCTGGGGCTGGGGGCGGTCGGCGCGGACGCCGTAGCGGGAGGGGGCGGTCGCGGGGGCCTCGGGGCCCCGGCCCTGCCCGCCGTACTCCGCGCGGCGGGCGGCCCGGCGGCGGGTCTCGCACAGCAGGCACAGGTCCGGCGCGCTCTCGTCCACCGGTCCCTGCGGGTGCTCCGCGCAGCGGGTGGTGGGGGCACCGGCCGAGACACTCTCGTCCAGCAGGTCCAGCGCCCGCCGCAGATCGGCCTTGACCTCGTGCAGCCGGGAGTCCGGGGTGTCGGCGGCCAGCGCGTCACCGTGCTCCCCGACAACCCGGAGAGCACGGCCGAGCGCGGTGAGCTGGGCGTGATTCATGCGTCCAGCTTCTCACCCGCGCGGGGGGACACCGGATGCGCGAGTATCGCTCCGGGCCCGTCCGCGCGGCCCGCCGTGAGTTTCCCGACCCCGGAACCGTGGAGGACACCCTGTGAGGATCAACCTGGCCAGCGTCTTCGTCGACGACCAGGAGAACGCGCTGCGCTTCTACACGGAGGTGCTGGGCTTCGTGAAGAAGGCCGATGTGCCGCTCGGCGAGTACCGGTGGCTGACCGTGGTTTCGCCCGAGCAGCCCGACGGCACCGAACTGCTCCTGGAGCCGGACGCGCACCCCGCGGCCAAGCCGTACACCTCCGCCCTGCGCGGTGACGGCATCCCGGCCACCTCCTTCGCCGTGGACGACGTACGCGCCGAGTACGACCGGCTGCGCAAGCTCGGGGTGCGCTTCACCCAGGAGCCGGTGGCGGCGGGCCCGGTCACCATCGCGGTGCTGGACGACACCTGCGGCAACCTGATCCAGCTCGCCCAGTACGCCTAACCGTGGTGCAGCAGGCTGCCCTTGCCGCACGCGGGGGCCTGCTGCGCCAGGGGGAGCGGGGAGACCGCCTTGACCACCGGGACCACGGTGAGGTCCGCCGCGCAGGCGGTGGTGTCCTCGGCCGTCCAGTGGTCGTCCGAGGCGGCGTGGGCGGGGGCGGCCAGGGCGGCGGAGGACGCGGCGACGGCGAGCGTGGCGAACAGCAGCTTCTTCATGTCAGGGGCAACGACGAGGGAGGGGCGGGCGTCACGCGAGGTCCCCGGGAGTCCGTCCGGCGGCCGACGGCGTCGTGCCTCGGGGAAAGCCGAAGGCGAGCGTCGCCGCGAAACCGGTCGCGTAGGCCGTCAGGAGGCCCCCGGCGTAGATGGCGATGGCCGGGGCCGGGCCCTGGTTGCCGGTGAGGAGGGGGAAGAGGGCCCAGCCGGACGGGCCGATGGCGGTGGCGCCGACCTTCTCGCCGAGCATGGCGAAGAAGCCGACGAACGCCCCGCCCGCCGACCCGCCCACGCAGGCCGTGATGAAGGGGCGCCCGAGGGGGAGCGAGACGCCGTAGATCAGGGGCTCGCCCACGCCCAGCAGGCCCGCCGGGAGGGCCGAGCGGATCGTGGTGCGCAGGGTGGTGTCGTGGCGCAGGCGTACGTACACCGCGAGCGCGCCGCCGACCTGGCCCGCGCCCGCCATGGCCAGCAGGGGGAGCAGCACGGTGTAGCCCTGCTGCTCGATCAGGGTGGTGTGGATGGGGATCAGAGCCTGGTGCAGGCCGAGCATGACGAGGGGGAGGAACAGTCCGCCGAGGAGCAGGCCCGCGAAGGCGCCGGTGGTGGTGAGCAGCCAGTTCGCGCCGGTGCCGATGGCGGTGGCGACGGCTCCGGCCGCGTACATCAGGCCGTACAGCGTGGCCAGGCCCGCGACGAGGACGGTCACGGTCGGGGTGAGCAGCACGTCCAGCGCGCCCGGCAGGCGGCCCCGGCACCACTTCTCCACCCTGGTCGCCAGCAGTGCGGCGGCGAGCGCGCCGAGGACTCCGCCCTGGCCGGGGGAGAGGTGCACCCCGAACGCGGTCACCTTCGCCACGCCCGGATAGACGACGACCGCGGCGACCGCGCCGCCCAAGATCGGGGTGCCGCCGAACTCCTTCGCGGTCTGGTAGCCGACGAACACCGCGATCAGCGCCATGAACCCGGAGGCGATGGCCGCCAGGGCGGGGGTGAGGCCGGGGAGCCAACCGGCGTTCACCAGCAGGCCGTTGATCCCCGCGATGACGCCGCAGCCGATGAGGGCGGGAATGAGGGGGACGAAGACGTTGGCCACGCGGCGCAGTACGGCTCCGCCTCTGGGGGTGGCCTCGGACCCCCTTTCCTCGCCGATGGCGCCCGCCTCCGCCCGCACGCCCCCGGCGCGCGCCGCCGCCGCGAGCTGCCGTTCCACCTCCGCCGTCACCGTGTCGACCACTCCCGGCCCCAGGACGACCTGGAGCGACGGCGTCCCCGCCCCGATCACGCCGAGCACGCCCGGCAGCGCCCGCAGTGACTCCTCGTCCACGGCGGCCGGGTCGGTGAGGGTGAGGCGGAGGCGGGTGAGGCAGTGGGTGACCTGGGTGATGTTGGCGGGGCCGCCCGTCAGGGCGAGGACGTCGGAGGCGGTGGCGGAGTCGTTGCGCACGCTCCGAGCCTGCGCCACCACCGCCGATGCGGCGCGCGGGACTCCTCCGTAAGGCGGTCGGCCGTACGCGTCGCCCCGCCTACGTCCGCGCGTTCGCCAGTGCCGTCCGCAGTCTGCCCTCGGACTGCTCCAGCAGCCGGGTGGCCGTGGGGCCGTCCAGTCCGGCCAGGATGATCAGGATCGCGGTCTTCACCTCGCCGTCCGCCTCGGTCAGCGCCCGCTCGATCTCCGCGTCCTCCGCGCCGGTCGCCTGCGCCACGATCCGCCGGGAGCGGGCCCGGAGCTTGGCGTTGGAGGCGCGCACGTCGACCATCAGGTTCCCGTACGTCTTGCCGAGCCGGATCATCGTGATCGTCGACAGCATGTTGAGCACCAGCTTCTGTGCCGTGCCCGCCTTCAGCCGGGTCGAGCCGGTGAGCAGCTCGGGGCCGACGACCACCTCGATGCCGTGCTCGGCGGCGGCGGCGAGGGCGCTGTGCGCGTTGCAGGACAGGCCCACTGTGAGTGCCCCGGCCGCGCGGGCGTGCTCGACGGCTCCGACCGCGTACGGCGTACGCCCGGACGCGGAGACGCCGACCACCGAGTCGTCCGGGGTCAGTTTCAGCGCGTCCAGGTCGGCGCGGGCCAGCTCGGCGGAGTCCTCTGCGCCCTCGATGGAGTTCACCAGCGCCCCCGGCCCGCCCGCGATCAGCCCGACGACCTGGCCGGGCGCGGTGTTGAAGGTGGGCGGGCACTCGGAGGCGTCCAGCACGCCGAGCCGTCCGGCGGTACCGGCACCGGCGTAGACCAGCCGTCCGCCGCGGCCCATGCGGACGGCGACGGCGTCCACGGCGGCGGCGATCTCGGGCAGCCGGGCGGCGACGGCCGCGGGGACGCCGGTGTCCTCGCCGTTCATCAGCCGGGCGATGTCCAGGGTGGGCAACTGGTCGATCCCGGCCAGCTCCGGCCGGAACGCCTCGGTGGTCAGGGTGGCCAGCTCGCTCTGCAGGCGAAGTGAGTCGGTCATCTGGTGCGGCTCTTTCCGGTCGGGTCTCTCTGGTCGGGTCCGAACGAGGAAAGCTAACGCCGGGCGCTTCGGTGCCGGTGGGCCAGCGCCTCGTACGACGCGGCCAGCGCGGGCGCCGCGTTCTCGTACGTCCGCTGCGCCACGCCCACGAACAGGCAGTCCACCACGAGGAGTTGACTCGTACGGGAGGACATCGCGGCGGGCCGCAGCTCGCTCTCGCGGGAGGTGGCGGTGGTCAGCACATGGTCGGCGTACTGGGTGACCGGCGAGTCGGGGCGGCCGGTGATGGCGATGGTGGTGGCGCCGCGCTCGAAGGCGGTGCGCAGCGGTTCTATGACGTCGCCGGTCGAGCCCGAGTGGGTGATGGCGATGGCGACGTCGCCCGCGCGGAGCTGCACCGCGTTGGTCACCGCGAGGTGCGGGTCGCCCGGCGCGTGCGCGACCAGCCCGATCCGCAGCAGCTTCTGGGTGAGGTCCTGCGCGACCAGCCCGGACGCCCCTATGCCGTACACGTCCGTGCGGCGGGCGGCGGCCAGCGCGGTGACGGCCGCGCCGAGCTGGGCGGTGTCCAGTCCGGCGGCGGTGTCGGCGAGGGTCTGCTGCTCCTCGTAGGCCAGCTTGGCGACCACGTCGGTCAGCGGGTCGTCGACCGCGATGTCCGTGGTGATCGCGGGCGCGCTCCCGGACTCCTGGCGGGCCGCGAGCCCGGCGAGGGCGAGCCGGAGGTCGCGGTAGCCGGGGTAACCGAGGATGCGGGCGGTGCGGACGACCGTGGCCTCGCTGGTGCCGGTCAGCTCCGCGAGCCCGGTGACGGTGAGGGCGGCGCAGCCCGCCGGGTCACCGGCCACGGCCGCCGCGACACGCTGCATGGACCGGGTCATGGACGGGGTGAGGGTGCGCACCTTGGCGGCGAGCGAGCCGCCGGGACTCCCGAAAGTTTCCTTCACGTCCTGGGTCACCCCTGAAAGATATTTCCGGTTCGGCAGGCGGGGCAAGAGTGCGCACAATGGGTGCATGGACGACGCCACAGATCCCGTCAGCCCGCTCGAGCAGGCGTTGCACGCGGCCCGCGCGCTGGTGCTCGCCGACCTGATGGCGAGCGAGGTGGCCGAGGCGGACGTGGTCTCGCTGGTGGAGGAGTCGCTCGCGCAGCGCCGCTGGTGGGTGGAGCAGTGGCCGGAGGGCGCCGACTTCGTCGCCGGGCTGGTCGCGCAGGACGTGCAGGACGCGCTGCTGGAACGGCAGGGCCGCTGGCCGCTCTGCCCGGCCTGCACCACCGGCGACCCGCACGCGCTGGACGTCGAACCGGAACTCGGCCCCGACCCGCACTGGGTCTGTCACGAGGCGGGCGTCGACGTCGCCCCCGTCGGCTCCCTCGCCACCGCCCTGGACGGGAACACCCCCAAGTGACGGCCCGCCCCGCGTGACCGTCTACATCGACCCACCCACCTGGCCCGGCCACGGCCGCCTGTGGTCCCACCTGGTCAGCGATGTCTCCTACGACGAACTCCACGCGTTCGCCGCTGCCCTCGGCGTCCCCCCACGCGCCTTCGAACGCGACCACTACGACATCCCCTCCCACCGCTACGCCGACGCGGTGGCCGCGGGCGCGGTGGAGGCACGGAGCCGGGAGCTGGTTCGGCTGCTGCACGCGGCGGGGCTGCGCAGGCGGAAGGGCATCTAGGGGGTGTCCGGGTCGGCGGGGTCGTCGCCGTACCGGTCCAGGATCAGCAGGATGACGATGAGACCGGCCACGGCGCCCGCGGCGATCGCGGGTACGACCGCGCCGATGAAGGCGAGCATCACCCCGATCGGGATCGGGCCCAGGAGCATGAAGAAGAGCCAGCCCAGGCGTACCGATCCCGAGTTGCGGCCGATGTGGAAGCAGAAGACGCCGGACACGATCAGCCACAGCGGCACGATGAGCGGGGCGAACACGGCCAAGACCAGGATCAAGGGCCTCCTATGAGCGCGGCGTACGGCGGGCCGGGTGGAATGCCGGGGTCAGCCCGTGTACACGTACAGCCGCAGCCCGCTCGCCATGCCGTGTTCCTCGCGGGCCGCCGCTTCCTGTTCCGTCCCGGCGCGGTGGAAGCCGACGCGGGCCAGGACGCGTTGGGAGGGGGTGTTCTCCGCCTCGACGGTGGCGATGACCGTGTGGACGTCGTCGCGGGCGAGGGCCCAGGTGGTGAGGGCGCGGACGGCCTCCGTGGCGTAGCCCTGGCCGCGGGCGTCGGGGACGAGGTCGTAGCCGATCTCCACGCGGCCCTCGGCGTCCGGGGTGCCGTGGAAGCCGATGCCGCCGACCGCGAGGCCGTCCTCGGCGCGGACGAGGGTGAAGACGCCGAAGTCCGGGCGGTGGACGCCCGCCTCGTAGCCCTTGACCATGAAACCGGCCGCCTCGCGGGTGCCCTCGTAGGGGGCGCCGCCGAGCCAGCCGAAGCCGCCGTCGCCGCCCAGGCGCAGGTCGCGGGCGGCGGCCGGGCGCAGGCCGGTCAGGGTGAGGCGGTCGGCGGGGATCACGAGGTTGTTGTGCCAGCGCCAGTCGTCCACCGCCGGACGGCCCGCCAGCTCGCCCCGGCCGGTCGCCCACAGCAGGGTCGGCCAGGCTTCCGGGCCCGGCTGGACATGCGGGAAGATCCAGGTCAGCACGGCGTCGGCGAGGCTCTCGGCGGGCGTGTACGCCAGCCCGAGGCCCTGCGCCAGGTCATAGGTGTGCAGCAGCACCTCGGCCACCCCCATCGCCGCGAACCCCTCGCGGTCGGCGCTGCGGAACGGGTACGGGTGGAAGGCGCGGTCGCCGGGCGCGGCGGTGTTCACGGCGGCGGCGAGCAGCGCGCCGGTGGTCTCCAGGACGTGCAGCAGACCGTCGTTGCCGGTGCCGTCCTCCAGACGCATCTCGAAGGGCACGTACGCGTCCCGCGCGTGTCCGGCGAGGTTGCCCGCGTACGCGAGGAGGCACTCGGCGACGTGCAGGGCCGTGACGTGGCAGTCCCAGTCCAGGCTTCCGGCGCGGACCGACGTCCAGTCCCGGTCCACCGCCGCGCGCAGCGTCGTCACGCAGCCGCGCACGGCCTCGGTCACCTGGTCCCCGCTCATCGCTCGCATGCACGGAACCCTAGGGGTGTGCCCTGACTCAGGGCGACAGCATTTCCAGCTCTCCCGCGAGGTTCCAGCGGGCCGTCGCCTCCCAGTGCTCCGACCCGTAGGGGGTGTGGAACAGCCTGGGCAGGTCCAGGAGTTGGCGCAGTACCGCCGAACGGCCCTCGTGGAAGGCGTCGTTGGGCACGAAGTGGTACTCCTCGCGGATCTCGGCCGTGTAGGCGGCGTACGCGGACGGCGCCGAGGCGAGGATCGCCAGGTCGGCGTCGCACAGCACCTGCCCGTTCCGGTCGTCCCCGGCCGGGTCGTGGCCGACGGTGAGCCGGACCAGCCGGGCCACCTCCGCGACCTTCGCCTCTGGCACCCCGGCCTCGGCCAGCGCCCGCTCGGCCAGCCGCGCCGAGCGCTCCTCGTTCTCCGACCGGTCCGGCAGGTACACCGCGTCGTGGAACCAGGCCGCCAGCCGTACGAGGTCGGGGTCGTCGGCGTACTCCGCCAGCGCGTCGACCCGGTCGAGGACCGCCGTGAGGTGGGCGACCGTGTGATACCGCCGCTGCGGCTCCGCCCAGCGGGCGATCAGGTTCTCGGCGTACGGCGCCGGGTCCGGGCCCTCGCCCGGCGCGCGGGCGGCTTCGAGGGCGTGGGCGAAGCGGAGCCCGAGGTCTGCTGCGGTTCTTGCGTCGGCCATGTGTCCATTGTTCCGGTGATCGGGGGCGGGGCGTACCCTGGAATTGGACTAGACCTGTTGCCGCCGTCGGAATTGGGGTGCCATGAGCAAGCGTGCGGTCCTGGAGGTGATCGCTCTCGGGGTCGAGGACGCGGTCGCTGCCCAGGCGGGAGGCGCGGACCGGCTGGAGCTGGTCACCGACATGGCGGCGGACGGGCTCAGCCCCGACCCGGCCGTGGTGGCCGCGATCCGGGCCGCCGTCCCGATCGACCTGCGCGTGATGCTGCGACTGACGGACGGGTTCGCGGCGGGCGACCTCGACCGGCTGACCGGCACGGCCGCCGAGCTGCGGGCGGCGGGCGCCGACCAGTTCGTGCTGGGCTTCCTCGACCCGGCCGGGGACGTGGACCTCGCGGCGGTCGAGCGGGTCGTGGACGCGCTCGACGGCAGCCCGTGGACCTTCCACCGCGCGATCGACCGCGCTGCCGACCGCGACGCGCTGCGCAAGCGGCTCAGCGGCCTCCCCGGCCTGGACACCTTCCTGACGGCGGGCGCGGCGACGGGCGTGGACGAGGGCCTGGACACGCTGACGGCCGAGGCCGCGCACACGGGTACGCCGGGGTACGAGCCGCAGATCATGGTCGGCGGGGGGCTTCGGCTGGAGCATGTGCCGGAACTGCGGTCCGCCGGTATCGACGCCTTCCACATCGGCGGCGCGGCCCGTCCACAGGGGTGGGCGGGGCCGGTGTGTGCCGAGGCGGTCGGGGTGTGGCGGGGGATGCTCGACGGGGAGTAGGCGGGCAGGCCGGGAATGTTCCGGGAGGGCGGTTCGTTGGGCCTGCGCCCGTGCACACCGCTGTCGTTGGGAGCATCGTGTCCGAGACCACGCAGACCTTCACCCCCCTGAGTACGCAGGCCGAGCGGCTGATCGAGCTGGGGGTGCACGAGATCGCGGGGCTGTCCGCCGCCGAGGTCCGGGCGGCCGCGAAGGGGGAGGGCGAGGGCCTCCTCGCCGTCCGTCCCGACCTCGCCCCCGCCTCCGTACTCGCGCCGCTGCTCCGGCGACAGGACAAGGCAGGGTTCGTCGTCACCGACATGACCGACGTCGACCTCTTCGCGCCGCTCGACACCATCGACCTGCCGGACACCCCGCTGTACCTGGTCGGCGGGGTCGACCGGGGCGACGACATGGCCGACTGGAGTCCGGACGAGGCACTTCCGGCGCTCACGGCCGCGTCCCGTACGCCCCTGCTGCTGACCGAGGGCATCCACTGGGTGCTCCAGCAGCCCGACGTACTGGAGCGCAATCACTGCTTCATGACCATCGGCTCCCGGCTGCGCAAGCCCAACGGCACGCTGGACGCCCGTACCCCGGCACTCTGGATCAGCAACGGCACCGGCCGGGACGGCCGCGAGCGGCGCGACGCCGCCAAGGTGGGCTGGTGCTGGGCGGGCAACCGGCACACGTGGCTCGGGTTCGCCTCGGGGGCGGGACGGCGGGGACTGAACCCTTGAGGGGAGAACTCCAGCGCGCCCTGTAGAACATGTGATCCCCTAAGGGCATGAATGAGGCGCGTACAGCCCTGGGCCCCCTGGAACTCTTGGACAGCCGCTGGGTGTTGGGGGACATCGGGCGCTCGGGCGGGGCCGCGTGGGTGGAGTTCCGCCCGGAGGGGCTGTACGCGCGGGGGCGGGACGGTGGCGAGGAAGTGCTCCCGTGGTCCCGGATCATGCTGGGCGTGCGGCTCACCCTGGGCGGGACGTCCCCGTCCAAGGGTGGGCCGCTGACCGTGCTCGGCTGGCTCGGCGGCCTGCCGGGCCCCTTCCGGGGACGCGGCGGCGGCTATCTGCTCATGACCGTGCGCCACCCGTACGAGGACCGCACGGTGTTCTTCGACCGCCACCCGCGCCGGTACTCACTGACGGAACTGGCTTTGCTCCAAGAGTTGTTGAGCCAGACCGTCCAGGACGGCGAGGCGGCCCGGCTCGCCGACGGCGACTGGCTGGGGCGCGTGGTCGCACGGCTGTCGCAGCGGAGGCTCTGGGCGCCCGGCGGGATTCCGCGGGTGGTGCGGGACGCCCGGCAGGCCGAGGAGCCCGCCGGGGCCTGAGCCCGTGGCGCGTCCGCAGGGTGCCCGTAAGGGCAGTCCCTCAGGCCGTGAGCTGCTCGGGCAGTGGCCCGGTGTGCGCCACGATCAGCCCGGACACCGCTCGGGTCAGCGCCACGTACAGCCGCCGCAGGCCGGTGCGTTCGTCGGGCTCGCCGTCCACCACGGACCGCGGCTCGTCCAGGACCACGTAGTCGTACTCCAGGCCCTTGGCGAGCGAGGCCGGGACCAGGGTCAGTCTGGTCGCCTCGGTGGTCTCCTCGCCGGGTGCGAGGAAGCCGATCCCGGCCGCCGTCAGGGCCTCGGCGAGCGCGGGCACGCGGGCGTCGGCGGCGATCAGGCCGGTCGAACCCTCGTTGCGCAGCAACTCCTCGCAGGCGGACACCACTTCGGCCACCCCGTCCACCGCGCGCACCTCGAAGAAGCCGGGGTTCTCACGGACGGAGGCGACCGGGGTGAGGCCGGGCGCGATGTGGGGGAGCAGCCGGGACGCGTACGTGATCACGTCCGTGGGGACGCGGAAACCGGCCGTCAGCTCCTCGATCACACCGTCACCCTTGCCGAGATGGGCCAGCGCCTCGTCCCAACTCCGGGTCGCCCAGGGGGTGGTGCCCTGGGCGAGGTCGCCGAGGACGGTCGCGCTGCCGGTGGTGCAGCGGCGGCCGACCGCGCGGTACTGCATGGGGGACAGGTCCTGCGCCTCGTCCAGCACGACATGGCCGAGCGAGTGCGTGCGCTGGATCAGGTCGGCCGCCTCGTCGATCAACACCGCGTCTGCGGAAGACCACTTGGCCGACTTCACGCTGCGCACCGGCTTGGCCCAGAGCACCGCCTTCTGCTCGTCCTCGTCCAGGATTCCGGCCGCGTGCTCGGCGAGGAACTCCCCGTCGGACAGCAGTCGCAGCACCAGCTTGGCCGGGTCGGCGGGCGGCCAGACGGCCTTCACCGCCGCCTTGACCGCGCTGTTGCGCGCGACCGCGTCCTGCACCCGGTCGTCCGGCGCCTCCCCGGCCCGCTCCATCTGCACCAGCACCGCGTGCGCGATCCGCTGCGGCAGCGCGTCGCGGGCGGCGCCGTACCGGATCTCCCGCCCGAGCAACTCGCGGACAATCTTCTCCAGTTCGTACGCCGGGACCCGCCAGCGGCGCGACCCGCGCACCACCATGATCGGCTCGGTGGGCATCGTCACCTGCGCGTACAGCGCCCGGCGCAGCACCTCGGCCATCCGGGCGTCGCCCTTGAGCACGGCGGTGCGTGCCTCGTCCGTGCCGCGTACCTCCACCTGGGCCACCAGGTCGTCCACGGTGGCCTGCTGCACGCTCAACTCGCCCAGCGCGGGCAGCACTTGTTCGATGTAGTGCAGGAAGGACCGGTTCGGCCCGATGACCAGGGTGCCGGTGCGGGCGAGCCGCTCGCGGTGCGCGTAGAGCAGATAGGCGACCCGGTGCAGACCGACCGCCGTCTTGCCCGTACCGGGTCCGCCCTGCACACACACCGTGCCGCCGAGCCCGCTGCGGACGATCTCGTCCTGCTCGGGCTGGATGGTGGCGACGATGTCCCGCATGGGGCCGACGCGCGGCCGCTCGATCTCCTGCTGGAGCAGCTTGCTGGTGGCCGCCGTCTCCGAGGGGTCGGACAGGTGCTCGTCCTCGTACGCGGTCAGCTCGCCGCCGGTGTAGCCGAAGCGGCGGCGCAGCCCGACGTCCATCGGGTCCTTCTTGGACGCCCGGTAGAACGGCTGCGAGACCGGGGCGCGCCAGTCGATGACCATGGGGTCGCCGTCCGCGTCGTGGACGTGCCTGCGCCCGATGTAGAACTTCTCGCCCTCGGCCCCCTCCGCCTGCTCGGCCCCGGGCGCGTGCAGGTAGTCGAGCCGACCGAAGAACAGCGGGGTGTCGCTGAGGTCGGCCAGCGCCTTGATCCGGTCGTCGATCTGGCGGGTCAGCACCGCCGCGTTGACCCAGTTCGCGGTGACGTCCTTGATGTCCAGCGCCTCCACGTCCTCCCGCATGGCGCGCAGGGCGGCCCGTGAGTCGGCCAGGTGGGTGCGTTCGCGGGTCAGGGGGGCGCGGGAGTCGTCGAGCGGGTCGGGCGCGGTCGCGGACAAGGGAGTGCCTCCGATGGAACCTGCTACGTGGTCACCAGGCCGGATGCGGCCATGGGGGTGCCGTCCGGTTACCGGCCGGGCGGCGGCACTCCTAGGGGGGAGGCGGGCAAGAGCGGAGATTGTAGGCGGGGCGGGCGGGGCAGGGCCAATGAATATCCGGGCGGGTCCGAATCCTGTCCGGCGCCGCTCCGGAGTCGAACTGGCGTGCTTGTGCGGCTGATCATGTAGGACGTACGTTCGCCGCCATGTCCATGACCCGCAGAAGCATCCTCCGTGGAATCGCCGCCGCACCATTCGTCGGAGCGGCCGGTGCCGTCCTCGCGCCCGCCACCGCGCACGCCGCCACCACCGACCCGGCGCAGTTCGCCCTCACCACCCGTACGGGCAACTCCTACGGGGAGTTCGCCGACCTGACCGCGGGCCTGGCGACCAAGCTGGCCAAGGTGGACGCGACCGCCGTCCTCGCCGACACCAACCGCAAGGCCCCCCGCCTGACCAGCGCCCCCGGCACGTCCCAGGCGTTCGAGGCCGGTTTCACCTGGGACAGCGCCGACCAGGCCGTCGACTACTGGATTCCGCAGGGCGTCACCACCAGCGCGGACGCCTACGGCAACGGCGTCTACCCCGAGGGCGGCAGCAACAAGGCCGTCCTGGTCTCCTGGTACTTCGAGACCGACCCGGACGGCGACGGCGTCGACGAGTACGCCCTCGACAAGGGCCTCCGGCTGACCTTCGTCAATTACAACTCCGCCTCCGCGCCCACCTATCGCCACGTCCTGCTGGTCGAGCCGGTCAAGACCGCCACCGGCGAGTTCTCCTTCAACCCCATACGCAAGCACGCGGGCGGCATCCTCTGGTACGGCAACCTGCTGTACGTCGTCGACACCTACAAGGGCCTCCGGGTCTTCGACCTCGACACCCTCTTCCAGGTCGACACCACCCAGGCCGACTCCTGCGGCCTGGTCGACGGCACCTACTACGGCTACGGCTACACGTACGTGCTCCCGCAGAGCGGCGCCTACGACAACAGCGGCAAGTACCTGCGCTACTCGGCGATCGGCCTCGACCGCGCCAGCACCCCGGACAGCCTGGTGGTGAGCGAGTACTCCGAGAACGGCGCCGTCGACTACTCGGGCACCTCGTGGACCGGTACGGGCGCGCCCGCCGCCACGCCCAAGGTCGTGCGCTGGAACCTCGACTACACCACCCGCAGGCTGTCCTCGGGCACGCCGAGCGAGGCGGTCACGGTCGCCCAGAAGAAGATCCAGGGAGTCGTCTCCCGGAACAGCAAGCACTACCTCTCGGTCAGCAACGGCCCCTCCGGCACGGGCGCGCTGCGCACCTTCACCTCGGGCGCCGACACCGCGAGCACGGTGTGCAACCTGGCCATCGGCTGCGAGGACCTCAGCTACCACTCCAGCGGCGCGTCAGGCTGGTCGTTCGCCGAGTCCGTGATCTGGAACCTCAGCGAGTACGCGGGGAAGCGGTATGTCTACGCGGTCCACGCGGACGGGTCCTGAGCGCCTACCCCTAGGGGGTTCCGGCGGCGGGGCGTAGGGGCGGTCTCCACCCCCGGGTGCAGAGGGATCGCTTGGAGAACCGACCCGTGGGTGTATTCCGGACTTATGCCGGAAGTCTCACCATGGAGACATGAGCGCAGCGATCCTTCACCCCGCCCCTGCCCGTCCGTCCGGCGCCACCGCGCTGGCGGGCGGCGAACACCACCACCACGTCCTCGGCGAGGCCCTACGCGCGATCAAGGTCTACGCGCAGGCCGCCTTCGGCGTGGTCATACTCGGCGAGTACGGCGAGGAGGCGGGCGTCCACCGCAGATACGGGGACGCCCTCGGGGACCCATAGCCGGGCCCCGCTCCTGGTCTCAGTTCTCCTTAGTGCCCTCCGCGAGGATCTCGTCGGCGTCGACGATCCGGTAGGCGTAGCCCTGCTCCGCCAGGAAGCGCTGGCGGTGGGCCGCGAAGTCCTGGTCGATGGTGTCGCGGGCGACGACCGAGTAGAAGTGCGCCCGGTGGCCGTCCGACTTGGGCCGCAGCACCCGGCCGAGCCGCTGGGCCTCCTCCTGCCGGGAGCCGAAGGTGCCGGACACCTGGATGGCGACCGTCGCCTCGGGCAGGTCGATGGAGAAGTTGGCGACCTTGGAGACGACCAGCACGCTGATCTCGCCCTCACGGAAGGCGTCGAAGAGCTTCTCCCGCTGGGCGTTGGAGGTCTCGCCCTTGATCACCGGCGCGTTCAGATGCTCGCCCAGCTCGTCCAGCTGGTCGATGTACTGGCCGATCACGAGGACCTGCTGCCCGGCGAACCGGCGCACGATCGCCTCCGTGACCTTCCGCTTGGTCGCGGTGGTGGCGCAGAAGCGGTACTTGTCCTCGGTCTCCGCGGTGGCGTAGGCGAGCCGTTCGGAGTCGGTGAGATTGACGCGGACCTCGACGCAGTCGGCGGGCGCGATGTAGCCCTGCGCCTCGATCTCCTTCCAGGGCGCGTCGAACCGCTTGGGCCCGATCAGGGAGAACACATCGGACTCGCGGCCGTCCTCACGGACCAGGGTCGCGGTCAGACCGAGGCGGCGGCGGGCCTGGAGATCGGCGGTGAACTTGAAGACAGGAGCGGGCAGCAGATGGACCTCGTCGTAGACGATCAGACCCCAGTCACGGGAGTCGAACAGCTCCAGGTGCGGGTAGACACCCTTCCGGCGGGTGGTCAGCACCTGATAGGTGGCGATGGTGACCGGCCGGATCTCCTTCTTGGTGCCGCTGTACTCACCGATCTCGTCCTCGGTCAGCGACGTCCGCTTCACCAACTCGTGCTTCCACTGCCGGGCGGAGACGGTGTTGGTGACCAGGATCAGCGTGGTCGACCCGGCCTGCGCCATCGCCCCGGCGCCGACCAGCGTTTTGCCCGCGCCGCAGGGCAGCACCACGACACCGCTGCCGCCGTGCCAGAAGTTCTCCACTGCCTGCTTCTGGTACGGGCGCAGCGCCCAGCCGTCCTCGCGCAGGTCGATCGGGTGCGCCTCGCCGTCCACGTACCCGGCGAGGTCCTCGGCGGGCCAGCCCAGCTTCAGCAGGGTCTGCTTGATCTGCCCCCGCTCGGAGGGGTGCACGGCCACGGTGTCCGGGTCGATCCGGTTGCCGACCAGCGGGGCGACCCGCTTGGAGCGCAGGATCTCCTCCAGCACCGGCCGGTCGGTGGTGGTGAGCACCAGCCCGTGCGCCGGGTGCTTGCTCAGGGTGAGCCTGCCGTACCGGTCCATGGTCTCGGCGATGTCGACCAGCAGGGCGTGCGGCACCGGATACCGGCTGTACTGCACCAGCGCGTCGACGACCTGCTCGGCGTCGTGCCCGGCGGCCCGCGCGTTCCACAGCCCGAGGGGGGTGAGCCGGTAGGTGTGGATGTGCTCGGGGGCCCGTTCCAGCTCGGCGAAGGGAGCGATGGCCCGACGGCACTCGTCGGCCCGCTCGTGGTCGACTTCGAGGAGCAGGGTTTTGTCTGACTGGACGATCAGCGGACCGTTCACCTGTGCCATCCTTCCGCGCGGCCAAACCTCCAGTGTGCCTGATCCGGGCGCCGGAGGGCAGGTCCCGCGGTCAGTCCTCCGCCAGCTCGGCCACTCCGGTGATCCGGTGCAGGGGGTAGGTGCGGACCTCGTCGGCGGTGTGGTCGTAGGCGGTGACGAAGCCGCCCTCGACCCGGATCGGGGCCACCACACGCTGGCTGGCGGCGCCGTCGGCGTTGACGTAGCCGATCCAGACGGCCTCGCCGGTCATCACGGCCGCCTGCATGGTGGCCAGGGTGTCGGCGGCGCTGGTGCGCGGGAGGTCACTGCCGGTGGGCGCCGGGCCGGGGGCCTTGAGCGGGGCGGTCGCCGCGAGGTCACCGGCGCGAATGGCGCGGACGGCGGCCGTCAGCAGGACGGTGTCGGCGGGCGGCGGGCCCTCCGGCACCGGCTCCGGCGCGGTGCGCGGCGGGGTGCGATGGGTGTCGGAGCGGACGATCAGCACATCGCCCTGGGCGGACTCGGCGGCGGGCGCGTAGCCCAGCGCGCGCAGGCCCTCCAGCAGGGTCGCCGGGTCGCACGGCGCGGCGAGCACGGTCGGGGCGAGGCGGCGCAGCCGCAGGGCGGCGGCACGCTTGTCGGCGATGATCTCGTTCAGCACCGCGTCGTCGTCGCAGCGGACGTACGCCGAGGCGACGCCCACCCGCAGGTGCCCGTGCCTGCGGGCCACGTCGTCGATGAGGTAGGTGAGCGGCTGCGGCACCGGGGTGCGGGAGTGCTGGGCGAGGAAGGCGTGCAGATCGGCGGCGGTCTGCCCGGCGTCCAGCGCCCGGCGTACGGAGGCGGGGGTGAACCGGTACACGGTCGCGCCCCCCTTGGACTCCACGTCCGCGAGCACCCCGAGGGTCTCGGCGAGGGGCCGCAGCAGGGGGCCGGGGGCCACCGCGGTCAGGTCGGCCTGGAGCAGGACGTGGTCCAGGGGTTCGGGGAGGAGGGGGGCGAGAAGGCCGACGGCGGTGGCCGTGGACGGTCCGGCAGGGGCGGCGGAAGAGCGCTCGGGGTCGGGGGCCGCGCCCAGCAGGGCCCGGCCGTGGCTGGAGAGGGCGCCCCGGCCGGTCACGCCGAGGAGTTCCGCCTCGCTGAGCGCCCAGCGGGCCAGCCGGATGCGCAGATCCTCGGTGCCGTCGCGCTGCGGGGTGCGCAGCGGGCGCTCCCAGGTCAGCCGGGACAGCACCGCCTCCGGCGCCGGTGCCACCCCGGCGGGCAGCCCGGCCAGCAGGGTGAGGACCCGGTGCCGTACCTCGGGCGCCGCCGAGCGGTCCAGGCCCGGACCGAGGGTGGAGAGCGCGCGGTCCTTGATGTCCCGGCCGCCGATCAGCCCGGCCGTACGGGTCGCCGCGAGCCAGGCGGCGGCGAGGCGGCCCCAGCGTTCGGCGACGGGGCGTTCCAGCCAGGTGTCGTAGGCGGGGGTGGGTGCGTAGCGTTCGTCGGCCGCGCCGTCCGAGGCGAGGAGACCGGCGGCGTAGGCCAGCTCGATCCAGAACGCGGCGAGCGGTTCGGGCGCGTCGAGGGCGACGGCGGTCCGCTTCAGGTCCCGCACGCTGAGCCCACCGGCCCGCAGTACGGCGGGACCGCCCTGGTCCCAGTGCTTCAGCAGGTCCTCGATGGTGGCGAGCGCGGTGTACGCCTGCCCGGCCCCCGTCGCGTCCACGATCTGCGGCGCGTGGGACACGGCCGGTTCCACCGCGGGCGGCACCGGCTCGGGCACCCGGTGCGCGCGCCCACCGCGCAGATGCAGCGCGACCTCGCGGGGCAGCACGACCGTGCCGGGCGCGGTCGGCAACAGCAGCCCCCGGTCGAGCAGCCAGCGCAGATGGGTGGCCGGGTCGGCGGTGACCTGGCCGTACGGCGGCCCCCACATCAGCCGGGTCAGCACCTCGCGCGCGGCTTCCGGCGCCCCGGCGAGCAGCGCGTCCATCCGCTTGCGGTCGGCGAACAGACCGGTGAGCGCGGTGACCGCGGAGACCGGATCGTGCGTGGAGGGCAGCCCCGCCGTGTTGACGATCTGCTGTACCCGCCCCGGCGACATGCCCGACGTCGCCTCCCGCACGGTCGGGCCGAGCCCGGTGGGGGAGGGGTGCTGGGGGGAGGGCGCGAGGAGTTCGCGGGCGGTGCGCACCAGGTGCAGCCGGTCGTCGTCGCCCCAGATCAGGGCCTGCCTGCGCAGGGCGGCGACGGCGCCGGGCAGCGCTTCGTCGACGGCCGGGTCGCCGTCGTCCCCGGCCAGCAGTTCGTGCAGGGTGTCGTAGGTCGCCGGGTCCGGGGCGACGGCGAGCGCCTGCGCGGTCTGCAGGGTGAAGCGGTCCAGATGTTCCAGCGCGCGCAGCACCGAGGCACGGGTGCCCGCGCGGGTGGCGAGCTGGGTGAGATCGGTGGGGACGGGCGCGATGAGGTCGGGTCGGTCGCGCAGCAGCGCGGCCAGCGAGGCGTCGTCCCGCGCGCGGAGTGCCTCCGCCAGGGACCGGGGGACTGAACATGCCTCGGGGCTCATCTGACCCACGTTAGCGGCTGGGGCAAGCGGCGGCCGAGGGTCCTGGAGGGCCGCTCCGTCCGGGTGGGCCGATTGGTGCCGGTCTGCGCTACCTTCTGGGCGGGGTTCCACCACCGTCGCCCCGGAGGGGTTTCCGTTGGGGATCGAGAGCGACCAGGTCGTCTACGAGTATCTGAGCCGTGTCGGGGACGTGGCGCAGCAGCGGCAGCTGCCGTCGTCCACGCGAATGCGGCTGGTCTCCGAGCTGCGCAACGAGATCGACCGGCACCGGGCCAGGGCGACGGTGGACAGCCCGGCCGCCGTGCGCCGCATCCTGGACCAGCTGGGCAGCCCGGACGCCGTGGTGCGGGCGGTCGGCGGCGGGGGCACCGTCCCGCCGCCCACCGTGGTGCCCGTGCAGCCCGAGCCGGAGAAGCCGGAGCGCAGGCCCCGGGGGTTCAAGGGGCTGCGCGCCGCCGTGCCCCGGCCGCGTCCGGCCGAGCCGGGGCCCGCCGTCCCGGCCCCGGCGGACGGGGCGTCCCCGCCGCATCTCGCGCCCGCGCACGAACTCGGCGAGTCGCTGACCCGGCCCGACTGGTGGCGGGTGGCGGACGGGCCGTTCGGCGCGGCGGCCGCGGACTCGGTGCCGGGGTTCGTCGGCGGGGTGGAGATCCCGGAGATGCTGCGGCGTCCCCCGAAAGAGACCGAGAAGGGGACCGCGAAGGAGATCGAGGAGGGGCGGCCGAAGGAGGCCGTGACGGAGCCGGTCGAGGTGGTCCCCCGCTCCCGGTTCCGGCGTCTCGTGCCGCTTCCCTCGGCAGGCTGGACCAACCCGCTCCTGCTGCTGGGCGCCGCCGCGCTGCTGGTGGGCGCGGTGCTGGGCAACTGGTTCGCGCTGCTCCTCGGCTGGCTCATCGCCTACGGCTCCCGCCGTCTGACCCCGGCCGAGACCAAGTGGGCGGTCCTGGTGCTGCCCGCGCTCGCGGTCGCGGCCGGGGTGACCTACCTGTGGGGCCGTAATACCGGGCACTGGGGGACGCCGGTCGCCGAGGGGCACCTGAGCGACGCCCTGACCGAGACCTGGCCCTGGGTGGTGCGCGGGGCGGCGGTGAGTTCCGCGCTGTTCCTGCTCTGGCGCTCGCAGCGGAGGCGGTAGCGGGACCCCGGCCGGTCTCCTCGCGGCCCCGGCCGGGCACAATGGCGGCCATGCCTGCCGTGTCCCCCGCCCCCGCGCCCACCGTCGGCTTCGACCTCGACATGACGCTCATCGACTCGCGGCCCGGCATCCGTGCCTGCTATCTCGCGCTGTCGGAGCGGACCGGGGTGTACGTGGACGCCGACCTGGTGGTGACGCGGCTGGGCCCGCCCCTCGCGGAGGAGCTGGTGAACTGGTTCCCGGCCGCCGACGTCCCCGCCGTGGCCGACCTGTACCGGGCGATGTACCCCGAGTACGCCATCGCCCCGACCCTCGCCCTGCCCGGCGCCCGCGAGGCGATGGCCGCCGTACGCGCCGCCGGGGGCCGCACCCTGGTCGTCACCGCCAAGTACGAGCCCAACGCCAAGCTCCACCTCGCCCACCTGGGCATCGAGCCGGACGTGGTGGTCGGCGACCTCTGGGCCGAGGACAAGGCCCGCGCCCTCCGCGAGCACGGCGCGCACATCTACGTCGGCGACCACACCGGCGACGTACGGGGCGCCCGCGCTGCCGACGCCCTCTCGGTGGCGGTGGCCACGGGCCCGTGCAGCCAGGAAGAACTCCGTGAGGCAGGCGCCGACGTGGTCCTCCCGAACCTGACGACCTTCCCGACCTGGCTGAACACGCACGTGACGTCGGCCGACCGCCACTGATCGGGAAACGCCGACAGCACCCACCCCAGGGGCGCGGGGAACTGCGCGACCAGCCACGACGAACGGTCAGCCGCCGACACACCGGTATACGGCCAACCTCAGCGGCCGACACCTCGCGCTTGGCGCCGACCCGCCGAAACCGAGCGCAGCACACCCGCCCCCGCGATCAGGAACCCGACCGCCATCAGCATGCTCAAGCCGAACATGTAGGTCGGGAACGGATGGCTGCCGAGGAACAGCGGGGCCACCGTGACCAGCGTGGCCACGGCGCCGAGGAAGAAGACGATGACTCCGGCGCGGATCAGTCCGTCACCGGGCCCGGCGGAATTCGTTTGGGTTTTGTCACGCACCGGACCAGGGTAGTTCCCAGCGCGAGAGAACAACCGGTGAGCACCTTGTCAGCCGCCCGATGACCATTAGCCTGGACGTCGGCGGGTCAAGGTGGACCCGCCGCAGTGCTCCGCATACCCGTTTACCGAGCTTTTCCCGACGAGTACGAGGACGAGGACAGACGTGCCCACCGGCAAGGTCAAGTGGTTCAACAGTGAGAAGGGCTTCGGCTTCCTCTCCCGCGACGACGGCGGCGACGTCTTCGTCCATTCCTCGGTCCTGCCCGACGGAGTCGAGGCGCTCAAGCCGGGACAGCGCGTGGAGTTCGGCGTCGTCGCCGGTCAGCGCGGTGACCAGGCGCTCTCGGTGACCGTTCTCGACCCGACCCCCTCCGTAGCGGCCGCCCAGCGCAAGAAGCCGGACGAGCTGGCCTCGATCGTGCAGGACCTCACCACCCTGCTGGAGAACATCACGCCGATGCTGGAGAAGGGCCGCTACCCGGAGCGCACGTCGGGCAAGAAGATCGCCGGGCTGCTCCGCGCCGTCGCGGACCAGCTGGACGTCTGACCCGCCGAGCGCCTAGGGGAACGCCAGCGCCTTCGGTCCGAGGGCCGGTACGAGGCCCTCGGCCGCCGCGCGCGTCAGCAGGCCCCGGATCGCCGCGTACCCGTCCTCGCCGAGGTCGGCGGTGAACTCGTTGACGTACAGCCCGATGTGCTGGTCGGCGACGGCCGGGTCCATCTCCTGGGCGTGCTCCATGACGTACGCGCGCGACGCCTCCGGGTCGTCCCAGGCGGCCCGGACCGAGGTGCGGATGGTGTCCGCGAGCCGCTGGAGGGTCTCGGCGCCCAGCGACCGCTTGGCGATGATCGCGCCGAGCGGGATCGGCAGCCCGGTGGTGCGCTCCCAGTGCTCGCCCATGTCGGCGAGCTTGTGCAGCCCGTACTCCTGGTAGGTGAAGCGGGCCTCGTGGATGACGAGCCCGGCGTCCACCTTGCCGTCCCGCACGGCCGGCATGATCTCGTGGAACGGCATCACCACGATCTCCCCGACCCCGTCCGGCAGCGTGTCCGCGGCCCAGAGCCGGAACAGCAGGTACGCCGTCGAGCGCTCGCTCGGCACCGCCACCGTGCGCCCGGTCAAGTCGGCACCGGCCTCCCGCGTCAGTACCAGCGGCCCGCAGCCCCGGCCCAGCGCGCCGCCGCAGGGCAGCAGGGCGTACTCGTCGAGGACGTACGGCAGCACGGCGTACGACACCTTCAGCACGTCGAACTCGCCGCGCTCGGCCATGCCGTTGGTGATGTCGATGTCCGCGAAGGTCACGTCCAGCGCGGGGGCGCCGGGGACGCGGCCGTGGGCGAGGGCGTCGAAGACGAAGGTGTCGTTGGGGCAGGGCGAGTACGCGATCTGCAGGGGCTCAGTCGTCATGCGTGTTCCAACTCTCCAATGCGGGCGCGAGCTTCCCGAAGGCCCCGGTGAGTGCGGCGAGCGCGTCGCCGATGCGCCAGGCGGCGCGGTCGCGCGGGCCCACCGGGTTGGACACCGCGCGGATCTCCAGCACCGGCACCCCGTGCGCGGCGGCCGCCTCCGCGACCCCGAACCCCTCCATGCCCTCGGCCAGCGCGCCGGGATGCCGCGTCCGCAGGGTGGCGGCGCGGGTGGCGGTACCGGTCACGGTGGAGACGGTCAGCACGGTGCCGGGCCGGGCGCCGGTGGCCTCGACTGCTTCTCGTACGAGTGAACTCGGTGGCAGATGGGTGACGGTGCCGAAGCCGAGGTCGGTGACCGGCAGGAAGCCGTCCGGGGTCTCGGCGCCCAGGTCCGCCGCGGTGATCGCGTCGGCGACGACGAGCGAGCCGACGGGTGCCTCTGGCTGGAAACCGCCCCCGATCCCGGCCGAGACGACCAGTCCGTAGGGGGTGCCCGTGAGGGCGGCGGCGGTCAGCGCGGTCGCGGTGGACGCGGCGGCGAGCGCGGGTCCCACCCCGGCGGCCAGCAGGTCGCAGCGGCCGTCCGTGCGCAGCAGGGTCGCGCCGGGCAGCCGTACCTCCTCGGCGGCGCCCGGAAACGCCCGTGCCACCGCGTCCCGTTCGGCCGGGACGGCGGTGGCGACGAGGACGCGCGTACGGGCGTTCACTGGACCGGGAGCCTCCGTCAGGAGGTCGCCTTCTTGAGCTTGTAGCTCCACAGGCCCTTGGCCGAGGAACCGGTGCCCATCTGGATGGACAGCGTGTTGGTGTCGCCCTGGGTGCCGTACTGGGCGTTGAAGAACGCGTTGCCCGGGATCGTGCTGTACGTCTTCTTGCTGACGTCGGTGAACTGACGGCCGTTGACCAGCAGCACCCAGCCCGCGTCCGCGATCTTCGGGTCGACGCCGACGCGGACCGTGTCGCCGTCCGGGTCCACCGTGATCGTCTTCTCGTCGCCGGCCTTCTTCGCGCACTCCGCGAGCGACTTGGCGGTCAGCGTCTTGTCGCCGTTGTAGCAGAGCGCCTCGGAATTGACCGAGCTGTCCCCGACGGTGACCGTGGAGACGGGCGTCGGCTTGTCACAGGCCGAGAGGGCGAGCAGTCCGGCGGAAACGGCACCGGCGGCGGCGAGCGCCCGGCGGCGTCGCGGGGCGGATTGCAGCGAGGTCATGGCCGAAGGCTATCGGGCACACCTCGCGGGCGGTCCACGTGGGGTACGACACGTTCGCCGCGTCAGGCGACGCGCGGCCGGGCGCGGCCCCCGTGCCGGGCGGCCACCAGCAGCCCCCGGAGCGTCGTCAGCCAGCCCACGGCGACCAGGGCGGCGGCCACCGCCAGGCCGAACGTGCCGTTGAGGGGCATCACGATGCCCACCGCGCCGCCGAAGACCCAGGCCATCTGGAGGATGGTCTCGGAGCGGGCGAAGGCGGAGGTGCGGACCGCCTCCGGCACGTCCCGCTGGATCAGCGCGTCCAGGGACAGCTTGCCCAGCGCCTGGGCGAAACCGGCCACGGCGGCGAGGCAGGCCACCAGGACGGCCCCGAAGAACACGGCGGCCACGACGGCGGCGCCCAGCGCGACGGCGACCACGGTCACGATGATGATCTCGGGCGCCTTGGAACGCAGCCACGCCCCCACGGCCGTACCCAGCGCGTTGCCCGCGCCCGCCGCCACGCCCACGATGCCCAGCGAGACCGCCGCGCTCTCCCCGGCCAGCGGATGCTCGCGCAGCAGGAACGCCAGGAAGAAGATCAGGAAGCCGGACAGACAGCGCAACCCCGCGTTCGCGCCCAGCGCGTGGGTGACGGCGGGCCCGACCGTGCGCAGTCCGGGCCGCTTGCCCGGATGCAGCCGCCGCGGCCCGTGCAGATGCTGTTCGTCCGCCGCGAGCAGCGCCACGCCCTCGCCCTTGGCCGAATCCACCGTGCGGGGCAGCGAGAACGACAGGAACGTACCCGCCACGAAGATCACAAAAGCCCCGTACAGCGGCCAGGGGTCCCCGACCATCTGGAGCCCCGCCCCGATCGGCGCCGCCACCCCGGTGGCCAGCAGCCCGGCCAGCGTGACCCGCGAGTTGGCCTTCACCAGGGAGAACGCGGGCGGCAGCAGCCGCGGCACGACCGCGCTGCGCACCACCCCGTACGCCTTGGACGCCACCAGCACCCCGAGCGCGGCCGGATACAGCTCAAGCCCTCCGCTCGCCACCGCCCCCGACAGCACCAGCGCCAGCAGCGCGCGGGCCAGCATCGCCCCGGCCATCGCGGCCCGCCGCCCGTGCGGCAGCCGGTCAAGGAGCGGGCCGATGACGGGGGCGAGGACGGTGAAGGGCGCCATGGTGATGGCGAGATAGAGCGCGACCCGGCCACGGGCCTCGTCGGTCGGCACCGAGAAGAAGACCGTGGAGGCCAGCGCCACGGTGATCATGACGTCCCCGGCACCGTTCACCGCGTGCAGCTCGATCAGTTTGCCGAGGCCCGACTCGCCCGCGCCGTGCGCGTGCGTGACCTTGCGGATGCCGCGCGCGGTGCCCGTCACCGGCAGGTGCAGGGCACGGCCGACGGAGCGGACGACACCGCCGACGCGGCCCGAACCGCCGCCACCGCGCCCCCTGTCCGTGGCTGCCACGTGCTTCATAGTGCCCCGAGCGACCGTTCCATGGGCGGTTTGCGGCCAAGCGAGTCGACGCGGGCTCCGCACGATTCACCGGTCCGGAACCCGCCGGACGGCCGCGGACTGTCCCCCACCACGGGCGACGGGGTAGCGTGCGTATCTCAGCCATAGCGCAGAATGGATGGCAGAGGTGCGCCCGCGCGTGATCGGACGCGGACGTCGATGCGGCCCACAGGTCCGCTCCGTCCGCTTCACCGCCGGAGTGCATCCGCACTCGTAGACGGCGTAGGAGAGAAGCGATACCTGTGAGCGCAGCGACCACGCGAAGCCGCACCCCTGACCGCCTGTGCGCCGAGGCGATCGACCTCGCGCGCACCGCAGCGGAGGAAGCGGCCGCTCCCGGTGTGGTCGGTGAGCACATCGGCCTGGTGTCGGAGGGTGACCGGCTGGTCACCCACTTCTTCGAGTGCAAGGAACCGGGCTACCGGGGCTGGCGCTGGGCCGCCACCGTCGCCCGCGCCTCCCGCGCCAAGATCGTCACCCTGGACGAGGTCGTGCTGCTGCCCGGCCGCGACGCCCTCCTCGCCCCCGAATGGGTGCCGTGGAGCGAGCGGCTGCGCCCCGGCGACCTCGGCCCCGGCGACCTCCTCCCCACCGACGAGGAGGACCTGCGCCTGGAGCCCGGCTTCTCCGGCGAGGAGGAGCCGCCGCCGAACTCCGCGCTGGCCGAGGGCCTGACCGAAGTGGCCGAGCGGGAGGACGCCGACGTCACCTCCGGCAGCCCCGCCGCCTCGGCGGGCGTGCCCGCGCGCGGCTCGATCACCTCGGTCGCCGAGGAACTGGGCATGCGCCGCGCCCGTGTGCTGTCCCGCTACGGCCTGCATGTCGCCGCCGACCGCTGGGAGGAGGCGTTCGGCCCCAAGACCGCGATGGCCCAGGCCGCCCCCGCCACCTGCGCGAGCTGCGGCTTCCTCGCCCCGATCGGCGGCTCCCTGGGCCAGGCGTTCGGCGTCTGCGGCAACGAGTTCTCCCCGGCCGACGGCCGCGTGGTCTCCCTCGCCTACGGCTGCGGCGCCCACTCCGAGGCCGCCGTCATGCCGACCCCGCCCCGCCCGCCGCTGCCCGTGGTGGACGAGACGCAGGTCGACCCCTTCCCGCTCCGCCCGGCCGCCGACTCCGGCTCGGTCACGGCCGAGGGCGACGGCGAAGCGGCGGAACTCGGCCACTCGTAGGGCGTGTGCCCGCGCGTACGCCGCGAAGGACGGACCGTCAGGTCGCTGTACCTTCGATCTCACGTCGATGATGGAGAGTGAACGTGAGCAAGTACGTGCGGCCCGCGGCCGAAGGCGCCGACCCCTTCGGCACCGCCCGCCTCCGTCGCGGTGTCCTCGACGCCTGGGCCACCAGCCCCGCCCGGTTCCGTGAGGACGCCAACGCCGAGGAGGACCTCGTACTCGGCGGCTACCGGGACCGGCTCGTGGTGGAGCTGGCCCAGAACGCCGCCGACGCCGCCGCCCGCGCGAACACGCCCGGACGGCTGCGGCTCACCCTGCGCGACGGCGTGCTGATCGCCGCCAACACCGGCGCGCCCCTGGACGCCACCGGCGTCGAGTCGCTGTCCACGCTGCGCGCCTCCGCCAAGCGGGAACGCCACGACGGGCACGTCACGGTCGGCCGGTTCGGCGTCGGCTTCGCCGCCGTGCTCTCCGTGACCGACGAACCCGCGCTGGTCGGCCGGCACGGCGGGGTCCGCTGGTCGCTCGCCGAGGCCCGCGAACTGGCCGCCGACACCGCCCGGCACAGCCCCGGCCTCGGCGACGAGGTGCGCCGCCGCGACGGCCACGTCCCGCTGCTCAGGCTGCCGTTCGCCGCCGAGGGCACCGCCCCGGACCCGTACGACACCGCCGTCATCCTGCCGCTGCGCGACGCGGCCGCCGCCTCCCTGGCCGAGCGGCTGCTCGACGCCGTGGACGACTCCCTGCTGCTCGCCCTGCCCGGCCTCGAAGAGGTCGTCATCGAGGTGGACGGGCGGGAGCCGCGCACCCTGCGCCGCCGCACCGAGGACGCCGTCACCGTCGTCGACGACTCCCGCGACGGCACCACCCGCTGGCGCACCCTCACCACCCACGGCCCGCTCGACCCCGCCCTCCTCGCGGACCGCCCGGTCGAGGAGCGGCTGCGCCCGCACTGGTCGGTGACCTGGGCCGTGCCCGAGGACGGCGAGGGCCGCCCGGTCCGCCCCCGCACCGCGCCCGTGCTGCACGCCCCCACCCCCAGCGACGAACCCGTCGGCTTCCCCGGCGTGCTCATCGCGTCCTTCCCGCTGGACACCACCCGTCGGCACACCGCGCCCGGCCCGCTCACCGACTTCCTGGTGGAGCGCGCGGCCGACACCTACACCGAACTCCTCGCCGGATGGCGGCCGGTGACCGAGGGCGCCATCGACCTCGTCCCCGGCCCGCTCGGCAAGGGCGAGCTGGACGGCGCGCTCCGGCAGGCCGTGCTGGACCGGCTCCCGCGCACCGCGTTCCTGCCCCCGGCGCTGCCCCCGCGCGGCGACGACGAACTCCCCGAGGCGCTGCGCCCGAGGGACGCCGAGATCGTGGAGGGCGCGGGCGCCGAGACCGTGCGCGTCCTCGCCGAGGTGCTGCCGACCCTGCTGCCCGCGGGCCTGGAGCGACGCCCCGAGCTGCGCGCGCTCGGCGTGGCCCGGCTCCCGCTCGCCGACGCCGTGGACCGGCTGGCCGGGCTGGAGAAGGAGCCCGAGTGGTGGTGGCGGCTCTACGACAGCCTCGCCGGGGTCGACCCCGAGCGGCTGTCCGGGCTGCCCGTGCCGCTCGCCGGGACCGGCCGGACCACCATCGGCCCCCGCCAGGTGCTGCTGCCCGCGCCGGACACCGCCGCCCCGGACGCCGAGGTGCTGGGCAGGCTCGGCCTGAAGCTGGCCCACGCGGACGCCGCGCACCCGCTGCTGGAGAAGCTGGGCGCGCTGCCCGCGACCCCGCGCGCGGTGCTCACCACCCCGCAGGTCCGGGCCGCCGTCGCCGCCTCGCTGGACGACGACGGCGGGGCGATGTGGGAGGAAGAGGCCCCGGACGCGGAGGAACTGGCCGACACCGTGCTGGCGTTGGTCCGTGACGCGGGCCTGGAGCCCGGCGACGAGCCCTGGCTCGGCGCGCTCGCCCTGCCCGACGAGGACGGCGAACTCGCCCCGGCGGGCGAACTGGTCCTGCCCGGCAGCCCGTTCGCCCGGGTCGTGCGCGAGGGCGAACTCGCCGCCGTCGACGCCGAACTGGCCGAGAAATGGGGCGAACAGCCCCTGGCGGCCTGCGGGGTGCTGGCCGACTTCGCCCTCGTCCGCGCCACAGACGTGGTTCTCGACCCGGACGAACTGGAGCCCCGCGACAGCGACTTCGCCGAGCCGGACGACGCCGGGCTGCTGGACGCCGTGGACGTGTGGTCCGAGGACATCCTCGACCGCTTCCCGGACAGCCCCGTGCCGCCCGTCGCCACCGAACTCGTCGCCGTGCGCGACCTGGACCTGGTGGACGACGACCGCTGGCCCGAGGCGCTCGCCCTGCTGGCCCGGCCCCCGCTGCGCGACGCCCTGATCCAGCCGGTCCGCGTCCTCCTCCCCGACGGCACCCACGAGGTCGTACGGCCGTACACCGCCTGGTGGCTGCGCGGGCACCCGGTGCTGGACGGCCGCCGCCCGGCGGGCCTGCTCGCCGCGGGTGGCGACCCGCTGCTGCACGGCCTGTACGACGAGGCGGACGCCACCGGCTTCCACGACGAACAGGTGCTGCGGGCCCTCGGGGTGCGCACCTCGGTGGCCGCGCTGCTGGACGAGCCCGGCGGCGCCGCCGAACTCCTCGACCGGCTCGCCGACCCCGACCGGCCGGTGACCCCGCTCCAACTGCACGGCCTGTACAGCGCCTTGGCCGACCTGGACCCGGAGCAGGTGACCCTGCCGGACGAACTGCGGGCCGTACGCGACGGGCGGGCGGTCGTGGTGGACGCGCGGGACGCGGTGGTCGTGGACTCGCCCGACCTGCTCCCGTTCGCCGCCGGGGTGGCGCTGCTGCCGGTACGGCCCGCGCTGGCCGCCGCGCTGGCCGAACTGTTCCAGGTGCGGCGGCTGAGCGAGTCCGTCACCGGTGCCGTGGACTCCGAGGGCACCGAGCACGAGGTGCCCGAGCCGGTGCGGACGCTGCTCGGCCCGCGCACCCCGGACAGCTATGCCGAGCACGAGGAACTCGTCGTGGACGGCGTCGAGATCGACTGGCGGCTCACCCGGGACGGCGTACTCCACGCCGCCACCCTGGAGGGTGTCGCCGCCGGTCTCGCCTGGGCGGCCGGGCAGTGGCCGCGCCGCTTCGAGGTGGCCGCGCTGCTGGAGGACCCGTCCCGCACCGAGGAGCTGGCGCGGGACCGCTGGTTCGACTGAATTCCGGTCCCTGGCCTGGGGCTTCACGAATTGGTCGCGGAATTTTCGATTCACCCACAACCATCGGCCCGGGTCGTCCGTCTGATCGTTTGAGCCAACGGGCTCGCACGATCAGACGGGCCCCACCGGACCCCGCGCCCCCTCGGACGCGGTGGTCACCGGGGCCCATGACGCAGGGGAACGCACATGCGCATTCGCGCCTCAGTGGCCGCCGTCACCGGTGCCCTGGCTCTCTCCGCCCTCGCCGTCCCGGCCGCGCACGCCGACGGCACCGGCTCCGCGTACCGCACGGAGGCCATGAAGATCGTCAAGGGGGCGCACGCCGCCTCGGGCAAGCAGGGCGTCACGTCCGCCCGCGGTGACCTGCCGTACGACCTGAACGTCACCTTCTCGCAGTTCAAGGTGGCCAAGGCGATCAAGGTCGGCACCACCAACCACGTCTCCACCACGGTCACCTACACGCTGACCCACGGCGCCGACGTGGACATCACGGCCCCCGACTTCCTCACCGGCCCGTACCTCTACAAGGGGTCGTTCGACTACCCGGACAACGAGGTGTACGGCGACCTGCCCGCCACCTGCAAGGTGGCCACGGCCACCACCGCGAAGTGCACCGGCAAGCTCGACATCTACCCCGCCGACGGCTGGCTGTTCAACTCCGACGCCGGTAGCTGGAAGGGCGCCGCGATCGCCATCGCCTACAACGGCCAGGACGAGGAGAACCCCGACGTCTCCAAGATCGGCTTCGCCGACAAGGGCGGCCTCGGCTACACCTCGGTGCAGCGGTACTCCCGCCAGACCGTCAACGCCTCCCCGGAGCCGGTGAAGAAGGGCCGGACCATCACGGTCACCGGTGCCCTCACCCGCGCCAACTGGGAGGACAACAAGTACCACGGGTACACCAAGCAGTCCGTGAAGCTCCAGTTCAAGAAGAAGGGCGCCAGCGCCTACACGACGCTGAAGACCGTCAAGACGGACTCCCGGGGCAACCTGAAGACCACCGTCAAGGCGACCGCCGACGGCTACTTCCGCTACAGCTTCGCGGGCACCTCGACCACCCCGGCGGTCGACTCGACCGCCGACTTCGTCGACGTGCGCTGATCCGCGGGCGACCGTTGAAGAGGTGAGCGGGCGGGGCCCTCGACCCGGCAATGAGTGGGCAAATTCCGGTCAAGGAACGCCCCGCCCGTACAACCAGGAAGACCCCTCACGGATCTGATCACCCGAGTCGACCGACTCACCGATCACTTCTCCCCCAGAGGGAACCGCACATGCGCATACGTGCCACCGTGGCCGCCGTCACCGGCGCCCTGGCTCTCTCCGCCTTCGCCGTACCGGCCGCGCACGCCGCGCCCGCCGACGGCACGCCGTACACGATGAACGTCAGCTTCTCGAAGCTGAAGATCGCCTCGTCGATCAAGGTCGGCAGCAGCAACAAGGTCAGCGCGGCCTACTCGTACACGCTGACCTACGGCGCGAACGTCAAGGCGACCGCAGCCGACTTCTACAGCGACGCCTACCTCTACCGGGGCCCCCTGGACGACCCGAGCGCCACGCTCGAGGGTGACGACTTCGCCACCTGCAAGAAGGCCACGACCACCACGCTCACCTGCACCGGCACCATCGACCTCTACCCGGCCGACGGCGACCTGACCGCCTCCGACGCGGGCAAGTGGTCCGTGGCCGCCGAGGCGACCGCCTTCAACGGGCAGAACCCCTCCAAGCCCGACTACAACAAGGTCGGCTTCAAGGACCAGGGCGCCATGGCCAGCACCAGCCTGCTGCGCAACTCCGCGCTGACCACCGACGCCGCCCCCGAGCCGGTCAAGAAGGGCAAGACCCTCACGGTCACCGGCACCCTGACCCGCGCCAGCTGGGACTACAACAAGTACTACGGCCTCGGGGCGCAGTCCGTGCAGCTCCAGTTCGCCAAGAAGGGCTCCAGCACCTGGAGCACCCTCAAGACCGTCAAGACGGACGCCAACGGCAAGCTGAAGACCACCGTCACCGCCTCGGTCGACGGCTCCTTCCGCTACGTCTACGCGGGCATCTCCACCACGGCCGCCGTCGCCGCCACGGCCGACGCCGTCGACGTGCAGTAACCCTCACACCGGGAAGCGGCGGTCGACCCATCTCCACACGAGTTCCAGGGCGGCCGCCGCCACCACCGCCACTCCCACCGCCGCCCACGGCATCGTGTTGCCGACCAGGCGCAGGGCGAAGAAGTCCTGGAGCCAGGGGACGGTCAGCACGAAGAGGAAGGCGACGCCCATCGCGGCCACCAGGGCCACCCGCCACCAGGTGTAGGGGCGGGCGATGATGGCGAGGACCCACATCGATATCAGGAACAGGGTCAGCGTGGCCGCGCTGGTCTCGGCGGCCAGCGCGTCCGCACCCGTGTAGTGGTGCCGGGCCAGCAGATACGTCACGAAGGTCGCCACCCCGGCCAGCAGGCCGCCGGGTATCGAATACCGCATCACCCGGCGCACGAAGTGCGGCCGCGCCCGCTCCTTGTTCGGCGCCAGCGCCAGGAAGAACGCCGGGACGCCGATGGTGAGCGTGGACAGCAGCGTCAGATGCCGGGGCAGGAACGGATACTCCACCTGCCAGCACACCACCAGCAGCGCCAGCAGCACCGAGTACACCGTCTTCACCAGGAACAGCGTCGCCACCCGCGTGATGTTGCCGATCACCCGGCGGCCCTCCGCGACCACCGACGGCAGCGTGGCGAAGCTGTTGTTCAGCAGCACGATCTGCGCCACCGCGCGCGTGGCCTCCGAGCCCGAGCCCATCGAGACGCCGATGTCGGCGTCCTTCAGGGCCAGGACGTCGTTCACCCCGTCGCCGGTCATCGCCACGGTGCGGCCCTGGGACTGGAGCGCGCCGACCATCTCCCGCTTCTGCTGCGGGGTGACCCGCCCGAACACCGTGGCCCGGTCCACCGCCTTGGCCAGGTCGGCCGGGTCGGCGGGCAGTTTCCGCGCGTCCACCGCTTTGCCGGACAGCCCCAGCTTGTGCGCGACGGCGCCCACCGACACCGCGTTGTCCCCGGAGATCACCTTGGCCTGGACGTCCTGGTCGGCGAAGTAGCGCAGGGTCTTGGCCGCGTCCGGGCGCAGCCGCTGCTCCAGCACCACCAGCGCCACGGGCCGGGCCCCGCGCGCCGGGTCGGGACCGTCCAGGTCACGGGCGGCGCGGGCCAGCAGCAGCACCCGCAGCCCCTGTTCGTTCAGCCGTCCGGTCTCCGCCAGCGCGGGGTCGTCGGGGGCCAGCAGGACGTCGGGGGCGCCCAGCAGCCACCCGGTGACCTTGCCGTCCCCCTCCTCGAACGCGGCCCCGCTGTACTTGCGGGCCGAGGAGAACGGCAGCGTGCTCACCGGGCGCGAATCCCCACCGTGGCCGTCCGGATAGGCGTCGATGATGGCCTGGAGCGAGGCGTTGGGACGCGGATCGGACGCCCCGAGCGCGGCCAGCACCTCCCGCACCCGCCCCTCGTCGGCGCCGTCCAGCGGCTTCAGCCCGGTCACGTCCATGCCGCCCTCGGTGAGCGTGCCGGTCTTGTCCAGGCAGACGGTGTCCACCCGGGCCAGGCCCTCGATCGCGGGCAGCTCCTGCACCAGGCACTGCTGCCGCCCGAGCCGCACCACCCCGATGGCGAAGGCCACCGAGGTCAGCAGCACCAGCCCCTCCGGCACCATCGGGATGATCCCGGCGATCGTGCGGGCCACCGACGACTTGAAGTCGCTGCTCTTCACCACGAGCTGGGTGACGACCAGGCCGAGCGCGGCCGGGACCATCATCCAGGTCACGTACTTCAGGATCGTGGAGATCCCGGACCGCAGCTCGGAGTGGACCAGTGTGAACCGGGACGCCTCCTCGGCCAGTTGGGCCGCGTACGCCTCCCGTCCCACCTTGGTCGCCTGGAACGCGCCACCGCCCGCGACCACGAAGCTGCCCGACATCACCCGCTCGCCGGGGTGCTTGACCACCGGGTCGGCCTCGCCGGTCAGCAGGGACTCGTCCACCTCGAGACCGTCGGCCTCGGCGCACACCCCGTCCACCACGATCTTGTCGCCGGGCCCGATCTCCACCAGATCGCCCAGCACGATCCCGCTGGTCGGCACCTGGACCGCATGGCCGTCCCGGCGCACGGTCGGCCGGGCCTCCCCGATCACCGCGAGCGAGTCCAGCGTCTTCTTCGCCCGCCACTCCTGCACGATCCCGATCCCGGTGTTGGCGAGGATCACGAACCCGAACAGGCTGTCCTGGATCGGCGCGACGAACAACGTCACCACCCACAGCACCCCGATGATCGCGTTGAACCGGGTGAACACGTTCGCCCGCACGATCTCGCCCAGCGAGCGGCTGCTGCGCACCGGAACGTCGTTCACCTGCCCCCGTGCCACCCGCTCCGCGACCTCCGCGCGGGTCAGCCCCGCCGGGCGGGTGCCGGGCGGCGCGACCGGGTGCACGGGGTCCAGTCCGGCACCCGCGTCGATATGCGTCATGCCTTCGACGTTACGTGCGGAATCCCCGCTTCACCTGCCGGGCGGGCCGATCTCCGGGTAACGCCAGGGGCGCCCCCGAGGAGGTCTCGGGGGCGCCCCTGATCAGGCCCTGACCAGGCCCCGGATCAGCCCAGCGCGGGCGGTCCCGCGTCGGCCCCGGTGCCCCAGGAGGAGGGCGTCGACCCGACCGTGAAGGACAGCGAACGGTGCGTCCGCAGCGCCCCGGTGGTCAGATACGTCCGCCCGTACGCGGCGCCGTCCAGCCGCGCCGACTGGACATAGCGGGTGTCCGCCGAGGTGCCCGGCGCGGTGATGGTGAGCGCGCCGTGCGGGTAGTACCGGCGGTCCAGGGTGAGGTCGACCCGGTCGAACACCGGGGTGGACAGGCCCCAGGTGTCGTAGCCGGGCTGGACCGGGAAGACGCCGATGGACGACAGCACGTTCCAGGCGGACATCGTGCCCAGGTCGTCGTTGCCGGTCATCCCGGTCGGCCCGTCCGTGAACAGGGTCAGCGCCGCGTGCACCACGTCCGTCGTCTTCCACGGCTGCCCGGTGGACAGGTAGGTGTACGGCGCGATCAGGTCGGGCTCGTTCTGCGGGTTGTACTTGTCCGCGTTGTAGTAGTCGTACGGCCCGTTCACCCACACCTCGCGGGCCGTCTTCGCCGGGTCCTCGGTCAACTGCCCGTAGGCGAAGAAGGAGTCGAGCCGGTCGTTGGCCGCCTGCTTGCCGCCGATGAGGTCCACCATGCCGGGCAGGTCCTGCGGCACCAGCCACTGGTACTGCCAGGACGTGCCCTCGTGGAAGCCCTCGCTCTTGGCCGGGTCGGCCGGGCCGGTGAAGGCGCCGGAGGCGTCACGGGCGCGGAAGAACCCGGTCGAGGGGTCGAAGATCCTCCGGTAGTTCTGCGCCCGCGCCGCGTACCGGTCCGCGTCCGCGCCGTGCTTGAGGTCGCGGGCCATCCGGGACAGCATCGCGTCCGACAGGGCGTACTCCAGCGTGGCCGACGCCCCGTGGTCGTAGTCCGAGTCGCCGGGCTTGGCGTGCGGGCGGTCCTTGACGTAGGGGGCGAAGCCGTCGGCGAGGTACTCCCGGTTCGCCTCCCGGCCCACGGCCGGTGAACCGGCGGGCGGCACGCCGTCCGCGTTCTTCTTCAGCGCCTTGTAGGCCCGCTCCTCCCAGCCGTGCAGCAGGCCCTGCTGGTAGGCGTTGGTGAGGAACGGCGTGACCGGGTCGCCGGTCATGATGTTGGTCTCGACCGTGCCGTAGCCCCACTTGGGCAGCCAGCCGCTCTCCTCGTCGATCCGGATCACCGAGATCGCCATGTCCCGCGCCTCACGCGGCGCGAGCAGGGACAGCAGCTGGGACTGGGTGCGGTAGGTGTCCCACAGCGACCAGTTCTGGTAGTAGGTGAAGCCCTGGGTGCGGTGGATCTTCTGGTCCCAGCCGGTGTAGCGGCCGTCGGTGTCGCTGCCGATGTTCGGCGCGAGGAACGACCGGTACAGCGAGGAGTAGAAGGTCCGGCGCAGCGTGTCGCTCCCGCCGCGCGCCCGTACGTCGTCCAGCCGGTCCTCCCAGGCCCGCTGGGCCGCGCCGCGCACCGCGTCGAAGGACCGGCCGCCCTCGGCGCGCAGATTGCCGAGCGCGCCCCGCGCGTCCACGTAGGACAGCGCGGTGGTGGCCTCGACCGTGCGGTCCTTCCGGGTGTCGAACCGCAGGTAGGCGCCGTCCGAGCCGGTCTTCGCGCCGTCGGTGACGGTGGACCCGGTCCAGGTGCCGTGGGCGGTGAAGGGGCGGTCGAAGCGGGTGACCGTGTAGAGGGTGTAGGGGACGGTGTCCTGGCAGAAGCCGCGCCCGGTGAGCTTGGTGCGCACGGTGTGGTCGTCCAGGATCTCGACCTCGGTGGCGACCTTGGTGTGCAGCGACTGGCCCGCGTTCAGCAGGACGTTGGCCTTGTCGGTGGCCGGGAAGGTGTAGCGCTGCACCCCGGTGCGGGCGGTCGCGGTCAGCTCGGCCTCGATGCCGGTGTCCAGGCCGACGCGGTAGTAGCCGGGGCTCGCGGACTCGTCGTCGTGGCTGAACTTCGCGGCGTACTTCGCGTAGTCGGTGGTGGTGACGTCGCCCGTGGTGGGCAGCACCGGGAGGTCACCGCCGAGGCCGCAGCCGACGCCGGAGAGGTGGACCAGGGAGAAGCCCCGGATGTGGTCCTGGCCGTAGTCGTAGCCGGTGTTGTGGCCGGTGTCGGGGGAGAGCTGCACCATGCCGAACGGCACCGCCGCGCCGGGGTAGGTGTTGCCCTCGTTCTGGGTGCCGATGAACGGGTTGACGAGGTCGGTCAGCCGGGCGGGCGGGTCGGCCTGCGCGTGGGCGGGGGTGGCCAGCAGCGCGGTCGCCGCCAGTGTCCCGGCCATGAAGCGACCGATATGCCGTGTCCATGTCATGCAGGAACCTCTGAGGTGGTGGGCCGGAGTTGCTCAGGGGTGGTTCAGGACAACGTTGTCAGTGCCTCAAGTGCGCGCAGTACAACGTTGTCAACGGACAGCAGTGGGCATGACAACACGAAATCCGCATGCCGTCCAGAGGTCCCGCACGACCCGGAGGTCACTCCGCGGAGACGGGCTCCCGCTCGGCCGCCGCCCGCTTGATCGCGGCGTCCCGCCCGCGCACGTACCAGATGCCGATCAGCCCGAGACCGGCCCCGGCCAGGCAGGTCCACACCCACCACAGGTGGCCGTGGTCCTCGAACCAGCCGTAGAACGGCAGCTGGACCAGGAAGAGGACGAACCACACGATCGTGCCGCCGGTGATCGTGGCGACCACGGGCCCCTCCAGGGGCTCCGGCGCTTCGTGCTTGGGGGTCCACTTCGTCATGGGCACAGCTTACGAGGCCCCGCGCCACGCCCGGCAGCCCGCTTCCCCACGGACATTCGGTGAATATCTACGCGCGGAGATAGCGATCTAGGCTTCATACGTTCATACTGAAGCCGTTTGTCTTTGACTGTTTCTGTTCGTACGAAACTCCAAAAGGGCTCGGGGGAACCCTGAATGGTGAAGAGGACTCGCATGCCCACCTCGGCCACGGCCAAGGCTCCTTCCCCCGAACAGCCCGGCGGTACACCCTCCTTCGGCGCTGTCGACCGCTACTTCAAGATCTCCGAGCGCGGCAGCACCGTCGCCCGCGAGATCCGGGGCGGTTTCGCCACCTTCTTCGCGATGGCGTACATCATCGTGCTGAACCCGATCATTCTTGGCAGCGCCAAGGACATGTACGGGCACCATCTCGACAACGGCCAGCTGGTTACGGCCACCGCGCTCACCGCCGCCTTCACCACCCTGCTGATGGGTGTGATCGGCAACGTCCCGATCGCGCTCGCGGCCGGGCTCGGCGTCAACACCGTCGTCGCGCTCCAGCTCGCGCCGCGCATGTCCTGGCCGGACGCGATGGGCATGGTGGTGCTCGCCGGTTTCGTGGTGATGCTGCTGGTCGCCACCGGTCTGCGCGAGCGCGTGATGAACGCGGTGCCCTACGGGCTGCGCAAGGCCATCGCCATCGGTATCGGCCTGTTCATCATGCTGATCGGCCTGGTCGACTCCGGCTTCGTCACCCGTATCCCGGACATCGCCCAGACCACCGTCCCGCTCACCCTCGGCACCGGCGGTCACCTCACCGGCTGGCCGGTCCTGGTGTTCATCCTGGGTGCGCTGCTCACCCTCGCGCTGATCGTCCGCAAGGTCCCGGGCGCGATCCTGATCTCCATCGTGGCGATGACCGTCCTCGCGGTGATCATCAACCTGGTCGCCGAGGTGCCGTCCTGGGGCCTGACCACCCCGAAGTGGCCCGGCAACCCGGTCGCCACCCCGGACTTCGGCCTGATCGGCCAGGTCAGCCTGTTCGGCGGCTTCGCCAAGGTCGGCGTGCTGACCGGCATCCTCTTCGTCTTCACCGTCCTGCTGTCCTGCTTCTTCGACGCCATGGGCACGATCATGGGCATCAGCGACGAGGCCAAGCTGACCGACGCCCAGGGCCAGATGCCCGGCGTCAACAAGGTCCTGCTGATCGACGGCCTCGCCGTCGCCGCGGGCGGCGCCAGCTCCGCGTCGGCCACCACCTGCTTCGTGGAGTCCACCGCGGGCGTCGGCGAGGGCGCCCGCACGGGCCTCGCCAACGTCGTCACCGGCGCCCTGTTCGGTGCCGCGCTGTTCCTCACCCCGATCGCCACCATGGTCCCGTCCCAGGCCGCCACGCCCGCGCTGCTCGCGGTCGGCTTCCTGATCCTGGCGGGCTCGATCCGGGAGATCGACTGGTCCGACTTCACCATCGCCATCCCGGCCTTCGTGACCATGGTGATGATGCCGTTCACCTACTCGATCACCAACGGCATCGGCATGGGCTTCATCACCTTCGTGGTGCTCCGCCTGGCCGCCGGGCGCGGCCGGGACATCCCGGTGGCGATGTACGTGGTCGCGGCCGTCTTCGGCTTCTACTACCTGATGCCGGCCCTCGGTCTGACCTGACCGGGGCGCGGCTGATTTTCCTACGGGGTCACATGAGTCTCATGTGACCCCGTAGAACTTCTCGGTCTCGTCGACGGCGGTCTGGAACCGCTCGTCGAAGTCGTCCCTGGCGAGCGTGCGGATCACGTAATCCTGCACGCTCATTCCCCTTCTCGCCGCGCGTTCCCGGAGCCTCTCTAGCAGCTCCCCGTCCATCCGCAGGCTGAGCACACTGGTCCCCATGCGTAAGAGGGTCGCCACATCCCGCCACCCGATGGGTCACTTTTCGGAACCGGCTCACTCGTACGGGTGACGATGAGGCTCAGTGGCGGACATCACTGGCACACGCGTGCGTGGTGGCGTTCCTTAGTGAGAGTAATGAGTTAGGCTAAAGACATGTCGGACCTCACCCACGGCGACGACGTGGCCGCCGTGAACTCCCTCCGCTCCGCCGTGATGCGGCTGTCCCGTCGACTCAAGCACCAGCGGGTCGACGAGTCGCTGAGCCCCACCGAGATGTCGGTGCTGGGCACGCTGTCCAACTGCGGACAGGCCACTCCGGGCGAGCTGGCGCGCAAGGAGCACGTCCAGCCGCCCTCGATGACCCGCATCGTCGCGCTCCTGGAGGCCAAGGGCCTGGTCCGGCTCGAGCCGCATCCCGAGGACCGGCGCCAGAAGGTCGTCACCCGGACCGAGCAGGCCGAGGCGATGCTCGTCGAGAGCCGCCGCAAACGCAACGCGTTCCTGGCCGGTCTGGTCGAGGGCCTCGACGAGGACGAGTGGGCCACCCTGCGCGCCGCCGCCCCCGTCCTGGAGAAGCTCGCGCAACTGTAGCCACGGCATCGCTTCAGGAGGCGACCTTTTGAGTACGGGACCCGGAGCAGCTTCCGTCCCCGCACCGGCCACTACTACCCCCGCTTCCGGCAGAACCTCGATGTTCAGCTCGCTGAAGGTCCGGAACTACCGGCTGTTCTTCGCCGGGCAGGTCGTCTCCAACACCGGTACCTGGATGCAGCGCATCGCCCAGGACTGGCTGGTGCTGAGCCTCACCGGCTCCTCCGCGGCCGTCGGCATCACCACCGCCCTGCAGTTCCTGCCGATGCTGCTGTTCGGCCTGTACGGCGGTGTCCTCGTCGACCGGCTGCCCAAGCGGCCCGCGCTGCTGTTCACCCAGTCCGCGATGGCCCTCACCGGCCTCGCCCTCGCCGTCCTCACCCTCTCCGGGCACGTCCAGGTCTGGCACGTCTACGTCGCCGCCTTCGCGGTCGGTCTCGCCACGGTCGTGGACAACCCGGCCCGGCAGTCCTTCGTCTCGGAGATGGTCGGCCCCGGCCAGCTCCAGAACGCGGTCAGCCTGAACTCGGCCAACTTCCAGTCCGCCCGGCTGGTCGGTCCGGCCGTCGCCGGTCTGATGATCACCGGGGTGGGCACCGGGTGGGCGTTCCTCGCCAACGGTCTGTCCTTCGTCGCGCCCATCGCCGGGCTGCTGCTGATGCGCACCCGTGAGCTGCACGCCGTCGACCGCGCCCCGCGCGGCAAGGGCCAGCTGCGGGAGGGGCTGCGGCATGTCGCCGGTCGCCCCGAGCTGGTCTGGCCGATCGTGCTGGTCGGGTTCATCGGCACCTTCGGCTTCAACTTCCCGGTGTGGCTGACCGCCTTCGCCGACGACGTGTTCCACGCCGGTGCCGGTGCGTACAGCCTGTTCAACACCCTGATGGCCGTCGGCTCCCTGATCGGCGCCCTGCTCGCCGCGCGGCGCGGTACGGCCCGGTTCCGGGTGCTGGTCGCGGCCGCGCTGGCCTTCGGCGCGGTGGAGATCGTGGCGGCGCTGGCGCCCTCGTACTGGCTGTTCGCGCTGCTGATGATCCCGATCGGGGTGTTCGGCCTCACGGTCAACGTCACCGCCAACACCGCCGTGCAGATGTCCACCGACCCGGCCATGCGGGGCCGGGTGATGTCCCTCTTCATGATGGTGTTCATGGGCGGCACACCGCTGGGCGCACCGCTCGTGGGGTGGGTCACCGACACCTACGGAGCCCGCTTCGGCTTCCTGGCCGGCGGCGTCGTCTCAGCCGCCGCGGCAGCGGTCATCGGCCTCTTCCTGGCCCGCGCCGGCAACCTCCGACTCCGGCTCACCTGGCACCACGGCCCACATCTGCGGTTCGTGCCGCGGGGGAGCGGGGAGTTGACGCGGGTGGCGTGAGACGGGAACAGGGCCGCCTGTGCGTCGGCGGCCCGTCTGGGATCGTGAGGGCATGAGACTCTTCGCCGCCGTGCTGCCGCCCCCGGGGGCCGTGGAGGAGCTGGGCCGGGAGGTGCGGGTGCTGCGGGGGCTGGCCGGGGCCGACGCGTTGCGGTGGACCCAGGCGGACGGTTGGCACTTCACGCTCGCCTTCTACGGGGAGGTCCCCGAGGAGAGCGTGCCCGAGCTGGAGCGGCGGCTGGAGCGGGCGGCCGGGCGGAGCGCACCGTTCCCGCTGGCCGTCGCCGGGGGCGGTGGCTTCGGGCGGGGCAAGGCGCTGTGGGCCGGGGCCTCGGGCGATCTCACCGCGCTGGGCAGGCTGGCCGGGCGGGCCCAGGCGGCCGGACGCCGGGCCGGGGTGGGCGGCGAGGAGCACCGGCACTACCGGGCGCATCTCACACTGGCCCGCGGCAAGGGCGACACCGACCTGCGTCCCTACGTCGCCGCCCTCGCCGAATTCGCCGGTACCGGCTGGACGGTGGGCGAACTGGTCCTCGTCCGCAGCCGTCTTCCGGCCTCCGGCGTCCCCGGCGAGCAGCCCCGGTACGTGCCGGTCGCCCGCTGGGCACTGGGCGCGTCCGGTTAGGCTCGTCGTCGTGGACCCGAAAACCCGGAACCGGATCATGGCCGGTGCGCTCGTACTGATGCTGGTGGTCGTCGCCGTGGCGGCGGCCGTCCACTGACGCATGCCGCCCAGGCCGCTCCGCGGGGAACCCCGTAC
Source organism: Streptomyces sp. NPDC002176 (assembly GCF_044903645.1). Classification (NCBI taxonomy): domain Bacteria; kingdom Bacillati; phylum Actinomycetota; class Actinomycetes; order Kitasatosporales; family Streptomycetaceae; genus Streptomyces; species Streptomyces sp. NPDC002176. Next base: position 209,596 of record NZ_JBJDQW010000006.1, read on the forward strand.
GGAGCGGCCTTTCGCTTGCCGCTACTCGCTCGCCCCTACCAGGCGAACGCCTCCGGGGCGGGGCCCGGGCCGGGGAAGATCCCGTCCAGCTCCTTCAGCAGCTCCTCGCTCAGCTCCAGCTCCACCGCGCGCAGCGCGGACTCCAGCTGGGCCGCCGTGCGCGGGCCGACGATGGGGCCGGTGACGCCGGGCCGGGTCAGCAGCCAGGCGAGCGCGACCTCGCCGGGCTCCAGGCCGTGCTTGGCGAGCAGCTCCTCGTACGCCTCGATCCGGTTGCGCGTGGCCGTGTCCGCGAGGGCGTCGGCCGCGCGGCCGGAGGCGCGGCGCCCGCGCTCGGCCTCCTTGCGGATGACCCCGCCCAGCAGTCCGCCGTGCAGCGGCGACCAGGGGATGACGCCGAGCCCGTAGTCCTGGGCGGCCGGGATGACCTCCATCTCGGCGCGGCGCTCCGCGAGGTTGTACAGGCACTGCTCACTGACCAGGCCGAGGGTGTTGCCCCGGCGCAGCGCCGTCTCGTTGGCCTGGGCGATCTTGTAGCCGGGGAAGTTGGAGGAACCGGCGTAGAGGATCTTGCCCTGGGTGACCAGGACGTCGACCGCCTGCCAGATCTCCTCGAACGGGGTGTTCCGGTCGATGTGGTGGAACTGGTAGATGTCGATGTAGTCGGTCCGCAGCCGCTTCAGGCTGGCGTCCACGGCGCGGCGGATGTTCAGCGCGGAGAGCTTGTCGTAGTTGGGCCAGGGCTCGCCTTCTGTGCCCATGTTCCCGTAAACCTTGGTGGCCAGGACGGTTTTCTCGCGCCGCTCGCTGCCCTTGGCGAACCAGGTTCCGACGATCTCCTCGGTGCGGCCCTTGTTCTCGCCCCAGCCGTACACGTTCGCGGTGTCGAAGTAGTTGATGCCCGCGTCCAGCGCCGCGTCCATGATCGCGTGGCTGTCCGCCTCGTCCGTCTGCGGCCCGAAGTTCATCGTCCCGAGCACCAGTCGGCTGACCTTGAGTCCCGTACGTCCAAGCTGCGTGTACCTCATGCCCACCTAGCCAACGTCTTGGAGTGGACTCCAGGCAAGCGGTGGGGTCAGTCGCGGGGGAAGTCGTCGGTCTTGAGGACGAGGTCGGCCGGGGTGCCGGTGAGGTCGAGGTCCCCTCCGAAGGCGACGGTCAGCCGGACCATGTACTCGTCCTCCTTCGGCTTGCTGTAGGCGTGACACCGGCCTTGCCGCGGGTCGACGACGAGGTACACCGGCACTTCCGCCAAGGCGTAAGCGGCCTCCTTCAGGCCGCGTGCGGGGTCCACCGTGTCCAGCGGGAGAACCTCGGCGGCGAACTCGACGTCCGCGCAACGCCAGAGGCCCACGGCCGTCCTCTCGGCACTCTCGGCGAGGAGCATCAGGTCGGGGGCGTAACTGTTGAGCGGCCCCGGCAGGTCGAGCCGGGCACCGGACTTCAGCCGTGTCCGTGGGTACCTGGTGCGCAGCTGGTCGTACAGGTCGGCGGTGATCGCCCACTGGGAATCGCCTCGGCTGGTCAAGTGGACGGTCCCCCCGATGATCTCGGCCTTGTACCCCTCTGGCACCGGCATCGCTTCGAGACGTGTGAACCAGTCGTCCAGCGTAGTCGGCGGGCCGATCTCGGTCATGTGGCGTTCCTCCCGCCCATCTCCTGGTGAGCTGTTGAACGAATCGCCCGGCCAACCGGCAACGCCCCGATCACGTCGGCGTGATCAAGCCACGTACGGCTCCCCCACCCCCCACGCCTCGTGCATCGCCCCCGCGAACGCCCCCGCGATCCGGTGCTCCCCGCTCGTGTTGGGATGCGTGCCGTCGTACGTGTCCATCCGGATGTCCCACCCCTCCGGCGCCGAGGCCAGCAGCAGCGGCGAGCGGGGCTCGTCCAGGTCGGCGGCCGTCTTGGCGAGGAGGGTGTTGAAGAGGCCGACCTGGTCGGCGAAGGGGGCGTCCTCCTGGGCGCGTATGTTCGGGATGACCGGCAGCAGCACCATGCGCACGCGCGGACGCGCCTCGCGGGCCGCCGCGACGAACGCCCGTACGTTCTCCGCCGTCTGCTCCGCGTTGGTGTAGAAGCCCAGGTCGATCAGGCCGAGGGAGACCAGCAGCACGTCGGCCCGGTGCGCCCGCACCGCCTCCCCGATCAGCGGAGCCATGTGCTGCCAGCCCTCGCCCCACCCGGCGAGGTGGGCGCGCGGGAAGTCGGGGTCGGCGTACTCGTGCGAGCCGGGCTCCCCAGTGGCCTGATCGAACAGCGTCTCGCGGGGGCCGACGATCTGGAACGGGTCGCCGTATGTGTCGCGCAGGTGCCGCCACAGCCGGTAACGCCACGTGTGTTCGCCCGCGCTCCCGATCGTCATGGAGTCACCTACGGGCATGAACCTGAGCATCCGCTCATGATGGCGGATCGTGGTCCGGGCCCGCATCCAGGGCCCCTGTGAGGCCCACCACCTCCGCTGAACGTCCGCGCCAGGTGGCAGTCTTGGACCATGCGCCGACCGTTCGCCCTGCTTGCCGGGGCCCTGCTCGCGGGTGCCTGCGCCCTGCCCGCCCACGCCGCGGACGGGGACCAGGGGTTCACCATCGCGGACCCCAGGATCACCGAGTCCAGCGGCCTGGCCGCCTCCCACCTGCATCCCGGCGTCTACTGGACGCACAACGACAGCGACGACGGCCCGTACCTCTACGCCGTCGACAGCCGCACCGGAAAGACCGTCGCCACGCTCACCCTGCGCGGCATCGGTTCCCCGCGCGACGTGGAGGCGATCTCCATCGGGCCGGACAACCAGATCTACGTCGGCGACATCGGCGACAACTTCCACGGCCGCTGGCCCTACGTGTGGATCTACCGGCTGCCCGAGCCGAAGACCCTGAAGGACCAGACGGTCACGGCCACGCAGTACGTCGTGAAGTACTCCGACGGCCCACGCGATGCCGAGTCGCTGGCCGTCCACCCCAAGACCGGTCGCGTCTACATCATCGACAAGAACGAGGACGGCGGTCACCTGTACGAGGGCCCCGCCGAACTGTCGTCCTCCGGTACGAACGTCTTCCGCCCGGTCGCCCCCGTCGACCTGTGGGCCACCGACGCCGCCTTCTCCCCGAACGGTCAACAGCTCGCCGTACGCGGCTACTTCGGCGGCATCTCCTACGACTGGAACGGCGGCCGCATCAAGAAGCTGGACCGGCTGGACGTGCCGCTCCAGGGCCAGGGCGAGTCCGTCAGCTACTCGGCCGACGGCACCAGGCTGATGTACGGCAGCGAGGGCGCGCAGAGCCAGGTGAAGGCGCTGGACGCGCCGGAGGGCGGTGCGGTGGCGTCCAAGTCGCCGTCCACCGGGGGGAGTTCCGCCTCGGGGGAGAAGGGTGACGAGGGCGGGTTCAAGGTCGGCGCCGTCCTCCTCGCGCTCGGTGCCGCCGCCGTGTTCGGCATGCGGCTGATGCGGCGCAAGGGGTAGGCGCGGGGAACGGGGAGGGCGCGGGGCGCGAGAAGGGCGCGCGGCATGGGAAAGGGCGCCCGGTTCACCACCGGGGCGCCCTCACTCACCTGGATCTACGGGTTTCAGATCCGCTCGATGACATAGTCGACGCACTTCGTGAGCGCCTCGACGTCGGCCGGGTCGATCGCCGGGAACATGGCGACGCGGAGCTGGTTGCGGCCGAGCTTGCGGTACGGCTCGGTGTCCACGATGCCGTTGGCGCGCAGCACCTTGGCGACCGCGGCCGCGTCGATCTCGTCGGCGAAGTCGATCGTGCCGATGACCTGCGACCGCTTGGCCGGGTCGGTGACGAACGGCGTCGCGTACTTCGACTCCTCCGCCCAGGTGTACAGCCGGTTCGAGGAGTCCTTGGTGCGGCCGGTGGCGAAGTCGAGGCCGCCCTGGCCGTTCAGCCACTCCAGCTGCTCGTTGAGCAGGAAGAGCGTGGCGAGCGCCGGGGTGTTGTACGTCTGGTTCTTGCGCGAGTTGTCGATCGCGGTCGGCAGGCTGAAGAACTCCGGGACGTGGCGGCCGGAGGCGTGCACCCGCTCGGCGCGCTCGATCGCGGCCGGGGAGAACACGCCGATCCACAGGCCGCCGTCGGAGGCGAAGGACTTCTGCGGGGCGAAGTAGTAGACGTCTGTCTCGGAGACGTCGACCGGGAGGCCGCCCGCGCCGGAGGTGGCGTCCACCAGGACGAGCGAACCCTCGTCGGCACCGGCCACGCGCTTGATCGGCATGGCGACACCGGTGGAGGTCTCGTTGTGGGTGAACGCGTACACGTCCACGCCCGCCTCGGCGCGCGCCTCGGGGTGGGTGCCGGGGTCGGAGGCGATGACGGTCGGCTCGGCCAGCCAGGGGGCGAGCTTGGCCGCCTTGGCGAACTTGGACGAGAACTCACCGAAGTTGAGGTGCTGGGACTTGGACTCGATCAGTCCGTGGGTCGCGATGTCCCAGAAGGCGGTGGAGCCGCCGTTGCCGAGGACGACCTCGTAGCCGTCCGGGAGGGAGAACAGGGAGCTGATGCCTTCGCGGACCTGGCCCACCAGGTTCTTGACCGGAGCCTGGCGGTGGGAGGTGCCCAGCAGGGAACTGCCGGTCGCCGCGAGCGCGGCGAGCGCCTCCGTCCGCACCTTGGAGGGGCCCGCGCCGAAGCGTCCGTCGGCGGGCTTGATGTCAGCGGGGATCTCGATGTCGGCCACGAGTCGGAGCGTATCGGGTGTGCGAAACCGGACGAAGCCGTGTCCGTCGGATGAGACGACTCTTCCGGGTCGTGGACTTGTGCGGTTGTACGACGATCTGAGGATCGAGAGGTGCCTGTGGACAACTTTCGATGACGTTGCGTGATCGGATGCATGCTGGAGCCATGACCGATCGACGGGGTCGGACGGACGGGGGACTGAGATGGAGATCGAGGACGGTGGAGGGCTGGCCGCCGAGCTGCGGCGGGCCGTGCGGGGCGAGGTCCGCTTCGACGCGACCGCCCGGGCGCTGATGACGATGGACGCGTCCAACTACCGGCGGGTCCCGCTGGGCGTGGTGGCCCCTCGGGACGCCGAGGACGTGGCGGCCGTGCTGGAGGTGTGCCGGGCGCGCGGCACACCGGTGGTCGCGCGGGGCGGGGGTACGTCCATCGCCGGGCAGGCGACGGGCACGGGGGTGGTGCTGGACTTCACCCGGCACATGGACGGCCTGCTGGAACTGGACCCGGAGGCGCACACGGCGCGGGTACAGCCGGGCCTGGTCCTGGACCGGCTCCAGGCGGCGGCCGCCCCGCACGGCCTCCGCTTCGGCCCCGACCCGTCCACGCACGGCCGCTGCACGCTCGGCGGCATGATCGGCAACAACTCCTGCGGCGCCCACTCGGTGGCCTGGGGCACCACCGCCGACAGCGTGCGCGAACTGTCCGTACTCACCGCGCGCGGCGAACGCCTGCGCCCCGGCCGGGACTGGTCGGGCGCACCGGAGGGGCTGCGCGCCCTGGTGGAGGGGGAGTTGGCCCGGCTGCGCACCGGCTTCCCCGACCTGCCCCGCCGTATCTCCGGGTACGCCCTGGACGCCCTGCTCCCCGAGCACGGTGCCGACGTGGCCCGCTCCTTCTGCGGCTCCGAAGGCACCCTCGGCGTCCTCACGGAGGCGGTGGTGGACCTGGTGGAGGCGCCACCCGTCCACGCCCTGGCCGTGCTGGGGTACGCCGACGAGAGCGCCGCCGCCGATGCCGCCGCCGGTCTGCTGCCGCACGGCCCGCTGACCGTGGAGGGCATGGCGGCCGACCTGATCCGGGCGCCGGTCGGGCTGCCGAAGGGCGGCGCCTGGCTGTTCGTGGAGACGGGCGGCGCCTCGGCAGGGGAGGCGCGGGCCCGCGCGGAGGCGGTCGTCCGCGCGGCGGACGTGGTGGACGCGCTGGTGGTGACCGACCCCGCCGCCCAGCGCGGCCTGTGGCGGCTGCGCGAGGACGCGAGCGGTACGGCGACCCGTATGCCGGACGGCACGGAGGCGTGGCCCGGCTGGGAGGACTGCGCGGTGCCGCCCGCCCGGCTCGGTGCCTACCTGCGCGACTTCCGCGCCCTGCTCGCCGCCCACGGGCTGCGCGGCGCTCCCTACGGCCACTTCGGGGAGGGCTGCGTCCACGTCCGGATCGACTTCGACCTGCTCACCGAGGCCGGGGTGGGCCGGTTCCGCCGCTTCTCCGAGGACCAGGCCGACCTGGTGGTCTCCCACGGCGGCTCGCTGTCCGGGGAGCACGGTGACGGACAGGCCCGCGCGGAGCTGCTGCCGCGTATGTACGGCGCCGAGATGGTGGCGCTGTTCGAGCGGGCCAAGGCGGTGTGGGACCCCGACGACCTGCTCAACCCCGGCATGCTGGTCCGCCCCGCCCGGCTGGACGACAACCTCCGCTTCGCGGTGCTGCCCCGCCGCCCGGTGGACGTCGCCTTCGGCTACCCGCACGACGACGGCGACTTCCGCGCGGCCGTCCGCCGCTGCGTCGGGGTCGCCAAGTGCCGCACGGAGTCAGGGGCCGGGGCCGAGGTGATGTGCCCGTCGTTCCGGGCGACCGGGGAGGAGGAGCACTCCACGCGGGGCCGGGCGCGGCTGCTGCACGAGATGCTCGCGGGCGAGGTGATCACCGACGGCTGGCGCTCGACCGAGGTCCGGGACGCCCTCGACCTGTGTCTGTCCTGCAAGGGCTGCCGCTCGGACTGCCCGGTCGGCGTCGACATGGCCACCTACAAGGCGGAGTTCCTGCACCACCACTACGCGGGCCGACCGCGCCCCGCCGCCCACTACAGCCTGGGGTCACTGCCGGTGTGGCTGCGCTGGGTGGCCCGTGTGCGGGCGGCGCCGCTGGTCAACCGGCTCGCGTCGGTGGGGCCGTTGGCCCGGCTGGGGAAACGGGTGGGCGGGATCGCGGGGGAGCGGGAGATCCCCCGGCTCGCCGAGGAGACGTTCAGCCGGTGGTGGCGGAGGAGGCGTCCGGCGCCGGAAAGCGGGGGCTCCGGGCAACTGGTCGTGCTGTGGCCGGACACCTTCACCGAGCATCTGTCGCCGTCCGTGGGGCGGGCCACCGTCCGGGTGCTGGAGTCGGCCGGGCTGCGGGTGGCGCTCCCGCCGACCCTGCTGCCCGGCGGACGCCCGGTGGGAGACGGCGCCTCCCGCGCGCCGACCGCACTGCTCCGGGCCCGCCGCGCCCAGGTCTGCTGCGGGCTGACCTACCTCTCCACCGGCCGCCTGGACCGGGCCCGCGCGGTGCTCCTGCGCACGCTGGACCTGATGGAACCGGTGCTGGAGGCCGGGGTCCCGGTCGTCGTCCTGGAACCGAGCTGCGCGGCGGCCCTCCGCGCCGACCTCCCCGAACTGCTGCCCGACGATCCGCGCGCGGCCCGCCTGGCCGCGGCCGTACGCACCTTCGCGGAGACCCTGCGCCGCCACGCCCCGCACTGGACCCCACCGGTCATCGACCGCCCGGTGGCCGGGCAGACCCACTGCCACCAGCACGCGGTGCTCGGCGACACCGCCGACCGCGAACTGCGCGCCTCGGCCGCCCTCACCGGCGAACTGAGCGGCGGCTGCTGCGGCCTGGCCGGCAACTTCGGCTTCGAGAAAGGCCACTTCGACGTCTCCCGCAGCTGCGCCGAGGACCAGCTCCTCCCGGCCGTCCACACCGCCCCCGAGAACGCCACCCTCCTGGCGGACGGCTACTCCTGCCGCACCCAACTGGAACAACTGGCCGGGGTGAGGGCCCGACACCTGGCGGAGGTACTGGCGGAAGGGCTGGAGAGGGAGGGGCGGGAGTGAGCGAGGAGTACGGAAAGGTCGCAGTCCTCTCCGACATCCACGGGGTGCTGCCCGCCCTGGAGGCGGTCCTCGCCGAGCCCGAGGTGGCGGCCGCCGACCGGATCGTCCTCACCGGCGACATCACGGCCGGTCCGCAGCCCGCCGAGGTGCTGGACCTGCTGCGCGAGCTGGGCGACCGGGCCCTGTGGCTCGGCGGGAACGCCGACCGGGAACTGGTCGAGTACCGGCGCGGACAGCGCACGGAGATCCCCGACCCCATCGGGGTGTTCGCCGCGCGGGCCCTGCGCGCCGAGCAGGTGGACCTCCTGGCCGCACTGCCCGCCACCGTGACCCTGCGCGTCCGGGGCCTCGGACAGGTGCTGTTCTGCCACGCGACCCCACGCGACGACGAGGAGATCGTCCTGGTCGACTCCCGTCCCGCCCGCTGGGCCGAGGTGCTGGACGGCGTGCCGCCCGGCGTCGGCACCGTGGTCTGCGGCCACACCCACATGCCGTACGCCCGGCTCGCGCACGGCAGGCTGATCGTCAACCCGGGAAGCGTCGGCATGCCGTACGGCCGCCCCGGCGCCCACTGGTGCCTGCTCGGTCCGGGGGTCGACCTGAGAGCGAGCGCGTACGACATACCGGCGGCCGTCGCACGGCTGAAAGCCGAGTGCGCCTATCCGGACATCGCCGCCTGGGCCGACTGCTACCTGCGCGCACGGGTGACGGACACGGAGGCGTCGGCGGTGTTCGGACCCGGGGACGGGAGGGTCGGACCATAGTGACCGGGTCTGCCAGCGCGAAGGAGTCCGCCGTATGACCCTCACCCTGCGCCCCCTCAGCCGGGACGAGCATCTGGCCTTCGTGGGCTCGCGGCCCTCGGTCAGTCATATGCAGGTGCCGTCGTGGGGGGAGGTGAAGCCCGACTGGAAGGCGGAGAGCCTGGGCTGGTTCGAGGAGGACGGACGGCTCGTGGGCGCGGGGCTGGTGCTGCTGCGGCCGCTGCCGAAGGTGAAGCGGTATCTGGCCTACCTGCCCGAGGGCCCGGTCATCGACTGGCACGCCGACGACCTGGCGCGCTGGCTCGACCCGCTGCTGGCCCACCTCAAGGCGCGCGGCGCGTTCTCGGTGAAGATGGGGCCGCCCGTGGCCGCCCGGCGCTGGAACCCCGAGGCGGTCAAGGCCGCCATCGCCGACCCCGCCGCGCACCGGCTGAGCGACGCCGAGCCGACCTGGCAGGACCCGCGCGCCCGGGCCCTCGCCGACCGGCTGCACGGCATGGGCTGGCGACGACGCGAACCGGACGCCGAGGAGGGCTTCGCGGCGGGGCAGCCCCGGTACGTGTGCCAGGTGCCGTTCGCCGGGCGGTCGCTGGAGGAGATCCACGGCGGTCTCAACCAGCAGTGGCGGCGCAACATCAAGAAGGCCGAGAAGGCGGGCGTGAAGGTGGTGCGCGGCGGGGCCGACGACCTGCCCGCGTTCTACGAGCTGTACACCGAGACCGCCGAGCGCGACCGCTTCCTCCCGCGCCCGCTGCCGTACTTCCAGCGGATGTGGACCGCGCTCACCGCCGAGGACCCCGACCGGATGCGGCTGTACCTCGCGCACCACGACGGGGAGGTGCTGGCGGCGGCGACGATGCTGACCGTCGGCGGTCACGTCTGGTACTCCTACGGCGCCTCCACCGCCCGCAAGCGCGAGGTCCAGCCCAACAACGCCATGCAGTGGCGGATGATGGCCGACGCCCACGAGCTGGGCGCGCACGTCTACGACTTCCGGGGCATCACCGACACCCTGGAGGAGTCCAACCACCTGCTCGGCCTGCTCCGCTTCAAGGTCGGCGCGGGCGGCGAGGCGGTGGAGTACGTCGGGGAGTGGGACTTCCCGCTGAACAAGATGCTGCACAAGGCGTTCGACCTGTACATGGCCCGCCGCTGAGGGCCCCGGCCCGCTGAGGCCCGGTCCCGGCATCGTTGATCTCAGCATCCAAGACACCGGCTGCGTACAGTGGCATAAGGGTTCACACACCTGACGGAGGTCCATTATCGTGGACCTGGAAGTACATCGGGATGTACACGGCGCTCGCGCCGCCACCGATGCGCAGGAAGCCCACTCCCGCCGGCCCCCAGGACAGCCCGTGACCACCGTCCGCAGCTCCACCTCCACCTCCACCTCGACCTCGGCTCCGACGAGCACCTCCACCACCCCGGACTCCCCTGGCCGCTTCGGCTCACTGGGGCCGGTCGGCCTGGTGCTGGCGGGCGGGATATCGGTCCAGTTCGGCGGGGCGCTCGCGGTGACGCTGATGCCCCGCGCGGGCGCGCTCGGCGTGGTGACGCTGCGCCTGGTCGCGGCGGCCCTGGTGCTGCTGGTGGTGTGCCGACCCCGGCTGCGCGGGCACTCCCGCGCCGACTGGGGCACGGTGATCGTCTTCGGCCTCACCATGGCCGGGATGAACGGCCTCTTCTACCAGTCGGTCGCCCGTATCCCGCTCGGCCTCGCGGTCACCCTCGAGGTCCTCGGCCCGCTGGCCCTCTCCGTCCTCGCCTCCCGCCGCGCCATCAACGCCGTGTGGGCGGCCGTCGCCCTGGCGGGCGTCTTCCTGCTCGGCGGCGGGGGCTTCAGCGACCTGGACCCGCTGGGCGTCGGCTTCGCGCTGTCGGCGGGCGTCATGTGGGCGGCGTACATCATCTTCAGCGCCCGTACGGGCCGCCGCTTCCCCCAGGCCGACGGGCTGGCCCTCGCCATGGGGGTGGCCGCGCTGGTCTTCCTCCCGCTGGGCGTCGTCGACGCGGGCGACCGTCTGCTGAACCCCACCACCATCGCCCTGGGTTCGGCGGTGGCCCTGCTCTCCTCGGTCCTGCCCTACACCCTGGAACTCCTCGCGCTGCGCCGCCTCCCCGCCCCCACCTTCGCCATCCTGATGAGCCTCGAACCGGCTGTCGCCGCCACCGCGGGCTTCTTCGTGCTGCACCAGTCCCTCTCCCTCACCGAGGCCGCCGCCATCGCCCTGGTCATCACGGCCAGCATCGGCGCGGTCCGCACCCAGACCCGGCGCGTACCGCCTCCCGCTCCGGAGGCGTAGACACGGCTCGGACCACCTACTCGGGCACCACCAGTCGCAGCGCCTCCCGTGTGTTGTGCTCCGCGATGCCCCGCATGGCGTCGCGGTGCGGGAAGTCGCCGTCCAGCAGGCGCAGGGGGCCCGCCACCAGGGAGAGGTGGAGGGCGAGGGTGTGGAGGGCCAGGCGGGCGGGGTCCAGCGACGGGCGGGCGAGCGGGGCGTAGTGGGGGCCGAAGCGGAGGCGCAGGAAGGCGTGTTCGTGTTCGGGGTCGAAGTGGGTGAGGCTCTCGATGTCGATCAGCACGGGGTGGGCGTCGGGGGTGAGGAGGACGTGGTCGGGGCCCAGTTCGCCGTGGACCAGGGAGTACGTCGTGCGGGGGGTCACCGCCGCGTGTAGGGCGTGCAGGCGGTCGGACAGGGCGGAGTGGGCCTCGCTGACGCGCGGGTCGCGGGCCGCGGCTTCGGTCAGGTCGCTCAGGGCTCGGGTCAGGGTCAGCGCCTCGCTGGTCGCCGAGGGGGTGCGGGCGGGGTGCGGGGCGGTGTGGGCCGCCATGCGGTCCAAGGTGAGGGACAGTTCCGTCAGGGCCTTCGCCGCTCGGGGCGGGTCGATGGTGAAGGTCCGCTCCAGGGTGTCGCCGGGGACGTCCTCCACCAGGGCCAGGTCGGCGGGCTCGGACACGTGGAGGAGGTGTGGGGTGCGGGCACCGGCCGCGTTCAGGGTGTGGTGCGCGGCCAGGAAGGGGGCCAGGCCGGACGCGGGGGTCAGGGGGTCTGTCGGCACACTCGGCCAGAAGTTCTCCTGTGGGGCCCAGCTATAGGCGATCACGGTCGGCGGGGCGCCCGTCCCGGTCAGGGCGAGCCGGTAGACCCCCTTCTTCGAGCCGCCGCGCAGGCGTTCCACGCCGGTGACCCGGCAGCCTGATCCCAGCCCCTCCCGCACCAGTCGCCGCAGTTCCGAGGGCTCCGTGAAGTCGCGCATCCGGCGAACCTAGCCGGAGGCGAAGGGCCGTCGGCAGTGAATTTCCGCCACCCCGCCCCGACAAATTAATGCAAGCACGCTTGATTGTTTCTTGCCTCGCTGTCATGCTCCTGCCCATGTCCGACCCGACGCCCGTCTTCGACGACCTGCGTGAGGAGAGCCGGGAACTCGACCTGCTCGTGGCCGAGTTGACCGAGCAGGAGTGGGCACGCGCGACGCCCGCTCCCCGCTGGAGCATCGCTCACCAGATCGCCCATCTGCACTGGACCGACCGCGCCGCCCTGCTCGCCATGAGCGACGAGGCGGCCTTCCGGAAGTTCGCCGAGCAGGCGCTCACCTCGCCCGACTCCTTCGTGGACGACGGTGCCGACGAAGGCGCCCGGCTCGCCCCCGCCGAACTGCTCACCCGCTGGCGGGACGGGCGGCAGCAGCTCGACCGCGCCCTGCGGGAGGCCGCCGCACGGCACACCCGGTTCCCGTGGTTCGGGCCACCCATGTCCGCCGCCTCCATGGCCACCGGCCGACTCATGGAGACCTGGGCCCACGGCCAGGATGTGGCCGACGCCCTGGGTGTGGTGCGCACACCTACCGACCGGCTCCGGCATGTGGTCCACATCGGTGTGCGGGCCCGGAACTTCGCCTTCGCGGTACGGGGACTGCCCGCGCCGGAGGAGGAGTTCCGCGTCGAGGTCCGGGCGCCCTGGGGCGAGCTGTGGACACACGGCCCGGAGGGCGCCCCGCAACGGGTCACCGGCCCCGCGGTCGACTTCTGCCTGCTCGTCACCCAGCGCGCCCACCGCGCCGACCTCGCGCTGACCGCCGAGGGCCCGGACGCCGACCGCTGGCTGGACATCGCCCAGGCGTTCGCGGGCCTGCCCGGCACCGGGCGCGAACCCAAGGCGGCCGCGCCCGAGGAGCCCGGACGGTGACCCCGCTGCGCGTCGGCAACTTCTCCGGCTTCTACGGCGACCGGGCGAGCGCCCTGCGCGAGATGCTCACCGGCGGCGAGGTCGACGTACTCACCGGGGACTATCTCGCCGAGCTGACCATGCTCATCCTCGGCCGCGACCGGCTGAAGGACCCCGGCGCCGGATACGCCCGCACCTTCGCGCGCCAGTTCGAGGACTGCCTCGGGCTCGCCCACGAGCGCGGGGTGCGGATCGTCACCAACGCGGGCGGGCTGAACCCGGCCGGACTCGCCGACAAAGTCCGGGAGTTGGCGGACCGGCTCGGCATACCCGTACGGGTCGCGCATGTCGAGGGCGACGACCTCACCGCCGCGTACCCCGGCACCCTGGCCGCCCACGCCTACCTCGGCGGCTTCGGCATCGCGGAGTGTCTGCGGGCCGGGGCGGACGTGGTGATCACCGGGCGGGTGACCGACGCCGCCCTCGTCACCGGGCCCGCCGCCGCGCACTTCGGGTGGGGGCCGGGGGACCACGACCAGCTCGCCGGGGCCGTCGTCGCCGGGCATCTGCTGGAGTGCGGGACCCAGGTCACTGGCGGCAACTACGCCTTCTTCCAGGACGGCGACGTACGCCGTCCCGGGTTTCCGCTCGCCGAGATCCATGCCGACGGCAGCAGTGTCGTCACCAAGCATCCTGGTACCGGCGGGTTCGTGGACACCGGTACCGTCACGGCCCAGTTGTTGTACGAGACCGGGGGTGCCCGGTACGCCGGGCCCGATGTCACCGCCCGGCTGGACACCGTACGGCTGCGCCAGGACGGGCCGGACCGGGTGCGGATCGACGGGGTGCGCGGTGAGGCGCCCCCGCCCACGCTCAAGGTCGGCCTCAACCGGCTCGGCGGCTTCCGCAACGAGGTCGCCTTCGTCCTCACCGGTCTCGACATCGAGGCCAAGGCGGGGCTGGTGCGGGAGCAGATGGACGCCGCGCTGGCCAAGGCGGCGCCGGAGGAGGTGCGGTGGGAGTTGGCCCGCACCGACCGGGCCGATGCGGACACGGAGGAGACGGCCAGTGCGTTGCTGCGGCTCGTCGTGCGGGACTCCGATCCCGAGGTGGTCGGGCGGGGGCTGAGCGGGGCCGCGATCGAGTTGGCGCTTGCCAGTTACCCCGGCTTCCATGTGCTGGCGCCACCGGGGAAGGGCGCGCCCTATGGGGTGTTCGACCATGTGGCCGTACCCCATGGTGCCGTCGACCATGTGGCCGTCCTCCACGATGGGCGTCGAATCGATGTGGGTGCGCCGCAGCAGACGCTCCCGCTCAGCGAGGTACCCGTACCCGAACTGCCCGAGCCCCTCCATGTGGGCCGCACCCGCCGCGCCCCCCTCGGTCATGTGGCCGGAGCCCGTAGCGGCGACAAGGGCGGCAACGCCAACGTCGGCGTCTGGGCCCGCTCCGCCGACGCCTGGCGCTGGCTCGCGCACGAGCTGACCGTCGAGCGGTTCCGGGAGCTGATCCCCGAGGCCCGCGACCTCCCGGTCACCCGGCACATCCTGCCCGACCTCCGCGCGCTGAACTTCGTCGTCACCGGCATCCTCGGCGCCGGTGTGGCCGCCCAGCACCGCTACGACCCCCAGGCCAAGGCCCTCGGCGAATGGCTCCGCTCCCGGCACGTGGACATCCCGGAGGAACTCCTGTGACCACCCCGCCCACACGGCCCTCCGGCACCCCCACCCCCCACCCCGGAGGCACCCCATGACCCTCCTCCCCACCACCCTCGACCCCACCGCACCCGACCACCTGGCCAACCGCGACACCATGCTCGCCAAGCTCGCCGACCTGGAGGCCGAGCACGCGAAAGCACTCGCGGGTGGCGGCGAGAAATATGTGGCCCGGCACCGTAAGCGGGGCAAGCTGCTCGCCCGTGAGCGGATCGAGTTGCTGGTCGACCCCGACACCCCGTTCCTCGAACTGTCCCCCCTCGCGGCCTGGGGCAGCGAGTACACCGTCGGCGCCTCCCTCGTCACCGGCATCGGGGTGGTCGAGGGAACCGAGTGCCTGATCACCGCCAATGACGCGACCGTGCGCGGCGGCGCGAGCAACCCGTGGAGCCTGAAGAAGGCGCTGCGGGCCAACGAGATCGCGCGGGCCAACCGGCTCCCCGTCATCAGCCTGGTCGAGTCCGGCGGAGCCGACCTCCCCTCGCAGAAGGAGATCTTCATCCCCGGCGGGGCGATCTTCCGGGACCTGACCCGGCTGTCGGCCGCGGGCATCCCGACCGTGGCCGTGGTGTTCGGCAACTCCACGGCGGGCGGCGCGTACGTCCCCGGCATGTCCGACCACGTGATCATGGTCAAGGAGCGCGCGAAGGTGTTCCTCGGCGGCCCGCCGCTGGTCAAGATGGCGACCGGTGAGGAGAGCGACGACGAGTCGCTGGGCGGCGCCGAGATGCACGCCCGTACCTCCGGCCTGGCCGACCACTTCGCGGTGGACGAGCGGGACGCGATCCGGCAGGCGCGCCGGGTGGTCGCGCGGCTCAACCACCGCAAGGCGTACGCCGATCCGGCCTTCGCCGAGCCGCCCAAGCACGACCCCGAGGAACTGCTCGGCATCGTCCCCGGCGACCTGCGCACCCCCTTCGACCCGCGCGAGGTCATCGCCCGCCTGGTCGACGGCTCCGACTTCGACGAGTTCAAGCCGCTGTACGGCACGAGCCTGGTCACCGGCTGGGCCGAGCTGCACGGCTATCCGGTCGGCATCCTGGCCAACGCGCGCGGGGTGCTGTTCAGCGAGGAGTCGCAGAAGGCGGCGCAGTTCATCCAGCTCGCCAACCAGCGCGACATCCCGCTGCTGTTCCTGCACAACACCACCGGCTACATGGTCGGCAAGGAGTACGAGCAGGGCGGCATCGTGAAGCACGGCTCGATGATGATCAACGCGGTCAGCAACTCCAAGGTGCCGCACCTCTCCGTCCTCATGGGCGCGTCCTACGGCGCCGGCCACTACGGCATGTGCGGCCGCGCCTACGACCCCCGCTTCCTCTTCGCCTGGCCCAGCGCCAAGTCGGCCGTCATGGGCCCGCAGCAGCTCGCGGGCGTGCTGTCGATCGTGGCCCGCCAGTCGGCCCTGGCCAAGGGACAGCCGTACGACGAGGAGGGCGACGCCGCCCTGCGCGCGATGGTCGAGGGGCAGATCGAGTCGGAGTCGCTGCCCATGTTCCTGTCCGGGCGGCTCTACGACGACGGCGTCATCGACCCCCGCGACACCCGAACCGTCCTCGGTATGTGCCTGTCCGCCATACACACCGCTCCCTACGAGGGCGCCCGTGGCGGCTTCGGCGTCTTCCGGATGTGAGGCCCATGATTTCCACCCTGCTCGTCGCCAACCGGGGCGAGATCGCCTGCCGTATCTTCCGCACCTGCGCCGACCTGGGCATACGTACCGTCGCCCTACACTCCGACGCGGATGAGGGTGCGCTGCACACACGTGTGGCCGACACAGCGGTCCGGCTGCCGGGTGCGGCGCCCGCCGAGACGTATCTGCGCGGCGACCTCATCGTGAAGGCCGCCCTCGCGGCCGGTGCGGACGCCGTGCACCCCGGCTACGGCTTCCTCTCCGAGAACGCCGACTTCGCCCGCGCCGTACGGGACGCCGGGCTCGTCTGGATCGGGCCGCCGCCCGAGGCGATCGAGGCGATGGCGTCCAAGACCCGCGCCAAGGAACTGATGGGCCTCGCCCCGCTGGACGCACAGAACGTCTCCGCGGCCGACCTGCCCGTCCTGGTCAAGGCGGCCGCGGGCGGCGGCGGACGCGGCATGCGCGTCGTACGCGACCTCGCCGCCCTGCCCGGCGCGCTGGAGGACGCTCGCGCGGAGGCGGCGAGCGCGTTCGGGGACGGCGAGGTGTTCGTGGAGCCGTACCTCGAGAACGGTCGCCACATCGAGGTGCAGGTCCTCGCCGACACCCACGGCACGGTGTGGATACTCGGCACCCGCGACTGCTCGCTCCAGCGCAGGCACCAGAAGGTGATCGAGGAGGCCCCGGCGCCCGGCCTGCCGCCCGCGCTCACCGAGCAGTTGTACGCGCTCGCCGAGCGGGCGACGCGTGCCGTGTCCTACGAGGGCGCGGGCACCGTGGAGTTCCTGGTGGCCGACGGCCGCGCCCACTTCCTGGAGATGAACACCCGGCTCCAGGTCGAACACCCCGTCACTGAGGCGGTGTTCGGCGTCGACCTGGTCGCCGAGCAGATCCGTGTCGCCGAGGGCCGCGCCCTCCCCACCGAGCAGCCGACCCCGCGCGGCCACGCCGTCGAGGCCCGGCTGTACGCGGAGGACCCGGCGCGCGGCTGGGCCCCGCAGACCGGCACCCTGCACCGCTTCACCGTGCCGGACGGCGTACGGCTGGACACCGGCTGCGCGGACGGCGACACCATCGGCGTGCACTACGACCCGATGCTCGCCAAGGTCATCGCGTACGCCCCCACCCGCACGGAAGCCGTCCGCAAGCTCTCCGGCGCCCTGGAACGCACCGCGCTGCACGGCCCGGTCACCAACCGCGACCTGCTGGTCCGCTCGCTCAGGCACCCCGAGTTCACCGAAGCCCGCATGGACACCGGCTTCTACGACCGCCACCTCACCCCCCTCACCGAGTCCGCCCTCGACCCCTACGCCCCGCTCGCCGCCGCCCTCGCCGATGCCCACGGCCGTTCCCGCTTCGGCGGCTGGCGCAACGTGCCCTCGGGCCCGCAGGTGAAGCGGTACGAGATGGCCGGGGAGGAGCACGAGGCCGCCTACCGCCACACCCGCACCGGCCTGGCGGCGGACGGCGTCCGCGTGGTCCACGCCGAACCACACCTCGTCGTCCTCGAAGTGGACGGCGTACGAAGGAAGTTCGACATCGCCCGCTACGGCGACCAGGTCCACGTGAACGCCACCACCCTCACCGCCCTGCCCCGCTTCCCCGACCCCACCACCGAACACGCCCCCGGCTCCCTCCTGGCCCCCATGCCCGGCACGGTCGTCCGCCTGGCGGAGGGCCTCACCGAGGGCACCGAGGTGCAGGCAGGCCAGCCCCTGATCTGGCTGGAGGCGATGAAGATGGAACACCGCATCACGGCCCCCACGGACGGCACCCTCACCGCCCTCCCGACGGCAGTGGGCCGCCAGGTGGAGATGGGCGCCCTCTTGGCAGTCGTCGAGTCGAAGTAACCCAGGGGCGCGGGGAACTGCGCGAGCAACCACCGATCAGCCGCACCCGAAGGAGCAAAAGATGACCACCCTCATCGAGTCCGAAGAACACCAGGCCCTCCGCAAAGCAGTCTCCGCCCTAGGCAAACGCTACGGCCGCGACTACATCACCCGAGTGATAGCCGAGAGCCGCTACCCCACCGAACTCTGGCAAGAAGCAGCCAAGTTGGGATACCTCGGCGTCAACCTCCCGGAGGAATACGGCGGCGGAGGCGGCGGCATAGCCGAACTCTCCATCGTCCTCGAAGAGCTGGGCGCATCCGGAGCCCCCCTCCTCATGCTCGTCGTCTCCCCGGCCATCTGCGGCACAGTGATCGCCCGCTTCGGCACCGAGGAGCAGAAGCGCACCTGGCTCCCCGGACTCGCCGACGGCACCAAGCTGATGGCGTTCGGCATCACCGAGCCCGACGCCGGTTCCAACTCGCACCGCATCACCACGACCGCCCGTCGGGACGGCGACGACTGGCTGCTCACCGGCCGGAAGGTCTTCATCTCCGGGGTGGACCACGCCGACGCCGTCCTGATCGTCGGCCGCACCGAGGACGCCCGTACCGGCAAGCTCAAGCCCTGCCTGTTCATCGTCCCGCGCGACGCCGAGGGCTTCTCCCGCAGCCCCGTCGACATGGAGTTCAGCGCCGCGGAGAAGCAGTGGGAGCTGGTGCTGGACGACGTACGGCTACCCGCCGAAGCCCTGGTGGGTGACGAGGACGCCGGGCTGCTCCAGCTGTTCGCCGGGCTGAACCCGGAGCGCGTCATGACGGCCGCGTTCGCCATCGGGATGGGCCGGTACGCCGTCGGCAAGGCGCTGGAGTACGCCCGTGAGCGCACCGTCTGGAAGACCCCGATCGGCGCCCACCAGGCCATCGCGCACCCCCTCGCGCAGGCCCACATCGACCTGGAACTGGCCAAGTTGATGATGCAGAAGGCGGCCCTCCTCTACGACGCCGGGGACGACATCGGCGCGGGCGAGGCGGCCAACATGGCGAAGTACGCGGCGGGGGAGGCGTGCGTACGGGCCGTCGACCAGGCCGTGCACACCCTCGGCGGCAACGGCCTGACCCGCGAGTTCGGGCTCGCCTCACTGATCATCGGCGCGCGGGTGGCCCGGATCGCCCCGGTGAGCCGGGAGATGATCCTCAACTACGTCTCCCACCAGACCCTCGGCCTGCCCAAGTCCTACTAGAGCGACCGCCGTTCGGAGGAACCATGTTCCACAGCCCGTACGCCGAGGTCCCACCGGTCGAAGAGCCCATCCACGACGCCGTCCTGGGCGGAGCCGCCGCCCACGGGGACCGACCCGCGCTGATCGACGGCGTGGACGGCACCACCGTCACCTACGCCCAACTCGACTTCCTCCACCGGAGACTGAGCGCCGCCCTCGCGGAGGCCGGGGTGCGCAAGGGTGACGTACTCGCCCTGCACAGCCCCAACACCATCGCGTTCCCGCTCGCCTTCTACGCGGCCACCCGTGCGGGCGCGACCGTCACCACCGCGCACCCGCTGCACACCCCGGAGGAGCTGGCCAAGCAGCTCGCGGACAGCTCGGCCCGCTGGCTGATCACCGTCTCCCCGCTGCTGCCGACGGCCCGAAGAGCCGCCGAACTCGCGGGCGGGGTACGGGAGATCTTCGTCTGCGACCAGGCGCCCGGCCACCGCTCGCTGACCGAGCTGCTCGCCACCACCGCCCCCGCGCCGGACGTCACGGTCGACCCCGCCGAGGACGTCGCCGTGCTGCCGTACTCCTCCGGGACCACCGGCACCCCCAAGGGCGTGATGCTCACCCACCGGCAGATCGCCACCAACCTCGCCCAACTGGAGCCCGCCATCACGGTGGAGCCCGGTGAGCGCATCCTCGCAATACTCCCGTTTTTCCACATTTACGGTTTGACGGCACTGATGAACGCGCCCCTGCGCAAGGGCGCCACCGTGGTCGTGCTGCCCCGCTTCGAGCTGGACACCTTCCTCGCGGCGATCGAGACCCACCGCATCACCGGCCTGTACGTCGCTCCGCCGATCGTGCTCGCCCTCGCCAAGCACCCCTCGGTCGCCCGGTACGACCTCTCCTCGCTGAAGTACGTACTCAGTGCCGCCGCCCCGCTGGACGCGACCCTCGCCGCGGCCTGCGCCGACCGGCTCGGGCTGCCGCCGCTGGGGCAGGCGTACGGCATGACGGAGCTGTCGCCCGGCACCCATGTCGTCCCGCTCGCCCAGCTGCGTGCGGCGCCACCCGGCACGGTCGGCAGGCTGATCGCCGGGACCGAGATGCGGATCGTCTCCCTGGACGACCCCGGCAAGGACCTCGGGCCCGGCGAGCGGGGCGAGATCCTCATCCGGGGTCCGCAGATCATGAAGGGCTACCTGGGCCGCCCCGACGCCACCACCGCGCTGATCGACGCAGACGGCTGGCTGCACACCGGAGACGTCGGCCAAGTGGACTACGACGGCTGGCTGTTCGTGGTGGACCGGGTGAAGGAACTCATCAAGTACAAGGGGTTCCAGGTGGCCCCCGCGGAACTGGAGGCCCTGCTGCTCACCCATCCCGGCATCGCGGACGCGGCCGTCATCGGCGTCGTCAACGACGAGGGCAACGAGGCCCCGCACGCCTTCGTCGTCCGCCAGCCCACCGCGCCCGAACTCAGCGCCAACGAAGTGATGCTGTACGTGGGCGAGCGCGTCGCACCGTACAAACGGGTGCGCGGCGTCACCTTCACGGACGGCGTCCCCCGTGCCGCGTCCGGCAAGATCCTGCGCCGGGAGCTGCGCCCATGACCCTCGTCGGACGCACCCGCGACCGTGCCGTGGAGACCCTCAGCCTGGACTCCCCGGACACCCGCAACGCCCTCTCCGCACCGCTGGTCGCCGAACTCGCCGAGGCTCTGGCCGACTGTGGCAAAGACCCCGGTGTCCGGGCGGTCGTGCTCACCCACACCGGCAACACCTTCTGCGCCGGGGCCGACCTGCGCGATCCGCCCCACCCGGACGCCCTGGTGGGCCTGTTGCGGCAGCTGGTGGAGCTGCCCAAGCCGGTGATCGCCCGGATCACCGGGCACGTCCGCGCGGGAGGGCTCGGGCTGGTCGGCGCCTGCGACATCGCGGCCTCCTCGGCCGAGGGCACGTTCGCCTTCACCGAGGTCCGCATCGGGGTCGCCCCGGCCGTGATCTCCCTGCCGCTGCTCCCGCGCGCCGACCCGCGCGAGCTGGCCCGCTACTACCTCACCGGCGAGCGGTTCGGCCCGGCCGAGGCGGTACGGCTCGGCCTGCTCACGCTCACCGGCGACGACGTGGACGAGGCCCTCGCCCCGGTCCTGGACGGCCTGCGCCGCTCCTCGCCCGAGGCCCTCGCCGCGACGAAGAACCTGCTCACGGCTAGGGTGCTGGAGACGTTCGACCGGGACGCGGCCCAGCTGACCGCGCTCTCGGCCCGGCTGTTCTCCGCCCCCGATGCCAGGGAGGGGATGACGGCCTTCCTGGAAAGACGGGATGCGGCATGGGTGGTGTGAGTACGGCGGAACGCGACCGCGTACCCAAGCAGGACCGCAGCCGGGCCACCCGGCTGCGGCTGCTGGAGGCCGCCGTGGCCTGCCTCGCCGAACACGGCTGGGCGGGCTCCACGGTCTCGGTCGTCGCCGAGCGCGCGGGCGTCTCGCGGGGCGCGGCCCAGCACCACTTCCCCACCCGCGAGGACCTGTTCACCGCCGCCGTCGAGTACGTCGCCGAACGCCGCTCCAGCGCCCTGCGCGACCTCTTCCCGGACGGCCCCGGCGACCGCCCCGCCGTGGTCTCCGCCCTGGTCGGCCTGTACACCGGCCCGCTCTTCCGGGCCGCGCTCCAGCTGTGGGTGGCCGCCGCCAACGAGGAGCAGCTGCGCGGCCGGGTAACCGAGCTGGAGGCCCGCGTCGGCCGCGAGAGCCACCGGATCGCCGTCGAGCTGCTCGGCGCCGACGAGTCCCGGCCCGGTGTGCGCGAGTGCGTGCAGGGGCTGCTCGACATGGCCCGCGGCCTCGGCCTCGCCACCCTGCTCACCGACGACACCGCCCGCCGCGAGCGGGTCGTGGCCCAGTGGGCGGCCTTGCTGGACGACGCCCTCGACTGAAGCCGGTGATCCAGGTCACACGCGAAATCGAAGGCCCGCAGTACTCTGGGCCCATGCTTCCGATGCTCGTCCGACGCCGCCACGTGGACTACGTGCGCGTCACGAGCATGGGCTGTCGGCGCTCCGCCTGATCCAGCCCCCTCTTTCTCGAGTCTCTCGAGTTCTCTCTCTTCGTCCGGCACCAGGGGGCCGCCACACCCCTCGCGGCTGCCCGTGCCCCGTACACCTCGCGGACGCACCATGACGACTCATGCGACGGACCCGTCGTACGCCCAGCTCCCGATCATCGACCTCTCGGCCGCCGACCGCGGCCCGGAGGAGCGGGCCCTCTTCCACGCCCGGCTGCACAGTGCCGCCCATGACGTGGGCTTCTTCCAGCTCACCGGGCACGGCGTGACCCAGGCCGAGACCGACGCCCTGACCTCCGCCATGCGGGCCTTCTTCGCGCTGCCCGAGGCCGACCGGCTCGCCCTGGACAACGTCAACTCCCCTCACTTCAGGGGCTACACCCGTACCGGCGACGAGCGCACCGGCGGCTCCCGCGACTGGCGCGACCAGCTCGACATCGGCGCCGAGCGCCCGGCCCGCGTGCCCGGCCCCGGCGAGCCGCCGTACTGGTGGCTGCAGGGCCCCAACCAGTGGCCCGCCGCCCTGCCCGAGCTGCGCACCGCCGCGCTCGCCTGGGTCGAGAAGCTCAGCGCGGTCGCCCAGCGCCTGCTGCGCGAACTGCTCACCGCCATCGGCGCCCCGGCCGGTTTCTACGACCCGGTCTTCGGCGCCCACGCCCACCCGCACCTCAAGCTGGTCCGCTACCCCGGCAGCGCGGGCGACGGCACCGACCAGGGCGTCGGCGCCCACAAGGACTACGGCTTCCTCACCCTGCTCCTCCAGGACACGGTCGGCGGCCTCCAGGTCCAGCGCGCCGACGGCAACTTCCACGAAGTCCCGCCCCTGGACGGCGCGTTCGTGGTCAACCTCGGCGAACTCCTGGAGGTCGCCACGAACGGCTACCTGGTGGCGACCAACCACCGCGTGGTGAGCCCACCCGCAGCCACGGAACGCTTCTCGGTCCCCTTCTTCTACAACCCGAGCCTGGACGCGAAAATAGCCCCGGTGCCTTTCCCGCACGCGGAGAAGGCCCGAGGCGTATCGACGGACCCGTCGAACCCACTTTTCGCGGAATACGGCTACAACGAGTTGAAAGGCAAGCTCCGCGCCCACCCGCTGGTAGCGGAAAGACACCACGCGAATCTACTGACGCCCGCGTAGAAGCCTTTTTGCTTTTAGGGGCGCGGGGAACTGCGCGACCAGCCCCAACGGCGGGTCAGCCGCCCCCGCGCCCCAACCACCCCACTCAATGGGCGATATTCTCAAACCCGGAAATATCAGAAGGCTTCCGAGTCCCAGGCCCCACATACTCCGCAGAAGGCCGCACCAAGCGACCGGTCCGCTTCTGCTCAAGAATATGCGCCGACCACCCAGCAGTACGCGCACACGTGAACATGGACGTGAACATGTGCGAGGGAACTTCAGCGAAGTCGAGCATAATTGCCGCCCAGAACTCCACGTTAGTGGCCAGCACACGATCCGGCCGCCGATTGTGCAATTCCTCCAGCGCCGCCTTCTCCAACGCCTCGGCGATCTCGAACCGCGGCGCCCCCAGCTCACGCGCCGTCCGCCGCAGCACCCGCGCCCGAGGGTCCTCGGCCCGGTACACCCGGTGCCCGAACCCCATCAGCCGCTCACCCCGGTCCAGCGCCTTCTTCACGTACCCGACGGCGTCACCCGTGCGCTCGATCTCCTCGATCATGCCGAGCACACGCGAGGGGGCGCCGCCGTGCAGCGGCCCGGACATCGCGCCCACCGCCCCCGACAGCGCGGCAGCGACATCCGCGCCGGTGGAGGCGATCACCCGCGCGGTGAAGGTGGAGGCGTTCATGCCGTGCTCGGCGGCGGAGGTCCAGTACGCGTCGACGGCCGCGACATGCTTCGGGTCGGGCTCCCCGCGCCAGCGGATCATGAACCGCTCGACGACCGTGCGGGCCTTGTCGATCTCCCGCTGCGGCACCATCGGCAGCCCCTGGCCGCGCGCGGACTGGGCGACGTAGGACAGGGCCATGACGGCGGCGCGGGCGAGGTCGTCGCGGGCCTGCTCGGCGTCGATGTCCAGCAGCGGCCTGAGGCCCCACACCGGTGCCAGCATGGCGAGCGCGGACTGCACGTCCACCCGGATGTCACCGGAGTGCACGGGGATCGGGAACGGCTCGGCGGCGGGCAGGCCCGGCGCGAAGGCGCCGTCCACCAGCAGCCCCCACACGTTCCCGAAGGAGACGTGCCCGACGAGGTCCTCGATGTCGACGCCCCGGTAGCGGAGCGACCCGCCCTCCTTGTCCGGTTCGGCGATCTCGGTCTCGAAAGCGACGACTCCCTCTAGTCCGGGTACGAACGCGGACATAAGGCGGCTCCTCGGTCTGGGTCGGTGGCGGTCATCACCGGTACTGCCCCACACGCCCGGGGGTCACCCGTGACGGGAGGCGGGAACAGCACGATAGCCCTGAGTGCCACTCTTGGGGAGCCCCTGCGGCACTCAGTGCCACGTTCGTGCGATGCGGCAGGATGACCGCGTGACCGATCGCGATCTCACCCCGAAGCCCGACCCGGCCGTGGACCCCGCGTTCATGCGCGAGCAGTACCGGGCGCACGGTCTCGACCGGGAGGCTCTCGCCGCGCACCCGATGGACCAGTTCGCCCACTGGTTCCAGGACGCCGCCCGCGCCGCCGTCTTGGGCACGCTCTACGAACCCAACGCCATGGTCGTCTCCACCGTCGACCCCACCGGCCGCCCCAGCTCCCGCACGGTCCTGATGAAGGGCTACGACGCCGACGGCTTCGTCTTCTACACCAACTACGGCTCCCGCAAGGCCCGCGACCTCGCCGGGGACCCGTACATCTCGCTGCTCTTCCCCTGGCACCCCATCGCCCGTCAGGTGATCGTCGGCGGGGTCGCCCGGCGCACCAGCCGCGAGGAGACCGCCGCCTACTTCCGCAGCCGCCCGCACGGCTCGCAGCTCGGCGCCTGGGCCAGCGCCCAGTCCACGGTGATCGGCTCGCGCGAGGTCCTGGACGACGCCTACGCGGAACTCGCCGCCCGCTACCCCGAGGGCGAGGAGGTGCCGGTGCCGGAGAACTGGGGCGGGTTCCGGGTCGCGCCGGAGACGGTGGAGTTCTGGCAGGGCCGGGAGAACAGGCTGCACGACCGGCTTCGGTACACCGCCACCCCGGACGGCTCCTGGACGACCGAACGGCTGAGCCCTTAAGAGGGCAACCGCCTTAAGACGGCGACAGCCCGTAAACACGGAACGACCCGCGAGTTCTGGTTCCTCCGCCGTGCGGCGGGGGAGCCGGCCGGACGGTACCGGCGAACTCGCGGGTCGGGTGACTGCTGGGATTGGGCCGGCCGCACGCTTGGATCACGCGCCGGTCCGGCACCGCACTCGGTGTGGTGACGGGCCGCTAGCCCGCAGCCACCTCACGCGTCCGGTTTCCATACATCTGCCGAACCACCTCCCTTCCGTGTACCGCCAGCCTAAAAAACGGGGCACCCGCGGTTCAAGTGATTTTCACCGGCGCAATCTGGCGGAACCGGGTGTGGGCTGGGTCACGGTCGAGTTGAATGACCATCGACGCCGTCAGCCGGACGGATCGTGCAAGGGGGACCAGGTGAGTGCTTCCCGGCGCAGTGGGACCACCGACGAGCTGGGACCGGAGGAACCGGGCGGCGCCGACCTGCTCAACGCCCTGCTGGACGGCATGGACGCCGCCCTGTGCGCCTTCGACGCCGACGGCACCGTCACCCACTGGAACCGTGAGGCGACCCGCATCCTGGGCTGGAGCGCCGCCGAGGCGGTCGGCCGCCCCGGCTTCGCGGGCTGGGCGGTGCGCAGCGCCGACGACGCGGAGGTGCGCGAGCGGCTGCGGTCCGCGATGCGCGCCCCCGGCCGTCAGGTCCACGAGTTCGCCCTCGTCACCAAGGACGGCCGCCGGGTCCTCGTCCGTACCCAAACGGCCGCCGTACGGGGGCCGGACGGCCGCCCTGCGGGCCTGTACTGCGCCTTCAGCGAGGTGCACACCCAGATCGACCTGGAGCGGTCCATCGCGCTGAGCGAGGCCCTGTTCGAGGACGCGTCCTGGGGCGTCGTCCTCATCGACGCCGACCTGCGCCCGGCCGTCGTCAACGCGCACGCCGCCCGCGCCCTGGGCGTCGGCCGCACCGGCGCGCTCGGGCGGCCGCTCGGCGAACTCCTCGCACAGGGCACGGAGGAACTGGAGAGCGCGCTCACCCATGTGCTGGCCGAGGGCGCCCCGCCCGGCCCGGTCGAGCTGTGGCTGACCGTGCGTACGGCGGAGGGGGAGCGGCGGCGCTGCTGGCGCAGCGGGTTCGTACGGCTGGCCTCGCCACTGGGCCAGGAGCCGGTGCCGCTCGGGGTGGGCTGGCTCTTCCAGGACGTCACCGAGGCCCGGCAGGGCGAGCGGGAGGCGTCCCTGCTGCGGTTCCGCGCCAACCAGCTGCACCGCGCGGCCCGCGCCGCCGCCGAGTGCGAGGACCCCGCTGAAGCGGCCGTCGTCCACCTGGAGTTCGCCCTCGCCGGGTTCGCCGACCACGCCCTGCTGGACCGGCTGACCGACACGCGCGGGGAGACCGTACGGCTGGAGCGGCTCGCCGCCACGCCCGCCGGGACACCGGGCGCCGACGCGCTCACCGGCCTGCCCGTGCGCTACGCCCCGGACCACCCGGCACCCCGGTGCGCCGAGCGCGGCGGCACCGTACGCGCCGACGTGGGGGGCGTGGCGCCCGGGCGGGCGAGGGAGTGGGCTCGCACCCGGCACTGGCCCGCCGACACCGCGCACGCGCTGTGCACCCCGCTGCGCAGCCGGGGCCGGACCCTGGGCGTGCTGACCTTCCTGCGCGGGCCGTCCCGCGACGGCTTCGACCGCTCGGACACGACGTACGGGGAAGAGGTGGCGGCCCGCATCGCCGCCGCGCTCGACCTGGCGGACGCGGTACGGGGGACCAAGCAGGTGTGAACCGCCGACGGCGACAGAAGAACGGGGGCCGGGCGGGTGTCCTCAGTGGTGGTAGAAGATCCGGTCGCCGTACTTCTCCATGATCCGGGCGTTCCACTCGTGCCCGCCGTCCACGTTCCCCGACCGCAGCAGCGGGGGCTCGACGCCCCGGTCGGCCAGGGTGGCGGCGGCCGTCGCCAGCACGGACTGCATCAGCGCCGAGGTGACCACCGTGGAGGCGGGCGCGAAGGGCGCCTGGACGGTGTCCAGGGTCAGCTCCGCGTCCCCGACCGCGATCTTGGAGTCCAGTACGACGTCGCAGTGGTCCTTCAGGAACGTGCCCGAGGAGTGCCGGGAAGCGGTCTCGGTGGCGTAGGCGACCGAGGTGACGCCGATGACCTTGATGCCGAGGGCGCGCGCGTGCTGGGCCATCTCCACCGGCAGGGCGTTGCGGCCGGACAGGGAAATGATCACCAGGGCGTCGCCGTCGCGCAGCGGCGAGCTGTCCAGCACGGCGGAGGCGAGGCCGTCGACGCGCTCCAGGGCGGAGCCGAGGACGGCCGGGGTGACGTCGACGCCGACCACGCCGGGCACGGCGAGCAGGTTCATCAGGGCGAGGCCGCCCGCGCGGTAGACGACGTCCTGGGCGGCGAGCGAGGAGTGCCCGGCGCCGAAGGCGAAGAGCCGTCCGCCCGACTCGACCGTGTCCGCGAGCAGGGTCCCGGCGGCGGCGATGGCCCCGCTCTCCTCCGCGCGCACCCGCCGCAGCAGGCCGATCGCGGCGTCGAGGAACAGGTCGGCCGGCGTGCCGTCACTCATGCGGTGCCCCTTCGCGCCTCGGTGTCGCGGATCACCGTGCGGTCTGGACCAGCGCGGTGTCAATACGGCCCGCGGTTCCCGGCCGAAGGCGGCTGGTTCCCGCTGTTTCCCCGGCGAGGCACGATTGTCGGTGGTATCCGGCAGAATTGATTCTGGGCCAGCGCACGCGCCGGGAGCGGTGAGCTTTTCGGCAGAGGTAATCGAGGGGCACGTATGTCCGGACTGATCGACACCACGGAGATGTATCTCCGCACCATCCTCGAACTGGAAGAGGAAGGCGTCGTCCCCATGCGCGCCCGCATCGCGGAACGGCTCGACCAGAGCGGGCCGACCGTCAGCCAGACGGTGGCGCGCATGGAGCGGGACGGACTGGTGTCCGTGGCCAGCGACCGTCACCTGGAGCTGACCGAGGAGGGCCGCAGGCTGGCCACGCGCGTGATGCGCAAGCACCGGCTCGCCGAGTGTCTGCTCGTGGACGTGATCGGGCTGGAGTGGGAGCAGGTGCACGCGGAGGCGTGCCGCTGGGAGCACGTCATGAGCGAGGCGGTGGAGCGCCGCGTGCTGGAACTGCTGCGCCACCCCACCGAATCGCCGTACGGCAACCCGATCCCGGGTCTGGAGGAGCTGGGCGAGAAGGACGGCGCCGATCCGTTCCTCGACGAGGGCATGGTCTCGCTCGCGGAGCTGGACCCGGGCTCGGACGGCAAGACGGTCGTGGTGCGCCGGATCGGGGAGCCGATCCAGACGGACGCCCAGCTGATGTACACGCTGCGGCGGGCGGGCGTGCAGCCCGGCTCGGTGGTGAGCGTGACCGAGTCGGCGGGTGGCGTGCTGGTGGGCAGCGGCGGCGAGGCGGCCGAGCTGGCCTCCGACGTCGCGTCCCACGTGTTCGTCGCCAAGCGCTGAACGGAGAAGGCCCTGACGCCGCCGCGGCGCCAGGGCCTCGCCTCCCCGGTACCGACCCGGAGCCCCGAGCTCCCAGGGTCGGTCCCCACGGACCGTTTTTCCCCGAGCGGTCCGCCCCCCACGCCAGAGAAGATCCCCTTGGCGGTGGCGATCATTCCTCTTCCGGTGTCACTCGAACGAGGGGTGTTGGCGGAGCGAACGCCCGTGTCGAATGAGTTTTCGATAATCTGCGACGGCAGCACCAGGGCGACAGCACGACAGCGACAGCGGCGGTACAACGGTACGAAGCAGGCGGAGCTGGGGGGTGCCAGGTCTATGGCACGGCGTATCGAGGTCACAGGGGCGGGCGGGGTGCGGCTGGCCGCGTGGGAGTTCGCGGAGCCGCCCAAGGAGGAGGCCGGGCCCGGCGTGCTCCTCCTCCACGGCCTGATGGGGCGCGCCGCGCACTGGGCGCCCACCGTCCGGGGTCTCGCCGGGCGGCACCGCGCGCTCGCGCTCGACCAGCGCGGGCACGGCCAGAGCACCCAGCCCCCGGAGGCGGCCTGCACCCGCGAGGCGTACGTCGAGGACGCCGAGGCCGCGCTGGAACAGCTCGCCCTCGCCCCCGCGGTCCTCGTCGGCCACGCGATGGGCGCGCTCACCGCCTGGCAGCTGGCCGCCCGCCGTCCGGACCTGGTGCGGGGCCTCGTCATCTGCGACATGCGGGCCTCCGCGCTGGGCGCCGCCTCGCAGGCCGAGTGGGCCGACTGGTTCCGCTCCTGGCCGCTGCCGTTCGCCACCCTCGCCGACGTCCGGCGCTGGTTCGCCGAGGACGACCCCCGCCTGGAGCGCCCCGACCCCGCGCGCGGTGCCTTCTACGCCGAGGTCATGCACGAGTCCGCCGACGGCTGGCGCCCCCTCTTCGACCCCGACCGCATGCTCCGCACCCGCGAGTCCTGGGTCCACGACGCCCACTGGGACGAACTCACCCAGGTCCGCTGCCCCACCCTCGTCGTCCGCGGCCTCGACGGCGAACTCGGCCGCGCCGAGGCCCAGGAAATGGTCCGCGTCCTCCCCGACGGCCACTACGCCGAGATCCCCGACGCGGGCCACGTCCCCCACTACGACCAGCCGGGCGCCTGGCAGGGGGTGCTGGACCAGTTCCTGGGCGAGCTGGGGACACCCTGAGGGGAACCGCTGGTCAGGAGCCCTGTCAGACTCCTCCGCATGGAGATATCCGATGTCCTGGCCCGGATGGTGAAGACGGGGCGGCTCGGCCCGGTGTTCGTCGGAGCCGACTGGCACGACGTGACTGAGGCCCTGGGCGAGCCGTGGCTCATGCTCACCGGACGCCGGAGGTGGAGGTGGCCGAGGCTCTATGGCCACGGGGACCTCGAAATGAGCGTCTGCCGCTGCCGCAAGGTCTCCCTCGTCTCCCTCCAGACCGGGCGGGAAGTCGTCCAACTCTCCCCGGCCCTCACCGGGGGGACCGGCACCTTCCCGGCAGGGCCCGGGTACGCGGACGTCGTGGCCGCCCTGGACCGGGCCGACTGCCCCTGGGAGCCGTACGCTTCGCTGGCCTTCGCCGACCAGTGCACACTCGTGGCGACCCCGTCCGGAGCGCACCTCACCTTCGAGATCCCCGAGGGTGAGGAACCAGTACTGAACTGCGTGGACCTGCTCGGCGACGGCCACGTCTGCCCACAGCCGGACGCCGGCCAAAGCGGCGCCGCCTAGCCCTTGCTCACCGCCGTGAGGATCTCCGGGAGTCGGGCCGCTGTCTTCGGGGCTGCCAGGTGGAGGCCGGTCAGGGCCAGGGTGGCTCCGTAGGCCAGGCCGATGGGGAGCAGGAGCCAGGACCAGCCCGGGGCCTGGTCGCTGACGTTCAGCCAGATCGTTGCCGCGATGACCGGGGAACAGAGCAGGGCGGCCGCGACCATGCCGCCGAAGATGGAGATCCAGGCGAGGCCCGCCTGACCGGGCGCCACGTTCTTGTGGCCCTCCTGCGGTATCGAGTACGGGGAGCGGGCCGAGGTCCAGGCGCCGGTGGCGAGCATGGCGCCCAGCAGCGCCAGGGAGAGGCCCAGTACCTCGGGGAGGCGGGACCAGTCGCCCAGCAGCGCGGTGGTGACCACGGTGACGAGGGTGGCGTACGGCAGCGTGATCAGCAGCAGGGCCAGCGCCCGGCCGCGCAGCTCGGCGTAGGCGTCGCGCGGGGAGGAGATGGTCATGGCCACCATCCAGAACGCGGAGCTGTCCTGCCCGAACTGGTTGTACATCTGGATGCCGAGCATCCCGGAGGCGAAGCACGCGAAGTACAGCGAACCGGTGCCCTGGATCGCGTTGAACACCGGCACGATCAGGCCGATCGCCAGCGAGGTCACCCACGCCGCCTTGGTCTTCGGATCGCGCCAGATGTAGCGCAGGGTCCGCTCCATCACCGCGCCCGTACGCCCGGTCGGCAGCAGCCGGGCCAGTCCGGCCGAGGCACGGTCGCGGCCGCGGTCGTCGGCCACCTGGAGCGTGGAGCCGTCCGGCGAAGTCATCAGCCGGGTCAGGTTCCGCGCCCACCCGCCGATCAGCAGCACCAGAAGCAGCACGCACAGCGCGAGTTGGGCCAGCGCCGTGCCGTACGCCCCCTCGCTCGCCGAGCGGACCGCGCCCAGCGCCGAGGCGGGCGGCACCCAGGCCAGCACGTCCGCGACCGGCCGCAGCTGACCGAGCCCGCCCGAACCGAGCTGCTGCGCGCCGAAGTTGACCAGCTGGGCGCCGATGGCGACGACCAGCCCGCTCAGCACCGCGAGGTCGCGGCCCTTGCGGCTGGTCAGCAGGCGGACGTTGGCCGCGGCGACCGCCCGCGCCAGCGCCACGCAGGTCAGCAGCGCCAGGGCGACTCCGACGACCGCGAAGGCCCAGCCCGCGCCGTGCGCCAGGGACAGCCCGCAGCCCGCCAGCACCAGCAGCGTGAACGCCGGTCCGATGCCGACCAGCGAGGCCACCAGCAGCCCGCGTACCAGCGGCTGGGGGCGCAGGGGCAGCATCACCAGCCGGGTCGGGTCCAGCGTCTCGTCGCCGCCGGGGAAGAACAGCGGCATCACCGCCCAGCCCAGCGCCAGCACCGCGACCCCGGGCACGGCGACGGACTCCGGGTGGGACTGGAAGCGCAGGGCGACGAAGCCGAGCAGTTGCAGCACCGCGAACAGCAGGGTGAGCAGCGCCGAGGCGACGAACGCGGCCCGTCGGCCGGTGGACTGCCGCAGCCCGTTGCGCAGCAGGGACAGCTTCAGCCGGACCAGTACCGAGGTCACCGAAGGGTGCGTCGCGGTCGTCATCGGACCGCCCCGCCGCCGAGCCAGTCCAGATCGGACCCGGCGTCCCGGCCGCTCGCGCCCACCAGCTCCAGGAACGCGGCCTGGAGGGTCGGATGCTCCCCGCGCACCTCGGCCAGCGTCCCGGTCGCCCGGATGCGCCCGGCGGCCAGCACCGCGACCCAGTCGCACAGCGACTCCACCAGCTCCATCACGTGCGAGGAGAACACCACGGTCGCGCCGGACGCGGTGTACCGCTCCAGCACGCCCCGGATGGTCTGCGCGGAGACCGGGTCGACGCCCTCGAACGGCTCGTCCAGGAACAGCACTTCGGGGTTGTGCAGCAGGGCGGCGGCGAGCCCGATCTTCTTGCGCATCCCGGTCGAGTAGTCGACGACGAGCTTGTGCTGCGACCCGGCGAGGTCCAGCACGTCCAGCAGCTGGGTCGCCCGCTTGTCCACCTCGGCGCCCGGCAGCCCGCGCAACCGGCCGCTGTAGGCCAGCAGTTCACGCCCGGACAGGCGCTCGAACAGCCGCAGCCCCTCCGGCAGCACCCCGATCCGGGACTTCACCGCCACCGGGTCCTGCCACACGTCGTGCCCGACGATCTCGACGGACCCCTGATCGGGCCGGAGCAGGCCGGTCACCATCGACAGGGTGGTCGTCTTGCCTGCCCCGTTCGGGCCCACCAGCCCGATGAACTTCCCGGCCGGCAGATCGAGATCGACACCACCGACCGCGACATGCTGTCCGAACTGCTTCCAGAGTCCCCGTACCCGCACCGCTGCCTCTGTCATGACGGAAACCCTACGGTGGCGGCCCTGTCCGGGGCACCCGTGCGGCGGAACCCCCGGCTCCGGGTGCGGCTCAGAAGTCCCGGCCGCAGGCGTACGCGAGCGGCGGGACCACTTCCTCCGCGTCCGGCAGCCACCGGTTGGCGGGCGTGGGACGGCACGCCCACTGCACCGCGCCCCGCGTGCCCACCCGGGTCGGCGGCGCGGCCACGTACCGCCCCGCGCCCAGCGGCACCAGGTCCTGGGCGAACGTCGTCCAGCCCAGCTGCCGCACCAGTTCCGGTGTCTTCGCCGCGCCGCCCGGCAGTACGAAGAACTGCATCCGGCGGTCCGGGGTGAGCGTCACCGGGCCGATGTTCAGCTCCATGCGCCGCATCCGGGCCAGCGCCAGGAACCCGGCGCTCTCGGGGACGGACAGCGCGTCGAAGGTGCGGCCCGTCGGCAGCAGGATCGACGCGCCGGGCTGCGCCTGCCACATCTGCCGGACGACCTCCGTGCTGCCGGTCGCGCGCGTCGCCCAGTCGGGGCGCGTGGGGTGTGCGCCCGGCGCGGGGCAGACGGTGTCGCCGCAGGAGCAGTACCGCACCCCGCCGAAGTCCTCCAGCCAGCTGCCCGCCAGCACGTCCCAGTGCCGCTCCTCGGCGTAGGCAACGGCGGCCTCCAGCAGCGGTTCCCCGCGCTGGGGCGGAATCCGGGCCGTCTCCGGGCCCGCGGTCGTCTCGTCCACGCTCCACTCAACTCCCGCACCCACCTGGAGTTACGGCCCGGCCGCGCGCCGGGGCGGCACACCGGTCCGGCGGCCGGGGCGCATGGGAGCACGGGCGGGGGCGCGTGGGGGGAACCCGTGGGCGGCGCGGGTAACCAGGAAGGGCACGGGGCGCGCGAGGAGACGGCTTTACCCCGGCAAACCGCACAAGTCGCGCATTGACGCTATGTCGACTGGGAAGTGATCTGCAGACCGGAACGACCAGTGATCTTCACGCTCCAGGGGTTCGCAGGGGGTAGCGCATGGCCGCGAGGCCGCTAGTGGCGAGGCAGCCGAATGAACGGCTGCAGGCACTCATCCAGGAAGCGGGGTGCTCGAACGCGGGGCTGGCCCGGCGCGTCAACATGTGCGGCGCCGAGCACGGACTCGATCTGCGCTACGACAAGACGTCCGTGGCCCGCTGGCTGCGCGGCCAGCAGCCGCGCGGGCGCGCCCCCGCCATCATCGCGGAGGCGCTCGGCCGCAAGCTCGGCCGTACGGTCACGATCGACGAGATCGGCATGGCCAACGGCAAGAACCTCGCCTCCGGCGTGGGCCTGCAGTTCTCGCCGACGGTGCTGGGCGCCATCGAGCAGGTCTGCGAGCTGTGGCGCAGCGACGTGGGGCGGCGGGACTTCCTGACCGGCTCCTCGGTCGCCGCCTCCGCGCTGGTCGAGCCCAGCCGGGACTGGCTGATCTCGGCGCCGGACGCCCAGGTGGCCCGGCAGGCGGGCCCGCGCGTGGGCCAGGCCGACGTGGCGGCGGTGCGCTCGATGACCCAGGCGCTGGTCGACCTCGACCACCAGTACGGCAGCGGGCATGTCCGCCCGGTCGTCGTGCACTACCTCAACAGCGTGGTCTCCGGGCTGCTCGCGGGCTCGTACCGGGAGGCGGTCGGCCGTGAACTCTTCGCCGCCGTCGCCCGGTTGACCGAGCTGGCCGGGTACATGGCGGTGGACACCGGCCAACCGGGCCTGGCCCAGCGGTACTACATCCAGTCGCTGCGCCTGGCGCAGGCGGCCGGGGACCGGGCCTACGGCGGCTATGTACTGGCCGCCTCCATGAGCCACCTGGCCGCCGAACTCGGAAACCCGCGCGAGATCGCCCAGTTGGCGCGCGCCGCGCAGGAGGGTGCCCGGGGCCGGGTCACCCCGCGCGCGGAGTCGATGTTCCACGCGGCCGAGGCGCGCGGGCACGCCGTACTGGGCGATGTGCGGGCCGCGCAGGCGTCGGCCGGGCGGGCCATCTCGGCGCTGGAGCGGGCCGACGCGGCCGACGGCGACGACCCGGTGTGGATCGCCCACTTCGACGAGGCGTATCTCGCCGACGAGTTGGCGCACTGCCACCGCGACCTGGGGCAGGCCGAGGCCGCCGCCAGATACGCCCGGCAGGCGCTGGAGCGGCACCCCGCCTCCCGTGCCCGGCGCCGGGCCATCGGCTATGTGCTCCTCGCCACGGCCCAGGTGCAGCAGCGGGAGATCGAGCAGGCGTGCGGCACCGGCATGAAGGCGGTGGAACTGCTGGAGACACTCCGCTCCGAGCGGGGCGCCGAGTATCTGGAGGACCTCCAGCAGCGGTTGCAGCCCTTCCGGGACGAGGCGGTGGTGCGGGAGTTCGGGGCGCGGCTCGACGTCCGGCAGGCGGCCTGAGGAGGGGCCCTGAGGAGGGCGTCGCGTCCGAGTGGCCTTGTGAGACTGGGCACTCGGGCGCGACGGCGCCCAAATACAGCGTGCGGGGCGGTGGTTCTGTTACCGCTGTCACAGGTGGGGCGTCTGGGCGCTGAGCTGCGTGGCACCGGGCTCGGCGGACCCGGTAGCGTGAGCCGACGATTCCGAACGTCCTTCAATCGTAGGAGTCCCGGTGACGCAGAGTGGACAGGGCGATGAGCCCTCGGCGCGACCCGCGCACGAAGGCATCGTGCTGCCCTCCGACGGAGGGGAGCCCCTGCTGCCGGGCATGACGGGAGCACCCGCGGTGCCGCCCGGCGGTCAGGCGTGGGGCGGCACCTGGGGCCCCGGCCAGGACCAGCAGCCGCAGCAGCAGCCCCAGCAGGGCCAGGGCTGGCCCCCGGCCGCCGCCCAGCAGTGGCAGACCCCGGAGCAGCCGGCCGGCCCCGGCCCGATGCCGCCCGAGGGCCCCGCGTACCCCGAGGCCCCGAGCTACGACGCGCAGGGCTACGGCGGCGCCCAGCCCTACCCGCAGCAGCAGCAGCACCAGGGCTACGGCAACGACGGCTATCCGCAGCAGGCCGCGCCGCTGCCGCCGATGGACGAGGCGGCCACGCAGTTCATGCCGCCGGTGGGCCCCGGCCCCGGCCACGGGCCCGAGGGCGCGACCCAGTACCTTCCGCCGGTCCCCTCGGGCGGCGCCGACCAGGCCGCTACCCAGTACATCCCGCCGGTCCCGTCGGGCGGTGCCGATCAGGCCGCCACCCAGTACATACCCCCGGTGGCGTCGGGCGCGCTGCCGCCCGAGGCCACCGGCGACCACGGCCGCCAGGGCTACCCGCAGCGGCCCATGGACGAGGCGGCCACCCAGTACATCCCGCCGTACCAGGCCGGTGCCGACGGCGCCGACCGGCAGCCGCCCGCCGAGTTCGACAACCTCTTCCGGGGCGCCCCGTACGGTGGGGACGCCGCGCAGGGCTCGACCCAGCAGATGCCGCGCGTCCCGGCGGGCGACCCGCGTACGGCGCCGGTCGTCTCGGGACAGCCCGCCTACCGGCCGCCGATGGACCACGACGACGACGGACGGCGCGGCGGCCGCACCGGTTCGCGCGTGCCGATGATCGCGGCCATCGGCGTCGGCATCGTCGTCCTCGGCATCGGCGCGGGCGCCCTGCTCAGCGGCGGCGGTGACGACAGCGACGACAGCAAGCCGATCGCCTCCTCCACCCCGGCCAGCGAGCAGCCCTCGCCGTCCGCGTCGGCCGCCGACGACCCGGCCCAGCCGCAGGCGGCGGAGCTGGACAAGCTGCTCGCCGACAGCGGCAGCAGCCGCAGCACCGTGATCCAGTCGGTGGAGCGCATCAAGGAGTGCCAGAACCTGGACCAGGCCGCCGCCGACCTGCGCGGCGCCGCCAAGCAGCGCACCGACCTGGTCGCCCGGCTCGGCAAGCTGTCCGTGGACAAGCTGCCGAACAACGGCGAGCTGAACGCCGCGCTGACCGCCGCCTGGCAGGCGTCGGCCGCCGCCGACAACCACTACGCGGTCTGGGCCCGGCAGGCCAAGAGCAAGAAGGTCTGCGTCAAGGGCCACGCCCGCTCGACCAACCACACCTCGGCGGGCAACGCGCAGAGCGGCACCGCCAGCGCCCAGAAGGCGAAGGCGGCGCAGCTCTGGAACGCCATCGCCGGAAAGTACGGGCTCACCACCCGCCAGCCGACCCAGCTCTGAGGTCCGGGCGCGGACGGGGGTCAGTCCACGTCCGCGCTCTCCAGCGTCCTGGTCATGTCGCCGTCCGCGGCGGCCCCCGTGCCGCCCGGCCGGACGGCGGTCAGCTTGCCCTCCCGGACCACCTGGAGGGTGACGTCGGCGTTGACCAGGCGCGGGAAGCCGACCGAGGCGAGCCGGGTCTCGTCCGGCCAGCGCAGGGTCGGGGTCAGTCCGCCGGTGGACACCTTCAGACCGCCGTCGAGGGTGTGGCGCACCGTGTCCGGGGTCACGTCGCCGTCGCCGATCCGCTCCAGCACGGCCCGCAGCACGGTGTAGGCGATCCAGGTGGTCTGCACCCCGGCGTCGGCCGGGTCGATGCTGTTGTCGCCGAACGCCTCCTCGTTGATCACCTGCTTCATCGGGTTCCACCGCGGATCGGACGCCACCGGGTACCAGCCGGTGATGTACGCCCCCTCGTACGGGCCCGACGCCCCGCCGGTCGCGTTGATCTCCGTCTGGTCGACGCTGCCCAGCACGGTCGCCGTGCGCACCGGGGCGTGCTCGGCGCGGGCGCGGCGGAAGGAGTCCATGAAGGTGTCGGTGCGGTCCCCGAGGGCGGGCACCACGCATCCCTTGCGCGCCGGGTCCGCGGTCGCGCTCCGCAGCGCCCGTTCGGCCTCCCTGCCGTACGCGGTGGCGTCGTCGGCGGCGAGCTGGTCGGTGGCCGCCGGATGGCCGCCCGCCTTCAGGCCCGAGTCGAGCAGCGCGGGCAGCTCGTCCCCGGCGATGCTGTCCGGCCGCACCAGCGCGACCGGGCCGCACCCGGCCGCCAGCGCCTGCCCGAGCCCCGCCAGCAGCGCGGGCTGGCCGCCGTTGACCGGGTAGGAGTACGGGCCGGTGAACTCGTCGCTGGTGACGCCGTAGCCGCCGATGTAGGGGATGCCGGTGCTCTCCAGCGGGGCGAGGAAGGAGTCGCCGAACTGGCTGTAGGAGCCGACGACCGCGACGACGCCCTCCGCCGCCGCGCGCCGGGCGCACTTGGCGGCGCCCACGCTGTCGTTGTGATCGTCGCAGGTCAGCACGGTGAGCGTGCGGCCGCCGATACCGCCGTGCTTGTTGATCCACTTCGCGTAGGCGCGGGCCATCGCGGGCATGCCGGGCTTGTTGGTGGCGCCCGTGTTCTGCGGCGCCCAGGTCATCACCCGGACCGTGCCGTCCGTGGCGCCGCCGCCCGTGCCGGGCACGGCCCCGCACCCGGCGGTCAGCACGGCACAGACGGCCAGCGCGCCCGCGTACCGGGCGGCCCGCGGCCGGGGGGAGGAAGGGGAGCTGTCGGGGGTGCGTCGCCTGCCGGTCATGGGCCGCCACGATTCCCGCACATCGCCAACCGGGGAGTGACAGCCGGTCGACCATGGGTGACACGAGGGTGAACACCGGGGGCGGATGTGGCTCATGTCGCGCGGAACGTACGATCGATGACCGTGCAAGGTTCGGAGAACTCTTCCCGTCGCGGCCGTCGCTCCTCCACCATGGGCGGCATGCCGCATAACGACATGCCGTGGTGGCGCTGGCGCAGCAACGTGCGCTCCGCGCTGCACATGCTTTCCGACCCGGCCTTCCAGCGCGACGTCTGGCTCGCGGGCGTGGAGGGGTACGGGGACGTCACCGACGCGGTGTACCGGCTGGTGGAGGACACCTGGCTGGACAACTGGTCCGCGGAGAAATACGTCGGCACCATCTTCCGGGACTCCCAGGAGGCGGCGCTCGTGGACACCGCCGTGCTGCGGGTGCTGCGGATCGTCCACCAGGTCGGCCCGGACGCCCCGGTCGCCGTCTACCTCCAGCACCCCCAGTGGCCGGAGGCGGTACGGGCCGCGCAGGACGCCCATCTGCGGCTGGCCGCCAGCGACGGCGACGACCCGGCGGCGGTCCCGCGCAGCCTGGAGGCGCTGCGCGTCCTGACGACGGCGGTCTGAGGTCCGTCCGGTCCGAGGTCCGCCCGCCGTCCGGCTGACGGACACGGGCCCCGGGCGGGCGGCCCGGCGTGAGATCGTGTAATGCATGAACGAGCAGCCCAGCCGAGCCGCCGCCGCTGTCGACACCCCGGCGGACCAGTACGTCCTCACCCTTTCCTGCCCGGACAAGAAGGGCATCGTGCACGCCGTGTCGAGCTACCTCTTCATGACCGGCTGCAACATCGAGGACAGTCAGCAGTTCGGCGACCACGACACGGGCCTGTTCTTCATGCGCGTCCACTTCTCGGCGGACGCCCCCGTCACGCTGGACAAGCTGCGGGCGAGCTTCGCCGCGATCGGTGACTCCTTCCACATGGACTGGCAGATCAGCCGGGGCGACCAGAAGATGCGGATCGTGCTGATGGTCAGCAAGTTCGGGCACTGCCTGAACGACCTGCTGTTCCGGGCCAGCATCGGGGCGCTGCCGGTGGAGATCGCCGCTGTGGTGTCCAACCACACGGACTTCGAAGAGCTGGTGGGGTCGTACAACATCCCCTTCCACCACATCCCGGTGACCAGGGACACCAAGGCCCAGGCCGAGGCGCGGGTGCTGGAGCTGGTGCGCGAGGAGCAGGTCGAGCTGGTCGTGCTCGCGCGGTACATGCAGGTGCTCTCGGACGACCTGTGCAAGGCGCTGAGCGGGCGGATCATCAACATCCACCACTCGTTCCTGCCGAGCTTCAAGGGCGCCAAGCCCTATCACCAGGCGCATGACCGGGGGGTCAAGCTGATCGGGGCCACGGCGCATTATGTGACCGCGGATCTTGATGAGGGGCCGATCATCGAGCAGGAGGTCGAGCGGGTGGGGCATGACCTTCGGCCGGATCAGCTGGTCGCCATCGGGCGGGACGTGGAGTGTCAGGCGTTGGCGCGGGCCGTGAAGTGGCATGCGGAGCGGAGGATTCTGCTCAATGGGCGCCGGACCGTGGTGTTCGCCTAGCCGAGTTGGCGGGTGCGGGTTCGTCGTGGCTTGTCGCGCAGTTCCCCGCGCCCCTGGGTTTCTTACATCCGACTCAGTGACGCTGTTGCCGTCAGTACGTCTCTGATCGCCTCCCTGTCGCCCCGCTGGCCCGCCGTCGTTTCCTCCGGGGTCAGGTGGCCTGCTGCCAGGCGGCAGAACTCGACGCCGTCCAGGGCGACATGGGCCACCTCGCGCTCGGGGACGGGGTCTGCCGGGGAGTCCAGGGGGATCAGCCACTGGCCGCCCGCGGCGCCCTCGATCTCCAGGCGCAGGCTGCGGCCGGGGGTGCCCGCCGGGGTTGCGCCGCGGTGTGCGGCGACCGCCAGCGGCAGCATCCGGGCCGCCAGCTCGATCATGCGGCTCAAGTGCCGTGGGGCGGGCGGGTCGTACGGGTAGTGCACCGCCTTGGCGATGTCGTCCGCGTGCACCCAGCACTCGAAGGCGCGGTCCACCATCGCGTCCCGCAGCGGCAGCGTGAAGTCGCCGTAGCCCACCGGGAAGCCGCCCGCGCCGCCGGTGAAGGACACCGTCCGCAGCAGCTGGTGGCTCTGGTCCCGCCAGCGTCCGCGCACCGCGCGGGTCTGCGGGAAGTGCGAGGCCCGCCAGAACGCCTCGGTCCGCCCGGCGGGCCCGGCCGCGCCTCGTACGTCCGGTCCGGCCTTGGCGACGGCGTCCGTCAGCGGGTCCTCCAGGCCGAGCGCGGTCGCCACCATGCCGTCGACCGACAGCAGGTGCGCGATCACTCCGGCCACCGTCGTCCGGCGGGTCGCGGGCACCCCCGCCTCGAACCAGCGCAGCCGCACCGGGGTGTGCCACTCCGCGTCCCCGAAGTCCCGCAGCAGCGCGTCGAGCCGGGCGGTCTCCGCGTCGTACGAGGCGGCCCACTCGGGGACCGGGATGCGCGGCGGGCGGCGGCGCAGGCAGTTCTCCAGGACCCGGTTGCGCAGGGTGGGGTCCACCTCCAGGCTCTCCGGGCGGTGCAGCAGCTCGACCGCCTCGCGCAGCCGCCGCGCCTCGTCCGCGCAGGCCCCGCACTCGCCGAGGTGCTCCTCCACCGCCTCGGTCTCCGCCGTCGAGCAGGCGGCCAGCGCCCAGGCGCCGAGCAGGGAGCGCAGCACCTCGTGCGGGAGTCCGGGCCGCTCGGGTCCGGCGGGGGAGCGGGGCAGGGGCACGCGGGCGGCCGTGTCGTCCAGCCGCCCGTCCGGCGCCCCGGAGTGGTCCGGGCCGTTCATCGGGCACCCCCGAGTTCCGGTGGCGCCCCGGCGTCGTGGGCGGTCGAGAGCAGTTGCAGGCCGAGGCGGAGCCGACGGCGGGCCTCGTCCTCGGTGACGCCGAGGTCGGCGGCGGCCTGGCGGTAGTCGCGGCGCTGGAAGTAGGCCAGTTCCAGCGCGGCCCGCAGCGGGTGCGGCATCGAGTGGACGATGTAGTCGGCGCGGGCGGCGACGGCGGCGTGCCGGACCCGGCCCTCCAGGGCCGCCAGCTCCTCCGGGGAGTCACCGCCGAGCGCGGCCTTCTCGGACGCGCGCAGCCGCTCGACGGCCAGCCGCTGGGTCGTCGTGGCGATCCAGGTGCGCAGCGGGCCCTGCCGGTGGTCGTAGGTGTCGGGGTGCTCCCAGACATGGGCGAAGACCTCGCGGGTCACGGCGTCGGCGGCCGACTCGTCGCCCAGTACGCGGTGCGCGAGGGCCTGCACCAGGGAGGCGAACCGGTCGTACAGCTCGCCCAGGGCGGCCGCCTCACCGCGCGCGAGCCGCTGCTGCATCGTGCGGTCCCAGCGGGGCGGTGCGTCCTTGGCCGCCATGCGGTTCCTCCCCTCGCCGTGTCCAGGGTGTCCCCGGCCACCCCTCGAATGTAGTCGGCACGCCTGACCGTGCACGCCCCTTTGTGTCAATGCGCGCCCCCGACGACACCGCAGGTGGTACAGGGTCCTTCACACCACCTTCACTTATCTCGAGCCCATCTCCGATCGAAGTACGATCGAACACGATCGACAGTGACCGAAACAAGCCCTATGTCGATCTCCCGCGGTTTGCGGTTCCGCGTTTCAGGGAAACGCCCGCTGGGCAGCCGCGCGGAAAGAACCGAAGGAACTGCTTCCATTTCCGGGTGGTTCCGCAAGATCCGCCGAGCGGAGAGGTGTGGCCGTGGCTTTCGAAGTGACCGGCACCGAACGGGGCGAGTGGGCGGTGCTCCTGGTGGCCGGCGAACTGGACCTGGTGACCTCGCCCGTGCTGCGGCAGCGGGTGCACGACGTGGTCGCCGAGGGGAACCACAGCCTGGTCCTCGATCTCTCCGAGGTCTTCTTCTGCGACTCCAGCGGCGTCGGCGTGCTCATCGCCGCCCGCCGCCTGATCCGCTCCTGCCAGGGCAGGCTGCGGCTGATCCTGCCCGACCGGGGCGCGGAGGACGGCTCGCACGTGAACCGGGTCCTCGGTGCGCTCGGGGTGCGCCGCCTCTTCGACGTGCGCCCGGACGTGGAGTCCGCCACCGCCGACGAGGCGGGATCGCTGTCGGCCTGAGCACCGTCATCCCCGAGGTGAGCGTCCTCGGTGCCACGATCCATGGCCTTGGATGTCGCGGATCGTGGCGGAAACAGGTCACGCAGCGTGGAGATGATTCCCGTACTCCGACGGTGACTCGTCACGGCCCGGAGTCGGACGACCCCTCGGGTACCTTGGGTGGGATGCGAGTGACCGCGACCGCGAGTGCCACCGGTGAGGCCCCGCGTCCCGCATGTTCGACTCCCCGGCAAGTGCGTCGCACAGTATGCCGCACGAGTACTCCTTCGCGCGGGAATATGCCCGAAGCGCTTGTTGGCGTGACTGTACGTCAACCATGCTGTCTCGTAAGGGAATCACGTTCCGTGACGCTTGCTCTGGCCGTTGTTCTGGCCATGCAGAAAATGGCTACGATCGTGGCCCTCGTCGTGCGGTTCGTCGCGGTTCGCGCCGCGGCGGCGGGTCGTCGTGCGGTCATGTGTCCGCCGGTTCGGATGGTGTGAGCGGTGCAGGTGCTTCAAGTGCAGCTGGAGATCCGGCCCGACCCCGAAGAAGTGGGGCGGGCGAGGAAGTGGGCCCGGTCACGGCTCGCCGGGCTGGGGATAGCGGCCGACGAGCCGCTGGCCGAGACGTTGATCCTGCTCGTCTCCGAGCTGGTGACCAACGCGGTGGTGCACACCGGCCGCCCGGCGCTGCTGCGGCTGTCGCTGCCCGGCGGCGCCCCGCCCCCGGTGCCCGCCGGTGCGGAGCCGGTGGCCTCGGTGACCGTGCGGCTGGAGGTGGCCGACGCCAGCTCCCGCGCGCCCGTGCCGCGCTGTGCCGGGCGCGATGCCACCGGCGGCCGGGGTCTCGCCCTCGTCGACTGTCTCGCCGACCGCTGGGGCTGGAGTCCCGAGGGGGCGGGCAAGAGCA
The DNA here is from genome assembly GCF_044903645.1 of Streptomyces sp. NPDC002176. Classification (NCBI taxonomy): domain Bacteria; kingdom Bacillati; phylum Actinomycetota; class Actinomycetes; order Kitasatosporales; family Streptomycetaceae; genus Streptomyces; species Streptomyces sp. NPDC002176. The sequence continues at coordinate 253,018 of NZ_JBJDQW010000006.1, forward strand.
TCTGGTGCGAGCTGGACCGCTGTTCGCAGCCCCGTGAGGGCGCGGCCCCGGCGTACGAGGTCCAGCCCGCCGCCTACGAGGATCTCCTCTTCGAAGCCTTCTAGCCGTCCTTGGGGAGGCGTGCGCCGGGTGTGCTTCCGTGCGCGCCCGGCGTGAAGAGGGCATAGGGCATGAATCGCCGTACCGGTGTTGACGGTTGGTGCGCGCGTTGCGGAGGCTGGGGGACGGCGATTCCGCCGCGAGGGGACGGCGAGGGCATGCGGGGGTAGGTCCTTGTCGAGTGTGGGTCGCACCGGTCGGCGGTGGCGGGGGACACGAGGGGGGTGCGCCGTCGGCCGGTCCGCCACCCGCGCTCCACAGGGTGTGGACGCCCGCGCCCGATCTCACCCGACGGCGGCGCCCGCGCGGAAGGTGCGCCGGTAGGCCGTCGGCGTCACACCCAGCGCCTGCTGGAGATGCTGGCGCATCGACTGCGCCGTGCCGAACCCCGCGTCCCGCGCGACCTGGTCGACCGAGAGATCCGTCGCCTCCAGCAACTGCCGTGCCAGCTGGACCCGTTGCGCCGCGAGCCACTGGCCCGGACTCACCCCGACCTCCTCGCGGAAACGCCGGGTGAAGGTCCGTACCGACATCGCCTCCCGCTCGGCCAGGTCCCGCAGCTGGAGCGGTTCGTGCAGCCGGGCGAGCGCCCAGGCGCGGGCCGCGGTGGTGGTCGCCAACTGCGGGTCGGGCACCGGCCGGTGGATGTACTGCGCCTGACCGCCGTCGCGGTGCGGGGGTACGACCATGCGCCGGGCCACGTCGTTGGCGACCGCCGTGCCGTGGTCGCGGCGCACCATGTGCAGGCACAGGTCGATCCCGGCCGCGACCCCCGCCGAGGTCAGCACGTCCCCGTCGTCGATGAACAGCACGTCGGCGTCCACCCGGACCCGCGGGAACAGCTCCTGGAAGCGGTCGGCGTCGGCCCAGTGGGTGGTCGCCGGGCGGCCGTCGAGCAGACCCGCGGCGGCGAGGACGTACACGCCGACGCAGATCGAGGCGAAGCGGGTGCCGGGGCGGACGCGGGCCAGGGCGGCGGCCAGCTCGGGGGTGAGCCGTCCCTCCTCGAAGACCGGGCCGAGTTCGTAGGACGCCGGGACGATCACCGTGTCCGCCGTGGCCAGCGCCTCCGGGCCGTGCGGTACGTCCACCGCGAAGTCGGCACTGGTCTCGACCGGGCCCGGCGGCCGGACCGAGCAGGTCACCACCTCGTACAGCGGGCGGCCCTGGGCGTCGACAGGGCGGCCGAAGATGCGGTGGGGGATGCCGAGTTCGAAGGGTATGAGGCCGTCCAGGGCGAGGACGGCGACGCGGTGCGGGCGGAACTCGCCGTCCACCGGCGGGATCTCAGCGGTCATGGCCCGATCCTAGCGAACACTGTCTTCCGGGCCACTCGTTGCGCGCGGCCGGTGCCGGGACGCTGGAGCACGTGACTCAGACCCGTCCCGCTCCCGCCCCCGTCCAGGACGCACCGCGCCGTCGCGTGCACCGCGCCTGGTTCGTCGCCGCCGTCACCTTCGTCACGATCATCGGCGCGGCCGCCTTCCGGTCGCTGCCCGGCCTGCTGATCGAGCCGCTGCACGGGGAGTTCGGCTGGTCGCGCGGCACCATCAGCGCGGCCGTCTCCGTCAACCTCGCGCTCTACGGGCTCACCGCGCCGTTCGCCGCCGCGCTGATGGACCGCTTCGGCATCCGCCGGGTCGTCGCGGTCGCGCTGACCGTGATCGCGCTCGGCGCCGGGCTGACCGTGTGGATGACGGCGCCCTGGCAACTGATGCTCTGCTGGGGCCTGTTGGTCGGTATCGGCTCGGGCTCGATGGCCCTGGCGTTCGCCGCGACCGTCACCGGGCGCTGGTTCACCGACCGGCGCGGGCTGGTCAGCGGCATCCTGACCGCCGCGTCCGCCTCCGGCCAGCTGATCTTCCTGCCGCTGCTGGCCTGGATCGTGGAGCACCACCGCTGGCGCCCGGCCGCCGTCACGGTCGCGCTGGCCGCGCTCGCCGTCGTCCCGTTCGTCTGGCTGTTCCTGCGCGACCACCCGGCCGACGTGGGCCTGAAGCCGTACGGGGCGAAGGAGTTCGTGCCCAAGCCGCCCCCGGTGACCGGGGCCGCGCGGCGCGCGCTCACCGTGCTGGCCTCCGCCGTGCGCACGGGCCAGTTCTGGCTGCTCGCGGGCAGCTTCGCCATCTGCGGGGCGTCCACCAACGGGCTGATCCAGACCCACTTCGTGCCCGCCGCCCACGACCACGGGATGCCCGCACCGGCGGCGGCCTCGCTGCTCGCGGTGATCGGGGTGTTCGACGTGCTCGGCACCATCGCCTCCGGCTGGTTCACCGACCGCTTCGACTCCCGGCGGCTGCTGGCCGTCTACTACGCGCTGCGCGGCGTCTCGCTGCTCTTCCTGCCGATGCTGCTGGGCCCGGCCGTGCAGGTGCCGATGGTGTTCTTCATCGTCTTCTACGGCCTGGACTGGGTGGCCACCGTCCCGCCCACCCTGGCGCTGTGCCGGGAGCGGTTCGGGGACGACAGCGCCATCGTCTTCGGCTGGGTGCTGGCCGCGCACCAGATCGGCGCGGCCCTCGTCGCCTGGCTCGGCGGCTTCGCCCGCGACGTCTTCGGCAGCTACGACATGGTCTGGTACGCGTCCGGCTCGCTGTGCGCGGCGGCGGCGCTGATGTCGCTGGTGATCCGGCGCCGCCCGGCGGTGGTGGCCGTCGCCTAACGCAGGCGCCGGGCCACCGACTTGGCGATCTTCTCCGCGTCGATCGCCAGCTCGCGGAACATGCCGCTGATGGGGTTGGTGAAGCCGGTGAAGTACAGGCCGGGGGCGCCCTCGGGGGTGCGGGCGCCGTGGACCGTGGGCCGTCCCCGCTCGTCCAGCACGCCCAGGTGGCCCACCAGGGAGTCCAGCCCCCGGCTGTACCCGGTCGCCGCGATCACCGCGTCCGGTGCGATCCGGGTGCCGTCGGCCAGGGCCACCTTGCCGTCCTCGAACCCCTCGACGGCGGCCACGACCTCCACCTCGCCGGTGCGCAGGGCGTCGATCAGGCCGACGTCCTGCACGGGGATCGCGCCCTGCCGGACCCTGCTGTACAGCCCGGCCTCCGGTCGCGGCAGCCCGTGCTCGGCGAGGTCCGGGGTGCTGACGCGGGCCAGGGGCCGGGCGAGCCGGTCCACCAGCCGCACCGGCAGCCGCCGCACCACGATCCCGGTGTACTGGGCCGCCCAGCCTGCCGTGGAGCGGCGCACGATGTGCGGCGCCGTCCGCACCGCCAGCCGCACCCGCGAGGCCCCGCCCGTCACCAGGTCCACGGCGATCTCCGCACCGGTGTTGCCGACCCCGACCACCAGCACGTCCCGGCCCGCGTACGGCCCCGGGTTCCGGTAGGCGGAGGCGTGCAGCAGCTCGCCCTCGTACCCCTCCGTGCCGGACCACTCCGGCAGCCGCGGGGTGTGGTTGTGCCCGGTGGCGACCACCACGGCGGCGCCGGTCAGCTCGCGCCCGCCGGAGGCGTGCAGCAGCCAGCCCGCGCCGTCCCCGGCCTTCTCGACCCGGAACACCTCGACACCGGTGACGATCTCCAGCTCATGGTGCTCGGCGTACTTCTCCAGGTACCGGACCACGTCGTCCCGCGCCACCCACCGCCCGAACCGGCGCGGTATCGCCAGCCCCGGCAGCGCCGACAGCCGCCGCGTGGTGTGCAGCCGCAGCCGGTCGTAGTGCCGCCGCCAGGACGCCCCCACCCGGTCGCTCTTCTCCAGCACCACCGCCCGCACCCCGCGCGCCCGCAGCGCGTACGCGACCGCCAGCCCGCCCGGCCCCGCCCCGATGACGTAGACGGGACGGTCGGCGGGGGTCGCGGAGAGGTCCGTGAACGAGGGACGCGAGTCGGCCATAGCGCGAGCGTATGCACCCACCCGATTGATGGGTCTCGGTCAAGACCGGAATCGGTTGCGGATTGATCACGGCTCGGCGCACGGCCCGGACAGACCGCCCAGGAGCGCCAATTCCGCGCCCCCGCAAGGCTTTACGGCCACAGCAGCCGCCGCTCCCAGCCGAACTCCGTGCGCCGGTACTCCAGGCGGACGTGGCGGCGGTCGGGGTCGCCCTGGAAGAACTCCACCGAGCGGGGGTGGAGGCGGTACAGGGTCCAGGTGGGGGCCGGGGTCGAGGGGGTCTCGCGGGCCTGGGACCAGGCGGCCTCGGAGGCTTGGCGCAGTTCGTCCAGCGAGCCCAGGTCGTCGCTCTGGCGGCCGGTGAGGGCGGCGGCGAGGGCGCCGGTGGAGCGGGCCTGGAGGTCGGCCCGGGCCGCCTCGGCGGAGGCGGCCGTCACCGGGCCGCGCACCCGGACCTGGCGGCCCAGCAGTGGCCAGTAGAAGGCCAGGGCGGCGTACGGGTGGGCGGCCAGGTCGCGGCCCTTGCGGCTGGTGGCGTGGGTGCCGAAGGTCCAGGCGTCGGCGTCGGCGCCGTGCAGCAGCAGGACGCGTACGTCCGGGCGGCCCTCCTCGTCCACCGTCGCCAGCGACATGGCGTGCGGCTCCGGCTGGGCCGCCCGCGCCGCCTCGGCCAGCCAGGCGGTGAACAGGGGCAGCGGGGTCGGGGGAGCGGTGTCCGGGTCGAAGGGCCGCAGCTCGGTGGTGTCCGGGGACCAGACCTTCAGGGAGCGCAGCAGTCCGTCGAGTTCGCCGGGTGTTTCGGATGCCTCGTGTGCCATGGGCCGAGTATCCGTCCCCGGACACGGCGACAGGCGGTGGTCCACGCCGAGGTGGACCACCGCCTGCCAGACAGGACTTGGGGCCGGTGCGGGTGCCGGTCGCTACTTGGTGGGCTTCTTGCCGGTCACTCCCAGGTACATCAGCAGCGCCAGGTTCGGCTTGATCTCGGCCTGCTTCACGCCCCAGGCGGTGAAGCCCTTCTGGTGGGCCGCGACCGAGGCCAGCATGGTGACGAGGGACCCGGCGATCGCCGCCGGATTCACGTCCTTGTCCACCCGTCCCTTGGACTGCAGCTCGGCGATCGCCTCGGTGAGGGAACCGTTCACCGCGTTGAGGATCTTCATCCGCAGCTTGTTGAACCGCTTGTCGCCCTCGGCCGCCGCCAGGTCGACCACGCGGAGGATCGCGTCGTGGCGCCGGTAGAAGTCCAGGAAGCCGTCCACCAGGTCCTGCGCGGTCTGCCACCCCGCCTTCCCGGTCCAGCTGCGCCCCGCGAGCAGCTCGGTCAGGTCGGCGCTCTCGGCGGCCATCGAGTCGGCGATCTCCAGGACGGCACCCTCGACGTCCGGGAAGTACTGGTAGAAGGTCGCGGGCGAGGTGCCCGCCTTCCGCGCGACATCGATGACCTTGACATCTCGGTACGGGGAGGAGCTGAGCATCTCGCTGAGGCAGTCGAGCAGCTTCTGCCGGGTCGCCTGCCCACGCCTACCGGCCACCCGGCCGTCGACGGTACGCACTTGTCCTGTCATGCCGTCAGCTTACCGACGGGGGGCAGGAGCGCGATTCGGCCGACTGCAAATGGGGTGCGGACCCGGTGGAGGCAAGCTTTCGCTGGTCCTGCGGGGTGCGCGGGTCCCGGTTACTTTGACGATATGGCCGAAAACAGTGCACCGATCGAGGGGGGCTACGCGGAGGGCACCCCCTGCTGGGCGGACGCCCAGCTCCCCGACGTCGAGGCGGGCAAGCGGTTCTACGGCGAGCTGTTCGGGTGGACCTTCGACGGCGAGGACGCCCCCGGCGGCTCCGTCTGGGCCCGGCTGGACGGCGAACCGGTCGCCTCGCTCGCGCCCAAGACCGACGGCCGGATGCCCACGGTCTGGACGGTGTACTTCGCCACCCCCGACGCCCGCGCCCTGACGCGGAAGATCACCGACGCCGGGGGCCGCCTGATCTCGGGCCCCTTCGCGGTGGCCGACCTCGGCGCCGCCGCCCTGGTCACCGACCCCGAGGGCGCGGTGTTCGGGCTCTGGCAGTCCGACGGCCACCCCGGCTTCGGGCGCCGCCGCGAACCCGGCGCGTTCGTCTGGACCGAGCTGTACACCCCCGAACCCCGTGCCGCGAACACCTTCTACGGCGACCTCTTCCACGAGGCCCTCTTCGGCTCCGGCGCCGAGCCCGACTTCGGCCGCGCGCTCATCACCGACGTCTTCCCGGCCGAGATGCCCGCGCACTTCCTCGTGCACTTCCGCGTCGACGACCTCGACACCGCCGTCGCCACCGTGCGGCGGCTCGGCGGCCGGGTCCAGGTGCCGCCCTTCGACGCGTCGTACGGACGGGTGGCGGTCGTCACGGACAATCAAGGGGCGTCCTTCGCGCTGCTGACCCGGTGACGGGACGCCGCGGGGGCGGTGAAATGACGGGATAGGGCACGAGACACCCCGATTCGCCACCGGGTTCGCAACCGGCCGCCCGGCCAGGAAGAATCGGGGTGCGTGCCGCCAGGGCGGTGCGGTGGTGAGACGCTGCACTTCGGTCGCGTCCAAAGGCGGAAGACGCGGCTCGTACGGGGAGGTGGCAGGCAAGTGGTGGATCAGCTGACACAGCACGATCCGCGGCGGATCGGGCCGTTCGAGGTGCTGGGCCGGCTGGGGGCCGGCGGCATGGGGCTGGTCTATCTGGCGCGCTCGGCGTCGGGGCGGCGGGTGGCCATCAAGACGGTCCGCACGGAGCTGGCCGAGGACCAGCTCTTCCGGGTCCGCTTCACCCGCGAGGTGGAAGCGGCCCGCGCGGTCTCCGGCTTCTACACGGCCGCCGTGGTCGACGCCGACCCGCGCGCGGCGGTGCCCTGGCTGGCCACCGCGTACGTCCCCGCGCCCTCGCTCGAGGAGATAGTGAACGAGTGCGGGCCGCTCCCGGCCCAGGCGGTGCGCTGGCTCGCGGCGGGCGTGGCCGAGGCCCTGCAGTCCATCCACGGCGCCGGGCTCGTCCACCGCGACATGAAGCCGTCCAACGTGCTGGTGGTCGAGGACGGCCCCCGCGTCATCGACTTCGGCATCGCCTCCGGGGTGTCCAACACCCGGCTGACGATGACCAACGTCGCCGTGGGCACCCCCGCCTACATGTCGCCCGAGCAGGCCAAGGACTCCCGCAGCGTCACCGGCGCCAGCGACGTGTTCTCGCTCGGCTCCACCCTGGTCTTCGCCGCCACCGGCCACCCGCCCTTCCACGGCGCCAACCCGGTCGAGACGGTGTTCATGCTGCTGCGGGAGGGCCCGGACATCACCGGGCTGCCCGACGAGCTGCGCCCGCTGATCGACGCCTGCATGAAGATGGAGGCACCCGGCAGACCCTCCCCGGCCGACCTCCAGGCCCAGCTGGCCCCGCATCTGTTCGGCTCCGGCTCCGACGACTCCGGTACCGCCTCCGCCTGGCTGCCGGAGAAGGCCGTCGCCCTCATCGAGTCCCGCCGGGGCAGCCGTCCGCCCGCCAAGCCCGCCCCGCTGCCGCCGGGCCCGCGCAGCGCGGGCCGCCCGGCGCTGCCCCCGCCGCCGTCCTACGACCCGGTCGTCCCGGCCCCCGCGCCGTCCGGCGGCCCCGACACCGGGCCGGTCCGGCTGGCCGGGCTGAAGGTGCCCATCGGGCCCGGCCCGCGCGTCGCCGACGCCCGCGCGGCCGCCGTGAAGGCGCCGCCGCCGGAGGCCGGACTCGTCGCTAACTGGTCCCGGCCGCGCCCCGGCGTCAACGGCGCCGACCCGGCCGTACCCCCGCTGCCGCCGCAGCTGCCGGAGACGGCGGCGGGCTGGCGGCCCTGGCGGTTCCGGATGTCCAACGACGTGTGGGGCACCCCGTCCGTCGACGGGGACCTCGTCTACGTCACCTCCTTCGAGGTGCACGCCCTGGACGTGGCCACCGGCCGCCGCCGCTTCAAGACGCGGGACGTGGCCTGGTCCATGGCGGTCGCGGACGGCCGTATCCACGCCTCCGACGGGCCCACCCTGTTCGCGCTGGACGCCCGCGAGGGCACCGACCTGTGGCGGCTGTCCACGGACGCCTGGGTGTACTCGCTGCACGCCGACCACGGCACGGTCGTCACCGGCACGCGCGGCGGCGGGGTGCAGGCGTGGGAGGCGGCGGCCGGGCACAAGCTGTGGGAGATCTCCGGCTGCCAGACCGACTTCGAGTCGCCCGAGGCCGGGCCCGCCGTGCACGACGGCACCGTCTACGTCTGGCAGGACGCCCGGCTGCGCGCCCTGGAGGCCCGCACGGGCGACGAGCGCTGGTCGTACCCGATCGGCGACGCGGCCTCCTGCGGCGGGGTGCCGGTCCGGGTCACCCCGGCGCCGGACGGCCATGTGTACGTCAGCGCGGGCAGCCGGGTCCTCGCCATCGAGGTGTCGACCGGCCGGGTGCGCTGGCACTTCGAGGCCCCCGCGGTGTTCCTGTCCCCGCCCGCCTTCGTACCGGGCCCGGCGGTCACCGGCGGCGGGGTCTACCTCGCCGACTACCTCGGCACGGTGTACGCCCTGGACGCCGCCGACGGCCGCGACCGCTGGCGCATCGCCACCGAGGCCCGCTCCTCGGTGGAACCGGTGCTGGTCGCGGCCGGGCATGTGCACGTCGGCAGCGGCAAGGGCCTGTACACGCTGGACGCGGTCACCGGCACGCCCAAGTGGCGCTTCCAGGCGGGCGGCGACGTGGTGGGCGCCCCCTCGGTCGCCGAGGGACGCATCCACTTCGGCTCCACCGACCACCTGCTGTACACCCTCAAGGCCGACGACGGCCGACTGCGCTGGAAGCTCGCCACCGGCGGCGAGATCACCGGCTCACCGGTCGTCAAGGACGGCGTGGTGTACGCGTGCAGCAAGGACCGCTGCGTGTACGCGCTGGACGCGGAGAAGGGCACCGGGACGGCCCGGACCACCTGAGGGGCAGCAGGAGACCATCAGCAGACACGGAAACGGCCGGGTCCCCCGACCCGGCCGTTCCGTGTTCCCCCGCGAGAGCCGCGGCGGCTCCCCTCCACTCCGCCGCGACCCCGCGCCCCCCGTCTGTCCGGCTCCGCTAGCGCGGGTCGCCGACGGTGATGTGGCTCTCCAGCGTGGTGACGTCGTCCAGCTCGCCCTTGGCCTGCTTCTCGCCGGTGATGTGGCTCTCCTGCGGAGCGGCCACCGGGGCGGCCGCCGCCTTGGCGCCCTCGCCGGTGATGTGGCTCTCCTGCGTGGTGACTTCGTCGGACTTCTTGGCGTCGCTCATCGACGGACTCCGTTGCTCTGAGGTGTGCTTGTTGGCCGGGCCGCCCGGCCACTCCCCCGAGGGCTTCCGGACGGACCCGGTCACGGCCGGTCACCGCTTGGGCAGCCGACGGCACTACCGATCCGCCCGCCCCCGTGACGACGAATCGACTGCTTGAAGACTGCACCGGCACGATAAACGAACGATGAACGCCGGGGCCCGCGCTTTTCCGCGGGCCCCGCTCACCCGGTCGCCGCGGGTGACAGCAGTTCCCGCAGGGAGGCCGCCTCCGCCGAGCCCAGCCGGTCGTAGACGCCCAGCGCGTCCGCCCAGCAGGCGCGGGCCCGGTCCGACTCGCCCAGCGCGTCCAGGGACTTGCCCAGCACGGTGAGGACACCCGCCCGGCGCCAGTCGCCGCCCACGTGCAGCAGGACCGACAGCGACTGCTCGGCCAAGGCCGCAGCCGCTGCCGGGCGTTCGCCGAGCCGGAGTTCGGCGAGCCGGAACAGGGTCATGCCCTCCCAGAGCCGCTGCCTGCTGTCCCGGAAGAGGGTCAGCGCCTCGGAGAGCCGCGCCTCCGCCTCCTCCGTGCGCCCCGACTCGGCCAGCGCGAGACCGAGCGCGTAACTCCCGTTCGCCACCCGGACGGTGAGGCCGAAGTGCCGGAAGATGGTGACGCCCTCCCCGGCCAGCTCCACCGCGCTGTCCACCCGGCCCATCGACAGGTGCACCCGCGACAGATTGCACAGCGCGCTCGCCTCGCCCGGCAGGTTGCCGTCGGCGCGGTAGGCGGTCAGGGTGCGCTGGAGGTAGGTCTCGGCCTCGGCGTGCCGACCGCGGTACGCGGCCACGATGCCGCGCTCGCTGGGCGCGTTGCAGTCGATCCACGGGTCCCCGGCCGCCCCGGCCAGCTCCACGGCCCGCTCGGCCTCCGCCTCCGCCTCGTCGAACCGGCCCGCGTTGAGGTGCACCTGGGCCAGCGTGGTCCGGGCCCGGCCCTCCACCAGCGCGTCCCCGGCCTCCGCAGCCGCGTCCCGGACGACGGTGGCCGCCGCCCCGAACTGGTGGGCGTTGGCGCCCGATTCGGCGAGGTCCTTGGCGACGAGCAGCAGATCCACCGCCCGCCGCAGACTGCCCTGCGCCACCGACTGCCGTACGCAGGCCAGCAGGCAGTCGGCCTCCGCGTACAGCCAGTCCAGCGCGTCCTGGTGCCCGGCGAAGGACAGCCCCTCGTGGTCGTGGGGGTGCAGGTGCTCCACGGTCCGGTCGCCGGGGCGCTCGATGGCGTACACCCGCGCGGCCGTGGCCAGGTAGAAGTCCAGCAGCCGGGAGAGCGCGGCGGCCCGCTCACCGGGCTCGCGCTCGTCCCGCTCGGCACACGCACGCGCGTAGAGCCGTACGAGGTCGTGGAAGCGGTAGCGGCCCGGCGCGGCCGACTCCAGCAGCGAGGTGTCGACCAGCGACTCCAGCAGGTCCTCGGTGTCCTCCGGGCCGAGGTCCAGCAGCGCGGCGGCGGCCGCCAGCGACAGGTCGGGGCCGTAGGCGAGGCCCAGCAGCCGGAACGCCCGCGCCTGGGCCGGTTCGAGCTGGCCGTAGCCCAGTTCGAAGGTGGCCTTCACCGCGAGGTCACCGGCCTGCAGCTCGTCCAGGCGGCGCCGCTCGTCCGCCAGCTTGGCCGCGAGGACCGACGTGGTCCAGGTGCGGCGGGCGGCGAGCCGGGAGGCGGCGATCCTGATGGCCAGCGGCAGGAACCCGCACGCGGCCACCACGTCCAGCGCGGCCTTCTTCTCGGCCGCGACCCGCTCCTCGCCCACGATCTTGGTGAACAGTGACAGCGCCTCCTCGGGCGACATCACGTCCAGGTCCACCAGATGCGCTCCGGCCAGCCCCACCATCCGCACCCGCGAGGTCACCAGCGCCGCGCACCCCTCGGTGCCGGGCAGCAGGGGTCTGACCTGCGCCGCGTCCTTGGCGTTGTCCAGCAGCACCAGCACCCGGCGCCCGTCCAGCACCGACCGGTACAGCGCGGCCCGCTCCTCCAGCGACTCCGGCACCGCCGAGTCCGCCGTGCCGAGCGCCCGCAGGAACGAGCCGAGCACGGTCTGCGGCTCCGCCGGGCGGGGGCCCGCCCCCTGGAGGTCGACGTACAGCTGGCCGTCGGGGAAGGCGGCCCTGGCCCGGTGGGCGACGTGCACCGCGAGGGTGGTCTTGCCGACGCCGCCGATCCCGGCCAGCGCGGACACCGCCATCACCCGGCCCTCCGCCTCCGAGGCCGACGCCAGCACGTCGCTCAGCTCGGTCACGAACGCCGACCGACCGGTGAAGTCCGGCACGGAAGCGGGCAGTTGGGCGGGGCGTACGAGGACCACGGCGGGTTCGGCGGCCGGTGCCGAGGGCTCCGCGAGCGCCGGGTCGGCCCGCAGGATGCGCTGCTGGAGGTCGCTGAGCCCCGCACGCGGGTCCACGCCCAGCTCCTCGGCGAGCAGCCGCCGGGTGTCCGCGTACACCGCCAGCGCCTCCGCCTGACGGCCGCTGCGGTACAGCGCCAGCATCAGCAGTTCGCGGAAGCTCTCGCGCAGCGGGTGCTCGGCGGTCAGCGCGGTCAGCTCCGAGACGGCCTCGGCGTGACTGCCCTGCTCCAGGTCCATGTCCAGCCGGGATTCGAGGAGTTGGAGCCGCCATTCCTCCAGCCGGACCCGCTGGGCCTCCGCGTACGGTCCGGGTACGCCCGCCAGGGGCTCGCCGTCCCAGAGCGCCAGCGCCCGGTTCAGCGTCTCCCGCGCCTCACCCAACTCCCCGCCGCCGCGCGCCTTCTCGGCCTGTGCGGCGAGTTCCTGGGCGACGACGAGGTCCAGCGGGGCGAGCGTCCGGATGGCATAGCCGCTGGACTCGCTGACCAGGACGCCGGGTTCGAGCACCTTGCGCAGCCGGGACGCGTAGGTCCGGACGGCCGCGAGCGCCCTGGGGGGCGGTTCGGACCCCCAGAGCGCGTCGATCAGTTCGGCCGCCGTGGCGGTACGGCCCTCGCGCAGCAACAGGGCCGCGAGCAGGGCCCGTTGCTGCGGAGAGCCGGTGGGGACCGGCGCTTCACCGCGCCAGGCCCGCACCGGCCCGAGTACCCCGAACCGCAGCATGGCGGAACCGGAGACCCGCTGCTCAGGCACCCGCGGCCCACCGTCCATGCGTTCGCCCCCAGGGGGTGTCTTAGGCATTCCGACTTCCGTAGCCAGTTTGCCTTCTTCACGGCACTTGCGTCAGCCGTGCGAGACGCCGATCACAAGGCGGCGCGGGGGACTTCACGGAGTTTTCACACGCGCGGGCTCAGCGCTTGGTCGTGCTGTTGAACAGCGAGCGGGACCAGAGGTGGCCGACCAGGGCGATCCCCGCGCACCAGGCGAGCGAGATCCAGCCGTCGTTCCCGATGGCGGAGCCGGTGAGCAGACCGCGCAGGGTCTCGATCATCGGGGTGAACGGCTGGTGCTCGGCGAACCAGCGCAGCCCCGGCGACATCGACCCGGCCGGGACGAACGCGGAGCCCAGGAAGGGCAGGAGCTGGATCAGCAGCGGCTTGTTGCTCGCCGACTCCACGGTCTTGGAGATCAGCCCGAGCGCCACCGACAGCCAGGTCACCGCGAACGCGATGGCCGCGAGGAACCCGGCCGCCGCCAGCCACTCCAGCGGTGTCGCGTCCGGCCGGAACCCGAGCGCGAGTGCCACCGCGAACACCAGGACCAGGCTCACCATCGTCTGGAGGACGCTGCCGATGACATGCCCCGTCATGAACGAGGAGCGGGTGATGTTCATGGTGCGGAAGCGGTTGATGATGCCCTCGGTCATGTCCGAACACACCGCGATCGAGGTCGACATGGCCCCAGCCGCCACCCCCATGATGACGACACCGGGGACCAGGTACTCCAGGTAGGCGTCCCGGCCGCCGCCCATCCCGCCGCCGATCGCGCCCCCGAAGGCGTACACGAACAGCAGCAGCATCAGGATCGGCATCATCGAGCTGCCGAGCGAGACGGCCGGATAGCGGACGGCGTGCTTGACGTTGCGCCGCAGCATCGTCATCGAGTCGTGCACGGCGTAGCTGAGGGTGCTCATCGCTGGGTCTCCTTGGCGTGGCTGTCGGCGGTGACGTGGAGCGGGGTGCCGGTGGTGCCCTGGCCGGTCAGGGCGAGGAACACGTCGTCCAGGTCGGGGGTGTGCACGGAGAACCCGGCCGCCTGGACCCCGGCCGCGTCGAGCCGGTCCAGCAGGGCGCGCAGCGCGTCCAGGCCGCCGTCGCCCGCCACCCGGAGGGCGAGGTTCTCGTCGTCCCGCGCGGCGCCGGGGAAGGCCGCCGCCGCGCGCTCGTACTCCTCGGGGCCGGTGAACCGCAGCCGGACATGGGCGCCGGGGATGCGGGCCTTCAGCTCGTCGGCGGTGCCCTCGGCGACGATCCGGCCGCCGTCGAGCACGGCGATCCGGTCGGCCAACTGGTCGGCCTCCTCCAGGTATTGGGTGGTGAGGAAGACCGTGGTGCCGCCCGCGACCAGCGTGCGCACGGTGTCCCACATGGTGCGGCGGCTGCGCGGGTCGAGCCCGGTCGTCGGCTCGTCCAGGAAGATCACCTGGGGGTCGCCGACCAGGGTCATGGCGAGGTCGAGCCTGCGCCGCATGCCGCCGGAGAAGGTCGCGGCCCGCTTGCCCGCCACGTCCGCGATGTCGAACCGCTCCAGCAACTCCCGCGTACGGGAACGCCCTTCGCGCTTGCCGAGGCGGAGCAGGTCGGCCATGAGGAGGAGGTTCTCCTCGGCGGTGAGCAGGTCGTCCAGCGCGGCGAACTGGCCGGTGACACCGATCGCGCCGCGCACCCCGTCCGGTGCGGCGGCGATGTCGTGGCCCGCGATCCGGGCCTCGCCGCCGTCGGCCGCGATGAGGGTGGAGAGGATCTGGACGGTGGTGGTCTTCCCGGCGCCGTTCGGCCCGAGCAGGGCGAAGACGGTCCCGGCGGGGATGTGCAGGTCGATGCCGTCCAGCACGGTCTTGTCGCCGTACGACTTGCGCAGGCCGGTGACGGAGACGGCGGGCGTCTCGTCGAGTGCTGTTCTAGGCGTGGGCATGACAGATGAAGGCATGGGGCCCTCCTGAGGGCTGAAGTGGGAGGAGAGAGGGTGCTCAGGCGCGGGCGCGGAGGATGTCGATGTTGCCCCAGTTGGTGCGGGCGTGGATCTTCACGGTGTCCTCGGTGTGCTCCGGCGCCCCGGCGGAGGCGAGCGCGTTGCGCACCTGGCCGTGACTGGAGCTGACGTCGAGCCAGGCGGCGGTGCCCTCGCGGACGCCGATCTCGATGGAGCCGATGGAGGACTCCAACTGGACCTCGCCGCGCGCCACTTCGGCGACCCGCAGCGGACCGTTGGCCGTGGTGCCGGTGACGGACCCCTCGGCGCTCCCGATGTCGATGCCGCCGTTGGCGCCGCTCACGCGCAGGTCGCCGGTGACGGCGGCGAGGACCGTGGTGCCGTTGGAATTCTTCAGGACGGCCGGGCCGTCGATGGTGCCGACGCGGATGCTGCCGCTGCTGCTGGTGATCTCGGCGGCGCCGTCGACCCGGTCCACGGTGACCGAGCCGTGCGACACGGTCAGCTTCAGCGGGCCGGTGGCGTCGAGGCGGACGTCACCCATGGACGTCTTCACCCGGACCTCGCCCAGGCGCCCCTCCCCGAGCACCTGGGTCAGGGAACCGGTGACCTCGGCGGAGGAGCCCGCGGGCAGGTACACCGTCACGTCGACCAGGCCGGAGGGGCCGATCAGCAGGCGCTCCCGCGTCCGGACGGTCAGGGCACCGGAGGCGAAGCCGACGTCGGTCTGCTCGGCGGCCCGTACGTCCTTGTCGCGCTTCGGGTCGCGGGGCGCGACCTCGACCACGGTGTCCGTGCGGTCGCCCGCGGCGAACCGGACGGAACCGGCGCCGATGTGCGCGGTGACCGCGATGGGCTCAGGGGTGTCGAAAGTAGGCATGGCTGTCCCGTCCTCTTGGCTCGTCAGGTCGTCCCCGCAGGTCGGGGGCGTGAAAGGGGTGAGAAGTGGAGCGGTGGCGCGGGTGCGGCCAGCGGTGTGGCCAGCGGTGTGGCTAGCGCACCCAGCCCGTGAAGCTCTGGCCGATCGTGCGGGTCTTCTCCGCCGGGCGCGGCCGGGTGCCGCCGTCGACCGCGGCCGAGACGGCGCGCACCAGCCAGGCATTGACCGACAGGCCCTCGCGGCCCGCGGCCTCCTCGGCGCGCGCCTTGAGGTGCGCCGGGAGCCGGAGGTTCACGCGGGCGGTGCCGCCCTCGTCGGCCTCGGGGACCGGCTGGGGTGCGACCGGCTCGGCCGCTTCCGCCGGGGCGGGCTCGGCCGGTGGCGTGGTGACGACGAACTCGGGGTCCAGACCGCGCAGTCGTACGTCGACCGAGCCGGGGGCCAGCTCGCGGGTGATCTCGTCCATCGCGGCGGAGAGCACGTGGAGCATGGTCAGGCGGGTCGCCGACTCCAGCGGTGCGGTCAGCCGCTCGGCCAGCTCGCGCGCCTCCTCGCCACCGGCCTCGGCGGCCACCGCGAGTTCCCGGCGGAGGGTGTCGACATACGGGGTGAGGTCCATGGCATTAGCTTGGCACCATTGTGGCGCCATGGCAACCCCTATTGGCACCACATGGCACCGAGTGGCGTCATGTGGCGCCAAGCGCGATGCCGCGAGGGTGCCGCCGGGATGCCGTCGGGCCGTCGCGGGGCCCGCCCGAAAAGCACCCGTAGCTGTGGATCACGCCGAACGTATGCTCTGGGAATGACGACTTCCGCGACCCCCGGAACCGGCCCCACCGAGAACTCCATGCGTCGCGCCCTCAAACGTGCCCGTGACGGTGTCGCGCTCGACGTCTCCGAGGCGGCGGTGCTGCTCCAGGCCCGCGGCGAGGCCCTCGCGGACCTCACCTCCTCCGCGGCACGGGTACGGGACGCGGGGCTCGACGCGGCGGGGCGGCCCGGAGTCATCACGTACTCGAAAAGCGTCTTCATCCCGCTGACCCGGCTGTGCCGCGACAAGTGCCACTACTGCACCTTCGTCACCGTCCCCGGCAAGCTGCGCCGCGCGGGACACGGGATGTTCATGTCGCCGGACGAGGTGCTGGACATCGCCCGCAAGGGTGCCGCGCTCGGCTGCAAGGAAGCCCTCATCACCCTCGGCGACAAGCCCGAGGACCGCTGGCCCGAGGCGCGCGAGTGGCTGGACGCGCACGGCTACGACGACACGATCGCCTACGTACGCGCCATCTCCATCCGCATCCTGGAGGAGACCGGCCTGCTGCCCCACCTCAACCCCGGCGTCATGAGCTGGACCGACTTCCAGCGGCTCAAGCCGGTCGCGCCGAGCATGGGCATGATGCTGGAGACCACCGCCGAGCGCCTCTGGTCCGAGCCCGGCGGCCCGCACTACGGCTCCCCGGACAAGGAACCGGCCGTACGGCTGCGGGTGTTGGAGGACGCCGGGCGTTCCTCCGTCCCCTTCACCTCCGGACTCCTCATCGGCATCGGGGAGACCTACGAGGAGCGCGCGGAGTCCCTGTTCGCTCTCCGGAAGGTCTCCCGCGCCTACCACGGCGTCCAGGAGCTGATCATCCAGAACTTCCGCGCCAAGCCGGACACCGCGATGCGCGGCATGCCGGACGCCGAACTGGACGAGCTGATCGCCACCGTCGCCGTAGCCCGGCACATCATGGGTCCGTCCGCCTGCCTCCAGGCCCCGCCCAACCTCGTCGACAGCGAGTACGAGCGGCTGATCGGCGCGGGCATCGACGACTGGGGCGGGGTCTCGCCGCTCACCATCGACCACGTCAACCCCGAGCGCCCCTGGCCGCAGATCGAGGAGCTGACCGAGCGGTCGCGTACGGCGGGCTTCGAGCTGCGTGAACGGCTTTGCGTGTACCCGGAGTTCGTCCGTAGGGGAGAACCCTGGCTCGACCCCCGGCTGCGCCCGCACGTCGCCGCCCTGGCCGACCCGGAGACCGGCCTCGCCCGGCCCGGCGTACTCCCGAAGGGCCTGCCCTGGCAGGAGCCGGAGGAGGTCTTCACCGCCACCGGCCGCACCGACCTGCACGCCTCCATCGACACCGAGGGCCGCACCTCCGACCGGCGCGACGACTTCGACGAGGTGTACGGCGACTGGGCCGAACTCCGCGAGGCCGCCGCCCCCGGCATGGTCCCCGAGCGCATCGACACCGACGTCCGCGAAGCCCTGCGCACGGCGGCCGACGACCCGACGAAGCTCACGGACGCCGAGGCTCTGGCGCTGTTCCACGCGGACGGCCGCGCACTGGACGCGCTGTGCCAAGTGGCCGACGACGTACGCAAGTCGGTGGTCGGCGACGACGTGACGTACATCGTCACGCGCAACATCAACTTCACCAACGTCTGCTACACCGGCTGCCGTTTCTGCGCCTTCGCCCAGCGGCGCACCGACGCCGACGCCTACACCCTCTCCCTGGACCAGGTCGCGGACCGGGCCCAGCAGGCCTGGGACGTGGGCGCGGTGGAGGTCTGCATGCAGGGCGGCATCCACCCGGACCTGCCCGGCACGGCGTACTTCGACATCGCGAAGGCGGTCAAGGAACGCGTCCCCGGCATGCATGTGCACGCCTTCTCCCCGATGGAGGTCGTCAACGGGGCTACCCGTACCGGCATGTCCATCCGGGAGTGGCTGACGGCGGCCAAGGAGGCGGGCCTCGACTCCATCCCCGGCACGGCGGCGGAGATCCTGGACGACGAGGTCCGCTGGGTGCTGACCAAGGGCAAGCTGCCGACGGCGACGTGGACCGAGGTGATCACCACGGCGCACGAGCTGGGCATCCGCTCGTCCTCCACGATGATGTACGGCCATGTGGACCAGCCCCGGCACTGGCTCGGCCACCTGCGCACGCTGGCCGGAATCCAGGAACGGACGGGCGGCTTCACGGAGTTCGTGACCCTCCCCTTCATCCACACCAACGCCCCGGTGTACTTGGCGGGTATCGCGCGCCCGGGTCCTTCCATGCGGGACAACCGAGCGGTGACGGCGATGGCGAGGCTCCTGCTCCACGGCCTGATCCCCAACATCCAGACCAGCTGGGTCAAGCTCGGCACCGAGGGCGCGGCCGAGATGCTGCGCTCCGGCGCGAACGACGTCGGCGGCACGCTGATGGAGGAGACGATCTCCCGGATGGCGGGCTCGTCGTACGGCTCGTACAAGTCGGTGCGCGACCTGGAGGCGGTCGCGGAGGCGGCGGGACGGCCCGCGAAACCGCGCACCACCCTCTACGGCGAGGTGCCCGAGGAGCGGGTCTCGGCGGCCCACGCCTCGGACGGGCACCTGCCGGAGCTGCTGCCCCTCGTGGACTGAGTACGATGATCCGACCCCGGATCTGAGAAGGGGCCCCACAGCGGAGGAGATGCGTACCCGTGGCTGCCCTACTGCCCTCGTGGGCCTGGGTCTCCGGACTGACGGTCGCGGCGACCGCCGCAGTCGTCGCCCTCGCCGTCCAGGCCGACCACGGCCCGCGCCCCGCGGCCCAGGCGGCCCACGCCCGCCCCACGGCCTCGGCCTCCCCGACCCCGTCCACCGCCCCGACCCCCTCCGGCCCACCCGCCCTGCCGGAGGCGTCGGGCGTGGGCCGGAGGATCGTCTACTCGGTCGGGACGCACCGGGTGTGGCTGGTGGACGCGACGGGGCAGTCGTCCCGGACGTTCCTGGTGTGGCCGGGGACGCTGGACCCGCAGCCGGGCCGCTACTCGATCATCAAGCGGAGGGAAGCCACGACCGGCTCGGACGGCGTGCAGGTGGAGCACATCGTGTACTTCACGGCCGTCTCCGGCGTGAACATAGGCTTCTCCAACGCCCTCGACGGCTCCTCCCCACCCCCCGCGAACGGCGCCCAAACCGGCGGCATCCGCCTCCACAAGGAGGACGGAGCGGCAGTGTGGTCCTTCGGGGACCTGGGGACCAAGGTGTCGGTGGTCGAGTAGCGGGGCATGGAACCCTGCCTGGGCGGAGCCGAGATCGTCTTCTGACCTGAGGAACTCCTGATCCCGCCCACCCCGCATGGTGCCCGTGCTCAGGGAGGCATGTGATGTCGCAGACCGACTCGGCGTTCACTGACCTGCTCGCCGACACACACCACTCGGCTGTCCATCTGGAGATGCGCGACTCCTACGGGATCGGGGAGGAGGCGGCCGAGTTCGAGAGGTGGCGGTCAGGGTGGCGGCCCGACCCGGACCGGGCCACCTGGTGGAACGACTTCCACACCTGGGTCCGCGACGCCACGGGACGGGGCGTCGTGTTCCGCCGGGCCCGCATCGTGTCCGAGCCGGTGAGCCCGTACATCCACTACGAACACGGCTGCACCTTCCAGAACGTGGCGGCCGGAGAGCTGATCCGGTGGCTCCCGCGCCGCCGGGCATCGGACATCGCACTTCCCGGGAACGACTTCTGGCTCTTCGACGGCACTCTGGTCATGTGGAACCACTTCACCGGCGAGGGGGGTTCCGCCGGGCCGGAGCTGGACGCACGCCCCGAGGTGGCCGAGCTGTGCGGGGCCGCGTTCGAAGCCGTTTGGGAGCGGGCGACACCGCACGAGGACTACGAGATCCAGTAAGCCTGTCTGCCCACGCCCCGCGTCCTCGTCCTCAAGCGACGAACAGGCTCCGTTCGGGCAATCAGTGGCTGCTAGGTGGTGTACTCCAACTCGCTTCTTGCCGCCTCGCGCAGGGCGGGGGCGAGGTCGTCCAGGTTGAGCTTGTCGAGGTGTTGGTGCAGGGCTTGGCGGGCCTCGGACAGCTGGTCGGTCAGGGTGGGCCCGGTGATGTCGCCGGGCAGGATGACGCGCCGGAACGCGGGGTTCTTGATGGCCTCCGCGACCAGCTTCTCCGCCAGCCACAGGAGCGTGCGCTCGCGGATCGCGAACGTCAAATGGACGCTGTTCCCGGTCTCGTCGGGGACGTGCGGGTTGTGCACCCACCCCCTCGGCAGAAGGAGGGACTGTCCGGCCCGGAGGTCGATCACCACTTCCGGCCCGGCGGCCTCCCAGGCGGGGACGTACTGCGGCTGCCAGACACGCCACGATTCGCCGTACTCCCGCATGGGCGCCTCGACCGCAGGACGCCAGAGCGGCCACCGCTTCGTGCCGGCGATCTGCACGATCACGGCCAGCTGCTGATCCCAGTGATGACGCAGACCCTGCTCGCCCGCAGGCGTGAGGAAGGCGTGTACGTAGTTCGAGAATCCGGTCTCCTGCTGGATTCCCTGCGACAGAGCGGCCATGTACGGGATGACGCGTTGGAGGTTCCCGAGCCGGATCGTGTGGCCGGTGCCGTACAGCTCGCGCAGCCTGGCGGCATCCACTCGGCCGTCGGTCAGGTACGAGTTCTGGTTCAGCGAGGGGCCGGGCGCCTTCATGACCGCGATCTCCGGGGCGGGCACGCAACCCGCGAAGGCGTAGTCCCCGAGGAAGGCTTCGGTGACCGTCTCGTCGAACACCGTCTGATCGCGGTCGTAGACGCGCGGCTCGTCCGGCTAGTCGCGCAGGAGGTCGGTCACGCCGTCGTCGGGCAGTAGGAGACGCAGCGACACGGTGGGTGTCCTCTCGTACTACGTGGGCGGGAGGGGGCAGGGAATTTCGGGGTGGAAGTGGTTCGGGCAGCACACCACGGACAGCGAGAAGACGGCCCCGGCGGGCGTGTAGTACACCCAGGACACGTCGACACCACGAGGCAGTACGTCGGCGGCGTACTCCAGCTTGAAGTCGAGGCCCCCGTAGGCCCGACTGCCGTCAGGGTGGGTGAAGGGCGGGTCCGCCGCGTAGTGCTTGGTCATCCAGGCCAGGACGATGCCGACGTCGGTCCATGTGCGGTCGGCCACGGTCTGGTCCCGCTTCAGGAACCAGTGACCGGACATCAGAGGCGGCACGCTGCCACCGGCGAACTCGGCGGCGGCCTCACGGTACCGGTCGAGAGCCGCCTGCTCCTTCTTGTCCTCCGGATTCGCGATCAGGGGCGGGCCGTTGGGGTGGGCCGGTCTCCGGCCGCCTTCCTTCGCGTACACAGCCGGAGATCCGATCCAGGGGCCGTACCCGTGCCAATGCCCTGACCAGCTCATGTGCGCCCTTCTGGAGGGTGGGCCGCCCCGCGGCGCGGGACGGCCCGCCTTGTACGTGGTGGGGAGAGCGGGGACGGATCAGAGCGTGAGTCCGCGCCGGGCGGCGTAGCCGAGGACGAACGCGTCCAGCTCCGCCCCGGTGAAGCGGACCTCCTTGCCCGCGCCCTCCGGCTTGGAGTCCGCCAGCACGAACGCCGACTCCTCACCGGGGAGCTGCGCGAGCTCGACGCACGTCTCGTTCTCGCCGCCGAGGTTGCCGCCGCAGAACTTCTGGAACTCGGCGCCCTCGGTGGGGAGGGCGTAGAGGTTACGGTCCATGGGAGTGGTCCTCCTCGTGCGACTGCTGTGCGGGGATTCGGTCTCCGCGCCGTGACGCACCTCGGTCGCATTCCGTGGTGGTCCGATGACGCTACGGACAGGAGGAGTTCGAGGGCCACGATGTTGCACGCTTTTGCAGATTCTCACCCGGAGTGAGGACGGGCGGAGAGGATGAGCCGCCGGGCCCCAGGGCCGTAGACGGCCATTCCGGCGAGCCGTTCGAACGCGCGAAGGTAGGTGCTGATCTCGCTCGGCCGCGAGATGGCGAGGTCCGCGGAGAGCGTCTCGACCTGCACTTCCTCGGCCCCGAAAATCAGGAACCCTTCGAGGGTCCACATCGTGCGGGGTGTGCCGCGCGGGATGATCCCGATCGACACGTTCGGCAGGGACATCGCGGCCAGGATGGCGTCGAGCTGGCCGGTCATGACCTCCGCCCCGCCCCAGGGGTGGTGCAGCACGTCTTCCTCGAAGAGGAAGGCGAAGCGTCGGCTCCCGTCGTAGAGAACGCGAGACCGCTCGACGCGGGCTGCGGCGGCCTCTGAGGCGTCGTTGCACACGTCCTCGAAGTCCGCGATGGCCGACATGAGGGCCTCGGCGTACGGCTGCGTCTGGAGCAGGCCGGGGACGACGTTCGAGACGTAGACGCGCGTGTGCCGGGTCCGCTGGTAGAGCGGTACGTCATCCCTCTGTCGGCGCTTGAGGCCGTCGCGGTGAACGCGCCTCCACTCCCGGTACATCGAGTCCGCGGTGCGCGAGGCAGCGATCAGGTCGGCGACCTCGGTCTGTGCGTCGCATGCCCGGCACCAGGCATGAATGTCGGTGTCGGACGGGCGGGTCAGATTCCGCTCGATCCGGGACGCCTTCGACGTGCTCCAGCCGCAGAGCTGCGCCAGGGCTGTGGCCGTCAGTCCGGCGTCCCGGCGGAGTTCTCCAAGTCGGTCGGCTATGGCTTTGCGGGCAGCCTGCTCGCTGGACAGCTGGGGCCGGGGCATCGTTCTACGTCCACTGAGGCGCTCGGTCAGACCTTGAACTCGTGGTGTTCGAGTCCTCGCCTCCACACGTCATCGAAGGCTGAGGCACACAGGTGCGCGATGGCAGGATCGTCGCTCATCTCCGGCTCGACCGCGTCGCCGTCGCCCGCGAAGTGGTTGAAGCGCACGACGCGGCCGTCGATCAGCCAGAAGTCATTCGCTGGCACCGCGATACCGAGGGCCTGGCGGCGCGGGAGCCAGCGAACGCCTTCCCCTGCTTCGAGGTTCAGGGGAGTGAGCGCGTGCTCGTACCGGATGTACTCGGTGACGGGCTCGGACACGATGCGGGCGCGACGCACGATCACGCCCCGCGCCACGGTGCGTCGGACGAGGTCGAGCCAGTCGGCGAGGGTGCGGCGGCCGTCCTCCAGGTCCCACGCTCCGGAGCGCCAGAGGGCCACGTCTTCAGCCTCCTCGGCCACGGCGTACGTGTCCCGCATCTCCAGGTGAAGAGCTGACGAGGCGGCGGAGTCGAGCAGTTCCTCGAAGCTAGGAAGCTTCGGCGTCATCGAGTGCCCTCCTGATGATCTCGGCCATGCGGTACGGGAGGCGGACGATACCCTCCGTGTCCGGCCGGGGGCTGTCCTGGGCGCAGCGCTCCGCCGTCACCTCGTCCGGGAGCCACCCTTGGACGAGGATTTCCTGCTTCTCGTCATCGACCCACACGGCCGGGCAGTTGCCGCCACCCGTGTTGGGGTCGATACCGACGAACCGTAGGGCCATGAGCGTGGCTCCTTCGAGACGCTTGCACGGTTTGCGCGGAAACGCGCAGGGAGAGCTTCCCATCACGGCCAACGCCCCTCAACCGATTCACGGAAGAAGGGCGTTGGCTGAGCCGCATCGGCCGACGCGGGTTACCGCGTCCACGCCGTTCCACAAGCGCCGGGTCATCCAGGCCAGGGTGACGCCGACACCGGTCCATGTCCGGTCAGCCGCAGCCGGGTTATTCGGCCAGACGGAATTGAGTGTGAGACGTCGCCCGCTGCCACACCGCCTCGAAGGCCGCCCCGCAAAGCTTTGCCAGCTCGGGTTCCTCGATGGCCTCCATGTCCATGGTCTCGCCCTCGCCGTCGAAGTGATTGACGACGACGAGACGGGAGTCGAACAGCCAGAAGTCGTTGCCGGGAAGGCTGATGTCCGTCGCCATGCGCCGTGAAAGCCAGCGCACTTCCTCCCCGGCCGCGATGTTCAGGCCATCCGTGACGGCGTGCTCGAAGCGGACGTACTCGCTCACCGGCGTGGACACGATCCGAGCCCGGCGCACCCTGACGCCGCGCTCGGTCGCGCTCGTGACGATGGCGTGCCAGTCGGCCCAACGCTCAGCCGGGTCGAGATCCACGCCCGCCTGCCAGTCGGTGAAGGCAGGGTCAGCCTTCATGTAGGCGTCACGCATCTCCAGGTGGACGGCAGTCCGCCGACAGTCGCGGAACAGCTCCTTGAACGTCGGGCACTCCGGCACGCTTCTCCACCTCCAAGAAGTCGGTTCTTACCGCTCGTTGCGGTCCGGCAAGTGGTTGATGATCAGGGCGATTCCGCTGAGCAGGAAGACGCGGGTTGCCGCGTCCACGCCGTTCCAGGTCTTCGACTGCCACATGGCGAACCACTCGCCGCCTATGGCGATGAACCCGGCCCCGAAGAGCAGGATCAGCATCAGCAGGCCGTACGTGGAGAAGCGGCGGGCGCGGGCGTTGTCGCGGCGGGTCCACAGCCAGGTGCCCCAGACTAGTACGGCGGCTGCCACCGTCTCCCACGCGATGATCGCCACGTACGCGGTGTCCTGGAGCGTGGTGCTGGTGATCGCCCGCCACATCAGGTGGTCGTCCTTGAACGTGGTGTCCATCGCCAGCACATGCCTCACGTACTGCTGGTTCGTCCCGAAGTCGGTGATGTTGCCTACGGCGACGAGGGCGATGTACAGCGCGAGCACGCCGGTGAGCACGGTGGCGGCAAGCGCCAGCCCCGAGCGGGCGGCACGGGTGGAGTCGGCGGGGGCCGCAGATTCGGTCATGGTCATGACCCAAATACTTCCCGACCCACGCCGAGGAGGAACGCCTTTCAGACGCGGGGCACCGCGTGGCTCAGGAAGGAGGTCCACGTGTCGGTGGAGACGGTCAGTTGGACGCCGTCGGTGGTTTTGGAGTCCCGGATGTGGATGTGGTCGGGGGTGAGGGCGACTTCGACGCAGTCCGGTCCGTCGTTGCTGCTGTAGCTGCTCTTGAACCAGCTCAGGGAGACCTCGACGCAGTCGGGCTCGTTCGACCCGCTGTAGCTGCTCTTGAACCACACCAAGCCAGTCATGTCACGCTCCGTGGAGTGAGTGGATGAACTCCGTCCAGGTGGTGGCCGGGACGGCGAGCTGAGGGCCGTTCTGGGTCTTGGAGTCACGGATGTGGATCTCAGTGGGGGTCAGGGCGACTTCGACGCAAGAGGGCCCGTCGTTGCTGCTGTAGCTGCTCTTGAACCACGTCAGCGCGGAAGTCATGTTTGGTCTCCCAGTAGTTTTTCGATGCGGGCTCGCGACTCCATGGGTGGGAGGGCCTGCGCCCGGATCATGCCATAGCGCATCTCCAAGATGTGCACCTCTTTCGGGTCGCTGATCAGACGGCTGAGCAGCTGGACCTCAAGGTGGCCGAGCGTTTTGCCGTCCCTGAGCTTCAACAGGCGGAACTGCCCAGCCATGCCCGCGTGTTCCTGCTTGTCGGTAGGCATCATCTGGATCGTGACGTGCCGCAGCTTGCTCATCTCCAGGAGGTGTTCCAACTGTCGGCGTAGCACCGCCCCTCCGCCGATCGGTCGCTCCAGCGCGGCCTGCTCCAGCACGAAGGTGATCTCCGGATGGGGCATCCGCTCGAATACCGACTTCCTCGCCATGCGGGCCGCGACCAGCCGTTCGATCTCCTCCTCCGTGTAGGTGGGCCGCCGCATGGCGTACAGCGCGTGGGCGTACTCCGGCGTCTGCAAGAGGCCGTCGATGTACAGGGCGGTGTAGGACCCCAACTCCGTGGACTCGTCCTCGATCTTCTTCAGGTCTCGTACGTTCTTCGGGTACCGAGCCCGCTCCACGTCCGCCTTCATCGCGGACACCTTGCCGCCCGCCCCCACGACCTCGTCCGTGCGGTCCAGGAAGTCCGGCTTGGGGACGCGGCGGCCGCGTTCGACCGAGGACACCATCTCCTCCCCGTAGCCGATGGCCGCGCCCAACTCCACTTGGCGTAGACCCGCCGCTTCCCGCCACGCCTTGATCTGCCGACCGACCGCCCTGAGTACGGCCTCGGCCTCCTCGTCCTCCACCCGTGCCCCTCTCCGCCTCGTACCAGCCGTACCGCTGCTTCGGCCACCCGTACAGTCACCCTGCGTACCGTGGCTGTAACTGTTCAGGGTAGGGACAGGCGGCCACGCTGGGTGACATGAATCCGAAATCACAGTTGCGGGTGCAGCTGTCCGCGACCAGGCGGGGTGCCCGGCTCGCCCGGCTGCTCACCGAGCGCCAACTGGACGAGTGGGGCCTGCCCTTCGAGGCGGTGACGCAGGTCGTGGCGGAGCTGGCGGCCAATGCCGTGCTGCACGGCAGGGTCCCCGGGCGGGACTTCCGGCTGGAGTTGCGGCGGGAGGACGATGGCACGCTCCGTGTCGAGGTGACGGACGCGCGGGGGGAGCGGCGCCCCCGGATGCCGGAAGCGTCCACCGAACTGACCGAACAGGGGCGGGGGTTGTGCATCGTCTCCGCCTACGCCCACCGCTGGGGCGTGGTCGACGCGCCCGCCGGAGCCAAGACCGTGTGGGCGGAGTTCGTGACCGGAATTGGTCCGGAGGAGATCGTTCGGCGCGCCGATCAGACCGTTCCGGGTCCATTACAGTGCTGACCGTCGTGCGGGCGGGCGGGTGGTGCGAGGAGGGCTGGATGGGTGCGGCGAGCGGCGCCGTCTGGGGTCGTGCCGAGCAGCAGGACTTCCGCGGCCGGGTGCGCGGGACCCTGCTGGGCGCCGCGATCGGGGACGCCCTCGGCGCACCGGTCGACTCGCTGGACCTGGACGCGATCCGTACCGCGCACGGCCCCGAGGGCCTCACCGACCTCGCGCCCGGCCAGGGCAGACGCGGCACCGTCTCCCACCACACCCAGCTCACCCTCTTCACCGTGGACGGCCTGATCCGCGCCCAGGTCCGCCGCGACACCGGCGCCTGGCACCCGCCGACCGATCTGCACCGGGCGTACCTGCGCTGGGCGGCCACCCAGCGGGACTGGGGCCCGGACGAGCGCCGCGCGGAGGACGGCTGGCTCGCCCGCGAGGAGTGGCTGTACGCCCGCCGGAGCCCCACCCGGGCCCTGCTGCTGGGGCTCGGCAACGACGTGATGGGCACGCTGGAACGCCCCAAGAACCCCGGCGAGGCGGGCCCGGAGGCCGTCGCCCGCTCGGCACCCTTCGGCCTGCTGGTCGGCTGGGAGCCCCAACTCGTCGTCCAACTGGCGCTGGAGTGCGCCGCCCAGACCCACGGCCACCCGGTGGCGGTCCTCTCGGCGGGGGCGTACGCCGTCATCGTGCACGCCCTCGCGCGCGGCGAGAGCCTGGACGGCGCCGTACAGACCACCCTCGCCCTGCTGGCCGCCCGCCCCGGCCACGAACCCGTCACCGGAGCCCTCCAGCGCGCGCTGGGCGCCGTACGACAGGGGCTGCCGAGCCCGGCGCGGGTCGCGGAACTGGTGGGCGAGGGCACGGCGGACGGGCTGCTCTCCGCCGCCGTGTACTGCGCGCTGGTCGGCGAGGACGTACGCCACGGCCTCTGCCTCGCCGTCAACCAGCCCGGCCCCTCCGCCGCCGCGGGCGCCCTCACCGGCGGCCTCCTCGGCGCCCTGCACGGCGAGACGTCCCTGCCCCCGGCCTGGCTCCCGGAGCTGGAGGGCCGCCCCACCATCCTCGAACTCGCCGACGACTTCGCCATGGAGATGACCCAGGGCCCGTCCCTCCACAGCCCGGCCGGCTCCGCACCCGGCTGGCTGGCCCGCTACCCGCGCGCCTGAGGACCGGGCCGCCCCACCACGTCGTCCCCCGCGGGCCCCGGCGCCGGTACCACCCCCACACCCCCGCCGTCCGAGTTGACCCGGTCGATGACCGCCAGCCGCTCCGGGGTGTCCTCCGGCTTGATCCAGCCGACGGCGATGTACAGCACCAGGGACACCGCGAGCGGGACCGACACCTGGTACTGGAGGGGGACCCCTCCGGACACCTGCCAGTTCAGCGGGTAGTTGACCAGCCAGAAGGACAGTAGGCCCGCCGCCCACGCGGTCAGCGCCGCCGTCGGGCCCGAGCGGCGGAACGGGCGGAGCAGGCCCAGCATCATCGGGATGGCGATCGGGCCCATCAGCCCGGCCACCCACTTGATGACCACCGTGATGATGTCCTTGAACGCGGGGGAGTCCACCTGGGTCGCCACCGCCATCGACAGGCCGAGGAAGACCACCGTCGTCACCCGCGCCGCCAGCAGCCCGGCCCGCTCGCCCCACCCCCGCGCCCGCCGCGACAGCACCGGCGCCACGTCCCGCGTGAACACCGCCGCGATGGCGTTCGCGTCGGACGAGCACATCGCCATGGTGTGGGAGAAGAAGCCGACGACGACCAGGCCCAACAGGCCGTGGGGGAGGAGCTGTTCGGTCATCAGGGCGTACGCGTCCGAGCCGTCCGGCTTCTGCGCGTGGACCAGCAGCGGGGCCATCCACATCGGGAAGAACAGCACCACCGGCCACACCAGCCACAGCAGCGCCGAGAGCCGGGCCGACCGCTCGGCCTCGCGGGGCGAACGAGTCGCCATGTACCGCTGCGCCTGGTTGAGCATCCCGCCGTTGTACTCGAACAGCTTGATGAACAGGAACGCCAGCAGGAACACCGTCCCGTACGGCCCCGCCAGCGGCTCCCCATGACCGCGCAGCGCGGGCTCGTCGAAGGCGCCGAACACCCCGATGTGCCGGTCACCCAGCTTCAGCACCACTGCGACGAACATCGCCACCCCGGCCAGCAACTGGATGACGAACTGCCCGAGTTCGGTCAGCGCGTCCGCCCACAGCCCGCCGATCGTGCAGTACACGGCGGTCACCGCGCCGGTGATCAGGATGCCCTGGTTCAGCGAGGCCCCGGTGAAGACCGACAGCAGCGTGGCGATCGCCGCCCACTTCGCGCCCACGTCCACGATCTTCAGCAGCATCCCGGACCAGGCCAGCGCCTGCTGGGTGGTGAGGTCGTACCGGTTCTTCAGGTACTCCAGCGGCGAGGAGACCCCCAGCCGCGACCGCAGCCGGTTGATGCGCGGCGCGAACAGCCTGGAGCCGATGGCGATGCCCAGCGCGATCGGGAACGACCAGGTCACGTACGAGGTGACCCCGTAGGTGTAGGCGATGCCCGCGTACCCGGTGAACATCACCGCGCTGTAGCCCGACATGTGGTGCGAGATGCCGGACAGCCACCACGGCATCCGGCCCCCGGCGGTGAAGAAGTCCCCCACGTCGTCCACGCGCCGGTGCGACCAGAAGCCGATCGCCACCATCACGCCGAAGTAGCCGATCAGCACCGCCCAGTCGAGACCGTTCATGTCTGCCCTCCCAGGGTCCGGCCACCGGCGTCAGCCAGTCAGGCATGTGAACTCTGGGTTTGAACATGGACGCGCGGCAAGGAACCGTCGAGTCAAGGGGAGGTAAAATCGTTCGGTTCTCTGACTCTGGTTCAGATACGTGAACGGATGCGACGACTACTTCAGCTCGTCCGGGCAGGGCGTCCCGCGCGGCAGCTGGTAGGGCGCCGCCAGGTGGTACGTGCCCGCCTTCGGCGCCAGCAGCACCGTCCAGCGGTCGCCCGCCGCGTCCACCGGGGTCTCCCGCAGACAGCCGTTGACGTTGACGAACGACTTCGGGGAACCCTCCGGGCGCTGCTTCGACTCGTCGGTCTCCTGCGGCGCCGACAGGCTCTTGCCTCGCTCGTCCACCACGCTCAGCCACGGCGAGTACGGCACCCGGACCAGAATCCGCCCCGGCTCCCGCACGTCCAGCGTCATCTCGCCCTGCTCCGCCCGCCGGACGACCGCGTTCGGCTCGGCCAGCGGCGCCGGGTCCGTCACCCGGTACAGCTGCCAGTTGGAGTCGCTCCAGATCCGGTCCAGGTACGGCATCCCGCGCAGCACCAGCTCCCGCTCGCGCACCCCGCCGTCGCCGTCCGGGTCGTCCACCCTCGGCAGCACCACGTACCGGATGGCCCACCGCTGGAGCCACTCGTGATAGTTCGCCGAGTTGAGCGTGTCGTCGTAGAAGAGCGGGTTGCGCTCCATGTCGGCCTGGCGGTTCCAGCCGCGCGCCAGGTTCACGTACGGCGCCAGCGCGGACGCCTCCCGGTGGGAGCGGACCGGGATGACCTCCACCCGGCCCTTCTCCGCGTCCGCCCGCTGCAACTGGTGCACCAGCGGCGCCAGCTCACGCGCCCAGGACGCGGCCGGGGTCGTGTGCACCACGTCGTCCACCGACTTGAAGCCGATCCAGCCCACGAACCCGGCCAGCGCCAGCACCGTCACGTACCAGCGGCGCGAACGAGGGGCCGTGAACGGCAGCGCGGCCACCAGGGCCACCCCCGCGAACAGCATCGGCAACCGCGAGATGTTCGAGCCGATCTGTGAACTGATCAGCCACACCAGGACCACGCTCAGGCTGTACACACCCGCCGTGAGCCGGACCGTGACCCACTCCTTGGGCACCAGGAACAGGCACAGCAGCCCGTACAGCAGCGGCATGATCACCGAGCCGAACGTCATCGGCTGCGTGCCGGAGAACGGGAACAGCCACGCCGACGCGGCCACCACCACCGCGGGCGCCAGCCCCAGCGCGTACGCGCCCGGCCGCCGCTTCTGCAGGAACAGCGCGACCGCGACCAGCCCCACGAAGAGCCCCGCCACCGGCGACCCCATCGTGGCCAGCGCGGCCAGCGGCGCCGCCGTCAGCGCCTTCGCCCAGCGCTTGTACCGCCCCCGGTACGGCCAGCGGAACCCCACCGCCACCGCGCCCGCCGCGAACAGCCCCGCGAGCGCGTACGCCACCCACCCGACGGCCCCGCCGAGCAGCGCGAAGATCCCGGCGAGCGCGGCCAGGGGCGCGGCGGCCACCGGCGTCGCCCAGCGCGCGTACCGGCCCTCGTAGGGCCAGCAGAACACCGTCGCCACCGCGCACAGCGCGAACAGCATGCCGAGCCCGAACGTCACCCGGCCCGACACCGCGTTGCCGAACAGCGCGAACACCCCGGCCAGCGCCGCCATCAGCGGATTGCGCACCACCCGGCTGCGCACCAGGATCAGGGTCAGCAGGGCCGCCGAGCCGGTACCGGCGATCATCATCGTGGTCCGCACCCCGAGCACGGACATCAGATACGGCGAGACCACGCTGTACGACACCGGGTGCATGCCGCCGTACCAGGCCAGGTTGTACGCCGAGTCCGGGTGCCGTCCGACGAACTCCGCCCACGCGTCCTGCGCCGCGAGGTCGCCGCCGCTGTTGGCGAACGTGAAGAACCAGATGATGTGCAGGACGCCCGCGAGCAGGGTCACCGAGAGCACGGGGTGCTCGCGCACGCGGGCGCGCAGGGTGCTCAGGCCGCTCTCGTGGGGCGGGCCGGGTATCCGGGGGTCGGACGCCGGGTCCGGCTCGGCGTTCTCGGCGCGCTTCGGCTCGGTTGTCGCCACGTCAGGCACTCCCCGTGTCCCGTCTTCCGTTCTCGGCCCCCTGCGCGGCCGGGGTGCGGTCACCGGTGACCTGCCCCGTTTCGTGACGCTAGCACGCACCCCGCCGCCCGGCTCCCGTGGTGGGAGCGCGGACGGCGGGGTGCGGATACGGCGGGTGGGGCCGGGGTCGGTACGGGGGTCAGCCGAGGCGGGTCAGCTTGGCTCCGAGGCCCGGCTCGGCCAGGTCCGCGCGGAGCGCTACCGGCACCTTCACGGCACCGGCCGAGGAGCCGTCACCCACGGTCAGCGAGCCGACCTCGGTACCGGCCTTCGCGGTGTGCGGGATCGTGCCCGAGGTGAAGGACAGCTTGACCTTCAGGCCCGCCCAGCCGGCCGCCTTCACGTCCTCGGTGACCTCGACCGGGGTCTCGCCGCCCAGGCCGTCGTCCACGTACCCGACGACCGTGCCCTTCTTCAGCACCGTCTCCTGCTTCAGCGCGCCCTGCCCGGCCCGGATCAGCGCGTCGCTGCTGTCCATGGCGGCACTGAGGATGCTGTTGTCCCGCTTGCTCGGCGGCTGCCGCAGCACCGCGCCGATGATCATCCGGGTCTCGCCGCCGACGTCCTGCTTCGCGGCGAAGACCAGGTTGCCGAGCGCGGAGGTGGTGGTGCCGGTCTTGATGCCGACGACGTTGTTGTGCCCGACGAGCTGGTTCCAGTTGGAGTGGTACGTGCCCTTGTAGTCGGTGTACGACATCATCGCCGCGACCTCACGGAACGCGGGCTGCGTCATCGCCGCCTTGGCCAGCTTCACCTGGTCCACGGCCGTGCTCACGGTGGAGTTCGTCAGACCCGAGGGGTCGGTGTACGTCGTCCCGCTCATGCCGAGGCCCTTGGCGGCGGCGTTCATCTTCGCCACGAACGCCTTCTCCGACCCTGCGTCCCAGCGGGCGAGCAGGCGCGCCACGTTGTTCGCGGACGCGATCAGCACACCCTCCAGCGCCTCCCGCTGGGTGATCTTGTCACCCTCGGTCACGTCGACGGTCGACTCCTGGCCCGCCTTCGACTGGGCCTGCGCGGCCTTGTCGATCTTGATCTCCGGGCCCTCGGCGCCGCTCTTCAGCGGGTGGTCGCGCAGGATCAGGTACGCGGTCATCACCTTCGCCACACTGGCGATCGGCACGGGCTTGCCCGAGCCCGACGAGCCGAACGAGCCGATGCCCTGCACGTCCATCGCGCCCTGGCCGTCGGCCGGCCACGGGATGTCCGGCTTGCCGCCCTCGAAGGTGTAGCTGTCCTTCGCGGTCAGGGCCAGCGTGGGCTGCGGCAGCGTGCGCAGCGCCTGGACCACGCCCAGGATCACCACCAGCAGGAGCACCAGCGGCGTCCAGATCTTCACCCGGCGCACCAGCGTGCGTACGTGCGTCTCCGGCGGCGGAGGCGTGTTCGTCAGCTCCGCCAGCAGGTCCAGCGGGGGCCGCGGCGGCAGCGGCTGCTGCGTCGTCCGCTCCGGCCCGACCTGCGGCACCGCCCGCGTCTCCTCGACGCGTGCCTGCGACGCCTTGAGGTCGGGCTTCAACGCCACGAACTTGCTGGTCCGCTCCGCCTCTTGCTCGGCGGGAGCGGGCTTGGCCTTGCCGCCGACCTTGAGCATCGTCGTCGGCTGGTCCACCTCCGGCTTCTTGGCGGTGGGCGCCTTGAGAGCGGTGGTGGGGGTGTCCACGGGCTTCTTGGCGTCGGCCTCGGGGGCCTTGGCGTCGGGCGCGGGGGCGTCGTCGGGCTTGGCGTCGGCCTTGGGGGCGGTGTCCTCGTCGGCGTCCTCGGTGTTGTCCTCGGCGTCCGGGAGGGGGGTGGCCTTGGGTGCGGCCTTGTCCTCGTCCTCGTCCTCGGGCGCGGGCTCGGAGTCGTCCTCGGCGGCGGGCGCGGGTGCGTCCGTCTCGGCGTCCTCGGTCTCGTCCGCCGCATCCGGGAGGGCGGTGGCCTTGGGAGCGGCCTCGTCCTCGTCCTCGGGCGCGGACTTGGAGTCGTCCTCGTCCTCAGCCTCGGCGTCGTCCTCCCCGGCGCCCGTAGCGGGCTCGGAGGCGCCCTCAGGGGCGTCCTCGTCGTCCTCGGCCGGGTCGGCCTCCTCCGGGGCCTCGGACGCGCCGTCAGCGGCGTCCGTGGCGTCGTCCTCGCGCGAGTCCTTGAACGTGTCGTCAGGTACGTCGGCGGCGCTCTTGGCGTCCTCCGCGTCCTCGGAGCCGTCCTCGGAGCCGTCCTCGGTGTCGTCCTCGGCGGTGCCGGAACCTTCCTCCGCCGCGTCCTCCGCGTCCTCCGCGTCCGAACCCTCCGACGACTCCCCGGCCTTGGCCGTATCGGCCCCCTTGCCGGAACCCGCAGAGCCGTCCTTCGCCGGGTCGCCGGAGGTGCGGACCCACGCCGAGACGGCCTCGCGGAGTTCCTCGTCCTCCACGGGACCCGTCGGGTCAGCGGCAGAGGTCACCCCGGCTGAACCCACGGACTCGGATTCTCGGGCGGCCGGCACCGAACTCCCGCTCCCCGACGTCGGTTCCACTGACGCCTCGTGCTGCTTCGACCTGTCGGGGGACTCGCCCGCCACCGATGCCTCCTCCATGCGCCGCACGCGCACTCGCGCGCCCTGTCCGAACCATGTACCAGTGTCCTGTGTGGGAGTTCGCCCTTAGTGGCAGACGAGAACGACATACCTGCCGGTTCCCCCATGAACCGGGCACGCGCTCTCGACAGATGAATGTGAGAGGCGTCACCCTGTCATTCATCCACGCGGGGAGGCATGGATGGCCAGGAGCCGCAGAACACTTCCGGAAGAGCTTCTGATGCTCGCACTGGACCCGGCCACGGGTACCACTGCGCAGCCGCAGTCGCTCGACCTCGGTCTGGCCGGTGCGCAGCTAGTGGAGCTGGCGCTGGCCGGACGGATAGCCCCAGACGGGGATCGTATCGCCGTGGTGGTGCCACGGCCGACAGGAGATCCAACTCTGGACTGCGCGTTGGAGCTGCTGCGAAGGCGCGGCGCTCCGGTACGGGCCGTCCATTGGATAGGCGGGCCCCGGCTGGGCCTGCGCCAGACCTATCTGTCGCACCTGGAGAGGTGCGGCATGGTGGCCGCCGTACCGGGCCAGATGTGCGGCGTACTGCCGACCACGCGGTACCAGGCGACGGACACCAGCATCAGCCGGGAGATCCGCGGGAGGCTCGACTCCGCGATCCGCACCGGCGTACCACCGGACCCACGGACCGCCGCGCTCGCCGCGCTGGCCCACGCGGTCGGCCTGGGCAAGCACCTGTACCCGGGGAACGAGGGACGCTCGTCCCGCTCCCGGCTCAGGGACCTGATCCGGCACGACCCGATGGGCGGCCTGGTCGCGCACGCCGTGATGGACGTGCAGAACGGTGTGGGCGCCCAGTCGCGGCGCGGTCAGGCCCCCGCCGGGCGGCAGCCCGGACCGGGCGCCGGGGAACCCGCGCGCGGGGTCCCGATGCAGCCGCATCACGGCTCGATGGCCCGCGCGGCGGCACACTGAGCGGCCCGGCCGGGGGCGATCCCCCTGAGCCGCGGAGGAGTTGACGGGCGGGACGGGCGGACCACGAGGTCCCCCGCCCCGCTCCGCCGCTTGTGCCTATACCAGGCCGCCGACCGGTCCGTACCCCGAACTACCGGGTAGGCGCCGCATATCCGACGTTTCCCAGCGGTAGAAACCCCCTTGGTGGCAGTCTGCTCAACAGCAGATACACAAAGTGTCAGATACAGGCAGCCAGCCGGAGGTGCGCGTCCCGTGGCGTCCAATGTCAATCCCACCGTCAGGCGGCGCCGACTGGGCCAGGAGCTGCGCAAGCTCCGTGAGCTCAAGGGCATGACGGCCGAAGAGGTCGCCGACCGCCTGCTGGTGTCGCAGTCGAAGATCAGCAGGCTCGAGAACGGCCGCCGCAGCATCAGCCAGCGCGACGTCCGCGATCTGTGCGGGGTGTACGAGGTCGAGGATCAGAGGGTGGTCGACTCACTGATGGAGATGGCCCGCGACTCCCGCCAGCAGGGCTGGTGGCACACGTTCGGCGACATCCCGTACAGCGTCTACATCGGCCTGGAGTCGGCCGCGCAGTCGCTGCGCGTGTACGAACCCCAGTTGGTGACCGGCCTGTTGCAGACCCACGCGTACGCGGAGGCGCTGGTGCGGGGCGCGCTGCCGGAGACCTCGACCGCCGAGATCGACAAGCGCGTCAAGGTCCGGATGCGCAGGCAGGACCGGGTCACCGACGAGAGCAACCCGCTGCGCCTGTGGGTGGTCCTGGACGAGGCCGCGCTGCACCGGGTCGTCGGCAGCAAGCTCATCATGCGCGAGCAGCTGGAGCATCTGATCGAGCTGTCCCAGCTCCCGCACGTCACCGTGCAGGTGCTCCCCTTCGAGGTCGGCGCGCATCCGGGGCTCAACGGCCAGTACGCCATCCTGGAGTTCGCCGACGCGGCCGACTCCAGCGTGGTCTACCTGGAAGGCGTCACCAGCGACCTCTACCTGGAAAAGGGGCCGGACGTGCAGCAGTACGCCGTGATGTACGAGCACCTGCGGGCCCAGGCGCTCCCGGTGGAGCAGTCCCAGCGGTTCATCCAGGACGCGGCCAAGAAGTTCGCCCAGTAGGGCCCCGACAGGTGGGGCGAGGGATCGTACACCGTCGCCCCACCCCCGTGACGGCTCGCTTGGAATATGCCACCCGCTTGAGTGAACGGCCCCTGCGAGCAGAGCGGTTGGGCGCTAGCGTCGATCACGCCAATCGCTCGCATGGGTTGGCGCGAACCGCACCACCGCAACTCGCAACAGGAGTGGACATGGCACTGATTCAGGGCGCTACGGAGACGTGGATGAAGTCCTCCTATTCCGCGGGCAACGGCGCCTGCGTCGAGGTCAAGTCGCCGACCGTCGCCGAACTCGCCGTACGCGACTCCAAGGACCTCGAGGGTCCCGTCCTGGCCTTCCCCGCCACGGCGTGGACCGCCTTCGTGACCTCGGTCAAGGCGTAGGGCTCCGGCCCCGGTCCCACCGCGTAGAAGCACGTGACCGCTGCTTCGACGATCACAACAGCACACGCATCACCCGTGAAGCCCCCTCGACCGGTCGCCGTCCTTGCCGAGGGGGCTTCATCCATGCCGGTCGGGTGGCGTCAGCCGAGCTGCGCCTCGATGGCCGTCACGACCTCCGCCGACTCCGGCTCGGTCTGCGGGGCGAAGCGGGCGACCACCTGGCCGTCGCGGCCGATCAGGAACTTCTCGAAGTTCCAGCGGATGTCGCCGGTGTGGCCCTCGGCGTCGGCGAAGCCGGTGAGGCGCTCGTAGAGGGGGTGGCGGGCGTCGCCGTTCACGTCGACCTTCTCGGTGAGCGGGAAGGTCACGCCGTACGTCGCCGAGCAGAACTCCGCGATCTCGTCGGCGGAGCCGGGCTCCTGGCCCATGAACTGGTTGCACGGCACGCCGAGCACGGTGAAGCCCTGCCCGCCGAACCGCTCCTGGAGCCGCTCCAGGCCGGTGTACTGCGGGGTCAGCCCGCACTTGGAGGCCACGTTCACGACGAGCACGGCCTGCCCGGCGTACCGGGCCAGCTCGGCGGAACCACCCTGGAGGGCGCCGATCTCGGTGTCGAGGGGAGAAGAGGTGTTGTCGCTGGTCGTCATGCGGGCAGCCTAGGCCCCGGCCGCCCGGCCTCCACCAGGACCTCCCCGGCCGCTGTGCGCGAGTACAGCACCGAGCGGCCCGCGCGGCGGCGGGTGATCAGGCCGGACTCGCGCAGCACCTTCAGATGGCGGCCGACCGAGCCGAGCGTCTGGCCGGTCAGCGCGGTGAGCTGGGTGGTGCTCAAGGGGGACTCCAGCAGGGTGAGCACGCTCGCGCGGGCCGGGCCCAGCAGCGCGCCCAGACTCGCGGACACCGGACGCTCGGGCTGCCCGGCGAGGGCCCCGGCGCACGGGTAGACCAGCGCGTACCGCTCCCGCTCCTCCCACGCCACCCAGCCCTGCCGCTGCGGGGTCACCGGGACGAGGACGAGTTCGGCGCCGGAGATCTCGCGGGGCGGGTAGGTCTGCCGGTTGACCTGGAACCGGCTCTCCCCGAGCCACCGCGTCCCCGGCCGCAGCGAGTCCAGCACCCCGGCCCAGCCGCCGCGCCCCATCCGCGCGGTCCGCGCCAGCACGTCCGCCTCCAGCACCCGTCTCCGCCGCTCCCAGTACGGCCGTACCGTCTCCTCCCACACCCACTCCAGCAGCACGGCCGCCCGCTCGGGCAGGTCGTCCCGCTCCAGCACGGGGGGCAGCGGGCCCGTGAGGGAGAGCAGCAGGTGGGCGCGGGCGTCGGCGGGGCGGGCGGCCCGGACCCGGCCCACCTCCTCGGCGAAGGTCTCGCCGTCACGCGGGGCGGGGGTGAGGAAGTCGGCGATCCAGTCCCGGCCGAGCCCGGCGCGGATCAGGCGCGCGGTGACCGGGTCCTCCGCCAACCGGGCCTGATAGGCGGGGAGATGGGCGCGCAGCCACTCCCGCTCGCCGGGGTGCGTGGGTGTGGCGGCGTGCAGCAGCTTGAGGCCGGCGAAGGTCTCGGCGAGCGGGGAGATCACGAACCGGCTGCGGGCCAGCGTGTCCGCGTCGAGCAGCCACCACCCCATGCCCCACCCCACCTTTCGCCGCCCGGCGAAACAATAACGAGCACCTGGCTGCGCGGCCGAGACTCCCCGCATGCCCAGCTATCGATCCCTGTTCCGCACACCGGAGTTCACCCCTCTCTTCCTCGCCTCCTCCGCGCAGACCGCCGCCCAGACGATGGGCGGACTCGCGCTCGGCACCCTCGTCTACCGGGCCACCGGCTCCCCGCTGCTCTCCGCGCTCAGCATGTTCGGCCCCGCCCTGGCCCAGGTCGTCGGCGCGACCCTCCTGCTCTCCGGCTCCGACCGGCTGCCCCCGCGTACGGCGCTGTCCGCCATCGCGGCGGCCTTCGCGGCGGGCACGGCCTTCCAGGCGGTACCGGGCCTGCCGCCCGGCGTACTCCTCGCCGTGGTCCTCCTGTTGGGCCTGGTGGCCGCGCTGGGCGGCGGCGTCCGCTGGGGTCTGCTGAACGAGATCCTCACCAAGGACGGCTATCTGCCCGGGCGTTCCCTCTTCAACATCATGAACGGCCTGACGCAGACGGCCGGTTACGCCACCGGTGGGCTGCTCCTGACGGTGATTTCCCCACGCGTGTGCCTGCTGCTCGCGGCCGCCCTGTACCTGACCGCCGCCCTGACCCTCCGCCTCGGCCTCACCGCCCGCCCGCCCCGCAGTACCGGCCGCCCCGCCGTGGCGGCGACCTGGCACACCAACGCCGTCCTGTGGTCCGCCCGCCCCCGCCGCCTCACCTACCTGGGCCTGTGGGTGCCCAACGGCCTGGTCGTCGGCTGCGAGTCGCTGTTCGTGTCATACGCCCCCGGCTCGGCGGGCACGCTGTTCGCCTGCGCGGCGGTGGGGATGCTGGTGGGAGACGTGACGGTGGGCCGCCTCCTGCCCCCGGCGGTCCGGGCCCACCTGGCGACACCGCTGCTGCTGGTCCTCGCGGTGCCCTACCTCGCCTTCGCGGCGCACCCTCCGCTGCCGGTGGCCGTCGTGTGCGTGACGGTGGCCTCCGTGGGGTTCGGGGCGAGTCTGGTGCAGCAGGAGCGGCTGATGTCCCTGACCCCGGACGCGCTGTCCGGGCACGCCCTGGGGCTGCACTCGGCGGGCATGCTGACCCTGCAGGGGGTGAGTGCGGGGGTGGCCGGTTCGCTGGCCCAGGTCACCTCTCCGGCGACGGGGATGACGGTGATGGCGGGGGCGTCGGTGGCGGTGACCTGGGGACTGGCGCTGGCGGGGCGGGTACCGGCCCGGAATACGGTCGCCCCGGTGGACGCTGAAGCATGAATGACCGATTCGCCAGAGAATGCCCCGAAGGCGACCGAGATCCGGGCCCGCCTGCAGGCGGAGCGCGCGGCGACCGAGACCCAGATCGATGCCCTGAACAGGGATTTCACCGCGATCGTGGAGGCCAACGCGCTGGTCGCCGTCGATGACGAACACGACCCGGACGGCTCCAGCACCGCATTCGAACGAGCCCACGTCGCCTCCCTCCTCACCCGGGCCCGCACCCACCTGGAGCACCTGGACGACGCCCTGACCCGCCTGGCGGACGGCGGCTACGGCATCTGCGAGATCTGCGGCGCGACGATCCCGGCGGAACGGCTGGAGGTGCGCCCGGCGACGACACGGTGTGTGGGGTGTGCGGGGGCGGCGGGGCCGCGATAGGTGGGGCCTACACGGAAGGGCGCGGGTCTGACACGATCGGCGGGCGTGCGGCTTGCGTGCGCGAGGACAGGGTGGCGGCGGACGCGGGAGCGGTAAGTGCAGGACTCAGAGAGCCGGGTCGTTCCGGCCGAGGTGACAACTGACGTGACCGGTACGGCGGATGCCGACCGTACGGCGAAGCGGGCCGTGACCGTCTTCCCCCTGCTGGTGCTGGCCGCGGGCGCCCTCGGGATGCTGCTGCCGTCGACGTTCGCCGAGGGCAAGGCGGCGGTGCCGTACCTGCTCGGTGTCGTGATGTTCTGCATGGGCCTGACGATGACGTCGGAGGACTTCCAGGGCGTGGTCAAGCGTCCCTGGGCCGTCGCGCTCGGTCTGGTGGCCCATTACGTGATCATGCCGGGCCTCGGCTGGGCGATCGCCGAGCTGCTGGACCTGCCCCCGGCGCTGGCCGTGGGCGTCATCCTGGTCGGCTGCACGCCGAGCGGTACGGCGTCCAACGTGGTGACGTTCCTGGCCAGGGGTGACGTGGCCCTGTCCATGTCGGTGGCGACGGTCTCCACGCTGCTCGCCCCGCTGGTCACCCCGTACCTGGTGCTGCTGCTCGCGGGGCACATGCTGGACGTCGAGGCGGGCCCGATGGTCGTCGACATCCTGAAGACGGTCCTGGTCCCGGTGGTGGCCGGACTCCTGGTCCGGCGCCTGGCCGCGCCCGTGGTCCGCCGCTGCCTCCCCGCCCTGCCCTGGCTGTCGGCCGGGACGGTGGCCGTGATCGTGCTGATCGTGGTGGCCGCGAGCGCCTCCGCCCTGCGGGACGCGGCAGCGATCGTCCTCCTGGCGGTGATCCTCCACAACGCCTTCGGCCTGGCTCTCGGCTATGGAGCCGCCCGCGCCGCCCGGCTGGACCGCCCCGCGAGCCGCGCCATGGCCTTTGAGGTCGGCATGCAGAACTCGGGTCTGGCGGCGTCGCTGGCGGCCTCGTACTTCACGCCGCTGACGGCTCTCCCGGCGGCGGTCTTCTCCGTCTGGCACAACCTGTCGGGCGCGGTGGTGGCGGCCTGGATGAACCGCCGTGCCGGGCTGGACGGTTGACCACCGCCCAGCCCACGGGGGGCTACTTCTTCACCGGGTCCAGGCAGAGCACGAACTTCTCGGCGTCCCACTCCTGCGCGAGAGCGGCCTCGCCGACGGTGCAGGCGTTGACGTCGAAGGTGTCCTTGACGACCTTGAGCACCTTGTAGTTGGCGTCCTTGTCGGTGCAGTCCGTGGTGTCGACCTCGGGGTTGTTCTCGGAGCCGGTGACCCGGACGCAGTCACCCGCCTCCGCGTGCACGGGGGAGTTGAAGACGTACGCGATGCCGAACTTCACGGCCACCGCGGCTATGAGCATGACCACGATGCCGAGGAACTTCTTCAACTTGCCCTGCTTGGCGGGCGCGGCGGGCACAGGCGCGGGCGCCTCCCCGTATGCGGGCTGCTCCTGCGGGAACTGGGGGTCCTTCGGGGCAGCGGGGGGCGTCGGAGCGCTCATCGGCGTTCTTTCTAGGAAAAGTTGAACGAAAGATCGAACGCGCGCACGTTACACGAAAGATAAGAGTCAGATAAGTCTCAGCGGTTGAGCCAGCGGGTCAGCCTGCCCGAGCGGTTGGCCTCCTCCAGCATGAGCGCGTGCTCGTCCATACCGTCCTCGCGCAGGATCTCCGCCGTGGCCGCGACCTCCCAGGCCCGGGAGCGACGGACCGCCGCGCGCACCAGTTGACGGGCGAGATCATCGAGCCGGTATCCGCCCAACACCGTCAGTACGGCGGGCAGCCAGTCCTCCAAGGGCTCGCGCTCGACCGCTGCCGTGATGACCCAGGTCAGCTCCTCCTGCTTGCCTCTTTCACGCAACCCGGTCAGCAGATCGGCCAGGTCCCGGGGCTTCAGGGTCTTGGCCGCGCGGTGCAGGGCAGCCGCGCCACTATTGACCAAGCCGGCTCTGGTCCACTCGAACTCACCGGCCAAGCCTTCCTCCAGAGCCATTTCGACCTCCGCACTCGGCGAACGTCGCCGGGGAGTGGCCGCCTGCATCCGCATCGCGTCCCCCGGCCGAAGGCCCGCGTGTTGGAGCGAGGGGAGCATGGAGGGCAGGTCGTCGCGTGCACTGAGGCCCGCCAGGACGAGCGGGTGGGACGCATGGCCTTTCTCGGACAGCAGCCGGTAGACGGCCAACGCGTGCTCGGACCGCCCGGTTCTCATGAGCGTGCGCAGTTCCGCCCAGAGGAGTTCGCCGCTCCCCTCGGCGTCCAGCAGCGCGGCGAGCAGCGACGACGCGTCCCCGCGCCGACTCAGCGTCACGCCCAGCATCCAGACCGCGGGGGGTTTCGACACGTGCCGGTCCGATGCCATCAGCCGCACCGCGGCCAGCCACTCGAGCAGCTCGGGCAGGGGAACACCGGTCAGGCTGTCGGAGACGATGGCGTCCAGACCCGTCCGGTCCGGCTCGAAGGCGGCGTGGGCGACCGCCCGGCTCCGGACGACATCGCCCGTACGCGGGAGCGCCTCGGTGAGAGGCGCGGCGGTATCCCGGCGCGAGCCGGGCCACTCCAGTGACGCGGGGTTGTATCTCCGTGACGACCCTTCCGTGAGCGCGGTCAGGGTCTCCTCCAGGAGGGGCGACGGACGCTCCGCGATCAGATCCAGCAGCCGGACCACGTCATCGCCGCGCCCCAGTGACCAGTAGGCGCGCACCGCTGCCGCCGTATCGTCACCCCGGGCTTCCGGTGCCAGGTGGTCGTACAGCGTCTCGACATCGACTTCACCGGCCAACAGGGCCAGCGCGGGGAGAAGTTCACTCAGGGGACTTTCCAGAATCCCGGCGAGCACGTGAGCGGCATCCCGCTTCGCGCCGTGCGCGCGCAGTGCGGCGACCAGCATCGTCCGGGTCCGCACCGGACCGGTGTCGGCCCGCGCCAGCAGCCGGGTGGCCTCTTCCCGCCCTTCCGCACGCAGCGCCGCGACGAGCGCGGCGGCCTGCTCGGGCCCACTGTCCACGCGTTCGGTGAGCAGCCGTAGGGCGTCCAGCGGAAGGCCGAACTGGCGCAGCGCGGCCGCGAAGCGCACCACGTCGTTCGCATCCCGGTGCTCGGCACTCGCCCAGCGGGCGACCGTGAGCAGATCGGCGGGACGGCTGCGGCGGATCGCCGACATGACCCGCAGGACGTCATCGGCGCCCGCGGAACCGAGCAGCTTCCCGGCGCTCTCGTCGGCCCAGTCGAGCCC
The DNA here is from genome assembly GCF_044903645.1 of Streptomyces sp. NPDC002176. Classification (NCBI taxonomy): domain Bacteria; kingdom Bacillati; phylum Actinomycetota; class Actinomycetes; order Kitasatosporales; family Streptomycetaceae; genus Streptomyces; species Streptomyces sp. NPDC002176. The sequence goes on from NZ_JBJDQW010000006.1 coordinate 295,963, forward strand.
CGCGGCTCTCAACGTGAGGGCCCACCGGACCCGTTCGCCGGCTCGGGTCGCGCGGAGCAGCGATTTCAGCAGCCGTCTCGCCTGGTCGCCCGCTCCGGACTCCGCCATCGTGCGGAGCAGTGCGGCCGCGGCCTCCGGTGAGCGGGACGCGGCGAACTCCTTCGGGAGAGCGAGGTACAGCGCGTAGGCCGTCGCCGCGAAGCCGCCCTCCAGCAGTGCGTCCGCGACCGGTACGTAAGCGGGATCGGGATTCTCCGTGACCAGCGCGCGCAGCACGGGCAGCGCTTCGTCGTCCAGTCCGCGTTCGTGCAGGGCCCGCAGCAGAGCCACGGTGTGTTCCGGTCCGCGGTCGGCGAGACAGGAGTGCATCAGCCGGACCGCGATCGGCGCGCGCCCCTGATCGCACAGGTGCCGGGCAGCGCCTGCCGCCACGGCGGGAGGAGCCGTCGCGCATGCGGTGAGCAGGAGATCCACGACCGGCCGGACGTCCAGCTCCTCCAGGATGCTCAGGCACGCCGCCACTTCCGCGGCGGACCGTCGGGCTACGGCCCCGCAGCCGAGGGCCGCCTCGCGGACCAGCCCTGCTTCGTGGAGTTCGCTGAGCAGCGCGGCCGCCTGCTGGTCGGGCCAGCGCGCGGCGACGGCGGTGAGTACGGAGTCGGCTTCCCCGCCGCGGCCCTTCCGGACCATCCCGGCCAGTTCCTCCAACAGGTCCGGCACGGTCTTGTGCAGCAGATGCTCCTGCCCCTTCGGCAGGGCTGCCGACGCCACCGTGGCCGCGGACTTGGTGGCCTGGGAACGGGCGCGGTTGCGGATGAAGGCGATGCTCGAGCCACCGTTGCGGGCCCGCTGCTGGGGCAGCGGGCCGCCACCGGCCAGCAGGGCCCGGTACACGGCCCGGTAGATGGTCTCCATGTCCAGCAGAGCGTCCGCGCCGGAGTCGCCCTGGTCCAGGACCTTCAGCAGTTCACCGGTGAAGAGGGTGAACTCCTTGTCGTCGGGGGCCAGTGACCGCTTGTTCTCCGCCGAGGACGTCATCAGGAAGGTGCCGTCCACCTCCGCGAAGTCCGCGACACTCACGTCCGCGCTCATGGTTCCCTTGAGCGCGCGCCCACTGAAACAGGTGTCCAGGATGACTACTTTGTGCTGTGCGTCGCAGTAGTCGAGGATCATGTTGCGCACGCGGTCGAACGACGCCGCCCGGAAGAACTCGCCGTTCCCGGTGCGGGGCAGCGCCAGATGCAGTCCGTCGCGGTGCTCGGCGAGCCCGTGCCCGGCGTAGTACAGCAGGAAGGTCCCGGTCGCCTGTGACGCGGCCTCGTGCACGGCCTCCAGGATCTCGCCCTCCGTCGCCGGATCGAGGAGGACCCGGCAGTGTTCCTCCGGCAGTCCCCACAGTTCGGGGTCGCACAGCAACTCGGCCATGCGCCTTACGTTGTTGGCGACCGTCGGGAGGGCGGGCAGGGCGGTGTAGGCGCCCACGCCGATGATGACGGCCCGTGCGGTGGCGGGATCAGCGTGCGCCATCGCCGTCACCGTCTTCGGGCCGGGCGGCGGCTCCGGAGGCGTCGGCCCGGCCCGGCAGGCGGGGTTGGCCGGTGCCGCCGGGCTCCTGGGTACCGGGCTCGTGGCGCAGCACCTCCAGAATCCGTGCCAGCGCTTCCGGGCTGTCGTCCGTCACGGTGACCGTGCCTCCCGGGAGCGTGACGACGATGCCGGGCGGGCGGGGGCGGGTGGACCTCCATGTCGCGTACGCGATGGCCAGGTTGAGCGCCGCGATGCCCTGGCCGACCACCACCTCGACGACGTCGGTGACGCCCATCGTTCCGGTCGTGCCACGGCTGATCCGCGAGATCCGTGCCGTACGGCGCAGATCGGCGTCCCCCATCAGCCATTCATGCAGCTCGTCCACGACGAACTGCGCATCGTCCATCTGCTCCGGCGCAGCGAAAACGGCCCGCACGCGTCCCCCTTGGGCTCCCCCAGATGTGGTTGCGTGGAGTCTAGGGTCGCCAGCGCGCCGAAAACCGCTGTTCGGCCACATTCCGGGCGCGGGATCGGATGGTGGGCGGTCACGCCGGTCCGAGGCCGGACAGAAGCCTTCCCTGAGATGAAAACCCCAGGTCAGGCCGGTAATAATCTGTGCCCCCGGCAGGATTCGAACCTGCGACACCCGCTTTAGGAGAGCGGTGCTCTATCCCCTGAGCTACGAAGGCGGGGTGTGGCGGCCACCCGGTGGCTGCCCCTGACAGGGTAGCGGATCAGGGGTGGGGCGGGGGTCAGCCGTGAGTGGGGCGGACCGGGCCCGCCGCTGCCGTCGTGCCCTTGGCCGCGTGGGTGCGGGTGACCCGGACCCGGTACTTGCCGTCCAGGCCCGCGCTGGCGACGTGGATCGTGATGCCCGCCTTCGGGTCCTTGAAGGTTTCTCCGGGGGAGAAAGGGGCGTCGGAGAGTTCGGCGTGGACGTTGGGGCTGCGGGTGCAGCCGCCGCTGTCGCGGTGGGCGTCGTAGACGGTGATGGGGCCGCGGCCGGTGTCGACGGAGGCGTCGACCTTGTAGACGAGGATGCCGGGCTTGCAGATCGCCTCGTCGTTGCCGCCCTCCGTGCGCAGTTCGAGGGCGTATGCGGTGCGGTTGTCCAGCGGGACCATGACCAGCTTGCCGCCGGACTTCTGGGAGAGCGGGGAGAGGGTGTAGTCCGCGCTGCCCGCGGCCGTCGCGCAGCTGACCTGGGACGCGGGCAGCCAGCCCAGCTTCCACTTGTGCCAGCCCAGAAGGTCGTTGTTGGCCCCCCAGTCCTCGCTCATGATGTCCCAGTGCCCGACCGCGCTGCCCCCCTCCTGCGTGTACAGGTCCGGCAGCCCGAAGGTGTGCCCGTTCTCGTGCGGCAGTACCCGGTACCCCGTGTCCGCGTACGCGCCGGAGCCGTCGTCCTGGCGGGAGTAGACGAAGGAGGCGTTGGCGACCGGGGTGCCGTCGGCGATCGGGGCCTCGCCGTTGCCCGCGAAGGTCACGGAGAGGACCGTGTCCAGGGCGGAGGGGCCCGCGTTGGGGGTGACCAGCACGTTCAGCAGGTCGTACGAGCGGAAGTCCACGTCCGGGTCGGCGGCGGAGACGATGTCGCGGACCAGGTCCCGGTAGCCGGGGTCGAAGGGGGCGCCGCGCTCTATGCCGTAGTCCTTGAACGGCTTCGGCATCCGCAGCCAGGAGGTGATCGGGGTCTCGGGGCGGTAGTCGAGCCTGCCGTACGACGCCTTGGCGAACCATTCCTGGGTCTTCGGGAAGAACTCATGGAAGCGGTCCATCGCCTTGCCCTCGCCGGGGGTGTCCGGGAAGTCGACCATCAGGGTCAGGGCGTGGACGGTGCCGGTGGAGCGGGAGTAGCCGGTGGAGGTGGGGAAGCCCTCGGTCATCTGGACCTCGGACGCTCCCTGGATCATGCAGGGGGCCAGGGCGGCCGTGCGTATCAGGCCGATCGGCCCTGCGGCGGTGTGCGCCGTGAGCTGTCCGGACCCGGCCGAGGTGCTGACCGCGAAGGTCAGCGCGGTCACCGAGGCGAGGGCGGCAGCGCGGCGCGGGCGTATCCGGCGGCGTATGCGGCGGCGGGGCGACTGCGGCTGCATGCATGGACCTCCCGCTCCACGGCAGCCCCCGTGACCCGGCTGCGCCCTTGGGCTCACCCTGTGTCGCCGGGGCCGGGCTCGCGCGCTGGGGGAGACCGATCGTGGGATTTCGGCAGGAGTGGGTGTGAATCGCTTACCGTTGAGGTGATTCGCCGGGCCGGGGGCGGAAGAGCGCCGCGCCGGACCATGTGTGACCCAGGTCACAGGCAATTCTTCCGGGGCGGGAAATAAGCGGGGAGGGTCTCCCCGTTTAGACCTGTGTCCGCGTGAAACGGGGAGCATCTCCCCGGATCGCCGGACGCGAACAGTCCACTCGTCCCGACCCGTACAGATGGGGAGCCCGCCGTGTCCGCCGTGCGCACCGCACCCTCCGCCCGCAGGGCGTCGCCCCGGCCCCGTGCCGACGCGCTCCGCAACCGGGAGCGGATCATCACCGCCGCACGGGAGATGTTCGTCGAGCACGGCCCCCAGGTGCCGCTGGACGAGATCGCCCGCCGCGCGGGCGTCGGCAACGCCACCCTGTACCGCAACTTTCCCGACCGGGACGCCCTGGTCCGGGAGGTCCTGTGCTCCGTCATGGACCGCACGGCCGAGGCCGCGAAGTGCGCCCTGGCCGAGACCGGCGACGCCTTCGCCGCACTGGAGCGCTTCGCGCACGCCGCCGCCGAGGAGCGGATCAGCGCGCTGTGTCCGATGGTCTCCAGCACCTTCGACCGCAACCACCCCGACCTGGAGGCGGCGCGGGAGCGGGTGGAGGGGCTGATCGCCGAGGTCATGGACCGCGCCAAGGCGGCCGGACAGCTCCGTACCGACGTCGGTGTCGGTGACCTGATGGTCGCCGCCGCCCAGCTCAGCCGGCCCCCGGCCGGTACCGCCTGCTTCGACGCCGACCGGTTCGTCCACCGCCACCTGCAACTCTTCCTCGACGGGCTGCGGGCCCCGGCCCGCTCCGTCCTGCCCGGTACGGCCGTGACCATGGAGGATCTCCGCCAGTCCTGACCTGACCGACCGAACCCCACTCACGAGTCCGCCGGGCCCGCGCCCCGGAATCACCTGAAAGCCACCCGGCCGCCGACGAGGGCGAGCCGGTGGGGCCTCGCACGCCCTGTGCGCGTACGCGACGCCGTACGACCGTGCCCCGCATGTCCGACACGTCCGACCGAAGTCCCGAACGGGGTACCCCCATGTCCGAAACAGTCACCAGGCCGCCCGCGGCCGCCGCGCCCGGCGGCGACGCCAACCGCTGGAAGGCGCTCGTCTTCATCGCGCTGGCCCAGCTGATGGTCGTCCTCGACGCCACCATCGTGAACATCGCGCTGCCCTCCGCCCAGCAGGACCTGGGCATATCCGACGGCAACCGGCAGTGGGTCGTCACCGCCTACGCCCTCGCCTTCGGCGGTCTGCTGCTCTTCGGCGGCCGCATCGCCGACCTGTGGGGCCGCAAGCGCGCCTTCCTGCTCGGCCTGGCCGGTTTCGCCGCCGCCTCCGCGCTCGGCGGCGCCGCGACCACCGGTGTGATGATGTTCGGCGCCCGCGCCCTCCAGGGTGTCTTCGGCGCCCTGCTCGCCCCGGCCGCGCTCTCCCTGCTGGCCGTGATGTTCACCGACGCCAAGGAGCGCGCCAAGGCGTTCGGCATCTACGGCGCCATCGCGGGCGGCGGCGGTGCCGTCGGCCTGATCCTCGGCGGCTTCCTCACCGAGTACCTCGACTGGCGCTGGACCTTCTTCGTCAACGTGCCGTTCGCCATCGTCGCCGCGGCCGGTGCCTGGTTCGTGATCCGGGAGCCCGAGGGCGGCCGCAACCGCTCCCCGCTCGACATCCCCGGCGTGTTCCTGTCCACGCTCGGCCTGGTCGCCCTGGTGTACGGCTTCACCCGCGCCGAGTCCGACGGCTGGAGCGACGCGGTCACCATCTCGATGTTCGTCGCCTCCGTGGTGCTGCTGCTGGCGTTCGTGCTGGTCGAGCAGCGGGTCAAGGCTCCGCTGCTGCCGCTGCGCGTGGTCGCCGACCGCAGCCGGGGCGGTATCTACCTCTCCCTGGGCCTCGCCATCATCGGCATGTTCGGCCTGTTCCTCTTCCTGACCTACTACCTCCAGATCGTGAAGGGCTACTCCCCGGTCAAGACCGGCTTCGCGTTCCTGCCGATGGTCGCGGGCATGATCACCGGCTCCACCCAGATCGGCGCCCGCCTGATGATCCGGGTCCCGGCCCGGCTGCTGATGGGCCCCGGCTTCGCACTCGCCGCGCTCGGCATGCTGCTCCTGACCCAGCTGGAGGTCGGCTCCTCCTACGCGGCGCTGCTGCTGCCCGCGATGGTGCTGCTCGGCCTCGGCATGGGTACGGCCTTCATGCCCGCGATGTCGCTGGCGACCCAGGGCGTCGAGCCCCGGGACGCGGGTGTCGCCTCCGCGATGGTCAACACCTCGCAGCAGGTCGGCGGCGCGATCGGCACGGCCCTGCTGAACACCATCGCCGCGTCCGCGACCACCTCGTACGTCAAGGACCACATCGCGTCCGCGACCGCGGTGCCCCAGCAGCAGCTGGTCAAGCTGCAGGCCATGGTGCACGGGTACAGCACGGCCATCTGGTTCGCCGTCGGCATCCTGGCGGTCGCCTCGCTGATCGCGTTCACCATGGTCAACGCCGGTAAGCCGGGCGCCGTGAAGATGGCCTCCGGTGACGGCGCCGAGGACGAGATCCCGGTGCCGGTGGTGGCCCACTGACCCCCTAGGGGTTCAGCGGAGCCAGGGCAGGTCCGCACCCGCCTCACTCGGCTGAAGGCCCTCGGCGACGATCTCCATGATCTCGCCGAGGGCCTTCTGCTGTGCGGGGCTCAGCCGGTCGAACAGCGCCTGCCGTACGGCGGTGACATGGCCCGGCGCGGTACGGCGCAGCACCTCGGCGCCCTCCTCGGTGAGCACCGCGAACTGGCCGCGCTTGTCCGAGGGGCAGTCCTCGCGGCGCACCCAGCCGCTCTTCTCCAGCCGGGCGATCGCGTGCGAGAGCCGGGAGCGGGTGATCTTCGACTTCCGGGCCAGCTCGGTCATCCGCAGTCTGCGGCGCGGTGCCTCGGCGAGGCCGACGAGCAGGCCGTAGTAGATGTGCGGCATGCCCGCGTCGCGCTGGAGCTGCCGGTCGAGATGGTCCTCCAGCAGCGTGGTCGCGTGCAGGTACGCCCGCCAGACCCGCTGCTCCTCGTCGGTGAGCCAGCGGTGTCCGGGTTCCGGCGCCGTTGCCGGGGTGGATGCCGAGTTCATGTCTCCCACTGTACGAGCCACCTTCTTGAAACTTGAACTAGTCGGGCGTAATCTGACCGAGTAATGCTTGAGAGTTAAAGCAAAGCTGCGTACCCCGTCGTGGAAGGAGCCGTCATGACCGACACCGCCGAGCACTCCGCTCCCGACCGCATGCCCGCCCTCTATCTCAGTCATGGCGCCCCGCCGCTCGCCGACGACCCCGTCTGGCCCGGCCAGCTCGCCGCCTGGTCCGCCGAACTGCCCCGCCCGAAGGCGATCCTGATGGTCTCCGCCCACTGGGAAGAGGCCCCCCTCGCGCTCGGCGCCACCCACACCGCCCCCCTGGTCTACGACTTCTGGGGCTTCCCCGAGCACTACTACCGGGTACGGTACGACGCCCCCGGCGCCCCCGGACTGGCCGAATCCGTACGCAAGCTGCTGCGCGCCCCCGGCACCCCGGTCCAGGACATCCCGGACCGAGGGCTCGACCACGGCGCCTACGTCCCGCTCGTCGAGATGTTCCCCGAGGCCGACATCCCGGTCCTCCAGATCTCCCTGCCCACCCTGGACCCGACGCGCCTGCTGGACCTCGGCCGCAGGCTCGCGCCGCTGCGTGACGAGGGTGTGCTGATCGTCGGCTCCGGCTTCTTCACCCACAACCTGGCCGCGCTCCGGCACCGCGAGGGCGTGCCGGGCTGGTCCGCCGAGTTCGACGACTGGGGCCGGGCCGCGCTGGACGCAGGTGACTGGGACGCGCTGCTGGACTTCGAGACCAAGGCCCCGGCCGGGAAGCTCGCCCACCCGCGCACCGAACATTTCGCGCCACTGTTCGTCACGCTCGGCGCGGCCGGTGCGGACGCGCACCGGTCGGTCATCGACGGCTTCTGGATGGGGCTGGCCAAGCGGTCGGTCCAGTTCGGCTGAAACCGGCCCCGCGGCTCAGTCGACCGTGAGGTCCTTCTGGTACCAGGCCACGTCCCAGTACCGGCCGAACTTGCGGCCGACCTCGCCGAACGTGCCCAGGTGCCGGAAGCCGAACCGCTCGTGCAGCCGGGTCGACGCCTCGTTGGGCTGGGTGATGCCCGCGTAGGCGCGGTGCACGTCCTCCTCGGCCAGCGCGGCGAAGAGGGCCTCGTAGAGCAGGCTGCCCACGCCCCGGCCGGTCGCGTCCGGGGCCAGGTAGACCGAGGTCTCCACCGAGGTGGCGTACGCGGCCTTCGGCCGGTGCGGGCCGGAGGTGGCGTACCCCAGGATCTCCGCCGTCCCGGCGTCCGTGGCAACCAACAGGCGGTGCGGGCCGTCTTCCGGGTGGGAGAGCAGCCATGGGCGGCGCTCCATCGGGGTGAGAACCGCCGTGTCGAATGTGATGGCCGTCTCACGGACGTAGTGGTTGTACAGCGTCGTGAGGGCGTCCAGATCGGCCTCGGAACCCGGCCTGACCTGCACCTCTGTACGGCTGGACGGCATCGCACCTCCCTGCGTGGCCCGACAGGGTACTGCATGATCAGAAAAATCGGGGGGTGGGTTGGGAATTCTGTCCGGATTCCAGTCGTTGTTTCCCACGGATGCAGGGCACCCGAGGAGAGTCCCGAGGGAGGGTCCGGAGTGCCGAGCGTTCGCCAGGACCACCTGCCAGCCACCACCGCAAGGGAGCACGCATGGCAACCCGCGCCGTCGCCCGTCGTAAGTCCGCCAATGGGGGCACCTCCCAGGCTCCGGGCTCTGGGGGACAGACGGCCGACTCGACAAGCAGCGTCCGCGTGCGCGGCGGCGAGATCGCCGACCGCGACCTGGTCGGCATGTACCTCGAAGAGATCGCGCGTACGCCCCTGCTCGACGCCGCCAAGGAGGTCGAGCTGTCCCAGACGATCGAGGCGGGCGTGTTCGCGCGCCAGGTCCTCGACGGCCAGGAGGAGACCGCCGCCGAGGCTTCCCGCGAGGAGCTTCAGGTGCTGTTCGACGAGAGCGAGCGGGCCAAGGACGTCTTCATCCGCTCCAACCTCCGTCTGGTCGTGGCCGTGGCCCGGCGCTACCCGCGCAGCGGCCTGCCCCTGCTCGACCTCATCCAGGAGGGGAACGCGGGCCTGGTGCGCGCGGTCGAGAAGTTCGACTACCGCAAGGGCTTCAAGTTCTCCACGTACGCGACCTGGTGGATTCGCCAGGCCATCACCCGCTCCATAGCCGACCAGTCCCGCACCATCCGGCTCCCCGTCCACCTGGTGGAGGAGCTGGGCCGTATCCGCCGTGTCCAGCGCGAGTTCAACCGGGAGCACGGCCGGGACCCGGAGCCCACGGAGATCGCCGCCGAGCTGGCCTCCACCCCGGAGCGGGTGACGGACGTGCTCGACTGGTCCCGTGACCCGGTCTCGCTGAACATGCCGGTGGACGACGAGGGCGAGACCCAGTTCGGCGACCTGCTGGAGGACACCTCCGCGGTCTCCCCCGAGCAGTCGGTGCTGAGCCTGCTGCGCCGCGAGGAGCTGGACGACCTGATCGGCCGCCTGGACGAGCGCACCGCCTCGATCATCAAGATGCGGTACGGCATCGAGGACGGCCGCGAGCGGACCCTCACCGAGGTCGGCAAGGAGCACGGGCTGACCCGCGAGCGCATCCGGCAGATAGAGAAGCACGCGCTGCTGGAGCTGAAGAAGCTCGCCCGCGACACGGGGTTCGACGCGGCGGCGTAGGACCCCGGGGGGTGGGGCACGCGCGGTGGCGGAATGCGGTGCCAACATGGCGCGGTCCCGTCGCTTCAACGCCTCCGGGCGCGGGAACAACCCTTGCGGGCACCGGAGTCAAGGCTCCGGGGGCCGCACTCCCACCGAATGCCGCGCGGCGTCCCCACCGCCACGTGCGGCCCGCCCCTCCTCAGGGGCGGGCCAACGGACCAGTTCCGACGTCATCCCCCCCGGCGTCGGGACTTCCCGCCGGGCTCCGGCGCCACCCCCCCGGCGCCGGAGCCCGGCTTTTTCATGTCTGCGCGAGCAGGGTCCGGGCATGGCACAGCGGGCCACCCCGCACCTGAACCGCGGGGTGACCCGCCGAATGGCAGATTCTGCCACAGGGGCATAGCCTGCCGAGGTGAGCACCCCCCGTACCACCCGTAACACCGGCAACACCGGCACCACCGCCCGAAGGCGTTCGTACCCGGCCTCTCCGGCGGCCTCCCTGACCGAACGCCGCAAGGCCGAGACCCGCATGGAGATCGCCCGCGCCGCCGCGACCCTCTTCGTCCGGCAGGGCCTGCGGGCCACCCGCGCCGAGGACATCGCCCACGCGGCGGGCATCGCACCGCGCACCTTCTACCGCTACTTCGCCTCCAAGGAGGAGGCGGTGGCCCCGCTGTACGCGACCGGCGCGCAGCTCTGGACCGAGGCCGTGCGCGCGGCCCCGGCCCACCTCACCCTCCCCGAGGCCCTCCGACACGCCGTCGACCGCACCCTCGCCCCCGGTGTCGGCGTCTCCGCGTCCGCCTGGGAATGGGCCCGCACCCTCATCCGCATGGCCCACACCAGCCCGGCCCTGCGCAAGGTCTGGGCGGAGGTCTGCCAGGCGTCGGAGACGGAACTCGCGGAGGCCCTGGCGGCGCGGCTGACGCCCGCGGAGGACGACGCCGACAACGTTGCCGAGGCGGCCACCCCCCACCTGCGCTTCGCCGCCGCGGTCGCGGGCGCGGCCGTACGCGTCGCCGTGGAGACCTGGGCGCTCACCGAGGCGCCGCCCACCGGCCCGGCGGGCCCCGCCGCACTGGCCGTCGGCAACCTGGTGGCCCTGGGCGACTTCGCCTGGGAGGCCCCTCAGGGCTGAGGGACCGCCCGGAGCAGCCGCGCCCCCAACTCCCTTACGGTCTCGGCCAGTACATCGGGACCCCGCACCATGAACTCGTGCCCCGTCATCGCCAGCCGGACCGCCAGCCACTCCACCGGGTCGCCGGTGGAGCCGTGCAGCAGGCAGTGGCCGGGGCCGTCCGGTGCGGGGGTGCCGAACCAGTGGGGGAGGCGGGCGGCGACCTGGTCGGCCGGGGCCGCGAAGCGGACGGTGAACTCCCAGGTCTCGCTGCGCCGTTGGATCGAGCGGCGCAGGTATTCCGCCGCGTCGCCGGAGGGCAGTTCGCGCGGGGTGAAGCGGGCGCCGGTGGCGAAGGGCTCGCCGACCCGGTCCACCCGGAAGGTGCGCCAGTCCTCGCGGTCGAGGTCGTACGCGACGAGGTACCAGCGCCGCCCGGTGGACACCAGCCGGTACGGCTCGGTCAGGCGGCGCGACTCGCTGCCGTCCCCGGCCCGGTAGGCGAACCGGAGCCGCTCCTGACCGGCGATGGTGGACGCCATCACGGTCAGCGTCTCCGGTGCGATGGTCGGGCCGTCGCCGCTGGTCAGCGGGGTGGTCGCGGCCTGGAGGGTGGCCACCTGGCGGCGCAGCCGGGCCGGGAGCACCTGCTCCAGCTTGGCCAGCGCCCGCACCGACGCCTCGTCCACCCCCTCCACCGCGTGCCCGGCGCCCGCGCGCAGGCCGACCGCGATGGCGACGGCCTCCTCGTCGTCCAGCACCAGCGGCGGCATCGCCTTGCCCGCGACCAGCCGGTACCCGCCCTCCGCGCCCTTGCTGGCCTGCACCGGGTAGCCCAGCTCGCGCAGCCGGTCGATGTCGCGCCGGACCGTACGGCGGGAGACCCCGAGCCGGCCGGCCAGTTCGCCGCCGGGCCATTCGCGCGGGGTCTGGAGGAGGGACAGGAGCGTCAGCAGCCGAGCCGGGGTGTCCGTCGTCATGGGGCCGAGCATGGCGCACATCTAGGACACGTTCTGTCCTACTGGGTCACTAGCGTGGAGTACATGACCTCAACGGAACAGACCTCCGGCGCGGACCGGCGCCGCTGGATCGCGCTCGCCATCGTGATGACCGCGGCCTTCATGGACCTCGTCGACGTGACGATCGTGAACATAGCCATCCCCTCCATCCAGCGGGACGAGGGCGCCTCGTTCGGCCAGATCCAGTGGATCACCGCGGGGTACGCGCTGGCGTTCGCGGCCGGTCTGATCACCGGCGGGCGGCTCGGCGACATCCACGGCCGCAGGCGGCTGTTCCTGCTCGGCGTCGGCGGCTTCACCCTCGCGTCGGCGCTGTGCGGCTTCGCGGTCGACCCGGCGATGCTGGTCGCGGCCCGCGTCCTTCAGGGCGGCATGGCCGCGATGATGGTCCCGCAGGTGCTTTCCATCGTGCACGCCACCTTCCCGGCCCATGAACGCGGCAAGGTCTTCGGGCTGTTCGGCGGGGTCGTCGGCCTTGGCGCGGTCTCCGGCCCGCTGCTCGGCGCCCTGCTCACCGAGTGGAACCTGTTCGGCCTGGAGTGGCGGCCCATCTTCCTGATCAACCTGCCCGTCGGCATCGCCGCCGTGCTGCTCGGCCGCCGCTTCATCACCGAGTCCCGCGCACCCCGCGCCCTCAAGCTGGACCTCGTCGGCGTCGCCCTGGTCACCCTGGGCCTGTTGATGCTGCTCTACCCGCTCACCCGGGGCCGCGAGCTGGGCTGGCCGCTGTGGGGTCACCTGATGATGGCGGGCTCGCTCCCGGTCTTCGCCGCGCTGGTCTGGTACGAGCGGCGCAAGGCGGCCCGCGACGGCTCACCGCTGGTCGAGCTGTCCCTGTTCCGGGTGCGCAGCTTCGCCGCCGGGATCGCCGTACAGACCGTGTTCGGGGTCGCGCTCGGTGTCTTCTTCCTGGTCTGGACGCTGTACATGCAGATCGGCCTCGGCTGGAGCGTGCTGCGCGCCGGGCTGACCGGGGTGCCCTTCTCGCTCGCGGTGTCGACGGCCGCCGCGCTGTCGGTGCAGTTCCTGGTGCCGCGCTTCGGCCGCAAGGTGCTCCAGGCCGGGGCCCTGACGATGGGGCTCGGCGTGCTGCTCTACATCTGGGAGTCGGACCGGTACGGCCTGGCCATCGCCTCCTGGCAGATGGCGCTCCCGCTGGTCGTGATGGGCCTCGGCATGGGCCTGATCGTGGCCCCGCTGACCGACGCGATCCTGTCCGAGGTGCCGCGCGAGCACGCCGGATCGGCCTCCGGTCTGCTCAACACCGTGCAGCAGATGGGCAACGCGCTCGGGCTCGGGCTGGTTTCCGTCGTCTTCTTCGGGCAGATCGCGGACCGGCTGACCCCGATGCAGGTCGGCCCGGCCTTCGTCGGCGCCTTCCAGCACGCGCTGTGGTGGGTGGCCGGGGTCATGGGCGTGATCTTCCTGCTGATGGCGGCGCTGCCGAAGCGGCCCGCACAGCATGTGGAGGGCGGGGGCGAGCCGGTGGAGGAGCGGGAGCTGCTGCCCGTCTGAGGGTGTTGAGGGTGCCGGTGTCGGTGCCGCCTGCTGAAGGTCCGTTCATGTCCGAATGAAGCCCGAACCCGTTTACTTTCCGGAAACTCGGGCGTAGCCTCGCAGTGAAACCACACGTTCGGGCATGAGCCGGGGCGGTGGACGAAGGCTGCGGAGGCAGGCGGACATGTACGGACCGGAGCGCCAGCAGGAGATCCTCCGGCTCGCCCGTGACGGCGGCCGGGTGGACGTGCTGTCGCTGGCCGAGGTGTTCCAGGTGACGGCGGAGACCATCCGCCGCGACCTGAAGGCCCTCGACCGCGCGGGCCTGCTCCGCCGGGTGCACGGCGGCGCCATCCCGGCCGGCCGCCTCGACTTCGAACCCGACCTCAGCGAGCGCGAGTCCACCGCCGCCGACGAGAAGGACCGCATCGCCAAGGCGGCCCTCGCGGAACTCCCCGTCGACGGCACGGTCATCCTCGACGCGGGCACCACCGTGGCCCGGCTGGCCGCCGCGATCCCGCTGGAGGCGACGCTCACCGCCGTCACCCACAGCCTGCCGATCGCCGCCCGCCTCGCCGACCACCCCGGCCTCCAGCTCCACCTGGTCGGCGGCCGCGTCCGCACCCGCACCCGCGCCGCCGTCGACGCCTGGGCCCTGCGCGCCTACGGCGAGATCCGCGCCGACGTCGCCTTCGTCGCCGCCAACGGCTTCTCCGTCGAGCACGGCCTGACCACCCCCGACCTGGCCGAGGCCGCCGTCAAGCGCGCGGCCGTCGCCGCCGCCCGCCGGGTCGTCCTGCTCGCCGACTCCGCCAAGCACGGCCAGGAGCACTTCGCCCGCTTCGGCGACCTCGGCGACGTGGACGTGCTGATCACCGACAGCGGGCTCAGCCCCGAAGACGCGGCCGCCATCGAGCGCGGCGGCACGGAAGTAGTACGCGCATGATCCTCACCGTCACCCCCAACCCGTCCCTGGACCGCACCTACGAGGTCCCCGCCCTGGAGCGCGGCGAGGTCATCCGCGCCTCCGGCGAGCGCATGGACCCCGGTGGCAAGGGCGTCAACGTCTCCCGCGCGGTCGCCGCGGCGGGCCGACGGACTCTGGCGGTCCTGCCGCTGGGCGGCGCGCCCGGCGCCCTCATCGCCGAACTGCTCGACGCGCAGGGCATCGAGGTCGCCCCCGTCCCCGTGGCCGGGGCCACCCGCTCCAACATCGCGCTCGCGGAGGCGGACGGCGTCCTGACGAAGATCAACGCGCCGGGGCCAGAACTGACCGCCGCCGAGGAGGAGTCGCTCCTCGACACGGTGCGCACCCACTCGGCCGACGCCGACTGGATCGCCTGCTGCGGCAGCCTCCCGCTGGGCCTCGCCCCGTCCTGGTACGCCGACGTCGTCGCCCGCGCCCACTCCGGCGGCGCCCGGATCGCCCTGGACACCTCGGGACCGGCCCTGCTCCAGGCGCTGCGCGCCCGGCCCGACGTGGTCAAGCCCAACGCCGAGGAACTGTCCGCCGCCGTCGGCCGCCCGCTGTCCACCGTGGGCGACGCGGTGAAGGCCGCCGAGGAACTGCGGGCGATGGGCGCCCGCGCGGTGCTGGCCAGCCTGGGCGCCGACGGGCAGCTGCTGGTGGAGGACGACGGCGCCTGGTTCGGCACCGCCCGCGTGGCCGCCGTCCGCAGCAACGTCGGCGCGGGGGACTCCTCCCTCGCCGGGTTCCTGATCGCCGGGGGCAGCGGGCCCGAGGCCCTCGCCTCCGCCCTGGCACACGGTGCCGCGGCGGTGCAGTTGCCGGGCAGCGTGATGCCGACGCCCGCCGATCTGGACCCCGCCTCCGTCACGGTCACCTCCGACGTGCCGGTCGACCGGGTGCTGACGGAGCCGGTGTCATGAACGGCCCGTACCGGTGGCCGGCTCTTGTTTCCCACCCCCACGTCCCCAACACCCCTATTCATGGTGCGCCCACCCCACACAGCAGGGCGATACGCGAGCAAAGGAGCCCGCGATGAGCGAGATGATCACCGCGGACCTGGTCGACCTCGACCTGTCCGCCGAGAGCAAGGAAGCGGCGGCGCGTGCCCTCGCCGAGCGCATGGTCGCCCAGGGGCGGGTGACCGACCTGGACGGCTTCCTCGCCGACGTGGCCGCCCGTGAGGCCCAGATGCCGACCGGTCTCGACGGCGGCATCGGCATCCCGCACTGCCGCAGCGAGCACGTCACCGAGCCGACGCTCGCCTTCGGGCGCAGCGCGGCCGGGATCGACTTCGGCGCGCCGGACGGCCCGGCCGACCTGATATTCCTGATCGCCGCCCCGGCCGGGGCGGACGACGCCCACCTGACGATCCTCTCCTCGCTGGCCCGGCAGCTGATGAACACCGAGTTCACCGACGCGCTGCGGGCGGTCTCCGACGCCGACACGGCAGCGGCGCTGGTCCGGGGGGACGTGACCCCGGCGGAGGCCGCCGAGGGCGCGACGGCCGGGGAGACCACGGACACCGCCACGGCGCCTGCGGCGGCCTCCGCAGGCGCCGCGGCGGGCAGTACGACTCCGGAGGCACCTGAGGCCGAGGCCCCTGCGGAGCGACCGTTCCGCATCGTCGCCGTCACCTCCTGCCCCACCGGCATCGCCCACACGTACATGGCCGCCGAGTCACTGGAGAAGGCGGGCCGGGAGGCGGGCGTCGAGGTGACCGTCGAGACGCAGGGCTCGGCGGGCTTCACCCGGCTCGACCCGGCGGTGATCGAGGCGGCGGACGGCGTGGTCTTCGCGCACGACGTGCCGGTGCGCGAGAAGGACCGCTTCGCGGGCAAGCCCACCGTGGACGTCGGCGTGAAGGCGGGCATCAACCGCCCCGCCGCACTCATCTCCGAGGTCCGCGCCAAGGCGGAACGCGGCGAGAGCACCGCCCCGGCGGGCGCGGCCGCCACCCCCGTGGACCGCGCGGGCGACTCCACCGAGGGCTACGGCACCAAGCTCCGCAAGTGGCTGATGTCCGGCGTCAGTTACATGGTGCCGTTCGTCGCCGCAGGCGGTCTGCTCATCGCGGTGGGCTTCGCCATCGGCGGCTGGACGGTGAACAAGGCGCCCTCCGTCATGGACCACTTCGTGTGGACCCAGGCGGACAGCTGGGGCGCGCTGCTGTTCCAGATCGGCGGCATGGCGTTCAACTTCCTCGTCCCGGTGCTCGCCGGGTACATCGCCTACGGCATGGCCGACCGGCCCGGCCTCGTGCCCGGCTTCGTCGGCGGCGCGATCTCGCTCAGCATCAACGCGGGCTTCCTCGGCGGCCTCGCGGCCGGTCTGATCGCCGGTGGTGTGGTGCTGGCGATCCAGCGGGTGAACATACCGGCGGCGATGCGCGGCATCATGCCGGTGGTGGTGATCCCGCTGATCTCCTCGGCGGTCGTCGGCTTCCTGATGTTCGTGGTGATCGGCAAGCCCATCGCCGCCGCGCAGAAGGGCATGACCGACTGGCTGAACGGCCTCACCGGCACCAACGCCGTCCTGCTCGGCGCGCTCCTCGGCCTGATGATGTGCTTCGACCTGGGCGGCCCGGTCAACAAGGTCGCGTACACCTTCGCCACCGCCGGTATCGCCGTCGCCAGCCCCAGTGACTCCGCGATGAAGATCATGGCCGCGGTGATGGCCGCCGGTATGGTCCCGCCGCTGGCGATGGCCCTGGCCACGACCGTGCGCGGCAAGCTCTTCACCCCGGCCGAGCGGGAGAACGGCAAGGCCGCCTGGGTGCTGGGCGCCTCCTTCATCTCCGAGGGCGCCATCCCGTTCGCCGCGGCCGACCCGCTGCGGGTCATCCCGTCCGCGATGGTCGGCGGCGCGGTCACCGGTTCGCTGTCGATGATGTTCGACGCCACCCTGCGCGCCCCGCACGGCGGCATCTTCGTGGTGCCGCTGATCGGCAACCCGTTCCTCTACCTCGTCGCCATCGCCGCGGGCGTCTGCGTCAGCACCGCCCTGGTGGTCGTCCTCAAGGGCATGCGCAAGCCCGCCCAGGGCACCCCGGCCGCCGACTCGGCGGAGAGCGCGGCGGGGGAGAAGGGGAGCAAGCAGCCGGTCGCCGCCTGACCCGCACGGGACCGATTTAGGTGTCCCCCCGGCGAACCCCGCCGGGGGGACGCGGTGTGTCAGGGGCCGTCAGCCGTGCCGGGCCGCGCGGTGCTCCATGGCGTCGCGGGCCGCGTCCGCGGTGGTGTACACCTCGCACATGTGGCGGCCGTCGGGGGTGGCGGTGTGCTCGACCTCCCACAGGGAGATCTCCCGGCCGTCCCGCAGCAGGAACGCGTGCTCGTACAGCGCGAAGCTCACCCCGGCCCGCGCGGTCCGGCCGGGGCGGCCGAACGCCTGGGTGATCTCGTGCCCCGCCGCCGTCGCCAGCAGGGCCGCCAGCTCCGCGCCGGGGCCGTCCGGGTTCTCCGCCCGGCGCAGCAACCTGCGGGCATGGTCGGGGGAGTTGTCCTCCACGTACGCGTGCCGGGGCTCGGGCACCGCCCCCAGCTCGGTCAGCACCGGCAGCTCGAAGTCCGAGGTGTCGTACGGCAGCGCCAGCCGGGTCGAGGCGGTGTGCAGCTCCTCCTCGTCGAGGTACACCTCGTGCTGCGCCTCCGCGCCCGGCGCGGTGTTGTGCGCCAGCTCCCACAGGGTGACCGCCGAGCCGTCCGCGAGCAGCCAGGTGTGCCGGTACGTCTCCCGGTGCAGGCCCGCGCTGTGGTGCGCGGAGTGCAGCGAACTGTCGTGCGCCAGCGCGCAGTCCAGCTCTCTGAGCACCTCGTCGGGCAGCTCGAACGAGTTCAGGGCACGGCCGAGGAGTCGCGCGAGGTGCTCCTCCGGAGACTCGGGCGACTCGGCGGACTCGTACTCCGCCGTCTCGTACGGAACGCTCAAGGTGTCTCCCGGCGTCGCTGCATGTCACCTGGTGGGTGCATACCGTAGCCCCTCGGTCGGACATCGTGTCCGGGAACCGAGAAACGTACTGGAGTAAACGCGGGGCGTGGCCGGAGAGTTCCCGATCGGCGGCCGAAATACCCTGGCAGTCAAGGCTTTTCCACCCCCGTACGCCTCTTCTTCCCCTACCTCCCCTCTTTCCTCGCCCCGTACAACTCCTCGTAGGACGGCCACGCCCCGCCGCCCGGCATCGACACCGGGTGGGCGGCGCGTACGGCGCGGGTGACGGCGCGGGTCACCAGGTCCGCGCCGACGGCCAGGATCTCGTTCAGCGCGGTCGGCGCGGGGTCCAGCGGGCGGGCCCCGGTGGCCAGGGCGAACACCGTGTCGCCGTCGTGCAGCAGGTGCACGGGGCGGACGGCGCGCGCGATGCCGTCGTGCGAGGTGCCGGCCAGCTTCTGCGCCTGCGCCTTGGAGAGGTCCGCGTCGGTGGCCACCACCGCGAGCGTGGTGTTCAGCGGGGGCGGCGCGTTCCGCGCGGCGACCTCGTCCAGCCGACGCCGGGCGGCCTCCCGCACCTCCGGCGCCGGATACGTCACCGGCCCGTCGAACAACTCCCCGTACAGCACGCCCGTTTCGGCGTCCAGCACGGACCCGGCGGAGTTCACGACCACGAGCGCGCCCACGGTGACCCCCGAGTCGAGCACCGCGCTCGCCGTACCCACCCCGCCCTTGAGGCACCCCGCGACCGCCCCGGTCCCGGCCCCCACGGACCCCTCACCGACCGGCGCCCCCGGTGCGCTCGCGGCGGCCGCCTCCACCGCGGCTCGCCCCATCTCCGCGCCGGGACGGGCCCGGAAGTCGCCACCCCGCCCCAGATCGAAGAGACAGGCCGCCGGAACGACCGGCACCACATGCCCCGCCTCGGGCCCCACCCGCACCCCTCGTCCCCGTTCCTCCAGCCACGCCATCACCCCGGACGCCGCGTCCAGCCCGTACGCGCTGCCCCCGGCGAGCACGACCGCGTCCACCCTCCGCACCACATTGCGCGGGTCCAGCGCGTCGGTCTCCTTGGTACCGGGGCCCCCGCCCCGCACATCCACGGCGGCCACGGCCCCGCCCTCCGGCGCGAGCACCACGCTCACCCCGCTGAGCCACCCGTCGCCCCACCGCCCCGCATGCCCGACCCGAACTCCACCGACATCCGTCAACGCCCCAGCCGTCGTCATACGTGCAGTCTCACCCACCGCGCCGGTCACCCGACGGCGGCCGTGCGCGGTGTCTCCGTCCGGTAGGAGCTGCCCAGTTCCGGGCCCAGGCCGAAGTAGTGGCGGAAGTTGTAGATCAACGGACTCCAGGCGGTGGGGTCTATGTGGTGGGTGCCGGGGATCACCAGGTCGGAGGCGGCGTGGATCTTCAGGACCGTCGTCTCGACGATGACGCAGTCGCCGGAGAGGTCGGGGCGGACGCGTTCGGCGCGGGCCTCCAGCTGGAGGGGGCACTCGGTGACGCGGGGTGGGCGGACCAGGTGGGAGGGGGTCCGGTGCAGGTCCGCCGCGGCGAACTTGTCCGGTTCGAAGCGGCAGCCCTCCGCCTTGGTCGGCGGGACCGGGTCGCGGCCGGTCAGGGGGGCCAGGCGTTCCACCGCGGGCCACTGGTGCGGGGCGGGGAGGTTGATGACCAGGTCGGGGCGGGCCCGGAGGTTGCGCGCGGTCTGGCCCTCGCGGCCCAGGCCGAGGACGACCGTGCGGCCCAGTGCCCACGCCGACGACATCGGGGCGAGGTTGAAGGTGCCGTCCTCGTTCTCCGTGGACAGCAGCACCACCGGGGTGCCGAAGTAGAGGATGCTGGGCTCGATCGTCGTGTGGCTGCTCATGGGGGCGAGCCTAGGAACGGGTCCGTTCGGCGGGCGCCGAACTGTGCTCGTCGGCGGACCGTACCCTGGAGGCATGAGTGACGCCCCCGCATCCGAGCCGCGCGAGCCCAAGGCCGCGCTCGTCTTCGACGATCCGCTGAACCAGCAGTCCTCGGACGACACCGACCGGGGGTGGGGCGAGCGTCCGGCCGGGGACAGCGCGGCGGACCTCAGGCGCTTCCTCGACGAGAAGCCGCCCCACCACCTCTGAACGGTACGTAGGGCGCCTAGCGCAGGTCCGGCCCGGCCGGGCGCTGCTGCTTGACCACACCGTCCACGGTGCCCGTGCGCTGGGCGACCAGCAGGTCGCGGATGTCCTGGAGGACCTCCAGCTCGGTGACCGGGATCGGCTCCGGCTCGGTCTTGCCCGTGCGGGCCTGCTTGCGGGCCTCCTGACGGGCCAGGTACTTCGACATCGGCATCACCATGAGGAAGTACACGACGGCGGCGGTGATTACGAAGTTCAATGCGGCACCGGCCACCGAGCCCCAGAGAATCTCGACGCCGTCCGCCCCCGGCTTGCAGGAACCCTTCACACAGACGCTGTAGTGATCCAGGTTCTTCGTGCCGATACCGCCGACCAGCGGGTTGATGACACCCTTCACCACCGCGGTCACGATGCTGGTGAAGGCGGCACCGATGACCACGGCGACCGCCAAGTCGATGACGTTGCCACGCATCAGGAAGGCTTTGAAGCCGTCCAGGATGCTCGCCGCTTCCTTCTTCGCGTTCACCTCGGTGAGTCTCCTCGTCATGTACACAGGCTGGGGAACAGAGCGCTCCGCAACCTACGTCAAGGTGCGGCCATCGTGTCCAATCCCGTCGCTCGATCGAGCGACTTGACCGCATGTCTCCGGACATCCGGCCGATAGCGCTCACCACAGCGTCACCGCCAGCCTGGCCATGGGATTCGCGCCCACCAGCCGCGCCGCCGTGGCCCGCGGTACCGCCAGGACGACCAGTGCCCCGTCAGTGACGCTTCCCTCACCCGCGCCCGCCGCCGAACCGTCCCCCCGGGCCCGCTCCAGCGGCTCCGGCAGCCGGACCACCCGCGCCCCGCGCGCCAGCACCCGAGCCGCGCCGCCGCCCGCCGACCGTTCCTCGGCCGCGACCACGTCCACCCGGTCGCCGGGGCGCAGCAGCCGCACCGCGGCCGCGTCGGCGATACGGACCGGGGCCCGGACCAGCTCACCCGGCCCGTGCCTCCGTACCGGATCGGCGGCCGGGTGCCCTCGGGGCCGCTCGGCGGGCGGGGTGTCGCCGGACAGGGAGCGGGGACCGGCCGCGACCAGCGCCGCCGCCGTCACCGCCAGCCCCGCCGCGACCGCCCGGCCCCGGTGCCGCGCCAGTCGCCCCGCCTGACGGCCGCCGCCCCGCACCCGCACGGGTGGGAAGGAGGGGACCTCACGGGTCGCCGGGGCATCGGTCCCCAGCGGACGTGGCACACGGAAAGCGGGGACGGTGTTCGGGTTCACGGACATGTGGATCACCACCTGCGACGAGGGGAACGGCTTGCGGTCCCCACGATGAACCGTCCCGCCCGACCCCGCCTGAGCCCGTGGACCACCGGCCGATTGTGGAAAACTCCGTCACCCGAACGAGGAAATCCACATCACGGGCCCTGGCTACACCTGCCCCACCCGCCGCACCCGCCACACCCGCCTCACGGCAGCGCGATCCCCGGCTCCATCCCCCCGAGCGCGTCCACGCACAGACAGTCCCGCTCTCCCGTCGCGGGCAGCGCCGCCACCGCGTCGAACAGCACCCCCCGCAGCCGGTCCACGTTGGCCGCGAAGACCCGCAGCACCTCGTCGTGGGACACGCCCTCGCCGGTCTCCGCGCCCGCGTCGAGGTCGGTGACCAGGGTCAGCGAGGTGTAGCAGAGCTCCAGCTCACGGGCGAGCGCCGCCTCGGGATGCCCGGTCATGCCCACCACCGACCAGCCCTGCGCCTGATGCCACAGCGACTCGGCGCGGGTGGAGAAGCGCGGCCCCTCCACCACGACCAGCGTGCCGCCGTCGACCGGGGTCCAGTCCCCCGCACGGGCCGCCTTCAGCGCGATGCTCCGCCCGGTCGGGCAGTACGGGTCGGCCAGCGACACATGCACCACGTTGGGCATCGTGCCGTCCGGCAGCGGGAGTCCGTCGAAGAAGGTCTGCTGGCGTGTCTTGGTGCGGTCGACCAGCTGGTCCGGCACCAGCAGCGTGCCCGGCCCGTACTCCGGCCGCAGCCCGCCCACCGCGCACGGCCCGAGAACCTGGCGGACGCCCAGCGAACGCAGCGCCCACAGGTTGGCCCGGTAGTTGATGCGGTGCGGCGGAAGGTGGTGACCGCGCCCGTGCCGGGGCAGGAAAGCCACCCGGCGGCCCGCGACCTCGCCCACGAAGACGGAGTCGGAGGGCGCTCCGTAAGGGGTGTCCACCCGGACCTCGGTCACGTCGTCCAGGAACGAGTAGAAGCCCGAGCCGCCGATTACGCCGATCTCTGCGTTCGCCATGCCCAGCACCCTAACGGCCCACCGGAACCGGTCACCAGGAACGCCCGCACCCACCCATGCCGAAGACCCCGCCGTCACATGACGGCAGGGTCCGGGAAAGCAGGGGTCTCAGGCGGCGGAGCCGGCCGAGGACGACGGCGTCGAGGAGGACGACGAAGACGAGGAAGCCGACGATGACGTCGAGGACGACTTCGAGTCCGAGGACGACGAGCCGGACGACTTCGCGGCCGGGCTGCTGCTCGACGACGCACCGCGCGAATCGTTGCGGTAGAAGCCGGAGCCCTTGAAGACAATGCCGACCGCGGAGAACACCTTCTTCAAGGGGCCACCGCAGCTGGGGCACTCGGTCAGGGCGTCGTCGGTGAACTTCTGCACCGCCTCGAGGCCCTCGCCGCAGTCCTTGCACTGGTACTGGTAGGTCGGCACTGTCTTCCTCCTGGCACTCTCACTCAGTGAGTGCTAACGATGCTCCATAGTGACGCATTCCCGTGGATCAGTCCACCGTGACCGGCTCGCGGTGACCGACGCCACGCGCCACGGTGCGGTTCCGGCCCCGCGCCACCAGCAGGGAACGCAGGGCGACGATCGTCGCCAGCGCGGGCACGGTCCCGGCCATCGGGACCAGGAACCCGGCGCCGTCCCACAGCCGGTCCTCCCATTGTCCCGCGACCGTGACGGCGGCCGCCTGCCCCAGCGCGACCGCGCCGGTCAGCCAGGTGAACGCCTCCGTCCGGGCGCCCGCCGGAACCAGGTCCTCGACCAGGGTGTACCCGGTGATCAGCGCGGGCGCGACACACATGCCGACCAGCAGGCCCAGTCCGGCCAGCAGCGGCAGCGAGTGCACCGTCCACAGCGCGGACGTGGTCAGCGCGAGCGCCGCGTAGCCCACCACGAGCCTGCGCCGGGGCGACGACTTCCAGGCGACCGCGCCGCAGACCACCCCGGAGAGCATGTTTCCGGCGGCGAAGACGCCATAGAGGACGCCGTTCAGACCGGGCTCGCCGATCGACTCGGTGAACGCGGCCAGCGAGACCTGCATCCCGCCGAAGACCGCGCCGATGCCGAGGAACGTCACGATCAGCACCCGTACGCCGGGCACCCGGAGGGCGGACACGCGCGCGTGCGCCTCCTCGCCGGGCTCCGCGGCATGCCCGACGGTCGGCTGCGAACCCCGCTGGGCGGCGAACAGCAGACCGCCGACCAGGGTCAGCGCGGCCTCCGTGACCAGTCCGGCCCAGGGGGTGACGGCGGTGCACAGGGCGGTCGCCAGCAGGGGGCCGACGACGAAGGTCAGCTCGTCCGTGACCGACTCGAAGGCCGCCGCCGTGCTCATCAGCGGTGACCCCTTCAGCCGCGCGCCCCAGCGGGCCCGCACCATCGGCCCGACCTGCGGGACCGAGGCGCCGGTCGGCACGGCCGCCGCGAACAGCGCCCACAGGGGCGCGTGCGCCAGCGCGAGAGCGGTCAGGGTGAGCCCCGCCGCCGCGTGCACGACGACACCGGGAACCAGCACGGTCCGCTGGCCGTAGCGGTCCGCGAGACGGCCGCTGTAGGGCGCGAACAGGGCCATGGAGACCCCGGTGACGGCCGCGGCGGCACCGGCGGCGCCGTACGAGCCGGTGGTGTGCCGCACCAGCAGCACTATGGAGATGGTGAGCATGGCGAACGGCTGGCGTGCCGCGAAGCCGGGGACCAGGAAGGTCCACGCGCCCTTGGTGCGCAGCAGTTGCCCGTAACCCGGGCGGGACGGCGCCGACTGCTCGGTGGTGACCGTGGATGCCACGGCCCGTGCCTCTCTTCCGCCTGGTAGCGCGCCCGTGCGGGGGGCACCGAGAGCCGTCCTCTTGCGCGCGGAACTGCGGTAGATACCGGTGGAAGTGCTTGAGGTCCGGCCGCCATACGGTCGCGCCAGCTCTGCGTCAGACGAATCGGACAGAGTTGGTTCGATCAGATGCCTTGATCGTACAGGCGGCCCCCGCCGCCGGACCTGTGAGAACCAGCACCCTCAGTGCCGGTGCTCCTTACCGCCCGTTCCCAGCCAGTCGGCCAGCTTGCCGCCCTGGGTGATGGCGCGCAGGCGGCGTTCGGCCTGGTCGCGGACCGGGTCGGTGGCGACCACCAGCAGTTCGTCCCCGTGCCGCAGCACGGTCGTGGGGGAGGGGACGAAGGACTTGCCGTCCCGTACGACGAGGGTGACGGCGGCGCCCGGCGGCAGCCGCAGCTCGCCCACCTCCACACCGTGCATCCGGGAGTCGTCCGGGATGGTGAGCGAGAGCAGATGGCCGCGCAGCCGCTCCAGCGGCGCCGACTCGATGCCGAGGTCGGACGCCGCGCCCTCCTCGCCGAGCCGCAGCTTGCGGGCCAGCCAGGGCAGGGTCGGGCCCTGGACCAGGGTGTAGACGACGACCAGGACGAAGACGATGTTGAAGATGCGGCGGCTGCCATCGATGCCGCTCACCATCGGAATGGTCGCCAGGATGATGGGGACCGCGCCGCGCAGCCCGGCCCAGGACATCAGTGCCTGCTCCTGCCAGGGCACCCGGAACGGGGTCAGGCTCAGTACCACGCTCAGCGGACGGGCCGCCATGGTCAGCACCAGTCCGATGATCAGCGCGGGCACCACGTCGTCGCCCAGTTCGTGCGGGGTCACCAGCAGGCCGAGCAGGACGAACATGCCGATCTGCGCGATCCAGCCCAGCCCCTCCGCGAACCCGCGGGTGGCCGGCCAGTGCGGCAGCTTGGCGTTGCCCAGCACCATCGACGCCAGATAGACGGCGAGGAAGCCGCTGCCGTGGGCCAGGGCGCCCGCCGCGTACGCGGTGACGGCGATGGCCATGACGGCGATGGGGTAGAGACCGGAGGCCGGAAGGGCGACGTGCCGGAGCCCCCAGGAGCCGATGAAGCCCACCGCGAGACCCAGGGCGGCACCGATGGCCAGCTCCAGCACGATCTCGGCCAGCAGGATGTACCAGTGCTCCACCGGACCGGCCTGGCAGAAGGCGACGACCAGGATGACCACCGGGGCGTCGTTGAAGCCGGACTCCGCCTCCAGCGTGCCCGTCACCCGCGAGGGGAGCGGAATCCTGCGCAGCACGGAGAACACGGCCGCCGCGTCGGTCGAGGAGACCACCGCGCCGACGATGAACGCCTGCCGCCACTCCAGCCCGACCAGATAGTGCGCGCCCGCGGCCGTCGCGCCGACGCTGACCGCGACGCCCACCGTCGCCAGCACGGAGGCGGACGGCAACGCGGGCCGTACCTCCTTCCACTTCGTGCCGAGACCGCCCTCGGCGAGGATCACGACCAGGGCCGCGTACCCGATGACCTGCGTCATCTCGGCGTTGTCGAAGTGGATGTTCCCGATGCCGTCGGAGCCCATGAGGACGCCGATCCCCAGGTAGACGAGCAGGCTGGGGAGCCCGCTGCGCGAGGAGATCCGCACGGCCGCGACCGCGACCAGGAGGACCAGCGAGCAGGCGAACAGGAGCTGGTTGAGGTGGTGGACAGTCAGCGGCGCATCCCTTCATTGGCCCGCGCGGGGCGCACGTGGGCTCGCGTACACAAGACACCGAGGGGGCGGCGGACCGCACCCGACT
The DNA here is from genome assembly GCF_044903645.1 of Streptomyces sp. NPDC002176. Taxonomy (NCBI): domain Bacteria; kingdom Bacillati; phylum Actinomycetota; class Actinomycetes; order Kitasatosporales; family Streptomycetaceae; genus Streptomyces; species Streptomyces sp. NPDC002176. Next base: position 322,029 of record NZ_JBJDQW010000006.1, read on the forward strand.
ACTTCGTTACCTTACCTAACTCTTGACGTTTCCTTGACGCTCGGGTTGGCAAGATCGAACGCCCGTCCGCGCTGGTTCCCGACTCCGCGTCAAGTGGTTCGGGGGCCTGCGCCTATGGTTGCTCCAGCGCTCATTCAAAGTCACAGCCCCGCCTGCCGCTCGCGTGAGGACAGCAAGGACAGCGATGCCCCCCAACACCACCGCCACATCGGGCGACAAGCCCGGCACGTCCGGCAGGAAGAAGGGGCGCAAAGCCCGCCTTGTCGTGATTCTGCTGGTCCTGGCCCTCATCGGAGGCATAGCCTTCGGGGCGTTCTGGTCCATCAGCACCGTGCGGGCCTCCTTCCCGCAGACCAAGGGATCGGTCTCGCTCGCGGGCCTCTCCGGCCCGGTCGACGTCAAGCGCGACGGCTACGGCATCCCGCAGATCTACGCCTCCTCCGACGCCGACCTGTTCATGGCCCAGGGCTACGTCCAGGCGCAGGACCGGTTCTACGAGATGGACGTGCGCCGCCATCTCACCTCCGGGCGCCTGTCGGAGATGTTCGGCAAGAGCCAGGTCAAGAACGACGCCTTCCTGCGCACCCTGGGCTGGGACCGGGTGGCGAAGCAGGAGTACGACACCAAGCTGTCGCCGTCGGCGAAGAAGTACCTCCAGGCGTACGCCAAGGGTGTCAACGCCTACCTCAAGGGCAAGGACGGCAAGGACCTCTCCCTGGAGTACGCGGCCCTGGGGCTCACCAACGACTACAAGCCCGCCGAGTGGACCCCGGTCGACTCCGTCGCGTGGCTCAAGGCGATGGCGTGGGACCTGCGCGGCAACATGCGCGACGAGACCGACCGCGCCCTGATGACCAGCCGCCTCACCCCGCAGCAGATCCGCGAGCTGTACCCGGACTACCCCTACGACCGGAACAAGCCGATCGTGCGCGAGGGCCAGTACAGCGCGCTGAGCAAGACCTTCCAGCAGGACGGCGCCCCCTCGGGCACTGGCACCGGCACCGGCACGCAGGGCACGGCGGGCGGCACGGGCACGGGCACCGGCGCGACCGGCACCGCGGGCGGCACCGGCACCGGCCTCACCGGCCAGCTCACCGGCCTCACCAAGGTCCTCGACGACCTCCCCACCGCCGTCGGCGTCAACGGCCAGGGCATCGGCTCCAACTCCTGGGTCGTCTCCGGCGCGCACACCATCACCGGCAAGCCGCTCCTCGCCAACGACCCGCACCTCTCGGCGTCGCTGCCCTCGGTCTGGTACCAGATGGGCCTGCACTGCCGGAACGTCTCCAGCAAGTGCCAGTTCGACGTCGCGGGCTACACCTTCGCGGGCATGCCCGGCGTGGTCATCGGCCACAACGGCAGCATCGCCTGGGGCATGACCAACTCTGGCGTCGACGTCAGCGACCTCTACCTGGAGAAGCTGTCCGGCGACGGCTACCTCTACGACGGCAAGGTCCGCCCCTTCCGCACCCGCGAGGAGACCATCAAGGTCGCCGGGGGCGCCTCCAAGAAGATCGTCGTACGGCAGACCGCCGACGGCATGCCGCTGCTCTCCGACCGCGACGACGAGCTGGTGGAGGTCGGCCGCAAGGCCGACGTCGACACCGCAGCCCCCGACCGCGGCGACGGCTACGGCATCGCGCTGCGCTGGACCGCGCTCGACCCCGGCACCTCCATGGACGCCGTGTTCGCGATGGACAAGGCGTCCGACTGGACCGGCTTCCGCAAGGCCGCCGCGCTGTTCGACGTGCCGTCGCAGAACCTGATCTACGCCGACTCCCGGCACATCGGCTACACCCTGCCCGGCAAGATCCCGACCCGCTCCGCGGGCGACGACGGCTCCGTACCGGCGCCGGGCTGGGACTCCAAGTACCGCTGGACCGGCTTCCTGGACCAGGACGAGCTGCCCTACGAGTACGACCCGGAGCGTGGCTACATCGTCACCGCCAACCAGGCCGTGGTCGACAAGGACAAGTACCCCTACACGCTGACCACCGACTGGGGCTACGGCACCCGCAGCCAGCGCATCGCCGACCTGATCGAGTCCAAGATCAGGGACGGCGGCAAGATCTCCACCGACGACATGCGCCAGATGCAGGTGGACAACAGCAGCGAGATCGCCAAGCTGCTGGTGCCCAAGCTGCTGAAGCTGGACCTGAAGGACCCCGAGGTACGCCAGGCGCAGAAGCTGCTGGAGGGCTGGGACTACACCCAGGACGCCGACTCGGCCGCCACCGCCTACTTCAACGCCGTGTGGCGCAACATCCTCAAGCTCGGCTTCGGCGACAAGCTCCCCCAGGAGCTGCGCGCCAAGGGCCAGTGCCTGTGGGTGGAGAAGGCCGGCAGCACCGGTCCGCTGGACGACCGGAGCAAGGTCCGCGAGTGCGGCGACCGCGACGCCGACCAGGCGCAGCCGGACGGCGGCGACCGCTGGTTCGAGGTCGTGCGCACGCTCATGGACAAGCCGGACAGCCCGTGGTGGCAGGCGCCCAAGTCGGGCAACCGCCCGGCCGCGCACAACCGCGACGAGCTGTTCACCCGCGCCATGATCGACGCCCGCTGGGAGCTGACCGCCAAGCTCGGCAAGGACATCGACACCTGGAGCTGGGGCCGCCTGCACCGGCTGTTCCTGAAGAACCAGACCCTCGGCGTCGAGGGCCCGGAGCTGCTCCAGTACGCGCTCAACCGCGGCCCCTGGAAGCTCAGCGGCGGCGAGGCCACCGTCAACGCGACCGGCTGGAACGCGGCCGGGGGCTACGGCGTGGTGTGGGTGCCGTCCATGCGGATGGTGATCAACATGGCGGACCTCGACAAGTCCCGCTGGATCAACCTCAGCGGCGCCTCCGGGCACGCCTTCAGCGCCCACTACACCGACCAGACCGACAAGTGGGCCGACGGCGATCTGCTGCCCTGGTCCTTCTCCGCCAAGTCGGTCGACGGCAGCACGAAGGACACGCTGAACCTGCGGCCGTGATCCGCTGACGGCGTCACCCGTACGAAGGCCCTCGCGCGCACGCGTGAGGACCTTCACCCGTTCTCGGGCTCCTCAGGGGCGCGCGAACCGGCGTACACCGGTCGGGGTCACCACGGCGTGCACCGGGTGGTCGTGCGCCTCGGCGGGCACCCGTGCCACCACCTCGGTGTCGTACAGCAGCACGACGAGCGCCGGTCGCGCGCCCGCGCGCTCCAGGCGCGCGAGCACCCGGTCGTACGACCCCCCGCCCCGGCCCAGCCGCGTCCCGCGCCCGTCCACCGCGAGGCCGGGCAGCAGCACCACGTCCGCCGAGGCCACCGCGTCGGGGCCGAGGCGCGTGCCGGTGGGCTCGGCCAGCTCCATCCGCCCGCCGTGCCGGACCGCCGCCAGCGAACCGGGGCCGGTGTACGCGCCCCAGTCGAGATCGTCGTCGGGCAGCAGCACCGGGAGCAGGACGCGGGTGCCCCGGCGGCGGAGTGCCTCCAGCAGCTCGGTGGTGCCGGGTTCGGTGCCCATCGAGACGTACGCGGCGACCGTGCGCGCGGTGGCGAGTTCGGGCAGCCGGAGGGCGTGCACGGCCAGCGCGGCGCCCGCCTCCGTGCGTTCCTCCGGCGTCAACGCCCTTCTGTTCGCGAGGAGTTCACGGCGCAGATTCCGCTTTTCGAGGTCGGCCGGGTGTTCGTCGTATTTCACAAACCGTCTCGGTTTTCTCTCGATCCGCCTCTATCACGTCCACCTAAGCGGAGCAGCGGATTCTCTGCAAAGGACACCGGTTAGAGTGGCGCGCATGACTCAGTCGCACCCCAGGATCAGCAAGGCTGTCATCCCGGCAGCCGGGCTCGGCACCCGCTTTCTGCCCGCCACCAAGGCCACTCCCAAGGAGATGCTGCCGGTCGTGGACAAGCCGGCGATCCAGTACGTGGTCGAGGAAGCCGTCTCGGCCGGCCTCGAGGACGTCCTCATGGTCACCGGCCGCAACAAGCGGCCGCTGGAGGACCACTTCGACCGCAATTACGAGCTGGAGTCGGCCCTGCAGAAGAAGGGCGACGCCGACCGGCTTTCCAGGGTGCAGGAGTCCAGCGACCTGGCCACGATGCACTACGTCCGCCAGGGCGACCCCCGGGGCCTCGGCCACGCCGTGCTGTGCGCCGCCCCGCACGTCGGCCACGAGCCCTTCGCGGTCCTCCTCGGCGACGACCTGATCGACCCCCGCGACCCCCTGCTGCAGCGCATGGTCGAGGTGCAGGAGCAGCACGGCGGCAGCGTGATCGCCCTCATGGAGGTCGCCCCCGAGCAGATCCACCTCTACGGCTGCGCGGCCGTCGAGGCCACCGAGGACGGCGACGTCGTCAAGGTGACCGGCCTGGTCGAGAAGCCGGACCCGGCGGACGCCCCGTCGAACTACGCGATCATCGGCCGCTACGTCCTCGACCCGCACATCTTCGACATACTGCGCAAGACCGAGCCCGGCCGGGGCGGCGAGATCCAGCTCACCGACGCCCTCCAGCAGCTCGCGGAGGACGAGAAGGTCGGCGGCCCGGTGCACGGCGTCGTCTTCAAGGGCCGCCGCTATGACACCGGCGACCGCGCCGACTACCTGCGTGCCATTGTCCGTCTCGCGTGCGAACGTGAGGACCTGGGCCCGGACTTCAGGACCTGGCTGCGCAGTTTCGTCGCCGAGGAGATGCAGGAACGTTGAGCACCGCCGCGAACCGTCCCGTCGGACCGGACCACGTGTGGTCGGTGGACGAGCACCTGGAGGACATTCTCAGCACCGTCCGCCCGCTCGACCCCATCGAGCTCCAGCTCCCCGACGCGCAGGGCTGTGCGCTGGTCGACGACGTCATGGTGCCGGTGTCCCTGCCGCCCTTCGACAACAGCTCCATGGACGGTTACGCGGTACGGGTCGCGGACGTGACCGGGGCCTCCGAGGAATTCCCGGCGGTCCTGGACGTCGTCGGTGACGTCGCGGCGGGCGACGCCGCCCCGGTCCAGGTCGGCCCCGGCCAGGCGGCGCGCATCATGACCGGCGCGCCGCTGCCGCCCGGCGCCGAGGCCGTCGTCCCCGTCGAGTGGACGGACGCCGGGCTCGGCGGCGGCCCCGCGAGCGGCATGCGGGCCCGCGCCCAGGCGCCCGAGGGCGCCGAGGGCCAGGTCCGGATCTTCCGGCCCGCCGAGACCGGGGCGCACGTCCGGCCCAGCGGCAGCGACGTGCGCGCCGGTGACCGGGCGCTCGCCGCGGGCACGGTCCTCGGGCCGTCCCAGATCGCCCTGCTGGCCGCGATCGGCCGGGGCACCGTACGGGTGCGCCCGCGCCCGCGCGTCGTCGTGATGTCGACGGGCAGTGAACTCGTCCAGCCGGGCGAGCCGTTGGCGCACGGCCAGATCTTCGACTCCAACAGCTTCGCCCTCGCCGCCGCCGCCCGGGACGCGGGCGCCATCGCCTACCGGGTCGGCGCCGTCGCGGACGACGCGGACGTGCTGCGCTCCACCATCGAGGACCAGCTGGTCCGCGCCGACCTGTTGGTCACCACCGGCGGGGTCAGCGTCGGCGCGTACGACGTGGTCAAGGAGGCGCTCACCGAGGTCGGCGAGGAGGAGGGCGGCGGGGTCGACTTCCGCAAGCTCGCCATGCAGCCCGGCAAGCCCCAGGGCTTCGGCGCGGTGGGCCCCGACCACACCCCGCTGCTGGCGCTGCCCGGCAACCCGGTGTCGTCGTACGTCTCCTTCGAGCTGTTCGTCCGGCCCGCCATCCGCACCCTGATGGGCCTGCCGGACATCCAGCGGCCGCGCACGCGGGCCACCCTCAAGGTGGACGAGCCGCTGCGCTCGCCGGAGGGCCGCCGCCAGTTCCTGCGCGGCAACCACGAGGACGGCGAGGTCACCCCGGTGGGTGGCAGCGGCTCCCATCTGATCGCCGCGCTGGCCCACGCCAACGCGCTGATCGTGCTCCCCGAGGACATGTCGACGGCCGAGCCCGGCACCGAGGTCGAGGTCGTCCTGCTCGGCTGACCGGACGGCACCCGCGCGGGTCCCCGACGGGTCCGCGCGGGGTCCCGGCCCGGTGTCCGAGCCGACTTGGCGGTACCGTGGCGCGCACAAGAGCCCGCACACAGCAGGCGCCGGCGGGCCGCGAACGGGAAGCACCGCACACGATGAGTACGCACGACCGACTGACGCACATCGACGAGGCGGGCGCGGCCCGCATGGTCGACGTATCCGGGAAGGAAGTGACCGCGCGCACCGCCCGTGCCAGCGGCCGGGTGCTCGTGTCACCGCGCGTGGTCGAGCTGCTGCGCGGCGAGGGGGTACCGAAGGGCGACGCCCTGGCCACCGCCCGGATCGCGGGCATCATGGGGGCCAAGCGCACCCCGGACCTGATCCCGCTGTGCCACCCGCTGTCGGTGTCCGGTGTGACGCTGGACCTCGCGGTCACGGACGAGGGCGTGGAGATCCTGGCCACGGTGAAGACCACCGACCGCACCGGTGTGGAGATGGAGGCGCTCACGGCGGTCTCCGTCGCCGCGCTGACCGTGGTCGACATGGTCAAGGCGGTCGACAAGGGCGCCGTCATCACCGACGTGCGGGTGGAGGAGAAGACCGGCGGCAAGTCCGGCCACTGGAGCCGGGCGTGAGCGGCACCTCCTACCGCGCGCTGGTCGTCACCGCCTCCAACCGCGCCGCCGCCGGTGTCTACGCCGACAAGGGCGGACCCGCGGTGGCCGAGGGGCTCACCCGCCTCGGCTTCACCGTGGACGGCCCGACGGTGGTCCCGGACGGCGACCCGGTCGAGGCCGCCCTGCGCGCGGCCGTGGCGGCCGGGTACGACGCGGTCGTCACCACCGGCGGCACCGGCATCTCGCCCACCGACCGCACCCCCGAGGCCACCCGCGCGGTCCTGGACTACGAGGTGCCGGGCATCGCCGAGGCGATCCGGGCGTACGGGCGCGAGAAGGTGCCCACCGCCGCCCTCTCCCGGGGCCTGGCCGGGGTCGCGGGCACCACGGTGATCGTGAACCTGCCGGGTTCGAGCGGGGGAGTGCGGGACGGGCTCGCCGTGCTGGAGCCGCTGCTGACGCACGCCGTCGACCAGATCCGCGGCGGCGACCACCCCCGGCCCGACGCACCGGGCCACACGGGCGCCGGGGGTGCGAGCTGACCGGCAGATCCTGGCCCGTGGTGCTGGTCGACGGGGATGTCGTACTGCGGCCGATAAGGGTGCGCGACCAGCGCGCCTGGCGCGAGGTGAACCGGCGCAACCGGGACTGGCTGCGCCCCTGGGAGGCGACCATCCCGCCGCCCACCCCGAGCGGGCCGGTCACCCACCGGCCCACCTACCGCCAGATGATCCGGCATCTGCGCTCGGAGGCGACGGCGGGCCGGATGCTGCCGTTCGTCATCGAGTACCAGGGCCGCCTGGTCGGGCAGCTGACGGTCGCCGGGATCACCTGGGGCTCGATGTGCTCCGGGCACATCGGCTACTGGGTGGACGAGTCCGTCGCCGGGCGCGGGGTGATGCCGACCGCGGTCGCGCTCGTGTCCGACCACTGCTTCCGCGCGGTGGGATTGCACCGGCTGGAGGTCTGCATCCGCCCGGAGAACCGGCCCAGCCGCCGGGTGGTGGAGAAGCTCGGCTTCCGCGAGGAGGGGCTGCGGCCGCGCTATCTGCACATCGACGGCGCCTGGCGCGACCATCTGGTCTACGCGCTGACGGCGGAGGAGATCCCCGACGGCCTGGTCGACCGCTGGCGGCGTACGCGTGCCGGACGGCCGGGACAGCCCGGGAATGCGAACAGCACCGGAAATTGAATATCTGTTCGAATTAATGCGCGGAGCGACCGTCTTGGACGGGTCTCCGGGCATTCAATTCCCCCCTTCGACGGTCCGCTGATCGCATCGGTCGCAAAAAAAGCTGGAAATATCAGCCAGATCGTGCGACACACCGGCTCAATTGGCGGATGGCCTCAGGGAAACCCCTCTACCGTGTGAGTCGTGAGCAGCAGCGGCCTCATCTACGCAGTCATCGTCGGGGCCTGGGCCGCCTACTTGGTGCCGATGTGGCTCCGTAGGCAGGACGAGCTGAACGAGGCCCGTCCGACGGAACGCTTCAGCACCGCCATCCGGCTGCTGTCCGGAAGGGCGGGAATGGAGCGCCGGTACGCCAAGGACCTGCGGGCGCGCTCCACCCAGGAGGGGGAGCCGGACGCCGGTGACCCGGACGTCACCACCGACTCGGTGGACGTCCGGGCCTTCGCCATGCCTCCGACGCGCCGTCAGGTCCGGGCGGACGTCGAGCCGGAGTGGCAGGCGCGGGCGGAAGCCCCGCGCGACCAGGTGGCCGTACCGGCCCCCAAGTCCCCTTCCGCGCAGGCGCATCCGTCCCGTTCCGCCCAGGCACCCGAACCCGGACACGACCCCGCGCCCGCCCGGCGCGCGCCCTCGGCGCAGACCGCGGCGGCGCGCGCCCAGCGCACGAAGGCGCTCGCCCGCAGGCGGCGCACCACCGTGCTCCTCTTCCTCGCCTTCACCATCGGCGCGATCGCCGCCGCGGTGGGGGGCCTGGCCCTCCTCTGGGTGCCCGCGGTCCCGGCCGTGCTGCTCAGCGCGTACATCGGCTATCTGCGTCAGCAGGAACGGCGCCGGTTCGCCTTCCAGATGGACCGCAGGAGCGCCGAGGACGCGGCGGCGCGGCTGCGCGAGCGCGCCCGCCAGCCGCGCCGCCGCGCGGCCGCCGAGGCGGCCGTCGTCGCCGAAGAGCCGGAGGAGGGGACGGGGCCGCACACCGACCCCGCCCTGTCCGCCGCCCTCGCCGCCGACCGGCGCGCGCTGGTCGAGCAGACCGACCACGCCGAGTGGGTCGACCAGCAGCGTGAGCGGCAGCGCCGTCCGGGCCACGGCGACAGCTGGGACCCGGTCCCGGTGCCGCTGCCCACGTACGTGACCGCGCCGGTCGCCCCGCGTGCCACCGCCGACGTCGATCTGGGCGCCCCCGGCACCTGGAGCTCGGCCCGCTCCAGCGCCGTCACCCCGGACCAGCGCCCCGAGGCCCCGGCGGCCGATCCGGCACCGGCCGAGGAGCGCCCGGAGGACGGCCGGGGCGACGCCCGGCGCAGCGCCTCCGCCCGCCGGTCCCGGGAGCGCGGCCGCACCCCGCTGTTCGACCAGTACGAGGACGGCGACCGCCCCCGCGCCGCCAACGAGTGACCCGCGCGCTGACCAGACAGGGAGCGGATTTCCGAGCACCCCGATCGGGATGCTAGAGTTTCACTCGTTGCAAGGGCCTGTGGCGCAGTCTGGTAGCGCACCTCGTTCGCATCGAGGGGGTCTGGGGTTCAAATCCCCACAGGTCCACACAACATGAAGCCCCAGTCGGCGTAAGTCGACTGGGGCTTCGCCGTGTTCAGAGCGGCTTCGCGTAGCAGAGGCTGTTCTCGTGGTGGCGGTAGTAGCCGAACTTGGTGCACGGGGTGTAGCCGCTGGAGGTGTACAGGGCGATGGCCTCGGGCTGTTCGGTGCCGGTCTCCAGGACCATGCGGGTGCGGCCGGCCGCGCGGGCGTCCGCCTCCAGTTCCGCGAGGATGCGGCGGGCCAGGCCGTGGCCGCGCATCTGCTCGATGACGAACATGCGCTTCAGCTCGGCGTCGCCGTCCTGGTTACCCTCTCCGTTCAGGTCCTGGCTGCGCCAGCCGCCGGTGGCGACCGGGCGGTCCCGCTCGTCGTAGGCGATCAGGTAGGCGCCTCGGGGCGGGTCGAAGTGGGCCGGGTCGAGCGAGGTGGCGTCGCCGCCGTCGCCGTAGCGGACGTGGTACTCGGCCTGGACCTCGTCGTTGAGCTTCACGGCATCGGGGTGGTCGAAGCGAACGCGGCGTATAATCATGCTGGGCATCGTACTTCTATGCGGTGAGTGGGCGTCGGACTCCACCAGTGTGCCGGTATCGTGCCGGGGTGCTGACTGTGACCTCGGTGAATGTGAACGGACTGCGGGCCGCCGCCAAGAAGGGCTTCGTGGAGTGGCTGGACCAGACTGAAGCGGACGTGGTCTGCCTGCAGGAGGTGCGCGCGGAGCCGCAGCAGCTCCCTGAGCAGGTGCGGCAGCCCGAGGGCTGGCACGTGGTGCACGCGCCCGCCGCCGCCAAGGGCCGTGCGGGGGTCTCCCTCTATACGCGCCGTGAGCCCGACCGTGTCCGCGTCGGCTTCGGCTCGGCGGAGTTCGACGGCTCGGGGCGCTATGTCGAGGCCGATCTCCCCGGTGTGACGATCGCCTCGCTGTATCTGCCCTCGGGCGAGGTCGGCACCGAGCGGCAGGACGAGAAGGTCCGCTTCATGGGCGAGTTCCTGGGGCACCTGAAGGGGCTGCGCGAGCGGGCCGCCGCCGACGGGCGCGAGGTGCTGGTCTGCGGCGACTGGAACATCGCCCACCAGCAGGCCGACCTCAAGAACTGGCGCGGCAACACCAAGAACTCCGGGTTCCTGCCCGAGGAGCGGGAGTGGCTGAGCCAGGTGCTCGCCCCGGAGGACGGCGGGTACGTGGACGTCGTCCGCGCCCTGCATCCCGGCGTCGAGGGCCCGTACAGCTGGTGGTCCTACCGGGGGCGCGCCTTCGACAACGACTCCGGCTGGCGCATCGACTACCACCTGGCCACCCCGGGCCTCGCCGCGAAGGCGGTCAAGGGGTACGTCGAGCGCGCGGCCACCCACACCGAGCGCTGGTCCGACCACGCGCCGGTCACCGTGGTGTACGAGCGCTAGTCCTGCTTGCTCAGTCGCCGGTCCAGGGCCAGCGAGAGTTCCGCCTCCACCACGCTGCGGGCCAGCGGGCGCAGGCGTTGCAGGGAGTCCTCGGGGGCGTGGCGGCCGATCACGTCGGCGAAGAGGGCCGCGAGGGCGTCCGCGTGCTCACGGACCCGGGCCGCGGCCGTCAGGACCTCCGCCAGCGGGATGCCCTCGCGGACCAGCGCCGAGGAGACGTCCAGCAGGCGGCGGCTGATGTGCACGATCTCGTCGCCGTCGGTGCCGACGTAGCCGAGGGTCATCGCGGCCGCCAGGTTCTCCGGGGTGACGTCGCCCTCGAAGCGGGCCGCCAGCTCCTCCGGGGTCAGCCGGACCGGCTCCTCCTCGGTGGGCGGGGCGACGCCCAGCAGGTCGGCCACGTCCCGGCCGTGGTCCAGCGCCTCCGCCAGCTCCGCTATGCCGTTCAGGGTGTGCCCGCGCTCCAGCAGCGCCGCGATGGTGCGCAGTCGGGCCAGGTGATGGTCGTCGTACCAGGCGATACGGCCCTCGCGGCGGGGCGGCGGGATCAGTCTGCGCTCGCGGTAGAAGCGCAGGGTGCGCACGGTGATCCCGGCGATGTGCGCCAGCTCCTCCATGCGGTACTCGCGCCCGCCGGGCTGCCCGTCGCTGTGTCCGCCGTCTTCTGCCACGCCCGCAGCCTATGGCGTACCGCCGGTAACTTTCCTTCCCGCGCCCCCTACCGCTCAGTACGGAGCTGCTCTACAGTCCCATTGCGCCAGTGTTCACTGGCAGAGTCCGAGGATGCGTGGAGGCGTCGGGATGGCCGAGCACGAGCATGTACGGGTGGCGGTGATCGGGTCCGGGTTCGGCGGACTGGGGGCCGCCGTGCGGCTGCGGCAGGAGGGGATCACCGACTTCGTCGTCCTGGAGCGGGCCGGGAGCGTCGGCGGGACCTGGCGGGACAACAGCTATCCCGGCTGCGCCTGCGACGTGCCGTCGCACCTGTACTCCTTCTCCTTCGCCCCCAACCCCGACTGGCCGCGCACCTTCTCCGGGCAGGAGCACATCCGCGCCTACCTGGAGCGCGTCGCCGACGACTTCGGTCTCCGCCCGCACCTGCGCTTCGACTCCGAGGTCAAGCTGATGACCTGGGACGAGGGCGAGCTGCGCTGGCACATCGAGACCGCGAGCGGCTCCCTCACCGCCGACGTGGTCGTCTCCGCCACCGGCCCGCTGTCCGACCCGAAGATCCCCGCGATCCCGGGGCTGGACTCGTTCCCCGGCCGGGTGTTCCACTCCGCCCGCTGGGACCACGACTACGACCTGCGCGGCAAGCGCGTCGCCATGGTCGGCACCGGCGCCTCCGCGATCCAGATCGTCCCCTCGATCCAGCCCGAGGTCGCCCAGCTCACCGTCTTCCAGCGCACCCCGCCCTGGGTGATGCCCCGCATGGACCGGGCCATCGGCACCGCCGAGCGCAGGCTGCACCAGGCGCTCCCCTTCACCGCACGGCTGCGGCGCGGGCTGCTCTGGGGCATCCGGGAACTCCAGGTGCAGGCGTTCACCAAGCGCCCCGACGAACTCGGCCTGGTCGAGCAGATCGCCAAGCGCAACATGGCCCGCGCCATCAAGGACCCGGCCCTGCGCGCCAAGCTCACCCCGGACTACCGCATCGGCTGCAAGCGCATCCTGCTGTCCAGCGCGTACTACCCGGCGCTCGCCCAGCCGAATGTGGACGTGGTGGCCAGCGGGGTCACCGAGGTCCGGGGCTCCACCGTGGTCGCCGCCGACGGCACCGAGACCGAGGTCGACGCGATCGTCTTCGGCACCGGCTTCCATGTCACCGACATGCCCATCGCCGAGCGCGTGGTCGGCGTCGGGGGCGTCACGCTCGCCGAGGCGTGGAAGGGCGGGATGGAGGCGCTGCGCGGTGGTTCGGCGGCCGGGTTCCCGAACTGGCTGAGCGTGATCGGGCCCAACACCGGCCTGGGCAACTCCTCGATGATCCTGATGATCGAGTCCCAGCTGAACTACCTGGCGGACTACCTGTGCCAGCTCGACACCCTCGGTGGCCGCACCGCGCTCGACGCCCGCCCCGCCGCCGTCGACCGCTGGAACCGCCGGGTGCAGGAGCGGATGAAGCGTACCGTCTGGAACACCGGCGGCTGCACCAGCTGGTACCTGGACGCCAGCGGGCGCAACACCACCGTCTGGCCCGGCACCACCACCGAGTTCCGCCAGGCCACCCGCCGCGTCGACCTCACCGAGTACGAGGTGCTGCGCAAGCCCGCCACACCCGAGCCGACCGCCGTCCCGAGCGAGGCCACCGCATGAGCCGCATCCTGGAGGTCGCCTCCACCAACGGCGCCCGCCTGCACGTGGAGGTGCACGGCCCCGAGGACGCGCCCCCGGTCGTCCTCTCCCACGGCTGGACCTGCTCGACCGCCTTCTGGGCCGCGCAGATCGAGGAGCTGGCCCGCGACCACCGGGTCATCGCCTACGACCAGCGCGGCCACGGCCTGAGCCCGTACAGCCCGGTCTGCTCCACCGACGCGCTCGCCGACGACCTCGAAGCGGTGCTCGCGGCCACCCTGGCGCCCGGCGAACGGGCCCTGATCGTCGGCCACTCCATGGGCGGCATGACGATCATGTCCGCCTCGGGCCGCCCCCGCTTCCAGGAGCACGCGGCCGCCGCGCTGCTGTGCAGCACCGGCAGCGGACGGCTCACCGCCGAGGCACGCGTGGTGCCGCTGCGCGCCGGACGCGTCCGCACCTGGCTCACCGGCCGCATCCTCGGCTCGTCCCTGCCGCTCGGACCGGTCACGCCGCTGGCGAAGAAGATCCTCAAGTACGCGACCATGGGCCCCGGTTCGGCCCCGCACCTGGTCGACGCCTGCGCCCGGATCGTGCACGCCTGCCCCCGCGCCGCCCGGCACGCCTGGGGCGGGGTGCTGGACCGGCTCGATCTCGACCACGGCGTACGGCAGTTGACCGTGCCCACCGAAGTGCTGCACGGCACCGCCGACCGGCTCACCCCCTCGTCGCACGCTCGCATGCTCGTGGCCGAGCTGCCCAACTGCGCCGGTTTCACCGAGCTGTTCGGCGTCGGACACATGACCCCGGTGGAGGCGCCGGAAGCGGTGACCGGCCGGATACGGGAACTCGTCACCACGTACGTCACGGGGAGCATCCCCGTCCGCCTGGAGGAGGGCGCATGAGCAAGGTCGGTCTCGAAGGACAGGTGGCCGTCGTCACCGGTGCGGCACGCGGTGTCGGCGAGCTGCTCGCCCGCAAACTCTCCGCGCGCGGCGCCAAGGTGGCCCTGGTCGGGCTGGAGGAGGACGAGCTGAAGGCCGTCTCCGAGCGGCTGTACGGCGAGAGCGCGTACTGGTACGCCGATGTCACCGACCATGAGGCGATGGGCCGGGTCGCCGCCGAGGTGAAGGAGCGGTTCGGCAAGGTCGACATCGTGGTGGCCAACGCCGGTGTGGCGAGCGGTGGTCCGTTCGCCGACTCCGACCCGGTGGCCTGGCGGCGGGTGATCGAGGTCAACCTCATCGGCTCGGCCGTCACCGCTCGCGCCTTCCTCCCGGTGCTCACCGAGAGCCGCGGCTATCTGCTCCAGATCGCCTCCCTCGCCGCGATCACCCCGGCGCCGATGATGACGGCGTACTGCGCCTCCAAGTCCGGCGTGGAGGCGTACGCGCACAGCCTGCGCGGCGAAGTCGGCTACCTGGGCGTGCGGGTGGGCGTCGCCTACCTGTCCTGGACCGACACCGACATGGTGCGTGGCGCCGACCAGGACGACGTCATGCGGGAGTTGAGGCAGCGGCTGCCCTGGCCGTCGAACAAGACGTACCCGCTGGGCCCGGCCGTCGACCGGCTGGTGGACGGCATCGAGCGCCGGTCGCCGCACGTGTACGGGCAGTGGTGGCTGCGCGGCATGCAGGGCGTGCGCGGCTACCTCCCGGCCCTCATCGGCACCGTCGGACAGCGCGAGATGCGCCGGTACGCGGACCGGCTGACCGGCATGCGCTCGGGGCTGGTCGGCGCGGGCGGCGCGGCCGACGAACAGGCCCGCGCTACGCAGCGTAACTGATCGACATGCGGAGGGTGTTCGCCCGTGTGAATCTGGTCGAGGCCCCACCGGGGCCGCAACCGTTCTCACCAGGGATGTGAACCCACATGGGTATGAAGGACCAGTTCCAGGAGAAGTCCCGCAAGATGCAGGACCAGGCCAGGGAGAAGGCCGGCCAGGCCCGCGAGAAGGCCGGTCAGCGCGGCCCGCAGGGGCGCGACCACCAGGAGCGCGCCCACCAGCCCCAGCGCGACCGCGCCGAGGGCGGCATGCGTGACACGGAGGACCGCTTCGACCCGGACCACACCGCCTGACGCGGCAGGTCCGGCTGAAGCAGCCACGCGGCGGGGCACCCGGCACGTCCGGGTGCCCCGCCCCGGCGCACGGTCAGGCGCCCAGCACCACGAGCCGCTGGGTGGCGCGGGTCATCGCCACATAGCGGTCCACCGCGCCCTCGATGCCCTCGCCGAAGGCGCCCGGGTCCACCAGCACGACCAGGTCGAACTCCAGCCCCTTCGCCAGCTCCGGGGTCAGCGACCGGACGCGGGGGCGCTCATCGAACGCGGGCGCGCCGATGACGCAGGCGGTGCCCTCGGCGTTCTCGGCCAGCCAGTCGTCGAGGACCGGTTCCAGGTCCGCCACCGGGCCGTAGGTGACCGGGATGCCGTTCGCGCGGACCGAGACCGGCACGTTGGCGTCCGGGAGGGCGGCGAGGATCACCGGCTCCGCCTCCGCCATCACCTCTTCCGGCGTGCGGTAGTTGATGCTCAGCGAGGCCACCTCCACCCGGCCGAGGCCGACCCGCGCGAGCCGCTCCCGCCACGACTCGGTGAAGCCGTGCCGGGCTTGCGCGCGGTCGCCCACGATGGTGAAGCTCCGGGACGGGCAGCGCAGCAGCAGCATCTGCCACTCGGCGTCGGTCAGCTCCTGCGCCTCGTCCACCACGATGTGCGCGAACGGCCCGGCGAGCGCGTCCGCCTCGATGGCGGCCAGCGCGCCCTCGTCGACCAGGCTGTCCCTGAGGTCCTGCCCGTGCAGCATGGTCACCGCGCCCTCGCCGTCGGGGTCGGCCGCGATCACGCTGTCGATGACGGCGGACATCCGCTCCCGCTCGACGGCCACCGTGACGGCCTGGCGGCGCTTCTTCCGGGACGTCTCGGGGTCACCGAGCCGCTGCCGGGCCGCGTCCAGCAGGGGCAGGTCGGACACCGTCCACGCCTGCGGGTCGGCGCGGCGCAGCAGGCGCACCTCGTCGGGGGTGAGCCAGGGGGCGCACATCCGCAGATAGGCCGGGACCGTCCACAGGTCGCCCACCACGTCGGCGGCCTCCAGCAGCGGCCAGGCGCGCCGGAGGGTGCCGGTCAGCTCGCTGTCGGAGGCGAGCGCCCGGCGGAACAGCCTGGGCGGGACCTCTTCCTTCAGCTGGTCCTGGAGGATCGTGACGAGCGCCTCCCAGATCAGGTCGCGGGCGTCGTTGTGCGGTACGCCCGTCTCCGCGGCCTCGAACGCCTCGGCCCAGTCGGCGGCGGTCAGGTGCAGGTCGCCCCAGGGGGTGGTGATGATCAGGGGCTCGGTGGGCGGGGTCTCGTAGAAGCGGACCGCCTTCTCGATGCCCTTCACCAGCTTCGCCGACGTCTTCAGCCGGGCCACCTCCGGGTCGGCCTCGACGCCCGCCGTGGCGCCCTCGGTGACCAGGTCCCGCACGGTGCAGGTGCGGACCCCCTCCTCGCCGAGGCTCGGCAGCACGTCGGCGACGTAGTTCAGGTACGGCTGGTGCGGGCCGACGAACAGCACGCCGCCCCGGCGGTGCCCGAGGCGCGGGTCGGAGTGGAGCAGGTAGGCGGAGCGGTGCAGGGCGACGACGGTCTTGCCGGTGCCGGGGCCGCCGTCCACCACGAGGGCGCCGCGCGAGGAGGCCCGGATGATGGCGTCCTGGTCGGACTGGATGGTGGCCAGCACGTCCCGCATCCGCTCCGAACGGGTGCCGCCCAGGGTGGCGATGAACGCGGACTGGTCGTCCAGCGCCGCGTGGTTCTCCAGCCCGTCGGCGGTGAACACCTCGTCCCAGTAGTCGCTGATCCGGCCGCGCGTCCAGCGGTAGCGGCGGCGACTGGCCAGGCCCATCGGGTGGGCGTGGGTCGCGGCGAAGAAGGGTTCGGCGGCGGGGGAGCGCCAGTCGATCAGCAGCCTGCGGCCGGTGTCGTCGGTGAGGCCGAGGCGGCCGATGTAGACCGGCTCGGGATCGCCCTCGTGCACGATGTGGCCGAGACACAGGTCGATCCCGAAGCGCCGCAGGGCGCGCAGCCGGGCGGTGAGCCGGTGGATCTCCAGGTCGCGTTCCAGCACCTCGCGGCCCACGCCTCCGGGTGTCCGGCGGAGTTCGTCCAGGGTCGCGGACAGCTCGGCGACGGTCCGCTCCAGGCTCTCGGCGATGTCCGCGAAGTGCCGCTCGTCGGCGGCGATCAGTGCCGGGTCGGCCTTCGCGGCGAGCCGGTCGGGCAGCTCGAACGCGCGGGACTCGGGTGTGGACTCACGCTCGGACAGCAGCGCACACATGTAGTGGATCACTCATTTCCGCAGGTTCTGGGCTCGGCGAGCGATTCTGCGGCATGAGGGGGGCCTTGCCGCAAGGCCCCCCTTGCGCTATACGTTGTGAGTGGCGGGACGTCCCGCCCTCTTTTTTTGCGCTCCTTTTCTGCCCGCGCTCACCCCGCTTCGCGCGGCGGCAGCTTGGGCCGCGAGCGGTCCGGTACGTCGCTGTAGTCGGGCGGCACCGCGGCCGGGGCCGTCCCCAGCATCTCCAGCGCGAGCCGCACCGCGTCGTCGAGCTGGGCGTAGCGGCCCTCGGCCCAGTCCAGCGGGGTGCGCAGGGCCTCCAGGTCGGGGGTGACGCCCTGGTTCTCCACCGACCAGCCGTACGCGTCGAACCAGGCCGCGTTCATCGGCACCGTGATCACCGTGTTGTCCCCCAGCCGGTGCCGCCCGGTCATGCCGACGACCCCGCCCCAGGTGCGCTGCCCGACCACCGGGCCGAGACCGAGCAGCTTGAACGCGGCGGTGATCATGTCGCCGTCGGAGGACGTCGCCTCGTCCGCGAGCGCCACGACCGGCCCGCGCGGCGCGTTGGAGGCGTACGACACCGGCTGCTCGTTCCGGGTGAGGTCCCAGCCGAGGATGGTCCGGGTCAGCTTCTCTATCACCAGCTCGCTGATGTGGCCGCCCGCGTTGCCCCGCACGTCCACGATCAGCGCGGGCCGGGACACCTCGAGCCGCAGGTCGCGGTTGAACTGCGCCCACCCGGAGCCGCCCAGATCGGGGATGTGCAGATAGCCGCACTGGCCGCCGCTCAACTCCCGTACCACCTCGCGCCGTTTGGCCACCCAGTCCTGGTAGCGCAGCGGCCGCTCGTCGATCAGCGGGACCACGGCGACCCGGCGGGGGGCGCCCGGCTCGCCCGGCGGCGGGGCGAAGGTGAGGTCGACGGTGGTGCCGCCGGAGCCCGCGAGCAGCGGGTACGGCCCGGTCACCGGGTCCACCGGACGCCCATTCACATGGGTCAGTACACAGCCCTCGCGGATGCCCATGCCGGCCAGCGGGGAGCGGGCGCGGGAGTCGGAGGAGTCGCCGTCCAGGATGCGGGCGACCATCCAGGAACCGTCCCGGCACACGAAGTTGGCGCCCAGCAGGCCCTGGCGGCGCTGGTAGTGCGGCGGGCCCTCGTTGCGCCGGGCCGGGGTGACGTAGGCGTGCGACGTGCCCAGCTCGCCGAGGACTTCGCGCAGCAGGTCGGCGAACTCGTCGGGGGAGGTGACCCGTTCGACCAGCGGGCGGTACTGCTCCAGGATCGCGGTCCAGTCGATGCCGCACATGCCGGGGTCCCAGAAGTAGTCCCGGATGATCCGCCCGGCCTCGGCGTAGGCACCCCGCCACTCGGCGGCCGGGTCGACCTCGTGCAGGATGCGGCGCAGGTCTATCCAGACCGTGCTGTCGCTGTCGCCGGGCTCGGTGGCGGGCACCGCGCGCAGGTCGCCCTCGTCCACCACGACCAGCCGGGTGCCGTCGCCGCTCACCTCGAACCAGTCGAGGTGGCCGACCAGTTCGGACTTCTTCGCCTTGCTGATGTTGAAGTGCTCCAGGGTGGGCCTGCCGCTGATGTCGGCCGGGTTGACGAAGGTCTCGCCGAGCGCGCCGGAGATCGGCCAGCGCAGCCAGACCAGCCCGCCGCCCGCGACCGGGCGCAGCGCCGAGTACTTGGAGGACATCACCGGGAACGGCGTGACCCGGTTCTCCAGCCCCTCCACCTCCACGGTCACCGTGCTCCCCTCGCCGGACCCCGCCTCCAGCGGATCGAGCCCGCCCGCCGCCGGACGGCCCTCGGGGTTGAGCGCGAACGGGGAGGGCGTGGCCGAGTTCAGCGGGACCAGGTAGGGGCGGCAGCCGAGCGGGAAGGACAGGTCGCCGGTGTGCACGTCGTACACCGGGTCGAAGCCGCGCCAGGACAGGAAGGCGAGGTAGCGGCCGTCGCTGGTGAAGACGGGGTTCTCGTCCTCGAAGCGGCCGTTGGTGACGTCGACGATCATGCGGTCCTTGATCCGGGCCAGCTTGATCTGGCGCAGGGAGCGGCCGATGCCGGGGTGGGACCAGGTGAGCCAGGCGCCGTCGGGGGAGAAGGCGAGGTCGCGGACGGGGCCGTTGTCGGAGCGGATCAGCTCGGTGACGGTGCCGGGCGCGCGGCCCTCCGTACCTTCTTCGTCCTCCGCCACGTCGATCAGCAGCAGGCGGCCGTCGTTCGAGGCGACCGCCAGCCGTTCGCCCTCCGCGTCGGAGACCAGCTCCAGCACCCGGCCGAGCCTGCCCTCGCCGAGCAGCCGGGGCTCGCGGCCGCCGGTGGCGCGGGGGAGCTGGGCGATGGCCACCGCGTCGTCGCCCTCGGCGTCGGTGACGTAGGCGAGCTGGCCGGTCGAGCCCAGCATCTCCGGCAGGCGGACCCGGACGCCGGGGGTGTCGGCGATGGTGCGGGCGGGGCCGTCGCGGTGGGTGAGCCAGTACAGGCTGCCCCGGACGGTGACCGCGCTGGCCCGGCCGGTCTCGTCCACGGAGAGGCCGTCCACGTTGTGCGCGGCGGGCACCTGGTAGGGACGGCGGCCGGGGGCCGAGCCGCCCAGGTCGATGTCGAGCCTGCGCGGGGTGCCGGTGGGGGAGAGGTCGTCCACGATCCAGATGTCACCGGCGCACTGATAGACCACCCGCTCGCCGTCGGTCGCGGCGTGCCGGGCGTAGAAGGCGTCGTGGTCGGTGTGGCGGCGCAGGTCGGTGCCGTCGGGGGCGACGGAGTAGAGGTTGCCGATGCCCTCGTGGTCGGAGAGGAAGGCGATGCGTCCGGCGACGAACATCGGGGAGGAGAGCTGGCCGTCGATGTGCTCCAGCAGCCGCCGTCCCTGGAGCCACAGCCGCCCCATGGCGCCGCCCCGGTACCGCTTCCAGGACGCCGGTTCGTGCGGGGGCGTGCCGGTGAGCAGCAGGGTCTGGTGCTCACCGGCCGTGTCCGCGACCTGGATGTCACCGACCGGGCCCCAGGGCAGCCGCCCGCCGGGGCCGCCGTCGGTGCCGATCTTGTGGGCCCAGGTGAAGTAGGAGAAGGGCTGCCCGTGCGAGGCGACGGCCAGGATGTCGCTGTTCCCGTGCTGGTCCGGGGGCGTCCAGCCGCACACCTGGGTGTCGGCGCTGCCCCAGTGGGTCAGCTGCCGCGCGGGCCCGCCTGCCACGTCCACGAGGTGGATCTCGGGCACCAGGCTGCGCCAGCTCGTGAAGGCGATCTGCTTGCCGTCGGGCGAGAAACGGGGGTGTCCGGCCTTGGTGCGGTCCGCGGTGAGCCGCCAGGGACGGCCCGGTTCGTCGAGCGGCGCCAGCCAGAGGTCGTCCTCGGCCACGAAGCACAGCAGATCGTCACTGATGTGGGGAAGCCGCAGATAGCTCACTCATCCATGCTTTTCCGGCACGGGAGGCACAGCAACTCGTGCGGCCCGGCACCCCGTGACGCAGGACACGCCCCGACCCCGTACGAAACGGTTTCGTTTCGTAGGTGGGCGGGGTACCTTCATCCCGTACGGAAGCCGTGTCAGTCGAAGTCAGTCGAAGTCAGTCGAAGCGGGAGAGGTGAGGCGGATGACCGATGCCGCCACCGCGCGTCGCAGCAGGATCACGCCCGAGCGCGCGGCCGAGCTGTACGAAGCGGTCCTCGACCTGCTCCGCGAGGTCGGCTACGACGCCCTCACCATGGACGCCGTCGCCGCCCGCACCCGCTCCAGCAAGGCCACGCTCTACCGCCAGTGGGGCGGCAAGGCCGAACTGGTCGCCCGCGCCATCCGGCACGGCAAACCGGGCCACATCTCCGACGTGGACACCGGCACGCTGCGCGGTGACTTCCTCGCGGTCGTGCACCGCGAGGACGACTGCGCCATGGAGCAGAACAGCGCCCTGATGCGGGGCCTGGCCATGGCCGTCCACAACAACCCCGACCTGCTCGCGGCCTTCCGGGAGCAGCTCATCGAGCCCGAGATGGCCGCGCTGCGCGCGATGGTCGCACGGGCCGTGGACCGGGGCGAGGTCGCTCCGGACAACCCGGCGCTGCCCTTCGTGGTGCACATGATGATCGGCGCGTTCGCCACCCGGGCGCTCATCGACGAGCAGCCTCCCACGCAGGAATTCCTGCGCTCCTACATCGACGCCGTGGTCCTCCCCGCCCTCGGCGTCCCCACCACCTGACCGACCCCCTCCCCAGCAAGCCCACCTCCTGACGTCTCCGCTCACGTCGCCGGGCTGACCACCCCTGCCCAGATGCCTGTCACGACCTGACCGGGAGTACGCCCTCGTGGCCACCTACCTGTACAAACTAGGCCGATTCGCCTTCCGGCGACGGCACTTCGTCGCCCTGCTGTGGGTCGCGCTGCTCACCCTCGCCGGGGTGGGCGCCGCGTCCGCGCCGCCCGCCGGGAACTCGTCCTTCTCCATCCCCGGCACCGAGGCACAGCGCGCCTTCGACCTGCTGGAACAGCGCTTCCCCGGCATGAGCGCCGACGGCGCCACCGCCCGCGTCGTCTTCCAGGCCCCCGAGGGCCAGAAGATGACCGACCCCGGCAACAAGGCGGCCGTGGAGAAGACCGTCAAGGAGCTGGGTTCCGGCTCCGAGGTCGCCTCCGTCGCCGACCCGTACACCGGCAAGGCGGTCAGCCGGGACGGGACCATCGCCTACGCCTCGGTGAAGTACAAGGTCTCCGGGATGGAGCTGGAGGACGCCTCCCGTGACGCCCTCAAGGAGAGCGCCGGGCACGCGCGGGACGCCGGGCTGACCGTCGAGATCGGCGGCGACGCGCTCACCACCGCGCCCGAGACCGGGTCCAGCGAGGTCATCGGCATCGCCATCGCGGCCGTCGTCCTCGTCATCACCTTCGGCTCGCTCATCGCGGCCGGGCTGCCGCTGCTCACCGCGATCATCGGCGTCGGCATCGGCGTCTCCACGATCGCCGCGCTCGCCAACCCGCTCGACCTGGGCTCCACCACCTCCACCCTGGCCACGATGATCGGCCTCGCGGTCGGCATCGACTACGCCCTCTTCATCGTCTCCCGCTACCGCGCCGAACTGGCCGAGGGCCGCGACCGCGAGGAGGCGGCGGGCCGGGCCGTGGGTACGGCGGGCTCGGCGGTGGTGTTCGCGGGCCTCACCGTCGTCATCGCGCTGGTCGGGCTCTCCGTCGTCAACATCCCGATGCTGACCAAGATGGGCGTGGCCGCCGCGGGCACGGTCGCCATCGCCGTGCTGATCGCGCTCACCCTGATCCCGGCGCTGCTCGGCTACGCGGGCCGTACGGTCAAGCCCGCGGGCGAGAAGAGCAGGCTGCTCGGCGGGGGACGCGCGGCGAAGAAGTCCGGGCGCCCCAACATGGGCACCCGCTGGGCGAGTTTCGTGGTCCGGCGCCCGGTCGCCGTGCTGCTGCTCGGTGTGGTCGGCCTCGGCGCCGCCGCCGTCCCGGCCGCCTCGCTCGAACTGGGCCTGCCCGACGACGGCTCCCAGCCCGTCTCCACCACCCAGCGCCGCGCCTACGACCTGCTCTCCGACGGCTTCGGCCCCGGCTTCAACGGCCCGCTGATGGTCGTGGTCGACGCCAAGGGCAGCGCCGACAAGAAGGCCGCGTTCGCCGAGGTCGGCGACGAGATCAAGGGCCTGAAGGACATCGTCACGGTCACCCCGCCCGCGCCGAACAAGGCGGGCGACACCGCGATCATCACCGTCGTACCGAAGTCCCAGCCGTCCTCGGCCACCACCGAGGACCTGGTGCACGCGATCCGGGACAAGAGCGCCTCGATCGCCTCCGCGACGGACGCGACGCTGCTGGTCACGGGCGCCACGGCGATGAACATCGACGTCTCCCAGAAGCTGAACGACGCGCTGCTGCCGTACCTCGCGCTGGTCGTCGGCCTCGCCTTCCTCCTCCTGATCGTCGTCTTCCGCTCGATCCTGGTCCCGCTGAAGGCGGCCCTCGGCTTCCTGCTCAGCGTGCTGGCCGCCCTCGGCGCGGTCGTCGCGGTCTTCCAGTGGGGCTGGCTGTCCGGCCTGATGAACGTCGAGCAGACTGGCCCGGTCATGTCGATGATGCCGATCTTCATGGTCGGCGTGGTCTTCGGACTCGCCATGGACTACGAGGTGTTCCTCGTGACCCGGATGCGTGAGGCGTACGTCCACGGGGAGAACCCGGGCCAGGCGGTCGTCACCGGCTTCCGCTACAGCGCCCGCGTCGTCACCGCCGCCGCCGTCATCATGATCGCCGTCTTCTCCGGCTTCATCGGCTCCAGCGAGTCGATGATCAAGATGATCGGCTTCGGCCTGGCCATCGCCGTCTTCTTCGACGCCTTCATCGTCCGCATGGCCATCGTCCCGGCCGTCCTGGCCCTGCTCGGCCGCCGCGCCTGGTGGCTCCCGGCGTGGCTGGACCGCGCGCTGCCGAACGTGGACGTCGAGGGCGAGGGCCTTCGTACGGAGTCGGACACGGACGGGGAGCGGGAGCTGGTCCGCGCTTGAGGGTTTGTGTCGACGGACGGCCGGTGGGGCAGGAGATGCCTCACCGGCCGTCCGCCGTCACGCCGTCTTCTCGAGCGCCTCGAAGATGTCCGCGACCGTCTCCCGGTGCCAGAGAGGCAGGTCGGGCCATTCGGCGAGCTCGGCGGGGTCGGGTTCGTCGAGCTGGTCGCTCACCTCGGTGGCCCAGCAGATGGCGACGAAGCGGCCCTTCTGCTCGCGGGAGAGCCGGGCGGCGTTGCCCTCACTGAGTTCCATCAGGCCCGTGATGCGCGACGCGACGATCCCGGAGACCTCCCGCTGCCACTCGGGTACGTCCTCCCACGGGGTGACGAATCCGGGCTCGGGCTCACCGGGGAAGTGGCGGCGGACCCCGGCGATCCAGGCTTCCCGGAACAGTCGAGCGCCCTCGGTCCCATTCATGCTCCGCAGCCTAGGGGTGTTCCCCGCCTCGGGTCAGTGACTCCGTGCAACTGGCCGGGTTTGTTCGGGTGATGACGGCCGCGTGACCCCGGTCAAACCCCGTGTACAGGCCACACAGTGATCGGTTAGCGTGCCGGGTATGACGACGACTGGTCCTGACCGGTGACGCCGCTCGTCACCGCCGCTGTCCTGCTGGCCGCCTTCACCCACGCCGGGTGGAACGCCATCGCGCATCAGATCACCGACAAGCTGACGGGGTTCACGCTCATCGCCGGGGGCGGGCTGATCGTCGGGCTGGTGATGGCACTGTTCGCGCCCTGGCCGGCCGGGCCCGCGTGGCCATATCTGCTCACCTCCGCCGGGGTGCATGTGGCGTACTACGCGCTGCTCATGACCTCCTTCCGGCTAGGGGACTTCGGGCAGGCGTACCCGATCGCACGCGGTACCGCGCCGCTGGTGGTCACCGTCCTGGCGGCCCTGTTCGCGCACGAGGTGCCCGGCGGGTGGGCGGCGGCCGGGGTCGCCGTGTCCTGCGTCGGACTGACCGGGGTGAGCCTGTGGGGGCTGCGGGGGCGCAGGCCCGACTGGAAGGCCATCGGCGCCGCCGTCGCGACCGGCCTCACCATCGCCGTGTACACCGTCCTCGACGGCATCGGCGTACGGCACGCGGACACCCCGCTCGGCTACATCGCCTGGCTGATGGCCGCCCAGGGGATCTTCATCCCCGCGTACATGTACTACCGGGTGCGCGGCGACATGGTCCGCAAGCTCAAGCCCTACGCCACCCTCGGCCTCCTCGGCGCGGTCCTCTCCGTCGCCGCGTACGCCCTCGTCCTCTGGGCCCAGACCCGCGCCCCCCTCGCCCCCGTCGCCGCCCTCCGCGAATCCTCGATCATCGTCGGCGCGGCCATCGGCGCCCTCTTCTTCAAGGAACGCTTCGGCGCTCCGCGCATCGCGGCGGCGGGGCTGTTGGTGGTGGGGATCGGGTTGATGCTGCACGCGGGGTGAGCCGAGGGGGCGCGGCCCCTGGTCAGCCCGCCGACTTCTCGACCGCCTCGAAGATGTCCGCGTCCGTCTCCTGCTGCCAGGTCGGGAGCTGCGGCCAGTCGGCCACGTAGGCGGGCTTGGGGTCGGTGAAGTGCTTGTACATCTGGGCGGTCCAGCAGAGGGCGACGAACCGTCCCTTCTGCTCGCGGGTCAGGCGCGCGGGGGCACCGTCACTGAGGCTCACGAACTGCCGCACCTGAGCGGCCACCGCCCCCGCCGCCTCCCGCTCCCACTGCGGGGTCTCGTCCCACGGGGCCACGTAACCGGGCTTGGGCTCACCGGGGAAGTGCCGGTGCACACCGGCGATCCATGCTTCCCGGAAAAGTCGTGCGCCCTCGGTGTCCGACATGGTTACCCCTCTCGTGACGGCGTGCCCAACGCGACGATCTCTGCCCCAAGCTCCGCCACGCGATGCGGCGCTGTCGGCCCGCTGTCGGGGCTGTCGGGGCGGTGTCGGTCGGGTGTCGGGGTGGGTTGGGAGGTTGGGGGCGTCGTCGGGTGGGTGCTCGGCGCGAGGTCTTCAGCGAGGAGAAACCATGTCCACTCACGTCACGATCATCGGTGCCGGGCTCGGTGGGCTGACGTTGGCTCGGGTGTTGCAGGTGCGCGGGATGGCGTCGACCGTGTACGAGGCGGAGGCTTCGGCGGCCGCGCGTATGCAGGGCGGAATGCTTGACATCCATGACTACAACGGGCAGCTGGCCGTCAAGGCGGCTGATCTGATGGACGAGTTCGAGGGCATCATCCTGGAGGGGCGCCAGGCGATGCGGTTCTTCCACCGGGACGGGACGCTGCTGTTCGACAAGGCCGACGACGGTACCGGCGGCCGTCCCGAGGTGCAGCGGGGGGAGCTGCGGCAGGTGCTGCTGGACGCGCTGCCCGAGGGGACCGTGCGCTGGGGGCACAAGGTCAGCGGTGCCCGGACCCTGGCCGACGGGCGCCACGAGGTGACCTTCGCCGACGGCGGCTCCGTCACCGCCGACCTCCTCGTCGGCGCGGACGGCGCCTGGTCGCGGGTGCGGCCGCTGCTGTCCGACGCGGTGCCGGAGTACGCGGGGGAGGCGTTCGTCGAGACGTACCTCTTCGACGTCGAGACCCGGCACCCGGCCGTCGCGAAGATGGTCGGCGGCGGGATGTTCGGCGCGGTCGACCCGGACGGGGACGGGCGGTGGATCGGGGCGCACCGGGAGAAGGGGGAGACCGTCCACGCCTACGTCACGCTCGCCCGGCCCCTGGAGTGGTTCGCGGACATCGACTTCACCGACCTCGCCGCGTCGACCGCCCGGATCGCGGCCGAGTTCGCGGACTGGGCCCCGGAGTTCGCCCCCCTCATCACCGCGTCCGACACCGCCCCGCTGCTGCGCCCCCACTACACACTGCCCATCGGCCACCGCTGGGATCGCGTACCCGGCGTGACCCTGCTCGGCGACGCCGCCCACATCTCCGTCCCCAACGGCGAGGGCGCCAACCTCGCCATGCTGGACGCCGCCGAACTCGGCGAGGCGCTCGCCGCGCACCCCGGCGACACCGAGGCCGCGCTCGCCGCGTACGAGCGAGCCCTGTTCCCGCGCAGCGCCGACGCCGCCGCCGACGCCCACCACAAGCCCACGTCCCAGGAACTGATCGATTTCTTCACGCAGGACGAGCAGGCCCGCTGAGCCACGGCGGGACGGGACGGGTTTGCGGGCAGGATGGGGGCGCGGGGCATGATCGACGACGCCTCGACGAGGACGACATCCCGATGAGAAGGAGCGCCACCGTATGACCCCCACCGACCGGCCGACCGTCGCCGTTCTGGGCACCGGCATCATGGGCGCCGCGATGGCCCGCAACCTCGCCGCCGCCGGGCTGCCCGTACGCG
This sequence comes from Streptomyces sp. NPDC002176, assembly GCF_044903645.1. Taxonomy (NCBI): domain Bacteria; kingdom Bacillati; phylum Actinomycetota; class Actinomycetes; order Kitasatosporales; family Streptomycetaceae; genus Streptomyces; species Streptomyces sp. NPDC002176. The sequence goes on from NZ_JBJDQW010000006.1 coordinate 349,216, forward strand.
CCTGGAACCGCACCCGCGCCAAGGCCGAGCCGCTCGCCGAGGACGGCGTCCGGGTCACCGGCACGCCCGCCGAGGCGGTCGAGGGCGCGGACGTGGTGCTGACCATGCTGTACGACGGCGACACCGTGCTGGACGTGATGCGCGAGGCCGCGCCCGCGCTGCGCCCCGGCACGCTGTGGGTGCAGAGCACCACCGCCGGTACCGAACTCACCGGCCGCCTCGCCGCGTTCGCCCGCGAACACGGGCTGGAGTTCTACGACGCGCCCGTGCTCGGCACCCGCAAGCCCGCCGAGGACGGCCAGCTCACCGTGCTGGCCGCCGGACCCGAGGCGGGCCGGAGCACCCTCGCGCCGGTCCTCGACGCGGTCGGCTCCCGCACCGTGTGGACCGGCGAGGACGGCGCGGAGGGCAGCGCCAGCAGGCTCAAGCTGGTCGCCAACAACTGGGTGCTCGCGATCACCGCGGCCACCGGGGAGGTGCTGGCGCTCGCCCAGGCCCTTGGCGTCGACCCGCGCTCGTTCTTCGACCTGATCGAGGGCGGCCCGCTGGACATGGGCTACCTCCGCGCCAAGTCCGCCCTAGTGATGGAGGGCAAGCTCACCCCGGCCTCCTTCGCCGTGGCCACCGCCGAGAAGGACGCCCGGCTGATCGTGGCCGCCGCCGAGCGGGGCGGCGTCCGCCTCGACCTGGCCGAGGCGACTGCCGACCGCTTCGCCCGCGCGGCCGCCCAGGGGCACGGGGGCGAGGACATGGCGGCGGCCTACTTCGCGAGCTTCGAGGAGAAGACGGCGGACTGACGTCACCGGTCCGATGTGAACTTCGCCGGAGGCGAGCGCACCCTGGAAGCAGGGAAACGGTGGTTTTCGGAGGTGGTCGGGATGATGCACAACTCCGTGGGTTGGCACATCGAGCTGGAGTTCGAGGAGGACGACCAGCACACACGCGCGGTGGCACTGGTGCGGCTGCCGGACGGCAGTGAGGTACGGGCGCACGGGCACGCCACCCGGCACCGGGTCGACGCCAACCAGCCGAGGGTCGGCGAGGAGATCGCGGGCGCCCGCGCCCTGAACGAACTGGCCCTGAACCTGCTGACCAAGGCGCACGAGGAGATCGACGAGGACTCGGGGCGCATCTCGCACGCCATCCACGTGTGAGCGGGGTCAGCCCAGCGCACTCCGTACCGCCCGCACCAGCGCCTGTGCCCTCGGGTCCGCCGTCACTCCACCGCGGAAGCCGTTGGTGACGTAACCGAATGCGATGCCGGAGTCGGGGTCGGCGAAGGCCAGGGCGCCGCCGCGGCCGGGGTGGCCGAAGGAGCCCGGGGTGAGCAGCGGGGACGCCGGGCCGTGGAGCATGTAGCCGAGGCCGAACCGGGTGCCGACCACGAGCACCCGGTCCGGCCCCGCCGACGCCTCGGCCCGGGCCAGATCCCGCGTCTCCGGGGTGAACAGCCGCGTACCGCCGTCCACTTCACCGATCAGCGACGCGTACACGCGGGCCAGGCCGTCCGCCGTGGCGATGCCGTTGGAGGCGGGGAGGGCGGCCGAGCGGTAGGCGGGCGCGTTCTCGTCCGGCAGCGGGGTGATCGCGGCGAAGGCGCGGCGGGTCAGGGAGGCGGGGTCGGCGTAAGCGTCCGCTACGGACCGCTTGGGCCGTACCTTCAGCGCACCGGCCGTCTCGGGCTCCGCCAGCGGGCCCACCCGGCCCGCGCGTGCCTGCTCCGAGGAGGGCAGCCCCAGCCACACCTCCGCCCCGGCCGGGGCGGCGATCTCGGACGCGATGAACTCGCCGACCGGGCGCCCGGTGACCCGGCGGACCAGCTCTCCGGTGAGCCAGCTGTACGTCTGTGCGTGGTAGCCGTGGTCCGTGCCCGGCTCCCACACCGGCGCCTGCGCGGCGACGGCCGCCGCGCCGAGGTCCGGGTCGGCCGCCTCCGAGGGGGTCAGCGGCCGGTCCAGCACCGGCACGCCCGCCCGGTGGGCGAGCAGGTCGCGTACGAGGACGCGCTCCTTGCCCGCCGCCTTGAACTCGGGCCAGTACGCGCCCACCGGGGCGTCCAGGTCCAGCAGGCCCCGCTGGTGCAGCAGCAGGAGCGCGGCGGCGGCGACGCCCTTGGTGGCGGAGCGCACGATCTGCGCGGTGCCCCGCTCCCAGGAGGCGGAACCATCGACGTCCCGGGTGCCCGCCCACAGGTCGACCACCCGGTGCCCGTCCTGGTACACGGCCACGGCCGCGCCCCGCTCCCCGAGCCGGGCGAAGTTCGCCGCGAACGCCTCCGCCACCGGCTCGAAGCCCTCGGCCACCGTGCCGTTCACCCGCACATCCACGCCCGCATCCCTTTCCTCGCCCACGCTCACGAGTGAAACACGGCCGTACGCCCTTGGATTCCTCGGTACCGAGTCTCTACGCGTCCAGCGCCACCGTGCGCGGGTCGAACCCGAACGGCAGCTCCAGCCGGTGCGCCCGCATCAGCGCCTCGTCGGAGAGCAGCTTGCCCGTGGGACCGTCGGCGGCGATCACCCCGTCGCTGAGGATCAGCGCGCGCGGGCACAGTTCGAGGGCGTAGGGAAGATCGTGCGTGACCATGAGGACCGTGACGTCCAACGAGCGCAGGATGTCGGCCAGTTCGCGCCGCGAGGCCGGGTCCAGGTTGGAGGACGGCTCGTCCAGGACGAGGATCTCCGGCCGCATCGCCAGGACCGTCGCCACCGCGACCCGGCGCCGCTGCCCGAAGGAGAGATGGTGCGGGGGCCGGTCGGCGAACTCGGCCATGCCGACCTGCTCCAGCGCGGTCCGTACCCGCTCCGCCAGTTCGGCCCCCTTCAGCCCGGCCGCCGCCGGTCCGAACGCCACGTCCTCGCGCACGGTCGGCATGAAGAGCTGGTCGTCGGGGTCCTGGAAGACGATGCCGACCTTCTGCCGGATCTCGGCCATGTGCCGCTTGCCGACCGGGAGTCCGGCCACGGTGACCGTGCCGGTGCCGCCGGACAGGATGCCGTTCAGATGCAGCACGAGCGTGGTCTTGCCCGCGCCGTTCGGCCCGAGCAGCGCGACCCGTTCACCGCGCGGGACGGTGAAGTCGACGCCGAACAGGGCCTGGTGGCCGTCGGGGTAGGCGAAGGCGAGGCCGGAGACCTCCAGCGACAGCGGCAGCGATGCGGTACTCACAGGAACCATCCCAGCAGACAGACGACGAGGGCGGAGCAGGGCAGGGCCAGGGCGCGCAGCCACTGGTCACGGGTGGCGGTGACCTCGTCGATGACCGGCATCGACCCGGCGTAGCCCCGGCTCACCATGGCCAGATGGACCCGCTCGCCCCGTTCGTAGGAGCGGATGAACAGCGCGCCCGCCGACTTGGCGAGCACCCCCCACTGCCGTACCCCCCGCGCCTCGAAGCCGCGCGACTCGCGGGCGATCCGCATGCGGCGCATCTCGTCGGTGATGACGTCGCCGTAGCGGATCATGAAGGAGGCGATCTGCACCAGCAGCGGCGGCAGCTTCAGCCGCTGGAGTCCGAGCAGCAGCTCGCGCAGGTCGGTGGTGGCGGCGAGCAGCACCGAGGCGGCGACGCCCAGGGTGCCCTTGGCCAGCACGTTCCAGGCGCCCCACAGGCCGTTGACGCTCAGCGAGAGGCCGAGGACGTGCACCCGCTCGCCCTCCGCGACGAACGGCATGAGCACCGCGAACGCGACGAACGGCACCTCGATCAGCAGCCGCTTCAGCAGGAACCCGGCGGGCACCCGCGCCCGGTACGCGACACCGGCCAGCAGCAGCGCGTACACCCCGAACGCCCACATCGCCTCGCGCGGGGTGGAGACCACCACCACGACGAAGGCGAAGACGGCCGCCAGCTTGGTGTGCGGGGGCAGCCGGTGCACGGAGGAGTGCCCGTGCCGGTAGAGCTTGTGCGCGTGCCCGGCTCCCATGTCAGACGCTCGTGTTCGCGGGAGAGGTGTCGTGCTGGTGGCGCCTGCGCACCGCCCAGAACACCGTGGTGCCCGCCACGACGGTGACGCCGACGCCGATCACGCCCGCGAGGCCGCCGGAGAGCCGGGCGTTCGCCACGTCCTTGACGCCGTAGTCGGCCAGCGGGGAGTCCGAGGAGTGGTGCGGCTCGGTCTTCTTGTCGATGCCCTTGTCGTGGGCGACCTTCTCCAGGCCGTCCGGGTTGGCGGAGGCGTAGAAGCTGACGAACCCGGCGAGGACCAGGGAGGTGACCAGGCCGGTGATCCACAGGGTGCGCCGGGAGGTGCGGGCGGCGGCCGGGGCCGGGGTGGCGTCGGGGGCGTCGACCAGTTCGCCGTTCACCCGGAGCTGGAGCTTCTGCCGCAGTCCGCGGGCGCCGTACACCAGGTCGGGGCGGACCGCGACGACCGCGGCCACGGTGAGCGCGGTGATCACCGCCTCGCCGATGCCGATCAGGACATGGACGCCGATCATCGCGGTGGCCACCTTGGCGATGGACACGTCGGTGGTGCCGCCGATCGCGTAGATCAGCGTGAAGACGACGGCCGCGGCCGGTACGGAGAGCAGCGCGGCGACGAAGGAGGCGGCGGTGATCGAGCGCCGGGAGCGGGGCAGCACCGCGAGCAGGCCCTTGAAGACGGCGTACGCGACCACGGTCGTGACGATCGCCATGTCGGTGATGTTCACACCGAGCGCGGTCAGCCCGCCGTCCGCGAACAGCACGCCCTGCATGAGCAGCACGACCGACACGCACAGCACGGCCGTATAGGGGCCGACGAGTATCGCCGCCAGCGCTCCGCCCAGCAGGTGGCCGCTTGTTCCGGCCGCCACGGGGAAGTTGAGCATCTGTACGGCGAAGATGAACGCGGCGACCAGACCGGCCAGGGGTGCCGTGCGCTCGTCCAGTTCACGGCGGGCGCCGCGCAGGCTCACCGCGAGGGCGCCTGCGGCGACCACCCCGGTGACAGCGGAGGTGGGGGCGTCTATGAATCCGTCAGGTACATGCACCCTTCGATTTTAGGCGCTTGTTGCGAATGCCTTGCAAGAGCGAGACAGCCTCGCTCAGCTCCGCTCCTGAGGCGCAAACAGGAAAATATGCGACATTAGAGACGAAGCGGCTCTGCGGCCTCCCTGGAGGTCACCGAACGTGAGAGGGCGATCCAATGTCCGTAGTCGAGCAGTACACGCGCGCCCATATCGTCACGGACGCCGAGGACGACCCCGACGCGGTACGCGTGGTGCTGCGCTACGACCCCGACGCCGATCCCCTCTCCGTCCAGGTGGCCCTGCCCGGCCCCGCCGAGTGGACCTTCTCGCGCACCCTGCTGGAGGACGGCCTGCGGGCCCCCGCCGAGAGCGGGGACGTACGGGTCTGGCCGTGCGGGCGCGTCCAGGCGGTCCTGGAGCTCCACTCCCCGGAGGGCGTGGACGTGGTCCAGTTCGACATGAAGTCGCTGACCCGGTTCCTGCTGCGCACCTACACGGCCGAACCCGTCCGGAGCTGACCCGTACCGAGCCGACCCGTATGGGGCTGATCAGCCGCCGAGCTTCAGCAGGGTCGCGACGATCGGACCGGCCGTGTCGCCGCCGTGGCCGCCCGCCTGCACCACGCCCGCCGAGGCGAGGTCGCCGCGGTAGGCGGTGAACCAGCCGTTGGGCTTGTCCTGGTTGTCGACCTCCGCCGAACCGGTCTTGGCGCCGTAGTCCGGCCCGAGACCGGACATCGCCTCGGCCGCCGTGCCGTAGGCGGCGGTGAAGTTCATCAGCTCGCGGAGCTGCCCCAGCGTCTTCGGGGACAGCGTGCGGGACGCCGTCGCCAGCCGACGGTGGTCCACGGACGGGGCGACCAGGTACGGCTGGTGGAAGGTGCCGGTCTTCACCGTCGCCGCCACCGACGCCATGTTCAGCGGGTTCATCCGCACCCCGCCCTGCCCGATCAGCGAGGCCGCCATCTGCGCCGCCGATTGCACCGGCACCGAGCCGTCCAGCGTGGGCACGCCGATCGACCAGTTGTTCATGGAGAGCCCGAAGACCTGCTGGGCCTGCTTGGTCAGGTCGTCGTTCTTCAGCTTCTTCGCCTGGCTGATGAAAGCCGTGTTGCAGGAGCGGGCGAAGCTCGCCTTGAAGGTGCCGTCCTTGATCTCGAAGTCGTCGTCGTTGTGGAACTTCCAGCCGCCGAAGTCGAACGTCTTTGGGCAGGGGTGCTTCTTGTCCGCCTCCGCCAGGCCCTTGTCGATCAGCAGCGAGGAGGTGATCACCTTCATGGTGGAGCCGGGGGCCAGCGAGCCCTGGAAGCCGATGTTGAAGCCGTGCGCGCTGTTGGCGACGGCGAGGATCTCACCGGTCGAGGCGCGCAGCGCCACCACCGACGCCTGCTTCCGCTTCGTCACCTGCTGCTCGGCCGCCGCCTGGAACTTCGGGTCCAGCGTGGTCCTCACCGTGCCCGGCGTGCCCTCGCTCAGCTCCACCAGCGTCTTGTCCGACAGCCCGGCCTTCTCCGACGCCTTGCCGCGCACCACGCGCAGCTCCACGCCCGCCTTGCCGCCCGCCGTCTTGCCGTACTTCTCCCGCAGCCCGTCCAGCACCGAGCCGAGCGAGGGGTACGTGGCCACCGTCAGCTCGGCGCCGGTGCGGTCCAGCGCCTTGACCGGCGGGGTCCCGGACTCGCCGGTGACCAGGGTGTCGCCGTCCTTCAGCTCCGGGTGCACGACACCGGGCTGCCAGCCGATCAGAGCCACGCCGTCGCTCGCCCGCCGGACGACCGTGAGGGAACTGGTGTACGCCAGCGGCTTGCTGACGGCCTGGTAGGAGACCGTCGCCTTGACGGCGAACGGCACCTTGGCGCCTGCCGCCGTGCCCGGGGTGAGGGTGACGTCCTTCAGGCGGGCGTCCTTGGCGTAGCCGGTGAGCAGGGCGGTGGCGGCCGGGGCGTCGTCGGTGGCGGCGGCCGCCTCCGCGATCCGGCCCTGCTGCCAGGCGGTCAGGAAGCGGGCGGTGACCGTCTTCACCTCCAGCGCGCTGGGCGGCCCGGTCTTCACGCTCTTGTGGTCCGACAGGGTGGACGCCTCGTCGGCGGACGCCCCGCCGTAGAGCGCGTAGAGGCCGAACCCGGCGCCGCCGACGACGAGGGCGATCACACCGCCGAGTACGGCGGGTTTCGTCTTCGGCCGTCCGGTGGCACGCCTTCTCTTGCCCACAGTCCCAAGTCCTCCGCGCTCTCCCCAGGGTCCCCGCAGCCCTCACACGTCCCCAACGACCCCAACAGCCTAGAGTCCCCGCGGACTCGGCTGATCTCAGCCCTCACTCCGTAGCACTCTTGCGACAATCGGACCGGCCGCGTCGATGCCGTGGCCGCCGTCCTCGGTCATCGCGGCCGCGGCCATGTCGTTCCGGTAGCCGGTGAACCAGCTGTTGGACCGCGACTGCCCGTCGACCTCCGCCGAACCGGTCTTCGCGCCGACGTTCCCGCTCAGACCGGCCATCACGCCCGCCGCGGTGCCGCTGCGCGCGGTGCGGTTCATCATCGCCCGCAGCTGCTGGGACGTACCCGGCGCCAGGCCCCGCGCGGTGGCGGCCGCGCGGCCGTCCAGGCCCAGCGGCACGATCACCGGCTGCCGGAAGGCGCCGGTCTTCGCGGTCGCCGTCACCGACGCCATGTTCAGCGGGCTCATCTGCACCTGGCCCTGCCCGATCAGTCCGGCCGCCCGGTCGGGGCCGTCCGGGGAGGGCACCCGGCCGTCGAAGGAGGGCACGCCCACCTTCCAGTCGTTGCGCCCGATCCCGAACCGCTGCGCGGCCTCCGTGGCCAGCGAGTCCGCCTTCACCTCGTCGGCGAACTTCACGAACGCGGTGTTGCAGGAGCGGGCGAAGCTCTCGGAGAGGGTGGCGTTCTCGTTGGGCTGCAGGCCGGTGAGGTTGGTGAAGGTCTGGCTCTGCCACACGGCCGACGGCGGGCAGGGTGCCGGGCCGCTCGCCGAGGTGATGCCGGAGTCGATGAGGGTCGCGGCGCTGATGATCTTCATGGTGGAGCCGGGGGCCAGCTCCCCGAGGAAGGCCGCGTTGAAGCCGTCGTCGCGGTGGTTGGCGAACGCCAGGATCTCGCCCGTGCTGGGCTGGACGGCCGCCACGGAGGAGTTGGTGTAGTCGGTCACCGCCGCCTCGGCCGCCGCCTGGGCGCTCGCGCTGAGGGTGGTGCGCAGCTTGCCCGGCTTGCCCTTGACCAGGGTCATCAACGTGGTGTCCGCCGCGTCGCCCTCGTGCCGGATCACCAGCTCGACGCCCGCCTGCCCGCCGGACTTGGCGCCGTAGCGCTTGCGCAGCTCGTCCAGGACCGGGCCGAGGGAGGGGTACTTCTCCTGGGTGAGCACCTGGCCGTTCCGGTCCACGGCGTCGATCTGCGGGGTCGCGGACTCCTCGACGGTCAGCGAGTCGCCCTTGGCCAGCCTCGGGTGCACCAGCGCGGGGTTCCAGTCGACCAGCGGGCGGTGCGAGGTGACCCCGCGCACCACGGTCAGCTTGCTCGCGTAGTCCAGCGGCCGGGTCTGCTCCCCGTACAGCACCGTCGCCCGCACCCGGAACGGCACCGTCGCGCCGGTCGCCTTGCCGGGGGTGATGTGCACGCCGGTGATGTGCGCGGCCGAGCCGTACGCCGCGAGCACCGGCTCGGCGTCCTGGGGGAAGTTGGTGAGGCGGGCCGCCCGGTCCGGCTCGTTCTTCTCCCAGGCGGCGAAGAAGTCCGCGGTGGTCTCCTGGACCTCCTCGCGGCTGGGCGGCCCGGTCGGTACGGCCTTGGTGCCGGACGCGGTGGTGTTCAGCGCGGAGGCGATGTTGTACATGCCGTACCCGGCCCCGCCCAGCACCGTCACGCACACGCCGCTGATGACCGCGACTCTGACTCCCTTGCCCATAAGGCGATTCCTCCCCGTGAAGTCCCCGTTGCGCACCAGGTTCCTGAACGTGTTCAAAAGCTGGTGCGCACGGAACTGTATGTGCTCCACAGGCAGTTGGGGCGGCCGTTTCCGATACTTGTCCGAACGGAGACGTTGAACGGCGCACGCGCGAGGGGCGGGCCCGGACGACGTGCGTACGCCCGGACCCGCCCCGTCCCCGCCTGTCCACCCGGCTCCGGGGTGCGTGACCGGAGCCGGGCCCCACACGTACGGGGACCGTGAGGGAGGCTCTCCCCCTGGGGCCTCCGGGAACGAGAAAACCCCAAGTGGCCCCGCTCGCTCAAGCGGCCCGCACCCGGCCCCGGATGGGGGTTCGTCCGGATTTGCCGGTGGCGGGCGCGGTGGTGTTCGCCTGGCGTGTTCGGATGGCGAATCCCGAACCCCCAGGCAGCGCCCTCACGGGGGTGGCGAAACCTAGCGTGTCCCAACCCCCGGCCCGAACTACACCCAGGTGTCCAGCCACATCCGGCCCCGCCAGGAGGCGATCGGGATGGGCTGGCCGGTGTACAGGGGCCAGAAGTAGATGAAGTTCCAGGCGATCAGGAGGACCAGGACGCCCGCGGCGGTCGCGCCGACCACGCGGCGGGTGTCGGTGGAGTTCGGGGGGCCGATGATCGCGCCGACCAGCATCGCCACCGCCAGACACAGGAACGGCAGGAAGACGACCGCGTAGAACAGGAAGATCGTTCGCTCCTGGTACATGAACCAGGGGAGGTATCCGGCCGCGACGCCGCAGGCGATGGCACCGGCCCGCCAGTCGCGGCGGAAGGCCCAGCGCCACAGGACGTAGAGGATCGCCGCGCAGCCCGCCCACCACAGCATGGGGGTGCCGAGGGCGAGGACCTCGCGGGCGCACTTGTCGGTGGTGCCGATGGGGCAGCCCGCGGAGCCGGGGCCGGGGGACTCGTAGAAGAACGAGACCGGGCGGCCCAGCACGATCCAGCTCCACGGGTTGGACTGGTAGGTGTGCGGGGACGACAGGTGGACGTGGAAGTTGTAGACCTCGTGCTCGTAGTGCCACAGGCTGCGCAGCCAGTCCGGCAGGAAGGTCCAGGAACCGCCCCGGCCGTCGGTCGCGGCCCAGTTGCGGAAGTAGCCGCCGGTGCCGTCGGTGGGGGAGAGAATCCAGCCGATCCAGGAGGCGACGTACACCGCGATCGCCACCGGGACGGTCGCCAGGAACGCGAACCCGGTGTCGTACTTCAGCACCGCCTCGTACGGGTGCCGGGCACCGGCGACCTTGCGGGCGCCCACGTCCCAGAGCACGGCCATCAGGCAGAACGCGGCCAGGATGTACAGGCCGTTCCACTTGGTGGCGAAGGCCAGGCCCAGCATCACGCCCGCGCCCCAGCGCCAGGGCCGCCAGCCGAAGCGGAAGGTGTCGCCGACGCGGGCGTCCGGACGGGCGATGCCGTCCGGGCCGACCGGGAGCGCGGCGGCGAGCTTCTCCCGCGCCCGGTCCCGGTCCACCACCAGACAGCCGAAGGCGGCGACCACGAAGAACATCAGCACGCCGTCCAGCAGCGCGGTCCGGCTCATCACGAAGTGCAGGCCGTCCACCGCCATCAGCCCGCCCGCCAGGCAGCCGAGGAACGTCGAGCGGAACATCCGGCGCCCGATCCGGCACAGCAGCAGCACACTCAGCGTGCCGAGCAGCGCGGTCATGAACCGCCAGCCGAACGGGTCGAACCCGAAGACCAGCTCACCGAGGCCGATCACGAACTTGCCGACCGGCGGATGCACCACGTACGCCGCGTCCGTGGGGATGGCGAGATGGCCGTGGGAGGCGAGAACGGCGTCGTTGGCGTTCTTGTCCCAGTTGACCTCGAAGCCCCGGTGGACCAGCGCCCAGGCGTCCTTGGCGTAGTACGTCTCGTCGAATATCACCGCGCGCGGGCTGCCCAGGTGCCAGAACCGCAGCAGGCCCGCGAACAGCGTCACCAGCAGCGGCCCGCCCCAGCCCGACCACCGGGTGATCCGGTCCGCCAGGTGCGGCGGGCAGCCCAGCAGCTGCCACACCCGCGGTGCGGGCTGCGCGTAGGGCGGCACGAGCCGGTCCCGTACATCGGCCGCGGGAGCGCCCGCGGGAGGTACGTAGCCGAATCGGCGCAGCCGCCGCTGCCAGGACGGCCGCTCGTCGTCGGGCGGCGCCTGGCCCTGCCGGAGGTCCGTGGAGGACGCGGTACTGGTCACCGCGCCATGGTAGGGAAACGTGCCGTGTGAGTCCCGTGCAAGCGCGGTACCGATTGGGACGCGATCGGTTTCCGCCCCGCCCGGCACCCCTGGGAGGATGGTCCCCGTGACTGGAACCCTTGTCCTCGCAGGTACCCCCATCGGCGACGTCGCGGACGCCCCGCCCCGGCTGTCGAAGGAGCTGGCGGAGGCCGACGTCATCGCCGCCGAGGACACCCGGCGGCTGCGCCGCCTCACCCAGGCCCTCGGGGTGACGCCGGGCGGCCGCGTGGTGTCGTACTTCGAGGGCAACGAGTCCGCGCGCACCCCCGAGCTGGTCGAGGCGCTGCGCGGCGGCGACCGTGTGCTCCTCGTCACGGACGCCGGGATGCCGTCGGTCTCCGACCCCGGCTACCGGCTGGTCGCGGCCGCCGTCGAGCACGACATCAAGGTCACCGCCGTACCCGGCCCGTCCGCCGTGCTCACCGCGCTCGCGCTGTCCGGGCTGCCGGTGGACCGGTTCTGCTTCGAGGGCTTCCTGCCCCGCAAGGGCGGCGAGCGGCTGTCCCGGCTGCGCGAGGTCGCCGAGGAGCGGCGCACCCTCGTCTACTTCGAGGCCCCGCACCGGCTGGACGACACCCTCGCCGCGATGGCCGAGGTCTTCGGCGCCGACCGCCGCGCCGCCGTCTGCCGCGAGCTGACCAAGACGTACGAGGAGGTCAAGCGCGGCCCCCTCGCCGACCTGGCCGCCTGGGCCGCCGAGGGCGTACGCGGCGAGATCACCGTCGTCGTGGAGGGAGCCCCCGAGTCCGGCCCCGAGGAACTGGACGCCGAGGAACTCGTCCGCCGCGTCCGCATCCGCGAGGAGGCCGGTGAACGCCGCAAGGAGGCCATCGCGGCCGTCGCGGTGGAGGCGGGGCTGCCCAAGCGGGTGGTGTTCGACGCGGTGGTGGCGTCGAAGCGCACGGCGGGCTGAGGGGACCCCTCCAGCCGGATCAGCCGGATCAGCCGGAGCCCCGCGCCGCCCGCGCGCCGCGTATGCGGGGGTGCGCCCCATGGGTGGGCAAACGGGGGGTCGGCCGGGCAAAGGGATCGGCCCCCTGGGCGGAGCGGTTCGGCAAGGAACGTCCAAGGCGCGTCCAACAGTCGACAGGTCGCGTGCGTTCGCGGCGGCGCGGGCGTCCACTGGTCGAAGGGGCGGAACCGTCCCCGCCCTCCGTACCGGGGGGCACCTGTGGACCGCAGGAGCTGGCATGAGTGAGGTCGCCGGGCAGATCGCCGCCGTTCACGAGTCGTACGCGTTCGCCTGCATGCGCTGCGGGCACGGCTGGGAGCAGTCGTACGCGATAGAGCACCACACCGACACCGAGGGCCATGAGCGTGTGCGGTACGTCACCGAGGGCCGCGTGGTGCCGTCCCCGCTGAGCCGACCGGTGTGCCAGAACTGCGACGGGCACGTCGTGCGGATCATGCGCGCCGGACAGGTGTCCTCCGTGCGCGGCCCGGTGCCGGTCCCGGAGCCGGAGGCGGAGGCCCACCACTGGCACCTCTCCGACCTGCTGCATCCCTTCCAGCGCCGGGCGGGCTAGCGGAGCCCTTCCGTAGGATCGGGGCATGCCTTCGAACGCCGGCGACAAGAACGCGCCGCCCCCGCCCCCCGCGCCCCTGGGTGTCGAGGTCGCCGACTCCCACACCCACCTCGACATGCAGTCCGGCACCGTCGAGGAGGGGCTCGCGAAGGCCGCCTCGGTCGGCGTGACCACGGTCGTGCAGGTCGGCTGCGACCTCGCGGGCTCCCGCTGGGCCGCCGAGACGGCCGCCGCGTACGACAGCGTCCACGCGACGGTCGCCCTGCACCCGAACGAGGCACCGCGCATCGTGCACGGCGACCCCGACGGCTGGTCCCGGCAGGGCGCTCGGCAGCCGGGCGGGGACGCCGCGCTGGACGAGGCGCTCGCCGAGATCGACCGGCTCGCCGCGCTCCCGCAGGTCAAGGGCGTCGGCGAGACCGGCCTCGACTTCTTCCGCACCGGCCCCGAGGGCAAGGAGGCGCAGGAGCGGTCCTTCCGCGCCCACATCGAGATCGCCAAGCGGCACGGCAAGACCCTGGTCATCCACGACCGCGACGCCCACGCCGACGTGCTGCGCGTGCTGAAGGAGGAGGGCGCCCCCGAGCGCACCGTCTTCCACTGCTACTCCGGCGACGCCGACATGGCCGAGATCTGCGCCCGCGAGGGCTACTACATGTCCTTCGCCGGGAACGTCACCTTCAAGAACGCCCAGAACCTCCGGGACGCCCTGGTGGTGGCCCCGCTGGAGCTGGTCCTCGTGGAGACCGACGCGCCCTTCCTCACCCCGGCGCCCTACCGCGGCCGCCCCAACGCCCCGTACCTGATCCCGGTCACCGTCCGCGCCATGGCCGCCGTACGCGGCACCGACGAGGACACCCTCGCCGCCGCCCTCGGCACCAACACCGCGCACGCCTTCGGGTACTGAGCCGCCAGTTCGAGGCGTGACCCTGCGTGGCCGCGCCGCTTTGGAGAGTGACGGCCGCTCCGCTAGGTTCTGGGGGCCCGATCGGCCGACGCCCCTGGAGCGTGTCGCGGTGAGCAAGCAGTACGAGCGGTACGGCCCCCACGGCACCCTCGGCGACGAACCGGCGGTGCCGTCGGTGCACAGCGCGCTGACCCTGCCGTACGGCGTGCCCGGCGACACCTACCGGCCCGCCTACGAGGCCGTACCCCCACCCCGCAAGGCGCCGGAGGCGCCGAGACCGGCGGGACGCGGACGGCGGGCCGCCGCCCGGCCCGAGTCACCGGTGCGGCTGCTGCTGCCCCAGGCGCTGGTCGTCGCCTTCCTCGCCGGGGGCACCGCCGCCTTCGTCGCCGAGGACAAGGCGGTCGAGCTGACCGTCGACGGCCACCCCCGCACCCTGCACACCTTCGCCGACGACGTCACCGGACTCCTCGCCGACGAGGGCGTCCGGACCGGCCCGCACGACGTGATCGCGCCCGCCCCCGGCACCCCGCTCACCGACGGCGACGAGATCACCGTCCGCCACGGCCGCCCCGTCCGGCTCACCATCGACGGCGAACGCCGCGTGGTGTGGACCACCGCCGACACCGTCGACGGCGCCCTGCGCCAGCTCGGGGTGCGCGCGGAGGGCGCCTACCTGTCCGCCTCGCGCTCGCTGCCCATCGGCCGCGCCGGACTCGCCCTCGACGTCCGCACCGAGCGCAGCGTCACGATCATGGCCGACGGCCGCACCCGCACCGTCCGCACCAACGCCGCCACCGTCACCGAGGCCCTCGACGAGGCCGGGATCACCCTGCACGGCCAGGACACCACCTCCGTGCCCGGCACCAGCTTCCCGCGCGACGGCCAGACCGTCACCGTGCTGCGGATCACCGGCACCCACGAGACGCACGACGAGGAGATCCCGTACGCCGTGCGCCGCACCGAGGACCCCACCCTGCTGGAAGGCACCGAGGTCGTCGACCAGGCCGGGCGGCCGGGACTGCGCCGCACCACCTACCTGCTGCGCACCGTCAACGGCGTCCGGCAGCGCCCCCGCCGGACCCACACCGAGGTGGTCCGGGAGCCGCGCCGCCAGACCGTCCGCGTCGGCACCAAGCCCCGCCCCGCCACCGCGTCCGGCGGCGACCACCTGAACTGGCACGCCCTGGCCGTCTGCGAGTCCGGCGGCCGCCCCGACGCCGTCGACCCCTCCGGCACCTACGGCGGGCTCTACCAGTTCGACACCGCCACCTGGCACGCCCTCGGCGGCAGCGGACGCCCCCAGGACGCGCCGCCCGGGGAGCAGACCCAGCGGGCCAAGACCCTGTACCTGCGGCACGGCACCTCCCCCTGGCCGCACTGCGGGTCCCGGCTGCGCGGCTGAGCCGGGGCACCGGGGCCCTCCCCGCCCCGTACCCTTGTCCCGTGAGCAGCCCCACCCCCGACGCCCTCCTCGGTCCCGCCGACATCCGCGAACTGGCGGCCGTGCTCGGCGTACGGCCGACCAAGCAGCGCGGCCAGAACTTCGTGATCGACGCCAACACGGTCCGCCGCATCGTGCGCACCGCCGGGGTGCGCCCCGACGACGTGGTGGTGGAGGTCGGGCCGGGACTCGGCTCCCTCACCCTGGCCCTGCTGGAGGCCGCCGACCGGGTCACCGCCGTCGAGATCGACGACGTACTGGCCGCGGCCCTCCCCGCGACCGTCGCCGCCCGGATGCCCGACCGCGCCGACCGGTTCGCGCTGGTGCACTCCGACGCGATGCTCGTCGGTGAACTGCCCGGCCCGCCGCCGACCGCGCTCGTCGCCAACCTGCCCTACAACGTCGCCGTCCCCGTGCTGCTGCACATGCTCGCCACCTTCCCGAGCATCGAACGCACCCTGGTGATGGTCCAGTCCGAGGTCGCCGACCGGCTCGCCGCCGCGCCCGGCTCCAAGGTGTACGGCGTGCCCTCGGTCAAGGCCAACTGGTACGCCGAGGTCAAGCGCGCCGGGGCGATCGGGCGGAACGTGTTCTGGCCCGCGCCCAACGTCGACAGCGGCCTGGTCTCGCTGGTCCGGCGCACCGAGCCGGTCAAGACGTCGGCCACCCGCGCGGAGGTCTTCGCCGTGGTCGACGCCGCCTTCGCCCAGCGCCGCAAGACCCTGCGCGCCGCGCTCTCCGGCTGGGCCGGGTCGGCCGCCGCCGCCGAGGCCGCGCTGGTCGCCGCCGGGGTCTCCCCGCAGGCACGCGGCGAGGCGCTCACGGTCGAGGAGTTCGCGCGGATCGCCGAGCACAAGGGAGCGGGCGTTTGAGCGTCACGGTACGGGTCCCCGCCAAGGTCAACGTCCAGCTCGGCGTGGCCGCCGCCCGCCCCGACGGCTTCCACGACCTGGCCAACGTCTTCCTCGCGGTCGGGCTGTACGACGAGGTCACCGTGACCCCGGCCGACGAACTCCGGGTCACCTGCTCCGCGCCGGACGCCGCGCAGGTCCCCCTGGACCGCACCAACCTGGCCGCCCGCGCCGCGCTCGCCCTCGCCGGACGCCGGGGCATCGAGCCCGCCGTCCACCTCCACATCGCCAAGGACATCCCGGTCGCGGGCGGAATGGCGGGCGGCAGCGCCGACTGTGCGGGCGCGCTGGTGGCCTGCGACGCGCTGTGGGGTACGGGCGCCACGCGCGCCGAGCTGCTCGACATCTGCGCCGAGCTGGGCAGCGACGTCCCCTTCAGCCTGGTCGGCGGCGCGGCACTCGGCACCGGACGCGGCGAGAAGCTGACCCCGCTGGAGGTCGGCGGCATGTTTCACTGGGTGTTCGCGATGGCGGAGCGGGGCCTGTCGACCCCGGCGGTGTTCCGCGAGTTCGACCGGCTGACGGAGGGCCACGCGATCCCGGCCCCGGAGGCCGACCCGGCCCTCCTGACGGCCCTGGCGAAGGGCGACGCGGAAGCCCTGGCGGCAGCCCTCACCAACGACCTTCAGCAGGCCGCCCTCTCCCTCTACCCGGAGCTGGCAGCCACTCTGAAGACCGGCGAACAGGCAGGCGCCCTGGCCACCCTGGTCTCCGGCTCGGGCCCGACGACCGCCTTCCTGGTCCCCGACGCAGCCACCGCCACGAAGGTGGCGGCGGCCCTCCACGCCTCCGGCACCTGCCGCACCACCCGCACGGCGGCGGGCCCGGTGCCGGGGGCGACGGTTCTCTGAGCCTCAGAGACGGTCGATCTCGGTCAGGTCGATGTCGATCCCGTAGGGCGCGGTCAGCTTGACCTGTGCGTGGTGGATGCCGGTCAGGGCGTAGGTCCCGGTCGCCTCGCCGCGCTCGTACACCTGCACCACGGGGTGGTCGTCCTCGCCCGCCATCTCCACCAGCCAGAAGTGGGGGATGCCCGCCGCGGCGTACTTGTGCGGCTTGGTGTCACGGTCCCTGGCCTCGGAGTCCGGGGAGACCACCTCCACGGCGAGCAGGACGTCGGCCGCCTCGAAGCGCGTCTGGCGGCGATCGACGACGGACTCGGCGCGAACGACGCAGAGGTCGGGCTCGGGGCCGTTGCGCCGGTCGAGGACCACGGTCATTTCCCTGTGCACCCGGAGCTCGGGCGGCACGGTACTCCTGAGGCCGGCGGCGAGCAGATCGATGACAACACTGTGAAAATTCTGCTGGGGACTTACAAAAACCAGGCTCCCGTCGATCAGCTCTGTGTGCGGCGGGAGATCCGGCAGTGTGAACAGGTCGTCCACGGTGTAGCCGTCCTTGGGTGGCACCGGCCAGTGCGGACGGTGCTCGATGGACTCGGCGGTCATAGTGCCTCCCATGGACGGAGATCCTGCTGCCTGCGGTCAACGGTAGCCGCCGAACGTCGATCACGTCATCACAAAGAGTGACCGCACCCGCGCGCCCCGCCCCCCGCCCCGCAGGGCCTACGCTTGAAGGCTGATCGATCCCCCTGCACAGGAGTGAAATGGCCGTCAATCTGGTCAATGTCGAGAACGTCAGCAAGGTCTACGGCACGCGGGCCCTGCTGGACGGCGTCTCGCTCGGTGTGTCGGAAGGGGACCGGATCGGGGTCGTCGGGCGCAACGGCGACGGGAAGACCACGCTGATCCGGATGCTCGCCAAGGTGGAGGACGCCGACAGCGGGCGGGTCACGCACTCCGGGGGGCTGCGGCTCGGGGTGCTGACGCAGCACGACTCGCTCGACCCCGAGGCCACCGTCCGGCACGAGGTCATCGGTGACCTGGCCGACCACGAGTGGGCGGGCAACGCCAAGGTCAGGGACGTACTGACCGGCCTGTTCGGCGGGCTCGACCTGGCCGGTTTCCCCAAGGGGCTCGACACCGTCATCGGCCCGCTTTCCGGCGGCGAGCGGCGGCGGATCGCGCTCGCCAAGCTGCTCATCGAGGAGCAGGACCTGCTCGTCCTGGACGAGCCCACCAACCACCTCGACGTCGAGGGCATCGCCTGGCTCGCCCGGCACCTGCGCGAGCGCCGCTCGGCACTCGTCTGCGTCACCCACGACCGCTGGTTCCTGGACCAGATCTGCACCCGCATGTGGGACGTCCAGCGCGGTGACGTCTACGAGTACGAGGGCGGCTACTCCGACTACGTCTTCGCCCGTGCCGAGCGCGAGCGCATCGCCGCCACCGAGGAGACCAAGCGGCAGAACCTCGTCCGCAAGGAGCTGGCCTGGCTGCGCCGGGGCGCCCCCGCCCGCACCTCCAAGCCCCGCTTCCGCGTCGAGGCCGCCAACGAGCTGATCAAGGACGTGCCGCCGCCCCGCGACAGCAGCGAGCTGATGAAGTTCGCCTCCTCCCGGCTCGGCAAGACCGTCTTCGACCTGGAGAACGTCAGCGTCACCGCCGGACCCAAGGAGCTGCTCAAGCACGTCACCTGGCAGCTCGGCCCCGGCGACCGCGTCGGCCTGGTCGGCGTCAACGGCGCGGGCAAGACCTCCCTGCTGCGGGCCATGGCGGAAGCGGCGCGCACCGAGGGCGAGACGCAGCCCGCGGGCGGCCGGGTCGCCGTCGGCAAGACCGTCAAGCTCGCCTACCTCTCCCAGGAGGTCGCCGAACTCGACCCGGCCACCCGGGTGCTGGAGGCCGTGCAGCAGGTCCGCGAGCGCGTCGACCTCGGCAAGGGCCGCGAGATGACGGCGGGCCAGCTGTGCGAGACCTTCGGCTTCACCAAGGAGAAGCAGTGGACGCCCGTCGGCGACCTCTCCGGCGGTGAGCGCCGCAGGCTCCAGCTGCTGCGCCTCCTCATGGACGAGCCCAACGTCCTCTTCCTCGACGAGCCCACCAACGACCTGGACATCGAGACCCTGACCCAGCTGGAGGACGTCCTCGACGGCTGGCCCGGCTCGATGGTCGTCATCTCCCACGACCGCTTCTTCGTCGAGCGCACCACCGACAAGGTGTTCGCCCTCCTCGGCGACGGCGCCCTGCGCATGCTGCCGCGCGGCATCGACGAGTACCTGGAGCGCCGCCTGCGCATGGAGGAGGCCGTCGCCCAGCGGTCGGCCGCCGCCGCGCCCGCCCCCGCCGTCGCGGAGAAGAGCGCCGCCGACCAGCGGGCCGCGAAGAAGGAACTCCAGAAGATCGAGCGCCAGTTGGACAAGATCTCCGACAAGGAGTCCACGCTGCACACCCGGATCGCGGACAACGCCACCGACTTCGCCAAGGTCGCCGAACTCGACGCCGAACTGCGCGAACTCGTCGGCGAGCGTGAGGAACTGGAGCTGCGCTGGCTGGAGCTGGCCGAGGACGCGTAGCGCGTACAGCGGAATCCGGCCATACCGGCGGGTGCGTAACGGGCGCATCACGGGGTGGTTCGTCCTTGGGCACAGGGGCTCGCACGGGCCCCTGTGCTGTCGGTGGTGGGTGATAGAAAGGCTGTCCGAGGGCTAAGAATCAGTGAACGAGGGGGAGCGCGCTGATGAGCCAGCCGCCCGGTCAGCCGCCGCAGGGCGGGTTCGGCCCACCGCAGAACCAGCCACCGCGGGATCAGCCGCCGCAGGGTGGCTTCGGCGCGCCTCAACAGCCCCCGGTCCAGGGCGGCTTCGGTGCCCCGCAGGGCCCGCCGCAGCCTGGTTACGGCTACCCCCAGCAGCCCCCCGGCCCGTACGGGCAGCCCGGCCCCTACGGGCCCCCGCCCGGCCCCCCGTACGGGACGTATCCGCAGCCCCCCGGCGCCCCCGGCAAGCCGCCCGGCCGGAAGCGCACCGCGCTGATCGCCGGTGCCGTCGTGGCCGCGCTGCTGCTCGTCGGCGGCACCGTGTACGCGGTCACCGGCGGCGGCGGGCATGACGACAAGCCCGTCGCCCACCCGACCGGCGACACCAAGAACTCGGCCACCGCGTCCCCCTCCGTCGACGAGGGCGACGGCAAGGGCGACGGCCGTACGGACACCGGGGACCTCAACGCGGGCCGCAAGCCCGGCGATTCGAAGGTGCTCTGGTACCGGTCCGCCCCCGACGCTCCGGCCAACGGCGCGGACGCGCCCGGCCTCTGGGTCACCGGGAAGACCGCGGTGAAGGCCGCGTACAAGGAGCTCATCGGCCTCCGCGTCGCCGACGGCAAGCCCGCCTGGGCGCCGATCACCCTGCCGCACGAGGTCTGCGCGGTCACCCGCGACGCCGACGCCGACGGCAGGATCGTCATCGCGTACATGAACGGCGTCAGCGACCGCGCCGACTGCAACCAGCTCCAGCAGCTCGACCTCGACACCGGCAAGAAGGGCTGGCACGCCCAAGTCGCGGACGGCACCGGCCTGTTCGACAGCACCCGCAGTATCGAGCTGACCCTCAGCGGCAAGACCCTGATGGTGACCCGCTCGAGCTCCGGCACCGCGTACGACGCGGCGACCGGCCGCAAGCTGTACGACACGAAGAAGTACGACGACTGCTACCCCGCCGCGTACGCCGGTGACAGCAAGCGGCTGATCGAGGTGACCTCCTGCGGCGCGGGCGGCGCCAAGGAGCGCGAGGAGATCCGCGAACTCGACCCGGCCACCGGCAAGGCCAAGTGGACCCGGCCCGGCACCAAGGGCTGGAAGGTCGAGCGCGTCTTCTCCGTGAACCCGCTCGTGGTCTACCTGACCAACCGCGACAAGAAGGCGTGGAACATCTCCGTCCTCGGCAGCGGCGGCCGCATCAGCTCCGAGGTCAAGGTCGACAAGAAGTTCGCCCCCGACTGCGGCTGGTCCTCGCTGATGCGCGGCCTGCAGAACTGCCGGGGTGTCGCCGTCGACGCCAAGAACCTCTACCTGCCCACCGAGACCACCGACGCGGCGAACGAGATCTACGCCATCGGCCTCGCCGACGGCAAGGAGAAGTGGCGGGTCACGTCACCGGTCGCCCGCCCGATGGTCCCCGTCGGACTCCAGGGCGGCAACCTCGTCGCGTACGCCGACGCTTCCTACGGCCAGGGCGGCCGGGTGCTGTCCATCCCGACCGGCTCCGGCGCGCACCGGCCCGCCACGCTGCTGCGGAACCCCGACAGCGTGGCGCAGATCGAGAGCGGCTTCCTCGACAGCGTCATGGTCTGGTCCGGCGGGCGCTTCGTCATCTCCTCCGGTCGGCTGAGCGGCGAGGACGGGGCCGCGGAGAAGCTGATGATGGCCTTCGGCAAGTAACCGCCCTCCCCGCGCCCGCCGTTCCCACCAGCCCGCTTCGAGGTACCCCACCATGACCGACCAGCCGCCGCAGGACCAGCAGCCCCCCACGCCACCCGTGCCACCGCACAGCCCGCCGCCCGGCTACGGGTACCCGCAGGCACCCCCGCCCCCGCCGCAGCCCGGCTACGGCTACCCGGCCCAGCCGGGGTACGGGTATCCCGCCCAGCCGCCCACGGTGGTGGCGGGCGACGACACCCGTGCCCGACAGAACCGCACCATCGCCCTGATCATCCTCGCGGCCGTCGTCGCCATCGGCCTCATCATCGGCTCCGGCGTCTGGTACGCCCGCTCCTCCGGAGAAGGGGACGGCGGCAAGCCCACCGGCAGCGGCAAGAACGGCACCGCCACCGTGACCCCCGGCAAGGAGAAGGCGCCGGACGACCCCGTCGCCCACCTCCTGTTCAAGGTCCCGCAGCCCGCCGTCGGGGACGACGTCGTCACCACCGACGGCGCCTGGCTGACCGACACGGTCTACGCCAACACCGGCGTCTCCGAGGTCGTCGGTTACGACCCGGACGACGGCACGAAGCGCTGGACGATCAAGCTCCCGGGCCCGGTCTGCGCGGGCAGCGAGCATGTCACCGCCGACGGCCGCACCGCGATCGTCTTCCGGCCCGCCATGCCGAGCAGGACCAAGCTCGCCCGCTGCAGCCAGATCGCCGCGCTCGACCTGGTCAAGGGCACCCGGCTGTGGACCAGGGCGATCGGCGCGGGCGATTTCGCCACGACGTACGACAACATCACGGTCGCCGGGAACACCGTCGCGGCAGGCGGCACCGGGGGCGGCGTCGCCTACGACATGGCGACCGGCAAGGTCCTGTGGCAGCCCAAGCCCGGCGACTCCTGCGCGGACAGGGGATACGGCGGCGGCACCAGGCTCGTCGCGGTGCGCAAGTGCGGCGAGTTCGACAACGAGACCCTCAGCATCCAGACTCTCGAACCCACTTCGGGGAAGGTGCTCTCCGAGTACAAGTTGGGCGCAGGCATCACGTACGCGGGCATCGTCTCCACCGACCCGCTGGTGATCGGCGCCGAGGCCGGTGGCAGCGCGAGCGGCGGCAGCGGCGTCTCGGACTACTTCTCCATCGACGGCCGGACCGGCAAGCTGCTGGCCCGCATCCCGGTGCCGGGCGACACCTACGACGGCAAGTGCGACACCATCCAACACGTGGAGGACTGCCGGGGAGTCGTGGCAGGCGAGGGCAGGCTGTACCTGGCGACCAAGGAACACGAGGACACGGGCAAGCTCGGCGACACCAACGAGATCGTCGCCTTCGACCTCACCACCGGCAAGCAGACCGGCCGGCGCGCCCCGGCAGGCAAGGGCCGCTCGATCTACCCGCTCCGCATGGACGGCGGCAACCTGCTCGCCTGGAAGGAGGCGGAGTACGGCCAGAACGGCCAGCTCGTCAGCATCGACGGCGCCGACTTCAAGGCCACGACGCTGCTGGAGATCCCCGGTGACAAGGCCAGTCACGACCTGTCGGTCGGCATGGGGGTGGAGTACGTCAAGTACCGCTTCGGGCGCGGCAAGCTCTTCATGTCGCAGGCGAGCGTGGCCAAGCCCCTCGGTATCGGCCCCGCGGAACCCCTGATCGTCGCCTTCGGCACCCGCGACTGACCGAAGCCCGCACGGCAGGCGCCCCGAGCGTGTAACTTCCGGGACATCACAGGGGGACTGGGGGGTTTGCTCTATGGGAGTGCGGCTCATGGTCGTCGACGACCACCGCCTGCTGGCGGAGGCGTTGGCGTCGGCGCTGAAGCTGCGCGGGCACCGGGTGCTCGCGGCGGCGGCGCCGGCCGCGGGCGCGGCCGAGCTGGTGATATCGCGCGCCCCCGAGGTGTGCCTGCTGGGCACGGCGGCACCCGCCGAGCCGGGCGCGTTCGACCCGGTGGCCCGCATCAAGCGGGAGCGCCCGCAGGTGGCCGTACTGGTCCTCGGCCCGGTGCCCTCCCCGCGCGGTATCGCGGCCGCCTTCGCGGCGGGCGCCGCCGGGTACGTACGGCATGACGAGCGCATCGAGGGTGTCGAGCGGGCCATCATGAAGGCCAGGGCCGGTGAGGCGGCCATAGCCCCCCAGCTGCTCCAGGGCGCCTTCGCGGAACTGCTGAACCCGGCCGTCCAGCCCGACGACGAGGGCCAGCGGCTGCTGAGGCTGCTCACCCCGCGCGAGGTGGAGGTGCTGGTCCGGGTCGCCGACGGCGAGGACACCCGGCTGATCGCGGCGGGCATGGGGATCGCGCCGAGCACCGCCCGGACCCATGTGCAGCGGGTGCTGATGAAGCTGGGCGTCGGCTCCCGGCTGGAGGCGGCCGCCCTCGCGGCCCGCACCGGTCTGCTGGACCGCGCCGGTGCCGCCCCGCACACGACGGAGCCGGAGCTGTAGGACACAGCTCCGGCTCCGGCTCGGTCCCGCGCGGCTAGTGCACGGGCTCCTCGTCGTCCGCGCCCTCGGCGGGCAGCGGCGGCGGGGTCGGCCGCAGCTTCAGCCAGGCCAGGAAGAACACCCCGAGGATCAGCATGCCGATGCCGGTCCACAGGTTGATGTTGACGCCCTCGGCCTTGTCGATCGCGGCCTGGGAGTCGGTGATGCCGGTGATGGTGACGATGACGCCGTACAGCACGAACAGGCCGCCGATGATGCGCCGCAGGTCGAAGATGCGGGCCGCGGTGGCGGACTTGCCCTCCAGCTCGGTGACCTCGCGGTTCACGTCGTGCTCGGTGGCGCCGCGCTCGGGGCGGGGGGATTCGTCGGTCATGGTTTCCTCATCCTCCCGCGATCAGAACGAGAACGGGATGTAGCAGGCGGCGGCCAGGACGACCGCGCCCCAGCCGAGCAGGGCGGGCTTGCGGTACCAGGCGTCGTCGCCCTCGGCCGGTGCCTCGGACATGCCCGGCGACGAGGTGCCGTAGACCAGGCCCTGGAGTTCCTCGGCCGGCTTGGGCTTGGTGAACAGCGACACCGCGACCATCACGACCGCGCCCGCGACGAAGCCCGCGATGGCGGAGACGAAGTTGGCGCCCTGGTCGGAGGGGATCGAGATGATGCCCTCCTTGTAGAACACGAAGTAGTTGACCATCGCGGTGGCGGTACCGGCGAGCAGGCCCCAGAAGCCGGACTTGGCCGAGGCGCGCTTCCAGAACATGCCGACGATGAAGACCACGAACATCGGGACGTTGAAGAAGGAGAACAGCGTCTGGAGGTAGCTCATGATGTTCGAGAACGACGACGCCAGGAACGCCGTGCCGACCGACGCGGCGACACCGATCACGGTGATCCAGCGGCCGAAGCGGACGTAGTAGGCGTCCTCCTGGTCCGGCTTCACGTAGCGGGCCCAGATGTCGGTGGTGAACACCGTGTTGAAGGACGACACGTTGGCCGCCATGCCCGCCATGAAGGCGGCGAGCAGACCGGTGACCGCGATGCCGAGCACACCGTTGGGCAGCAGCTCCTGCATCAGGTACGGGATCGCGTCGTTGTACTGGAGCCCGGAGCCGGGCTGGCCGATCTTCGGGACCAGGGCGGCGGCGACCAGGCCGGGGATCATCACCAGGAAGACGATGAAGATCTTCGGGTAGGCCGCGATCAGCGGGGTGCGCTTGGAGGCGGAGAGGTTCTTCGCGGACAGCGCGCGCTGCACCTCGGCGAAGTTGGTCGTC
The DNA here is from genome assembly GCF_044903645.1 of Streptomyces sp. NPDC002176. Classification (NCBI taxonomy): domain Bacteria; kingdom Bacillati; phylum Actinomycetota; class Actinomycetes; order Kitasatosporales; family Streptomycetaceae; genus Streptomyces; species Streptomyces sp. NPDC002176. Next base: position 374,134 of record NZ_JBJDQW010000006.1, read on the forward strand.
CAGTAGCCGAAGGACAGCACGAAGCCGAGACCGAGCACGATGGTCAGCCAGTTGGCGCCCAGCGGGTTGGCGCTGCCGATGCCGGTGCCGCCCCACGCGGTGGTGAAGTTGGCGCCGTGGGCCGCGTCCAGCTTGTGGGTGAGGCCGTCCCAGCCGCCGGCCTTCTTCAGGCCGAGGATGGTGATCGGGATGAGGGCGGCCAGGATCACGAAGAACTGGAGCACCTCGTTGTAGATCGCCGAGGACAGGCCGCCCAGCGTGATGTAGCCGAGCACGAAGGCGCCCGCCACCACGATGGCCACCCACTGCGGCCAGCCGAGCAGGGCCTCCACCACGATCGCCAGCGCGTACAGGTTCACGCCCGCGATGAGGATGGCGGCGAAGGCGAACAGGATCGAACTGAGCAGGTGGGCTGCCTTGTCGAAGCGCAGCAGCAGGAACTCGGGGACCGAGCGGACCTTGCTGCCGTAGTAGAAGGGCATCATCACCAGGCCCAGGAAGACCATGGCCGGGATGGCGCCGATCCAGTACCAGTGCACGGTGTACGCGCCGTACTGGGCGCTGTTGGCCGCCATGCCCAGGATCTCGGTGGCCGCCAGGTTCGCCGAGATGAAGGCGAGGCCGGTGATCCAGGCGGGCAGCGAGCGTCCGGAGAGGAAGAAGTCCAGGCTGGTCTTCACCGAGCGGCGGGCCGCGAAGCCGATGCCGAGAACCACGACGAAGTAGATGGCCAGGATCGTGTAGTCGAGCCAGTTGGTGGGGAGCCGTAGCTCCGCCGCCAGATAGCTGGGGCCCGCCGCCAGGGGCGCGGGTCCGGTCGGGGGGGTCTGCATGAGAACTCGCTTCGTTGCGCGAACTGATCCAGAGCGGAACCTACGCCGCGGCGTTCATTATTTGAACAGTTCTGTTGGTGTTCTTTGTTCGATTGTGATCGTACGACCTGTTGTCGAGTTGTGGTTTGTTATGTTTGATTGTGTTGAGTGAGAGCGAGGAGTCCGGCGTGAAGAAGACCCCGACCCGGCTGGCCGACGGGCGTGAGCTGGTCTACTACGACCTGGCGGACGACACCGTCCGCGACGCCGTGGACCGGCGGCCGCTGGACCCCACGGTCACCGCCTCCGAGATCCGCCGGGACCCGCTGCTCGGCGACTCGGTGGCCATCGCCTCCCACCGCCAGGGCCGCACCTACCACCCCCCGGCCGACGAGTGCCCGCTCTGCCCCAGCCGGGACGGGCGGCTCAGCGAGATCCCGGACGCGACCTACGACGTGGTCGTCTTCGAGAACCGCTTCCCCTCCCTCGCCGGTGACTCCGGCCGCTGCGAGGTCGTCTGCTTCACCTCCGACCACGACGCGTCCTTCGCCTCCCTCACCGACGAGCAGGCCCGGCTGGTGCTGGAGGCGTGGACCGACCGCACCGCCGAGCTGTCGCATCTGCCCTCCGTCAAGCAGGTCTTCTGTTTCGAGAACCGGGGCGCCGAGATCGGGGTGACGCTGGGTCATCCCCACGGCCAGATCTACGCCTACCCGTTCATCACCCCGCGCACCGCGCTGATGCTCCGCTCGCTCGCCGACCACCGGGCCGAGACCGGCGGGGAGAACCTCTTCGACGCCGTCCTGGAGCGGGAACTCGCCGGTGACCGGGTCGTCCTGGAGGGTGAACACTGGGTGGCCTTCGTCCCGTTCGCCGCGCACTGGCCCTACGAGGTCCACCTCTACCCCAAGCGCCGGGTGCCCGACCTGCTCGCCCTGGACGAGGCCGCGCGCACAGAGTTTCCCCAGGTCTATCTGGAACTCTTGAGGCGCTTCGACCGGATCTTCGGGCGGCCGGAGGGTGAGGGGAGTGACGAGGCCGAGGCGCCGACGCCGTACATCGCGGCCTGGCACCAGGCGCCGTTCGGCGACCTCCCCGGCTTCGACGGGGTGACGCGGGACGACTTCGCACTCCACCTGGAGCTTTTCACCATCCGCCGCACTTCCGGCAAGCTGAAGTTCCTCGCGGGCTCCGAATCCGGCATGAACGTCTTCATCAACGACGTGCCACCGGAGCGCGCGGCCGAGCGACTGCGAGAGGTAGCGAGTACATGAAGTACCTGGTGACGGGTGGCGCGGGCTATGTGGGCAGTGTCGTCGCCCAGCATCTGCTGGAGGCGGGGCACGAGGTCACCGTCCTCGACAATCTCTCCACCGGCTTCCGCGCGGGCGTGCCCGCCGGTGCCGCCTTCGTCGAGGGCGACATCCGCGACGCCGCGAAGTGGCTCGACCCGTCCTACGACGGGGTGCTGCACTTCGCGGCCTTCTCGCAGGTCGGCGAGTCGGTGGTGAAGCCCGAGAAGTACTGGGAGAACAACGTCGGCGGCACCATGGCCCTGCTGGCCGCCATGCGCGAGGCGGGCGTGCACCGGCTGGTCTTCTCCTCCACCGCCGCGACCTACGGCGAGCCCGAGGAGGTCCCGATCCCGGAGTCCGCCCCGACCCGGCCCACCAACCCCTACGGCGCCTCCAAGCTGGCCGTCGACCACATGATCACCAGCGAGGCGCACGCCCACGGCCTGGCCGCCGTCTCCCTGCGCTACTTCAACGTGGCCGGTGCCTACGGCCCCTACGGCGAGCGCCACGACCCCGAGTCCCACCTCATCCCGCTCGTCCTCCAGGTCGCCCAGGGCCGCCGCGACGCCATCTCCGTCTACGGCGACGACTACCCGACCCCCGACGGCACCTGCGTCCGCGACTACATCCACGTCGCCGACCTCGCCGACGCCCACCTGCTCGCCCTCGGCGCCGCCCGCTCCGGCGAGCACCTGATCTGCAACCTCGGCAACGGCAACGGCTTCTCCGTCCGCGAGGTCGTGGAGACCGCCCGCGAGGTCACCGGCCACCCCATCCCCGAGGTCACCGCCCCGCGCCGGGCCGGTGATCCGGCGGTCCTGGTGGCGTCGGCCGACACCGCACGCGCCACACTGGGGTGGAACCCGTCCCGCGCGGACCTCGCCGGGATCATCGCGGACGCCTGGGAGTTCGCGCGCGACACGCAGAGGGAGCACTAGTGGGGGCACAGCAGGTCCGGGAACGCTTCACCGAGCTGTACGGGGCCGCACCGGAGGGGGTGTGGGCGGCGCCGGGCCGGGTCAACCTGATCGGCGAACACACCGACTACAACGACGGCTTCGTCATGCCGTTCGCCCTGCCGCACCAGGTCACCGCGGCCGTCTCCCGCCGCACCGACGGGGTACTGCGGCTGCACTCGGCCGACATCGAGGGCGAGGTCGTCGAACTCGCCCTGGACGGACTTGCGCCGGGCACCGACGACGACTGGACCGCGTACCCGGCGGGCGTCGTCTGGGCGCTGCGCGAGGCCGGGCACCCGGTCACCGGCGCCGACGTCCACCTCGCCTCCACCGTGCCGACCGGCGCCGGACTGTCGTCCTCGGCCGCGCTGGAGGTCGTCATCGCGCTCGCGCTGGACGACCTGTTCGGCCTGGAGCTGCCGCGCTGGAAGCTGGCCCGGCTGTGCCAGCGCGCGGAGAACGTCTACGTCGGCGCGCCCACCGGCATCATGGACCAGACCGCGTCAGCCTGCTGCGAGGAGGGCCACGCGCTCTTCCTCGACACCCGTGACCTGTCCCAGCGGCAGATCCCGTTCGACCTGGCCGCCGAGGGCCTGCGCCTGCTGGTGGTCGACACCCAGGTCAAGCACGCCCACAGCGGCGGCGAGTACGGCAAGCGCCGGGCGGGCTGCGAGAAGGGCGCCGCCCTGCTCGGCGTCGACGCGCTGCGCGACGTGGCGTACGACGGGCTGGACGCGGCGCTGGAGCAGCTCGGTGACGAGGATGAGGTGCGCCGTCTGGTGCGGCACATCGTCACCGAGAACCGGCGTGTCGAGCGGGTGGTGGAGCTGCTGACCTCCGGTGACGTCCGGGCCATCGGGCCGGTCCTCACCGACGGGCACGCCTCGCTGCGCGACGACTTCCGCATCTCCTGCCCGGAGCTGGACCTCGTGGTCGACACCGCGCTCACGGCGGGCGCGCTGGGCGCCCGGATGACCGGCGGCGGCTTCGGCGGCTCCGCGATCGCGCTGGTCGAGGTGGCCGCGGTGGACACCCTCACCAAGGCGGTCGAGGAGGCGTTCGCGGCGGCCGGGTACACCGCCCCGCGCGTGTTCGAGGCGGTGCCCTCGCCCGGCGCCCGCCGTCTCGGCTGAGCCCTGGGGCTCCGTCAGCCGAGCGGCTTGGTCAGGGTGAACTCCGTGATCCCCGGCGGATAGTCGGGGATCACGGACACCACGTCGTAGCCCTGGGCCCGGTAGAAGTGCGGGGCCTGGAAGTCCCAGGTCTCCACCCGGGCCCGCGCGCAGCCGCGGTCGGCGTGCGCGATCCGCTCGGCCTCGTTCAGCAGCCGGGACCCCATCCCGGCACCCCGGTGGCGGTCGTCCACCCACAGATAGGTGACGTGCAGCCAGCCCGCCCAGGTGTGCCCGACCAGCCCCCCGGCGAGAGAGCCCGCCGCGTCCAGCGCCCACACATGCAGCGGCGTCTGCCGTTCACCCGGCGTACCGCGCAGCGCGGCCAGCACCGGGGAGGCCGCCGTGTTGGTCTCCCGCAGCCTGGCGCGCAGCTGATCCCGTCGGCCCTTGTCCACTTCCGTCTCGATCCGAAACATGCGGCACACCATAAACGCGACGGCCGGTCAGTTCCGTCAATCGGCTCCCCCCGGCCAGGGCCGCCCGTACGCTGAAGAGCGGTACCGGTGGGGGCCGGTGACCGATCAGGGGGCGGGACGGGCGGGTACGGCGACCGCGCCGGGGGTAGCACTTTCCGCGACGACGGCCGCCGCGTCGTCGCCGGGCCTGGGGTGACCCCTGCTCCGTGCGGAGCCTGGGGATAGGGGGTTTCGTGGTTCGCATCCGAGTGCTGGTCGTGGACGACCACCGCATCTTCGCCGAGTCGCTGGCGGCGGCGCTCGCCGCCGAGCCCGATGTGGAGGTGTCCGCCGCGGGCAGCGGCCCGGCCGCGCTGCGCTGCCTGGAGCGCGCCGCCGCGGAGGGCCGCCGTTACGACGTCCTGCTCGTCGACGCCGACCTCGGCCACGTACTGCCCGGCGGCCGGGCGGCCGTACCGGTGCAGGCGGGCGACGCGGAGGGCCTGGTCGACGGGATCTCGCTGGTCGCCGGGGTGCGCTCGGCGCAGGCCGGGGTGCGCACGGTGGTCCTCGCGGAGAAGGACGACCCCCGCCGGGCCGCCCTCGCGCTCCAGGCCGGGGCCAGCGGCTGGGTCGCCAAGGACTGCTCGCTGTCCCGGCTGCTGACCGTGATCCGGGGCGTGCTGCGGGACGAGACGCATCTGCCTGCCGCGCTGCTCACCGGCGTGCTCAAGGAGCTGACGGCGGCGCGCAGGCACCGCAGCGAGAGCGAGCGGCTGGTGCAGTCGCTGACCCCGCGCGAGCGGGAGGTGCTGCGCTGCATGGTCGCGGGGCTCGGCCGGAAGGCGGTCGCTGAGCGGCTGTTCCTCTCCCCGCACACCGTGCGCACCCATATGCAGAACGTGCTGGGCAAGCTCGGTGTGCACTCCACGCTGGCCGCCGTGGCGCTGGCCCGGCGGGCCGGGGTGGGCCCGGTCGACCTAACCGGGGACGTTGTCGAACGGGGCGGTCAACTGGCGTAGCAGCCCGGCGAGTTCGCCGCGCTGGGCGCGGGACAGCTCGCCGAGGATGGCCCGCTCCTGGGCCAGCAGGCCCGCCAGTGCCTCGTCCGCGCGGTCCCGGCCGGTGTCGGTCAGTCGCACCAGCACACCGCGCCGGTCGCTGGGGTCGGGCAGCCGCTCGACGAGGCCCTTCTTGGCGAGCCGGTCGATCCGGTTGGTCATCGTGCCCGAGGTGACCAGCGTCTGGGTCAGCAGCTGTCCGGGGGAGAGCTGGTACGGGGTCCCGGCGCGGCGCAGCGCGGTCAGCACGTCGAACTCCCAGGGCTCCAGCTGGTGCTCGGAGAAGGCGAGCCGACGGGCGCGGTCCAGGTGCCGGGCCAGCCTGCTCACCCGGCTCAGCACTTCCAGTGGTTCCACGTCGAGGTCCGGGCGCTCCCGGCGCCATGCTGCGACCAGCCGATCGACCTCGTCCTCCATGGAGATCAGTGTAGTGGTTGTGTCGACGTGAAGTCTCTTGAGGCTGAGTATCTTGACATCGAGATACTTGGTCGGGAAGGTGGGGCCCATGACGACGACACCCTCCTGGGACCCCGCCCAGTACCTCCGTCACTCCGGCCACCGGCTGCGCCCGTTCATGGACCTCCTGGCCCGCGTCCCCGGCCTGCCGTCCGAACGGCCCCGGATCGCCGACCTCGGCTGCGGCCCCGGCAACGCCACCGCCCTGCTCGCCGAGCGCTGGTCCGGCGCGAGCGTCACCGGCTACGACAACTCGCCCGAGATGCTGGAGCGCGCCCGCGCCGAGCACACGGGGCTGGACTTCGCCTTCGCCGACGCCCGCACCTGGACGCCCGAGGGCCCGCACGACCTGCTCTTCTCCAACGCCACCCTGCAGTGGGTGCCGGGCCACCTCGACCGGTTCGCGGAGTGGACCGACGCGCTGAAGCCGGGCGGGGTGTTCGCCTTCCAGGTGCCGGACAACACCGACGCCCCGCTGCACGCCCTGATGCGCGAACTGGCCGCCACGCCCCGCTGGGCACCCCGCCTGGCCGACATCCTGCGCGCCCCCGACTCCGTCCACGCCCCCGGCGTCTACCTGGACCGCCTGGCCCGCCTCGGCTGCGCCACCGACGTCTGGCAGACCACGTACCAGCACGTCCTCCCCGGCGAGGACCCGGTCCTGGACTGGGTCAAGGGCACCGGCCTCCGCCCCGCCCTGACCACCCTCGCGGACGACCCGGAGGCCCGGGACGCCTTCGTGACCGAGTACCGCGACCTGCTCCGCGAGGCATACCCGACCGCCCCCTACGGCACGGTCCTCCCCTTCCGCCGCCTGTTCGCGGTCGCGGTGAAGGGGGTCTAGCTCTTGCGGTGCCCTATCAATCGGGGCTTCTGCTCCAGGCCGTCCAGGCCGTGCCAGGCGAGGTTGACCAGGTGGGCGGCCACCTCGGCCTTCTTGGGGCGGCGGACGTCCAGCCACCACTGGCCGGTCAGGGCGACCATGCCGACCAGGGCCTGGGCGTAGAGCGGGGCGAGCTTGGAGTCGAAGCCGCGGCTCTTGAACTCGCGGCCCAGGATGTCCTCCACCTGGGTGGCGATGTCCGAGATCAGCGAGGCGAAGGAACCCGTGGACTGCGGGATGGGGGAGTCGCGGACGAGGATGCGGAAACCGTCCGTGTACTCCTCGATGTAGTCCAGCAGCGCGAACGCGGCCTGCTCGCACAGCTCACGGGGGTGACCGGCGGTGAGCGAGCCGGTGACCATGTCGAGCAGGCACCGCATCTCCCGGTCCACCACGACCGCGTACAGCCCCTCCTTGCCGCCGAAGTGCTCGTACACCACCGGCTTGGAGACCCCGGCCTTGGCCGCGATCTCCTCCACCGACGTGCCTTCGAAGCCCTTCGCCGCGAACAGGGTCCGGCCGATCTCCAGCAGCTGCTGGCGGCGCTCCGCACCGGTCATACGGGTCCGGCGGGTCCGCCGCGTCTTGTCGTTGCTCGAGGTGCTGCTGGAGTCGGTGGCCACGGCGTCAATCATGCCGCCTTCGCGGCGGCCTTCCCGCGCCGGGCGGAACCGTCGCCGTCGGTACGGCGCGCGTCGATGCGCGAGCGGGACGGCCAGCGCACGTCATACGCCCAGCCGAGCTTCTCGAACCAGCGGATGATCCGGGCCGAGGAATCGATCTGCCCGCGCTCCACACCGTGCCGCGCCGAGGTCGGGTCGGCGTGGTGCAGGTTGTGCCAGGACTCGCCGCAGGACAGCACCGCCAGCCACCACACGTTGCCCGAGCGGTCGCGCGACTTGAACGGGCGCTTGCCCACCGCGTGGCAGATCGAGTTGATCGACCAGGTCACATGGTGCAGCAGCGCCACCCGGACGAGCGAGCCCCAGAAGAACCCGGTGAAGGCGCCCCACCAGGACATCGTCGCCAGCCCGCCGATCAGCGGGGGCAGCAACAGCGACACGAGGGTCCACAGCGCGAACTGGCGGGAGATCGCCCGCATGTCCGGGTCCTTGACCAGGTCCGGCGCGTACTTCTCCTGCGGGGTCTGCTCCTCGTCGAACATCCAGGCGATGTGGGCCCACCACAGGCCCTTCATCAGCGCGGGGAGCGTCTCCCCGAACCGCCACGGCGAGTGGGGGTCGCCCTCGGCGTCGGAGAACTTGTGGTGCCTGCGGTGGTCGGCCACCCAGCGCACCAGCGGACCCTCCACCGCCATCGACCCCATGATCGCCAGCGCGATCCTGAGCGGCCGCTTGGCCTTGAAGGAGCCGTGGGTGAAGTAGCGGTGGAAGCCGATCGTGATGCCGTGGCAGCCGAGGAAGTAGAAGAACACCAGCAGGCCCAGATCGAGCCAGCTCACCCCCCAGCCCCACACCAGCGGCACCGCCGCCAGCAGGGCCAGGAACGGCACGACGATGAACACGAGCAGCGCGATCTGCTCGATCGAACGCTTCTGTTCGCCGCCCAGCGTGGCGGAGGCGCCCTCGCTGGGGGCTTCGTCGATCACATCGGAACTTCGGGTGGTCATGCGCGTCCCCTGTGGGGTCGAGGGCGGGGGGTCGAGACGAGTGCCGGACGGGTTCGGACAGGTTCGGACAGGTGGAGAACGGACGGGACGTCCCTACGGTTCCGTAACCTACGGCGTCGTAAGTATGTCAGCGGTCAGGTCGGCGGCAAGAGCCCGAGATCCTGCGCGTCCGCCGGGACACCTATCCTGGGAAGCGGTCGGACAGCGCGGTCCGCTCTGTTTACTTCCCGGACGTTCCGGCCGGTATGCGGCGATTTGCCGTGTGATGGATGGGTGTCCGGGTTCCCTCCCGGATGAGCTTCAACACCGCAAGGAGCCGCACCTGTGAGCAGTGTCGACGACCAGACCCCCACCAACGGCCAAGCGCTGCGCGCCGACATCCGGCGCCTCGGCGACCTACTGGGCGAGACCCTCGTCCGCCAGGAGGGCCCCGAGCTGCTGGAGCTGGTCGAGAAGGTCCGCCGTCTCACCCGCGAGGACGGCGAGGCCGCGGCCGAGCTGCTGCGCGGCACCGAGCTGGAGACCGCCGCCAAGCTGGTGCGCGCCTTCTCCACCTACTTCCACCTCGCCAACGTCACCGAACAGGTGCACCGCGGCCGCGAGCTGCGCGCCCGCCGGGCCGCCGAGGGCGGCCTGCTCTCCCGCACCGCCGACCGGCTCAAGGACGCCGACCCCGAGCACCTGCGCGAGACGGTGCGCAACCTCAACGTGCGCCCGGTGTTCACCGCCCACCCCACCGAGGCCGCCCGCCGCTCGGTCCTCAACAAGCTCCGGCGTGTCGCCGAGCTCCTGGACACCCCCGTCCTCGACTCCGACCGCCGCCGCCACGACGTCCGGCTCGCCGAGAACATCGACCTCGTCTGGCAGACCGACGAACTGCGCGTGGTCCGCCCCGAGCCCACCGACGAGGCCCGCAACGCCATCTACTACCTGGACGAGCTGCACGCCGACGCCGTCGGCGACGTCCTGGAGGACCTCACCGCCGAGCTGGAGCGGGTCGGCGTCACCCTGCCGCCCGACACCCGCCCGCTGACCTTCGGCACCTGGATCGGCGGCGACCGCGACGGCAACCCCAACGTCACCCCCCAGGTCACCTGGGACGTGCTGATCCTCCAGCACGAGCACGGCATCAACGACGCGCTGGAGATGATCGACCAGCTGCGCGGCCTGCTCTCCAACTCCATCCGCTACGCCGGTGCCACCCAGGAACTCCTCACGTCCCTGGAAGCCGACCTGGAGCGCCTGCCGGAGATCAGCCCCCGCTACAAGCGGCTCAACGCCGAGGAGCCCTATCGGCTCAAGGCCACCGCGATCCGGCAGAAGCTGGAGAACACCAAGCAGCGCCTGGCCCGCAACACCCAGCACGAGGACGGCCGGGACTACCTCGGCACCGCCGAACTCCTCGCCGACCTGCGGATCATCCAGACCTCCCTGCGCGAGCACCGCGGCGCCCTCTTCGCCGACGGCCGCATCGACCGCGTCATCCGCACCCTGGCCGCCTTCGGCCTCCAGCTCGCCACCATGGACGTCCGCGAGCACGCCGACGCCCACCACCACGCCCTCGGCCAGCTCTTCGACCGGCTCGGCGAGGAGTCCTGGCGCTACGCGGACATGCCCCGCGAGTACCGCGCCAAGCTGCTCGCCAAGGAACTGCGCTCCCGCCGCCCGCTCGCCCCCAGCCCGGCCCCGGTCGACGAGGCCGCCGCCAAGACCCTCGGCGTCTTCCAGACCGTCAAGCGCGCCCTGGAGGTCTTCGGACCCGAGGTCATCGAGTCGTACATCATCTCCATGTGCCAGGGCGCCGACGACGTCTTCGCCGCCACCGTGCTGGCCCGCGAGGCCGGACTGCTCGACCTGCACGCGGGCTGGGCCAAGATCGGCATCGTGCCGCTGCTGGAGACCACCGACGAGCTGAAGGCCGCCGACACCATCCTGGAGGACATGCTCTCCGACCCGTCCTACCGGCGCCTGGTCGCGCTGCGCGGGGACGTCCAGGAGGTCATGCTCGGCTACTCCGACTCCTCCAAGTTCGGCGGCATCACCACCAGCCAGTGGGAGATCCACCGCGCCCAGCGCCGACTGCGCGACGTCGCCCACCGCTACGGCGTCCGGCTGCGCCTCTTCCACGGCCGCGGCGGCACCGTCGGCCGCGGCGGCGGCCCCTCGCACGACGCGATCCTCGCCCAGCCCTGGGGCACCCTGGAGGGCGAGATCAAGGTGACCGAGCAGGGCGAGGTCATCTCCGACAAGTACCTGATCCCCTCCCTCGCCCGGGAGAACCTGGAACTGACGGTCGCCGCCACCCTCCAGGCGTCCGCCCTGCACACCGCCCCCCGCCAGTCCGACGAGGCCCTCGCCCGCTGGGACGCGGCCATGGACGTCGTCTCCGAAGCCGCCCACACCGCCTACCGCCGCCTGGTCGAGGACCCCGACCTGCCGACGTACTTCCTCGCCTCCACCCCCGTCGACCAGCTCGCCGAACTCCACCTGGGCTCGCGGCCCTCCCGCCGCCCCGGCTCCGGTGTCTCGCTCGACGGACTGCGCGCCATCCCGTGGGTGTTCGGCTGGACCCAGTCCCGGCAGATCGTGCCCGGCTGGTTCGGCGTCGGCTCCGGCCTCAAGGCCCTGCGCGAGGCGGGCCTGCGGCAGGAAGGGGACACCGTGCTCGGCGAGATGCACGAACAGTGGCACTTCTTCCGGAACTTCATCTCCAACGTCGAGATGACCCTCGCCAAGACCGACCTGCGCATCGCCCAGCACTACGTCGACACCCTCGTCCCCGACGAGCTGAAGCACGTCTTCGACACCATCAAGGCCGAGCACGAGCTGACCGTCGCCGAGGTGCTGCGCATCACCGGCGAGCAGGAACTCCTCGACGCCCAGCCCGAGTTGCGGCAGACCTTCGCCATCCGCGACGCCTACCTGGACCCGATCTCCTACCTCCAGGTCGCCCTGCTCAAGCGCCAGCGCGACGAGGCCGCCGCCGACCAGGAACCCGACCCCACTCTCGGCCGCGCCCTGCTGCTCACCGTCAACGGTGTCGCGGCCGGACTGCGCAACACCGGCTGACCGACACGCGCGTACGACGGTGCCCCCGGACCATGTCAGGTCCGGGGGCACCGGCGTGTCAGGAGAGTACGAAGGCCGCCGTCAGCAGGCCCGCGCCCGCCAGACCCAGCACCCAGGCCAGCCGGGGCATCCGCATCCCGCCCGCCACCACCACCGAGGCCAGCAGCAGCGCCCCGCCCAGCGGCAGCCAGGCCAGCAGCACACCCGCCACACCCGCGCGCACGGCGACATCCGTACCGGGCTCCAGGACGACGTCGTAGCCGTGCCCCTCGCGCACCATCACCGACCGCTCGATCCGGACCGAGGGCCGCGCCGTGGCGCCCGGCGACAGCGGCTCGAACGTGCCCTCGCAGCGCTCCGGCAGACAGTCCGTCACCGTCAGCGTGCCGCGCTCGCGCCCCTTGGGCAGCATCGCGTGCTGCGCGGTCCCCCAGGACCCCCACGCCCCGGCGAACACGATCAACGCGGCGAACATCCCCGCGACCACGACCCGGCCCCACCGGACGACGGACCCCGAACGCGCGGAACTGGCGGAGGCAGCAGGCATGGCCGGGATCATTGGCCATACCCCTACTGCGGGTCAACTCGGCGGCGCCGGACGCTACGCGTTGTACGCCGACTGCGCCCGCTCCAGCCCCTCCACCACCAGGCACTCCACCGCGTCCGCCGCCCGGTCCACGAAGTAGCCCAGCTCCTTGCGCTCCGCCGACGCGAAGTCCTTCAGCACGAAGTCCGCCACCTGCATCCGCCCCGGCGGCCTGCCGATCCCGAACCGCACCCGGTGATAGTCCGCGCCCATCGCCTTCGTCATCGACTTCAGACCGTTGTGCCCGTTGTCACCGCCGCCCAGCTTCAGCCGCAGCGCCCCGTAGTCGATGTCCAGCTCGTCATGGACCGCCACCACCTGGGAGAGCGGCACCTTGTAGAAGTCCCGCAGCGCGTTCACCGGACCGCCCGACAGGTTCATGTACGACATCGGCTTCGCCAGGATCACCCGCCGGTTCGCCGGACCCACCGGACCGATCCGGCCCTCCAGCACCTGCGCCTGCGCCTTGCCCGACCGCTTGAACTTCCCGCCGATCCGCTCCGCGAGCAGATCCACCGCCATGAAACCGACGTTGTGCCGGTTCATCGCGTACTCCGGCCCCGGATTACCGAGCCCGACCACCAGCCAAGGGGCGTTTTCGGGGGTGCTCACGACCCACTCTCCTCGATATGCGCCAGCCGCCGCCCCCGCTGGACGGGGACGGCGGCTGACGGATGACTCAAGCCGGTGCGGCTCAGACCTCGGCGGACTCTTCGCCCTCGGCGGCGGCCTCGTCCTCGGCCGGCTCCTCGATCTGGGCGGCCAGGACCTGCAGGACGACGGCGTCGTCCTCGACGGCCAGGGAGACACCCTTGGGAAGCTTGATGTCCTTGGCGTGGATGGAGGCGCCGGCCTCCAGGCCCTCGACGGAGACCGTCAGCGACTCGGGGATGTGGGTGGCCTCGGCCTCGACCGGCAGCGCGTTCAGCACGTGCTCGAGCAGGTTGCCGCCCGGCGCCAGCTCGCCCTCGGCGACGACCGGGACCTCGACGGTGACCTTCTCGCCACGCTTGACCAGCAGCAGGTCGACGTGCTCCAGGAAGCCCTTCAGCGGGTCGCGCTGCACGGACTTCGGGATCGCCAGCTCGTTGGTCTTGCCGTCGATGTCCAGGGCGATCAGGACGTTCGGCGTACGCAGGGCGAGCAGCAGCTCGTGGCCCGGCAGGGAGATGTGCAGCGGCTCGGAACCGTGGCCGTAGAGCACACCGGGAACCTTGTTGTCACGGCGGATGCGACGGGCGGCACCCTTGCCGAACTCGGTGCGGGTCTCGGCGGCGAGCTTGACCTCGGACATACGGATCACTCCTCGTACAGGTAGGTGTGGAGGTGGTCACCCGGCCACGAACGGCCTGCTACGAAGAGCGCGTCGATAACGGACAACCGGCACCCGTGGAACACACGAGCGCGGCCTCCCTCGCCGAGCAACTGTCGCAGTCTACTCGGCAAGGGGGCCGCGCCCAAAAGGATCTTCCCAGGCCGCCTCAGCAGGCCCGCAGAAACCTCACTGCTCGTCGAAGAGGCTCGTCACCGAGCCGTCCTCGAACACCTCACGCACCGCGCTGGCGATCGTCCCGGCGATCGACAGCACCGTGATCTTGTCCAGGTCCGCCGCCAGCTCACCCGGCGTCGGCAGCGTGTCGGTGAACACGAACTCGCTCACCCGCGAGTTCTTCAGCCGGTCCGCCGCCGGACCCGACAGCACACCGTGCGTCGCCGTCACGATGACGTCCTCCGCCCCGTGCGCGAACAGCGCGTCCGCCGCGGCACAGATCGTGCCACCCGTGTCGATCATGTCGTCGACCAGGACACACACCCGGCCCTCGACCTCACCCACGACCTCGTGGACCGTGACCTGGTTCGCCACGTCCTTGTCCCGGCGCTTGTGCACGATCGCCAGCGGCGCACCGAGACGGTCGCACCAGCGGTCGGCCACCCGCACCCGGCCCGCGTCCGGGGACACCACGGTCAGCTTCGACCGGTCCACCTTCGCGCCCACGTAGTCCGCCAGCAGCGGCAGCGCGAACAGGTGGTCCACCGGACCGTCGAAGAAGCCCTGGATCTGGTCCGTGTGCAGATCCACGGTCAGGATGCGGTCCGCACCCGCCGTCTTCATCAGGTCCGCGATCAGCCGCGCCGAGATCGGCTCACGGCCACGGTGCTTCTTGTCCTGCCGGGCGTACCCGTAGAACGGCACGATCACCGTGATGGAGCGCGCCGACGCCCGCTTCAGCGCGTCGATCATGATCAACTGCTCCATGATCCACTTGTTGATCGGCGCCGTGTGGCTCTGGATCAGGAAACAGTCCGCTCCTCGCGCCGACTCCTGATAACGCACATAGATCTCACCGTTGGCGAAGTCGAACGCCTTGGTCGGGACGACCCCCACACCGAGCTTGTGAGCGACCTCCTCGGCAAGTTCGGGGTGGGCGCGGCCGGAGAAGAACATCATCTTCTTCTCGCCGGTCGTCTTGATCCCGGTCACAGCACTGTCTCCTCAGAGGTTCTCAGCCAGCCGCCGGCCAAGCGTCCTCTCGACGGGGCACGAGAGGGCCGAATCGGCTGGTAGGGGTGCGGTTGTGCACTTATCACGGTACGCCGTGTTTGACGCAGCCGTTTCCGACGAGCCTTCCCTCAGCCCTCGTCCACGCCCGGCCGGGACGCCGCCTCCGCCGCCTTCGCGGCCGCGCTCCCCGGACGCTTACGAGCCACCCAGCCCTCGATATTCCGCTGCTGACCACGGGCCACGGCCAGGGAACCGGGCGGCACATCCTTCGTGATCACGGACCCCGCACCGGTGTACGCGCCGTCCCCGACCGTGACAGGAGCCACAAACATGTTGTCCGAACCGGTCTTGCAATGCGACCCCACCGTGGTGTGGTGCTTGCTCTCACCGTCATAGTTCACGAACACGCTCGCCGCGCCGATGTTGGTGAAGTCACCGATCGTCGCGTCCCCCACGTACGACAGATGCGGAACCTTCGTCCCCTCACCGATCGACGCGTTCTTCGTCTCCACGTACGTACCGATCTTCGCCTTCACCCCCAGCCGCGTACCCGGCCGCAGATACGCGTACGGACCCACCGTCGCGCCCTCACCGACCACCGCGCCGTCCGCCACCGTGTTGTCCACCCGCGCGCCCGCGCCCACCACGGTGTCGTTCAGACGGCTGTTCGGGCCGACCTCCGCGTCCTGGTCGATCCGCGTGGCACCGGTCAGCTGCGTACCCGGGTGCACCACCACGTCACGGCCGAAACCGACCGTCACGTCCACCCACGTCGTCGCCGGGTCCACCACGGTCACACCGCCCAGCATCGCGGCCGTCAGCAGACGGTCGTTCAGCGTCCGGCGCGCCTCCGCCAGCTGCACCCGGTTGTTGATCCCGGCGATCTCCCGGTGGTCACCGGCCACCGACGCGCCGACCCGGTGCCCGGCCGCCCGCAGGATGCCCAGCACATCGGTCAGATACTCCTCACCCTGACTGTTGTCCGTACGCACCTCCTTCAGCGCCTGGGCCAGCAACCGGCCGTCGAACGCGAACACACCGCTGTTGATCTCACGGATCGCCCGCTGCTCGTCAGTCGCGTCCTTGTGCTCCACGATCGCCGTCACCGCGCCGCTCGCGCCGTCCCGCACGATCCGGCCGTAACCGGTCGCGTCCGGGACCTCGGCGGTCAGCACGGTCACCGCGTTGCCGTCGGTGTCGTGGGTGCCGGTGAGGGCGGCCAGGGTGTCCGCGGTCAGCAGGGGGGTGTCGCCGCAGACCACCACGACGGTGCCGTCCACCGGGCCGCCCAGCTCCTCCAGCGCCCTGCGCACCGCGTGCCCGGTGCCGTTCTGCTGCTCCTGCACGGCCGTGCGGACGCCGGGGTCGATCTCCGCGAGGTGCGCGGCGACCTGCTCACGGGCGTGACCGACGACGACCACCAGCTCGGCGGGGTCCAGTTCACGGGAGGCGGCCAGTACATGACCGACCAGGGAGCGGCCGCAGATCTGGTGCAGGACCTTCGGTGTGGCCGACTTCATACGGGTGCCCTCACCCGCTGCGAGAACGACGACGGCTGCCGGGCGAATGGCGCTCACGGGGTTGCCTTTCGGCTCTGGGAAGAGGTGGTGACTGGCGGCAGAATACCGGGGGGTACTTCGGCGGACATGAGAGCGGGTCCCGCCGGGGGGTGTACCGGTCAGGACCCGAACTGAGGATGAGTGTGTTGTGGCTCCCGGGAGAGGATTCGAACCCCTATGAGTGGTACCAAAAACCACCGTCTTGCCCTTAGACGACCCGGGATTACCGCTATGTCCGATTTGCTAGATCGACTGCGGAGCCAGCACCTACTATGCCGTACCAGGCGCCTTCCATGCGACGGTACAGGTCTGCGCTTTGTCGGACGTAGACCACTAGGCAACCCCGGTAGGTGTCGCCGGTGTTCTTCCGGACCGTCCGCGGATTGTGCTTCTTCAGAGTGGCCCTGCTGAACGCCGCCACGTCGACTCCGACGACATCGGCCCAGAACTTCTCAGCGCTTCCGACATCCGCCGTCTCGTGGATGCTCACTCGCAGTGTCAGGCGGCTGCGCGGGACTTCCAGCAGGTCCAGCCAGCACAGGAACAGTCTGATCACATTGGGGTCGCTGTTGATGAACTGAAGCACTTCCGAGCGGCGGTGAGGCTTGTCCTTGGCCCCCTCGGCCCAATACAGGGCCACGCCCGCGATGAAGAGTTCACGCTTCGTGAGAGCCCCGATGGCGTCAGCCGCCGCCTGTTTGGTCGCCGCCCTGTCCTGATCCTGTGCGGCCCGCAGCCTTGCCAGACCCGCATTCATGCGGGCGCGCTGCTCCTCCGGACTGCACTTCGGCTCGGGTCGGGGTAGATCCCGCACCCACAGCGACACTGAACTCTTGGAACAGTCGAGCTGGGCTTGGATCTCGCTGTACGTCCACCCTTGTAGCCGGAGTTTCCGCGCCTGTTCCCGGAGGTCGTCCTTGGCGTTGGGGCGTTTGGTCCAGGCGGGGGCCGGTTCGCCGTGGACGAGGCGGTTGAGGAGGTCGTTGTTGTGGACCTTGAGGTGGTCGCGGATCTGGCGGAGGCTCATGCCCTGGCGGCGGAGGGCGATCGCCTGGGCCCGGAGGTTCTCGAAGTCGGCGTACTTGCCGGGCTTGCCTGCTGAATGTGCCATTTGCATATCGTTCGGGCGGAATATGGCGCTCCGGGAGCCCGTGCGGCGGAGTTCAGTAGTTCGAGTGACGGACGGGACGTGGTCCGGACGGGTAGGCGAAAGTCACCGGAAAAGCCGCCCTGGGCGCCCGTAGGCTGGAGGGCATGACCACGACGGGGGAAGACCACACCAGGGCGCCGACCGGCCCGTGGTGGTGGGAGAGACGGCGCGGTGCGGTGCTGGACGTCGGCCTCGCGCTGGCGTCGGCGGCGGAGTGCGGCGCGGAGGGTGTCCCGTTCGCGCGGGACGCGGGCCTGCCGCTGTGGCTCGGTGTCGCGTTCGGGGTGCTGGCGGGCTCGGTGCTGCTGGTGCGCCGGAAGTGGCCGGTCGCGGTGGTGCTGGTGGCGGTCGCGGTGACGCCCGCCGAGATGGGCCTCCTGATGGGCGTCGTCGGCCTGTACACGCTGGCGGCGTGCGAGCTGCCGCGCCGGGTGATCGTGGCGCTGGCGGGCATGTCGCTGGTGGGCACGATGATCGTGACGTTCGTGCGGGTGCGCCAGGACATGGCGCGCGGGGACCTGACGCTGGGCGACTGGTTCGTGCCGTTCGCGGCGGTGGCCACCTCGCTGGGTGTGACGGCGCCTCCGCTGCTGCTCGGGCTGTACGTGGGTGCGCGGCGCCGCCTGATGGAGAGCCTGCGGGAGCGGGCGGACAGTCTGGAGCGGGAGCTCCAGCTGCTCGCGGAGCGGGCGGAGGAGCGTGCGGAGTGGGCGCGGAGCGAGGAGCGTACGCGGATCGCGCGGGAGATGCATGACGTGGTGGCGCACCGGGTGAGTCTGATGGTGGTGCACGCGGCGGCGTTGCAGGCGGTGGCGCGTAAGGACCCGGAGAAGGCGGTGCGGAACGCGGCGCTGGTGGGGGACATGGGTCGGCAGGCGCTGACGGAGTTGCGGGAGATGCTCGGGGTGCTGCGGTCGGGGGGCGTGCGGCCGGACCCGGTGTCGGTGCCGTTGGTGGCGGTGGGGGTCGCGGCGGCGGAGGCGGCGTCGAAGGCGGCGGCCGAGGTGGTCGTGGTGGACGGGCCGTGGCTGTCGGAGCTGGAGGAGTTGGTGGGGCAGTCGGCGGCGGCCGGGATGGTGGTGGCGCTGTCGGTGGAGGGTGAGCTGCGGTCGTATCCGGCGGAGGTGGAGCAGACGGCGTACCGGGTGGTGCAGGAGGCGTTGACGAACGTCCACAAGCATGCGGCGGGTGCGAAGACGTATGTGCGGCTCGCGCATCGTTCGGCGGAGATCGCGATGCAGGTGGAGAACGATTCGCCGCCGGAGCCGGGGTCGGCGTCGGCGGGGTTGCCGTCGGGTGGCAATGGTCTGGTGGGGATGCGGGAGCGGGTCGTGTCGTTGGGGGGCGTGTTCGTGTCGGGTCCGACGGACGCGGGGGGTTTTCGGGTGTCGGCGGTGATTCCAGCGGCCTAGGAGCCCGGTTTTCCGGTGGCCCGCGGGCCGCGTTTTCCGGTGGCCGCTTCTGTCGTGTCCGGCGCTCAACCCTCGGTGTGTGGTGAATCCACCCATTGGATGAACGTGCCGGTCCGGTGGCATGGGTGGGGCTTCTGAGACGCAGTGTGTCGGTGCGTGCCGAGGGGATCGGGGCGAGTCGACGGAAGGGTCTGGGGAGTCATGCGTACTGAGGCCATCGACCGGGTGACGCTGGTGTTCTCGCTGTTCGACGCGAACGGCAACGGTCATCTGGACCCGGAGGACTTCGAGCTGATGGCGTCGCGGGTGACGGCGGCGGCCGAGGGTTCGGGGGAGGGTGCGCGGGCGCGGATGTCGGCGGCGTTCCAGCGGTACTGGGAGACGCTGGAGGCGGAGCTGGACGCGGACGGGGACGGGCGGATCACGCTGGAGGAGTTCCGGGCGTGTGTGCTGGCGCCGGAGCGGTTCGCGGGGACGGTGCGGGAGTTCGCGGAGTCGTTGGCGACGCTGGGTGATCCGGCCGGGGACGGGGTGATCGGGCGTCCGTTGTTCACGGGGTTGATGCGGGCGATCGGTTTCGCGGGTCCGAACATCGACGCGCTGTTCGACGCGTTCGGTCCGGACGGGGAGGACCGGATCGCGGTGGCGACGTGGGTGGCGGGGATCGAGGACTTCTACGCGCCGGACAAGGCGGGAATTCCGGGGGACCACCTGGTGAGTGCGGTGGTCTGAGGGAGGGGGGGGCGGGGTGAGGGGCGGTCCGGGGTGACGGTCGTGGGGCTCGCCGTGGGGCGGGGTACGGGCGCCGAGGTGGCGGCGGTCTTCGAGCGGGTGCTGGGGGTGCTGGCGGGGGCGTACGGGGTGCCGGTGCGGGTGGAGCGCGCGGGGCGGGTCTACCACTCGTACGTGTCGCTGCGGGGTGAGGCGCCGGAGCGGGTCGCGGCGCTGACGGCGGAGGACGCGGCGCATTACGAGGGGTTCTGCCGGGGGCTGGCGGGCCGGGGGGTCTCGGCGGTGTTCCGTACGGCGATCAACGCGCAGTCGTTGTATCTGGTGCGGCAGCGCCTTCGTGCGGTGAAGGTGGACGGGCTGGGGGGTCCGCCGGGTGGGGTGGCGCCGGAGCTGCTGTTGGTGCGGGACCAGGCGCAGGGGTTCTACACGGGGGAGAACCGTCATGGTCCGGGCCGGGTGGTGCGGACGATGGAGTTCACCCAGGAGATCACGAACGAGGTGATCGACTGCGCGTTGGCGCGGGCGCGGCTGGTGTGGCCGGAGGGTGGGGCCGCGCGGGTGGTGATGGCGTACAAGTTCCATCTTTTGGACGGGGCGCTGGACGACTGGGTGCGCGGGGCGGCGGCGCGGCATGGGGTGGAGGTCCGGTTGTGCCAGCCGGACACGGTGAACCGGGATCTGATCGCGCACGGGCTGCCGTCGAGGACGGTGGTGGTGGCGGGGAACGAGTGGGCGGACATCATGCATGTGGTGCTGCTGGACCGGTTCGGGGGTGAGCGGCAGGAGAGCCGGTTCACGGAGAACGTGCATCTGCTGCCGGAGGTGGCGGGGCTGGTGGAGTTCCAGACGGTGCACGGCTCGGCGGACGATCTTGAGGGCCGTGACCTGGTGAATCCGGTGGCGACGATCCGGGCGGCGGCGGCCGTGGCGGAGCGGCATGTGGGGTGTCCGGGGGCGGTGGCGGCGGTGGAGGGCGCGCTGGCGGGGCTGGCGGCGCGGGGGGTGGGGACGCCCGATGTGGGTGGGTCGGCGTCGACCGGTGGGGTGGTGGCGGGGGTGCTGGCGGGGCTGGGGGTGCCGGGTCCGGGGGCGGACGCGCTGGTGGCGGGGGCGTGAGCGGGGCGGGGGGTGTGGTGCTGGTGGTGGTCGATCTGCAGAACGACTTCTGCGACGCGCCGGCCGCCGCCCGCCACGGGAGCGATCCGGGGGTGCTGGCGGCTGCGGCGGGGGCCGCGGCCGGGGTGGTGGAACAGGCGCGGGCGGCCGGGGTGGAGGTGGTGTTCGTCCGGTTCCTGGGGGATGTGGAGCATCAGGGGCCTAGTTGGCGGCGGCGTGACCGGGTGCTGGGCAAGCGGGCGAAGTGCGTGTCGGGGAGTGGGGGCGCGGAGTTCCACGGGGTGGTGCCGGTCGCGGGGGAGGCGGTGTTCACCAAGTACGCGTGTTTCGACGCGTTCTTGGTGGATGGGTTCGAGCGGCATTTGCGGGAGCGGGGGGTGGTGCGGCTGGTGTTCGCGGGGGTGTTCACCGATGTGTGTGTGGATTCGACGGCCCGGACGGCGTTCCAGAAGGGGTTCGAGGTGTCGGTGCTAACGGACTGCACGACACCGCTGCATCTGCCGGAGCCGCTGGTGCTGTCGTTCATGGAGCGCGTGTACGGGGCCCGGCTGACGACGCGTGCGGACCCGGAGCTGTGGGCCGCGCGTCCCTCGACCGAGGAGGAATCATCGCGACCGTCGGTACGGCGGACCGGCCCGGTGCCGGTGACTTCGGAGTGGACGCGGGAGTAGGGGTGACCGCGCTGCTGGTCGCGGCGGCGCGGGCGATCGAGGCGCGCCGTCCGGACGCGCTGGCGCGTGATCCGTGGGCGGAGTGTTTCGTACGGGCGGCGCCGGTGTCGGCCGGGTGGCCGGTGTCTCCGGAGGAGGTGCCGCGTGGGGAGGCCGATCCGGTGTGGGGGCGCCTCGCCCGGTACTTCGGGCTGCGGACGCGGGTGCTGGACGACGCGCTGCGCTCGGCGGCGCGTGCCGGGACCCGGCAGTTCGTGCTGCTGGGGGCGGGCCTGGACACGCGGGCGTTCCGGCTGGACTGGCCGTCGGGCAGCACGGTGTGGGAGGTGGACCGGCCCGGTGTGCTGGGCTTCAAGGAGGGGGTGCTGGCGGGGGCGGGTGCGGTGCCGTCGGCCGGGCGGGTGCCGGTGCCGGTGGACCTGCGCGGCGACTGGGCGGCGGCGCTGCTCGGCGCCGGTCTGGAGCCGGGGCTGCCGACGGCGTGGGTGGCGGAGGGGCTGTTGCTGTACCTCCCGGCGGACGCCGAGCGCCGACTCGTCGCGGTCGTCGACGAGTTGAGCGCGCCGGGCAGCATGCTGGGCTACGAGGTGAAGCTGCTGGAGGAGGCCCGCGCGGTGCGGGACAGCCCGGTGTACGTGGAGGCGCGCGAGCGGCTCGGGGTGGATCTGCTGGCCCTGTTCGACGGTGATCCGCGTCCGGATTCGGCGGCGGATCTGGCGGGCCGGGGCTGGCGGACTCAGCTGGGTACGCCGTACGACCACGCCCGCAGGTACGGCCGGGGGCCGCGGCCGGAGCCGGACGACGCGCTGGCGGCCAACCGCTGGGTGTGCGCGGTGAAGGGCGCGGCGGGGGTCAGCCGGTGGTGAGGCGGACGGGCTGGGTTCCGGCGATGAGCGCGGTCAGCGCGTGGTCGATGCCGGGGCCGAGGTACCAGTCGCCGGTGTGGTCGAGGGTGTAGACGCGGCCCTGGGTGTCGATGGCGAGGAGGGCGGCGGTGTCGGTCTCCTCGCCCAGCGGGCTGAGTTCGGTGCCGAGGGCACAGCCGAGGTCGCCGAGGGTGCGGGCGAGGTGCAGGCCCTGGAGCGGGTCGAGGTGGAGGGCGGCGGGGGCGATCTGGCGTCCGGTGCCGGTGGGGGTGACGCGCAGTCCGCCGAACTCGGCCCAGGCTTCGACTGCGGCGGGGAAGACGGCGTGCCGGTGTCCGGCGGGGGAGAGGTGTTCGCGCAGGGTGTCGGCCCAGATCTCGGCCTGCTTTATGTCCCAGCGGCCGGGGTGCCAGCCCGCGGTGCGCAGCGCGTTGTCGACGGCGCCGGGGAAGCGGGGTGCGGTGCCGTCCGGCCCGTGGGGTGCGGCGAGCCTGGGGGATGAGGTGCGGTCGGGGTGCATCTGCCCTATCGATATCGATCGTCGTGCTGGTGAGCTGAGTACGTGGCCCGGCGGGGGCGGGTTCAGTCGCCGGTGGTGGCCGGGTCGACGACGCGGACGCCGAAGTGGGCGCTGAGGGCGGCGCAGGCGCGGCAGGGGGTGGCGAAGCTGCCGTGCAGCGGGTCGCCGTCCTCGCGTATGCGGCGGGCGGTGAGCTTGGCGTGCTTCAGGGACTTGCGGGCCTCGCCGTTGGTCATGGGGCGGCGGGCGGAGCGCCTGCTGCGGGTGGCGTCGGCGGCGGTGAGGTGCCGGGAGATGAGGATCGTCTCGGCGCAGCGTCCGGTGAAGCGGTCGCGCTGGCCGCTGGTGAGGGTGTCGAGGAAGTCCTGCACGAGGTGGTGCAGGGGGGCGGGCTGGTCGCCGCGGGCGGCGGTGCCGGTGAGGGTGGCGCCGCGTACGGAGAGGGCGGCGGCGACGGCGGGCAGGATGCCGTCGCGGCGGTGCAGCAGGGCGGGGGCGGGAGGCTCGTTGCTGTCGCTCCAGCCGATGCGAGGGTCGCCGGCCCGCACGTCGGTACCTCCGGTCGGCATCGTGTTCATGATCGTCTTCCCTCCCCCGGGCCCGCGCCCGAGGGACACAGAGTGCCAAATGCCGTGGCGGCTGCGGAAGCTGGGGCGGTGCGACACGCTGGGGCGGGGCTCCGCCGTCACGTGCGGTGACGGTTGATCACACAACTGACGGGCTCTCGCGGGGGTGTTCGAGAGGGTGGGGCGGAGGACCGGGGTCCGGTGGGCCGGTGACCGGCACACGTGTACCGCATAGGCTGTCGGCACCGCGCCGGGGCGCGGCCTTTAGGCGTCGGTGACGTTGAAGACAGTCGGATACGGGTCGGGGCGTACCGGAGAGGGTGCGGTGCCCGGCTCGTACAGAGTGCCGCAGGGGGCAACCGCCATGACGACAGGTCGGCTCGGGCAGGAAGCCGCGCCGCCGAACGCGGCCTATGCCGGGCAGGTCGTGCACTTCCCGGACCCGGTGCGGGCGGCCCGCCATCCGCGCGGGGTGCGGATCGACGAGCACGGTCATCCCGACTTCGCGCCGTACGCGCGCGCGGCGGCCGAGATCGCGGAGCCCCCGGAGGGGTTCGGCGTCGACGAACTGCGGCTGACGGACTACGTGTCGGCCAACGCGGTGCTGGCGGCGTCGGGGCACGAGCTGTGGGACACGGTGCCCGAGGTGGCGACGCCGCACGGCTGGACGTGGCACCACGTGGCGGGTTCGCGGCGCCTCGAGCTGGTCCCGGTCGAGGTGAAGGCGCTGCTGCGGCACCACGGCGGGGTGGCGACGGCGGTGGTGGACCACGCCAAGCGCGGCACCCGCCCGCTGAACGAGACGCGTCCGGTGCACTTCGCGCTCCCCAAGTCGGGGATCGCGGTGACGGAGTCGCAGGTGCAGGGCGTCGAGGAGGACCTCGGCTACCGGCTGCCCGGCGCCTACCGCTCGTTCCTGAAGGCGGCCGGCGGCTGCGCGCCGGTGGGCGCCGCGCTCGACGCCGAGCTGGGCCTGCTGCTGGACCAGCCGTTCTTCACGGTCCGGGACGAGGCCGCGGTCAACGACCTGGTGTACGTGAACAAGTGCCTGCGCGACCATCTGACCAAGGACTACCTGGGCGTCTCGTTCGTCCAGGGCGGTCTGGTCGCGGTGAAGGTGAAGGGCGAGCGGGCGGGCTCGGTGTGGTTCTGCGCCTACGACGACGTGCGGGACACCGACCCGTCGTGGTCGGCGGCGGAGCGCGTCGAGCGGCTGCTGCTGCCCTGCGGCGACGACTTCGACGCGTTCCTGTCCCGGCTGGCCGGTGATCCGCCGGAGCTGGACACGGTGGCGAGTCTGATGGTGGACGGCGGCTTCGCGCGGGCCGTCCCGGTGTCTCCGGCGTCCTCGGCGCCGGCGGGGGAGTGAGGTCCCGGTCATGGTGACGTTTGCGCGCGCGCAGGAGCGCGGCGAGGAATGGATCAACGGGGACGTCCCGGCGTACCAGCACCGTGAGGTGCGGGTGCGGGAGTTCGACCTCGGGTTCGTGGTGTGGGGCGAGGACCGTGCGGACGGCCCGCGTTCCGACGCGGGCGGCCAGCGGCTGGTCATCGCGCGGGACAGCGGCGAGGCCACGCTGTGGCCCGCGCTGCCGGTCGGCGAGGTGATCCGCCGGTACGAGGAGACGTACGGCCGCCCCGACGACGTCGAGGACGCGGCACCGGTGCCGCCCGCCGCACGGGTGGACCTCAACCAGACGTCGTTCCTGCTGAGTCCTCCGGAGTGGCTGCAGGAGGCGGCGGACAAGCTGGGCATCCCGGACCGGCGTCAGGGTTCGGGTACGGGGGCTGGCCAGGCTTCGGGCACGGGGTCCGGTCAGGGTCTGGGCACGGGGGCTAGCCAGGGTTCGGACACAGGGGCCGGTCAGGGTTCGCCCTCCGTGCCTGCTCAGGGTTCTTCCGCGGGGCTCGCCCGGACGCAGGCCGGGCTGCCCGTCGCCGCTCCGGACAGCGGGGCCGCCTGGCCCGCCGCCAAGGGGGAGGCGGAGGAGGTCCGTGACGGGGACACTCCGTGGGCCGGTACGGACACCAACGCCGAGGGCGGCGAGGACCGTTCGGTGCCGCTGCCCGCGACGGTGTTCGCGCCGCCGCTGAACGACGGCACCCCGCCCCCGCCCGCCGCCGCGCCGGACGCGAAGACGGCCCTGATGTCGGGCGGCAGCCAGCTCCCGCCCACCGCCGTCGCGCCCGCGGTGGACGACACCGAGGCGCCCGCCCAGGGCACCGGCACCGACACCCCGCCCGCTCCGGCACGGCCGCTGCCGCCGCACGCCGGGGACATCGCCGACGCCGCGACCAGCAAGGCCCCGCCGCCGCCCCGCAAGCGCGGCCCCGGTCTGCCCCCGCACCCGCCGGGCGCCCCCGGCGCACCGGGCGCGCAGCCGGGCGCCGAGGGCTACGTACCGACGCAACTGGTGTCCTCGCTCGGCCCCGAGAACCCCTCCGGGCCCGGCGGTACGCCGCAGCCGCCGGCCGCTCCGGGCACCCCGGCGCCGCCCCGGCCCGCCGGAGCGCCCGGTGCCGTGCACCACGCGGAGACCGTGCTGTCCCCGCCGTCGCCCGGCGGCCCCGGCGTACCCCCGCCGTCCGCCCCCGGCACGCCCCCCGCGCCCGGCACCCAGCCGACGGCCGGGATGCCGCCCGTACCCGGTATGCCGCCGGGTCCGCCGCCCGCGCCGCGGCCGATGCCGCAGGGTGCGCCCATGCCCCCGCCCGGCGCGATGCCGCCACCGGGAGCGATGCCGCCTCCGGCCGGTGCCATGCCGCCGCCCGGTGCGATGCCGCCCCCGGCCGCGCCGATGCCGGGGCAGCCGGGCGCGTACGGGTATCCGCCGCAGGGGCAGCCCATGGTGGGCCCCGGCTACCAGGCGGTGCTGCGCTACCGCGCCCACGACGGCTCGGAGCAGCAGCTCATCCGGCGTTCCGCGCCGGGCACCCCGCACCCGGAGTGGCAGATCTTCCACGAGCTGCGCGCGATGAACGTGCCGCCGGACCAGGTGCTGGAGCTGCACACCGAGCTGGAGTCCTGTGAGCTGCCGGGCGCGTACTGCGCGCGGATGATCCGGGAGCAGTGGCCGCAGGCACGGATCGCGTCGATCGCGCCGTACGGCACGGATCACGCGAGCCGTCAGGAGGGCATGCAGGAGCTGCTGGCCCATCAGGGCGAGCTGCACCAGGTCGCGGACGGTCCCGCGCGGCCCGCGCCGGTGCGGGCGCCGCTGCCGCCGGTGCCGCCCGCGCCGCCGATCCCGCCGGAGGGCGTCGCGCAGGAGCTGGCGGCGGTGTTCGGGCCTGGCGTCTACCGGTTCGAGCAGCAGGCGGTGGCCCGGCAGGGCGTGCCGCCGGTCGTGGCGCACACCCTGGTGGTGGCCGGACTGCCGCTGGACATGGGCCCGTTCTTCTGGGCGCAGGCCCAGCCGGGCCGTCCGGTGCCGACGCTGGCGGAGCTGGCGGCCGAGCGCGGGGTGGCCCCGGCCTCGGACGCGGGGTCCTACCTGGTGATGGGTACGGACTTCGGCAGGGCGATCTGCGTCCAGTACGGCACGGCGAACATCGTGGCCGTGCCGGTGGAGAGCGGGCCGGGCGGTGCGCCGGTGCCGCCGCAGTTCGTCAACTCCGGGCTGCCCGAGTTCGCCCGCTGCCTGGCCCTGCTGGGCCGGATGTGGCGGCTGCGGTACGGCCTGAACCAGGAGCAGGCGGCCCGCTGGACCGTCGACTTCCAGGCCCAGCTGGCGGCCCTGGACCCGGCCGCGCTGGCGTCGCCGGAGAGCTGGTGGTCGGTGCTGCTGGAGCAGATGTGGGACGGGCTGCTTTAGCGCGCGCGTCCGCTGAAACGTGGGGCCCTTCACCGGTTCGGGTGAAGGGCCCCACGGCGTTTCCCGCCCGTTCCTGACCCGATGTCATCGGCGGAGTGTCGCGTGATGAACACCTATGACCCACCCGGCAGGATATGCCGGAAATCATCATGTCGGGTATGTCCGACGGAGAGGGGTCCCGGTGAGCGGCACAGCGAGGACACCGCGCGGTTACCGCCCCGACCAGGTCGACACGTTCCTGGCGGCGCTCTCCCGCGACCGGGACGCGGCCTGGGAGCGCGTGGCCCGGCTGACCGTGCTGGCCAGGCGGATGGAGGCCGAGGCCGCGCGGCTCGGGGAGACGGCCGCGGGGCTCGCCCCGCAGGAGTACGACGCCCTCGGCGAGCGGGCCCGGCACGCGTTCCGGCTGCTGCGCGAGGAGGCGGCCGCCGTGCGCGAGGCGGCCCACGAGGAGGCACGGCACCAGGTCGCGCGGGCCGAGCGGGAGGCGGCCGGTGTGGTGCGGGCCGCGCGGGAGGCGGCCGACGCGCTGTGCGCCGAGGCCGAGGAGGAGGCCGGTCGGCTGCTGCTGGCGGCGCGCACCGAGGCGGACCGGGTACGCGTGGACGCCCGGCGCGAGGTACGGGAGCTGCGCGGGCAGGCCCTCGCGGCGCTGCGTGAGGCGCGCGCCCACACCGCCACGATGCCCGCCGCGCAGGAGGCCGAGCGTACGGAGCGCCGGGCGGCGGCCGAACGCGCGGACGCGGAGCGGGCGGTGACCGCCGAGGCCCGCCTCGCCGAGCGGACGGCCCGCGCGGAGGCCGGACTCGCGGCGGCCGGGCGGGCCCTGGAAGAGGCGACGCACTGGGCCCGCCACCGCCAGGACGAGGCGCACGCGCGTGCCGCCGAGATCGTCGCCGCGGCCCGCCTCCACGAGGAGCGCACCGCCCGCGAGACGGAACACGTACTGCGCGAACACAGCGACACGTGGGACGACGTACAGGCCCAGACGAGCCGCGTACGCGACCACCTCACGGAGCTGACGGGCCAGGTCGCCGCCGCGCGGTGATGCCGGGTCATGGAGCGCCCTCGGGGACGGGTTGACCCTGACGCGGCGTAAGGGTGGAGGCTGAGCCGGTCCGGGGTGGAGACGACCCTGAGAAGGGCTCCACCCGGCGGTGGAGTACCCCTAGGGGTATCTCCGTACGCGGGCTCGGGGAGGGTTCGTCCCCGCGGAGGACGAGGGCGGCCCCACCCCGTCCTTAGTCTGGTCTTATGCCGCCAGGGGGGCGGCTGGCCGAACCCCGGGGGGTAGGGATTTCCCCCGGGGAGACGGGGGTCCGCACCAGCGTGCGGCACCCCCCGCTCCGGCCAGACTTCAGGCGTAGCGCACGGACGTACCGGCCCGCACCACTCCACTCCCGCATCGCACCGCGATCCAGGGTGCCCGCGATCGACCCGCATAGGAGACATACCGTGACATCGGCTGTGACCATTCCCAGGCACGGGGGCACTGGAGGGCCTACGGCCGTGGCCGCGCGGGCGCGGCAGGTCGTGAAGGCGTACGGGGCCGGGGAGACCCGCGTCGTCGCCCTCGACCACGTCGACGTGGACATCGCCCGCGGCCAGTTCACCGCGATCATGGGCCCCTCCGGGTCCGGCAAGTCCACCCTGATGCACTGCCTCGCCGGTCTGGATACCGTGACCAGCGGTCAGATCTATCTGGACGACACCGAGATCACCGGCCTGAAGGACAAGAAGCTCACCCGGCTGCGCCGTGACCGGATCGGGTTCATCTTCCAGGCGTTCAACCTGCTGCCGACGCTGAACGCGCTGGAGAACATCACGCTGCCCATGGACATCGCGGGCCGCAAGCCGGACAAGGCGTGGCTGGACCGGGTCGTGGAGACCGTCGGGCTCGTGGACCGGCTCAGGCACCGGCCCACCCAGCTCTCCGGCGGCCAGCAGCAGCGCGTCGCCGTGGCCCGCGCGCTCGCCGCCCGGCCGGAGATCATCTTCGGTGACGAGCCGACCGGAAACCTCGACTCCCGCGCCGGTGCCGAGATCCTCGGCTTCCTGCGCCGCTCGGTGGACGAGCTGGGCCAGACCATCGTCATGGTCACCCACGACCCCGTCGCCGCCTCCTACGCGGACCGCGTGCTCTACCTCGCCGACGGCCGGATCGTGGACGAGATGCTGAAGCCCACGGCCGAGCAGGTCCTGGACCGCATGAAGGACTTCGACGCGCGGGGGCGTACCTCATGACCGTCCTGAAGACCTCGCTGCGCAACTTCCTCGCGCACAAGGGCAGGATGGCGCTCTCCGCGATCGCGGTCCTGCTGTCGGTGGCGTTCGTCTGCGGCACCCTGGTGTTCACCGACACCATGAACACCACCTTCGACAAGCTCTTCCAGGCGACGTCCTCCGACGTCACCGTGAGCGCCAAGGGCGCCTCCGACACCGGGGAGACCACCTCCGACACCGGCAAGCCGCCGATACTGCCCGCCGCCGTCGTCGGTGAGATCGAGCGGGCGCCGGGCGTGAAGTCGGCCCAGGGCACGGTGTTCTCCACCTCGGTCACCGTGGTCGACGGCGACAAGAACAAGCTGTCGCCCACCAGCGGCGCGCCGACCATCGTCGGCAACTGGAACGGCAACGACGCCCGCACCATGAAGGTCACCACAGGCGCCGCGCCCAAGGACTCCGGCCAGATCATGGTCGACGCCGACACCGCGAAGAAGCACCACCTGAGGCTCGGCGACGACATCGGCGTCATCACCGCCGTCGGCACGCACCACGCGCGCGTGTCCGGCATCGCCACCTTCACCGTCACCAACCCCGGCGCGGCGATCTTCTACCTGGACACCAGGACCGCCCAGCAGGCCCTGGTCGGCCGCACCGGCGTCTACACCAACGTCAACGTCACCGCCGCCCAGGGCGTCACCGACGCCCGCCTGAAGCAGGACGTGAGCGCCGCCCTCGGCGCCGGATACAAGGTGCAGACCGCCAAGGAGGTGGCCGACGCCAACCAGCAGGACGTGAAGGGCTTCCTCGACGTCATGCGGTACGCGATGCTCGGCTTCGCCGGGATCGCCTTCCTGGTCGGCATCTTCCTGATCATCAACACCTTCTCGATGCTGGTCGCCCAGCGGACCCGCGAGATCGGCCTGATGCGGGCCATCGGCTCCTCCCGCCGCCAGGTCAACCGCTCGGTGCTGATCGAGGCCCTCCTCCTCGGCTTCATCGGCTCCCTGCTCGGCGTGGGCGCCGGGGTCGGCATCGCCGTCGGCCTGATGAAGCTCATGGGCCAGATGGGCATGCACCTGTCCACCGACGATCTGACGGTCGCCTGGACCACCCCGGTCGCCGGTGTGGTGCTCGGCGTCGTCGTCACCGTCCTCGCCGCCTACCTCCCGGCCCGCCGCGCGGGCAAGGTCTCCCCGATGGCCGCCCTGCGTGACGCGGGCGCCCCGGCCGACGCCAGGGCCGGGGTGATCCGCGCGGTGATCGGCCTGGTCCTCACCGGCGCGGGCACGGCGGGCCTGTTCGCGGCCGCCGCCGCCGACAAGGCCGGGGTCGGCTCCGCCTGGCTGGGCCTCGGCGTGGTGCTCACCCTGATCGGCTTCGTGGTGATCGGCCCGCTGCTCGCCTCCGGCGTGGTGCGCGTCCTCGGCGCGATCGTCCTCCGGGTCTTCGGCCCGGTCGGCCGCATGGCCGAGCGCAACGCGCTGCGTAACCCGCGCCGCACCGGTGCGACCGGCGCCGCCCTGATGATCGGCCTCGCCCTGGTGGCCTGCCTGTCCGTGGTCGGCTCGTCCATGGTGGCCTCCGCCACCGACCAGCTCGACAAGACGGTGGGCGCCGACTTCATCGTCCAGAGCGACAACGGCTCCGTCATCACCCCGCAGGCCGTCGAAGCGCTCAAGAAGACCCCGGACCTGGAGCGGGTCACCGAGTACAAGCTCCTGCCCGCCGCGCTGACCACACCGGACGGCAAGGTCGCCAAGAAAGAGACGATCAACGCGGCCGACCCCTCCTACGCGCAGGACCTGCGCTCCGAGACCGTCGCGGGCGACCTCGCCGACGCCTACCGCCCCGACTCCATGTCCGTCTTCGAGGGCTTCGCCGAGGAACACGGCCTGAAGATCGGCTCCAAGGTCGACGTCGCCTTCAAGGGCGGCCGCACGGCCGCACTGACGGTCCGCGCGATCACCAGCGACGACGCCGCGATCGACCGGGGCGCGATGTACGTCTCCATCGCCACCGTGAAGAAGTACGTGCCCGCCGACAAGATGCCGCTCGACATGCTGTTCTTCGCCACCGCCAAGGACGGAAAGCAGGACGCCGCGTACACGTCGCTCAAGGCGGCCCTGCACGACTACCCGCAGTACACCGTGCGCGACCAGACCGACTACAAGGAGGCCCTCAAGGACCAGATCGGCCAGCTGCTCAACCTGGTCTACGGACTCCTCGCGCTGGCGATCATCGTCGCCGTCCTCGGCGTGGTGAACACCCTCGCCCTGTCGGTGGTCGAGCGGACCCGCGAGATCGGCCTGATGCGCGCGATCGGCCTCTCCCGCAGGCAGCTGCGCCGCATGATCCGCCTGGAGTCCGTGGTCATCGCCCTCTTCGGCGCCCTCCTCGGCCTCGGCCTCGGCATGGGCTGGGGCGCCTCCGCCCAGAAACTCCTGGCCCTCCAGGGCCTCATGGTGCTGGACATCCCCTGGCCCACGATCCTCACCGTCTTCCTCGCCTCCGCCTTCGTGGGCCTGTTCGCGGCCCTGATCCCGGCGTTCAGGGCGGGGCGGATGAATGTGCTGAGCGCGATCGCTACGGAGTAGGGGGAGTGAGGGGGCTGGTGCCGGGGGCTGGGGGCTCCCGGCACCGGCGTGTCTGGGGAGGGGCGCTGCGGGGTGTTTGCTTTCCAAGTCGCCCTTTTCCGCCAACCGAGACGGGCGGGCTGGGTGGGAAACCGGGGGGTCCAGGGGGCAGAGCCCCCTGGTACACGAGCTGCAGCACAGGGCACCAGAGCAACAGAGGTTATCCACAGCCCCCGCCAAGCCCGACCGCAGCGTCGTACGCTGGAAGACCCCCGGCCCGTAACACGAGTCGGGCGATTCGCGTTCCCACCCCCAGGACGGAAAGCCCCCTCCATGAGCCTGCACGGTCTGCTCGACGCCGTCGTCAAGGACCCCGCCCTCGCGGAAGCGATCACCGCGGCCACGGACGGCAACCGCCCCCACATCGACCTCGTGGGTCCCCCCGCGGCCCGCCCCCTGGCGATCGCCGCCCTGGCCCGCGAGACCACCCGCCCGGTGCTCGCGGTCACCGCCACCGGCCGCGAGGCCGAGGACCTGGCGGCAGCCCTGCGCTCACTGCTGCCGTCCGAGGGCGTCGTGGAGTACCCCTCCTGGGAAACCCTCCCGCACGAACGCCTCAGCCCGCGCAGCGACACCGTCGGCCGCCGCCTGGCCGTCCTGCGCCGCCTGGCCCACCCCCGCCCGGACGACCCCGAGACCGGCCCCGTCTCCGTCGTCGTCGCCCCCGTACGCTCCGTGCTCCAGCCGCAGGTCAAGGGCCTGGGCGACCTGGAGCCCGTCTCCCTGCGGACCGGCGAGACCGCCGACCTGAACGAGACCGTGGAAGCCCTCGCAGCCGCCGCGTACGCGCGCGTGGAGCTGGTCGAGAAGCGCGGCGAGTTCGCCGTACGCGGCGGCATCCTGGACGTGTTCCCGCCCACCGAGGAACACCCCCTGCGCATCGAGTTCTGGGGCGACGACGTAGAGGAGATCCGCTACTTCAAGGTCGCCGACCAGCGCTCCCTGGAGGTCGCCGAACACGGCCTGTGGGCGCCGCCTTGCCGCGAACTGCTCCTCACCGACGACGTACGAGCCCGCGCGCGTGCCCTCGCCGAGGAACACCCCGAGCTGGGCGAACTGCTCGGCAAGATCGCCGAGGGCATCGCGGTGGAGGGCATGGAATCCCTCGCCCCCGTCCTGGTCGACGACATGGAGCTGCTCCTCGACGTGCTCCCCAAGGGCGCGATGGCCGTGGTCTGCGACCCTGAGCGGGTCCGTACCCGCGCCTCCGACCTCGTCGCCACCTCCCAGGAGTTCCTCCAGGCGTCCTGGGCGGCCAGCGCGGGCGGCGGCGAGGCACCCATCGACGTTGGCGCGGCCTCCCTGTGGTCCATCGCGGACGTGCGGGACCGCGCGCGCGAGCTGGACATGATGTGGTGGTCCGTCTCGCCGTTCGCCGCCGACGAGGAGTTCGACGGCGACACCCTCAAACTCGGCATGCGCGCCCCCGAGACCTACCGCGGCGACACCGCGCGGGCGCTCGCCGACACCAAGGGCTGGCTCTCCGAGGGCTGGCGCACGGTGTACGTCACCGAGGGCCACGGCCCGGCCGCCCGCACCGTCGAGGTCCTCGGCGGCGAGGGCATCGCGGCCCGGCTGGACGCCGACCTCGCCGAGCTGAGCCCCTCCGTGGTGCACGTCTCCTGCGGCTCGATCGACCACGGCTTCGTGGACGCGGCGCTCAAGCTGGCCGTCCTCACCGAGACCGACCTGACCGGGCAGAAGGCCGCCGGACGCGAGGGCGCCCGGATGCCCGCCCGGCGCCGCAAGGCCATCGACCCGCTCACCCTGGAATCCGGCGACTACATCGTCCACGAGCAGCACGGCGTCGGCCGCTACATCGAGATGGTGCAGCGCACCGTCCAGGGCGCCACCCGCGAGTACCTGGTCGTGGAGTACGCGCCTGCCAAGCGCGGCCAGCCCGGCGACCGGCTGTACATCCCCACCGACCAGCTGGAGCAGATCACCAAGTACGTCGGCGGCGAGGCGCCCACCCTGCACCGCCTGGGCGGCGCCGACTGGACGAAGACCAAGGCGCGCGCCAAGAAGGCCGTCAAGGAGATCGCCGCCGACCTGATCAGGCTCTACAGCGCTCGCATGGCCGCCCCCGGCCACGCCTTCGGCGGCGACACCCCCTGGCAGCGCGAGCTGGAGGACGCCTTCCCGTACGCGGAGACCCCCGACCAGCTCACCACCATCGCCGAGGTCAAGGAGGACATGGAGAAGTCGGTCCCGATGGACCGCCTGATCTGCGGCGACGTCGGCTACGGCAAGACCGAGATCGCGGTCCGCGCCGCCTTCAAGGCCGTCCAGGACGGCAAGCAGGTCGCCGTCCTGGTGCCCACCACGCTGCTGGTGCAGCAGCACTTCGGCACGTTCTCCGAGCGGTACTCGCAGTTCCCGGTCAACGTGCGCGCCCTGTCCCGCTTCCAGACCGAGACCGAGGCGAAGGCGGTACTGGAGGGGCTCAAGGACGGCTCGGTGGACATCGTCATCGGCACCCACCGCCTGTTCTCCTCCGAGACCAAGTTCAAGGACCTCGGCCTGGTCATCGTCGACGAGGAGCAGCGCTTCGGTGTCGAGCACAAGGAGCAGCTGAAGAAGCTGCGCGCCAACGTGGACGTCCTCACCATGTCCGCCACGCCCATCCCGCGCACCCTGGAGATGGCGGTCACCGGCATCCGCGAGATGTCCACGATCACCACCCCGCCCGAGGAGCGCCACCCAGTCCTCACCTTCGTCGGCCCGTACGAGGAACGGCAGATCGGCGCCGCCATCCGCCGTGAACTGCTGCGCGAGGGCCAGGTCTTCTACATCCACAACCGGGTCGAGTCCATCGACCGCGCGGCCGCCCGGCTCCGCGAGATCGTCCCCGAGGCGCGGATCGCCACGGCCCACGGCCAGATGTCCGAACAGGCGCTGGAACAGGTCGTGGTGGACTTCTGGGAGAAGAAGTTCGACGTCCTGGTCTCCACGACGATCGTCGAGTCCGGCATCGACATCTCCAACGCCAACACCCTGATCGTGGAGCGCGGCGACAACTTCGGCCTCTCCCAGCTGCACCAGCTGCGCGGCCGCGTCGGCCGTGGCCGCGAGCGCGGGTACGCCTACTTCCTGTACCCGCCGGAGAAGCCGCTCACCGAGACCGCGCACGAACGGCTCGCCACCATCGCCCAGCACACCGAGATGGGCGCCGGTATGTACGTGGCGATGAAGGACCTGGAGATCCGCGGCGCGGGCAACCTGCTCGGCGGCGAACAGTCCGGCCACATCGCGGGCGTCGGCTTCGACCTTTATATGCGCATGGTGGGCGAGGCCGTGGCCGACTATCGGCGCCAGTTGGAGACCGGCGAGATCGAGGAGGAAGCGCCGCTCGAGGTCAAGATCGAGCTGCCGGTCGACGCGCATGTCCCGCACGACTACGCGCCCGGCGAGCGGCTGCGCCTCCAGGCGTACCGGTCCATCGCCTCCGCCAACTCGGAGGACGACATCAAGGCCGTCCGCGAGGAACTCACCGACCGCTACGGCAAGCTGCCCGAGCCGGTGGAGAACCTGCTGCTGGTCGCCGGTCTGCGCATGCTCGCGCGGGCCTGCGGCATCGGCGAGATCGTCCTCCAGGGCAACAACATCCGCTTCGCGCCGGTGGAGTTGCGCGAGTCGCAGGAGCTGCGGCTGCAGCGGCTGTACCCCGGCTCGGTCATCAAGGCGACCGCGCACCAGGTGCTGGTGCCGCGCCCCAAGACGGCGAAGGTCGGCGGCAAGCCGCTGGTCGGCCGTGAACTCCTGGGCTGGGTAGGGGAGTTCCTGGCGTCGATCCTCGGGTCTTGAGGTCTTGGGGTCCTGAGGCAGTCGGCTGAGAGGGCCGGGGGAGCGGGCATTCCTCCGGCCCTTTCCGCTGCCCTTTTCGATGCCCGGCCCTGGTGTCAGTCGGCCGCCGAGTGGAACAGCATCGCCGTGAGCGCGCGGAACATGTCCTCCGGGTCCTCCTCTCCCACCTGGCCGTCGAGGTTGTGGCCGAGGAGCAGCGTGGCGTAGCCGTGGGCGAGGGACCAGGCGGCGATCCCGGCCAGCCGGGCGTCGGGGCCCCGGTCGCCGGGGTCGACGGTGGTGACGGCCTGGCCCAGGGCGTCGGCGGCCAGCGCCCGGGCCGTGGTCAGTTCGAGATCCTCGGCGCGCAGCAGCTCGGGGCTGAACATCACCTGGAAGTGCGCGGGGTGCTCGCGGGCGAAGCGGACGTAGCGCACGCCCGCCTCGCGCAGTCCGGGCGCCTCCCGCAGGGCGTCCGCGAGCAGGCCGAACCCCTCGGCGGCTATCGCGGTGAGCAGCCCGGTCCGGTCCTTGAAGTGGTGCGCGGGCGCCGCGTGCGAGACGCCCGCCCGGCGGGCGAGGTCGCGCAGGCTGAGCGCGCCGGGGCCGTCGGCGGCGATGACGTCGAGCGCGGCGGACAGCACGGCGCGCCGCAGGTCGCCGTGGTGGTACGACCGCCCATTTGCGGACGCGGACTTGGAGGGGCTCATGGACACCAGAATACGCAGAATCTAGTCATTGACAAGTTATCCCCAGCCGGGCAATCTAGTCAGTGTCAAGTCGAAGGCGGCCGACCAGCGGTCGCATCCGGGGGAGGAGACCGGCATGTCCGAGAAGACGCAGGAAATGGTGGAGACAGCTCGCGTTCGCCAGCTCTGGCACCTGCTGGAGCCGTTCCACGCACTGCTCTATTTCGCACCCGAGGTCGAGCAGGAGATGGCCGCGCTCGGGTACGGGACGCGGGATCGCTGGCCCGTCTACTTCCCCTTGCGCGCGGCTCCGTTGGGCGAGGTCGGCGCCGAGCGGGTGACCTCCGCCTTCTACAGCTTCAGCCCGCGCATGGTCACCGAACACATGAAGCGGGCGTGGGACATCTCCGACCCTCGAGAGGTCCTGGCGGCCCGCCTGCGCGGCATTGACCGCGCCTACCGCGCCATCCTCGGAGACCGTGTGGACGGCCCCGGGCTGGCCGAGGCCGCCGCCCTGGCCCGCCGCGCGGCGGAGTCGGCGGGCACCGAGGGCCGTCCGCTCGCGGCGGCCAATGCCGAACTGCCCTGGCCCGAGGCGCCGCACCTCCAGCTGTGGCACGCGGCCACCATCCTCCGGGAGCACCGGGGCGACGGCCATCTGGCCGCCCTGCTCGTCGAGGGGCTCGATCCGGTGGAGTCCCTGGTGTCCTTCGCGGCGATAGGCGCCGCGTCCGTGGAGCGCTTCGAAAGCCGCGGCTGGAACCGTGCGGAGTGGGCGGACGCCCGTGAACGCCTCGCCGCGCGCGGCCTGGTGGAGCCGGACGGTACGGCCACCCAGGAGGGTCGCGCCCTGCGCCGCCGCGTCGAGGACCACACCGACCGCCTGGCCGCGGGCCCTTGGCAGTCCCTCGGCCGAGCGGACGCCGACCGCCTGGCCGACCTCCTCGGCGACCACTGGGTCGCGGTCCTCTCCTCCGGCCTCCTGCCTTCCGAATCCACCCTGGGAATAGGCAAGGTCTGAGCGAGGCGCGCGAACCGGCAGGGTCTCAGAGCCCCTAATGACCCTGTACGCCCCTTTGGCTCCTATCCACCAAGCGCCGCCCGGCGGTTACGGTGGAGGGCGGATCTCTCCGCCCGCGTCCGCGGACGGACCAGGGCGAGCGAGGGGGACGTGCCGTGAAGCGTCTGTGGGGCGGGGCGGTCACCGCCATGGCCGTGATGACCGCAGTGACGGGCTGCAAGGCCGAAGAGGTCAACGGCTCTTCCGGCGCGGAGCCGACGGGCGCCAAGGGGGCCGCCCTGGCCGCCGCCGACACCCTCGAGGTCAAGGGCCGCGCACCGAAGACCGGTTACTCGCGCGAACGCTTCGGCAGCGCCTGGGCCGACACCGACTCCAACTCCTGCGACACCCGCGACGACATCCTCAAGCGCGACCTGACGGAGGTGAAGTTCAGCGACGGCAAGTGCAAGGTGACCTTCGGGGTATTGGAATCCGACCCCTACTCCGGCAAGAAGGTCACCTACCGGCGAGGCCGCAGCCTGGTCGACATCGACCATGTCGTCGCCCTCTCGGACGCCTGGCAGAAGGGCGCCAAGTACTGGGACGCGGGCAAGCGCATAGCCCTCGCCAACGACCCCCTGAACCTCCTGGCGGTCGACGCGAGCACCAACCGAGGCAAGGGCGACGGCGACACCGCCACCTGGGTCCCCCCGGAGAAGAAGTACCGCTGCACCTACGTCGCCGCCCAGGTCGCCGTGAAGAAGAAGTACCAACTCTGGGTCACCTCTGCGGAGAAGTCCGCGATGAAGAAGATCCTCGCCGACTGCCCCACCCAGAAACTCCCCACCGGCGGCAACCCCACCAACGCCCCGTCCCGCTTCCGGGCCCGCTGACCCGACCGGTCGGCACGCCCGACGGCACCTTCCGGTCGTCCATGCATCGCATCGGTGTGCACTTGCTCATGGGACGGCAAAGATGTTCACAAGCTGCAAAGGGGTGTTTATCGACAAAATGACCGGTTGAGCAAGCGGCGTTCAAGAGTTGCGCAAGATCGTCTCTCGTGGCTGTCCACAGGGTGTTCACAACGGCAAGATCAATAGGCTTATCTGTCCTTTATTGATCGCTGGAGTCGAACCCGTGCCTATAAGGCCACTCAGTCGACCTAGACCCGCACGACGTGCTCAACGTCTGCGGCGTTCGGTCGCCGTTGTCGTACTCACCGCGCTCGCGTTGATGTTCACGACCGATCAGGCCCTTGCCGAGGGCCTGGAACTCGGTCGCGTCAAGTTGCCGAGCGCGAGCCTGTCCTCGTGGGCCTCCTGGTTCACGGACCCCCACTGGGGCAAGCTGCCCCACCAGCAGTCCGGCACCGCGGCCGGCAAGCGGCACCATGTATCGGCCGCCGCGACCCGCGCCCATCGGGGTGCGGGCCACAAGCCGGGTCACGGCCGCGGCGAACTCGGCGCGTACAAGGCGCACAAGTCCTCGGCGAAGGCCGGGATGAGTGCCTCGTTCCGTGGGTTCAACCCCCGCACCAGCAAGCGGGTGTCGAACCGGTCGACGCAGAAGTCGACGTACTACCACAACACGGACGGCTCGTTCAGTCGGAAGGTATCCCCCTTCCCCCTGAACTACAAGGACAAGAAGGGAACATGGCAGCAGATCGACACCGCTGTCGCCCGTGGTCCTGACGGCCGATGGGACGAGAAGTCCAATGCGGTGGATGTCGGTTTCGCGCCGAAGGCCGCCGATGAGGATCTCGCGTCGTTCGGCAAGGACGGTAAGAGCGTCGGGTTCGCCCTCGAAGGCGCCGCGAAGGTCGCGGGTGTGGCCAAGGGGTCAACGGTCGCGTATCCGGGGGTTCTTCCGGACACGGACCTGGAGTTGACGTCCACGTCGGTGGGTCTGCGGCAGGCGCTGGTGCTGCACTCAGCGGACGCGGCGAACTCGTGGGTCTTCCCTCTTCATCTGAAGGGGCTGACGGCGGAGCTGAACAAGGCTGGCGGGGTTGATCTGCGGGACGCCAGTGGCAAGGGTGTCGCCTCGATCCCGTCGGCCTACGCGTTCGACTCGAAGATCGACAAGGTCTCGGGTGAGCGGGCGACGACGCACGCGGTGTCGTACGAGCTGGTCACCTCGCATGGTGAGTCGGCATTGCGGATGACGCTGAATCCGGCGTGGCTGCATGCGAAGGCGCGGCGGTTCCCGGTGACGGTGGACCCGGACACCTCGGTGTGGGACTACGTGCACAGCACGTACACGGAGTCGGGTTATCCGGTGGCGGACCGGTCGCAGGAGCAGACCCTGAAGATCGGCTCCTACGACTCCGGTGCGCACTCGGCGGTCTCGTTCGTGCAGGACTGGCGGGACAGCTTCGACGGTTCGGGTGTCTCGCTGGTCTCGGCGAATCTGCACCTGTATGACATCTGGGCGTCGACGTGTACGCCGGAGGCGTTCAATGTCGCGCAGGTGTCGGCGGCATGGGATCCGACCGACTCGATGACCTATCCCGGTCCGGCGCATGGTGCGTCGATCGGCAGCGTCACTCCGTCGGTGCCCAACGCGTGTGCGAACACCACGGGTGACCAGTCGGGTGGTGACTGGGTGACCGTGCCGCTGGACACGGCGGCGATGCAGAAGTGGGCCAGCGGCACCACCGCGGACCACGGTCTGGCGGTGTACGCGGCGACGACGGACGCGCTGCACTGGAAGCAGTTCGGTTCGATGGCTTTCCCGGGTGATGAGCCGTACATCGTGTACGACTACACCGGTGATGTGGCGCCGATGGTGGAGGCGACGTTCCCGGCGAACAACTCGTCGGTGTCCACGCTGACTCCGGAGCTCCAGGCGTTCGCGGACTTCCAGCAGAACCCGGCGGCGCAGAAGTACGACTTCAAGGTCTACAACGCCTCGGGCACCCTGGTCGTGGACTCCGGTCTGGTGACCACACCGAACTGGACCGTTCCGAGCAGCAAGCTGGCCTGGAACACCTCTTACACCTGGACCGCGCAGGCGTATGACGGCACCAAGTACTCAACGGTCTCTCCCTCGTCCGCGCTGACGACGGAGGTGCCGCAGCCCTTCCTGACGTCGGAGCTGTCGCAGAACAGCAGCGACCACGGCTACGACGCGACCATCGGCAACTACACCACCTCCGACACGGACGCGTCGATCTCCACGGTCGGCCCCAGTCTCGATGTCGAGCGTGACTACAACTCCCGCGACTTCCGGATATCCGGCGCGTTCGGTGCCGGGTGGTCGAGCATCTTCGATGCCAAGGTCACCGAGCAGAAGAACGCGTCCGGCACGCTGACCGGGGTCACCGTCACCTACCCGGACGGTTCCGAGGTCGGTTTCGGCAAGAACTCCGACGGCACCTTCTCGGCGCCCTCGGGTCGTTTCGCGATGCTGCGTTCGCAGGCGTCGCCGGTCGGTTACACGCTGACCGACAAGGACGACACCGTCTACACCTTCACCAAGCTTCTGAGCACGGGTGTGTACGGCATCGCGGCGGTGGCGGACGCCAACAAGCGTCAGGTGGACTTCACCTGGACCTCCGGACATGTCACGAAGATGAAGTCCGCTGTCTCCGGCCGGTCGCTGAACCTGACCTGGTCCACGCCCACCGGCGCGACCGCGGCCCATGTGGCGACGGTCGTCACCGACCTGGTCGATTCAGGCAACTCCAACAGTGCCCAGACCTGGACCTACGGTTACACCAACGACCAGCTGAGCAAGGTCTGTTCGCCGCTGTCGACGACCAAGTGCACGACATACGGCTACACCAACGGCTCGCAGTTCCGCACCGAGGTCGAAAACGCCGGAGCGTCGCAGCTGTGGCAGTTCAACGAGGCGAGCGGGACCACCGCCGCCAGCTCGGTCGGTGACAGCGAGGGCACGGACAACGCCACGTACAGCGGTGTCACCCTCGGCCAGGCCGGTCCGCTGGCCGGGTCCACCGCGACCGCCGCGAAGTTCAACGGCTCCTCCTCCTACGCGGAGCTGCCGCCGAGCCTGGTCTCCAGCTCCAACCAGCAGACGATGTCGATGTGGTTCAAGACCACGACGGCGCCGGGTGTGCTGTTCTCCTACTCCACTCTGCCGCTGAGCTATGCGATGTCGCAGGGGCAGTACACGCCGGGCATCTATGTCGGCACGGACGGCAAGCTGAACGCCGAGTTCTGGAACAGCAGCGGTGTCTCGCCGATCGTGAGTTCCTCCGCCGTGAACGACGGCGCGTGGCACGAGGTCGTGCTCTCGGGGGCCGGTTCGCTGCAGACGCTGTACCTCGACGGTGCCAAGGTCGGCACGCGTTCGGGCATGATCTCCTACAGCAACGGCTATCACAGCGCGCTGCAGAACCACACCTACATCGGTGCCGGTTTCCTGGGCGGTACCTGGCCGGACGAGCCCCACTACTCGACCACGAGCGACCAGGGCTACCCGACCTACTTCAACGGCACCATCGCCGACGTCGCCCTGTACCCGGACGCGCTGACCGCCGACCAGGTGTCACGCATCCACACCGCGGCCACCAAGGCATCGCCCCTGCTGACCACCGTCACCCGTCCCTCGGGCAAGGCGTTCGCAGGCATCGCCTACGACACCAACGCCGCTCGCGTCACCCAGTTGACCGACGAGAACGGCGGCGTGTGGAAGCTGAACCCGGCCACCATCACCGGCTCCAGCAACACCTACCGCGGCGCGGTCCTCGGCGGCGCCCCCAGCCAGTACTACCGTTTCGGTGAGTCGGCGGGTGCCACCACGGCCCTCGATGAGGTGCGGGGCGGGACGGGCACGTACTCGTCGGTGACGCTGGGCTCGGCCGGTCCGTTCAGTGACCACACCACCGGTGCGTTCAACGGCACGTCCTCGAAGGTGACGCTGCCGAGCGGCACGATTCCGGGTTCGGGTCCGGAGTCGGTGGACCTGTGGTTCAAGACGGCCACCGCGGGCGGTGTCCTGGTCGGCGCGTCCAAGGACCCGCTGGGCACCACCACCCCGACCGCCTACACGCCCCTCCTCTACGTGGGCAGCAGCGGCAAGCTGTACGGGGAGTTCTACTTCTCCGGCGGCTCGACCAAGCCCCTGGGCTCCGGGTCGGCGGTGACCGACAACAAGTGGCACCACGTGGTGCTGTCCTCGTCGGCGACCAGCCAGTCCCTCTACCTGGACGGCAACCTCGTCGGCACCCAGACCGGCACCGCCGCGATGACCGGCCAGAACTACACCTACGTGGGCGCGGGCTACCTCGGCGGCTACTGGCCCGACGAGCCCCACACCAGCACCACAGACAACACCGGCTACGCCAGCTACTTCAAGGGCTCCATCGCCGAGGCCGCCATCTACCGTTCGCAGCTCTCCGCAGACGACGTCGATGCACAGTACGACGCGGCACTGAACTCCACCGGCCTGCTCCCGGTGAAGACGGTGACGGTGACGACGCCGACCAACGCGACGCTCAGCTACAAGTACGACGTCACGCACGGCAACCGTCTGCTGAGCGAGACCGACGCCCTGGGCAACACGACCAGCTTCGGCTACGACACGTCCGGTTTCGAGCACACGGTGACCGATCCGAACGGTTCGATGACCGTCACCGGTCATGACGTGCGCGGCAACATCGTCTCCTCCACGTCCTGCCAGGACCAGGCGGCGAACAAGTGCAACACGGAGTACTACACGTACTACCCGGACGACACGACCGCGCAGCTCACCACCGCCGACCCCCGCAACGACCAGCTGCTGACCGAGCGGGACGGGCGTTCCGCGTCGGCGGGTGACAACACGTACCTGACGACGTACACCTACGACTCGGCCGGCAACCAGACCGCGATCACCGGCCCCGCCGTTCCGGGCTTCCCGAACGGCCGCACGACCTCGACCGTCTACAGCGACGGCACCGCCACCTACCCGGCCGCGGACGGAGGTGTGGTGCCCGCGGGCCTGCCGGTGAAGACCGTCAGCCCCGGCGGTGCGGTCAACCAGGTCTCGTACAACCAGAACGGCGACGTGGCCTCCACCACGGACGCCATCGGTCTGGCGACGTCCTACACCTATGACGGTGTCGGCCAGGTCAGCACCCAGAAGGTCGTCTCCGACACCTATCCGGCCGGTCTGGCCACGACCTACAAGTACGACACGGCCGGTCAGGTGACCGAGGAGGACGACCCGCAGATCACCGACCGCGTCAGCGGCGCCACGCACCGGGCCCGGACCACCACGGTCTACGACGAGGACGGCAACACCACCTCGCAGACCGTGGCCGACGCGAGCGGCGGCGACCAGTCGCGCACCCAGACGTGGACGTACGACCCGTACGACCACGTGGCGACCGAGGCGGACGCCAACGTGGCCGCGGGCGCGAGCTACGGCAACACCACGACGTACAGCTACGACACCTCGGGCAACAAGACCAAGGAGGTCACCAGCGCGGGCAACGAGACCCGGTACACGTACGACGCGGAGGGCAACCTGCTCACGCAGGGCCTGATGTACACCGGCGACCCGGTGAACCCGCAGCCCGCCACGCTGCTGACCGAGTCCTCGCGGGCGTACGACCCCTCGGGCCGTCTCGCGTCGATCACCGACGCGATGGGCAACGTCACCTCGTACACGTACACCGACGACGGTCTGACCGCGACGGTGACGAAGAAGAGCGGCGACGGCCAGAGCACCTACGTGCTGGAGTCGGACGCCTACGACGCGGCCGGGAACCTGCTCCAGTCCACCTCGGAGAACGGCGAGACGGTCACCAAGTACACCGTCGACGCCGCGTCCCGGACCACCGCCACGGAGCTGGACCCGACCGGCGTGGACCGGGTGAGCACCGTCTCCTACACGC
The DNA here is from genome assembly GCF_044903645.1 of Streptomyces sp. NPDC002176. Lineage (NCBI taxonomy): Bacteria > Bacillati > Actinomycetota > Actinomycetes > Kitasatosporales > Streptomycetaceae > Streptomyces > Streptomyces sp. NPDC002176. Next base: position 418,543 of record NZ_JBJDQW010000006.1, read on the forward strand.
CGGACGACCAGGTCGCCAGCGAGACCGACCGCGACTCCACCGGCTACGACCGCACCACCACCAGCACCTACGACGACATGGGCAACCTGCTCAGCGAGACGCTGTACGGGGACGCTTCGGGTCATCCGGCGGGCTGGTGGAAGCTGGACCAGGGTTCGGGTACGTCGGTGACGGACTCCTCGGGTACCGGTAACACCGGTCAGGCGAGCAATGTGACCTGGACGGACTCGTCCGCGAGTCTTGCGGGGTCGCCTGTGGCGCAGGGTGTGGCGACGAACGGTCCGGTGCTGGACACCACCGCGTCGTACACCGTGTCGGCGTGGGTGAAGATGAGCTCGCTGCCGGCGCACAACGCGAGCATCGTGGCGCAGACCGGCACCACCAACAGCGCGTTCATGCTCGAGTACAACTACGCGCACGCCAGCACTCCGCTGTGGGGCCTGGTCCACACGAGCAAGGACGCGAGCGGGACGACGTTCCCGGCGGCGTACTCCACCGCGGTCCCGGCCGTCGGTGCCTGGACCCATGTGGTCGGCGTGTACGACGCCTCCAACGGCGCGATGAAGCTGTACGTCAACGGCGCCCAGTCGGGTGCCACGGCCACCAACTCCGCCCCCTGGGCGGCGACCGGCCCGCTGACCATCGGCCGCGACAAGTACGCGGGCGCCGCCGACGACGCCCTGCCCGCCGGTGTCTCCAACGTGCAGGTCTACCAGCGCGCCCTGTCCGCCACCGAGATCTCCTCGCTCTACGGCAAGGGCCGCTCCGGCGGCACCGTCGGCTCCTCCACCGCACAGACCACCAAGTACGCCTATGACAAGCGTGGCCTCCCGTCGTCTATGACGGACGCGGAGAACCACACCACCGACTACAGCTACGACGAGGCCGGCAACCTCGCGCTCACCACCGCCCCGGCGGTCCAGGCGGAGAAGGACGGTGCCGACCTGGGCAGCGTCCGTCCGGTCACCGCATCCGGGTTCAACACCTTCGGCGAGGCGGTCGAGGAGAGGGACCCCAACCTCCAGGTCACCAACACGGCGTACGACGCGGAGGGCAACAAGGTCTCCGAGACCCTGCCGTCGTACACCCCGACGGGCGCGTCGCAGCCCAACGCGGGCACGACCGTGTGGACCTACGACAGCGAGGGGAACCAGACCTCCGTCACCTCACCGGGCGGCAAGACCACGTCGAACCTGTTCGACCAGCTCGGCGACGTCGTCCAGACCACCGCGCCCGACGGCACCAAGACCCACGCCGTCTACGACACGGCCGGTGACCAGCTCTCGACGACCGACCCGACCGGTGCCCAGTTCCAGGCGACGTACGACTTCATGGGCCGTCCGCTGACGCAGACGACCCTGGAGCGCTACCCGTCGACCCGGACGCTGACCTCGACCAGCTCCTACGCGGTCACCACCGGCAACCCCTACGGCGCGCACGTCTCCTCGGCCACCAGCCCCGGCGGTGTGTCGTCGACGTACGCCTACAACCGCGCGGGTGACATCACCTCGGTCACCGACGCGGCCGGCAACGCCACCAAGTACGCCTACGACTTCGAGGGCAACCCGTCGAAGACGACCCTGGCGGACGGCACCTACACGACGACCGACTACAACGCGTCCGGCGACCCGACGGCCACGCACTCCTACGACGCCGGAGGCACCCAGCTCTGGAGCACGTCGCAGCAGTACGACGGTGTCGGCAACCTGACCGCCGCCACCGATGCCAACGGTCACACCAGCCAGTTCACCTATGACGCGGCCGGGACGATCACCCAGGAGACGCAGCCGGTCGACGCGACGACGTCGATCACCACGACCTTCGGCTACGACCAGGCGGGCAACCGCACCCGGTTCACCGACGGCCGCGGCAACTCCTGGCGCTACACGTACACCCCGTGGGGCCAGCAGGAGAAGGTGATCGAGCCGACCACGTCGAAGTTCACCTCGGCGGCCGACTCGACCACGACCTTCGCCTACGACGCGGACGGCCAGGCGACGACGGCCACCCTGCCGGGCGGCACCACGACGTCGATGACGTACGACGGCAACGGCCAGCTCAAGACGATGTCCGGCTCCGGCGCGGACGCGGTCACGGCCACCCGCAGCTTCTCCTACGACAACGACGGCCGCGTGCTGTCGGCGGACACGGCGGAAGCGGGCACGGTCGGAGCGGTCGACCACCAGAGCGCGACACACGACGCGTTCACCTACGACGACCGCGGTGACACCCTCACCACGTCGGGCTCGGCCGGTTCGTCCAGCTTCGCCTACAACAACGACGGCGCGATGACCTCGCGCACGGACGCCGCGGGCACCACGTCCTACGGCTACGACACCGCGGGCCGCCTGTCCTCGCTCAACGACGCGGCGACCGGCACCCAGCTCACCTACTCCTACGACCAGCTCAACCAGGTCAAGTCCGTCAAGTACGGTGCGACCGGCCAGACCCGCACCTTCGGCTACAACACCGCGCACGAACTCACCACCGATACCCTGGTGCAGGGCGCGTCGACCCTGGCGAGCTTCGCCTACGGCTACGACAAGAACGGCAACCTGACGTCGAAGACGACGACAGGCGTGTCGGGCGCGTCCAGCAACACCTACGGCTACGACTGGGCGAACCGCCTCACGTCGTGGAACAACGGCTCCACCAACACGACGTACGCGTACGACGCCTCGGGCAACCGCATTCGCAAGGGCTCGGACGTCTACACGTACGACCAGCGCGACCAGCTGACGTCGGACGGTGTCCACACCTACGACTACTCGGCGCGCGGCGCGATGACCCAGGAGTCGTCGTCGTCCGGCACGATGGCGTACAAGACGGACGCGTTCGGCGCCCAGATCGTCGCGGGTGACCAGGCGTACAACCTGGACGCGCTGGGCCGCAACATCACCGACCGGGACACCTCGGCGGGCGGACTCACGCGGACCTTCGCCTACTCGGGCGGGGACAACACCATCGCCTCGGACGGCGACTTCACCTACACCCACGACACGGGCGGCGGTCTGGTCGGCGTGAAGCCGGTCGGCGGCGGCGCCGGAGTGCTGGCCCTGACCGACCAGCACAACGACGTGGTCGGCACCTTCGCCTCCGGCGCGACCGCGCTGGCCGGCTCGGCCTCCTACGACCCGCTGGGCAAGGTGGTCTCGCCGACCGACACGGTCACCGGTCACCTGGGCTTCCAGTCCGGTTGGACCGAGCCCGGCACGGGTGACGTGGGCACGGCCTCGCGCTGGTACAACCCGGACACCGGGCAGTTCCTCAACAAGGACAGCATGTCCTTGGACGCGGTGCCGAACTCGGTGGCGGCGAACCCGTTCGCCTACGTCGACGACAACCCGCTGGCCGGTACCGACGAGTCGGGCAACTGCTCCTGGTACGACGTGGTCTGCGGGGCGAAGAAGGCCGTGCACCACGCGGCCCACGCGGTCAGGCACGCGGCGCACAAGGTCTACCACGCGGCCAAGCACGTGGCCCGCAAGGTGGTCCACGCCGTCAGGCACGTGGCGCACAAGGTCGCGCACCGGGTGCGGGACGTCTACCACGCCACGGTCCGCGCCGTGCGCCGCGTCTACCACTACGCGGCCCGGCACGTCAGACGCGCGTATCACCAAGTGGTCCATGCGGTGCACTCGGCGTACCACGCGGTACGGAAGGCCGCGCACCGGGTGGTCCACGCGGTGAAGAAGGCCGCGAAGAAGGTCGCCCACGCGGTGAAGAAGGCCGCGCACGCGGTGGCCCATGCCGCCCGCACGGCCTACCACGCCACGGTCAAGGCGGCGAAGACGGCGACGAAGTTCGTCAAGAACCACGCCGCCGCGATCACGTCGCTGGTGGTCTCCACCGCGGTCTTCGCGGGCTGTGAGGCATTCACGGCAGGCATCGGCTCCATCGGCTGCGCGGCCGTCGCCGGTGCCGCGGGCGCCCTGGTCGAACAGGGCTTCAAGTGCGCCGACAACGGTGGCTCCGACTGCAGCATGGGCGCGTTCGCGGGCTCGGCGGTCGAGGGCGCGGTGACCGGTGCTCTCGGCGGAGCGCTCGGCTCACTCGGCGGCAAGATCCTCGCCAAGGCGGCCCCCAAGGCCATGGAGGTCGCGGGCGGCCTCTTCGGCAAGGGAGCGACAGAAGCAGGCGAATCAGCCACCGCCGACGCGACGGACGAGGCCGCCGCAGCGGCGAAGTCCGAGGCATCCGGCACCAGGTCCCAGTCCCACTCGGACGAGGCACCGGCGGAGGACCAGTGCCACAGCTTCACGGCCGGTACACGGGTGTTGATGTCCGACGGGGCGACCAAGGCTATCGACCACATTCAGGTCGGTGACACGATCGCCAACTCGGTTCCCGGCGTGAAGGACACGGAGGCGCACAAGGTCACCGCAGTGATCGTCACGCACACGGACCACGACTTCGTGGACCTGGCGATCAAGAAGACCGGTGGCAAGCGCTCGGTGAAGTCCGGTGCCAAGTCCCTGGCCAAGAAGGCGGCCCGCAAGGCGGCCTTCGGTCTGGCGGCGTCGGCCGCGGTCCTGGGCGCGTTGTCGGCCGGTCACGGCCATGGTGACACCCACCCGGCGACGGCACCGGTGGCAGCGGTCACCAAGGTGTCCTCGACACAGGTGACCGAGCCGAAGCCCGCACACCTGACGACGACCTTCCACCACCCCTTCTACGACGAGACCCAGTCAGCCTTCGTCGAAGCCAAGGACCTCACCCCCGGCGACGTCCTCCAGACGCCGACCGGCACGGCCCAGGTCACCGGTGTTCGCCTGTACCACGCGAACACCACCACCTACGACCTCACCATCGGCAGTCTCCACACGTATTATGTGCAGGCTGGCAACACGTCAGTCCTTGTTCACAACTGCGATGTGGAGGAAATCGCAGCAAAGGCCAAACAGTTGGCCGATGACATCCACAGCAAGATTCCGAGCCCGTTCGCGCGTGACGTATTCAGGACGACGGCGGTGACAACCGCCCGGAAGGCCGACGGTTCGTTGGTGCATGTGGTGACTGGTGCGGGACGTGGACTTGAAAAGCCGCAGATCGACTACATCCAATCACTGGGACGTGATGACATCGTGATCGCGGACAATTTGAATGTAGCCCATGCGGAGGAAACGGCCGTCCACTACATGGCATCGAATGATCTGACGCCGGTGGCTGGTGGCGTATCGCGGAATGCCTGTGCTCCGGATGGCTGTGAAGACTTCCTTGGCCAGGTAGGTGCAGAAATGGTGGGGCCTGCCACCAACGGCACCAAGGCGAAGATACCTGGCCAGTCCATGTACGTCTGGAGAAATCATGAAGCATGGACGAACTTCTTGGCGACTATGGGTTATCGGTGAGCAGAATGGCGGTGAGTCAGTCGAACTGGCGTGAAGACGAAACGTTGTCAGCTCAGATCAATGTCATGAGCCGGCGGCAGCGTTATCAAGCTGCGTACTTCGCTCTGCGCAGATTGCAGATGCCTTTGGTCGACATCGAGATGCCGACAGACTGGGGAGTAGATCCCGTAGCGCTCAACTCTCTGCTGCGTGAGGGAGTTGAGCGGCTGGACGGCGAGGCCAACGAGGGTATCGAACGTGCGATTGCCGAACTCTGTTCTGCGCCCCTCTTCGAGTCTCAGGTCGATCCTGAGTTCGCTGAGAGCTTTCAGCTTGAGGCCATCAATGGCTGGCTGATGCTCGGTGAAGCGTTGGGCGAGATGAGCGTGATTCAAACCGAAAGAATCATCAGTCTTGCTCGGGAGATGGCCGACTACCTCGACTCGTGCATGGACAGTTCGCTCACGGTGGTCGATGGAGGAGCGCGCCGCGAAAGCTATCTCGCTGACGTCAATAGTCGTCTCAGTGCCTACGGACTGGGCTATTTCGGTACGAGAAACCTTCAGGTCGAACGGGACTGCCATGAGTCCATTCTTGCTGCTCCATCTGGTGAGGACTTGCTCAGTTCGAATGCGGGTCATCGACTAGTGACCGCCTGTGATGAGTATAGTGGCGAGCTCTCATCCGCCCTTCGGGCTTTCATTGTCGAATAAAGACAAGTCATAGTGGTCGCACAAGGCGATGGAAAACTCATCGCGTGAGCAATCGAATGTGGCAGCTGAAGATTGTGGTGTTCTCTCGCCTTAGGTGAGAAGAATCCATCATGATCATCTTCTTTTGTGGCAGTGAAGAGGACAAGTCGGAAGCCCCGCTGGATTCAATTTCCAGCGGGGCTTCTGATGCGTTTACGGTAACACTGTTTTGAGCGAGTGCCTCGCGCCCAGAAGGTGGCGAAGGAGGTCGCCCACGCGGTGAAGAAGGCCGAGTCGGTCCCCGCGACCGGGCCAGTTGTGACGCCGGGGCAGAGCGCTGCAATGCAAGGAAGGGTTTGCCACTCATGCGGTGGAACGAGCCCGACAATGACCGGAGATCACCAGCCGTCCACTCGATCAAAATGTTGACACGATAGTGTCGTTTGAGGCGGCAAACTTGAGCCCCGCCGGAAGATGGTCCGGCGGGGCTCAGTGACGGATGGCGGCCACAGTGACGCCAACGTCAGCGGACGGCGGTGGTGGGCGGGTCGGTCGGGAGGCTTATTGCATAATTTCACGACCAGCGAGGGTCGCAAGATGATCCAGATCGGATCCTTCGACAATGATTTCTACTTCTGCGTTTATGTCGCTTGAGGCCACGTTCTATTCGGCTGGTGAGCCGAAGAGGTTACGCGAGCAGCGGGCCGAGAACTCGAAGCGGGAATTGAGATCGCTGATCCTGCGTCCTGGGGAAGAGGTGACTTGCACGCTGCTCACCTACTCGAGGAATTTCTGGGAATCGCCAGAGATTCTCATCGACCTGGTTCGTCAGGTCGTGAAAGAGTTCGTGCTTTCCGGAGGCGTTCGGCCTGCATGCATCGAGTGGCCGGAAGAGCCCTACTGATAGGGGAGGTAACCGACGTGTATCGAATCGGTAAGAGGAGCGATTGAAGTGATCATGGCGGCGTAAGCTACGACCGCCGTGATGGCGCATGGGGAGTAGGGGAGTCGGGCGGCGAGGCTTGAGGTCGGTCTCGTCGAGGACGCGATGCCGGGCCCAGGAGGCTGATCGCTCGGGACCCGCAGCTCGTCCGCTTCCATGCCGACCAACTCCAGCCTTACTTGTTTCTCCCTCCCTCTAGGACGCCCCATGAACCCCTTCATAGCCACAGTCGGCATCGGCGCCCTCGGTTACGCCGCCGTCACCATCCCCCGTAACGCGCGCAAGGCTCGGGCCCAGCGGGCCGAGCAGGCGGCCAGGGCGAAGCGGGTCGTCATTGATCCCGTCGAGTTCGGGCTCGTGCCGGGAGATCAGCTCGATGCGCGGTATGCCGGGCCCGATCCGGAGGCGGATGCCGTTGCCGCGGCGGCTGTCGCCGGGGACTGGCGGGGCGCGGCCGGCTATCTGGCGGGGGCCGGGCGGGACTGGGATCTGCGGTGGTACCGGCTCGGCATCCTCGTGCACGCGGCCGTGGAGGACGACGGTTGGCTGCTGGAGTGGCGCAGGGAGTACCCGCACGACCCCGCCGCCGCCCTCGTCCACGCCGACGCGCTGATCGCGTTCGCCGGGGAGGCCCGCGGCGCGAAGGGCGCGAAGCACACCACCGCCGAACAGTTCGACAACTTCCACGAGTTGCTCGCCCAGGCGCTCCCCGCGTGCGAGGAAGCGGCCCGGATGGCCCCCGACGACCCGAGCCCCTGGGTCGCCCAGATCACCATCGCCCTCGGCCTGGGCTGGTCGCACGACCACTTCCGGGCGCTGTGGGCCGAGATCACCGCACGGGACCCGCACCACTTCGGCGCCCATGTGTCGGCCCTCCAGTACTGGTGCGCCAAGTGGCGCGGCTCCGACGAGCTGATGTTCACCTTCGCCGAAGAGGCCGTCGCCTCCGCGCCCCAAGGGAGCCTGCTCCCCGTACTGCGCCTGTACGCCGCGTTCGAGCACCAGTACCGGGTGAACGACCTGTCCGTCTACCAGAAGCCGTTCATGACCACGGCCATCGACGCCACCCTGGACGCGGTCGACCAGGTACCGGCCGACCACCACCGTCTCCCTACCGTCCGCCACCTGCTGGCCAACGCGCTGTTCCGCACCGAGCGGTTCGCGGAGGGCGTCGAGCAGTTCCGGGCCGTCGGCGCCTACGTCGGCGGCGTGCCGTGGAGCTACTCCGGCAACTCGGTCAAGTCGTTCGTCCATGCCCGCACCAACACCTTCATCGGGTGGGACAAGGCGGGCCGCCCAGCACCCCCGGCCCGTGCCGCCCGCTGACGTGAACCTGGTTGTCAGACCTCTCGCCTAGGATCCGCGCATGTCGCTCGCCTCCCCGCTCCCTCCCCCGGACTTCGAGATCACGTCCGCCTATCCCGAAGTCGCCTGGCTGCGGCAGGCGGTGGCCGCGTGGGACTGGGCGGGGGTGCGCCAGTACCTCGCCGGACTGCCGCAGGGGAGCGACACCTCCCAGGTCTTCGGCACGGTGGCCGGGACGGAGGGCGTCGAGCGGGCCCTGCGCGACCTGGTGGCGGCCGCCCCCGACGACGTGTTCGCGCTGACCCTCCTCGGCGCCCGCGAGGTCGCGATCGGCTGGGAGATCCGTACGGCGGCCCCCGCCGAGAGTGTGACCCGCGAGCAGTTCGCCACCTTCCACGCGCACCTGCGCACCGCCGAACAACTGCTCATACGCGCCACCGCCCTCGACCCGTCCTACGTCCCCGCCTGGGCCGAGCGGCTCAACACCGCCCGAGGGCTCGGGCTCGGCCAGAACGAGGCGCGTCGCCGCTATGACCGGCTGGCGAAGTCCCACCCGCACCACTTCACGGCCCAGACCCGGCTGCTCCAGCAACTCTGTCCCAAATGGGGCGGGAGCTGGGAGGCCGCCCACTCCTTCGCCCGTGACCGCATGCTCGGCGCCCCCGACGGCTTCCTGAGCGCGGGACTGGTTGCGGAGGCGCACCTCGAGCACTGGCTGGACCTGGACGCGGGCGAGGAACGGCACGCGTACCTGCGGCAGTCCCATGTCCACGGGGAACTGGTCGAGGCCGCCGGACGGTCGGTGCTCCACCCGGAGTTCCGGCGCGATCCCGGCTGGGTCACCGTCGCGGGCTGTCTCGCAGCCCTGTTCTCCCTGATCGGCGACACCGCCCGCGCCGCCGCCCACTTCCGCGCGCTGGGCAACCTGGCGTCGAAGCTCCCGTGGAGCTACCTCGGCGATCCCACCGAGGCGTACGTACGGCACCGGGACGCGGCCCTCGCACCGGCGTCCCCCACCTTCCCGCCTGCCGCGCACCACGCCGAACCGAGGCCGTAGATGAACCCGCAGTCCGCCGTCCACCACACCGAGGTCGACGGCATACCCACCCTCTTCACGTACGCTGCCGGGCCGATGCGCGCCGGGCTCGTCTTCCGGGTCGGAGTCGCCGACGAGACCCTCGGCCGGGCCGGGCTCACCCATCTGACCGAGCATCTCGCGCTGTACCGGCAGGGCGTGGCGGACTACCACTACAACGGCACGACCAAGGCCGCGTTCACCCACTTCCACGTGGAGGGCACCGAGCACGAGGTCGTCGCCTACCTCACCGGTGTCTGCGCCTCCCTCACCGACCTGCCCATGGACCGGCTGGAGACGGAGAAGGAGGTCCTGCGCACCGAGGAGTCCCGCCGCGACACGAGTTCGCTCCCGCTGTGGCGGTACGGCGCCCAGGGGTACGGCCTGGTCAGCTACCCGGAGTGGGGTGTGCGCAACGCGAGCGCGCAGGATGTGTGGCAGTGGGCGGAAAGCTGGTTCACGTCGGACAACGCCGTGCTGTGGATCGCCGGTGAGCGCATCCCGGCCGGCCTCTCCCTCAAGCTGTCCGCGGGCGACCGGCGACCGATGCCCACGGTGACCTCGGCCCTGCCGGTCACCCCGGCGTACTTCTCGAACGGCAGCGGCGGCGTCCTGCTGGATTCCGTGGTCGCCGACACGGCTGCCGCCCGGCTGTACTCGGCGGTCCTGGAGCGCGAACTGACCCGAGCCCTGCGCCAGGAGGGCGGCTACTCGTACACGACCGCGAGCGACCTCACGTCCCGGCGGGACGGTTTCGCTGTCGTGACGGCGTTCGCGGACGCGCTGCCCGCCAAGCAGGACGCGGTGCTCGGCGGCTTCGTGGACGTGCTCGCCGGGTTCCAGGCGGGCCGGATCGCCCAGGCCGACCTGGACGCGGTGCGCGGCCGCGCCGACGCCGCCCTGACCGCGCCCGACGCGGCGGCGCGACGGCTGCCCGGCATGGCGGAGGACCTGCTCGCGGGGCGGACGCCGCGCGATGCCGGTGAACTGCGGGCCGAACTGTGGACGGTGACGCCCGCACAGCTGCACGAGGTGGCCCTGGAGGCCGCGGGAACGGCCCTCATGCAGGTGCCCGCCGGGCACTCGGCGGACTGGGCCGGGTACACGGCGGCCCCGACCTCCTCCGACGACGCGGTCACCGGTCGGCGCTTCATCACGGGACGCGCGGGCGACGCCGAGCTGACCGTGGGCGACGACGGCGTCAGCCTGACGGAACGGTCGGCCCCCGGACCCGACGGGACGCGGGTGGCGACCGTCCGCTACCGCTCCTGCGCCGCCATGCTGAGCTGGCCCGACGGCGGCCGTCGGCTCATCGGTACCGACGGCCTGACCGTCGACGTGGAGCCCGCGGTGTACGGCGTCGAGGCGAGCACCATGGCGGTCATCGATGCCGCGGTACCGCCGGACGCGGTGGTGCTGTTGCCGCCCCGGCCGAATCCACCGCGCCTGGACAGGGCACCGGCGACCGGCACCACCACGGCCGCACGTGCCAAGTTGACCCCACCCACCGTCGGCACCGCCGCGGCCGACCGGCCCCGGCGCACCGCGGGCCAGACGGTGGCGATGGTCCTGCTCGGAATCCTGGGCGGCTGCTTCGCCCTGCTCGCCCTCATGCTCACCGTCTTCGGCGCGGACGACCCGGACACAAGTACCGGCGAGTGGCTCGCCATCTCGGGGTTCCTGTGGGGGGTCACCGTCCTGCTGGTGTGGCCCGCCGCACGGATCGCACGCCGCACCAGCCGAACGTGACGGAGCCGGTTCGCCCAGGTTTTGCCTGGTGCTTAAGCGAATCTTGTGATTTTCATGGCGGGATCTTTTATGGCCTTCAGACCGGCGTGGGCTACGGTGCCATCCGGTTTCGACATCGTGGATACGTGTCAGCAGCCGTAGACCCGTGTCGGCCCGTAGCAGGAGAGCAGGTAGTTCGTGACCAAGCAGGTCCGGCAGGTGACGCAGTCGCGTCCGGCGGCGGCGCGGCGGCCGGAGGGGGGGATCGCCCGCTTCGGCCAGGCTCTCGTCTCCTGGCTGCGCTCCCTCAGCAGGCGCACGATCATGCTCGCCGCGGGTGCCCTGGCCGTTATCGCCGCGGTCGTCGTGGTGTGCGCGTTCCTCTTCGGCGGTGACGAACGGCCGGCCGTACCCGACACCCGTGCGCGGCACTACACCGAGATCGACGCCTGCCTGCTGACCGGCAAGGACGGCATCACGGCCGGCGCCCCCGCCGCGGCCGTCTGGCAGGGCATGCAGGACGCCTCCCTCAAGACGCACGCGCGGGTGAACTACCAGCAGGTGATGGGGGAGCAGAGCGCGGGCAACGCGCGGCCGTACCTCAACGGCATGCTCCAGGGTGCCTGCGAGGTCGTCGTGGCGGTCGGCGGACCCGAGGTCTCCGTCGCGGCGGAGGCGGCGCCGAAGTACGGCAAGACCGACTTCGTACTGGTCGGCGGCGGGCACTCCGGGGACAACGTCTCGGTGGTCCGCACCGGCGCCGGGCTGCGGGCCGACGTGGCCGACGCGATCGAGCGGGCGGTCGACGCGAAGAGCTAGGGGCGTCTCGGCGATTACGCCGGTGCGCGACGCGGGAATCACCGGCGGCGGTGCCCGAACTCGTGGTGAATCGTTGGTCCAATGGGTTGGCCGGAGCAGTACGGCTGCCTAACATCGATCACCGCAAGACTTTGTGCACCGTCGCACAATCTCCTCAGGAGGTTCCCCTTGCTCCGCCGCCGTCGCACCACGCTGGTCCTCACCGCCGCGATCGCCGCCGCGGCCCCGCTCCTGACCGCCTGCGGCAACGACGCGCATCCCGGCGCCGCGGCCGTCGTCGGCGGGCAGCGGATCACCGTGTCGCAGCTGGAGGACCGGGTGAAGGAGGTGCGGGCGGCGCAGCGGGCCGAGGTGTCCGACCAGGCCCAGTACCAGCAGGTCCTGGCCTCCACCGGCAGCCTCACCCGCGACACCCTGCACAACATGGTCCTGGACCGGGTACTGCACCGCGCCGCACGCGACCAGGGCGTCACGGTCACCCGCAAGGAGGTCCAGCGGATGCGCGCCGACCTGCAGAAGCAGGCGGGCGGCAGCAAGCAGCTCCAGGCCGCCTGGCTGCAGAAGTACGGCATCGCCCCCGAGCGCCTCGACGACAACCTCGGCCTCCAGATCGAGGCGCAGAAGCTCGCCGCCAAGCTGGGCACCGACACCAGCCAGCCCCCGTTCTGGGACGCCCTGTCCCAGGCGTCGAAGAAGCTCCACATCGACGTGAACCCGCGCTACGGCGCCTGGGACGTGGCCAAGAGCAGCCGGGTCGACGCCCGTACGCCCTGGCTGCGGGACGGCTCGGCGACCCAGAGCGCCTGACCGGACGCGTACGCCCGGCGCGGGCCGTGTGACCTGCTGGTTCCCGGCCCGCGCGGCGCGTCGGGCATACGATCACAGGACTCTCCCCTCCCTGTGGATAACTTGACCCGTCCTTCCGCGTCCTGGGTTACGTTCGGATCGTGAACGCAATCAGCCCCGAAACCGCCCCTGGCCGCATCGTCCTGCTCACCACCAGCCACCGCGTCGCCCCCGGCCTGCTGTCCTGGCCCGCCTGGCAGGCGCTGCGTACCGCCGACGCCGTGCTGTGCGCGGACGGCGCCCATCCGCAGGTGCCGTATCTGCGTGAGGCCGGCATAGCGGTGTCGGAGGCGTCCCCCACCGCCGAGGAGCTGGTCGACGCCTGCGCGGGCGACCGGACCGTGGTCGTCGTCGCCACCGGCGAGGGGGAGCCCGCCCTCACCGACGGCCTCGCCCGGCTCGCCGGGTCCGGTCGGGTGCGGATGCCCGAACTGGAGCTGCTCCCCGCCTCCTACGACCTGCCCGGCGCCCGCCTCCTCGACCTCGTCCAGGTCATGGACCGCATCCGCGCCGAATGCCCCTGGTCCTCCCGGCAGACCCACGAGGGCCTCGCCAAGTACGGCATCGAGGAGGCGTACGAACTGATCGAGGCGATCGAGGCCGGAGACCGGGAGGAGCTGCGGGAGGAGCTGGGCGATGTGCTGCTCCAGGTCGTCTTCCACTCCCGCATCGCCGAGGAGGACCCGGACGCGCCCTTCTCCATCGACGACGTCGCCGGGGGCATCGTCCGCAAGCTGATCCACCGCCACCCCCATGTCTTCGGCGAGGAGGAGGCCGAGACACCCGAGGACGTCAAGGTCCACTGGCTGCGCACCAAGGCCGAGGAGAAGCAGCGCAGCTCGGTGACGGAAGGCGTTCCCCTCGGGCAGCCCGGCCTCGCCCTCGCCGCCAAGCTGGCCTCCCGCGTCCGCACCGCCGACCTTGACGTCCCCCTGCCCCAGGGCGACGGCATCGGGTACGAGTTGCTGGACCTGGCCGCCCGCGCCGAGGAAGCGGGCGTCGACCCGGAAGCGGCCCTGCGAGCGGCGGCCCGCGTCTACCGGGACGCGATACGCACAGCCGAGGGCGCACCCGCGCCGGAGGACGACACCGAGTAGCCCGGACAGGAGACCCAGGAGAAAGGACGACACCGAGTAGCCCGGACAGGAGACCCAGGAGAAAGGAGCCGACCCGCCCTCACCCCGGCCCGCCGGATACCGTCGGGGAGTGACCCACCCGCACCGCCCCACCCCCGACGACCCCACCCCCGGAGCCCCCGCCGGACCACCCACCGAGGCCCCCGCCCCGGACCTCTTCACCTGGGAGTTCGCCGCCGACCCCTACCCCGCCTACGCCTGGCTCCGGGAGCACGCTCCCGTGCGCTGGACCAAGCTGCCCAGCGGGGTGGACGCGTGGCTGGTCACCCGGTACGCGGACGCCAAGCAGGCCCTGGCCGACCAGCGGCTCAGCAAGAACCCGGCCCACCACGCCGAGACCGCGCAGGCCAAGGGCAAGACCGGCATCCCCGGTGAGCGCAAGGCCGACCTGATGACCCACCTGCTGAACATCGACCCGCCGGACCACACCCGGCTGCGCCGCCTGGTCAGCAAGGCGTTCACCCCGCGCCGGGTCGCCGAGTTCGCGGGCCGGGTGCAGGAGCTGACGGACGACCTCATCGACCGGTTCGCCGAGCAGGGCTCGGCCGACCTCATCCACGAGTTCGCCTTCCCGCTCCCCATCTACGCCATCTGCGACCTGCTCGGCGTCCCCCGCGAGGACCAGGACGACTTCCGGGACTGGGCGGGCATGATGATCCGGCACGGCGGCGGGCCGAGGGGCGGGGTGGCGCGTTCGGTGAAGAAGATGCGCGGCTATCTCGCGGACCTCATCCACCGCAAGCGCCAGGCACTCCCCGCCGAGCCCGCGCCCGGCGAGGACCTGATCTCGGCGCTCATCCGAGCCTCCGACCACGGCGAGCACCTCACCGAGAACGAGGCCGCCGCGATGGCCTTCATCCTGCTCTTCGCGGGCTTCGAGACCACCGTCAACCTCATCGGCAACGGCACCTACGCCCTGCTCACCCACCCCGAGGAGCGCCGCAGGCTCGAGCTCTCGCTGGCGGCGGGGGAGACCGGACTGCTCCAGACCGGAGTGGAGGAACTGCTCCGCTACGACGGCCCGGTGGAGCTGGCGACCTGGCGTTATGCCACCGAGCCGCTCACCATCGGCGGCCAGGACATCGCGGCCGGGGACCCGGTGCTGGTGGTCCTCGCGGCGGCGGACCGCGACCCGGAGCGGTTCGCCGACCCTGACCTGCTGGACCTCGGCCGCCGCGACAACCAGCACCTGGGGTACGGGCACGGCATCCACTACTGCGTGGGCGCCCCGCTCGCCCGGCTGGAAGGCCAGACCGCGCTGGCCACCCTGCTCACCCGGCTCCCGGATCTGCGGCTGGCGGCCGATCCGGCCGAACTCCGCTGGCGCGGCGGGCTGATCATGCGTGGACTGCGCACGCTGCCGGTGGAGTTCACACCGGTTGGTCCCAGTCGTGAAAACACACATGACGGACGTTCAACTATGTGATCTTCACGTGATCTGTGCGGCATGAACTTGTGACAAGCGATCGTCTGCCGCTACGTTCACCCATCAGTGTGGCGCCGAGCACCAGTTGCCACGCCGTACTGCTGTCGCACGAAAGGCAACCGCATGCTCTCCGGGAACGGTAGGCACCGTCGACCCCGCCAGGCTCCGGCGCTCCTCGTCGCGGCCGGCGTGACCACGTCCGCCATCGCCATCCCGCTCCTCGGGGCGGCGAGCGCGAACGCGGCCGACGGCACCACCTGGGACAAGGTCGCCGAGTGCGAGAGCGGTGGCTCCTGGAGCGCCGACACCGGCAACGGTTACTACGGCGGCCTCCAGATATCCCAGGACGACTGGGACAAGTACGGCGGCACGCAGTACGCGGCCAGCGCCGACCAGGCCAGCCGTTCGCAGCAGATCTCGGTGGCCGAGAAGATCCTCGCCGAGCAGGGCACCACCCACTGGGCCACCTGCGCCCTGCTCGCCGGACTGACCTCCGACTCCGCCTCGGTGGACGTCGACACGGGCGTCAGCGAGTCCCCGTCCGCCGACCAGGGCGGCTCGGACAGCGGTGCCGACCAGTCGAGCGAGGCTCCCGAAGCGGGCGCTTCGTCCGATGGTTCCGACTCGTCCGGACTGGGGGATTCGTCCCCGTCGTCCGACTCCTCCGCCAAGGAGACCGGCAAGCCGTCCGCGAGCGCCGACGAGACGGCCGGTTCCGGCCACTCCGGCAAGGACACCGACACCTCCCGCTCCGGCGGCTCCGCGCCCGCCGCGTCCGACGGCGGCTACAAGGGCGGCGGTTCGGCCCCCAGTGCCCCGGCCGCCAAGGAGTCGGACGACTCGTGGGAGACCGGCGGCTCCTGGAGCCTGGTCGACACCGGCGACCTCGGCGGCGGTGGCCGTCACCGGGGTGGTAGCGCCGAGGAGAGCGTGACGGAAGGTCAGCACGCGGCCGCCACGGGCCGCCACGCCACCGCCTCCCCGAGCGGCTACACCGTCCGCGACGGTGACACGCTCGGCTCCATCGCCGACTCCCTTGACGTGGCGGGCGGCTGGGAGGCCCTGTACGCCGCGAACAAGCAGGCCATCGGCTCGGACCCGAACCATGTCGACCCGGGGCAGACCCTGAAGCTGCCGGGCGAATAGGGCCAACAGGCTTCATGTAGCGGCATTTGACGCCCCGCTATCCTCTTATATGTCCTATTTGGCGAAAGTGTGGGATGACTCTCAGAAGACCTGATCGTTTTTGAAATTCGCCGCGAGGCGTGTCTACGGTCGGGACCGCTCGTCACCACGAGCACCCGTGGCCGCAACGCCGAATCCTGCCAGCGGCCGTCGGGGACAATCGTCGCGTCAAGCGCCGTAGGCAGGAGCGGGGGACCCAAGGTAGGTGCCCGAACCGGTGATTGACGCCGGGACGGGCTTGGGGTGGAGCCACGCCTTCCGGAAGTACCAGGGAGGGGTGGCCGGGCAACTCAACCGGCCCGAACCCGACAGCTCACCTCGCAGGCGTCGGTGAGGGGATCGATCCATGCTGTTCTCCAGCAAGGGCAAGCGCCGTCGCCCGTCCAAGACCGTCCGTGTCCTCGCGCTCGCCGGTGTCGCCGGTGCGGCCGTCGCGGGCCCGGTGATGGCGTCGGGCAGCGCGTCCGCCGCCACCGGTTCCGAGTGGGACGCCGTCGCCCAGTGCGAGTCGGGCGGCAACTGGTCCATCAACACCGGCAACGGGTACTACGGCGGTCTGCAGTTCTCCGCCTCCACGTGGGCCGCGTACGGCGGTACGCAGTACGCCGCCACCGCCGACAAGGCGAGCAAGGAACAGCAGATCACCGTCGCCGAGAAGGTGCTCTCCGCCCAGGGCAAGGGTGCCTGGCCGGTTTGCGGCACGGGCCTGTCCAGCACGCCGTACAGCGGCTCGGCCGCCCCGGCTCCCTCCACGGACACCAAGACGGAGGACAAGGCCGCGGCCGACACCTCCGACCGCACCTCCGACGACCAGGCCGCGTCCCGCTCCACCGAGCGCCCGGACGCGAGCAAGACCGTCACCACCCCGACCGGTGACAAGGTCAAGAAGGGCGATGGCGAGTACAAGGTGGTCAAGGGCGACACGCTCAGCTCCATCGCCACGAAGCACAAGGTCGACGGCGGCTGGAAGAAGCTGTACGACCTGAACAAGGACATCGTCGAGAAGGCCGACTTCATCTTCCCCGGCCAGATGCTGCACCTGAAGTAACCGCGACCCGCTCACGGGGTCGGCCCCCAGCCCGATCGGCCCCTGAGCTTCCGGTCCTTCCACGGACCCCCGCCCCGGCGCGCTTCCCCCGCGCGCCGGGGCGGTGCGCGTTCCGCCCCCGGCCCGCCTGTTGCCCAGAACCCTTTGTTCCGGGCCTGAACAATAGGTACGGTCTCCCTGCACCACCCCGTCCACGAGGCGGTCGGTCGATGGCCGGCACCCCTGGGACGGTTAGGCTCTAGACGCAAGGCATGCCATCCGGCGCGCCCCGCACTCATCGCGTCACATCCACGAAGGAGATGCTCGTGCCGTCCATCGACGTTGTTGTAGCTCGGGAAATCCTGGACTCCCGAGGCAACCCCACGGTCGAGGTCGAGGTCGGCCTCGACGACGGCAGCACGGGTCGTGCCGCCGTCCCGTCCGGCGCCTCCACCGGTGCCTTCGAGGCCATCGAGCTGCGTGACGGTGACCCGAACCGCTACCAGGGCAAGGGTGTCGAGAAGGCCGTCCTCGCCGTCATCGAGCAGATCGGCCCGGAGCTGGTCGGCTACGACGCCACCGAGCAGCGCCTGATCGACCAGGCCATGTTCGACCTGGACGCCACCGACAACAAGGGCTCGCTCGGCGCCAACGCCATCCTCGGCGTCTCCCTCGCCGTCGCCCACGCCGCCTCCGAGGCCAGCGACCTGCCGCTGTTCCGCTACCTGGGCGGCCCCAACGCGCACCTGCTCCCGGTGCCGATGATGAACATCCTGAACGGCGGCTCGCACGCCGACTCCAACGTGGACATCCAGGAGTTCATGATCGCCCCGATCGGCGCGGAGTCCTTCTCCGAGGCCGTCCGCTGGGGCGCCGAGGTCTACCACACCCTCAAGAAGGTCCTGAAGAACAAGGGCCTCGCCACCGGCCTCGGCGACGAGGGCGGCTTCGCCCCGAACCTCGGCTCCAACCGTGAGGCCCTCGACCTCATCCTCGAGGCCATCAAGGAAGCCGGTTACACCCCCGGCGAGCAGATCGCCCTCGCGCTCGACGTCGCCGCCTCCGAGTTCTACAAGGACGGCAAGTACCTCTTCGAGGGCAAGGAGCGCTCCGCCGCCGAGATGACGGAGTACTACGAGGAGCTGGTCGCGGCCTACCCGCTGGTCTCCATCGAGGACCCGCTGTTCGAGGACGACTGGGCGGGCTGGAAGGTCCTCACCGACCGCATCGGCGACAAGGTGCAGATCGTCGGCGACGACCTCTTCGTCACCAACCCCGAGCGCCTCGCCCGCGGCATCGAGGAGGGCATCGCCAACGCCCTGCTGGTCAAGGTCAACCAGATCGGCTCGCTGACCGAGACCCTGGACGCCGTCGAGATGGCCCAGCGCAACGGCTACAAGTGCATGATGTCCCACCGCTCCGGCGAGACCGAGGACGTCACCATCGCCGACCTGGCCGTCGCCACCAACTGCGGCCAGATCAAGACCGGTGCCCCGGCCCGCTCCGAGCGCGTCGCCAAGTACAACCAGCTGCTGCGCATCGAGGAGATCCTCGACGACGCCGCGGTCTACGCGGGCCGCAGCGCCTTCCCGCGCTTCAAGGGCTGATACCCCGGCGCGGGTCGGCGCGGGGCCGCCCCCGCCCGTCGTACGTACGTCCCCGGACCCGGTCCCGTACCGTGTCCGGGGACGTACGCGCGTCAGCGCACAGCAGGAACCCCCAGCACAAGAGGCACAGCGGAGGCGGAGGGCCAGATGGCCGCGAGGGACCGGGACCGTTTCTCCACCACGACCAGGCTGCGGCTGCTCGGTGAGCAGACGGCGGCCCGCGTCTACCGGTCCCAGACCAAGCGGCAGGCCCGCCGCCCCTCGCGCCTCACCGGACGCGCCGCCCTGCTGGCCCTGGTGCTGTGCTCGATGATCGTGGCGCTCGCCTACCCGATGCGGCAGTACGTCTCCCAGCGCGCCGAGATCGCGGACCTGAAGAACCGCCAGGAACAGGCCCGTGCCCGGGTGGAGCAGCTCAGGGACGTCAAGGCCCGCTGGCAGGACGACGCCTACGCCGAGCAGCAGATCCGGCGCAGGCTGCACTACGTCATGCCCGGCGAGACCGGGTTCGTCGTCATCGACCCGGGCGCCGCCAAGCAGTCCCGCACCGACCGGGGGGCCGCCCACCGGCCCTGGTACGCGAACGTCTGGGACGGCGTCGACAAGTCCGACGCCTCAGACCAGTGACCGGCACCCGCCGGTGACCGACACAAGCCACTTACGGAAGCAGTCATGGAAACGCCCCCGCCCCACACTCCGCGTACCGAGCCCACCGAGGCGGACATCGCCGCCTTCGAGCTCCAGCTCGGCCGCCCGCCGCGCGGCCTGCGGGCCATCGCCCACCGCTGCCCGTGCGGTCAGCCGGACGTCGTGGAGACGGCGCCCCGGCTGCCCGACGGCACGCCCTTCCCGACGACGTACTACCTGACGTGCCCGCGCGCCAACTCGGCCATCGGCACGCTCGAGGCCAACGGCGTCATGAAGGAGATGACCGACCGGCTGCAGACCGACCCGGAGCTGGCCGCCGCCTACCGGGCCGCGCACGAGGACTACATCCGGCGCCGCGACGAGATCGAGGTGCTGGCGGGCTTCCCCAGCGCGGGCGGCATGCCCGACCGGGTGAAGTGCCTGCACGTCCTGGTCGCCCACTCGCTGGCCGCCGGTCCGGGCGTGAACCCGCTGGGCGACGAGGCCATCGCCATGCTGCCCGAGTGGTGGGCGAAGGGCCCGTGCGTGGTGCCCGGCGCCTGCGCGTCCGGTGCGGAGGAGCAGCGATGACCCGCGTCGCCGCCGTGGACTGCGGCACCAACTCGATCCGGCTGCTGGTCGCCGACGCGGACCCGGAGACGGGTGAACTGACCGATCTGGACCGCCGGATGACGATCGTGCGGCTCGGCCAGGGCGTGGACCGCACCGGCCGTCTCGCCCCCGAGGCGCTGGAGCGCACCTTCGCCGCGTGCCGCGAGTACGCCCAGGTCATCCGCGAACTCGGCGCGACGAAGGTGCGGTTCGTCGCCACCTCCGCCTCGCGCGACGCGGAGAACCGGGACGAGTTCGTGCGCGGGGTCGTGGACATCCTCGGCGTGGAGCCGGAGGTCATCACCGGCGACCAGGAGGCCGAGTTCTCCTTCACCGGTGCGACCAGGGAGCTGTCCGGCGGCGACCACCTGGAGAAGCCGTATCTGGTGGTGGACATCGGCGGCGGCTCCACCGAGTTCGTCGTCGGGGACGACCACGTGGGCGCCGCGCGGTCCGTGGACATCGGCTGTGTGCGGCTGACCGAGCGGCACCTGGTGCACGACGGCAAGGTCACCGACCCGCCCGCGCACGAGCAGGTCGCCGCCATGCGGGCCGACATCGAGGCCGCGCTCGACCTCGCGGCCGAGACCGTGCCGCTCGCCGAGGCGCGCACCCTGGTCGGGCTCGCGGGCTCGGTCACCACGGTGTCCGCCATCGCCCTGGAGCTGCCGGAGTACGACTCCGCACGCATCCACCACTCCCGGATCTCCCGCGCCCGGGTCCGTCAGATCACCGAGTGGCTCCTCAGCTCCTCGCACGCCGAGCGCGCGGAGGTCCCCTCCATGCACCCCGGCCGGGTCGACGTGATCGGCGCTGGCGCCCTCGTACTGCTCGCGATCATGGAGCGCACCGGCGCCGAGGAGGTCGTCGTCAGCGAACACGACATCCTCGACGGCATCGCGTGGTCCGTGGCGTAACCGAGCCCGACGGCCTTGGAAGAACGGCTCGTTACCGTCCAGTAGCGTGCGGCTGAGCAGCCTGGACGTCGTTTGAGCGCCCTCGCGGGGCGGCCGGCACGCCGCTTCGCGGGGCTCGCGTCAGAACCTTCGTGAAGTTCTTCACAAGGAAATCGGCCCCGGTGGGGGACGCAAGGGTCCGCATTGACCCGTTCGGGGCCCGGACGGCCCCTGGAGCATGATCACGACCGTATTGCGACGGGGTTTCGCCGAGGTGTCCGGAGTGCCTGCGCGGGGGGTCGCGCGAGGGGTCACAGGGGTCGGAAAGCCAGCTCAAGCGGCATTGACAACGGGTCGGGTGCACCGGGGGTTCCCCCTGGTGAACATGACCTGCGTCACGCGGGTGGCGGAGGATAACACACCCCCTCTCCAAGCTTGTGAAGGGGCGCACGAGCTACCCCCTCGGGGCGGGTGGATACTCGATGGCATGAGCACCACGGAGCGTCCCAGGATCCTCGTAGTAGGCGGTGGGTACGTCGGCCTGTACGCGGCCCGGCGCATCCTCAAGAAGATGCGGTTCGGCGAGGCGACCGTCACGGTCGTCGACCCCCGGTCGTACATGACGTACCAGCCCTTCCTCCCCGAAACCGCCGCCGGCAACATCTCCCCTCGCCACGTCGTCGTACCGCTGCGACGCGTGCTGCCGAAGGCGGAGGTCCTCACCGGCCGGGTCACCACCATCGACCAGGACCGCAAGGTCGCCACGATCGCCCCCCTCGTGGGCGAGGCGTACGAGCTGCCGTTCGACTACCTGGTCATCGCCATGGGCGCGGTCTCCCGCACCTTCCCGATCCCCGGCCTCGCCGAGCAGGGCATCGGCATGAAGGGCATCGAGGAGGCCATCGGCCTGCGCAACCACGTCCTGGAGCAGCTGGACAAGGCCGACTCCACGACCGACGAGGAGATCCGCCGCAAGGCGCTCACCTTCGTCTTCATCGGCGGTGGCTTCGCGGGCGCGGAGACCATCGGCGAGGTCGAGGACATGGCCCGCGACGCCGCCAAGTACTACAAGAACGTGTCCCGTGAGGACATGCGCTTCGTCCTGGTCGACGCCGCCGACAAGATCCTCCCCGAGGTCGGCCCCAAGCTCGGCCAGTACGGCAAGGAGCACCTGGAGAGCCGCGGCGTGGAGATCTACCTCTCCACCTCGATGGACTCCTGCGTCGACGGCCACGTCGTGCTGAAGAACGGCCTCGAGGTCGACTCCGCCACGATCGTCTGGACCGCGGGCGTCAAGCCCAACCCGGCCCTGACCCGCTTCGGTCTGCCCCTCGGCCCGCGCGGCCACGTGGACTGCGCCCCGACCCTCCAGGTCCAGGGCACCGACTACATCTGGGCCGCCGGTGACAACGCCCAGGTCCCCGACCTCGTCGGCCGCAAGGCGGGCAACGAGAACGCCTGGTGCCCGCCGAACGCCCAGCACGCGCTGCGCCAGGCCCGGGTCCTCGGCGACAACGTGGTCTCCGGCATGCGGGGCTTCCCGCAGAAGGACTACGAGCACGCCAACAAGGGCGCCGTCGCGGGTCTCGGCCTGCACAAGGGCGTGGCGATGATCGTCATGGGCAAGATGAAGATCAAGCTCAAGGGCCGTCTCGCCTGGTACATGCACCGCGGTTACCACGGTCTGGCCATGCCGACCTTCAACCGCAAGATCCGCGTCTTCGCGGACTGGACCCTCGGCATGTTCCTCAAGCGCGAGGTCGTCGCCCTCGGCGCCATGGAGCACCCGCGCGAGGAGTTCTACGAGGCCGCCAAGCCCGCCCCGGTCGCCGCCGCGCCGAAGACCGAGGAGAAGGCGAAGGCTTCCTGACCTCAGGTCAGCCTCCGTACGAAGCCTCACCCGAGGACCTCCCGCCATCCGTGGTGCGGGAGGTCCTTCGGCGTTCCCGGCCACGCCCCCTGTTTTGCCCTGTCGTAACCCCAATGCGGGACTGTGCCGGGTACGTCGGGGTGTTTACGTGGTAACGGACATCCGGGATCGTCGTCTTGGAGGTGTGCGTCATGGCCGACGCCGCGTCGCGCTTGGTGAGTGTTGCCGAACAGCTGCTGGGAGCCCCGCTCCCGCTGCGGGTCCGGGCCTGGGACGGTTCCCAGGCGGGTCCGCCGGGTGCCCCCGTGATCGTGGTGCGCAACCGGCGCGCCCTGCGCCGCATGCTGTTCAAGCCGGGCGAACTGGGCATGGCCCGCGCCTGGGTGGCCGGTGACCTGGACATCGAGGGCGATCTGTACACCGCCCTCGGCGCGATGGCGGGCCTGCTCTGGGAGCACGACGACGACAGCGAGGGCCGTTCCCTGCTCGACACGGTGCGCGACCCCGCCGCGCGGGCCGCCGTGCGCGAGCTGATCCGGCTCGTCGGACCGCCGCTGCCGCCCGCACCCCCGCGCGAGGAGGTCCGCAGACGGCGCCATCTGCACACCCGCCGCACCGACAAGCGGGCCATCAGCCACCACTACGACGTCGGCAACGACTTCTACGCGCTGGTCCTCGGCCCGTCCATGGTCTACTCCTGCGCCTACTGGGAGGCCCCGGAAACAGGCGCTTCGCTGGAGAGCGCCCAGCGCGACAAGCTCGAACTCGTCAGCCTCAAGCTCGGCCTGAAGCCCGGTCAACGGCTGCTGGACGTCGGCTGCGGCTGGGGCTCGATGGCCATGCACGCCGCCCGCGAGCACGGCGTGCACGTCGTCGGCATCACCCTCTCCCAGGAGCAGGCCGCCTTCGCCCGCAAGCGCGTCGCCGACGAGGGCCTCACCGACCGGGTCGAGATCCGCGTCCAGGACTACCGCGACGTCCGCGACGGCCCCTACGACGCGATCTCCTCCATCGGCATGGCCGAGCACGTCGGCGCCGACGGCTACCTGGACTACGCGCGCGACCTGTACGGCCTGCTGAAGCCCGGCGGACGGCTCCTCAACCACCAGATCGCCCGCCGCCCGCAGCGGGACGAGACGGCGTACGAGGTCGACGCGTTCATCGACTCCTACGTCTTCCCCGACGGCGAACTCGCCCCGCTCGGCACCACCGTCACCCAGCTGGAGCGCGCCGGATTCGAGGTGCGGGACGTGGAGTCGCTGCGCGAGCACTACGCCCGCACCCTGCGCGCCTGGGTGACCAACCTGGAGGGCGACTGGGAGCGCGCGACCCGGCTCGCCGGGTTCGGCCGCGCCCGCGTCTGGCGGCTGTACATGGCCGCCTCCGCGCTCGCCTTCGAGCGCGCCCAGATCGGCGTCAACCAGGTCCTCGCGGTCCGCACCCCGGAGTCCGGCACCTCGGGACTCCCGGCCCGCACCCGCACCTGGAACGCCTGACGAACGACAGTGGGGCCCCGCTCCGCTACCGGAACAGGGCCCCACGACTGCCTGAGCGCTACTCGGCCTTGATCGCGCCGAGCACGTTCAGCTTGGCCGCGCGCCGGGCGGGCCAGAGCGCCGCCAGCACGCCCACCAGGGCGGCCAGCAGCAGGAACAGCACCAGCCGGGACCAGGGCAGCACCAGCTCGTACGTCGCCATCTTCGTGCCCAGCAGCTCACCGGCCGCCCAGCCGAAGAACACGCCGAGTCCGATGCCCAGCACCCCGCCGAACAGCGAGATCACCAGGGACTCCAGCCGGACCATCCGCTTCACCGACCGGCGCTCCAGGCCGATCGCGCGCAGCATCCCGATCTCCTGGGAGCGCTCGAACACCGACATGGCCAGCGTGTTGATGACACCGAGCACCGCGACCACCACGGCCATGCCGAGCAGGCCGTAGACCAGGTTCAGCATCAGCGTGAAGATCTTGGCGATGCCGTCGGTGATGTCCTGCTTGTCCTGCACCTGGATGGCCGGGTTGGAGCCGAGGGCCTTGGCCAGCCGGTCCTTGGTCGCGTCCGAGGCGCCGTCCGCCGTGCGGACCAGGACCTGCATGTCGGCCGGGGCGCGCAGGTGCGGGGTGAGCGTCTTGTCGTCGATCATGATCCCGCGGATCATCTCGTTGCCCTCGTACACCCCGGCGACGGTCAGCGTGGCCTGCTTGCCGTCCTCGAAGTGCGCGGTGAGCCTCGAACCGGCCTTCCAGCCGTGCTCCTTCGCCCGCTCGGCGTCCACCACGATCCGGTTGCCGGACACGTCGAACGTGCCCTGCTTCACCGTCAGGTCGGTCAGCTCGCCGATCGCGGAACCGGTGACACCGGTCAGGAACTCGGTCTCGCCGCCGATCCGGGAGGCGCCGTTGCGCAGCGGGCTGGACGCGGCGACCCCGTCGGTGGCGGCCAGCCTGGTGGCCACGTCGGGGGAGAGCGGGGTGTGGTTGGCCATCGAGACGACGTAGTCCGCGCGGATCGAGGAGGCGGCCATCTTGTCGATCGACTTCTGCAGGCTGCCCGCCATCACCGTCATGCCGGTGATCAGGGTCAGGCCGATCATCAGCGCGGACGCGGTGGCCGCCGTGCGGCGCGGGTTGCGCACCGCGTTCTGCCGGGCCAGGAGGCCCGCGACGCCGAACAGGCGCAGCAGCGGGGCGACCGCCGCGATCAGCGGGCGGGACAGCAGTGGGGTCAGCACGAACACGCCGATGATCAGCAGCACCGCGCCGAGGCCCATCGCGCCCTGGCCCTTGTCGGTGTCCATGGTGGTGGCCGCGAGGACCACGGCCGCCCCGGCCGCCGCGAACAGCGTGCCGATGGTGTTGCGCACCACCAGCGAGCGGGTGGTGGCGGTCGCGTGCACACTGCTCATCGCCGCGACCGGCGGGATCTTCGCGGCCCGGCGGCCGGGCAGCCAGGCGGCGAGCACGGTGATGACGATGCCGACGGCGAGCGCGGCGACCACCGTGCCCGGCGTGACCACCAGCGGCCCGTCCGGCATGCTCGCGCCGAAGGAGTTCAGCATGGCGCGCAGTCCGGCGCCGATGCCCACACCGGCGGCGAGTCCGGCCACGCCCGCGACCGTGCCGACCGCGAACGCCTCGGCCAGCACCGAGCGGGTGACCTGGCCGCGCGAGGCACCGACGGCCCGCAGCAGGGCGAGTTCCTTGGTGCGCTGGGCGACCAGCATGGTGAAGGTGTTGGCGATGATGAACGTGCCGACGAACAGGGCGATGCCCGCGAACACCAGCAGCACCTGGCGCAGCCCGCTCATCGACGAGGAGATCTGCTCGGCCTGGTCGGCGGCGAGCTTCTCCCCGGTGGTGGTGCTGACCTGCCCGGCCGGGAGCGCCTTGTCCAGCGCGGCCTTCAGCGCGCTCTGGCTGGTGCCGGGCGCTGCGGTCACGTCGATCTCGTCGTACGCGCCCTGCTTGCCGAGCAGGGTCTGCGCGGTGGGGGTGTCGAAGAGGGTGAGGCTGCCGCCCGCGGCCACGTTGCCGTCGTCGGTGGTGAAGATGCCCGCGACGCGCGGGGTGAGGACCGGGCCGTCGACCGAGAGGCGGACGGTGTCGCCCACGCCGTAGCCGGTGCGGCGGGCGGTCTCGGAGTCGATCAGCAACTCGCCCTTGCCGTGCGGGGCGTGGCCGGAGACGAGCTTGTACCGGTGGTCCTGGGCGCCCCAGTAGTTGCCGCCCATGGACTGCCAGCCGTCGCCGACCAGCTTGCCGTGCTTGTCGGCCAGCGCGGTGAAGCCGCTGACCACACCGGTGGCGGAGGCGGCGCCGGGCACCTTCTCGGCCTGGGCGAGCAGCGCCGGGGTCAGGTCCGGGGTGGAGCCGACCCGGTCGCCGCTGGCTTCCTGGTGCTTGGCCCGTACGGCCACGTCGACGCCGTCGAAGCCCTGGGCTGAGCTGTTCTCGAAGGCGCGGGAGAGGGTGTTGGTGAAGACCAGCGTCCCGGACACGAAGGCGACGCCGAGCATGACGGCGAGCACCGTCATCATCAGCCGGGCCTTGTGCGCGAGGACGTTGCGCAGCGCGGTGCGGAACATCAGCTCGTACGGCCCTTCGCGTCGAAGCGCTTCATCAGGTCGAGGACCGAGTCGGCCGTCGGGTCCTGGATCTCGTCCACGATCCGGCCGTCGGCGAGGAAGACCACCCGGTCCGCGTAGGCGGCGGCGACCGGGTCGTGGGTCACCATGACCACGGTCTGGCCCAGCTCGCGCACCGAGTTGCGCAGGAAGCCCAGCACCTCGGCGCCGGAGCGGGAGTCGAGGTTTCCGGTCGGCTCGTCACCGAAGATGATCTCCGGCTTGGAGGCCAGAGCGCGGGCCACGGCGACGCGCTGCTGCTGGCCGCCGGAGAGCTGGGAGGGCCGGTGCGAGAGCCGCCCGGACAGGCCGACCATCTCGATCACCCGGTCCAGCCACTCCTTGTCGGGCTTGCGGCCCGCGATGTCCATCGGCAGCGTGATGTTCTCCAGCGCGGTCAGCGTCGGCAGCAGGTTGAACGCCTGGAAGATGAAGCCGATCTTGTCCCGGCGCAGCCGCGTGAGCTGCTTGTCCTTCAGCGAGCCCAGCTCGGTCTCGCCGATGCGCACCGAGCCGGAGGAGAAGGAGTCCAGCCCGGCCACGCAGTGCATCAGCGTGGACTTGCCGGAGCCGGAGGGGCCCATGATCGCGGTGAACTCGGCCTGCCGGAACTCGACGGAGACCCGGTCCAGGGCGACCACTCGGGTCTCACCCTGCCCGTAGATCTTCGACAGTTCCGCGGCGCGCGCGGCCACGGCGGTGGTCCTGCCGGTGGTGGGTGTGGTGGTCACGGGGTGGGGCTCCTGTCGGACGGGTCTCGGGGTCTTCCCCCATCGTCCCCGTTCCCGGAGGCCGTCCGGTCAGCCGCTGTTCCCGTTCCCTACCGCGACTCCGGTCGGACGGAGCCGCTCCGTGTCATACCTGGGGAGGACGGCCGACCCTGAGAGGGCGTACCACCCGGAACAGGGGGACCGCCCTTGTTCGGTAGGTGAAATTCCGTCATTCCGCGTACGGGTACGCGGGTGTCCCGGCAGGCTGTTGGCATGTGCGGATGGCTCGTTCCGTGGTCTGATGCACCCTCAGACATCAATAAAATAAGACAACGTCGGTCCGTTCTTTCCGCTGTCCGAGTGAGCCCTCCCGATAGGCTCTGGATCTCGAATGCGGAGCCCACGGCCTGCCCGGATGGTGGAATGCAGACACGGCGAGCTTAAACCTCGCTGCCCCTTCGCGGGCGTGCCGGTTCGAGTCCGGCTCCGGGCACATTCCCTTGTCGTGACGGGCCGGCCGAAGCCGACCGCCATCTCTCGTCTCAGCCCTCGTACACCGTCAGCACCGCGCCGTCGACCTCGATGCTGCGGCCCGCTCGCATGCCGTTGCGGCGCAGGGTGTCCAGGCAGGTGTGGAAGAGGGCCAGTTCCTCCGTGTCCAGGATGGCCGCGGCGAGGTCGAGGAGCTCGTGGACCGCGCGGTCGGTGAGGACCTCGGGGAGTTCGCCGGACAGGAGTACGACGGACTCGCCGTCCGGGCCCCGGACCACCGCGGTGGCAGGCCCGCCATGCACCAACAACACGTTCCCCCCAAGGGCCCGTGGTCGTGCGGCTCTCGCTCCTCGGGCAGGACGAGAGACTAGCGGGGGATCTCGGCCCGTTCGGGTGGACTTGCTTTCTTTTTCCGAGTTGACGGAAGCGTGGCCGGGTCGGGGCGCCGGTCGGACACTCCGTGACGCGCCCCGGTACGGGGCTTCAGTCCCGCTGGTCCGGCTTCGCCGCGCGGCCGAGCAGGGACTCCACCAGCGCGGTGACATGTCTGCGGTCGTCGGACGACAGCCGCTGCACGCTGGCGATCAGCAGGTCCACCTCCGGGTCGCCGGAGCGGGGCGTGGACGGTGCGGAGTCCTCACCGGCCGGACTGCCGTACACGTGGATGCCGCACGCCTCGGCCGCCGCGCGGCGGACGGTGTCCAGCGGGAGTTCGAGGCCCTTGGCCAGGCCCTCCAGGGTGCCGGCCTGGGGCATGCGCACCACGCGCTCGGTGGTGGCCAGATGGTGGACGGTGGAGCGGGGGACACCGCCGCGACGTGCCACTTCGCCGTAGGACCAGCCCTCGCGGTCCAGGCGCTCGCGGATCAACTGCTGCAGTGCGTTGGCCACCGTTGGTCACTTCCTGCTCGTCCTGCTCGCCGCTCGGCCGCACGTCCCTGTCGGGAGGGAGTCTACGGGCGAGTAGCTGAACCGCCGAAAGGGCGATTACCCAAAAGGGTTGCGGACAGCCGCCGCGAGGGCCTAGTGTCCAATCTCGTTGGACAGCTCGTCCGACCAAGTTGGACAGAGTCCGGGGGGAACCTGACTCGGTCCGACCGGAAACGCCCATTTCCCGAGGGGGAATCACCATGATGGACGCCCACGAGCTCGAGGCCGAGTCCGCCGAACTGCTGCCCGGCCGCGAGGCCCTCGGCAAGCTGAAGTTCAGCTTCAACAAGACGGTCAACGTCACCAAGCACGTCGCCAACATCGAGGCCGCCAACCAGTCGGCCGCCCTCAACGACCACTCGGCGTGGTCCGTCGCCAACTCCGGCGCGTCGCAGGCGATCAGCGTCAGCCAGTAGTCCGGACCGTCGGGAAACAGCAAGCACCACAAGCAGGACAAGAGGGGAACACCATCATGAGCATGGACATGCGCGACCTGGACGCCGAGTCCGCGGAGCTGCTGCCGGGCCGCGAGGCTCTGGGCAAGCTGAAGTTCAGCTTCAACAAGACGGTCAACGTCACCAAGCACGTGGCCAACATCGAGGCCGCCAACCAGTCCGCCGCGCTCAACGACCACTCCGTGTGGTCGGACGCCCAGTCGCACGCCGGACAGACGATCACCGTCAAGCAGTAGCCCCACCGCCGCGACGGCGGTCACGGGGGCGGACCGCGCCCGAGCACGGGCCGGTCCGCCCCCGCGGCCATGCCGGGGGGAGAGCGGCGGTGAGGTGGCATCGACGTGGGGGGAGACCACAGATGACGGTGCTGGGGAACGGCACGACCACGCTGTACGACACCGGACCGCTGCCCGGACCCGGTGGCTGGCCGGTGACGTACGAGCAGGTGGCGACCGGCACTCTGCCGACCGCCGGGGTGCCCGCCCGGCCCGTCCCGAGGCTGAGCGCCGGGATGCGGCTGCACGGCGAGTACCAGGGCTCGGGGTTCACCGAGTCCAAGTACATCGCCCGTCGGGGGGACGGGCAGGTCGTGCAGCTCTCGCGCCTGCTGTACCTGGTGGCGTCGTCCGTCGACGGGGTCCGCGACGACGACACGATCGCCCACCGGGTCAGCGCGCGCTTCGGCCGCGAGGTCAGCGCGGAGAACATCCGCTACCTGGTGGAGAACAAGCTCGACCCGCTGGGCGTGACCGTCCCGGAGGGCCAGGAGAGCGACGAGGTCGACGCCCCGCGCTCCGACCTGCTGCTCGCCCTCAAGGGCCACCGGGTCATCTTCGACGAGCGCCGCACCGCCCGGATCGCCAAGTCGCTGGCCTGGCTGCACCGGCCGGTGGTGGTCGCGGCGGTGCTGCTGGCGGCCGTCGTCATGGACGTCTGGCTGTTCGGCTTCTTCGGCGCGATCGAACCGGTGCTGGAGGTGCTGGACCAGCCGGTGCTCATCCTGCTGGTCTTCGCGCTCACCGTGGCCTCGCTCGTCTTCCACGAGTTCGGCCACGCCTCCGCGTGCCGGTACGGCGGGGCCAGACCGGGCTGCATCGGCTGCGGGCTCTTCCTCATCTGGCCGTCGATGTACACCGACGTCACCGACGTCTACCGGATCAACAAGGCCGGGCGCATCCGCACCGACTTCGGCGGGGTGTACTTCAACGTCGTCTTCATGCTGGCCATGGCCGGTGCCTACTTCGCCACCGGGGAGCAGTTCTTCCTCGCCGCGGTCTACCTCGGCCACTTCGAGATCCTGGAACAGCTCATGCCCGCCGTCCGCCTGGACGGCTACTACATCCTGGGCGACCTCGCGGGCGTCCCGGACCTGTACGGCAAGATCAAGCCGATCCTGCTCTCCCTGGTACCGGGGACGCGGGGACAGGCGGCCCGCCAGGAGGTCGCGGGGCTGAAGAAGTCCGCGCGCGTCATCGTCGCCACCTGGGTGCTGACCATGGTGCCGCTGATCGTCGGCGAGCTGGGCTACGGGCTGTGGAACCTGCCCCGGATCATCAGCACGATGATCCGCTCGCTCACCGAGCAGGTCACCGGGACGGGGTCGGCGTTCGCGCAGGGGGACGTGCTGCCCGGCATCGTCGGGGTGCTCGGCACGCTGATGCTGCTGTTCCCGATGGCCGGTGTCCTCTATCTCTCCGTGAAGATCGGCGGCAGGCTCTTCCGGCTCGCCAAACGCTCCACGGCCGGACGGCCCACCCTGCGGATCGCGCTGTGCGGGCTGCTGCTCGCCGGACTCGGCGGGCTCGCCTACGCCTGGATGTCCGGGGTGACCCCGCAGCCGCTGCCGAAGAAGCCGCCCATCGCGCCGATCCTCCAGCCGGGGGTGCCCACCACGCCGCCGCCGTCCCCGGACGCCTCGACGCCGGGCGCCGGTCCTGGACGCACCTCCGGCGGGCCGGGCGCCGCCTCCGGTGAGCCCTCGGCGACACCGGGCGCACCGGCCGAGGGCAGGCCGGGGGACCCGAGCGCCGGGCCCTCGGACGGCACTTCCGCCTCCGCTTCGCAGCCCTCCGCCGCCTCCTCGACGGCCCCGGACAAGCCGACGCGCGGCGAGGACGGCCCCAAGCAGAGCGAGAGCAGCAGCGGCGGGGCACCGGTCGGCCAGCCGTCCGCGCAGCAGTCGCCGCCCCCGGTCACCGAGACCTCGTCGGTCCCGTCGGAGAGCGCCACGCCGACGCCGACCACCGAGCCCTCGACGGCGCCGACCAGTGATCCACCGGTCCCGGTGTCGTCGTCCTGACCCCGTCGCGGCCCCCGGCCCGGCCGCGACCGTGCGTGTGCCGGGCCTCTCATCAGCACGTCCTTCATTCCTCGGGAGAGAACCCATGAGCAGTCACCGGAAACCACGCAGCAGCCCGTTCAACGGGCGGGCCGTCCGTACCGTCCTCCTCGCCGCCGGTGCGGCGGGGGTGGCCACGGCCGTTCCGGCGCACGCCGCGACCGGGCCCGCGCGGTCCGCCGCGGTGGTCTCGGACAGCGTGTTCACCAACGCCAACCGGCTCCACCACACCCAGGCCCGCGACTCCTTCACCATCCGCGAGTTCGGCAAGGTCAACGCGACCTCCGTCCGCAACCAGGCCCGGGCGGTCTCCATGGGCTGCTCGGTCGACGACCACTGCCGGTCGGTCGCGCTGTCCTTCCAGATCGTCACGGTCGCCGGGGACGCGCACCACCTGAAGGCGGTCAACGTCAGCGACGCGGCCAACAAGTACTGCGACGGCTGCCAGACCCTGGCCGGGGCCTACCAGTTCGTCGTCTCCACGCCCCACCCGCTCAGCCTCGACGCGGGGGCCCGCCGCCAGCTGGCCGACGTGCACCGCAGGCTGGACGCGCTGACCCGGTCCACGCTGCCCGCCGCCGAGCTGCAGCAGCGGGTGGACGCCCTCGCGGGCGAGGTGAACGGCGTCCTGAAGGCGGCCGTGGCCAAGGCGCCCAAGGGCACCGAGAAGCCCGACGTCACCCTGCACCGCCGACTGGACGGCTGGCCGGGCCACTGACCCCGGTCTGACCGTCCCTCCCGGCCGGCCGCCGGTCCCCGCGAGCGCCTCCCGCGGGAACCGGCGGCCGGCCTCCTCCGTGCCAGGTCAGGCACAGAAGAGCTGGCATATAAGAGGACCGGGCTGGGAACATGGCTTCCGCGCGGTGCGTTGGTCAAGCACGGCGAAGGAAAGATCCTCCTCAGGGAGCAGGGCCGATCCTTTGCCAGTCCATTACTCTTGAGCCAAGGCTGCGCACGGCAGCCATGGAGGAGTGAAATGAGGAGCAGCAACCCGGTCTTCTCGCGCCGAGGGTTCGGTCGCGACAACGGCTACGCAGGCTTCGACACCGCACAGCAGGCCGGGTACGCGCAGGGCAACCCGTACGGCCAGAACCCCTACGCGCAGAACCCGTACGCGCAGACCACCGTCGGCCAGGGCGCGCCGCCGCAGGCGCCGCCCACGACCGGCCGGATGACGATGGACGACGTGGTCGTCCGCTCGTCGACCACGCTGGGCGTCGTCGTCCTCGGCGCGGTGCTCGCCTGGGCCCTGCTGCCGGTCACCCCGACCAGCTTCGCGCTCGCCTTCGGGTCGGCGCTGATCGCCATGGTCCTGGGCCTGGTGCAGAGCTTCAAGCGCAAGCCGTCGCCCGCGCTGATCCTGGGTTACGCGGCCTTCGAGGGCGTCTTCCTCGGGGTCATCAGCGAGATGTACAACAGCCGGTGGAGCGGCGCCCCGTTCCAGGCGGTGCTCGGCACCATGGCGGTCTCCGCCGCCACCCTGCTGGTCTACAAGGCCGGCTGGATCCGCGTCACCGCCCGCTACGCCCGCATCGGCATGGCCGTCGCCATCGCGTTCGTGCTGGCCATGGCGGTGAACATGCTGCTGGTCGTGTTCGGGGTCGCCCCGGACGGCGGGCTGCGCGGCATGGGCCCGCTGGGCGCGATCGTCGGCGTCCTCGCCATCCTGCTCGGCGCGTTCTTCCTGACGCTGGACTTCAAGCAGATCGAGGACGGCATCGCCTACGGCGCCCCGCGCGAGGAGTCCTGGCTCGCCGCGTTCGGTCTCACCGTGTCCCTGGTGTGGATCTACCTGGAGATGCTGCGCCTGGTCGCCATCTTCAGCAGCAACGACTAGCGCCCCGGCGCGACGGAGGGCCCCCGGTGCACCCGCACCGGGGGCCCTCCCGCGTGTGCGGGCCGGTGCCCGTCAGCGCAGCTTGCGCGCGGCCCTCCTCAGGTCGTACTCGTGGACGATGGCCTTGGCGTGGCCGTACGCGAGGTCGTGCTCGTGCCGGAGCCAGCTGACCTTGTCCTCGAAGCGGAGGGCCGGGCCCTCGTCGACGGTGCGCAGCCAGTCGGCGACTTCACGGCCGGTGCAGTGCGGGATGCGGGCGAGCAGGTTGCGGTGGGTCTCCTCGGAGAAGACTTGGGACATCGGCGCCTCCGGACACAAGGGAAATTAAGGCCGGTCCTTCAGGTCACCGTGCCCGAGCACGGGCCGCTTGGCAACAGTGCCCGCGTTACGCTCGGCGCGTGCTGGATACGACGCCCCTGACCAAAGCAGTGGAACTCTTCGCCGACCGGCTGCGGGCCGCACCGCAGAGCAGGCTGCAGCGCGGCGCGGCCGCCGAGGCGCTGGCGGTCGCGCGGGAGCTGGCCCGGCGGGCGCAGGAACTGGAGGAGCCGGGCAGCGAGCCACGGGAGATGCCGGACGCGGGGATGTTCGCGGCGGCCGACCAGATCACGGTGGCCGGGCACGACCTGGCGGTCGCGCTGCGCGGCGAGGACCAGCTCGCCAAGGCGGTGGAGCTGGTCGAGGAGGCCCGCAAGCGGGCCGGTGTCTGAGAGGCCGGGCTAGAGGGAGGCGATGACCCGGTCCGCGAGGACGTACACCGTCTCCTCGCCGCAGGCGAAGGTCAGCGTGAAGGCGCCGGAGATGCCCGAGCCGCCCAGCAGACAGGGGGCCTCGCCCTGCTGGAGCGCGGCCGCCAGCCGTTCGGCGGTCTCGCGGTGGCCCGGGGTCATGCACAGGGTGGTGCCGTCGGCGAAGACATAGACGTCGAGGGTGCCCAGCGGGCCGGGGCGGACGTCGGCGAGCGCGGTGCCCTCGACGGACAGCCGCTCCAGGATGGTGACGGCGCGCTCCTCCTCGTCGCCCACCGGGGACTGCACCGGGACGAAGTCGGGGTGCGAGGGGTGGCGGCGGCGGGCCGCGGCCAGCTCGGGGGAGTCGCCGGAGAACTCGTCCGGCTCGACGCCCGGTTCCGACACCGGCTCCAGGCCCGCGAAGTCGGACGGGCGGGGCAGGAACGTATCGGCGTCCAGGCCGTACAGCGGGGGCGGCGCGTCGGAGAGGTCGCGGACCTCCTGCGCGGCCCAGAAGGCGCGGGCCTCGGCCAGTTCACGCTCCCGCTCCTCGGCGAGCGCGGCGGCCACGGCCTCGCGTATCTCCTCCGCGTCGGCGGTGGTGCGGGCCGCGGGCAGCAGCGCGCGGATCTCGGCCGCCTGATGCGCGGCGAGCTGGGTGTGCAGCTCGGCGATCTGGCGGCGCAGCCGCAGCACGGTGCACAGGACGGCGACGCCCACGGCGCCCGTGGCGGCCGTGGTGAGCAGCAGGGCGATGGACATGGCGCTCACTGACGTACTCCCAGGTTCAAAGTCGACCCCCGACTTCCTACCTCAGCTTGAAGGGTGGACTGACCGCCTGTCAGTGCGTAACGTCACGAAACGGACAGGGTTTTGGCCTCGGCGGCCTCTGGTGTCACTCGGGCGACGGCACTGACCTGCGCCGATCCCCCAGCGAGCGAGATAGGTCACACCCTGGGGGAGATTGGATCACAAAACGGCCCAGAATCCGGGGGCTTTACCGGGTTCTGGGCCGTTCTCGACCGACCGTGCGGAGGCGGTCACCGAGGGTCGATCAAAAGGGGTTTAGCTCAGGCGCTCGATGACCATGGCCATGCCCTGGCCGCCGCCGACGCACATGGTCTCCAGACCGAACTGCTTGTCGTGGAACTGCAGCGAGTTGATCAGCGTGCCGGTGATGCGGGCGCCGGTCATGCCGAAGGGGTGGCCGACCGCGATGGCGCCGCCGTTGACGTTGAGCTTGTCCAGGTCGATGCCCAGCTCCTGGTAGGAGGGGATCACCTGGGCGGCGAACGCCTCGTTGATCTCGACCAGGTCGATGTCGCCGACGCCGAGACCGGCGCGGCTCAGCGCCTGCTTGCTCGCCTCGACCGGGCCGAGGCCCATGATCTCGGGGGAGAGACCGGAGACACCGGTGGAGACGATGCGGGCGAGCGGGGTCAGGCCCAGCTCGCGGGCCTTGGTGTCGCTCATGATGACCAGGGCCGCGGCGCCGTCGTTCAGCGGGCAGCAGTTGGCCGCGGTGACCAGGCCGTCGGGGCGGAACACCGGCTTCAGGCCCTCGACGCCCTCCAGGCTGACACCCGCGCGCGGGCCGTCGTCCTGGCCGACCACGGTGCCGTCGGGCAGCGTGACCGGGGTGATCTCGCGCTCCCAGAAGCCGTTCTTGATGGCCTGCTCGGCGAGGTTCTGCGAGCGGACGCCGAACTCGTCCATCTCCCGGCGGCTGATGCCCTTGAGCCGGGCCAGGTTCTCGGCGGTCTGGCCCATGGCGATGTACGCGTCCGGGATCAGGCCGTCCTCGCGCGGGTCGTGCCAGGTGGTGCCCTCCTGCTGAGCGACCTCGGCGGTGCGGGCCTCGGCCTCGGCGAAGAGCGGGTTGCGCGTGTCCGGCAGGCTGTCGGAGTTGCCCTTGGCGAAGCGGGAGACCATCTCCACACCGGCGGAGATGAAGACGTCGCCCTCGCCCGCCTTGATGGCGTGCAGCGCCATCCGGGAGGTCTGCAGCGAGGAGGAGCAGTAGCGGGTGATCGTGCAGCCCGGCAGGTGGTCCATGCCCATCTGCACGGCCACGATCCGGCCGAGGTTGTTGCCCTGCTCGCCGCCGGGCAGGCCGCAGCCGAGCATCAGGTCGTCGATGTCCCGGGGGTCCAGCTCGGGCACCTTGGCGAGCGCCGCCTGGATGATCGTGGCGGTGAGGTCGTCCGGACGCAGGTCCTTCAGGGAGCCCTTGAAGGCGCGGCCGATGGGGGAGCGGGCGGTCGACACGATGACGGCTTCGGGCATCACGGCTCCAGAGGCTTACGGGAATTCGGGCAGGGCCGAGTCGGAAGTTACCCGTACGTATGGTCCGGGTCACCGTTGCGGCGGTGTGACACTGACCGCAATTGTCTAAGCGCTTGCTTGGCCAGTGTCATTCCCTCCCGTCGCGGGTCGTGCCCTTCAGGCGGGTCGTTCCCTTCAGGACGGTGTGACCGGTTCCGTCTCGCGCACCCGGCGGCGCCGCCGTCGCTTGAGCAGCGCCCAGGGGCCGCGCGGCCCGGTCGGCATCGCCGCCGCGACCTCCGTACCCGCCTCCGACGCCGCCTCGGCGGCCGCGCGGGCCACCGGCAGGAAGCCCTCCCGGCGCGAGGCGTCCGGCACCTCCTCCTCGGCGGGCCACAGGCCGAGCGCCGCGCAGAGGGTGGGCAGCACCGCCATCGCCGCGGTCGCGTACCCCTCGGCCGAGGGGTGGTAGTGGTCCGGGCCGAACAGCTCGCGGGGGTTGGCCGCGAACTCCGGGCCCAGCAGATCGCCCAGCGACACCGTCCGGCCGCCCCGCTCCACCGCCCCGATGGTCTGCGCCGCCGCCAGCTGCCGCGAGGCGCGCCGGGCCAGCCAGCGCAGCGGCTGCCGCACCGGCTCGATGGTGCCGAGGTCGGGGCAGGTGCCGACGACGACCTCGGCACCGGCCGAGCGCAGCCGCCGTACCGCCTCCGACAGATGCCGGACCGAGCGGGTGGGCGGGATGCGCCGGGTGACGTCGTTCGCGCCGATCATGATCACGCAGATGTCCGGCGCGGCGATCGGGGCGGCCAGCACCAGCGCCACCTGCCGGTCCAGGTCGTCCGAGGTGGCGCCCGGCAGGGCGACGTTGCGCAGGGACACCGGGCGCTCCGCCACCGCCGCCAGCCCCGCGGCCAGCAGCGCGCCCGGTGTCTGGCCCGCCCGGTGCACGCCCTGCCCGGCGGCCGTGGAGTCGCCCAGCATCGCCAGCCGCAGCGGGGGCTCGCCGAACCGCCCGTACCCCGCGCCGTACACACCGTCCGCCAGGGGGACCCGGCCGGTGGTGTTGCCGTTGTTCACATGGCGCCGCGCCATCCGCATCTCTGTCAGCAGCAGTCCGACGGCGGCCGCGCCCACCAGTCCGACCCCGCCGCCGCCGTACGCCGCCCCGGCCGCGATGCGCCGGGCCACTCTCGCCCTCGACATGCTCGTCATGCGTCGCCGCCACCTCCTCGTAGCCGTACCCACTCCTTGCCCCGTACGGCATGTGCGCCAATCTCCACACGGAGTGAAGGCCCGTCCGCATCTCCTCCCGCTGGCCGTAGGCTGGCACAACCACGACGACCGCAGTTTTTTGCAAGCAACCGGAGACAACGGTGCATTTCCACGACTCGATGATCAGCCTCGTCGGCAACACCCCGCTGGTGAGGCTCAACAACGTGACCGAGGGCATCCAGGCCACCGTCCTGGCCAAGGTGGAGTACTTCAACCCCGGCGGTTCCGTGAAGGACCGCATCGCCCTGCGCATGATCGAGGCGGCGGAGGCGAGCGGGGAGCTGAAGCCCGGGGGCACGATCGTCGAGCCGACCAGCGGCAACACCGGTGTCGGGCTCGCCATCGTGGCGCAGCAGAAGGGGTACAAGTGCATCTTCGTGTGCCCCGACAAGGTCAGCATGGACAAGATCAACGTGCTGCGCGCGTACGGCGCCGAGGTCGTGGTCTGCCCGACCGCCGTGGACCCCGAGCACCCGGACTCGTACTACAACGTGTCCGACCGGCTGGTCCGTGAGACGCCGGGCGCCTGGAAGCCCGACCAGTACTCCAACCCGAACAACCCGCTCTCGCACTATCACTCGACCGGCCCCGAGCTGTGGGAGCAGACGGACGGGAAGATCACCCACTTCGTGGCGGGCGTCGGCACCGGCGGCACCATCTCCGGCACCGGCAACTACCTGAAGGACGCCAGCGGCGGCAAGGTCAAGGTCATCGGCGCCGACCCGGAGGGCTCCGTCTACTCCGGCGGCTCCGGCCGCCCGTACCTGATCGAGGGCGTCGGTGAGGACTTCTGGCCGACCGCCTACGACCGGAACGTGGCCGACGGGATCGTGCCGGTCTCCGACAAGGACGCCTTCCAGATGACCCGCCGCCTCGCCAAGGAGGAGGGCCTGCTCGTCGGCGGCTCCTGCGGCATGGCGGTCGTCGCCGCGCTGCGCGTCGCGGAGGACCTCGGCCCGGACGACGTGGTCGTCGTCCTGCTCCCGGACAGCGGCCGCGGCTACCTCTCGAAGATCTTCAACGACGAGTGGATGGCCGACTACGGCTTCCTGGAGGACGAGGGCCCCAGCGCCCGCGTCGCCGACGTGCTCAAGGACAAGGTGGGCGGCGTCATCCCGTCCCTGGTCCACATGCACCCCGAGGAGACGGTCGGCGAGGCCATCGAGGTGCTGCGCGAGTACGGCGTCTCGCAGATGCCGGTCGTGAAGCCGGGCGCCGGTCACCCGGACGTGATGGCCGCCGAGGTCGTCGGCTCGGTCGTGGAGCGTGAGCTGCTGGACGCGCTGTTCTCCCAGCGGGCCTCGCTCGGCGACCCCCTGGAGAAGCACATGTCGGCCCCGCTGCCGCAGGTCGGCTCCGGCGAGCCGGTGGGCGACCTGATGACGGTGCTGGGCGCGGCGGACGCCGCCATCGTCCTGGTCGAGGGCAAGCCGACCGGCGTGGTCAGCCGCCAGGACCTGCTGTCCTTCCTGGCCAAGGGCGGGCTGCACTAGTCCACTTGACCGGGGCGTGGTCCAAGCGGCACGAGCGTGTCACGTGCGCGCAGCACCCGCTTAACACGCGCCCGGCACAGTAGTGGGTGTCGGCAGGGCGGGAGCGGCTCCCCGCCCGTGCCGACGCCGTACGGCGCCCAGGAAACTCCGGAGCGGCTCCCGGACCTCCCACGGCGCCTCGGGCGCGCACGGGCCTGACCCGACCCGCGTCCTTCGCGGGGACCGCCGTCGTCCCGCCCCCCTTCACCGGGGGTGCGGCGGTCCCCGCGAAAGTCTTCTACGGGTTCTCAGCTGGGCCCCGAGGTGTCCGCCGCCAAGGTGAGCGCCAGGCCCCCCAGGACCGTCCCCATCGCGTACCGCTGGAACTTCAGCCAGGACGGTCGTCGGGACAGGAACGTGGCGATGGTTCCGGCCGCGAGGACGATGGCGAGGTTCACCGCGACGCTCACCGCGATCTGGCACGCGCCCAGCAGCAGGCCCTGGGTGAGGACGTGGCCCCGGTCCAGGTCGACGAACTGGGGGATCAGGGACACGTACATGATGGCGATCTTCGGGTTGAGCAGGTTCGTCATCAGGCCCATCGTGAAGAGGCGGCGCGGGGAGTCCGGGGGCACCTCGCGCGGGGCGAACACCGAGACGCCGCCCGGCCGCAGCGCCGACCAGGCCAGATACGCGAGGTATCCCGCACCGGCCAGCTTCACCGCGACGTACAGCTCCGGGACCGCGAGGAAGAGCACCGAGAGGCCGAGGTTGGCCGCCAGCAGGTAGGCGAGGAAGCCCAACGCCACCCCGCCGAGGGAGATCAGCCCGGCGCGTCTGCCCTGGGTGATGCTGCGCGAGACCAGGTAGATCATGTTCGGGCCCGGGGTGAGCACCATCCCGAGGGCCACCACCGTCACCCCCAGGGCCGCGCTGGGCTCGATGAGCATGGAAGGTCCCCCTGTTGGGCGCGTGAGCGGTATTGCCTTGAGGCTATGGACCCTCAAATCTCGGTGCAATAGCCGCTATTGTTCTCAGGGCAATGTCATGGGAGGGGGCCTGGGTGAGCGACTACCGGAGCGTGGCCGACGCGGTGGCCGAGGAGATCCGCGGTGGAACCCTCCGCCCCGGTGACCGGCTGCCCCCGCAGCGGACGTTCGCCCGGCGGCACGGCATCGCCGACTCCACCGCCACCCGCGTCTACCGCGAACTCGCCCGCAGGGGCCTCACCGTCGGCGAGGTCGGCCGGGGCACCTACGTCCGCGCGGGAGCCGAGGCCGCGACCCCCGCCCTCACCGAACCCGCCGCCGCCCCCGTCGACCTGGAGCTGAACCACTCCACCCTGCCCGGCCACGCCGACCTCCTCGCCGGGGGCCTGGCCCCGCTGACCCGGCCCGACATCCTTGGGGACGCCCTCCGCCCGGTCGGCGCCGCCGGTACCCCGGCCGCCCGCGAAGCCGCCTCCGACCTGCTCGCCCGAGGCGGCTGGCGCCCCGACCCCGGCCAGGTGCTGTTCGCCGGGAACGGCCGCCAGGTCATCTCGGCCGCCGTCGCCGCCCTGGTCCCGCCCGGCGGACGGCTCGGGGTGGAGGAGCTGACGTACCCCGTCATCCGGACGGTGGCGGCCCGGCTCGGCGTCACCCTCGTACCGCTCGCCATGGACGACGAGGGGCTCGTCCCCGGCGCCGTCGAGCAGGCCCATCGCCGCGCCCCGCTGCACGCCCTCTACACGCAGCCGACCCTGCACAACCCGCTCTCCCTCACCGCCCCGCCCGCCCGGCTGGCCGCGCTCGCCGAGGTGCTGACCCGGCTGGACCTCCCCGTGGTCGAGGACGCAGTCTGGGGCTTCCTGTGCGACGAACTCCCGCCACTGGCCGCCCTGTTGCCCGAGCGGACCGTGCTCGTCGACAGCCTCTCCAAGCGCGTCGCCCCCGGCCTCACCCTCGGCTTCCTCGTCGCACCCGCCGCCCGCACGGACCGCCTCGCCACCTCGCTGCGCTCCGGCGGCTGGACCCCCATGCGCTTCCCCCTGGAGGTCATGCGGCGCTGGCAGCACGACGGCACCGCTGGGACGCTCGCACGGGACAAGCGCCGGGACGCGGCCGAGCGGCAGACGCTGGCATCCCGGCGCCTCGACGGATTCGACGTGCGCGGGGACTCCCGCGCCTACCACTGCTGGTGGCGGCTGCCGGAGGGCTGGCGGGCGGACACCTTCGTCGCCGCCGCCGCGCGGCACGGCATCGCGGTCGCCCCGGCCGCCGCCTTCGCCGTACGCCGCGACAGCGCCCCGCACGCGATCCGCCTCGCCCTCGCCTCCCCGCCCATCGACGTGCTCGCGGCCGCCCTGGACACCCTGGCCGGGATCGCCCGGTCCGCGCCGGAGGATCTGCTGGCCGACTGACGGGCCGCCCGCCGCGCTGTATAAAGGTATGCAGGGAGCGTCGCGTCTGAATAGGCGACGGTGCCCGACCCCGCCCCGGCGCTGTACCCTCCGTACTTTCCGCGCGGGGGCGTCAGGACCCGACGACATCTGGAGGGGAGCGCGGCATGAGCGCGAGCGACAGCCCTGCGAACCGGTTGCAGGCGCTCTTCGAGGGGCACCGGCTCACGCCCACCCAGCGCCGCATCGCGCACAGCATGGTGCGCCGCGCCGCCGACGTGCCGTTCCTGTCCAGCGTGGAGCTGGCCGAGCTGGCCGGGGTCAGCCAGCCCTCCGTCACCCGGTTCGCGGTCGCCCTGGGCTTCGACGGCTACCCGGCGCTCCGCCGCCATCTGCGCGAGGTCGTCCCCGCTGAACCGGCCGCCGACAACGGGGCGTTCAACGAGTACCAGCAGGCCGTCGAGGCCGAGATCGAGAACCTGCGCCACCTCGCCGAA
Organism: Streptomyces sp. NPDC002176; assembly: GCF_044903645.1. Lineage (NCBI taxonomy): Bacteria > Bacillati > Actinomycetota > Actinomycetes > Kitasatosporales > Streptomycetaceae > Streptomyces > Streptomyces sp. NPDC002176. Next base: position 461,171 of record NZ_JBJDQW010000006.1, read on the forward strand.
CTCCTCGCCGACCCCGCCCCGGTCGAGCGCGCGGGGCGCGTCCTGGCCGCCTCCCGCCCGCTTCTGGTGCTGGGCCTGCGCGCCGCCGCCCCGCAGGCGTTCGGCTTCGCCTACTTCGCCGCCAAGGTCCACCCCGACGTCCGGCTGCTCGACGAGGGCGGCTCGATGGTGCAGGACCGTATCGACGCCGCCGTACGGGCCGGTGCCTCCGCGCTGCTCTGCTTCGCGCTGCCCCGGCACCCGCGCGAGGTGCTGGACACCCTCGCCTACGCCAGGGAGGCCGGGCTGACGATCGTCACGGTGGCCGACTCCGCGTTCGCCCCGGTCGCCAAGTACTCCGACCTGCTGCTCCCCGCCGCCGTCGGCACCGGCCTCGCCTTCGACACCGCGTGCGCGCCGATGCTGCTGGGCCGCGTGCTGCTGGAGGCGCTGTGCGACGGGCTGCCCGACGCGCAGGCCCGGCTGGAGGAGTTCGACGCGCGGGCGGCGGCGCGGGGGCTCTTCGTGGAGTGACCGGCGCGCTCTCAAGGCTCGCGCGGCGGGCGACGCGACCCCCGGTGGGGCCCGCCGCCGTGCCACGGCGTCGTTGTGACTCAGCGGGCCTGCCTCAGACCTCCAGCTCCGCCTCGATCCGCTTCAGCTGGTGCCGTGCCATCGCCAGGTTCGCTCGGCCGTCCAGCACCAGGTAGAGGAACAGGCCGTTGCCGCCGCGGCCCTTCAGCAGCCGGATCAGGTGGTACTGGTCGCTCAGCGTGATCAGGATGTCCTCGATCTCGGCGTTGAGCCCCAGGTGCTCCATGGTGCGCATCTTGGCGCGGATCACGTCGGTGTTGCCCGCGGCGGCGACGTTCAGGTCGAAGGTCTTGCTGCCGCCCAGCGTGCCCAGCGCCATGCCGCTGGTGTAGTCGACGAGCGCGACGCCGGTGGCACCCTCGATGGAGGTGAGCGCCTCTTTCAGCGCCGTTTCGGTGTTCGCCATGGTTCTGCTGTCCTTTCGGAGGTTCAACTCTCGGTTGCGGTCGGTGTTTCGGTGGCCGTGGCCCGCGCGGTGCGGGCGGCGGCGCGGGTACGGGCGGGAGCGGGCCGGGCGGGCCGCTCCGGCGGGCGGCGCCGGGCCTCGGCCTCGGCCGCGTCGAGCAGCTCCCCGACGCGGGCGCCCGCCCGGCGGCCCTCCAGGTGCAGCCGCCCGACGTTGACCCGGTCCTGCGCGAGCAGCGTCAGTACGGCGGTGCGTCCGGCCGCGTAGGTGGCGACATAGCCGCGTTCGCCGCGCACCAGCAGCTCCCGGAAGCCGCCGTTGCCGGTGGCGTCGGCGAGCCGGACGGCGACGCCCAGCGAGGCCGCGGTGAGCGCCGCGAGCCCGTCGGGGTCGACGCCGGGGGTGTCGTGGGCGACGACGAGACCGTCCACGCCCGCCGCCAGGGCGCCGGTGAGCTGGGGTACCCGGGTGCGCAGCCGCCGCAGCTCGTCCAGGACGACGGCCAGATCCGATTCGGGCAGCATCAGCTCTCTCCTCTCGGCGGGCGGTTGCCGTTCAAAGCGCCTCCAGCGCATTCCTGAGCCTCTTCAGCAGCGCGATGTCGGGGTCGGTGACCGTCAGCGGGGCGGGCGGACGGAACGCCGCGGGCGGCGGGTCCGGCGCGGTCGGCACCGGGGCCAGCAGGCCGTCCGCCGTGAGCCGCCGTACGTCCACCAGCGTGTGGAACGCCTGGCGCCCCAGGTCGTGGGCGATGCGCGACGCGGTGCGGACGCCGTCCACCCGCTCCAGCACCGCCCGGCGGCGCGGCGGTACCTGGGCCGCTCCGGCCGGGTCGGCCCGGATCAGCGGGGCGCTGTCGGCGGCCGGGTCGGGCCAGAGCCGGTGCAGCAGCAGGCGGCGGCGCAGCGTCTCCCGTTCCAGCGCGACGACCGGCACCGAGGGCAGCCCGCCCGGCTGGGGCGTGCCGTCGTAGCGGAAGCGGCCCGGGGTGCTGCTCGGCGCGAGGGCGAAGTACCCGGCGTCGTACAGCGCGTCCAGGTGGCACAGTTCCAGCGCGCCCTCCGGCAGCAGCCCGGCGTCGAGCAGCAGCCGGGCGGCGTCCGACGGGCTCTCGGAGCGCTCGGTGGCGCGCTGCCAGGCGGTCGCCGCGAGGGTGCCATGGGCGGTGAGGAGCACGCCGAGGCCGGGGGCGAGCGGACTCTCGGCGTGCACCACTCTGCCCTGGGCGAGGTAGAGGGTGCCGTGTTCGCGGACGAGGATACCGGTGGCCTCTTCCTCGGCGAGCCGTCTGAGCATCGGGGACAGGGCGCCCGAGGCCGGGTCGCGCTGGTCGCTCCGGTCCCGCACGGGCAGCGGCGGGGGTATGTCCACCACGGTCATCCCAGCACCAGCCGGTCGGCCATCTCGCCGAGCCTGATCCGGGCGAGCGCGAGATTGCCCTCCGCGCGGCCCACCCACAGATGGAGGAAGACGCTGCTGTCGAAGGACGTGTCCACGAACCGCAGCAGGTGATAGCTGTCGTGGTTGCTGACGATCACGTCCTCGACGGGTGGTCGCCCGTCCGCGCTCTCCCCGGCCGAGAAGGCGCCGTGTTCGGCGGCCAGCCGGGCCAGTTCGGCGGCCTCGGCGGCCGTGGTCTCGTGGTCACCGCCGGGTGCCTCGCCGACCGTGCCGAGGGCCAGTCCGCTCGTCCAGTCCACCAGCGCGGCCCCTCGGGCGCCGGGCAACCGCATGGCTTCCAGTAAGCATTCGTCGATTCCGGGCACCGTGGGCTCCCCTCCCCGCCTGGGACTCCGGCTCAGTGACACTGACACTACGCAACGTGTGCGTGGCGGGTGGGGGCTTTGGCATTTTCCGTTGGAACGTGCGTCCGGCGTACTAATGTGGGCCGATTGGCGTGCGTTGCGCGGAAGTCGGCCCCTTTGGTCCCTTTGTTAACCGGCCCGGCTTTCCGCGTCAACGGCTCCCAGGCGTGCCCAGGGTGGTGAGCGCGTCGGCGTGCGCCCCGCCGGACTCGGCCACGATCTCCGTCACCGTCTGCGGCTCGCGCACCACGGCGAACTCCACGCCCCCGGCACCGTCCGGCACGAAGCCGTAAACACCCGGCCGGGCAAGGGAGTTGTACGCGTAGTGGTGGGCGAAGTAGTAGGCGCCGGTGTCCAGCACGGCCGCCAGGTCGCCCTGCTCCAGCACGGGCAGCGAACGGCCCTCGGCGAGCAGGTCCCCGGAGAAGCAGGCCGGACCCGCCACGTCCTGCACCACCTCCGGCCCGGACTTGGGGCGGCCCTCGGCGTCGTACGCGGCGACCCGGAGCGGCCACTGCGCGGGCGCGTACACGGTCCGCGCGGCCACCTGCACGCCCGCGTGGGTCACCGCGATCCGCCGCCCGCCCGCGCTCTTGGCGTACTCCACCCGCGCCAGCACCGTGCCGTGCTTGGCCAGCAGCGACCGGCCGAACTCGGTCACCAGCCCGTACCGCCCGTCGAACAGCCCCGGCACCTCGGCGGCCAGCAGCCGGGCGTACTCCGCGTACGTCGGCGCGGTCGCCTCGGCCGTGAAGTCGACCGGCAGACCGCCGCCGATGTCCAGGGTGTCGATCTGGCGCCGCCCGGCCCGCTCGTTGACCTCCTCCGCCAGCGCGTACGCCTCCGCCACGCCCCGCGCCATCAGCGGCAGCGGGATGCCCTGCGAGCCGGTGTGCGCGTGCAGCCGGGTCAGCCAGGGCCGGTCCAGATACGCCCGCATCACCCACTCCCTGGCCCCCTCGTCCAGCAGCGCCACCCCGAACTTGGAGGTCGGCGTCGCCGTGGACGTCGCCCCGATGGACCCGCCGCCGACCTGCGGGTTCACCCGGATGCCGAGCGGGGAGCGGGTGGGCCCGGCCGCCACCAGGGCGTCGATGCGGGCCAGCTCCTGTGGGTTGTCCGCGTTGACGGCGACCCCCAGCGCCAGCGCCTCACGCAGCTCGCCGGGCGTCTTGGCGGGGGAGTCGAACACGGTCCGGGTGGCGGGCATCCCGGCGGTGCGGGCGAGGGCCAGCTCGCCGGGGCTCGCCGCCTCGGCGCCCAGACCGGCCGCGTGCAGCAGGCTCAGTACCGGCACCAGCGGGGCCGCCTTCACCGCGAAGGCGTGCAGCACCGGCGTACCCGGCGCCACCACCGCGTCGAACGCCGCGCGCAGGGCCGCCGCCGACTCCTGGATGCCCGCGACATCCAGCAGCGCGACCAGCGGCGCGTCCGGGCCGAGCAGCCCGTCGGTCACCGCGCCCCGCACGGCGGCGTCCCGCCGGGCGACACGCGCGGCGGCCTCCCGCTCCCGCTCGGCGGTGCCGTCGTGCTCCACGGTCTCCTGTGCCACGGTGTGCCCTCGTTCCTCTCGCTCGCCCCCGTTCACTGGTTCCAGCCAAACATTCCCGACGCGCGGGCGATGGCACCTGGAACCTATTGACTAGCTCTATTCACGACTGGACTATGTGAATAGCGACAGCAACAGGAGGAGCACACGATGTCGGGACCCCGCCCCGTACGAGCACCGCGCGGCACGGAACTGAGCGCCCTGGGCTGGCAGCAGGAAGCCGCCCTCCGGATGCTCCAGAACAACCTCGACCCCGAGGTCGCCGAGCACCCCGACAAGCTCGTCGTCTACGGCGGCACCGGCAAGGCCGCCCGCGACTGGCGCTCCTTCGACGCCATGGTGCGCACGCTGCGGACGCTGAAGCAGGACGAGACGATGCTCGTCCAGTCCGGCCGCCCGGTCGGCGTCATGCAGACCCACGAGTGGGCGCCGCGCGTCCTCATCGCCAACTCCAACCTGGTCGGCGACTGGGCCAACTGGGAGGAGTTCCGCCGCCTGGAGGCCCTCGGCCTCACCATGTACGGCCAGATGACCGCCGGTTCCTGGATCTACATCGGCACCCAGGGCATCCTCCAGGGCACCTACGAGACGTTCGCCGCCGTCGCCACGAAGAAGTTCGGCGGCACCCTGGCCGGCACCATCACGCTGACCGCCGGACTCGGCGGCATGGGCGGCGCCCAGCCCCTCGCCGTCACCATGAACGACGGCGTCGCCATCTGCATCGACGTCGACCCGCGCGCCATCGAGCGCCGCATCGAGCACAAGTACCTCGATGTGAGGGCCGACAGCCTCGAGCACGCCCTCCAGCTCGCCACCGAGGCCCGCGACGCCCGCCGCCCGCTCTCCATCGGCGTCCTCGGCAACGCGGCGGAACTGGTCCCGCAGCTCCTCGCCATGAGCGCCCCCATCGACATCGTCACCGACCAGACCTCGGCCCATGACCCACTGGCCTACCTCCCGGTCGGCGTCGACTTCGAGGACATGGCCGACGCCGCCGCGAAGGACCCGGCCGGGTTCACCACTCGCGCCCGCGAGTCCATGGCCCGGCATGTCGAGGCGATGGTCGGCTTCATGGACGCGGGCGCCGAGGTCTTCGACTACGGCAACTCCATCCGCGGCGAGGCCCAGCTCGCGGGCTACGACCGCGCGTTCGCCTTCCCCGGCTTCGTCCCCGCCTACATCCGGCCCCTGTTCTGCGAGGGCAAGGGCCCCTTCCGCTGGGCCGCGCTCTCCGGCGACCCGGCCGACATCGCCAAGACCGACCGCGCGCTGCTGGAGCTGTTCCCGGAGAACGAGTCCCTCGCCCGCTGGATCAAGATGGCCGGTGAGCGGGTGCACTTCCAGGGTCTTCCGGCCCGGATCTGCTGGCTCGGGTACGGGGAGCGGGACAAGGCGGGGGAGCGGTTCAACGACATGGTGGCGAGCGGTGAACTTGCCGCTCCGCTGGCCATCGGGCGGGATCACCTCGACTGTGGGTCCGTCGCTTCGCCGTACCGGGAGACCGAGGCGATGCTGGACGGGTCCGACGCGATTGCCGACTGGCCGCTGCTGAACGCCATGGTGAATGTGGCTTCCGGGGCGTCCTGGGTCTCCATTCACCATGGGGGTGGGGTGGGGATGGGGCGGTCCATTCACGCGGGGCAGGTGAGTGTCGCCGACGGCACGAAGCTGGCGGGGGAGAAGATTCGGCGGGTTCTTACCAATGACCCCGGTATGGGTGTCATTCGCCATGTCGACGCGGGGTACGACATCGCGGAGTCGGTCGCCGAGGAGCGGGATGTTCGGGTGCCTATGCGTGAGGGTGGGGACGCGTGAGGGACGGCTCTGCGGTGGGGGCTGAGGGGACGTCGCCGTCCTCGGGTCCGGCTGTGCCCACCCTCCCCCAAGCTCTCGACTCCGCTCGAGCAGGGGGGACCCCCAACGCCCTGCGGAACGACTGCCCACAGCCTGGGGCGGGTGACGGCCGTCAGCCTGCCGTGGGCAGCTCTTTCCACGAGATGTGGCGGGAGCTGGCACCCATCGGGCGGCACCGGGACTCCGGCGGTTACCGGCGATACGCCTGGACCCCCGCCGATGCCGAATGTCGGGCCTGGTTCAAGGAGCAGGCCGAGGCTCGCGGGCTGACCTATGAGGTTGACCGGAACGGGAATCAGTGGGCCTGGCTCGGGGACCCCGCCGAAGGGGACGCCGTTGTCACCGGGTCGCATCTTGACTCCGTGCCCGATGGCGGGGCCTTCGACGGCCCTCTGGGTGTCGTCTCCGCCTTCGCGGCGCTGGATGAACTCCGTTCCCGGCAGGTCCCGTTGAACCGCCCCCTCGGCATCGTAAACTTCGGGGACGAGGAAGGGGCCCGGTTCGGGCTCGCCTGTGTGGGTTCCCGGCTGGCCGTCGGGCAGTTGACCGTCGAGCAGGCCCACCTCCTCACCGATGGCGACGGGATCACGCTGCCCAAGGCCATGGCGGCCGCGGGCCACGACCCCGACACCATCGGCGCCGACCCCGAACGCCTCGCCCGCATCGGCGCGTTCGTCGAGCTGCATGTCGAACAGGGCCGTGCGCTGGACCTCTCCGGCGACCAGGTCGGCATCGCCAGCTCCATCTGGCCGCACGGCCGCTGGCGGTTCGACTTCCGGGGCGAGGCCAACCACGCGGGCACCACCCGTCTCGTGGACCGGCGCGACCCGATGCCGACGTACGCCGAGACGGTGCTCGCCGCCCGCCGGGAGGCCGAACTCGCGGGAGCGGTGGCCACGTTCGGCAAGATCTCCGTGGAGCCCAACGGGGTCAACGCCATCCCCTCCCTGGTGCGCGGCTGGCTGGACTCCCGCGCCCCCGGCCAGGAGGCGCTGGACACGGTGCTCGACGGCATCACACGGGCCGCGCGGGAGTACGCGGACGCCCACGGCATCGACCTGGACGTGGTCCGGGAGTCCTACACCCCGGTCGTCGAGTTCGACCACGCCCTGCGCGACGAACTCGGCCGCCTGCTGGGCCGGGACACCGGGCTGACGGTGCCCGTGCTGGGCACCGGCGCCGGGCACGACGCCGGGATTCTCTCCGGGACCGTCCCGACCGCCATGCTGTTCGTACGCAACCCCACCGGGGTCTCGCACTCCCCGGCCGAGTCCGCGACCGAGGACGACTGCGTGGCCGGGGTGCGCGCCCTCGCCGACGTACTGGAAGGACTGACCCGCAGGTGACCCAGGGAACCTACTGGTTGGAGCACGCCTGGCTCGGCACCAACGCCGAGCCGGGAGTGCTCGTCGAGGTCGCGGACGGCCGGATCACGGCTGTCCGCACCGGCACGCCCACCCCGCCGCCCGGCGCCGACATCCTGCGCGGCCTCACCCTGCCCGGCCTCGCCAACGCGCACAGCCACGCCTTCCACCGGGCCCTGCGCGGCACGGTCCAGGTCGGCTCCGGGACCTTCTGGACCTGGCGCGAGGTGATGTACTCCGTCGCCGACCGGCTGACCCCGGAGACCTACCACGCCCTCGCCCGCGCGGTGTACGCCGAGATGGCACTCGCCGGGATCACCTGCGTGGGGGAGTTCCACTACCTCCACCACGCCCCCGGCGGCACCCCCTACGCCGATCCCAACGCCATGGGCGAGGCCCTCATCGCGGCCGCCGCCGAGGCCGGAATCCGCATCACCCTCCTCGACACCGCCTACCTCTCGGCGGGCTTCGGCGAGCCCCCCAACCACCATCAGCTCCGCTTCTCCGACGGCACCGCGGACGCCTGGGCCGAACGCTGTTCAGTTCTCAAGGAACAGGATCACGCGCGGATCGGCGCGGCCGTCCACTCCGTACGGGCCGTCCCCGCCGCCCAGTTGGCGACCGTCGCGGGCTGGGCCGAGGAGCGGCGGGCCCCACTGCACGTCCACCTCTCCGAGCAGACCGCCGAGAACGACGCCTGCCTCGCCGCGCACGGCGTCACCCCGGCCCGGCTGCTCGCCGACCACGGCGTGCTCGGACCGCGCACCACCGGCGTGCACAACACCCACCTGACCGGCGAGGACATCGCGCTGCTCGGCGGCTCGGGCACCGGCACCTGCATGTGCCCCACCACCGAACGCGACCTGGCCGACGGCATCGGACCCGCCGTCGCCCTGCAGAGCGCGGGCTCCCCGCTCTCCCTCGGCTCCGACAGCCACGCCGTCATCGACCTGCTCGAAGAAGCGCGCGCCATGGAACTGGACGAGCGGCTGCGCACCCGCACCCGCGGCCACTGGACCGCCGCCGCGCTGCTGCGCGCCGCCACCGAGGACGGCCACGCCGCACTCGGCTGGCAGGAGGCGGGCGCCATCGAGCCCGGACGGCTGGCCGACTTCACGACCATCGCGCTGGACTCGGTCAGGACGGCCGGACCGCCGCCCCGGCTCGGCGCCGAGACGGCCGTATTCGCGGCGAACGCGGCGGACGTCCGGCACACGGTCGTGGGCGGCCGCCAGATCGTCCGGGACGGAGCGCACACGCGCGTGCCCGACGTGCCCGCCGCCCTCGCCGACGCGATCGGCGCCCTGCGCGACTGACCCCCACCGGCACCCCCGCCGACGCCCCCACCGGCACCTCTGAGGACACCGAGAACACCATGAGCAGCAGCACCGCCATCACCAACATCGCCACGCTGGTCACCAACGACCCCTCCCTCGGTGACGGTTCCCCTCTCGGACTCATCCAGGACGCGGCCCTGGTCATCGACGGCGAACGCGTCGTGTGGGCCGGTGAGTCAAGGAAAGCACCCGCCACTGACAATCGCCTCGACGCCGGTGGGAAGGCCGTCCTGCCGGGCTTCGTGGACTCCCACTCGCACCTGGTCTTCGCCGGTGACCGCACCGCCGAGTTCAACGCCCGCATGTCCGGCCGCGCCTACAGCGCGGGCGGCATCCGCACCACGGTCGCCGCCACCCGCGCCGCCTCCGACGCGGAACTGGAGGCCAACCTCGCCCGCCACCTGGCCGAGGCGCTCCGCCAGGGCACCACCACGATGGAGACCAAGTCCGGCTACGGGCTCACCGTCGAGGACGAGTCCCGCGCCCTGCGCCTCGCGGCCGCCCACACCGACGAGGTGACCTACCTCGGCGCCCACATCGTCGCCCCCGAACTGGCCGAGGACCCGGCCGCGTACGTCGCCCTGGTGACCGGCGAGATGCTGGACGCCTGCGCCCCGCACGCCCGTTGGATCGACGTGTTCTGCGAGAAGGGCGCCTTCGACGGCGACCAGGCGCGCGCGATCCTCACCGCGGGCCGCGCCAAGGGCCTGCACCCCCGCGTCCACGCCAACCAGCTCTCCTACGGCCCCGGCGTCCAGCTGGCCGTGGAGCTGGACGCGGCCAGCGCCGACCACTGCACCCACCTCACGGACGCCGACGTGGACGCGCTGGCCAGCGGCAACACGGTCGCCACGCTGCTGCCCGGCGCCGAGTTCTCCACCCGCGCCGAGTGGCCGGACGCGCGCCGCCTGCTGGACGCGGGGGCCACGGTGGCCCTGTCCACGGACTGCAACCCCGGCTCGTCGTACACCTCGTCCGTGCCGTTCTGTATCGCGCTGGCGGTGCGGGACATGGGGATGACCCCGGACGAGGCCGTGTGGGCCGCCACGGCGGGCGGGGCGGCCGCGCTGCGCCGTACCGACGTGGGGCGCCTCACCCCCGGCGGCCGGGCCGACCTGGTGCTGCTGGACGCCCCCAGCCATGTCCACCTGGCGTACCGCCCCGGTGTCCCGCTGGTCGAAGGGGTCTGGCGGGCCGGTACCCGGCTGGTCTGACAGGCGAGAAGAGACGGGACGGACAGGAAGAGGCGGCCCGGCATCGTCAGCCGGGCCGCCTCACGCGTGCGGGAAAGGTCCGCCTTCCGGCGGCGCCCACCGTCACTCGTCCAGCGTCAGTCCCTTGCGCAGCCGCGCCAACGTCCGCGACAGCAGCCGCGAGACGTGCATCTGGGAGATGCCCAGCTCCTCGCCGATCTCCGACTGGGTCAGGCCCGCCACGAAGCGCAGGGAGAGGATCTTCCGGTCGCGGGGCGCCAGTTCGGCGATCAGCGGCTTCAACGACTCGATGTACTCGATGCCTTCGAGCCCGTGGTCCTCGTAGCCGATGCGGTCCGCGAGCGCGCCCTCGGTGTCGTCCTCGGCGGGCTGGGCGTCCAGCGAGGAGGCGGTGTAGGCGTTCGAGGCCGCCATGCCCTCGACGACCTCCTCGTGGGAGAGCCCGAGCCGCTCGGCCAGTTCCGCGACGGTGGGGGTGCGGTCCAGCCGCTGGGCCAGCTCGTCCCCGGCCTTCGCCAGGTCGAGCCGCAGCTCCTGGAGGCGGCGCGGGACGCGTACGGACCACGAGGTGTCACGGAAGAAGCGCTTGATCTCGCCGATGATGGTCGGCATGGCGAAGGTCGGGAACTCGACGCCGCGCGACATCTCGAAGCGGTCGATCGCCTTGATCAGACCGACCGTGCCGACCTGGACGATGTCCTCCATCGGCTCGCTGCGGGAGCGGAACCGCGAGGCGGCGAACTTGACGAGCGCCAGATTCAGTTCGACCAGGGTGTTGCGGACGTACGAGTACTCGTACGTGCCCTCCTCCAGGGACTCCAGGCGCTCGAAGAGCGTCTTGGACAGGGCTCGCGCGTCCACCGGGCCGACCTCGTCGAACGGCGGGATCTCGGGGAGCCCCGCCAGGGGGTCGAGGGGGTCGAGAGGGTCGATGGTGTGGTCCAGCTGGTCCGGTGGGGGTGTCGACGTCGCTTTGTGGGTAGGCGATCCGTCGAGCCGGGGTGACATGGGTGTCCTCCATCGTTCTCGGCATATGGCTGCCGAAGCCGATACGTGCACTGCGGTGTGCGGCGCCTCCGAAGCCGGCGTGTAGGGATGTGTGTGTACTAGCCCTACCTGCTTCGGTGAGCTGGTCGCAAGTGTCGTTTGTGGCGATATGCCCGTTTCTGTGGGGTTGTTCGGGTGTCGAAGTGTGGCTGGAAGGCGTAATGTTCGAGGGCATCAGCAGCCAAGACCTCGGGAGAGAGACGGCATGGACCACGGGACGGTCGGCAGCGCACAGTCGGGCCGACTTCTGGTGGAGGTGCGGGAAGAGGGCTCCAGCGCCGTAGTGACGCCGGCCGGTGAGCTCGATCACCACACCGCCGATCTACTGCGCGAGCCGCTCGACGACCTCCTCGAGAAGGGCTTCGCGCGACTTGTCGTGGACTGCTCGCGACTGGAGTTCTGCGACTCGACAGGGCTGAACGTCCTGCTCGGGGCGCGGCTCAAGGCGGACGCGGCGGGCGGTGGAGTCCACCTCGCGGGCATGCTGCCCGTTGTCGCGCGCGTGTTCGAGATCACCGGAGCCGAGGCGGTCTTCACCGTCCACGACTCCGTGGAAGCCGCCCTGTCGGGCGAGACCGGCTGACTCCTCCCGCACACCCTCTCTCCACCGGTGCTCCACGAGCACGGGGTGAAAGCGGGGGTGTTCCGGGGGATCAGTCGGGCAGGAGACACTCTGAAACCTTTCGGCAGCCCCGCCGCCGGACTCGTGCCGGGAACCGGGGAAGGGGTCCGGCGCGACGTATGAGGCGAGTGCGGACCGCCGAAGGGTGACGGAGGCAGCACGCGGACACCGGACGGACGGTGAACCGGCCGTCCGGCACCGAAACGGAGTCGGACTTTTGGAATCGTGTACTGGTGGATCGGTGAGGTGAAGCGCTGATGAGCACCACCCGGCCCTACTCGCCGGGCGACGGTGGCCCGGAGCCGAGCGGCGCTTCCGGCATGCCCGCAGCGGACGAGGCATCGGACGACGTGACGGCCGTGAGCGCCGTCGCGCCCGCCGAGCCGTCCGACGGCGCGCCGGAGGCGTGGGGACGGCAGGTCCGCAGACTGAGCCTGGACGGTGAGAGCGGGGTGGTCCCGCTCGCCCGGGACTTCACCCGGCAGGCGCTGTACGCGTGGGGCTGGCTGCCCGCGGACGGCGCCGAGCAGCGGGCGGCCGCCGAGGACGTGCTCCTCGTCGTGTCGGAGCTGGTCACCAACGCCTGTCTGCACGCCGGTGGACCGGACCAGCTGTTCCTGTCCTGCGACAAGAAGGCGATCCGGCTGGAGGTCTCCGACCGGGGCACCGGCCAGCCCGCACCCCGTACCCCGCACCAGGCGGGCCGCCCCGGCGGTCACGGCATGTTCATCGTGCAGCGCCTCTGCCTGGACTGGGGCGTCGTACGCACCCCCGACCAGCCCGGCAAGACGGTCTGGGCGGAACTGGCCGCCCCGGCCTGAGCCCCGGCGTCCTCGGACCACGGCGAAGGGCCCCGCATCACCGATGCGGGGCCCTTCGTGCGTCCAGCGGAGCGGGATCAGGTCAGTTGACGCTGCCCATCAGGGCCTTGACCTTCTTGCGGTACATCCAGACCGCGACGCCCGCCACCACGGCCAGGATCGCCTCCAGGCAGACGAAGCCCATCTTGTCGAGGTTGACCCCGCCGACGGCCGGGTTCGACAGCAGGGCGGTGATCGAGTCGCCCGCGGTGACCGCGAGGAACCAGACACCCATCATCTGCGAGGCGTACTTCTTCGGCGCCATCTTCGTGGTCACCGACAGGCCCACCGGCGACAGCGCCAGCTCACCGACGGTCTGCACGAAGTAGATCGCCACCAGCCACATCGCCGCGGCCTTGTGACCGCCCTCGGCGATCGACAGCGGAGCGAGGAAGAGGAAGAAGGACGCGCCGATCAGGACCAGACCGACGGAGAACTTCACGGCGGTGCTCGGCTCCTGGCCGCGCCGGTTCAGCCACAGCCACAGCCAGGCGAAGACCGGGGCCAGCGCCATGATCATGATCGGGTTGACCGACTGGTACCAGGAGACCGGGAAGCCCCAGCCCGCGATGGTGTTCTTGGCCGAGCTGTCGGCGAACAGCGACAGGGTCGAACCACCCTGGTCGTAGATCATCCAGAACACGGCGGCGGCGGCGAAGAACCAGACGTACGCGCCGACCTTCGAGCGCTCGGCGGGCTCCAGGTCCTTGTCGCGGTAGATCCGGGCGATCACCAGGATCGGGACGACCAGGCCGATGATCGTGAGCGGGATGAGCGCCCAGTTCAGCGTGAAGTGGCCGGTGCCGCCCACCAGGGCGTAGAAGACCGCGGCGATGGCGAGCCACATCAGGCCCTTGCGCAGCGTGGACTTCTTCTCCTCGGCGGTCAGCGGGGTCGGGACCTCGTTGGACTGCGGGGAGAGGTGACGGCCGCCCAGCATGTACTGGATCAGGCCGAGCGCCATGCCGAGCGCGGCCAGCGCGAAGCCGAGGTGCCAGTTCACGTTCTCGCCCACCGTGCCGATGGCCAGCGGAGCGATGAAGGCGCCCAGGTTGATGCCGATGTAGAAGAGGGTGAAGCCACCGTCGCGGCGCGGGTCGTCCACGCCCTTGTACAGGTGGCCGACCATCGTCGAGATGTTGGCCTTCAGCAGACCCGAACCGATGGCGACCAGGACCAGACCGACGAAGAAGCTCGCGGAGACGGGCAGCGCCAGGCACAGGTGGCCGAGCATGATGATGAGACCGGAGACGGCCACCGTCTTGCGGGGGCCGAGGAGGCGGTCGGCGACCCAGCCACCGGGCAGGGCGAGCAGGTACACCAGCGACAGGTACACCGAGTAGATCGCCGTCGCGGTGCCCGCGCTCATGTGCAGGCCGCCCGGAGCGACCAGGTACAGCGGGAGCAGGGCCCTCATGCCGTAGTAGGAGAACCGCTCCCACATCTCGGTCATGAAGAGAGTGGCCAAGCCTCGGGGGTGGCCGAAGAAGGTCTTCTCGGTACCCGGGGTCTCCGGGCGGACCGAGTCCTTCGTCAGGCTGGACGCCATGGTCGTTCCTTGCTGATCGGGACGCGCGATGGAGCGCTGCGCGCCCGGTGGGGGTGCGGCCGGCACCGGCAGGGTCGGGCGTCCACCCCCACGCCCTGGGGGTTCCCGCGTCGATACGCATCGAGAGCGGAGGACGGCGACCACCGGGATCCACGCTCCGACGCGTCACTGCGTCGAGAGCCCGGCCAGAGGTCATTCCTTTCAAGGCTGATCTTCGTCAGCCCGCACAGAAAAAGGACCCATGGCGTCATGTACCCGCCAAAGGCCCCCGGTGTGCTACAGGCGTTCAGGTCACCATACGGCAGGACACTGCCGGATATGGAAGGACTTGAGACACGGATCACAGGTATCAGGGGAACCGCGCGACCTGTTTCCAAGGTCTCTTCCACGATCGCATCCCAGCGGCACTGGTTTGTACATGCAGGGTACAAAGGTAAGAGCGGTGCTGCCGACCACGCCCCGGTCCCCCGCGCGGGCGGTCTACCATCAGCTCATGACCCGTGTACTGCTCGCCGAGGACGACGCGTCCATCTCGGAGCCGCTGGCCCGCGCTCTGCGCCGCGAAGGTTACGAGGTCGAGGTGCGCGAGGACGGCCCCAGCGCGCTCGACGCCGGACTCCAGGGTGGTGTCGATCTCGTCGTGCTGGACCTGGGCCTGCCCGGCATGGACGGCCTGGAGGTCGCCCGCCGACTGCGCGCCGACGGCCACACCGTGCCGATCCTCATCCTGACCGCGCGGGCCGACGAGGTGGACACCGTCGTGGGCCTCGACGCGGGCGCCGACGACTACGTCACCAAGCCCTTCCGCCTCGCCGAGCTGCTGGCCCGGGTCCGGGCCCTGCTGCGGCGCGGCTCGGCGGAGCCGCAGCAGCCGACGGCCACGCACGGGGTGCGGATCGACGTCGAGTCGCACCGCGCCTGGATGGGCGAGGAGGAGCTCCAGCTCACGGCCAAGGAGTTCGATCTGCTGCGGGTGCTGGTGCGGGACGCTGGCCGCGTGGTGACCCGGGACCAGCTCATGCGCGAGGTGTGGGACACGACGTGGTGGTCCTCCACCAAGACGCTGGACATGCACATCTCGTGGCTGCGTAAGAAGTTGGGTGATGACGCGGCGAACCCCCGGTACATCGCCACGGTGCGGGGTGTGGGGTTCCGGTTCGAGAAGAGCTGAGGTTCGCCTTCCGGGGAGGGGCTGCGGGAGCGTCGGCGACCGACCCGGCGTCGTGGCCGGTCGCGCAGTTCCCCGCGCCCCTGAAAGGCAAGGGACACTGGGGGTTCTCAGTAGTCCCGGAGGGAACCCGTGCGCCGTCGTCTCATTCAGTCCACGCTCGCCGTCGTGCTGGTGGTGATCGCCGTGTTCGGGGTCTCGCTGGTGATCGTGGAGACCCGGACGATCAGCAACAGCGCCCAGGAGCGGGTGGAGTCCGAGGCGGTGCGGCTGGCCAGCATCGTGGACAGCCGCATCCTGGCCGCCGAGAACGTCAACGCCGACGTGCTGCGCAACCCGGTCAGCAAGACCCAGTACGCGGTGATCAAGATGCCCGGCCGGGCCCCGATCGAGATCGGCAGCAAGCCCGAGGGCGACGTCATCCACTCCACGCAGCACGGCGAGGAGGGCGAGACGGTCACCGTGCAGGAGCCCCGCTCCGCCGTGACCCGCGAGGTCGGCCGCACCCTGCTGATCATCGGCCTGGTCGCCCTGCTCGCCGTGATCGCCGCCGTCCTGCTCGCCGTACGCCAGGCCAACCGGCTCGCCTCCCCGCTCACCGACCTCGCCGAGACCGCCGAACGCCTCGGCTCCGGCGACCCCCGCCCCCGGCACAAGCGCTACGGCGTCCCCGAGCTGGACCGGGTCGCCGACGTGCTGGACTCCTCCGCCGAGCGCATCGGCCGCATGCTGACCGCCGAACGGCGCCTCGCGGCCGACGCCTCCCACCAGCTGCGTACGCCCCTCACGGCGCTCTCCATGCGGCTGGAGGAGATCACCCTCACCGACGAGCCGGAGACGGTGAAGGAGGAGGCCACCATCGCGCTGGCGCAGGTGGAGCGGCTGACCGACGTGGTGGAACGGCTGCTGACCAACTCACGCGACCCGCGTACCGGCTCCGCCGTCACCTTCGACCTCGACGAGGTCATCCAGCAGCAGCTCGCCGAGTGGCGCCCCGCCTACCGCAGCGCGGGCCGGGCCATCGTCAGCTCCGGCAAGCGGCACCTGACGGCGGTCGGCACACCCGGCGCCGTCGCGCAGGTACTGGCCGCGCTGATCGAGAACTCGCTGATGCACGGCGGCGGCACCGTCGCCCTGCGCACCCGGGTCACCGGCAACCAGGCCGTGATCGAGGTCACCGACGAGGGCCTCGGCGTCCCCGCCGACCTCGGCGCGCGGATCTTCGAGCGGACCATCAGCGGCCGCAACTCCACCGGCATCGGCCTCGCCGTCGCCCGCGACCTCGCCGAGGCGGACGGCGGACGGCTGGAGCTGCTCCAGACGCAGCCACCGGTCTTCGGACTGTTCCTCTCCCGCACCGCCCCCGCCCACAAGGACAAGGGCGACGGCCAGGAGCCCACGGTCCGCTGAACCGGGCCTCAGCGCACCCGCGCCGAGTTCTCTGGGTTCTCCGGCTCGTGCCGGGCCACCGGCTCCTCGCCCCCGCCGCTGGGCAGCGCGCGGAACACCCACGTGCGGTACGACCAGAAGCGGAACAGCGTGGCGACGCCGATGCCGACGAACTTGAAGACGTTGCTCTGCACCGGGCTGTCCCAGCCGAACCCGTAGGTGGCGAGGTACAGCACCCCGTTCTCGATCACCAGGCCGATCGCGCTGAACACCAGGAACAGCATCAGCTCCCGCGGGCGCCCGCCCCGGTCGCGGTCCCGGTACGTCCAGTAGCGGAAGCCCAGGTAGTTGAAGATGATGGCCACGATGGTGGCGATGATGCTGGCCCGGACCACGGGCAGGTCGGACACGTGCCGGACCAGGTTGAACACACCGAGGTTGACCAGGACCCCGGCTCCTCCGACCGCGCCGAACTTGGCCACCTCACGGGCGAGCCGTTGCAGCCCCGAGGAACGACGTTCCATGGCTGTGCAGCTCCCGTCCATAGGTTCTTCTCGGCCCCGCCATGCTATCCACGCCGTCCCTCCCGTGCCCGCGCACCCGGCCCCGACGGGGAAACGGGTCGGCAAGAGGCGGGCAAGGGGCGGGTAAGAGATGCGCGCCCGGGGTGCCGGGAAGCCGGACGTCCGGAGCGGTCCCGACGGCCGATACGCTAGAGGGGTGACGTTCCCGGTAGTCGGCATGGTCGGCGGGGGGCAGCTCGCGCGTATGACGCACGAGGCGGGCATCCCGTTGGGCATCAGGTTCAAGCTCCTCAGTGACACTCCCCAGGATTCCGCGGCGCAGGTCGTGAGCGAAGTCGTCATCGGCGACTATCGCGACCTCGACACGCTGCGTGAGTTCGCGCGCGGCTGTGACGTGATCACCTTCGATCACGAGCACGTGCCGACCGAGCACCTCAAGGCTCTGGAGGCGGACGGCATCCCCGTCCGGCCGGGGCCGGACGCGCTCGTGCACGCCCAGGACAAGGGCGTGATGCGCGCGAAGCTCACGGAGATCGGCGTGCCCTGCCCGCGCCACCGCATCGTGCGCGACCCGGCCGACGTGGCCGCGTTCGCCGCCGAGGGCGAGGGCTTTCCCGTCGTCCTCAAGACGGTGCGTGGCGGGTACGACGGCAAGGGCGTGTGGGTCGTCGACTCCGAGGCCGAGGCCGCCGAGCCCTTCCGGGCGGGCGTGCCGGTGCTGGCCGAGGAGAAGGTCGACTACGTCCGCGAGCTGGCCGCCAACGTCGTCCGCTCCCCGCACGGCCAGGCCGTCGCCTACCCGGTGGTGGAGTCCCGGCAGGTCGCCGGGGTCTGCGACACCGTGATCGCGCCCGCGCCCGACCTGGACGAGGGTCTCGCGCTGCGGGCCGAGGAGATGGCGCTGAACATCGCCAAGCAGCTCGGTGTCGTCGGACACCTCGCGGTGGAGCTGTTCGAGACCCGCGACGGCCGTGTCCTCGTCAACGAGCTGGCGATGCGCCCGCACAACTCCGGCCACTGGTCGATGGACGGCGCGATCACCTCGCAGTTCGCCAACCACGTCCGCGCGGTCCTCGACCTCCCCCTCGGCGACCCGCGCCCGCGCGCGCCGTGGACGGTCATGGTCAACGTGCTCGGCGGCGACTACCCGGACATGTACTCCGCGTACCTGCACTGCATGGCCCGCGACCCCCAGCTCAAGATCCACATGTATGGCAAGGACGTAAAGCCCGGCCGCAAGGTGGGTCACGTCAACACCTACGGCGACGACCTGGACGACGTGCTGGAGCGCGCCCGTCACGCAGCCGGCTATCTGAAGGGCACGATCACCGAATGAGCCCCGTTGTTGGCATCGTCATGGGGTCGGACTCCGACTGGCCCGTCATGGAGGCCGCCGCCAAGGCCCTCGACGAGTTCGAGATCCCCTACGAGGTGGACGTCGTCTCCGCGCACCGGATGCCGCGCGAGATGGTCGCGTACGGGGAGCAGGCCGCCGAGCGCGGGCTGAAGGCCATCATCGCGGGCGCGGGCGGCGCCGCCCACCTGCCCGGCATGCTCGCCTCGGTGACGCCGCTGCCGGTCATCGGTGTGCCGGTGCCGCTGAAGTACCTCGACGGCATGGACTCGCTGCTCTCCATCGTCCAGATGCCCGCCGGTGTGCCCGTCGCCACGGTCTCCGTCGGCGGCGCCCGCAACGCCGGTCTGCTGGCCGCCCGGATGCTCGCCGCGCACGACGAGGACCTCCTCCAGCGCATGCGCGACTTCCAGCAGGAGCTGAACGACCAGGCCACGGAGAAGGGCAAGCGCCTGCGCGCCAAGGTCGAGGGTTCGGCCGGTTTCGGATTCGGGAAGTAGACGCGGATGACCTCTCCGGACTCTCTGGACCAGGCCCGCGCGCTGCTGCGGGAGTTCCCCGTCGTCGACGGCCACAACGACCTGCCGTGGGCGCTGCGGGAACAGGTCGCCTACGACCTGGCCGCGCGGGACATCGCCGGTGACCAGGGCGCGCATCTGCACACCGACCTGCCCCGCCTGCGCGAGGGCGGGGTCGGGGCGCAGTACTGGTCGGTGTACGTGCGGTCGGACCTGCCCGACGCGGTGCCCGCCACGCTGGAGCAGATCGACTGTGTGACCCGGCTGATCGAGCGGTACCCGGCCGAGCTGGCGCCCGCGTTGACCGCCGCCGACATGGAGGCGGCCCGCGCCTCCGGCCGGATCGCCTCCCTGATGGGCGCCGAGGGCGGCCACTCCATCGCCAACTCCCTCGGCACGCTGCGGGCGTTGTGCGCGCTCGGCGTCCGCTACATGACGCTCACCCACAACGACAACGTGGACTGGGCGGACTCCGCGACCGACGAGCCGAAGGCCGGGGGTCTGACCGCGTTCGGCCGCGAGGTCGTCCGCGAGATGAACCGGCTCGGCATGCTGGTCGACCTCTCCCACGTCGCGGCGACGACGATGCGGGACGCGCTGGACGCCACCTCGGCGCCGGTGATCTTCTCGCACTCCTCCGCGCGTGCCGTCTGCGACCACCCGCGCAACATCCCGGACGACGTGCTGGAGCGGCTGTCCGGCAACGGCGGCATGGCGATGGTGACCTTCGTGCCGAAGTTCGTCCTCCAGACCGCCGTGGACTGGACGGCCGCCGCCGACGACAACATGCGCGCGCACGGTCTGCACCACCTCGACACCACCGAGGAGGGCATGAAGGTCCACCGGGACTTCGAGGAGCGCCACCCGCGTCCCGTCGCCACCGTCTCCACGGTCGCGGACCACCTCGACCACATGCGCGAGGTCGCCGGGATCGACCACCTCGGCATCGGCGGCGACTACGACGGCACCGCGTTCACCCCGGACGGCCTCAACGACGTCTCCGGCTACCCGAACCTGGTCGCGGAGCTCCTCGACCGCGGCTGGTCCAAGCCGGACCTCGCCAAGCTGACCTGGCAGAACGCGGTCCGTGTCCTGGGCGCGGCGGAGGACGTCGCCCGCGAGGAGCGCGCCGCCCGCCCGGCATCCACCGCGACGATCGAGTCGCTGGACGGCTAGCGGTCCGCGAGGGCGGGGTAGTCGGTGTAGCCGTCGGCCCCGCCCACGTACATCAGGTACCGCTCCCGGAGCGGGTTGAGCGGGGCGCCCCGGCGCAGGCGGGCCACCAGGTCCGGGTTGGCGATGTAGGGGCGCCCGAGGGCGACCAGGTCCGCGCCGGAGGCCAGCATCTCGCGCGCCGCCCGCGCGACCGCCTCGGTGGTGAGGTCGGTCAGCACCGGGTTGCCGATCAGGGTGCCGGGCCAGTCGGCGCGCAGCCGCCGGTACACCTCGTCGCCGGGGTCGGCGCGGACCACGTGCAGATAGGCGAGGCCCAGGCCGCGCAGGCGGTGCACCAGCGCGCGGTACAGGGCGGCGGTGTCGTCCTCCTGGATGCCGTTGACCGTGCCGCCCGGTGAGATCCGTACGCCCGTCCGCTCGGCGCCGATCGCGTCGGCCACCGCCTCGGTCACCTCCACGGTGAAGCGCACCCGCTGTTCGGGCGGGCCGCCGTAGGCGTCGGTGCGGCGGTTGGTGTTCCCGGCGAGGAACTGGTGGAGCAGATGCCCGTTGGCCGAGTGCACCTCCACGCCCTCGAACCCCGCGTCGATCGCCCGCCGGGCGGCGGACGCGAAGTCGGCGACGGTGGTGCGGATGTCATCGTGCGTCATCGCGCGGGGCACGGGGGCGGGCAACTGCCCCTGCCGCGTGAAGATCGTCTCCGGCAGCGGTACGGCCGAGGGCGCCACGGGGGTCAGCCCCGTCGTCGCCGGGTGGCTGACCCGGCCGCCGTGCTGGAGCTGGAGGAACATGTGCCCACCGGTCGCCCGTACCGCCTCGGTGACCTTGCGCCAGCCGTCGGTGTGCCGGTCGGTGTGCAGCGCGGCGATGTCCGGGTACGTCTGGCCGACCGCGTTCGGGGTCGCGGCCTCGCCGATGATGAGCCCGGCGGACGCGCGCTGGGCGTAGTAGTCCGCCATGAGCGGGGTCGGGGTGCCGTCCGGCTCCGCGCGGTTGCGGGTGAGCGGGGCCATCAACAGGTGGTGGGGGAGGGCGAGTTGGCCGAGCCGGGCCGGGGTCAGGAAGTCCGTCATGGCCGTACCGTAGAAGCTGACATTGATGTCAGGTTCAAGCCCCGGGGGGACGCACATGCGGATCGGTGAACTGGCCCGTCGCACCGGCGTGAGTGAGCGGTCGCTGCGCTACTACGAGAGCCGGGGGCTGCTCGCGGCCGAGCGCACGGCGGGCGGCCACCGGGAGTTCCCGGAGGCCGCCGTCGACCGCGTGGTCCGCATCCAGGAGCTGTACGCGGCCGGCCTGCACAGCGACCGCATCCGCCACCTCCTCCCCTGCATGCGCGACCAGGACGGCGGCCCCTCCGCCCAGGCCACCCCCCGCCTCCTCGCCGACCTCACCGAAGAACGCACCCGCATAGACCGCCTGATCACCGACCTCCACCGCACCAGGGACACCCTGGACGAGGTCATCGAGGCGGCGGGGGGCGAGTGACGTTCTCGCGGCGCGGTGCGGTACCGGATGGTGGTACAACTGAAGTACCGGTTCTCGGTACCACCAGGGAAGGGCGACGGACCATGACCATAAGCGCCAGTGAGGCACGTCGGGATCTGTTTCCCCTGATCAAGCGCGTCAACGACGATCACGAGCCGGTCCGCATCAGTTCGCGGGGCGGGGACGCGGTGCTGATGTCCGCCGAGGACTACGAGTCCTGGCAGGAGACGGTGTACCTGCTGCGTTCACCCGCGAACGCCCGGCGGCTGATGGAGGCGGTCGCCCGCGACAAGGCGGCGTCCGGCGCCGTCACCAAGTCGCTGGACGAACTGCGTGAGCTGGCGGGTGAGGAGTGAGGAGCGTCCATTTCGACCCCGACGCGTGGGAGGACTTCCTCTTCTGGCTGGCCGCCGACCGTCGGATGGCGCGCCGGATCACCCGGCTCATCGCGGAGATCCAGCGGGACCCCTTCACCGGCATCGGCAAGCCGGAGCCGCTCAAGGCCGACCTGTCCGGCTACTGGTCCCGTCGGATCGACGACGAGCACCGGCTGGTGTACCGGGCCGACGACAAGGAAGTGAAGATCCTCAAGGCCCGGTACCACTACGGCTGAACCGCCGGAGGCTTCAGCAGGCGCACAGGCAGAACGGGTGGCCCGCCGGGTCGGCGTAGACGCGCCAGGTGCGGGTGGGGGTGTTGGTGTCCAGGGGCTTGGCGCCCAGGGTGAGGATCTGTTTCTCGGCGTCGTCGAGGTCGGGGACCGTGAGGTCGAGGTGGAACTGCTGGGAGGCGTCCGGGGTGGGCCAGGCCGGGGGGACGTGGCCTTCGGCGCGCTGGAACGCGACGGTCTGGCCGGTGGGGGTGCGCAGGTCGACCCAGTCGGCGTCGCCCTCCACCGTGCCGCCCAGGATCTCGGCGTAGAAACCGGCCAGTGCCTCAGGGTCGGGACAGTCCAGGACGACCGCGCCCAGCTCGGCGAGAGCCATGACTTCCTCCTCGGAGTTACTCGTAAAACAGAGCAACCGGTAACGGTTACCTCATGGTCCCGCATGAGGGGTAACGTCGCAAGCATGAGTGAGAGATCGGCCGCGCCGGGCAGCCTCGCCCTGGTGGAGTCCCTGGTGAACACCCTGGACCTCGAGAGCGGCCGGGACGCGCTCGACACCGAGGAGGGCCGCGTGGGCCTCGGCATCGGTGACGGCGAGCTGGACACCGCCCGCGCGCTGCGCGAGTCGCTGCGCGCCGCCCTCCTCGCGCACGCCGGGCACCCGCCGCACGCCACGGTCTCCCCGCTCGGCGAACTGCTGGCCCGCGCCCCGCTGTTGGTCGCCGTCGACGACACCGACGGCTCCGCCGCCCTCACCCCCGCCCACACCGGCCCGCTGCTCTCGCGGGTCGCCGCGGCCGTCGCCGGGGCGCTGGTCGAGGGCACCTGGCAGCGGCTCAAGGCGTGCGAGGCGCCGACCTGTCACTGGGCGTACTACGACCGCAGCCCCGCCGGGCGGGGCCGCTGGTGCTCGATGCAGGTGTGCGGGGCGCGCGCGAAGATGCGCCGCTACCGCGCCAAGGACAGGTAAGAGCCGGGGGGTTGACCGGCCGCCGCCCGGCCAGGTGGTGCACAATGCGCACAGACGCCGGTTCGGCCGACTGAGCCTCGGCCGAACCGGCGTCGTGGAACAGCGGGTTACGCGGTCGGCCGGCCCATCGCCCGGTACGTCCACCCGGCCTCGCGCCACGGCACCGGGTCCAGCGCGTTACGCCCGTCCAGCAGCACCCGGGCCGCCGTGACCTCGCCCAGCTCCGCCGGGTCCAGCTCGCGGAACTCCCGCCACTCCGTCAGGTGCAGCACCACGTCCGCGCCCCGTACCGCCTCCCGTGCCGACTCGGCGTAGCCCAGCGTCGGGAACAGCCTGCGGGCGTTCTCGACGCCCTTCGGGTCGTACACCGTGACCTGGCCGCCCTGGAGGTGTATCTGGCCCGCCACGTTCAGCGCGGGCGAGTCCCGGACGTCGTCGGAGTCGGGCTTGAAGGTGGCGCCGAGCACCGCGACCCGCTTGCCGAGGAACGAGCCCCCGCCGAGCGCCTCCCGCGCCATCTCCACCATCTGCCCGCGACGGCGCATGTTGATGGAGTCGATCTCGCGCAGGAAGGTGAGCGCCTGGTCCGCGCCCAGCTCACCGGCGCGCGCCATGAACGCCCGGATGTCCTTGGGCAGACAGCCGCCGCCGAAGCCGATCCCGGCGCGCAGGAACTTCTTCCCGATCCGGTCGTCGTGCCCGATGGCCTCCGCCAGCTTCACCACGTCGCCGTCGGCGGCCTCGCACACCTCGGCCATCGCGTTGATGAAGGAGATCTTGGTGGCGAGGAAGGAGTTCGCGGCCGTCTTCACCAGCTCGGCGGTCGGGAAGTCGGTCACCACGAAGGGGGTGCCCTCGCCGAGCGGCGTCGCGTACACCTCGCGCAGCAGCTTCTCCGCCCGCTCCCCGCGCACGCCGACCACGATCCGGTCCGGGTGCAGGGTGTCCTGGACGGCGAAGCCCTCGCGCAGGAACTCCGGGTTCCACGCCAGCTCGGCGTCGGCCCCGGCGGGCGCGTGCGCGGCGAGGTAGGCGGCGAGCCGCTCCGCCGACCCGACCGGCACCGTCGACTTGCCGACGACCAGCGCCGGGCGGCGCAGATGCGGGGCGAGGGAGGCGATCGCGGAGTCGACGTAGCTCATGTCACAGGCGTACTCGCCGTGCTTCTGCGGGGTGTTCACACAGACGAAGTGGACGTCGCCGAACTCCGCGACCTCGGCGAAGTCGGTGGTGAACCGGAGCCGTCCGGTCGAGCCCTCGATACCCGCGACATGCGCGCGCAGCAGCTCGTCGAGGCCGGGCTCGTACATCGGGGTCTCGCCCCGCTCCAGCATCGCGATCTTCTCGGGGACCACGTCGAGCCCCAGCACCTCGAAGCCGAGTTCGGCCATGGCCGCGGCGTGTGTGGCGCCGAGATAGCCGGTGCCGATCACGGTGATCTTGAGGCTCATGGGTGCTCCAGCCGGGGTACGTCGATGATGCGGCCCCCGAGCATAGTCGTGCCCCACGGGGTGTCTCGGCCGGGGGAAATCCCCCGCTGTCGTCAAGCTCACCTATGCGGGCCGGGAGCGGCCAACTAAACTTCAGTTACTTAACGGTAATTAGCGTCAGTTTCACAGTGTCCTTGGAGCGTGAGAGACCGTGGCCGGATCGGCTGACTTCGACCTGTACCGCCCGTCCGAGGAGCACGACATGCTCCGCGACAGCGTCCGCTCGCTGGTCGAGGCGAAGATCGCGCCGTTCGCCGCCGCCGTGGACGAGGAGGCCCGCTTCCCGCAGGAGGCGCTGGACGCCCTGGTCGCGGGCGACCTGCACGCGGTCCACGTCCCGGAGGCGTTCGGCGGCGCCGGTGCCGACGCGCTCGCCACGGTCATCGT
Organism: Streptomyces sp. NPDC002176; assembly: GCF_044903645.1. NCBI lineage: Bacteria > Bacillati > Actinomycetota > Actinomycetes > Kitasatosporales > Streptomycetaceae > Streptomyces > Streptomyces sp. NPDC002176. Next base: position 486,422 of record NZ_JBJDQW010000006.1, read on the forward strand.
GATCGAGGAGGTGGCCCGCGCCTGCGTGTCCTCCTCGCTGATCCCGGCCGTGAACAAGCTCGGTTCCCTCCCGGTGATCCTCTCCGGCTCCGAGGAGCTGAAGAAGAAGTACCTGGGCCCGCTCGCCAAGGGCGACGCGATGTTCTCGTACTGCCTCTCCGAGCCGGACGCCGGTTCGGACGCGGCGGGCATGAAGACCAAGGCGGTCCGCGACGGCGACTTCTGGGTGCTCAACGGCGTGAAGCGCTGGATCACCAACGCGGGCGTCTCCGAGTACTACACGGTGATGGCGGTCACCGACCCGACGAAGCGCTCGAAGGGCATCTCCGCCTTCGTGGTCGAGAAGTCGGACGAGGGTGTCTCCTTCGGCGCCCCGGAGAAGAAGCTCGGCATCAAGGGCTCCCCGACCCGCGAGGTCTACCTCGACAACGTCCGCATCCCCGCCGACCGCATGATCGGCGAGGAGGGCACCGGCTTCGCCACCGCGATGAAGACGCTGGACCACACCCGCATCACCATCGCCGCCCAGGCCCTCGGTGTCGCCCAGGGCGCCCTGGACTACGCCAAGGGCTATGTCCAGGAGCGCAAGCAGTTCGGCAAGCCGATCGCCGACTTCCAGGGCATCCAGTTCATGCTGGCCGACATGGCGATGAAGATCGCCGCCGCCCGCGCCCTGACCTACCAGGCCGCGGCCGCCTCCGAGCGCGGCGACGCCGACCTCACCTTCCAGGGCGCGGCCGCCAAGTGCTTCGCCTCGGACGTGGCGATGGAGGTCACCACGGACGCCGTCCAGCTCCTCGGCGGCTACGGCTACACCCGTGACTACCCGGTCGAGCGCATGATGCGCGACGCCAAGATCACCCAGATCTACGAGGGCACCAACCAGGTCCAGCGCGTCGTGATGGCCCGCAACCTGCCGAAGTAGCCGGTACGACGAAGGCGCCTCCCCGGCCGAGCGGGGGTGGCGCCTTCGGCATGTACGGGCTCAGTTGCCCGTGACGGTGACCTTCTCGTCGTTCTTCAGCTGGTCGACCAGCGTCTTCACCTTCGCCTTGTCCCAGACGAGGTTGCCGCCGGAGGAGCCGGAGACGGGCATGTTCAGGGACGTGCCGTCGCCGCCGTTGACGCCCTTCATCGCCCAGAACATCGAGGCCAGGTCGAACAGGCCCATGTCCTTGTCGACGCTGAGGGAGTCCAGGCCCGCGCCCATCGTCGGATAGAACTTGAAGGGGTTCAGCACGGTCGACGGGGTCGCCACCTGGTGGGCCAGCGCCGCGAGGAACTTCTGCTGGTTCTTGGTCCGCTCCAGGTCGGAGGCGGCGAAGGCGTGCCGGGTACGGACGAAGGCGAGGGCCTGCTCGCCGTTGAGGGTCTGCTCGCCCGCCTGGAAGTCGGCGCCGGAGTACTTGTCCTTGAAGCCCTTGTCGATCTTGATGTCGACGCCGCCGACCGCGTCCACGATGTTGGCGAAACCGGCGAAGCCGATCTCCACGTAGTGGTCGATGCGCAGCCCGGTGTTGTACTCCACGGTCCGGGTCAGCAGGGTCGGGCCGTCCTCGGCGTACGTCGCGTTCAGCTTCGCGTGCCGTCCGCTCGCGGGGTAGACCTTGCCGGAGGTGGAGCCCTTGTAGGAGGGGACGATCACGTCGGAGTCGCGGGGCAGCGATATCAGGGTGTCGCCGTTGGAGCCGACGTGCAGGATCATCATCGAGTCCGTGCGCTGGCCGTCGGCCGACCCTGTGTGGAGTCTCTTCTTGTCCTCGCTGGTCATGCCCTTGCGGCTGTCGGAGCCGACGATGAGGTAGTTGGTGCCCTCGCCCTCCGCGGGGCGGTCGATCACCTGGGACAGGTCGACGTCCCGGTTCAGCTTGGAGTCGGCCCAGAAGTAGGTGGCCACCGAGGTGACGAGCAGCACAGCGGCCAGGGTGATCGTGCCCACCTTGATCCGGCGGCCCCAGTTGGGCGCCGGACGGGGTCCGCGGGTGCCGGTGGGGGCCCCGGGGCCGCCCGGGCCGCCACCGCCGTAGACCTGGCCGGTGTTGTAACCGCTGTCGTAGCCGTCATGGCCCTGGCCGTCGACGTACGACGGCTGCCTCGGCACCCCGCCGCCGTACTGCGGCGCACCGGGGCCGGGAGGCGCGGCCGGGCGGCGTACCTGCCGCATCACGCGCGGGGCTTCCGGCTGCGCACCGGCGCTGCCGCGTCCGTAGCGGGGGCCGCGCTCGTCGTCGGACCATCCCTCGGGCCAGTCATTCATGCGCCCCAGTGTGCAGGGTGCCGACCGTTGCCTTACAAGGGTTGTCGGAAAATCGGAGCGCCTCTGTTGCGAACCCGACATAAATTCCGCGAAAGCGGCTTCAGCATAGGGTGGGGGACATGACAGACCAGGCGCCGCCCGCTTCTCCGGAGATTCCGGGCAAGCCCACTTCCGCTTCCCGCACCACCCTCAGCCACATCATGACCCACAACGACACCAACCTCCTGGGGTCGGTGCACGGTGGTGTGATCATGAAGCTCGTCGACGACGCCGCGGGCGCCGTGGCGGGCCGCCACTCCGGGGGGCCCGCCGTCACCGCGTCCATGGACGAGATGGTCTTCCTGGAGCCGGTGCGCGTGGGCGATCTGGTCCACGTCAAGGCTCAGGTGAACTGGACCGGCCGCACCTCCATGGAGATCGGCGTGCGGGTCCTGGCCGAGCGCTGGAACGAGTCCGCGCCCGCCACCCAGGTCGGCTCCGCCTACCTCGTCTTCACCGGCGTGGACGCCGACGGCAAGCCGCGCCAGGTCCCCCCGGTGATCCCGGAGACCGAACGCGACCGCCGCCGCCACCAGGAGGCCCAGATCCGCCGCACCCACCGCCTGGCCCGCAGGCGCGCCATCCGCGAGCTGCGCGAACGCCGCGCGGCGGAGGGCATCACCGACTAGGCCCTCGTCACGCCTCGCCCGAGCACACCACCTCGTCGCCCCGGACCACCGGGGCGTCCGGGGCGGCGATCTGCGGAGCCTTGACCGGGTGGACGGACTTCCAGTCGGTGCCCGCCGTGACGCGGAGGACCGGGCCGAGGCGGGGGACCGGGTGGAGTTCGCTGCCGGGGAGAGCCGTGGCCAGGGAGCGGGCGGAGCGGTCCCAGCGGGGGTCGTAGGAGATCACCGTGCGGGCGAGGGGATGCGCGGCGGTCACCGGGCGGTGGGTGGTGGCGAAGCCGGTCGCGGCGAGTGCCGCGTCCACCTTCCGGCCGAGTCCCGCCGTGCCGGTGGCGTTCTCCACCCGGACCCGGACCGCGTGCGGGTCGACCTCGACGGTCGTCGCCGCCGGGGCCTTCCGCACCGGGTGCGTGGCGAGCGGCTTGTCGTCGCGCAGGTTCTTGAAGAGTTGCTCGGACTTGACCGGGTCCCACTTCAGGGTCGAGCCGATGCCCTTCACGGCGAACCCCATCTGCCCGATGGGCACGGTGGTGAACTCCGAGGACGAGGGCGAGAAGTTCCGCATGGCCCGGCCGAGGTCGAGCAGCTCGTCGGTGCCGAAGCCGTTGTCCGCCCGCACCGAGCCGAGCACCGCCCGCGTCACGTCCCGGAACCGCATCGGGTTGAACAGCACCCCCGAGGACGTGGCCCGCTCGATCAGCGCGGCCATGAACCGCTGCTGGCGCTGCATCCGGCCCAGGTCGCTCGCCCCGTCCACATGCCGGGCGCGGACGTACTGGAGCGCCTGGCCGCCGCCCAGGGTGTGCGGGCCGGGCGCGAGGTCCAGCCCGGTGTAGGAGTCCTTGAGCGGGCTCGGGGTGCAGATCTTCACCCCGCCGAGGACGTCCACCGTCTTCATGAAGCTGGTGAAGTCGACCTCCAGATAGTGGTCGACCTTCACATGGGTCATCGCCTCCACCGTGCGCACCGTGAGCTGCGGCCCGCCCTCGGCGTACGCCGCGTTCAGCTTCATCGGGTGCGCGTGGTGCCGCTCACCGGTGGTCTGGTCGACGTGCTCGGGCACCTCCGCGTACGAGTCGCGCGGCAGGCTCACCACGCTGGCCCGCTCCCGGTCCGCCGAGATGTGCACGATCATCATCGTGTCGGTGCAGTGGCAGGGCGCGCCGCCCAGCCGGTACGCGCGCCGCTCCGCCTCGGTGATCTTGTCCCGGCCGTCGGTGCCGACCAGCAGCACGTTCATGCCGTGGCCCGCGCGGGGCCGGTTCTTCATGTCCTTGAAGGCGTCGACGCGGGCGATCCCCGAGTCCAGGCCGGTGACGACCGCGTGCCCGATCCCGGCGGAGGCGAGCACCGTCACCGACAGCGCGGTCACCGCCCGCACCGGCCAGCGCGGCCGCCGCCTGCGGGCGAGCGGAGCCCGGCGCACCTTGCCTGCGGGGCGCGGCCTGCGCGGGGGAGCGCCCCCCGCACCCCGGGCGGAGGGGGAGGGGGGCCGGGGCGGTCTGGGCAAGGGACACCTCCGGGCTGCGGCCGTACGTGGGAATGTGATCACCGTAGGTCGATACGATCTCCAGCCCACGTCGCGGTCGCGGCGGCGCGCACCGGTGTCCCCCGTTCGCGGTAACGTCAGCGCCCCATGCCGTGACGGGCCCTTTCCCTTACCGCCTAACGCCGGTGCTGCCTACCACTGGTACGGCTTGTACACGTCCATGCAGGACTTCTGGTCCGAGCCGTTGATGGCGTCCGTACCGTCGGGCAGGTCACCGGCCTTCGGGGCGGCCTTCTTCGGGTAGGTGTCGCCGGTCCGCCAGTCCGTGCCGACCACGACGGTCACGCCGGAGACGTCGGTGGACCGCTCCACCTGCTTCGCCGGGATGCCCAGCGCCTTGGCCACGGCCTGGGCGTCGCCCTCCATGTCGGCGCTCGGGTAGCGCACCACCGTCTCGTCGGCCGACGGCGCCGCCGAGGTGTCCGCCTGGGCCTGGGCGTACCCCTTGGCCCCCAGGGCGCTCGCCACCGCGCGGGCGCGGCCGCTGACCGGGGCCAGCGTGCTGCTCCGGGTTCCGTTCTGCACCTGCACCCCGAGCCGGTCGGGGGCGGCCGACGCCGCCTTGACGGGCTCGGCGTCCGCGACGGTCTTCTGCGCGGGCTTGCCGTTCTTGTCCAGCGGCACGTCCTCGCGGAGCATCTGCCACAGCTTGTCGGCGCTGCCCTGCGCGGGCAGCACGTGCGAGTTGTTCTGCGGGTCCTCGATGTTGGGCATGGTCACCGAGGTGATGCGGTTGGTCGGCACCGCCTTCAGCTCCATGCCGAGGTCGTAGAGCTTCTTGACGCTGCCGATCTCGTCGGACACCGTCAGGGACTTGGTGGCCGCCTCCGCCAGGTCCATCAGCCGACCGCTGTCGGTGAAGACGTTCTGGCCCTTGAGCGTGCGGATCATCGAGTTCAGGTACATGTGCTGGGCGCGGGCGCGCATCACGTCGCTGCCCCAGGCGTGCCGGGTGCGCAGCCACTGGAGGGCCTGCTCGTGCTGGACCTTGGTCCGGCCCGCCTTCAGCTTCAGCCCGGAGCCGCCGCGCTGGGCGGCGGTGGAGCGGTCCCAGACGTTCTGGTTGACGCAGACCTCGACACCGCCGATGGCGTCGGCCATCCGCACCACACCGGCGAAGTCGATCGTCATCCAGTGGTCGATGTAGACCCCGGTGAGGTTCTCCCAGGTCGCCAGGGTGCAGCCCGCGCCGCCCCGGGCCAGCGTGGTGTTGATGATGTCGTTGGTCGCCGGGTAGACCTTTCCGGTCTTGGCGTCCTTGCACCGGGGGATGTCCACGCGGGTGTCGCGGGGGATGCTCACCATGGCGGCGCTCTGCCGGTCCGCGGAGACGTGGATCAGCATCTGTACGTCACCGAGGGGCGGGTTGTTGCGGTTGTCCTTGCTGCCGCCCAGCTTGACGTTGGCCGCGGAGGCCCGGCTGTCGGAGCCGATCAGCAGGATGTTCAGCGGGGTCTGGCCGTCGGCGTTGGGCCGGGCACGCTGTGCCCTGGAGTCGTCGCTGCCGCTGCGCGCGCCCGCCTGGATGTTGCCGTTGAGATGCTGGTAGTACAGGTAACCGGCGCCGGCCGTCCCGAGTATCAGCAGCGCCAGCACACTCGCCGACCAGCGCAGCGCGCGCCGTCCGCCCGGTCGCCCCGCCCCCTTCCCGTCCCGCCGCCGACCGCCCCGCCCCGGGCCTTTGTCGCGCGGGCCGTCGGCCCTCGGTGCGCGTTCCCTGGTGTCCTGCGCCACCGAACCCCTCCCCCGTACCCGACTTTGCGACAACTCCCCGTCCTTCCACCACACACGCAGCAAACGGGCCCGTCCCGCGCCGGGTTAGACGCACGACGGGCCCGATGGGTTACTTACGAGGCGCACTCGACCTTGTCGGCCGTGGACTTGTCGGTCACTTCGGGCGCCTTGGCCGGTGCGGTGAGCGAGACGCCCGCGCCCTTGAAGTCCTTGCCCAGCGTCAGCGACATGGTGGGCAGACCCTGGGCGTTGGTGACGCTCTTGCCCGGCTTCAGCGCCGCGCCGGGCAGGCCCATGAGGGCGGCCAGTTCGCGTGCCTGCGGTGCCTGGTCGGGCGCGTACTCCAGCGTCGTCTTGCCCACCTCCGCCGGGGCGTTGCCCGCGTTCTCCGACTTGAGGATGCCCTTCTCGGTCTGCATCCAGTTCAGGGCCGCCTGAGCGCTGCCGCCCGCCGCGCCGCCGTTCATGATGCGCACCCGCACGTCGGACGGCGCCGACCTGGTGCCCTGCAGCCGGGCGGCCAGGGCGTCCTTGGCCGCCTTCTCCTTCTTCTTCACGTCGGTGAAGGAGACATCGCCGTTGATGGCGTCGAAGATGGCCGGTGCCACGTCCGGGTTGACGATCACGGTCTTGTGGATCACGCCGTCAGCCGGGTTGTCCTTCACCGGCACCGTCATGAAGGTGATGTTCTTCGGCGGGACCTTCTTCATCTCCAGGGCTATGTCCTTGAGCGTGCCCACGGTCTTGATGCCCTGGTCGACCGTCAGCGCCTTGGTCGCGGCCTCGGCCAGGTCCAGCAGCTTGGCAGGGTTGGTGAGGGTGTCGCTGGAGGACATGTCCCGCATCAGCGAACCCATGAACTGCTGCTGCACCTTGATCCGGTCAAGGTCGCCCGCGTTGCCCCAGGCGTGCCGGGTACGGACGAACGCGAGCGCCTGCTCGCCCTCGATCCTGGACTCGCCCTCAGGCAGGTCCAGGTGGGAGTCCTTGTCCTGCACCGCGTGCTTCAGGCACACCTTCACGCCGCCGACCGCCGAGGTCAGCGTCTTGACCGCGTTGAAGTCGACCATCATGAAGTGGTCCGGCGTGATGCCCGTGACCGCCTTCACCGTGCGCATGGTGCAGCCCGCGTCCCGGCCTTCCTGGCCGAGGCTCTCGTTGAAGCGGACCCCGCTGGAGCCGGGGATGACCTTCTTGCTGCCGTCGGGCTGGTTGGTCTCGCAGTCCGGCACGTCCACGACCATGTCGCGGGGGATGCTCAGCGCCGTCGCGTTCGTCCGGTCCTTGGCGACGTGCAGCAGGATGTTGGTGTCCGCGTGGCCGACGCTGTTCTTGTCGCCGTAGTGGTCGTTGCCCTTGCCGGTGCGCTTGTCGGTGCCGATGATCAGGATGTTGAATGCGTCGTCCTTGCTGAAGCCCTGCTTCGCCGCGCTGCCGACATCGGTCGCGGAGACGTTGCCTTCCAGGTGCTTGAGATAGAGGTAGCCCGCCGAGCCCGCGGCGACCAGCACCAGCGCCATGCCGCCGCCGGTCCACGCCACGATCTTCTTGGCCTTCGACTTCTTCTTCACCGGGCGCCGGTTGCGCCGTCCCGGCGGCGGCTCCGGCTCGGCCCCCCTGCGGCGGCGCGGCTGCGGCACCTCGGCGCCGCGCTCCGGCGTCTCCCGCACCGGCGCGCCGCCCCGGCCTTGCTCGGCCTCGGGACCGGCGGGACGACCCCGCCGGGAAGCCCGCGGCGAGGGAACCGGTGACTGCGGTGCGGAATTACTCAGTCGCAGTTCGTATTCGCCGGTGTTCGGATTGAGTACCCACTGGTCTGCGGGGTCGATGTTCTCCGCCCGCCCACGGCTTTGCGCGTCCACGGTTGTCCGAATCCTCCGTCGGGGCCACGCGGCGCCTTCCCCCTCGTAGGCGCTCGGGTCTCGGTGAAACGGTGCGCGGCCGCAGGGCAAGCCTGACGGGTCGGGGCACCGGATCGCTCACACTATCCGCCCTGTTCAGGGTCGAGCGACGTCGGTGACGAATTCCACGTTCCTAGAACTGGGCAATCCCGCTCATTCCCCTGAACAAAAGTTCGTCGATTTGGTGTGAGGATTACTCACACGTGTGCGCGGCGGCGGTGCTGCCCCGGAACGTGGGGGTCGCCGAGGGAAGCTTTCCCGCGTTGTCGTCGGGGGATTTGCCACCGTTTTCCGGCGAAGTGTCCGCCACCTCGACGGGCCGGTCCGCGCGCAACCGGGCGAACAGCTCCCCGGCCTCCGGCTGCACCAGTTGGTCACGGTCGGAGTCGTAGACGTACGCCTCGCGTGGTGCCGTGAGGAACTGCACATGTTCGGTGGGGATGTCGCGCAGCCCCCGGACCAACCGGTACAAGCCGCGCAGACTGGCCAGTTCGGGGTCGGTGGTGAGGGCGGAGGTCGCCGCGTCCAGCACCGGATACAGCTTCACCGGGTTCAGCAGTACGTCGTCGCCGCGCACCTTCTCGACCAGCGCGCCGAGGAACCGCTGCTGGCGGTCCATCCGTTCGGTGTCGCTGCCGTCCCCGAGCGTCTTGCGGGCGCGTACGTAGCCGAGCGCCTGCTCGCCGTTCAGCGTGACCCGGCCGGCGGGCAGCTTCAGCTTGGCCGCCTTGTCGTCGATCGGCTCGCGCAGGCAGACCCGCACCCCGTCGACGGCGTCCACCAGCTGCTTGAACCCGCTGAAGTCGACGACCATGTGATGGTCGACCCGGATGCCGGTCAGCTCCTCGACGGTCCGGATCGTGCAGGCCGAACCGCCGATCTGGAAGGCGGTGTTGAACATGGCGAACGACGGCGCGGCCTGCCCGCCGCCGGTGCGTGGGCAGGCCGGGACGCGCACCATCAGGTCGCGGGGGAGCGAGACGGCGGTGGCGCTGCGCCGGTCGGCCGCCAGGTGGAGCAGGATCGTGGTGTCCGAGCGCTCGGTGCCCGAGTCCCGCCCGTACTTCTCGTTGCCGCTCCCGGCCCGGGTGTCGGTGCCGATCAGCAGGATGTTCTGGGCGCCCGACACCAGCGCGGTGGGCCGTTCCTCGTCGTAGCGGGCCAGCTCGCGCGCGGCCGCCTCGTCGGGGGTGATGTTGTCGCTGAGCCGGGAGTACAGCGCCCAGCCGACCCCGCCCGCCGCCAGGAGCAGCACGGCCGCGCCGAGCGCGCCGCCCGTCAGCCACCGCCTCCGGCGCCGCCGTGCGAGGCCGTCCCCGGTGGCCGAGGCGCCGGGCACGGCGGAGTCGTCCGCGCTCTCGGGCACGGCGGCACCACCCCTCGCGGTCGTCCGGACGTCACGTCCTGCTCTCCTACGACCATGGCGGCGCGGACGGCCCGGGGCCGCCCTTTGCTGGGCCTAACGGGTGGTGGCCTCAGTGCCGGGAGGCGGTCACCCGCTCGGTGTCGATGCGCTGCGCCAGCGCGTCGGCGGACAGCTTGTCGAGGTTGCGGCACAGCACCACGGAGCCCCCGGCGGCGAGCGGCGCGTACAGCCCCGCGCTCAGCCCGGCCCAGGTGTCGTAGGGCAGCCCCGACAGCAGCCGGGAGCCCGGCCCGGTCAGGTCGAGGTCGGGCGCGTCGGCGAGCGCCCGCTCCACCACCTCGGCCGCGCTGAACTCGGCCCCGGCCACGATCAGCGCGGGCTCCTCCGGGTCCACCGGCGCGAAGGGGGCGAACTGGTCGCCCTGCCCCGGCACCTCGGCGGCGTAGTCCATGAACCCCTCCGGCACCTGCGGGAACCGCCCGCCCAGCGGGCGCAGCGCCAGCGCGACCCGCTCGCCCCGGCAGGCCCGCGCCTCGTCCAAGGTGTCCGGCCCGCTCACCACCACGTCCGCCGCGGCCGGATTCCCGGACACGTCGGCGACCGCGCCCACCGACGAGCACGCCAGCAGCCACACGGCCGTCTGCCAGTGCGCGGGCAGCAGCAGCGCGACCCGGTCGCCGGGGGCCACGGACAGCTCGCCCTGGAGCAGATTGGCGGTCTTGGCCACCCAGTTGGCGAAGGTGGCGACGGACAACTCCACGCGTTCGCCCGTGGCGTCGTCGTAGAAGGTCACCAGGGGGCGTCCGGCGTCCGCGGCGAGCGCGGAACGCAGCAGGTCGGCTGGGGTGCGATCGGTGGCGTTCACCCGCGCAAGGGTACGCGGGCGAAGCCGCGCCCGACGGACGCTCAGAACGGCCGCCCCGGCCCGTACATGAGCGGGGTCCGGCGGTGGCAGCCTCCTGGCGGGCGGCACCGCCTGGGCGGACGCGTACGGCCGGGGGACGACGTACGCCGATCTCCGGGACATCGCGCGGCCATGAGAGGCGCTGTCGCACCGCACGCATACACTGACCGGCCGAAACGACACGTTCCGCCGGTCCCGGCAGGAAGCGGAGACGACAGGTGACAGAAGCGATCCTCCTGGTCGGCGGCAAGGGCACGCGGCTGCGGCCGCTCACGGTGCACACGCCCAAGCCCATGGTCCCGGCGGCCGGGGTGCCGTTCCTCACGCATCAGCTGGCGAGAGCGAGAGCGGCGGGCGTCGACCACGTCGTCCTCGCCACCAGCTATCTCGCCGAGGTCTTCGAACCCCACTTCGGCGACGGCTCCGCCCTCGGCCTGCACCTGGAGTACGTCACCGAGACCGAGCCGCTGGGCACCGGCGGCGCCATCCGCAACGTGGCCGCACGGCTCCGCTCCGGCCCGGACGAGCCCGTCCTGATCTTCAACGGCGACATCCTCACCGGCCTCGACATCCGGGCCCTGGTCGACACCCACGAGTCCACCGGCGCCGATGTGTCCCTGCACCTGACCAAGGTGGCCGACCCCCGCGCGTACGGGCTGGTCCCCACCGACGACACCGGGCGCGTCCTGGCCTTCCTGGAGAAGCCGCAGACGCCCGAGGAGATCGTCACCGACCAGATCAACGCGGGCGCCTACGTGTTCCGCCGCTCCGTCATCGACACCATCCCCGCCGGGCGCCCGGTCTCCGTGGAGCGCGAGACCTTCCCCGGCCTGCTGGCCGCCGGGGCCCACCTCCAGGGCATGGTCGACTCCACCTACTGGCTCGACCTCGGCACCCCGGCCGCCTTCGTCCGGGGCTCCGCCGACCTCGTCATGGGCCGCGCACCCTCACCCGCCGTGCCCGGCCGACGCGGGGACCGGCTGATCCTGCCCACGGCCAGGGTCGCGCCGGACGCCAAGCTGACCGGGGGCACGGTGGTGGGCGAGGGCGCGTTCGTCGCCGAGGGGGCGCGGGTGTGCGGGTCCACGATCCTGCCGGGCGCGGTCATCGAGCCCGGCGCGGTCGTCACCGACTCCCTCATCGGCAGCCGGGCCCGCGTCGGCGAACGGTCCGTCCTCACGGGAGCGGTCATCGGCGACGGCGCGGTGGTGGGAGCCGACAACGAGCTGCGGGACGGAGTCCGGGTGTGGTGCGACGCGCGCATCCCGGCCGGGGCGGTCAGGTTCTCCTCCGACCAGTGACGCGGCTCACCAGCGACCGATGTCCGTCTTCCGCATCTTCGGGTGCCTGCGGGCCGGGGTATTGCCGCTGAGCAGGACGTAGCGGGCGGCCCGGTGCCGCTGGCCCCCGGGGGCGTACGGCTCCAGCAGCCGGAGCATCTCCGCGTCGTCCGCGTCCCGGTTCCCGGCCAGCGCCCAGCCGATGATGCGGGGCAGGTGCAGATCGCCCGTGGTCACCGCGTCCGGCGCGCCATGGCTGCGCTGCACCACCTCGGCCGAGGTCCACGGTCCGACACCTGGGACGACCTCAAGGCGGGCCCGCGCCTCGGCCGGGGGCATCCCCACGGTCTGCTCCAGCCGCGCGGCCAGCCGGACGGCCCGCAGGATGGTGGAGGCACGCTTGTCGTCCACGCCCGCCCGGTGCCACTCCCAGGACGGGATCAGCGCCCAGGTCCGGGGCGCGGGCATCACCCACATCGGGCGCTCACCCGTACCGGCCGGGCCCGGCGCGGGCTCCCCGAACCAGCTCACCAGCCGCCGCCACGCCCGGTACGCCTCGTCGGCGGTGACCTTCTGCTCCAGCACCGACGGGATCAGCGACTCCAGCACCAGCCCGGTCCGGGTCAGCCGCAGTCCGGGACGCCGGTGCCTGGCGAGGGCGACCAGCCGGTGCCGGGGCTCGAAGACATCGGGGTCGTCGGCGGCGCCCAGCAGCTCGGGCAGCCCCTCCAGCAGCCAGTCGGCGCCGGGCCCCCACGCCTCACCGCGCACCTCGCCGCCACACGCGTACACCCGCAGCGTGCCCGGCCCGGCGGGCGTACGGGTGGCCCGCCACACCGAGCCGTCGCGCGTCGCGCGGAACGTCGGGTCACCGCCGCCGCGCCGCAGCGGGCCCAGCACCAGCCCGAGGTCGTACGGCCCCTCCGGCACCCAGGTCCGCGTCCGGGGGCCGCCCGCCTGCCGGGGCACCACGGGCGCCGGAACCCGGCCGTCGCGCACGGTCGCGTGCGACGGGGGCCGGGGGGCGAAACGTCCTGCCACGGGGAGAGGTCCTAGGGGTGCGGATGGGGCGGGGGTGCCCTACGAGACTAGGGCCTTTCGCCCCGGCCTTTCAGCGCACCTCGATGAACGCCCCCGCCTCCCGCGCCGGGCGGGCCGGGGGTTCCTGGGCCGGGTGACCGATCGCCACCGCGCCCATCGGGTCCCAGTAAGCGGGCAGGTCCAGCACCTCGCGGACCACGTCACGGCAGAACATCGTCGAGGACACCCAGGCCGAGCCCAGCCGCTCCCCGGCCAGCGCGACCAGGAAGTTCTGCACCCCCGCGCCCGTGGCCACCACGAACATCTCCCGCTCGGCCGCGTCCCGCCGCGCGTCGCCGTAGGTGTGCGAGCCGTCCATGACGAGGCAGGGCACGGCGAGGTAGGGCGCGTCGCGCAGTACGTCACCGCGCCGGACCCGCTTGGCGATGGACTCCTCGCTCTTGCCGTCCCGGCGCAGGTCGGCGATCCAGGCGTCCCGCATCGCGTCGAGGAGGCTCAGCCGGGACTCGGCCGACTCCAGCAGCACGAACCGCCACGGCGTGGTGTGGTGCGGGGCGGGCGCGGTCACGGCGGCGGCCACCGCGCGGCGCACCGAGCCGGGGTCGACCGGCTCGTCGGTGAAGGCCCGCACGGTACGGCGCAGGCTCAGTGCCTCCCGTACCGCCTCGGAGGTGCCGAGCCGGAACATGTCGTCCCGCGCGGAGCGCACCAGCGCCCGCGCACCGTCGCCCTGCTCGGCCGCCTCGGTGACCACGTGGGGCAGGCCGCGGACGACCGCCACCGGCAGGCCCGACGCCTTGCCCTTGATCAGATCGCCCGCCGAGGCGAGTTCGTCGGCGGTGGCGACGACGGTGGCGGAGAGCGGGTTGCCGTGCGCGTCGGTGCCGCCGCGCAGGTCGTCCAGGACCTCGACCCCGGCCGCGCCGATCGCCACGTCGGTGAGCCCGGCGCGCCAGGGGCGGCCGAAGGTGTCGGTGACGATCACGCCCACGGTGACGCCGAGCGCCTCCCGCAGGCCCGCGCGGATCGCGCGCGCGGAGGCGTCCGGGTCCTCGGGCAGCAGGAGCACGGTGCCCTCGGCGGTGTTGGACGCGTCGACCCCGGCGGCGGCCATGACCAGGCCCTGCCGGTTCTCCACGATGCGCAGCGGACCGCGCCGGGCCACCACGCGCACCGTCTCCGCGTCGATCGCGGCCTCCCGGTCGGCGGCCCGGACGATCCGCCCCTCGGCCTTGGACACGATCTTGGAGGTGACGAGCAGCACGTCCCCGTCGGCGAGACCCGGCTCGGCCGAGGCGATCAGCTTGGCCAGGTCGTCGCCCGGCGCCACCTCGGGCAGGCCGGAGGGTGCCCAGACCCGGTAACCGCTCACGCGGTCCCCACCTCCTCGGCCAGCTTCAGCGCCTCGCGTGCCATGGCGGCGGTCGCGTCCAGGTCGCTCATCATCAGCGGCACGGCACGGCAGCGGATACCGGCCGCCTCCACCGTGTCGACGGAACCGGCGTCCACGGTGTCGACGAGCCAGCCGTCCAGCAGCCCCGAGCCGTAGTGCGCGGCGACCGCGGCGGCGGTGGACTCCACGCCGACGGCGGCGAGCACCTTGTCGGCCATCCCGCGCACCGGCGCGTCACCGACGATGGGGGAGAGGCCGACGACCGGGACGCCCGCGTCGGCGATGGCCTCCCGGATGCCGGGCACCGCGAGGATCGTGCCCACGGACACCACCGGGTTGGACGGCGGGAAGAGGATGACGTCCGCCGCCGCGATGGCCTCCAGCACACCGGGCGCGGGCTTGGCCTGCTCGGCGCCGACCGGCACGACCGCCTCGGCGGGCACGGAGGCGCGCAGCCGCACCCAGTACTCCTGGAAGTGGACCGCCTTGCGCTCGCCGTCCAGGTCGACGGCGACGTGGGTCTCCACCCGGTCGTCGGTCATCGGGATCAGCTTCACGCCCGGCTTCCAGCGGTCGCACAGCGCCTCGGTGACCGCGCTCAGCGGATACCCGGCGCCCAGCATCTGGGTCCGCACGATGTGGGTGGCGAAGTCCCGGTCGCCGAGCCCGAACCAGCCCGGACCGGCGCCGTAGGCCGCGAGCTCCTCCTTGAGGTGGAAGGTCTCGTCCTGCCGCCCCCAGCCCTGCTCCTCGTTGATGCCGCCGCCGAGCGTGTACATCACGGTGTCGAGGTCCGGACAGACCTTCAGCCCGAAGAGATGGATGTCGTCGCCGGTGTTGCCGATGACCGTGATGTCCGCGTCCGGGGCGGCCTGCTTCAGACCGCGCAGGAAACGGGCACCGCCGATGCCGCCTGCCAGAACCACAATGCGCATGGGATCAGTGTGTCAGCAGCCACCGACAGGCAGTGCGGCCGGTGATCACACCGCGGCCGGGCTCGGCTCCGTGCGCGCCTCGCAGTGCGGGGAGATGGGGGTCCCCCCGGTCGAACGCAGTTGAGACTGGGGGAGCATGGGCATCGAGGTGAGGCCGGGGTAATAGACGTGCAGGCTGACCGCGGGCTCCAGCGCGTCGTTGACCACGTCGTGCACATAGCCGGGCGCGAAGACCCGCTGGGCTCCGGCGGTGAGGGTGCGGGTGCCCCGGTCGGTGCGCTCGGTCAGGGTGCCCTCCAGCACGGTGAGGATGCCGGAGGAGGGGCCGTGGTCGTGCGGTCCGCTGCCCTGGCCGGGCACCCAGGACAGCAGCCACACCTCGTAGCCGGGGCCGGTGCGCAGCCGGTGGTACCAGCGGGTGGTGGCGTCGTAGCGGACCAGGTGGGCCCACGCGTCGCGGTCGGCGGCGACCGCGCGGGCCAGTCCGGCGAACTCGGCGACGGTCACCGGGTGCTCGCGGGGCGGCTGCAGCAGGTGGGGGACTTCGAGGAGGTCACCGGCGATCTGAAGGTCGTTGTCGCTGTTCATGGGGGTGTGGGGTTCCTCGGCTCAGAGGCGGTGGCTGGGTGTCGCTGGGCCCCGGCCCGGATCACGGGCCTACGGGCGGATGTCCCCGAGGGGGTGCGGGAACGGCGGGACACGCGGGCCGGAGTGGGCCCGGGGTCGGCTGGAGCGCGGGTCGGCTCAACAGCAGGGACAGCAACAACAGCTGAAACGCGTGCCGACAGCACCGAGGGACCCGGCGATGCGGGTCGTCGTGGGTGCGAAGTCGGCGAGCATGCCCCCTAGGACAGCGGTTCACACCTGCGGTGTCAACTCGGGGCCCGGATCGAGCGACGTGCTTCACCTCATCCGGTGCATCTGCGAGGTGAAAGGTTTGTGCACCCCGTACCCGGGACACATGGCGCACATCCGGGCGGCGCCCCTCGGTGCCCTCAGCCCTGCGTCTAGGTTTATCCCGATTTGAACACTAAACGCAGGGCCTTGGTTCCGCAGAGTGAATAACGGGCCCAATAGCAGATCTCGGCTTGACTCGCTCGGAGCCGCACACTTGTAATTTCACTCGTGTCGTTCGGCCGGGTCGGCCAGGCACGGGGACGCGAAAGACGGACGAGGGGCGCACATGACCGAGCTGGTGGAGCAACTGCTGGTCGACGACGCGGACGAGGAACTCGGCTGGCAGGAGCGCGCGCTGTGCGCCCAGACCGACCCCGAGTCCTTCTTCCCCGAGAAGGGCGGCTCCACGAGAGAGGCGAAGAAGGTCTGCCTCGCCTGCGAGGTCCGCTCCGAGTGCCTCGAGTACGCCCTCGCCAACGACGAACGCTTCGGCATCTGGGGCGGCCTGTCCGAGCGGGAACGCCGCCGCCTGAAGAAGGCCGCGGTCTGACCGGCGCACGCGCGGCCGGTCGGCGAACGGTCGCCGCGCACACGCACATACGGGGCGAACGGCCCGTCGCACGTGGGTTGTCCACAGGCGGCGGGCCGTCGTCATGACCGACCGATAGTGTGGGCGCTCGTCCGAGACGCCCCGCTGTCCTTGACGGGCCGAGGCGTCCACCGCAGTCCATCGAACCGGGGCCCGTACCTCGATGTCCGTGCACAGCCATACGGCAGCCCAACACGACGCTGCCACCCCTGAGTTCCCGCGCCATGTGGTGACGGCCGTCCTCGTCACCCATGACGGCGCCCGCTGGCTGCCCGACGCGCTCGCCGGGCTGCTGAGTCAGGAGCGCCCCGTGCAGTACGCGGTGGCGGCCGACACCGGCAGCGCGGACGACTCCGCCCAACTGGTCACCGAGACCCTGGGGGACGAGGCCGTCGTCCACCTGGCCCGGCGCACCGGCTTCGGCCAGGCCGTCGACGAGGCCACCCGCCTCGCCCCCGTCCTCACCCCGGACGACCTGCCCTACCTCCGGCGTCCGAACAGCTGGGACCCCGCCACCCGCACCTGGCGCGACGACGCCTACGACCTGCCCGAACTGCCGTACGGCGAGCCCGTCCAGTGGCTCTGGCTGCTGCACGACGACTGCGCCCCCGAACCCGACGCCCTCGCCCAGCTGCTGAGGGTCGTCGAGACCGAGATCGAACTCGGCCGGGACGACGTGGCCGTGGTAGGCCCCAAGCTCCGCGGCTGGTACGACCGCAGGCAACTGCTGGAGGTCGGCGTCTCCATCGCCAACTCCGGCCGCCGCTGGACCGGTCTGGACCGCCGCGAGCAGGACCAGGGCCAGCACGACCACGTCCGCACCGTGCTCTCCGTCTCCACCGCCGGCATGCTGGTCCGCCGCGACGTCTTCGAGCGGCTCGGCGGATTCGACCGCCGACTGCCCCTGATGCGCGACGACGTCGACCTGTGCTGGCGCGCCCACAGCGAGGGCTACCGCGTCCTCATCGCCCCCGACGCCGTCGTCCGGCACGCGGAGGCCGCCTCCCGCGAGCGCCGCACCGTCGACTGCGCGGGCCGCACCACCGCCTCCCCGCACAAGGTCGACAAGGCCGGTGCCGTCCACACCCTGCTCGCCAACACCCGCACGGCCGCGCTGCCCTGGGTGCTGCTCCGGCTGGTCCTCGGCACCCTCCTGCGCACCCTCGCCTACCTCGTCGGCAAGGTGCCCGGCCAGGCCCTCGACGAGATCCGCGGCCTGCTCGGCGTCCTGCTGCGCCCCGAGCGCGTCCTCGCCGCCCGCCGCGGCAGGGGCCCCTCCCAGCTCGACAAGGACGAACTGCGACAGCTGTTCCCGCCGCCCGGCGCCACCATCCGCGCCACGGCCGAGCAGATCGCCGCCAACTTCTCCACCAGCTCCGACATCGACACCTCCGCCGGACGCCACGGCAGCGCCGTCGAGTCCGGACCCGGCGGCGACGACGCCGACTTCCTGGAGATCGAGCAGTTCGCCCGGCTCAAGCGCATCGCCCGCAAACCCGGCCCGGTGCTCTTCCTCGCCCTGCTGCTGATCTCCCTGGTCGCCTGCCGTGCCCTGCTGGGCGGCGGTGCCCTCGCGGGCGGCGCGCTGCTGCCCGTCCCGCCCGGCGCCACCGACCTGTGGGCCCGCTTCGCCGACGCCTGGCAGCCCGTCGGCGCCGGAAGCACCACCTCCGCGCCGCCCTACCTCGCCCTGGTGGCGACGCTGGCCTCGCTCTTCCTCGGCTCCACCGGACTCGCCGTCACCGTGCTGCTGGTCTGCTCGGTGCCGCTCGCGGGCTTCACCGCCTACTTCGCCTCCCGACCCCTCGTCAGCTCCCGGCTGCTGCGCGCCTGGGTGGCCATCGCCTACGCCTTCCTGCCCGCCACCACCGGCGCGCTGGCCCAGGGCCGCATCGGCACCGCCGTACTCGCCGTACTGCTCCCGCTCATCGCCCGCGCGGGCATTGCCGCCGCCGGACTCGCGGGCCGCTCCGGCGGGCGCGGCAGTTGGCGCGCCACCTGGGCGTACGCGCTCCTGCTGACCATCACCACCGCGTTCACGCCCGTCGTGTGGCCCGCCGCGCTGGTCCTCGGCATCGGCGTGCTCGTCCTGCGCCGCTCCGACCCGGTCGCCCATCTCCTGCGCTTCCTCGCCCAGCTCGGCACCCCGCTGCTGGTGCTCGCGCCCTGGTCGCTGACCCTGCTGCCGACCGGCTTCTTCACCGAGGCCGGACTGGACTACGGCGCCTCGGCCGCCTCCGCCTCCGACCTGCTCGGCACCAGCCCCGGCGGCCCCGGCACCCTGTCCGGCCTGCTGCTCATCGGCATCGTCCTCGCCGCGCTGGCCGCACTGCTGCGCTCCGAGCGCCAGTTGGGCATCCGCACGGCCTGGGCCGTCGCGCTCACCGGGCTGCTCCTCGCGGTGCTGGCCAACCGTTCCGCCTGGGCCGGACCGGCCACCCTGGTCTACGGCATCGCCCTGCTGGGTGCCGCCGCGCTCGGCGCGGACGGGGCACGCGCGCGGGTCGCCGAGCAGAGCTTCGGCTGGCGCCAGCCGGTCGCCGCCCTGATCGCGCTGGCCTGCGCGGTCGGCCCCCTGGTCGCCGCCGTCGGCTGGATGATCCGCGGCGCCGACGGCCCCCTGGAACGCCGCGACCCCGCCCAGGTGCCCGCGTTCGTCGCCGAGGACGCCGGTACCCGCGACCAGGCCCGCACCCTGGTCCTCGACAGCGACTCCGCCGCACGGGTGCGCTACACCCTGGTCCGGGGCGCCGGTGCCCGCATGGGCGACGGCGAGATCGCCGCCGCCGACGGGTCCAACACCGGCCTGGACAAGGTCGTCGCCAACCTGGTCGCGGGCTCGGGCGCCGACCAGACCGGCCAGCTCGGCGGCTTCGCCGTCCGCTACGTCCTCGTCCACCAGGGCACCCCCCGCCAGATCACCCGCGTCCTGGACGCCACGCCGGGCCTGAACCGGCTCAGCCAGCAGAACGGCAACGCCCTGTGGCGCGTCGACCAGCAGGTCTCCCGCGCCACCCTGATCGGCGCGGGCGGCTCCGGCACCCCGCAGGCCGTCGCCGCGGGCCCGGTGGAGATCCACACCACCGTGCCCACCGGCGCGGGCGGCCGCGTACTGCGCCTGGCCGACGCCGTCTCCGACGGCTGGACCGCCACCCTGGACGGCAAGCCCCTCACCCCCAAGACCGTCGACGGCTGGGCCCAGGGCTTCGAACTCCCCGCGGTCGGCGGCAAGCTGGACGTCACCTATGACGCCCCGTTCACCCACACCGTCTGGCTGTGGGCCCAGGGCGCGCTCGCCGTCCTCCTCGTCGTCCTCGCCCTGCCCGGCCGCCGCCGCGACATCGACGACGACCTCCCCGAGGAGCAGCCGATCCCCGCCCAGGACATGGAGGGCGACGGCCGCCGCGCCCGCCGCCTGCGCGCCCAGGCCGAGGAACAGGCCGAGGCCGAGCAGACCGAAGAGGCCGTGGAGGCCGCCGAAGAAGGGCCCGAAGTCCCGCCGTACGGGCAGCAGGAGCAGCCGGTCATCCCGCACCAGCAGCCCTACGCCGACTGGGACACCGGCACCACCTACGCCGACCCCGAGTACGCGGCCTACCCCGCCGACCCCTACCAAGCCCCGTACCAGAACACCGGGTACGACCAGGGCGCGTACCACCCCGACCCCTACGGCCAGCAGCCCTACGACCCCTACGGGTACGGGGTCCAGCAGGAGCAGCCGTACGACCCGGCGGCCCACCCGCAGGGCTACGACCCCGCCCAGCGGCCGCCCTACGGCGACGGCAGTGAGCGCCACGACGGGAGCCAGCAGTGAACCGCACCACCCTGTCCCTGATCGCCTGCACCGTCGCCCTGGCCGCCGTCACCGGGTTCGCCGCGTTCGACCCGCCCGCCGCCACCGGCGCGGGCACGGCCGGCGGTGCCACCGAACGGCCCGTGGAGCGCAGCGGCCTGCTGTGCCCGGCGCCGAGCTTCTCCGACATCGCCGACACCGCGTACACCTCGTTCACCCCCGTCACCCAGGGCGCGGGCGACGGCGGTCAGGCCGCGCTGGAACCGGCCGCCGAGCAGGCCGCGGGCGGCAAGGGGGCCAAGGGCGGCGGAAAGGGCGGCAAGAACGACAAGCCGGTGCTCACCCCCAAGCCGCCGGGCACCCCGGCCGTCGGCGACACCTCCGGCAGTGACACGCCCGCCCTGATCGGCACCGCCGACGGCAAGTACGCGCCCGGCTGGACCGTCCAGGAGACCACCCGGATCGCCGCGGGCACCGGACGCGGCCTCCAGGGCGTCACCTGCACCCCCGCCGACACCGACTTCTGGTTCCCCGGCGCCAGCACCGCCGAGGGCCGCACCGACTACGTCCACCTCACCAACCCGGACGACGAGGCCGCGGTCGTCGACATCCAGCTGTACGGCAAGGGCGGCGCCCTGAAGTCCGCGGTGGCCGACGGCATCACCGTCCCCCCGCACACCAGCGAGCCGGTGCTGCTCTCCACGCTCACCGACGAGCCCCAGGCCGACCTGACCGTGCACGTCGGCGTGCGCGGCGGCCGGGTCGGCGCCACCGTGCAGGCCCAGGACGACGCGGGCGGCGGCGACTGGCTGCCCGCGTCGGCCGACCCGGCGGGCAGTCTGGTGCTGCCCGGCATCCCCAAGGACGCCACCGACGTCCGCCTGGTCGCCTTCACCCCCGGCGACGACGACGCCGACCTCAAGGTCCGCCTGGCCTCCCCGGACGGCTCCATCACTCCGGCCGGAAACGAGACCGTGCACGTCAAGGCGGGTATGACCACCGCCGTCGACCTCGGCCCCGTCACCCGGGGCGAGCCGGGCTCGCTGCTCCTCACGCCCACCGACGACGCGGTCCCCGTGGTCGCGGCCCTGCGCGTGGTGCGCGGCAAGGGAGCCCGGCAGGAGACGGCGTACATCCCCGCCACCGCCCCCGTCGGCCTCCGCGCCACCGCCGCCGACAACAGCGCCAAGGGCACCACCCTGTCCCTGACCGCCCCCACGGGCACCGCCACCGTCAAGGTCACCGCCTCGGCGGGCAGCGGCGGCGGGACCCCCGCGACGAAGACGTACACGATCAAGTCCGGCACCAGCCAGGACATCAGCGCCCCCACGGGCGGCAAGGGCACGTACGCGCTGACCGTGGAACCCGTCTCCGGCGGCCCGGTCTACGCCGCCCGCACCCTCACCGGCGCGGCCGACGGTGTCTCCGGCTTCACGATCCAGACCCTCCCGAACGACCGCGGCCTGGTCGCGGTGCCACGGGCGGAACAGGACCTGTCGGTGCTCCAGCGGTAGGACGGACACCGGGCGGCCGTCCTAGGGGGTGTCTCCCTGAGGGGACGGCCGCCCGTCACTCCTCGTCGTAGCGGGGGTCCACCGTCTCCGGGGTCAGCCCCAGCAGCTCGGCGACCTGCTCCACGACCACCTCGTGCACCAGCTCCGCGCGCTCGTCGCGGCCCTTGGTGCGGATCTCGATCGGCCGCCGGTACACCACGACCCGCGCCCCCCGCCCGTCCCGCGCGGGGATGATCCCGCCCAGCGGCACGCCCTCGTCGCCCCACTCCTCGCCAGTGCCCTCCAGCCGGGGCACCTCCAGCACCACGAACTCCACCTCGGCCAGCTGCTCCCAGCGCCGCTCCAGCCGTTCCACGGAGTCACGCACGAGATCCGCGAACACGTCGGCACGACTGGCGGCCAGCGGCACCTGGGGCGGCGCGATGGGGCCCCGCATGCCCCGTCCGTGACGATCACGGCGTCGGGGTCGGGGACCTGCGGCACGGGGCGGTACAGGGTTGTCCATCACCGCAGAAGCGTAGTCCCCGCCCGCCCCGCCCGCCCGGTTCCACACGGCGGCCGCCCGGGTCCCGCCCGCCTGCCCGTCCCTCCGCACCGCCTCCCCGGACTCTTCGCGCACTTTTCTCCCGGTGTTCGCGCAGTCGTCTTCTCGCCACCGCACGACCGATCCGGCCACCGCCCGGCCCGCGCGGACACACCGAACCGGGCCCGAGGGAAGAGCTTTGTACCGGATCATCACCTGATGCACCCCGCCACGGGGCTCCCACGACGGGCCCGCCGGACCGCGGAACGGCACGACACGGGAAAGTGACCTGGTGGAGAGTCGTCGCGGCCCGCTCAAGAGTGCGGTACCGTCCAACATCGTGAGCCTTGTACGTCGCTGTTCGCGCACCGCCTGCGGCCGACCCGCCGTCGCGACGCTGACGTACGTCTACGCCGACTCGACCGCGGTTCTCGGCCCCCTCGCCACCTACGCCGAACCCCACTGCTACGACCTGTGCGCCGAGCACTCCGAGCGCCTCACCGCCCCGCGCGGCTGGGAAGTCGTCCGGCTGCTCGACGGCTCCGCCCCGGCCCGCCCCAGCGGCGACGACCTGGAGGCACTGGCCAACGCGGTCCGCGAGGCGGCCCGTCCGCAGGAGCGCGCGGCGGGAGCGGGCGGTGGCGCACGCACCGCCGACCCCATGGAAGTCGCCCGCCGGGGCCACCTGCGCGTCCTGCGCTCGCCCGACAACTGAGCCACCCTCCCCGCACCTGATCGCCCGGGCGGGTAGTTTTGGGCCCCCCGATGGACTTTCAGGAAGGCCGGCCGTGGCAGATCTGTCGCAACTCGTGAAGGCGTACGACGTGCGCGGAGTCGTTCCCGACCAGTGGGACGTGGCCCTGGCCGAACTCTTCGGCGCCGCCTTCGCCGAGGTGACGGACGCGACCGCGATCGTCGTCGGCCACGACATGCGCCCCTCCTCGCCCGCCCTGTCCCGCGCCTTCGCGCGCGGCGCGCTGAACCGGGGCGTGGACGTCACCGAGATCGGCCTGTGCTCCACCGACCAGCTGTACTACGCCTCGGGCGCGCTGGACCTGCCCGGCGCGATGTTCACCGCCTCGCACAACCCGGCCCAGTACAACGGCATCAAGATGTGCCGCGCGGGCGCCGCCCCGGTCGGCCAGGACACCGGGCTCGCCGAGATCCGCGCCCTGGCCGAGCGGTGGCTCGAGTCGGGCGCCCCGGCCCCGGCCGCCGCACCGGGCACCCTCACCGCGCGCGACACCCTCGACGACTACGCCGGGTACCTGCGCTCGCTGGTCGACCTGACCGCGATCCGCCCGCTGAAGGTCGTCGTGGACGCGGGCAACGGCATGGGCGGCCACACCGTCCCGACCGTCCTCGACGGGCTGCCGCTGACCGTCGTCCCGATGTACTTCGAGCTGGACGGCACCTTCCCCAACCACGAGGCCAACCCGCTGGACCCGGCCAACATCGTGGACCTGCGCAAGCGGGTCGTGCAGGAGGGCGCGGACATCGGCCTCGCCTTCGACGGCGACGCCGACCGCTGCTTCGTCGTCGACGAGAACGGCGACCCGGTCTCCCCGTCCGCCGTCACCGCCCTGGTCGCCGCCCGCGAACTCGCGCGCAACGGCGGTACGGGCACGGTCATCCACAACCTGATCACCTCCCGCACGGTCGCCGAGGTGGTCCGCGAGCACGGCGGCACCCCGGTCCGCACCCGCGTCGGCCACTCCTTCATCAAGGCCGAGATGGCCCGCTCCGGCGCGATCTTCGGCGGCGAGCACTCCGCGCACTACTACTTCAAGGACTTCTGGAACGCGGACACCGGCATGCTGGCCGCCCTCCACGTCCTGGCCGCCCTGGGCACCCAGGCCGCCCCCCTCTCCACCCTGTTCGCCGAGTACGACCGCTACGCGGGCTCCGGCGAGATCAACTCCACGGTCACCGACCAGCAGTCCCGCCTGTCCGCCCTCCGCACCGCCTACGAGGCCCAGCCCGAGGTCACCGTGGACACCCTGGACGGCCTCACCGTCTCCACCCCCACCTGGTGGTTCAACGTCCGCCCCTCCAACACAGAACCCCTCCTCCGCCTGAACGCCGAGGCGAAGGACGAGGCCACGATGACGAGGATCAGGGACGAGGCCCTGGCGATCATCCGCGCGTAGCGGAAGCCGGTACGGCACCCTCTCAGCCAACCGAGACGGGCGGGTCGGGTGGGAAATGTTTTGAACCTCGCCCACCCCGAACCCGCAGCCGGGACACACCCGCCAAACCCGCGGAGCGCCACGGTACGCTGACCAGCACATCCGTAGACCCTGTTTTCCGCCCGAAGGGACACCCCATGCCGCTCGAAGCCGGTCTCCTGGAGATCCTGGCCTGCCCGGCCTGCCACTCCCCCCTCAAGGAGCAGGACGCGGAGCTGATCTGCACCGGCCAGGACTGCGGCCTGGCGTACCCCGTCCGCGACGGCATCCCGGTCCTCCTGGTCGACGAGGCCCGCCGCCCGGCGTAAGGCACCGCCGACAGACATCGCGCAGTAGGACCCCGGCGACGCAGTAGGACCCCGGCGATCGGAGGCACCCCGCCCATGCTCGACGAATCGCTCCTGGACACCCCGGAGGGCCTCGCCGAGGCCGACCGCCGAGGTCTGCTGCGCGGCGCGGCCGAGGCGGGCGCGAGGGTCCGTACCGCCGCCCGGCACGCCACCGAGGCCGGAGTCGGCGCGCTCCAGCCCGACGGCCGCCCCCGCGCCGTACTGATCGCGGGCCCCGGCGCCGCCGCCACCCACACCGCCGACCTCCTCGGCACCCTGGCCGGACCCGGCAGCCCGGTGATCCGCCTCGAAGCGGCCGGAGTCGCCCCCGCCCCCGGAGCCCTGCGCTGGGAACTGCCCGGCTGGGCGGGCTCCGTGGACCTGCTGCTGATCGCTACCCCCGACGGCACCGAACCGAGCCTCGGCCTCCTCGCCGAACAGGCGTACCGGCGGGGCTGCTCCGTGGTGGCCGTCGCCCCCGCGGGCACCCCCCTCGCCGAGGCGGCCGCGGGCGCGCACGGGATGTTCATCCCGATGGCGACCGCCCCGTACGACCAGGACGAGCCGCTCGCCGCGTCCTCCTCCGGTGTCTTCTGGGCCCTGCTCACCCCGCTGTTGGCCCTCCTGGACCGCGTCGGCCTGGTCAGCGCGGGCCCGGACGCGCTGGAGAAGGTCGCCGACCGCCTCGACCACGTCGCCGAGCGCTGCGGCCCAGCGATCGCCACGTACGGCAACGCGGCCAAGACCCTCGCCGCGGAACTCGCCGACGCCCTCCCCGTCATCTGGACGGAGGGCACCTCCGCGGGCCCCGCGGGCCGCCGCTTCGCCGCCGCGCTCGCCGAACTCGCGGGCCGCCCCGCCCTGGTGGCCGAACTCCCCGAGGCGCTCGCCGCGCACGAGGCCCTCCTCTCCGGCCCGCTGGCCGCCCGCGCCGACCCGGACGACTTCTTCCGCGACCGCGTCGAGGAGGCGCCCGCGCTGCACGCGCGCGTGGTGCTGCTGAGGGATCGCCCCCTCGGCGGCCTCAGCGCCGCCCCCGCCGCCCGTGACCTGGCCCTCGGCCACGACACCCCGATCAGCGAACTCGAACCGGAGGAGGGCGGCGAACTGGAGACCCTCGCCGACCTGATCGCCGTCACTGATTTCGCCGCCGTTTACCTGGCGCTCGCCGCCGGCGCCTGAGCTGACCCCAGGCACCCGCCCGGCAGCACACGTACTTCAGACAGAGAAGACACATGGACCGCCTCGACAACACCGTCCGCCCCTACGCCTGGGGCTCGCCCACCGCCATCCCGGAACTGCTCGGCACCGAGCCCACCGGCGAACCGCAGGCCGAGATGTGGATGGGCGCCCACCCCGGAGCCCCCTCGCACACCCCGCGCGGCACGCTCGTCGAGGTCATCGCCGCCGACCCGGAGCGCGAACTCGGCGCCGAGGCGGTGGCGAAGTTCGGCCCCCGGCTGCCCTTCCTGCTCAAGATCCTCGCCGCGGGCGCCCCCCTCTCCCTCCAGGTCCACCCCGACCTGGCCCAGGCCCGGGAGGGCTACGCCGAGGAGGAGCGCCGGGGCGTCCCCGTGGACGCCCCCGACCGCAACTACAAGGACGCCAACCACAAGCCCGAACTCATCTGCGCCCTCACCGAGTTCGACGGCCTGTGCGGCTTCCGCGCCCCCGCCGAGGCCGCGGACCTGCTCGACGGCCTCGGCGTCGACTCCCTCAAGCCCTACGTCGACCTGCTGCGCGCCCACCCCGAGGACGCCGCCCTGCGCGAGGTCCTCACCGCGATCCTCACCGCGGACGCCGCCGCCATGGCCGACACCGTCACCGAGGCCACCGCGGCCTGCGCCCGCCTCGGCGGCCCGTACGCCGCCTACGCCGACATGGCCCACCACTACCCGGGCGACCCCGGCGTGATCGCGGCCATGCTGCTCAACCACGTCCGGCTCCAGCCCGGCGAGGCCCTGTTCCTCGGCGCGGGCATCCCGCACGCCTACCTCACCGGCCTCGGCGTCGAGATCATGGCCAACTCCGACAACGTCCTGCGCTGCGGTCTGACCCCCAAGCACGTCGACGTCCCCGAACTCCTGCGCGTGGTCCGCTTCGAGGCGAGCGACCCCGGCGTACTGCGCCCCGAGGTGTCCCCGGACGGCGAGGAGGTCTACGAGACCCCCATCGACGAGTTCCGCCTCTCCCGGTACGTCCTGCCCGGCGGCACGGCCCGCGACCTGACCCTGGAGACCCCGCAGATCCTGCTGTGCACGGCCGGTTCCGTCCGCGTCGGCGAGCACGAACTGCTGCCCGGCCGGTCCGTCTTCGTCCCGGCGGGGGAGAAGACCGAGGCGTCCGGCGAGGGCACCCTGTTCCGCGCCACTGTGATCGTATGACCGCCCCTGTGGATACCTGACGCGCCACACGCCGGTGGGACTGCAACAATGGCCCACCGGCAAAGCACGGGCAAAGACGGAACCCTCCCGAAGAGTTCGGCCGTACGAGGGTGCAGAGGGCGAAGGGACACGCGGACACATGAGCGCGTCAGGCGGTAATAAAGCGATCTTGGCGGCACTCGGAGCCAATCTGGCGATCGCGGCAGCGAAGTTCGTGGCGTTCGCGTTCAGCGGCTCCTCGTCGATGCTCGCCGAGGGCGTCCACTCGATCGCCGACTCGGGCAACCAGTTCCTGCTGCTCATCGGCGGCAAGAAGGCCCAGCGCGAGGCCACCCCCCAGCACCCCTTCGGCTACGGCCGCGAGCGGTACATCTACGCCTTCCTCGTCTCCATCGTCCTCTTCTCCATCGGCGGCATGTTCGCCATCTACGAGGGCTACGAGAAGATCAGCCACCCCCACCCGGTGGAGCACTGGTACTGGCCGGTGGGCGTCCTCGTCTTCGCCATCATCGCCGAGGGCTTCTCCTTCCGTACGGCCATCAAGGAGTCCAACGAGCTGCGCGGCAAGCTCTCCTGGGCCCAGTTCATCCGCCGCGCCAAGGCGCCCGAGCTGCCGGTCGTCCTGCTGGAGGACTTCGGCGCGCTCATCGGTCTGGTCCTCGCGCTCGGCGGCGTCGGCATCGCCCTGCTCACCGGCAACGGCGTCTGGGACGGCATCGGCACCGTCTGCATCGGTGTCCTGCTCGTCCTGATCGCCCTCGTCCTGGCCGCCGAGACCAAGTCCCTCCTGCTCGGCGAGTCCGCGGGCCTGGAGGACGTCAAGAAGATCGAGACCGCCATTGTCGACGGCGACACCGTGACCGGCGTCATCCACATGCGCACCCTCCACCTCGGCCCCGAGGAACTCCTCGTCGCCGCCAAGATCGCCGTCCAGCACGACGACACGGCCGCCGAGGTCGCCCACGCGATCAACGCCGCCGAGGCCCGCATCCGCGAGGCCGTCCCGATCGCCCGCGTCATCTACCTGGAGCCGGACATCTACAGCGCCGCCGAGGCCGCCAAGGGCCCCGACCCGCTGGCCACCCCGGGCGGCCCCAACCCGCACGCGACCGACCACTAGAGCCCACCCGGCCCCGCGCCGAGGCCCCCGCCGCACCCGGTCCACACCGGCCGCGCCGGGGGCCTCGGCACACCCGGACACCGCGCCCCGCACCCACCCGTTCGCGCCACATCCGTCACCCCGACGGCACGCGGTGTCCGGACGCGGACTGGGGCAGCCCCCTTCCTCCGGTGTAGCTTGGGACCGAGCCAGACGTCGCTGCTGATGGCGGTCGGGCGGTCCCGTAGCGGACCGGCCGAGGGAGAGAGGGCCTCCGACGGACTGCGCTGCGCGTACGCGGGCATGCCTGTGTCCTCTTCCCGGGGCACCCCTGTGTCCGTCGCCGTGCAGACCAGCCGTACCTCTCGCCCCGACTTCGAGGAGCAGCCCGCCATGACCACTGTCGACAACCGACAGGACTTCAAGGTCGCCGACCTCTCCCTGGCCGAGTTCGGCCGCAAGGAGATCACCCTCGCCGAGCACGAGATGCCCGGCCTGATGTCGATCCGCAAGGAGTACGCCGAGGCGCAGCCCCTGGCCGGCGCCCGCGTCACCGGCTCCCTGCACATGACCGTGCAGACCGCCGTACTCATCGAGACCCTCGTCGCCCTCGGCGCCGACGTCCGCTGGGCCTCCTGCAACATCTTCTCCACCCAGGACCACGCGGCCGCCGCCATCGCCGTCGGCCCGAACGGCACGCCGGACAACCCGCAGGGCGTCCCCGTCTTCGCCTGGAAGGGCGAGACCCTGGACGAGTACTGGTGGTGCACCGAGCAGGCCCTGACCTGGCCGAACAGCCCCACCGGCGGCCCGAACATGATCCTGGACGACGGCGGCGACGCCACCCTCCTCGTCCACAAGGGCGTCGAGTACGAGAAGGACGGCAAGGTCCCCTCGCCCGACACCGCCGAGAACGACGAGCACCGCGTCATCCTCGAACTGCTCAACCGCACCATCAGCGACGGCTCCCAGAAGTGGACCCAGCTCGCCTCCGAGATCCGCGGTGTCACCGAGGAGACCACCACCGGCGTCCACCGCCTCTACGAGATGCAGCGCGACGGCGTCCTGCTCTTCCCGGCGATCAACGTGAACGACGCCGTCACCAAGTCGAAGTTCGACAACAAGTACGGCTGCCGCCACTCCCTGATCGACGGCATCAACCGCGCCACCGACGTCCTCATCGGCGGCAAGACCGCCGTCGTCTGCGGCTACGGCGACGTCGGCAAGGGCTGCGCCGAGTCCCTGCGCGGCCAGGGCGCCCGCGTGATCGTCACCGAGGTCGACCCGATCTGCGCGCTCCAGGCGGCCATGGACGGCTACCAGGTCACGACGCTGGACGAGGTCGTCGACAAGGCCGACATCTTCGTCACCACGACCGGCAACAAGGACATCATCATGGCCACCGACATGGCCAAGATGAAGCACCAGGCCATCGTCGGCAACATCGGCCACTTCGACAACGAGATCGACATGGCCGGCCTCGCGCAGATCCCCGGCATCGTCAAGGACGAGGTCAAGCCGCAGGTCCACACCTGGACCTTCCCCGACGGCAAGGTGATCATCGTCCTGTCCGAGGGCCGCCTGCTGAACCTGGGCAACGCCACCGGCCACCCGTCGTTCGTGATGTCCAACTCCTTCGCGGACCAGACCCTGGCCCAGATCGAGCTGTTCACCAAGCCCGACGAGTACCCGACCGGCGTCTACGTGCTCCCCAAGCACCTGGACGAGAAGGTCGCCCGCCTCCACCTGGACTCGCTGGGCGTCAAGCTCACCCAGCTGCGCCCGGAGCAGGCCGCGTACATCGGCGTCGAGGTCGAGGGCCCCTACAAGTCGGACCACTACCGCTACTGATCCGCTGATCCCCGCACCACCCAGGCAGGCCCCCGCACCCCCGTGCCGGGGGCCTGCCCCTTTTCCGCCGGACCAGCGGCCCCGGACCGGGCCGTCACCCCGCCAGAACCCAGGACCCCCCATGCCGCGCGGCCGATATTCGCTCCACGATCCGCACGATCACACCCCCCTCGCAGAAGAACACTTCCAGTGCGCCCCCGGCCCTTCCGGCTGGCGCTACGTCTCCCAGCTGACCACTCCCGAGGGAGCCCACCGGGGCTCCGTCGACCTCGCCCTCGACGACCTCGGCCGCCCCCTCCGCCTAGAACTCCACGCGGGCGGCTGGCAAGTACGCGGCGCCGCCCTCGACGGCGTCACCTGGGTCCGTACCGACCCCACCGGGACCGAGGCCACGGAAGGCAATGTGCCCGCCCACGCCTTCACCGGCCTGTCCCCGGCGTTCCTCGTCGCCACCGCACGTCTCCTGCGCCTCACCCCCTCTTCCTCCGCGACCCGCGTACGCCTCGTCGCCCTCACCGACCCGGTCCTCGCCCCCCGCACCGTGGACCAGTCCTGGGCGCTGATCGACAGAGAAACACACGCCACTGACAACGGCCCCCTGCTCGTGGACGAATACCAGGTCACAGCCCTGGACACGGGGGAAAGGCACGCGGTGCACATCTCCGGGGACGTGGTCCTCTCGGCCCCCGGCATCGAGCTGGAGGACCTCCAGAGCCCGCCGTCGGCGTTCGACCCGCCGACCGGCTAGGCGGGCGGCGCGAAGCCCGTCGGCCGCGAGCCGGACCCACCCTCCACACGCCCCGGCGCCTGCTCAACGGCCGGGGCCGGTGTGGGAGTCACCGTGACCGAGTCCGCCCCCGCACCAGCGGCCCCGTACTGAGGCCGCTGCGTCTGCCGGGCCTGCCGCTCATGCACCACGGCCGCCAGAAAAGCGTCGGGCCGCGCCTGGAGGTCCGGCGGCACGACGGCCCCCGTTCGGGCGGCGACATCGGCCGCCAGCCGCGAGGCCATGGACCAGGAGATCTGCGGCTGCAGCTGGTGCATCCGCGACAGGTACTGCCGCACCGCGAGCCAGAGCCCGTCCGGCACCGCCGACAGATCCAGCTCCCCGAACCGCCCCGCCAGCTCCGGCGGCACGGGCGGCGCCACCCCGGCCCGCCCCACCGGAATCCGCTCCCGCACCACCAGCGTCCCCGCGAACACGTCCCCGAGCCGCCGCCCTCGCGCCGAGACCAGCGAGGCGATGCACGCCACCACCCCGAACGTCATCAGGATCTCGACCATCCCGACCCCGCCGCGCACCAGCGCGTGCCGGAACCGCACCGGACCGCCGTCGTCGCGCACCACCCGCAGCCCGAACGCCAGCTTCCCCAGCGACCGCCCATGGCTCAGCGTCTCCACCGCGATCGGCCCCCCGACCAGCACCAGCAGGAAGACCGCCACCGACAGCGCGGCCTGCGCGGCATCGTCCAACGACGAGGTGGCCGCCACGAGCCCCAGCACCACCGCGACATAGACCAGCACGGCCACGATCAGATCGATCAGCACGGCCAACGCCCTGCTCGGCAGCTTCGCGGGCCGCAGCTCCAGCGCCACCGCCTCACCGGTCACCAGCTCACTCACGCCCGCCGTCCTTCCCTCGCCCACCCCTGGGACGCAAGTCTGCCAAGCTGAGGGCGCATCGCACGCCGGTAGGACAAGCTGACAGTGTTCCGTTGTCCGGTGGCGGCGGGCCACGACGAGCCGAGGAGCAGGCAGACCCGATGGACCTGGACGTCTTCGTCGCCGCACACCGGGCCGAGTGGGACCGCCTCGACGCCCTGATCCGCCGTCGGCGCCGCCTCACGGGCGCGGAGGCCGACGAACTCGTCACCCTCTACCAGCGCACCGCCACCCACCTCTCCCTCATCCGCTCCAGCGCCCCGGACCCCCAGCTCACCGGCCGGCTCAGCCAGCTCGTGGCCCGCGCCCGCAGCGCCGTCACCGGAACCCGCCGCGCCTCCTGGCGCGACGTGACCCGCTTCCTGGGCCGGAGCTTCCCCGCCGCGGTCTACCGCGCCCGCCACTGGTGGGTGCCCACCGCGCTCGTCTCCACGGCCGTCGCGATCCTCCTGGGCTGGTGGATCGGCACCCATCCCGAGGTACAGGCGTCGATCGCCGCCCCCTCCCACCTCCGCGAGCTGACCCGCCCCGGCGGCGAGTACGAGACCTACTACTCCAGCCACCCCGCCACGTCCTTCGCGGCACAGGTATGGACGAACAACGCCAACGCGGCCGCGCTCTGCCTGATCCTCGGCGTCTTCCTGGGTCTCCCGGTCCTCTGGATCCTCTTCCAGAACATGCTGAACCTGGGCGTCGGCCTCGGCCTGATGTCCTCCGCGGGCCGCCTCGACACCTTCCTCGGCCTGGTGCTCCCGCACGGCCTGCTCGAACTCACCGCGGTCTTCGTGGCCGCCGGGACGGGACTGCGGCTCGGCTGGACGGTCGTCGACCCCGGCCCGCGCACCCGCCGCACCGCACTCGCGGAGGAAGGCCGGGCCGCGCTGGGCATGGCCATCGGACTGGCCCTGGTGCTGTTCGTGTCCGGCGCCATCGAGGGCTTCGTGACCCCGTCCGGCCTGCCCACCTGGGCCCGCATCACCATCGGCGTCCTGGCCGAGCTGGCGTTCCTCGCCTACGTCTACGTCCTCGGCGGCCGCGCGGTACGCGAGGGGGAGACCGGTGATCTCCAGGAGGCCGAACGCAGCTCGTCCGTCCCCTCCGCCGCCTGATGTGCGTAGAGCCCCGCTCAACTGCTAGTCTCCTCATCGCCCCGCAAAACCTGTTGACACGGGTGGAGCGGGGAGGTAGAGTCGAACAGTTGCCTGGAGCTGGACAAGCTCACGGCTAACCGTTAAGCTTTATCTGGCTTCGCAAGGGAATCGCTGAATGCGACTTCCGAGAAGCACTCTCTGATTAATCAGAAATAAGCGCCGGTAAGACCGGCCGAAAACTTCTGATAGAGTCGGAACCGCCGGAAAGGGAAACGCGAAAGCGAAGAACTGGAAAGCACCGAGGAAATCGGATCGGAAACGGTCTGATAGAGTCGGAAACACCGAAGGGAAGCCCGGAGGAAAGCCCGAGAGGGTGAGTACAAAGGAAGCGACCGTTCCTTGAGAACTCAACAGC
>NZ_JBJDQW010000007.1:0-434329 GCF_044903645.1 Streptomyces sp. NPDC002176
CGCCCGGTTACATATCGAACCCGGAAGCTAAGCCTCACAGCGCCGATGGTACTGCAGGGGGGACCCTGTGGGAGAGTAGGACGCCGCCGAACAATCTTTGGAGGACCCCTGGTCCCAGCGTTCAGCTGGGACCAGGGGTCCTTTTGTTTTTACAATGCTTGTGGTACCCGAAGACAGGAGTCACCCGATGTCCACCAACTCTCCCGACGACCGGCCGGAGCGCGATCAGCGGCGACGGGACGGTGGCGACCGCGGTGACCGTGGCGGCTACCGTGGCGGCCCGCGCCGGTCCAACGACCGTGGCGACGACCGCCGTGGCGGCGACCGTCCCTCCTTCCGCCGTGACGACCGAGGCGGCGACCGCGGTGGCGACCGTGGCGGCTTCCGCCGCGACGACCGTTCCGGTGACCGCCCCTCCTTCCGTCGCGACGACGACCGCGGTGGCGCCCGCCGTGACGACAGCCGCGGTGGCGACCGTGGCGGCTTCCGCCGCGATGACCGTTCCGGCGACCGTCCGTCGTTCCGTCGGGACGACGACCGTCGTGGTGGCGACCGCCCCTCGTTCCGTCGTGATGACAGCCGTGGTGACTTCCGCCGCGACGACCGTGGTGGCGACCGCCGCGATGACCGTGGCGGGTTCCGCCGTGACGACCGCTCCGGCGACCGTCCGGCCTTCCGCCGTGACGACAGCCGTGGCGGCGACCGCCCGTCCTTCCGTCGCGACGACGACCGTCGTGGTGGCGACCGCCCCTCGTTCCGTCGTGATGACAGCCGTGGTGACTTCCGCCGCGACGACCGTCGTGATGACCGCCGAGGCGACGACCGTGGCGGCTTCCGTGGCCGCGACGACCGCGGTGGCGACCGCGGCGGCTTCCGCCGTGACGACCGCTCCGGCGACCGCCCCTCCTTCCGCCGCGACGACAACCGTGGCGGGGACCGTCCGGCCTTCCGCCGTGACGACCGCTCCGGTGACCGTCCCTCGTTCCGTCGGGACGACAACCGTGGCGGGAACCGTCCGGGCTTCCGCCGCGACGAGCGTTCCGGTGACCGTCCCTCGTTCCGTCGTGACGACAGCCGTGGTGACTTCCGCCGTGACGACCGTGGCGGGGACCGTCCGGGCTTCCGCCGTGACGACCGTTCCGGCGACCGTCCGTCGTTCCGTCGGGACGACGACCGTCGTGGTGGCGACCGCCCCTCCTTCCGTCGCGATGACAGCCGTGGCGGGGACCGTCCGGCCTTCCGTCGTGACGACAGCCGCGGTGACTTCCGCCGCGACGACCGCCGTGACGACCGTCGCGATGACCGCCGTGGCGACGACCGTGGCGGCTTCCGTCGTGACGACCGCTCCGGCGACCGTCCGGCCTTCCGTCGCGACGACAGCCGTGGTGGGCCCCGTCGGGACGACCGTGGCGGCGACCGGGGTGGTTTCCGGGGTCGTGACGACCGTGGCGCCCGGCCGGGCGAGCGCGGTGGGTACCGGGGCCGCGACGACCGTGGCGGCGACCGGGGTGGATACCGTGGCCGTGACGAGCGGGACCGTGACCGCGAGCCGATCAAGCGGCTGCCGATCCCCGAGGACGTCACCGGCGACGAGGTCGACAAGGACGTCCGCCAGGAGCTGCAGAGCCTCCCGAAGACGCTCGCGGAGGACGTCGCCAGGAACCTGGTGATGGTCGCCCGGCTCATCGACGAGGACCCCGAGGGTGCCTACGGCTACTCCAGGGTTGCCCTGCGTCTGGCGTCCCGTGTGGCCGCCGTGCGCGAGGCCGCCGGTTTCGCGGCGTACGCCACCCAGAAGTACAGCGAGGCCCTGGCCGAATTCCGTGCCGCGCGTCGGATGACCGGCAACACCGAGCTGTGGCCCGTGATGGCCGACTGCGAGCGTGGGCTCGGGCGTCCGGAGAAGGCGCTGGACATGGCCGGTGCCCCCGAGGTGCAGAAGCTGGACAAGGCCGGCCAGGTCGAGATGCGGCTCGTCGCGGCCGGTGCCCGGCGTGACATGGACCAGCTGGACGCGGCCATCGTGACGCTCCAGAGCGCGGAGCTGGCCTCCAACTCCATCCAGCCCTGGACCGCCCGCCTGCGCTACGCCTACGCCGACGCCCTGCTGGCCGCCGGTCGGGAGACCGAGGCGCGGGAGTGGTTCGGCAAGGCCGTCGAGGCCGACCGCGACGGCAGCACGGACGCCTCCGACCGGCTCGCCGAGCTGGACGGCGTCGAGTTCGTCGACGCGATGGACGAGGACGACGCCGAGACCGAGACCGAGACCGAGACCGTGGTGACGGTCGTGGTCGACGAGAACACCACGACCGACGACGAGTCCGACGACGACGAGCCCTCGGACGAGGACGCGCCCGAGGCCGACGAGCCGAAGATCGTCCAGATCAAGGACTCCACCGAGGACTGATCCTCGCGCGGAACAACAGAAAGGGCGGGACCCCAGCGGTCCCGCCCTTTTTTCATGCCCGGAGCCGGTAGAAGCCCCGCCTCAGATGTCCACCACCCGCAGCACCAGCCCCGACGCGGGCTTCGGCCCGAAGGACGTCGACTTTCGCGGCATCGTCACCCCCTGCCGAGCCAGCTCGCGCACGACCTCCTCGCGTACCGGATGCAGCAGCACCGCCGTGCCGCCGCCGCGTTCCGCCTTGCTGACCGTGGCCGCCGTGTCGTGGATGTACGCGATGTGCGCGGGGGAGTCCTCGGGGATGTGCCACACCTGGTCGAGGAGCACGCTGTGCAGGACCGTCGCGTCCAGGGAGCGCCAGGCTTCCGGGTGGCCGGAAGGGACCGCGCGGGCCAGCAGGGCGGGGTCGGGCCGGTCCAGCAGATGGAAGTCGCCGTCGCCCGCCAGCAGGAAGGCGTTGCCCTCGGCGGCCGCCCCGGCGAGCGCCTCCAGCGCCTCGGGCAGCGGTACCGCGAGACGCCGTACCCGGAACAGGTCGCCCACCGCGGCGAGGGCGTCCGCCACCGGCAGGCCGTGCAGCAGGCGGTGGATGGCGCGGACGCGCAGCGGATAGCGGGCGGTGTCGACCAGCAGGACCAGGCCCTGGTCCCACGGGCCGGGGGAGGGCTGCTCGGCGCGGAGCAGGCGGTAGGTGGCCCAGCGGTGGTGGCCGTCGGCGATGAGGGCCTGGTGGTGGGCGAGGTCCTCGCGGACGAGGGCCAGCTCGGCGGGGTCGGTGAGGCCCCAGAGACGGTGCCGTACGCCGTCCTCGGTGGTCGTGGTCAGCAGGGGCGGGAGTTTCGCCGTGCGCTCGACGGCCTCGGAGGTGGCGCCGTCGCCGCGGTAGGTCAGCAGCAGGGGTTCCAGGTTGGCGCGGGTGGCGCGCATCAGGCCCGCGCGGTCGGCGACCACCGGGTCCATCACGTCCTCGTGCGGGAGGACGACGCCCTCCTCCGGCTCCGAGACGCGCAGGGCGCCGATGACACCGCGCTGGAGCAGCCCTTCCACGTCCTGCTGCTCGTACACGTACAGCGCGGGGACCGGGTCTGGGGCGAGGATGCCCGCGGCGAGCCAGCGGCGCAGGGTGTCGGCGGCCTGTTCGTTGCGCACGTCGGGCGTGTCGGCCTGGGGCAGGATCAGCCGGACGATGTTGTACGGGTCGGCGTCCTGGAGGTGGTGCAGGCCGTCCGGGCGTACGACCACGTCGTACGGCGGGGAGGTGACGGAGGCCAGACTGCCGACCCGTTCGGGGTCGTAACGAAGACCGCGGAACGGGGTGAGTTCCAGACCTCGGGGCGCCATTGCTTCCGAGTGACCTGCGATGTTCATCCCGGCATCGTACGTGTGCGAGCGCGTTGCGGGATGATCGGGGGAAAGAGCGTCGAACGAGGAGCGATACGGATGAGCCGGAGCGTCAGGACGAGCCCCGAGGGCAGTGAGCGGCCCCTGCACGAGGCGTACGACACGGCGCTGCTCGACCTGGACGGGGTGGTGTACGCGGGCGGCGAGGCCATCGCGCACGCCGTGGACTCGCTGGTCGACGCCCGCGCCGAGGGCATGCACCTCGCGTATGTCACCAACAACGCGCTGCGCACCCCGGACACCGTGGCGGACCATCTCACCGAGCTGGGCATACCGACCGATGCCGACGATGTCATCACCTCCGCGCAGGCGGTGGCCCGGCTGATCAGCGAGCAGGTCCCGGCCGGGGCGAAGGTCCTCGTCATCGGCGGTGAGGGGCTGCGGGTGGCGCTGCGCGAGCGCGGGCTGACCCCGGTGGAGTCGGCCGACGACGACCCGGCGGCGGTGGCGCAGGGGTACGGCGGGCCGGACTTCGCGTGGGGGCGGTTCGCGGAGGCGTCGTACGCGGTGGCGCGCGGGGTGCCGTGGTTCGCGTCCAACACCGACCTGACCATCCCGAGCGGGCGGGGCATCGCGCCGGGCAACGGCGCGGCGGTGGAGGTCGTCCGGATCGCCACCGGTGCCGAGCCGCAGGTGGCGGGCAAGCCGTTGCCCCCGATGCACAAGGAGACCATCCTGCGCACCGGCGCCAAGCGGCCGCTGGTGGTCGGGGACCGGCTGGACACCGACATCGAAGGCGCCTACAACGGCGAGGTCGACTCGCTGCTGGTGCTGACCGGCGTCACCGACGGCGCCCAGCTGCTCGCCGCGCCGCCGCAGCACCGGCCGACCTTCGTGGACGCCGATCTGCGCGGCCTGCTCACCGGGCAGCCGGAGGTGGCGCAGGAGGGCGAGGGCTTCCGCTGCGGGGGCTGGACCGCCACGGAGGGCTCCGGGCAGCTGGAGCTGTCGGGCGAGGGGTCCGCGCTGGACGGGCTGCGGGCGCTGTGCGCGGCGGCCTGGACGGCGGCCGGGGACGGCTCCTGCACGCTCGACGCGGAGAAGGCGCTGGCCAGGCTGGGTCTCTGAGGCTCCGCCACACGGGCGGGATCGAGATCAAATAGGAGGATAGGCTAACCTAACCGCGTGTTGGTCGAGAGTCCTCCGGAACAGCGCGCGGAAACCGCCGCCGCGCCCCCGAAGCGACGGCTGGTGCGCGCCCTCGGGCTGCTCCTCGCCGTCGTGCTGCTGGCGTTCGTCGCCATGGCGAGTATCGGCATCGGCGCCAAATCGCTGGCGCCGGACCTGATCTGGCACGGGCTGTTCCACGACAGCGGCACCTACGCCGACATCGTCGTACGGGACCGGATCTCCCGGACCGTCCTCGGCCTGCTGGCCGGGGCCGCGTTCGGGCTGTCCGGCTCGGTGCTCCAGGCGCTCACCCGCAACCCGCTGGCCGACCCCGGCCTGCTCGGCATCAACGCGGGCGCCTCCGCGGCCGTCGTCACCGCCATCACCTTCTTCGGCGTGACCTCGCTGAGCGGTTATGTCTGGTTCGCGTTCGCCGGTGCGGCGGCCGTGGGCGCGCTGGTGTGGTTCCTCGGCGGCAGCCGGGGCGCCACCCCGGTACGGCTCGCGCTGGCGGGCACCGCGATCGGGGCCGCGCTGTACGGGTACCTCCAGGCCGTCATGATCATGGACGACGAGGCGCTGTCCCGGATGCGCTTCTGGACGGTCGGCTCGCTGGACTCCGCGAACGACCGGACCATCGTCCAGGTGCTGCCGTTCCTGCTGGCCGGGATGGTCCTCTCGCTCGCCCTGGCCCGGCCGCTGAACGCCATGGAGATGGGCGACGACACCGCCCGCGCGCTCGGCGCCCACCTCAACCGCACCCGTGCGCTGGCCATGCTCGCCGCGACCGTGCTGTGCGGCGCCGCGACCGCCGCCTGCGGCCCGATCATGTTCGTCGGCCTGATGGTGCCGCACGTGGTGCGCTCCTTCACCGGGCCCGACCTGCGCTGGATTCTTCCGTACGCCGCCGTGCTGTCGCCCGTGCTGCTGCTCGGCGCCGACATCATCGGCCGACTCGTGGCCCGGCCCGCCGAGATCCAGGTCGGCATCATCACCGCGCTCATCGGCGGCCCGGTCTTCATCTTTCTCGTACGACGGCGGAGGACGGCCCAGCTGTGAAGACACTCTCCCGGAGCCGTGCGGTACGCACCCCCGGCGGGCTCTCGCTGCGCCTGGACCTACGCTCCCTCATCGTCGTCATCGCCCTGCTGGTCGCCGTGCTCGCCGCCGGTGTGGCCCTGATCGGCACCGGCGACGCCCACATCCCCGTCATGGACGTGCTGCGGACCCTCGTCGGGGACGGCAATCCGTACCAGGACTTCATCGTCAACGAGCTGCGGCTGCCCCGGCTGCTGGTCGGGCTGCTGGTCGGCGCGTCGCTGGGGCTCGGCGGGGCGCTGTTCCAGTCGATCTCCCGCAACCCGCTCGGCAGCCCTGACGTGCTCGGCCTCGCCCAGGGCTCCACCGCGGGCGCCCTGGTGATGATCGTGCTGTTCTCCGGCAGCGCCGCCGCCGTCACCGCGGGCGCGCTGGTCGGCGGCCTGGTCACCGGCATCGGCATCTATCTGCTCGCCTGGAAGCAGGGGGTGCACGGCTACCGGCTGGTCCTGGTCGGCATCGGTGTCTCGGCCGTGCTCACCGCCGTCAACGGCTACCTGATCACCAAGGCCGACATCGTCGACGCCGCGCGGGCCGTGGTGTGGATGACGGGGTCGCTCAGCGGCCGGGACTGGACCCAGGTCTGGCCGCTGCTGATCCTGTGCGCCGTCGTCGTCCCGCTGGTCCTCGCCAACGGGCGGGGCCTCAGGATGCTGGAGATGGGCGACGACGTGGCCCACGCCCTCGGCGTACGGGTGCACCGGGTACGGCTGGTGCTGATGGTGAGCGCCGTCCTGCTCACCGCCGCCGCCACCGCCGCCGCGGGCCCCGTCGGCTTCGTCGCCCTCACCGCGCCGCAGCTCGCCCGCCGACTGACCCGCTCGCCGGGCCCCAACCTCGTGCCGTCCCTGTGCATGGGCGCCGCCCTGCTGGTCACCGCCGACTGGATCTGCCAGCGACTCTTCGGCGCCGACCAGCTGCCCGTCGGCGTGGTCACCGGCGTCGTCGGCGGCGCCTATCTGCTCTGGCTGCTGGTCGGCGAGCGCCGGGCGGGCCGGGTATGAGCGCCGGAACCCGCGGACCGAAGTCGAACATCCCTAGGAGCACCAGCACCGTGAACCGCCTGTCCGCCGAGAACGTCACCCTCGCCTACGAACAGCGCGTCATCGCCGAACGGCTGTCGGTGGAGATACCCGACAACTCCTTCACCGTCATCGTCGGCCCCAACGCGTGCGGCAAGTCCACCCTGCTGCGGGCGCTGTCCCGGATGCTGAAGCCGACCGACGGCCAGGTGCTGCTCGACGGGCAGGCCATCCACTCGCTGCCCGCCAAGAAGGTCGCCCGCACCCTCGGTCTGCTCCCGCAGTCCTCCATCGCGCCCGACGGCATCACCGTCGCCGACCTGGTCGGCCGGGGCCGCTACCCGCACCAGGGGCTGCTGCGCCAGTGGTCGGCCGAGGACGAGCGGGTGGTCCAGGAATCCATGGCGCAGACCGGCGTCGCCGAACTCGCCGAGCGGTACGTGGACGAACTCTCCGGCGGCCAGCGCCAGCGCGTCTGGATCGCCATGGCCCTCGCCCAGCAGACCCCGCTGCTGCTCCTGGACGAGCCGACCACCTATCTCGACATCCAGCACCAGATCGACGTCCTCGACCTGTGCGCCGAGCTGCACGAGACACAGGGACGCACCCTGGTCGCCGTCCTGCACGACCTCAACCACGCGGCGCGCTACGCCACGCACCTCATCGCCCTGCGCGGCGGCGAGGTCATCGCCGAGGGCGCGCCGAGCGAGATCGTCACCGCCGACCTGGTCGAGCGGGTCTTCGGGCTGCGCTGCCAGGTCATCGACGACCCCGAGACCGGGACCCCGCTGGTCGTGCCCGCCGCCCGCAAGGCGCGGACGGCACCTCGGGCCGACGGGGTCACAGCAGCTTCCTGAGCCGGAACAGGTCCATCAGCCCCGCCTCCAGCTTCACCCGGCCCGAACCCCAGGCGGAGGCGAAGTTCAGCTGGCCGTCCACCAGGGCCACCAGGTCGTCCCCGGCCAGCGCCAGCCGGATCTGGGCCCGCTCCCTGGGCGGGCCCGGCAGGGTCTCGGCCACCTCGATCCGGGCGCCTCGCATGCGCCCGGCGAAGGTGACGTCCAGGTCGGTGACATGGCAGCTCACCGAGCGGTCCAGCGCGGCGGCCGCACCGGCGTCGCCCTCGGCGCCGCTCATGCTGTCCGAAAGCTTCTCCAGTGCCGTACGGCACTCCTCGATCGTGGCCATCGCGCACGACGGTACCCCAGGCGTTCGCGGTAGCGTCTGGGCATGAGCGAGTCCGTGTCCCCGGCGCCCCAGTCCGGCCCCGCCGCCCCGGCGCCCCTGGCCGTCCCCCGCACCCCCACCGGGGACGCCGGGGTCGACGCCCGCCTGGCCCGGCTGGCCGACGCCGACCACCTCCCCACCGACGGACACCTCGACGTGTACGAGGATGTACACCGGGGGCTGCGCGACGCGCTGGACGCGCTCGACGCCCGGTGAGGCCGCGCCCGCACCGCCCGTACCACCCGCACGAAGAACTTGAGCAGGAGCTGAACCGAACGTGGCAGGAGTCGCACGCCGCCGTCTCGACGCGGAACTGGTCCGCCGCAAGCTGGCGCGCTCGCGCGAGCACGCCAGCCAGCTGATCGCCGCCGGACGGGTCACCGTCGGCAAGACCGTGGCGACCAAGCCGGCCACCCAGGTGGAGACCGCCGCCGCGATCGTGGTCCTGAAGGACGACACCGAGCCCGACTACGTCTCCCGCGGCGGCCACAAGCTCGCCGGTGCCTTCGCCGCCTTCGTCCCCGAGGGCCTGGTGGTCGAGGGGCGCCGCGCCCTGGACGCGGGCGCCTCCACCGGCGGCTTCACCGACGTCCTGCTGCGCGCGGGCGCCGCCCAGGTCGTCGCCGTGGACGTCGGATACGGACAACTCGCCTGGTCCTTGCGGAACGATGAACGGGTCATCGTCAAGGACCGTACGAACGTACGCGAGTTGACGCTCGAGGGGATCGACGGGAAGCCGGTGGACCTGGTGGTGGGCGATCTGTCCTTCATCCCGCTGGGTCTGGTGCTGCCCGCCCTCAAGCGGTGCGTGACGCCGGACGCCGATCTGGTGATGATGGTCAAACCGCAGTTCGAGGTGGGTAAGGAACGGCTGGGCAGCGGGGGTGTCGTACGGAGTCCGCAGCTGCGGGCGGACGCCGTGCGCGGGGTGGCCGACAAGGCGTGGGAGCTGGGTCTCGGGGTGCGAGGAGTCACCGCGAGTCCGCTGCCGGGCCCGTCCGGCAACGTCGAGTACTTTCTCTGGCTGCGCGCCGGAGCCCCCGAGATCGACCCGGCCGACATCGATCGTGCAGTGGCGGAGGGGCCGCGTTGACACAGAACCGAGCGCGTACTGTTTTCCTGCTCGCCCACACCGGGCGTCCCGCGGCGATCCGCAGCGCGGAACTCGTGGTCAAGGGACTGCTGAGGTCCGGCATCGGGGTGCGGGTGCTGGAGGAGGAGGCGCGCGACCTGCCGCTGCCCGGGGAGCCGGACGGGGTCGAACTCGTCAAGGAGGCGACACCGCAGTCACTCGACGGCTGTGAACTGCTCATCGTCCTCGGTGGTGACGGCACCCTGCTGCGCGGCGCCGAGTTCGCCCGCGCCTCCGGGGTGCCGATGCTCGGCGTCAACCTCGGCAGCGTCGGCTTCCTCGCCGAGGCCGAGCGGGACGACCTGGACCGGGTGGTGGACCGGGTGGTGGCCCGCTCCTACGAGGTCGAGGAGCGCATGACCATCGACGTGGTCGTGCACCGCAACGGCGACATCGTGCACACCGACTGGGCGCTGAACGAGGCGGCCGTGCAGAAGGTGTCCGCCGAGAAGATGCTCGAAGTGGTGCTGGAGATCGACGGCCGCCCGGTCACCGC
Organism: Streptomyces sp. NPDC002176; assembly: GCF_044903645.1. Lineage (NCBI taxonomy): Bacteria > Bacillati > Actinomycetota > Actinomycetes > Kitasatosporales > Streptomycetaceae > Streptomyces > Streptomyces sp. NPDC002176. The sequence goes on from NZ_JBJDQW010000007.1 coordinate 9,891, forward strand.
GTTCGGCTGCGACGGCATCGTCCTCTCCACCCCCACCGGCTCCACCGCCTACGCGTTCTCCGCCGGGGGACCGGTGGTGTGGCCCGAGGTGGAGGCGCTGCTCATGGTGCCGATCAGCGCGCACGCCCTGTTCGCCAAGCCGCTGGTCACCTCCCCCGACTCGGTCCTCGCGGTCGAGGTGCTCCCGCACGTCCCGCCGGGTGTGCTGTGGTGCGACGGACGCCGCACCATCGAGCTGCCGCCCGGCGCGCGGGTCGAGGTCCGGCGCGGCGCGGTACCGGTCCGGCTCGCCCGGCTGCACCACGCCTCCTTCACCGACCGGCTGGTGGCGAAGTTCGCCCTGCCGACCACCGGCTGGCGCGGCGCCCGGGACCACTCCTCGGAGTGACAGGGGCGGCCCGTGTGCGCCGCGCGCCCCGGACCTCGTAAGGTCTGTTCCGTGTTGGAGGAGATGCGGATACGGTCGCTCGGGGTCATCGACGACGCCGTGGTCGAGCTGTCGCCGGGGTTCACCGCGGTCACCGGTGAGACGGGCGCGGGCAAGACCATGGTGGTCACCAGCCTGGGGCTGCTGCTCGGCGGGCGCGCCGACCCGGCGCTCGTACGGATCGGTGCGGGCAAGGCGGTGGTGGAGGGGCGGATCGCCCTGGCCGCCGGTTCCTCCGCCGTCGTACGCGCCGAGGAGGCGGGGGCCGAGCTGGACGACGGGGCCCTGCTGATCAGCCGTACCGTCTCCGCCGAGGGCCGCTCCCGCGCGCACCTCGGCGGGCGCAGCGTGCCCGTGGGGCTGCTCGCCGAGCTGGCCGACGAACTGGTGGCCGTGCACGGCCAGACCGACCAGCAGGGCCTGCTGAAGCTGTCCCGGCAGCGGCAGGCCCTGGACCGGTACGCGGGCGACGCCGTCTCCGGGCCGCTGGCCGCGTACACCGAGGCGTACAAGCGGCTGCGGGCCGTCGCCGTCGAGCTGGACGAGATCGTCACCCGCGCCCGCGAGCGCGCCCAGGAAGCCGACCTGCTGCGCTACGGCCTGGACGAGATCGCCGCCGTGGAGCCGCGCGCCGGGGAGGACACCGAACTCGCCGAGGAGGCGGACCGGCTCGGACACGCCGAGGCGCTGGCCGCCGCGGCCGCCGCCGCGCACGCCGCCCTCGCGGGCAACCCCGAGGACCCGGAGGGCATCGACGCCTCCACCCTGGTCGCGGGCGCCCACCGGGCGCTGGAGGCGGTCCGGGCCCACGACCCGGCGCTGGCCGCGCTCACCGACCGGATCGGGGAGATCGGCATCCTCCTCGCCGACGTCGCCGGTGAGCTGGCGGGATACGCCGACGACCTGGACGCCGACCCGCTGCGGCTGGCCGCCGTGGAGGAGCGCCGGGCCGCGCTGACCGCGCTGACCCGGAAGTACGGCGAGGACATCGACGCCGTACTCGCCTGGGGCGAGCAGGGTGCCGCGCGGCTGACCGAGCTGGACGGCGACGACGAGCGGATCGGTGAACTCACCGCCGAGCGCGACGCCCTCGGCGTCGAACTGGCTGCCCTCGCCGAGGCGTTGACCAAGGCGCGCACCGAGGCTGCCGAGCGGTTCGCCGCCGCCGTCACCGCCGAACTGGCCTCGCTGGCGATGCCGCACGCCCGCGTCTCCTTCGACATCCGGCAGACCGAGGACCCCGACGGCATCGAGGCGGGCGGCCGCACGGTCGCCTACGGGCCCACCGGTGTGGACGAGGTCGAGCTGCTGCTCGCCCCGCACCCCGGCGCCCCGCCCCGGCCCATCGCCAAGGGCGCCTCCGGCGGTGAGCTGTCCCGCGTGATGCTCGCCGTGGAGGTCGTCTTCGCGGGCACCGACCCGGTGCCGACGTACCTCTTCGACGAGGTAGACGCCGGGGTCGGCGGCAAGGCGGCCGTGGAGATCGGGCGGCGGCTGGCGAAGCTCGCCCGCACCGCGCAGGTCGTCGTGGTCACCCACCTGCCGCAGGTCGCCGCGTTCGCCGACCGGCAGCTGCTGGTGGAGAAGACCAACGACGGCTCGGTCACCCGGTCCGGCGTGAAGGTCCTGGAGGGCGAGGACCGCGTCCGTGAGCTGTCCCGGATGCTGGCGGGCCAGGAGGACTCCGAGGCGGCCCGCGCCCACGCCGAGGAACTCCTCGCCACCGCCCGCGCGGAGGACTAGGGCGTGTCCCGCCTCGCCGCCCTGTGCGCCTCTGCCCTGCTCACCCGCGGGCTGACGGCGGCCCTCCGGAGGAGCGCGCCGGGCGGACGCGCCCGCTGGGAGCGGAAGAACCGCGCCGGTCGCACCGTCGACCTGTACGCCGGTCCGGCGAGCGCCGCCGCCACCGCGCTCGCCGCCGCCCGGGTCCACCCGGCGGCCGGGCTCGCCGTGCTGGCCGCCGGGGCCTGCGGGGCGTACGACGACATCGCCGGGGCCGACGACCCGCGCCGCGGCTTCCGCGCCCACCTCGGCGCCCTGCGCACGGGCGAGATCACCTCCGGCGCGGTCAAGTTGTTCGGCATCTCCGCCGCCGCGCTGGCCGCCGGTTGTTCGCTGAAGGAACGCCCGCTCGACCGGCTGCTCGCGGGCGTCGTCATCGCGGGCGCCGCGCACACCGCCAACCTGGTCGACGTACGCCCCGGCCGCGCGGCGGGCGCCGTACTCGCGCTCGCGCTGCCCGGCCTCGCCCGGCGCGGGCCCGGCGGCGCGCTGGCCGCCGTCGCGGCGGGCGGGGCCGCCGCCGTGCTCCCGGAGGACCTGGGGGAGCGGGCCATGCTCGGCGACACCGGCGCGCACGCCCTGGGCGCGGCGCTCGGCGCCGCCGCCGCGGCGGCCAACGGGCGCGCGGGCCTCCTCGTGCACGCCGCCGCCGTGGTCGCCGCGACGGTGTACGGGGACCGGGTCACCGCCTGGGCGCGCGTCCTGTGAGCCGCTGACCTCGCGGTACGCTCCCGGCGCGGCTCCGCCGGGCCGACGGCCGCTCTCACTCGTACGGGTGAGATGCGCCGGCGCATTGCCACCGCGCGCGGGCTGGTGGGTCCGCCGGGATTTCCCGGAACAGCCGTACGTACTGGCATGCTTGACGGTGTGCCGCCTCCGGGTGGCGGCCCCACGCGGCCCGTCGTACCCCGCTTCCGCCGTTTCGCCGTTCGCTACCTTCTGTACGTCCCCCCATGACCCACCCACCGCCCCGAACCAGGAGCCCCGGCCTTCGTGAGCCCCGTGAGCAGCAACGCCCCGCACGGCCGGTCCTCGCTGCGCACCGTGCAGGTGCTCGGCGGCGGCAACGCCGGGAGCAGCGCCCATGTGCGCTCGCTGGCCGAGGGGCTGGTCGCGCGGGGCGTGCGGGTCACCGTGTGCGCCCCGGCGGAGGCCGACCACGCCTACGACTTCCAGGGCACCGGCGCCGACCACGTGCCCGTGCCCCGCAGCAGCGACCCGGCGGCCGTGGCCCGGCTCCGGGCGGCCTGCGCGGACGCCGACCTGGTGCACGCGCACGGGCTGCACGCCTCCTTCCGCGCCGCGCTGGCCCTCGGCGGACGCGCCACCCCGCTGGTCGTCACCTGGCACGACCGGGCGCACGCCGAGGGCGCGCGGGCGCATCTGCTGCGGCTGCTGGAGCGGCGCGTGGCGCGGGCCGCCGCCGTGATCCTCGGCACCAGCTCCGCCCTGGTCGACCGGGCCCGCCGTACCGGCGCCCGCGACGCCCGGCTCGGCGCGATGGCCCTGCCGGGCCGCCCCCGGCCCGCCGCGCCGGAGGACCCGGACCGGCCCTCGGCCAAGCTCCGCGCCGAACTCGGCGCCACCGACCGCCCGTTGCTCCTCGCCGTCGGCTCCCTCGACCGGCACCGGGGCTACGACGTGCTGCTGGACGCCGCCCGCGTCTGGAGCACCCTCGATCCGCAGCCGCTCACCCTCGTCGCCGGTGAAGGTCCCCTCCGCCCCGAGCTGCAACAACGCATCACGGACGAGGAGTTGCCCGTCCGGCTGCTCGGCGTCCGCGACGACGTCCCCGAACTCCTCGCGGCCGCCGACCTCGCCCTGCTCACCAGCCGCTGGGAGTCCCGCCCCCTCCTCGCCCAGGAGGCCCTGCACGCCCGCGTCCCCCTGGTCGCCACCGCGGTCGGCGGCGTCCCGGACCTGGTCGGCGACGCCGCCGAACTCGTCCCCTACGGCGACCCGCGCGCCCTCGCCGACACCGTCACCCGCCTCCTCGCCGACCCCGAACGCCGCGAGCAGCTCGCCGAGCGCGGCACCCGACAGGCGTCCGGCTGGCCGACCGAGGACGACACGATCGCGCAAGTGCTGAGCATCTACGACGAGTTGACTCAACCGCTGGCGCTGCTCTAGCAGCCTTGCTCTAGTCCACGTGCCGTCGGGCGCGCAGGGCCAGGCTCAAGGCCAGTACCGTCTGCGGGTCGTCGAGGTCGGAGTCGAGCAACTCGCCTATGCGGGCGAGACGGTTGTAGAGGGTCTGGCGGTTGAGGTGGAGTTCGCGGGCGGTCTCCGCCTTGCGGCCCGCGTGGGCGAGGTAGGTCTCCAGGGTCGGGAGCAGTGGCGGTTTCGCGCGGCGGTCGTGCTCGCGCAGCGGCCCGAGCGCCCGGTCCACGAACGCCGCCAGGTCCGGGTGGTCGCGCAACCGCCACAGCAGCAGGTCGGTGTCGAGGCGGCGGGCGTCGTACCAGGGCTGGTCGGTCAGGCCCTGTGCGGCCGTCGCCGTCTCCGCCGCGTGCCGCAGCCCCGCCGAGGCCGCCGCCCAGTCGCCCGGCAGCCCCACCACCACGACCGGCGGCCTGGCCCCCGGCCGGACCATCCCGGCCCGCTCCGCGCCCGCCCGCAGCGCCGCCGCCACCCGGTCCGCGACCGGCGCCCGGTCGCCCGCCGAGCGCAGCCCCACCAGCACCGGCACCCGGCCCTCCACCGGCCGCACCCCCGGCAGCACCGGCACCCCCACCGACGCCAGTTCCTCCCCGACCGCCCGCGCCAGCACCGCCCAGCCGCCCACCGGGGACAGCGCGTCCCCCACCCGCATCACCACCGGCAGCAGCGGGCCGTCACCCGGCCGGAACCCCAGCACCCGGGCCTGCGCCGGAGCGTCCCCGGCCCGCACCCGGCCCTCGGCGAGATCGGTCAGGAAGTCGCCCCGGCCACGCGCCGCCAGCTCCTCCTCCTGCCGGGCCTGCATCAGCACCACCGCCACGGTCCCCGCCGCCCGCTCGGCCGCGATCCGGTGCACCGGCGCCAGCGGCGCCCCGACCGGCAGCAGCACCAGCCGCGCCCGCACCCCGGCCGCCCCCGCGCCCCCGCCCGGCACCTCCACCAGCAGCGCGCCCGACGGCGGCGGCTCCGCCCGGTGCGGACCGCGCAGCCCCTCCCACACCTGCAAGGGGTCCGCGCCCTCGGGGCCCGGCCCGGCCGCGTACAGCAGGCGGCCGTCCGCCGTCTCCAGGAACACCGGGTTCGCGCAGAAGTCCGCCAGGATGGTGAGCAGTTGCGGCACCCCGCCCCCGCCGAGCAGCGCCTCCGTACAGCGGCGGTGCACGTCCTCCGCCCGCTGGAGCAGCGCGTAGTGGCCGTTGACGATCTCGGTGTGGATCTCCTCGGTGACCGCCACGAACGGCACCTCGCGGTGCAGCTGGACCAGCGGCAGGCCGGTCGCCCGCGCGGTGTCCACCAGGGCGGCGGGCAGCCGGGTGAAGCGCTGGCCCAGCTCCACCACCAGCGCGGCGATGTCCCGCTCCGCCAGCGTGCGCACGAACGCCCGCTGCTCGGCCGGGCGCGTGCCCAGCCCGTACCCGGTGGTCAGCAGCAGTTCGCCGCCCTTGAGCAGCTTGGCGATGTGCGGGACCTCGCCCGCGTGCACCCAGCGCACCACGCGCTCCAGCCGGTCCTCGCCCGCCACCACCTCCGGCAGCCCGCCCCGCAGCCCCGGCAGCTCCAGCGCCCGCCGCACGGTGATCCCGCCGCCCTCAGTGCTCATGCGCCGGACGCTACCCGTCTGACCTCGAACGGAACAGTCAGGGCTACAGGGGCCGGATGTCGTGGTGGAAGCGGAAGACGTTGTCCGGGTCGTACGCCCGCTTCACCTTCTCCAGCCGGAGCATGTTGCCGACGCCGAGGCCCGCGCGGAGCCGTTCGGCGCCCTCGTCGCCGATGAGGTCCAGCGGGACGTCGCCGGTGGTCCACGGCGCGACCCCGGAGCGGACCTCCCGCACCCAGGCGAGGGCGCGCTCGTCGCCGGCCGGGTCCGCCCAGCGGGCGGACGGGTGTGCCACCCAGGGGGCGTCCCGGAAGGGGAGCGGGTAGTCGTGCGGACCGGCCGCGACGGCGCCACCCTGTGGGAACAGCAGATGCCGGGTACCGGTCGGCACGGGCATCCGCGCACCGAGCGAGCAGTAGACGTCCACGAGATCGTCCGGCAGGCCGGTCAGGCACTCGGCCGAGGAGAGGCTCCGCAGGCCGGGCGGGGTATCGAACACGCCCAAGGCGTCCGCGTACGGCAGCTCGCCCGCCACCGGCAGCGCCAGCAGCGGCGCGGCCAGCTCCCGCAGCGTCCCGGCCCCGCCCGCGTACGTCACCAGCGCCCCGCACACCAGCTCCCCGTAGGCGGACCCGGGCGGCCCGGTGAGGTACAGCAGCGCCCCGCTCAGCCGGTCCGGGCCGGTCTCGATGGCCTCGCGGAAGGCGCGCACCACCTCGGGACCGTGCTCCGGCCGGTACAGCGGCAGAGCGGCCGCGAACTCGGGCAGCTCATGCAGGTCCAGGGTGAGCGCGGTCGCCACGCCGAAGGTGCCGCCCCCGCCGTGCAGCGCCCAGAACAGCTCGGGGTGCGCCTCGGGGCCGACACGTATCAGCTCGGCGTCGGCCGTCACCAGCTCCACGCCCCGCAGACCGTCCACGGCGAGCCCGAAGGCGCGGTCCAGCCATCCGGTGCCGCCGCCGAGCACGAACCCGGCGACCCCGGCGGCGGAATCCGGGGCGCCGGGGGTGACCAGCCCGTACGCCTGGCAGGCCCGGTCCAGATGGCTCGTGGTGGCCCCGCCCTCGATCCGTACGGTCCGGGCCTCCGGGTCGACGCTCACCCCGTGCATCCGGCGCAGGTCCACCACGGCCCCGCCGTGGCCGAGGGCACCGCCCACGGCCACCGGCAGGTCCAGATCACGGGCGAAGCGCACCGCGCGCACCACGTCGGCCGCGTCCGCGCACCGGGCGATCACGGCCGGCCGCCGTTCGGTCCGCGCGTCGGAAACGGCCCGCGCCGCGTCGTATCCCGCGTCGCCGGGCGCGAACACCGCACCGCTCAGCTCGTCACGCAACGCGGCCAGCGCCGCGCCGGCCTTCGAGAGGGGGGCCATGGCCGCCCCCTTCCGCTCGGGGCAGTGAGCTCCAGCCTAGGAGCGTCAGCCCCCGTACGCCCCCGAAGCCGTCAGCCGCAGGGCGGTGTCGATCAGCGGGACGTGGCTGAACGCCTGGGGGAAGTTGCCGACCTGGCGTTGGAGGCGGGGGTCCCACTCCTCGGCGAGGAGGCCGAGGTCGTTGCGGAGGCCGAGGAGCTTCTCGAACAGCTTGCGGGCCTCGTCCACGCGGCCGATCATCGCCAGGTCGTCCGCCATCCAGAACGAGCAGGCCAGGAAGGCGCCCTCGTCACCGGGGAGGCCGTCCACGCCCGCGTCGTCGCCGTCGGTCGGGTAGCGCAGGATGAACCCGTCGGAGGTGGACAGCTCGCGCTGGATCGCCTCGATGGTGCCGATCACCCGCTTGTCGTCCGGCGGGAGGAAGCCCATCTGCGGGATCAGCAGCAGGGAGGCGTCCAGCTCCTTGGAGCCGTAGTACTGGGTGAAGGTGTTGCGCTCCGGGTCGTAGCCCTTCTCGCAGACCTCGCGGTGGATGTCGTCGCGCAGTTCCTTCCAGCGCTCAAGGGGGCCCTCCGCGTCCCCGGACTCGATCAGCTTGATCGTGCGGTCCACGGCCACCCAGGCCATCACCTTGGAGTGCACGAACTGGCGGCGCGGCCCGCGCACCTCCCAGATGCCCTCGTCCGGCTCCTGCCAGTGGTCCTCGAGGTAGCGGATCAGCTTGAGCTGGAGCACCGAGGCGTAGTCGTTGCGGGCGAGGCCGGTCATGTGGCCCAGGTGGAGGGCCTCGATGACCTCGCCGTACACATCCAGCTGGAGCTGGTCGGCGGCGCCGTTGCCCACCCGGACCGGGCGGGAGTTCTCGTAGCCCGGCAGCCAGTCCAGCTCGGCCTCGCCCAGCTCACGCTCACCGGCGATGCCGTACATGATCTGGAGGTTCTCCGGGTCGCCCGCGACCGCCCGCAGCAGCCACTCGCGCCAGGCGCGGGCCTCGTCGCGGTAGCCGGTGCGCAGCAGCGAGGACAGGGTGATCGCCGCGTCCCGGAGCCAGGTGTAGCGGTAGTCCCAGTTGCGCACGCCCCCGATGTCCTCCGGCAGGGAGGTGGTGGGCGCGGCCACGATGCCGCCGGTGGGGGCGTAGGTGAGCGCCTTCAGCGTGATCAGCGAGCGGATCACGGCCTCGCGGTAGGGGCCGTGGTACGTGCACTGCTCGACCCACTCGCGCCAGAACTCCTCCGTCGCCTGAAGCGCCTGCTCCGGCTCGGGCAGCGGGGGCGCCTCCTTGTGCGAGGGCTGCCAGGAGATGGTGAACGCCACCCGGTCACCGGCGGAGACGGTGAAGTCGGAGTACGTCGTCAGGTCCTTGCCGTAGGTGTCGGCCTCGGTGTCGAACCACACCGAGTCGGGACCCGCGACGGCGACCGTACGGTTGTCGTACTTGTGTACCCACGGCACCACTCGGCCGTAGGAGAACCGCATCCGCAGCTCCGAGCGCATCGGCACTTCCCCGCTGATGCCCTCCACGATCCGGATGAGCTGCGGGGCGCCGTCACGCGGAGGCATGAAATCCGTCACCCGCACGGTGCCGCGCGGGGTGTCCCACTCCGACTCCAGGATCAGCGAGTCGCCCCGGTAGCCCCGCCGGGCCGCCGTGGGCGGGGCGGTGTCCGCCGCGAACGCCGGGCCGAGCCGCCAGAAGCCGTGCTCCTCGGTGCCCAGCAGTCCGGCGAAGACGGCGTGCGAGTCGAAGCGGGGCAGGCACAGCCAGTCCACCGTGCCGTCCCGGCAGACCAGGGCAGCGGTCTGCATGTCTCCGATGAGTGCGTAGTCTTCGATGCGCCCGGCCACGTGCAACTCCAGTCGAACGGCCACGTCACCCCGCGCGAGGGGGTGATCGCCAGTGCGGTCAAGGGTGGTTGTCATACGTCGTTGAAGCGGTGAAGCAAAGCAGCCCGCGCAGCCCTGTGGCAAAACGGCGGTCCCTGCTCGACGAAACCGCCGACGAACTGCCGTGCTCACGATGGTCCGGGTACTAAAGGCGGGGGTGTGCCGTCATCCCGGCCTGGCTCGGCAGCGAGTGTCCGAGCAGGATACGACGCACGTAGATGATCTGCGCGCCGCTCCGGGCAACCCGTGTGAGCCGAACGAGTGAGCGCGGGGTGAGGACTCCGTGACCACCGCCCGGACGCCCGCCAGCCCACGCCGGACCTGCTCACGCGAGCCCGGCCGGCCGTGCACGGAGCGTGGCCGGACGCCGACTCCTCCGGGCGCTGATACCCTGGTAGCCCGTGGACCGGTGGGCCCCAAAACCCCCGAACCGCAGCGACGACGCCACCGCGAGGAACACCTGATTCTCCGGGCCGGCGACCGCACCGCATCACAGACAGCGACCACGGGAGCCCCCTCTTGGCCATGCCGCCGAAATCTACGACGACCAAGCACATCTTCGTCACCGGGGGTGTCGCATCCTCGCTCGGCAAGGGCCTCACCGCCTCCAGCCTGGGCATGCTGCTCAAGGCTCGCGGCCTGCGCGTCGTGATGCAGAAGCTCGACCCGTACCTGAACGTCGACCCGGGCACGATGAACCCCTTCCAGCACGGTGAGGTGTTCGTCACCAACGACGGCGCCGAGACCGACCTGGACATCGGCCACTACGAGCGCTTCCTCGACCGCGACCTCGACGGCTCGGCCAACGTCACCACCGGCCAGGTCTACTCCACGGTCATCGCCAAGGAGCGGCGCGGCGAGTACCTGGGCGACACCGTGCAGGTCATCCCGCACATCACGAACGAGATCAAGCACCGCATCCGGCGCATGGCCACCGACGAGGTGGACGTCGTCATCACCGAGGTCGGCGGCACCGTCGGCGACATCGAGTCGCTGCCGTTCCTGGAGACCGTCCGCCAGGTCCGCCACGAGGTCGGCCGGGACAACGTCTTCGTCGTCCACATCTCGCTGCTGCCGTACATCGGCCCCTCCGGCGAGCTGAAGACCAAGCCGACCCAGCACTCCGTCGCCGCGCTGCGCAACATCGGTATCCAGCCCGACGCGATCGTGCTGCGCTGCGACCGCGAGGTCCCCACCGCCATCAAGCGCAAGATCTCGCTGATGTGCGACGTGGACGAGGACGCCGTCGTGGCCTGCCCCGACGCCCGCTCCATCTACGACATCCCCAAGGTCATCCACGCCGAGGGCCTGGACGCCTACGTCGTCCGCAAGCTCGACCTGCCCTTCCGGGACGTGGACTGGACCACCTGGGACGACCTGCTGGGCCGGGTGCACAAGCCGGACCACGAGATCACCCTCGCCCTGGTCGGCAAGTACATCGACCTGCCGGACGCCTATCTGTCGGTGACCGAGGCGCTGCGCGCGGGCGGCTTCGCCAACCGCGCCCGCGTCAAGATCAAGTGGGTCACCTCCGACGACTGCAAGACCCCGGCCGGTGCCGCCGCCGCCCTCGGTGACGTGGACGGCATCTGCATCCCCGGCGGCTTCGGCGACCGCGGTGTGCTCGGCAAGGTCGGCGCCATCCGCTACGCCCGCGAGAACAAGGTCCCGCTGCTCGGCCTCTGCCTGGGCCTGCAGTGCATCGTGGTCGAGGCCGCGCGGAACCTGGCCGACATCCCGGACGCCAACTCCACCGAGTTCGACCCGGCCACCGCCCACCCGGTCATCTCCACCATGGCCGAGCAGATGGACATCGTCGCCGGTGAGGGCGACATGGGCGGCACCATGCGGCTCGGCATGTACCCGGCGAAGCTGGCCGAGGGCTCCATCGTCCGCGAGGTCTACGACGGCAAGGAGTACGTCGAGGAGCGGCACCGCCACCGCTACGAGGTCAACAACTCCTACCGCGCCGAGCTGGAGAAGAAGGCGGGCATCGTCTTCTCGGGCACCTCGCCCGACGGCAAGCTCGTCGAGTACGTCGAGTACCCGCGCGAGGTCCACCCCTACCTCGTCGCCACCCAGGCGCACCCCGAGCTGCGCTCCCGGCCGACCCGGCCGCACCCGCTGTTCGCGGGCCTGGTGAAGGCTTCCGTCGAGCGCAAGACGGCGGGCAAGCCGAAGAACTCCAAGTAACACACCAGTTGTTACGGTGGCCGGGGTGCGAACCTTCAAAGGTGCGCACCCCGGTTTTCTTTTGCGCAGGTTTCTTTTGCGCACATGGCACGTGGAGGGACAGGGCATGACGATCAAGGACACCCCCGAGGAGTGGGAGGTCCGTGCGAGCGGGACCCCGTTCACGGGCGGCAAGACCTCCGTCCGCACGGACGACGTGGTCATGCCCGACGGCTCGGTGGCCCGCCGCGACTACCAGGTCCACCCCGGCTCGGTCGCGGTCCTCGCCCTGGACGAGCAGGACCGGGTCCTGCTCATCAACCAGTACCGCCACCCCGTGCGCCACAAGCTCTGGGAGATCCCGGCCGGGCTGCTGGACGTGCCCGGCGAGAACCCGCTGCACGCCGCCCAGCGCGAGCTGTACGAGGAGGCGCACGTCAAGGCCGAGGACTGGCGGGTGCTGACCGACGTCTACACCACCCCCGGCGGCTGCGACGAGGCCGTACGGATCTTCCTCGCCCGCGACCTCGCCGAGGCCGAGGGGGAGCGCTTCGTCACGGAGCACGAGGAGACGGACATGGAGTACGCGCGCGTGCCCGTGGACGAGCTGGTGCGGCTGGTGCTCGCCGGGGACGTGCACAACAACTGCCTGGTCGTGGGCGTCCTCTCGCTGGTCGCCGCCCGCGCCGGGGACGGTCTGGACGCCCTGCGCCCGGCCGACGCGCCCTGGCCCGCGCGCCCCTTCGCCTCCTGAATCCGGCCAAGATCCACGACCGCGTCCCATTGGTGTGACCATCGCCTGATCCGATCGGGGGATGTGTCCGCCGCGCTCCACCGGGAACGTCGCAGAGCGTGAACTAGGCTCAGCAAACGCCCGTACCGGAAGAACCGGCGGGCTTTGCGCGTGCGGTGGGACGGGAGCGTGGCCCGTGACGGATCAGGCGGTGGACCAGGAAGAGGCGCGGCTGTCGGAGCCGCCGGCCCAGGAGGGCCATTTCCTCGGGCGCACACGGGAGTTGAAGGAGCTCAGGGCCGACATCGAGCGCACCGGCCTGGACACCCTCGCCGGACGCAAGGCACCCCGGGCCCGCGTTCTCCTCATCGCCGGACGCCCCGGCTCCGGCCGGACCGCGCTCGCCGAGGAGTTCGTGGCCCAGGTCGCGCAGCGTTACCCCGACGGCGTGTTCCGGGCCCGCCTCAGCGACCCCGACGGCACCCCCGTACCGGTTGAGCGCACCGCCCGCGAACTGCTCACCGCGCTCGGCACCCGCGCCCCCGCGGGCGCCGCCGAGGACGAGCTGACCGAGGCCCTGCGCACCGCCCTCGCTCCCCGGCGTGTCCTGCTCCTGCTGGACGACGCCACCGGGGCCGAACAGGTCGACGCCCTCCTCCCGGACGCCCCCGACTGCCTGGTGGTCGCCGTCTCCCGCGGCCCCCTCACCGGCATCTCCGACGTCCGCCCCTGCACCCTGGGCGGCCTGGACACCAAGTCCGCGGTGGAACTACTCACCCGGTACACCGGCTCGGTCCGCGTCACCGTCGACCCCCGCTCCGCCGAGAACCTCGCCGAGATCTGCGCGGGACAGCCCGCCGCCCTCACCCTGGCGGGCGGCTGGCTCGCCGCCCGCCCCCAGACGGCCGTCTCCGACCTCGCCAAGCGGCTGCACAGCGACCCCGACGACGGCCCCGCCCTCGCCCGCGTCCTCACCCTCGTCCACGACGGACTGCCCGCCTCCACCGCCCACATGCTGCGCCTGCTCTCCCAGGCACCGGCGGGCCCCGTCGACGCGCACACCGCGTCCGCCCTCGCGGGCTGCTCCCTCAAGGCCGCACACACCGTGCTGCGGGAACTGGCCGCCCTCGGCCTGCTCCGCCCGGCCCGCTCACCGCTGCCCGAGTACGACATCCCCGGCTGTCTGCACCCCCTGCTGCGCGCCCTCGCCGAGGCCAAGGAGCGCCCCGCCGAACTCCAGCTGGCCCGCGCCCGGCTGCTGGAGCGGGACGTACGGCTGCTCCAGTCCTGCCGCGCCAGCACCGAGACCGACAGCCCGCAGGCCCGCGAGAAGCTCCAGGCGCTGCCCCCGGGCCTGCGCTTCCCCAGCCCCCGCGCGGCCGCCGAATGGCTCACGGCCCGGCGCCCGGCGCTGCTGGCCGCCGCCCGGCTCGCGGTGGCCGACGGGGAGCTGGACACCCTCGCCCGACGGCTGATGTCCCAGCTGGTCCGGGCCATGGTCGCGCACTTCGGCACCCAGGCCGCGGCCCCCGACCTGTACGGCATCCACGGCCTGGTCCTCGATGTCGCCGAGCGGCGCGGCCTGCCCCGCGAGAAGGCCGCCGCCCTGCTGAACCTGGGCGACGTGGACGCCCAGACCGGCCGCACCCGCGACGCGCTGGCCCGCTACCGGGCCGCGCTGGACGCCGGACGCGAGGCGAACGACCCGTACGCCACCGGCCGCGCGATGGAATCCGTGGGCGGCGCGCACCAGGAGCTGGGCGACCACGACCGGGCCGCCGACTGGTTCGGCCGCGCCCTGTCCCAGCGCCTCGCCCGCGGCGAGCGCGCCGAGGCCGCCCGGCTCTACGGCCGTATCGCCACCGCCCACACCTACGCGGGCCGGTACGGCGAGGGCCTGCGCAACTGGCGGGCCGCCCTCGCCGGATACCGCAAGGAGGGCGACGTCGCCGCCCACGCGCGCGCCCTGAGCGAGCTGGCCCGCGTCCAGGAGTACGCCGGACGCCCCGAGGAATGCCTGCGCACCTGCCAGGAGGCGGTGGAGTGGGCGCGGCGCGCGGACGACACCCGGCTCCAGGCCGCGCTCCAGCTGCGGCTGGCCGACACCCTGGACCGGCTCGGCGACCCCACGGCCGCCCGCCTGCACCGCGCGGCGGCGGAGCGCATGCTGGAGGAAGAGGCGGCCACCGGGCCCGCCGCTGAAGGCCGGTCAGTGAAGGTGGACGCCGACGCCTGCGAAATCCGCAGTGCATCCGATGAAGATTGATGCAATGGAAGGCTAGACACTCAGAACACCTTCATTAGACTGGCTCTGCCGCACGTTCTCCTGCGGTGTCTCCCGGTGTGCCCCGGCACGCCCGGGTATGTCTTTCCAACGCACCCCCCATACCCCCTGAGCCAAGGACCGTGATCGACGTGAAGGTCGGCATCCCCCGCGAGGTCAAGAACAACGAGTTCCGGGTGGCCATCACCCCCGCCGGCGTGCACGAGCTGGTGCGTAACGGCCACCAGGTCGTCATCGAGCGGGGCGCCGGTCTCGGCTCCTCGATCACGGACGAGGAGTACATCGCCGCAGGCGCCGGGATGCTCGACTCCGCCGACCAGGTGTGGGCCGACGCCGACCTGCTGCTGAAGGTCAAGGAGCCGGTCGCGGAGGAGTACCACCGCCTGCGCAAGGACCAGATCCTCTTCACCTACCTGCACCTGGCCGCCTCGCGCGAGTGCACCGACGCCCTGCTGGAGTCCGGCACCACGGCGATCGCCTACGAGACCGTCGAGCTGGCGAACCGCGCGCTGCCGCTGCTCGCCCCGATGTCCGAGGTCGCGGGCCGTCTCGCCCCGCAGGTCGGCGCCTACCACCTGATGCGCCCGGCCGGCGGCCGCGGTGTGCTCCCCGGCGGCGTGCCGGGCGTGACCCCGGCCAAGGCCGTCGTCATCGGCGGCGGTGTCTCCGGCTGGAACGCCACCCAGATCGCCGTCGGCATGGGCTTCGAGGTGACGCTGCTGGACCGCGACATCAACAAGCTGCGCGAGGCCGACCGGATCTTCGGCAGCAAGGTCAAGGCGATCATGTCCAACGCCTTCGAGCTGGAGAAGGCCGTCCTCGACGCGGACCTCGTCATCGGCGCCGTCCTCATCCCGGGCGCCAAGGCCCCGAAGCTGGTCACCAACGAGCTGGTGTCGCGGATGAAGCCCGGAAGTGTCCTTGTCGACATCGCCATCGACCAGGGCGGCTGCTTCGAGGACTCCCGTCCCACCACGCACGCCGAGCCGACCTTCCGGGTGCACAACTCGGTCTTCTACTGCGTCGCCAACATGCCCGGGGCGGTGCCCAACACCTCCACCAACGCGCTCACCAACGCGACGCTGCCGTACATCGTCTCGCTCGCCAACAATGGCTGGGTGGAGGCGCTGCGCCGCGACGCCGCGCTGGCCCGTGGTCTCAACACCCACGACGGCAAGGTGGTCTACAAGGAGGTCGCCGAGGCGCACGGCCTGGAGCACGTGGCGATCGAGACCCTGATCGGCTGACCTCGACAGCGGCGGCGAACACCCAAGTCGCCCGCGCGTAAAAGGCGATTCGTCAACACGGATCGTCAACACCGCGAACCCGGCCGGACCTTGCCCGACAAGGTCCGGCCGGATGTGTGTATGGTCACTTTGCGAGGCTAGGCCAACTCGCCTCGAACGTAACGCTTGGACCGATTCGCACACCGGTGAAACCTGCTGTGCGACGGCTGTACGCCCTTGACAGCGGGATGTTTCATTGTCGACACATCGTGCCGGGTCCGGCGGATTGTGTTGCTGCGGACCGCCGACACGCCATAGAGTCGCCAACCGTCGGCATGGTGCCACGCTGACCTTGTCTAGAAGTCCTTTGGCCGCCAAGGAGGTAAGACGACTTGTGAATGAGTCGACATTTTCTCCCGGAGGTGGTCGACCAGGATTGCGCGGAGAGGGCCAGGGTCCCGAGGGACACGAGGCCGTCGGCTCCGTCGCGGTGCGCACCTTCGCAGCCCACCAGAGTCCGGTTCCGCAGACGGCCCGGAGAGCACACCAGAGCATGGATGGCCAACACGTGAACGCCATGGCCGGCGACGGAAGTGGCGCGCCCCGCAACCACTTCGCCGACTACGACGAACTGCCCGAGGGGCACTTCTACGACCCCGACGCCGAGTACGAGCCCGATCCGGAGTACGCGGCCACGCTCGCGCCCGACGCGGCCCGCCAGCGCCGTGAGCGCGTCGGCCCGACCGGCCGCCCGCTGCCGTACTTCCCGATCCCGGGCCCGCTGACCGACCACGGCCCCGCGAAGATCATCGCCATGTGCAACCAGAAGGGCGGCGTCGGCAAGACCACGTCGACCATCAACCTGGGTGCGGCGCTCGCGGAGTACGGACGGCGCGTGCTGCTCGTGGACTTCGACCCGCAGGGCGCGCTGTCGGTGGGTCTGGGCGTCAACCCGATGGAGCTGGACCTCACCGTCTACAACCTGCTCATGGAGCGGGGCATGTCGGCCGACGAGGTCCTGCTGAAGACGGCGGTCCCCAACATGGACCTGCTGCCCTCCAACATCGACCTGTCGGCGGCCGAGGTCCAGCTGGTCTCCGAGGTCGCGCGCGAGTCCACGCTCCAGCGCGCCCTGAAGCCGCTGATGGACGACTACGACTACATCGTGATCGACTGTCAGCCCTCGCTGGGTCTGCTCACCGTCAACGCGCTGACCGCCGCGCACAAGGTGATCGTGCCGCTGGAGTGCGAGTTCTTCGCGCTGCGCGGTGTGGCCCTGCTGACCGAGACCATCGAGAAGGTCCAGGAGCGGCTCAACCCCGACCTGGAGCTCGACGGCATCCTGGCCACGATGTACGACTCGCGCACCGTCCACAGCCGCGAGGTGCTGGCCCGGGTGGTCGAGGCGTTCGACGACCACGTCTACCACACGGTCATCGGGCGCACGGTCCGCTTCCCGGAGACCACGGTCGCCGGTGAGCCGATCACCACGTACGCCTCCAACTCCGTCGGCGCCGCCGCCTACCGTCAGCTCGCCAGGGAGGTGCTCGCCCGGTGTCACGCCGAGTGAGTCTGCCCGGAGCCGACGAACTGTTCCGTACGACCGGGGGGATGGGGCTCCAGTCCTCCTCGCCCCGGCGCGGGCCCGGCCAGGAGGCGCGGGTGCCCGCACCGGCGGGGGAGAGCGACCCGGCCGCGACCGCGCAGGACGCGCCGCCGTCGGTGCCCGTCCAGGGCGGCGACGGCGAGGGCGCCGAGCACACCGCGGCGGCGGGTCCGGAGTCCGCCGAGTCCCGTATCCGGCCCGCCCGGCGGCAGACCGAGACGGACGACTCCGGCGCCGAACAGCCCCGTAAGCGCGGCCGGGCGGCCGCCCGGCGGCCCAGCGGACGCGAGCGGCACGACGAGAAGATCACCGTGTACGTCTCGGCCGAGGAGCTGATGGACCTCGAGCACGCCCGGCTGGTCCTGCGCGGCGAGCACGGTCTCGCCGTCGACCGCGGCCGGATCGTCCGCGAGGCGGTCGCCGTGGTCCTCGCCGACCTGGAGTCCCGCGGGGAAGCCAGCATCCTGGTCCGGCGGCTGCGGGGGCGCTAGCCGCGCCTCGCACCGGTCGGCCGATACCCTGCGAGCCCCATGAACGTGCACACGACCGGCTCCAGACGCCCGCTGGGCCGGGGCCCGGACACCACACCTCCGGCCCCGGCTCTTGCCGAGCCGTCGGAGCAGCCTGCCCCCGACGGGGTGTTCAAGGTGCGGCTCGACAACTTCGAGGGCCCCTTCGACCTGCTGCTCCAGCTCATCACCAAGCACAAGCTGGACGTCACCGAGATCGCCCTGTCCAAGGTCACCGACGAGTTCATGGCGCACATCCGGGCCATGGGAGCCGACTGGGACCTGGACCGGACCACCGAGTTCCTCGTCGTCGCCGCCACCCTGCTCGACCTCAAGGCCGCCCGGCTGCTGCCCGCCGCCCACGTGGAGGACGAGGCCGACCTCGCCCTGCTGGAGGCGCGGGACCTGCTCTTCGCCCGGCTGCTCCAGTACCGGGCCTACAAGCGGATCGCCGACATCTTCAACGAGCGGCTGGACGACGAGAGCCTCCGGTATCCCCGTACTGTCGGCCTGGAGCCGGTCCACGCCGAGCTGCTGCCCGAGGTCGTCATCAGCATCGGGCCCGAGGGTTTCGCCCGGCTCGCGGTCAGGGCGATGCAGCCGAAGGCCAAGCCGCAGGTGTACGTCGACCACATCCACGCCCCGCTGGTGAGTGTGCGGGAGCAGGCCGGGATCGTCGTCGCCCGGCTGCGCGAGGCCGGTGAGGCCGACTTCCGCGCGCTGGTGGCCGACACCGACGACACCCTCACGGTGGTGGCCCGCTTCCTCGCCCTGCTGGAGCTGTACCGCGAGAAGGCCGTGGCCCTGGAGCAGGAGACCGCGCTCGGCACCCTGCTGGTCCGCTGGACCGGCGGGGAGCGGGCGGCCGCCCCGCTGGTCACCGACGAGTTCGACCGGCCCGCCGAGGCATCGAAGGACAGGGCGAAGGACAGGGAGCGGAAGACGTGAAGCACCAGGACACGGACGAGCGCGTCGCCGCCCTCGACCTCAAGCCCGCCCTGGAGGCCGTCCTGATGGTCGTGGACGAGCCCGCGACCGAGGAACACCTCGCCCGCGTCCTCCAGCGGCCCAGGCGCCAGGTGGCGGACGCCCTGCGCGAGCTGGCCGACGAATACACCGCGCAGGGCCGGGGCTTCGAGCTGCGCTTCGTCGCGGGCGGCTGGCGCTTCTACACCCGCGCCGCGTACGCGCCCGCCGTCGAACGCCTCGCGCTGGAGGGCCAGACGGCCCGGCTCACCCAGGCGGCCCTGGAGACCCTCGCGGTCGTCGCGTACCGCCAGCCGGTCGGCCGCAGCCGGGTCTCCGCCGTACGCGGGGTCAACTGCGACGGCGTGATGCGGACCCTGCTCCAGCGCGGTCTGGTCGCCGAGGCGGGCACGGAACCCGAAACAGGTGCGATCCTGTACGTGACGACGAACTATTTCCTGGAGCGGATGGGCCTGCGCGGCCTGGACGAGCTTCCGGAACTCGCGCCCTTCCTCCCCGAGGCGGAGGCGATCGAGGCGGAGACCCAGGAGGGAGTCCCGTCGTTCGACCCGGACGCGCCCGACGCGCCCGGCGGTCAGGACGCAGACGACTACGACGGAAACCTTGATGCGAAGCAGCGGCAGCGGCAGGAACAGCGGACGCGGTAACCCCCGCGGCGGCAACGACCGGGACGAGCGCAAGGGGCAGGGCCGCCCCAGCAAGCCCCGTCCGGAGGAGCGCCGCTACGACGTGGGTCCCGGCGCCACGAAGGACGGCCCGAAGGCCGGCCGCGGCGGCGCGGCGCGCGGCGGTGCCAAGGGCGGCCCCAAGCAGTCCCAGCAGGCGGGGCGCGGCCGTACGGCACCCGGCCGCTCGCGTGAGTTCGAGACGCGGGCGGAGGAGCGCAACCGGGAGCGGTACGAGGGCAAGAAGGACGTGCGGCCGCCCAAGACCTTCCCCGGCGCCGAGCAGGAGGGCGAGCGGCTGCAGAAGGTGCTGGCCCGCGCGGGCTACGGCTCGCGGCGCGCCTGCGAGGAGCTGATCGAGCAGTCCCGCGTCGAGATCAACGGCGAGATCGTGCTCGAGCAGGGCCGCCGGGTCGACCCGGAGAAGGACGAGGTGAAGGTCGACGGCCTGACCGTCGCCACCCAGTCGTACCAGTTCTTCTCGCTGAACAAGCCCGCCGGTGTGGTCTCCACGATGGAGGACCCCGAGGGCCGTCAGTGCCTCGGGGACTACGTCACCAACCGCGAGACCCGGCTCTTCCACGTGGGCCGCCTCGACACGGAGACCGAGGGCGTCATCCTGCTCACCAACCACGGCGAGCTGGCGCACCGCCTCACCCACCCGAAGTACGGCGTGCAGAAGACGTATCTCGCGCACATCGTCGGCCCGATCCCGCGCGACCTCGGCAAGCGCCTGAAGGACGGCATCGAGCTGGAGGACGGGTGGGCCCGCGCCGACCACTTCCGGGTGGTCGAGCAGACCGGCAAGAACTACCTGGTCGAGGTGACCCTGCACGAGGGCCGCAAGCACATCGTGCGCCGCATGCTGGCGGAGGCGGGCTTCCCCGTCGACAAGCTGGTCCGCGTCTCCTTCGGCCCGATCACCCTCGGCGACCAGAAGTCGGGCTGGCTGCGCCGCCTGTCCAACACCGAGGTCGGCATGCTGATGAAGGAAGTCGACCTCTAGTCCCTGGAGCGGGCTCTTGCCGCCGGTGACGGTCCGGCTTTATGGTCAAGCTGACGATTAGTCGGGTGGCCATGGAGCCGGACCAACGGGGGCCGGGTCATGGGCGCCCGGAAGGACTTGACCCATGACCTCCACGCCCGCGGGCAGGCGCGCCGCCACCGGTTCCCTGCTCGGACTCGCCCTCGGCGACGCGCTGGGCTTCCCGACCGAGTTCAATGACGTGCCGTCCATCCTCGCCAAGTGCGGACCCTGGCGGGAGATGGAGCTGCCGGGCCGCGCCTTCGTCTCCGACGACACGCAGATGACCCTCGCACTCGGGCGCGGGCTCCGCACGGCCATGGGCCGGGGCTCTCTCACGCCGCGGCGGCTGGAGCGGCCGCTGCGCGCGGAGTTCGTCGACTGGTACCAGTCCCCGGAGAACAACCGCGCCCCCGGCCGCACCTGCCTCACCGCCTGCGCGCTGCTGAAGGAGGAGGGGCGGGACTGGCGGGACGCGAGCCAGGTCGGCTCCAAAGGCTGCGGCGCCAACATGCGGGTCGCCCCGCTCGGCCTCGCCCCCGGCCTGAGCCCCGAACAGCGCTCCGGCGCCGCCCAGTTGCAGTCCGCCCTCACCCACGGCCACCCCACCGCGCTGGCCGCCTCCGACCTCACCGCGCACGCCGTGTGGCTGCTGGCGCAGGGCACCGACCCCGAAGGGCTCGTCGGCCGGCTGCGCTCGTACGCCCTCGACCACCGCACCCACTACGACCACACCTGGCTCGGTGACCTGTGGCGGCGCGCCGGGGACGCGAGCCCCGAGGAGTTCATCGCGCGCGGCTGGGACGAGTGCCTGGCGATCCTCGGCCGCCTCCAGGAGGCGCTGCGCACCGTCTCCCCGGAGACCGACCCCTGCCTCGCCACCGGCGAGGGCTGGATCGCGGAGGAGGCGCTGGCCACCGGCCTGCTCTGCTTCCTGCTCTTCCCCGGCGACCCCGTGCTGGCGCTGCGCCGGGCCGCCTGCGCCTCCGGCGACTCCGACTCCATCGCCTGCCTGACCGGCGCCTTCGCGGGCGCCTGGCTGGGCGCGGACGCCTGGCCCGCGGACTGGGTGGACCGGATCGAGCACCGGGACGAACTGCTGGAGCTGGGCGCCCTCTGGGACGCGTAGCGGCCGCCTGTTCGCCCCCTTAGGGTCGGAATGTGGCAGCTCCTTCGCGAACCCACGACACCGCACCCGCCCCGACGCGGACCCGGCTCGCCCTCGGCCTGCTCGTCATGGTGATCGTCTTCGTCGTGGCGCTGCTGTGGGCGAAGTGGCTGCCGTACACGGCCAAGGTCATCGGCCTCGGCCGGAGCCACGCGTGGTCGGGCGGCAGCATCCTCGAGGTCGGCGGCGTCCGGCCCGGTGACTCCCCGAGCTGGCAGGCGGCGGTCTCCTTCCTCCTGGCCTATCTGGTCGCGGTGTGGAAGGCGCTCGTCGCCGCGCTGCTGATCAGCGCCGCGCTACAGGTGCTGATCCCGCGTGACTGGCTGCTCCGTGCGCTGAACCGGCGGGGCCGGTGGTCCAGCGCGGTGGCGGGCGGCCTGCTGAGCACCCCGTCGATGATGTGCACCTGCTGTACCGCACCGGTCGCGGCCGGGCTCCGGCGCGGGGGCGCCTCGACGACCGCCTCGGTGGCGTACTGGCTGGGCAACCCCCTGCTCAACCCGGCCGTCGTGGCCTTCCTGCTGCTGGTGGCCCCCTGGCAGTGGACGGCGGTCCGGATCGTGGTGGGCGTCCTCACGGTCGTGGCGGGAGCGGTGCTGGTGGGCAGGCTCGCCGACCGGGGCCGCCGGGCCGACGGCGACGCGAGCGACGTTCCGCCCGTCCCGGCGGGGAGCGACCAGCCCGACGGAGCCGCGGCGGTGGCCGTCCGGTTCGTCCGGACGCTGACCCGCATGACGCTCGTCCTGGTCCCCGAGTACCTGGCGGTCGTCCTGCTCATCGGCGCCTTCCGGGGCTGGCTGCTGCCGCTGGCGCGGAACGGCATCGGTGACGGCCTGCCGACGGTGATCGCCGCCATGGTCGTCGCCGCGGTGCTCGGCACGCTGTTCGTGATCCCGACCGCCGGTGAGATCCCGATCGTCCAGGGGCTGGCCGTCGTGGGCCTGCCGCCCGCCGTGCTCGGCGCCCTGCTGATCACCCTGCCCGCCGTGAGTCTGCCGAGCATGGTGATGATGCAGCGGTCCCTCGGCACCCGGATCACCACCGCCACCGCGGTACTGGTCGTACTCGCCGGGATGCTCGGCGGGGTCGTCCTGTGGGCCCTGTGAGCTCACGGCCGGGCCGAGGCGAGGCGGGCGCGGTACAGGAAGTCGGCCACCCGCGCCTGGTCCGGCTCCGCCGGGAGCGGGGTGCGGAGCAGGGCCGCGTCCGCCTCCGCCGACAGCCGGGCCATCCGGGCCTCGACCTCCGGCCAGGGCACGTCCCCCCGCTTCACCTCCAGCAGCGCCTCCCGCTCCTCGCCCACGTCGAGCCGCAGTTCACCGGTGCGCAGCAGGTCGCGGGCGCTGATCAGCAGGCGGAGCAGATGCATCGCGTGCTTCCAGCGGGGGGCGCCGGTGGTGCGGACGTCGGCGTCCAGTCTGCGGCGCTGGCCGAGGGCGTAGCCGGTGAAGGTGGCGTGGACCTGCCGGGACAGGAACGCCGCGCGCAGCGAGAGCAGTTCGCGGCCGATGTCGTCCAGCTGCTCCACCAGCGGGGAGTGCAGGCACTCCAGGATGTTCGGGTTGGCCCGCAGCGCCAGCTCGCAGAAGCGCTCCAGCTCCCAGGAGAACCGTTCCTCGCCCGGCCCCTCGACATGCGTGGGCGGCTTCTCGAACCGCCAGAACAGCGGGGTCGGGGCCAGGAACACGCCCCGCCGGTCGGTGTCACTGGTGTCGGTGGCCAGACCGAAGGCGCGCGAGCCCATGACACAGGCGTAGACGGTGTGGTCTCGGACCAGGTCGGCGGGGCGCATGCGGGGGAGCGTACGCGGGCGGTCAGCTCAGGTGCACCGTGTTTCCGTGCACCATGATCTCCTTGGCGGGCAGTGGCTCGGTGGCCGGGCCGTGGGCGACCGAGCCGTCGGAGATGCGGAACCTGCTGCCGTGGCAGGGGCAGTCGACGGTGCCGTCCGCGACCTTGTTCAGCGTGCAGCCCTGGTGGGTGCAGACCGCGGAGAACGCCTTGTACTCGCCCTTCTTCGGCTGCGTCACCACGACCTTCTCCTCGGTGAAGATCTTGCCGCCGCCCTCCGGGATCTCGCTGACGCTCGACAGCGCCTTACCGCCGCCAGAGTCGGATGAGGCGCTGTCGCCGCTGGGAGAGGTGCTGGCGGCGGCCGAGGAGGTGTCGCCGTCGTCGCCGCAGCCCACACAGCAGACGGTGAGCGTGGCGGCCCCCGTGGCGAGAAGCGTGCGCCGTGTCGCGGGCTGGTTCATGTCGTCACTCCGAGAGGTCCGAGGGGCGGAAGAAAGGGACGGAAATCTCCAGAACTCCGGGCATCTTGGCATCGAACGCCGCCCGGACGAAGGAGGCGGCAGCGGGTCGGCCCCCGCCTCGGCCGAACGGGCGCCCGTCCCACAGCCCGGGCGGCGCGCGCCCCACCCGCCCGCGCTGACTAGGCTGGGCGGATCAGAAACCGGCCCCGGGCCGGTGCCGCCGCCCCGCGCAAGGACATCGCCCAGTGAGAACCGCACTCGTCATCGGCACCGGGCTGATCGGGACCTCGGCCGCGCTCGCCCTCACCCGGCGGGGCGTCACCGTGCACCTCGCCGACCACGACCCCGCGCAGGCCCGCACCGCGGCCGCCCTCGGCGCCGGTACCGACGAGCCGCCCCAGGGCCGGGTCGACCTCGCGCTCGTCGCCGCCCCGCCCGCCCACGTCGCCACCGTCCTCGCCGACGCCATGCGCCGCGACCTCGCGCACGGCTACCTCGACGTGGCCAGCGTCAAGGGCGGCCCGCGCCGCGAACTGGAGGCGCTCGGCCTGGACGAGGCCGTCCTCGCCCGCTACCTCGGCACCCACCCCATGTCCGGCCGGGAGAAGTCCGGCCCGCTGGCCGCCACCGCCGACCTCTTCGAGGGCCGCCCCTGGGTGCTCACCCCCACCCGCGACACCGACACCGAGGTGCTGAACCTCGCCCTCGAACTGGTCTCGCACTGCCGGGCCGTCCCGGTCGTCATGGACGCCGACGCCCACGACCGCGCCGTCGCGCTCGTCTCCCACATGCCGCACCTGGTCTCCAGCATGGTCGCCGCCCGGCTGGAGAACGCCGAGGAGGCCGCCGTACGGCTGTGCGGGCAGGGCATCCGGGACGTCACCCGGATCGCCGCCTCCGACCCCCGGATGTGGATCGACATCCTCTCCGCCAACCCCGGACCCGTGGCCGACCTCCTCACCGACGTCTCCGCCGACCTCGACGAGACCGTGCGCGCGCTGCGTGCCCTGCAGTCCGCCGACGAGGACAAGCGGCGCACCGGCGGCGCGGGCATCGAGGACGTGCTGCGCCGGGGCAACGCCGGTCAGGTCCGGGTCCCCGGCAAGCACGGCTCCGCGCCGCGCGCGTACGAGACCGTCACGGTCCTCATCAACGACCAGCCCGGCCAGCTCGCCCGCATCTTCGCCGACGCCGGACGGGCCGGGGTCAACATCGAGGACGTCCGCATCGAGCACGCCAGCGGACAGCAGGCGGGGCACATCCAGCTCATGGTCGAACCCGGGGCCGCGCCCGTCCTCACCGAGGCGCTGCGCGAGCGGGGCTGGGCGCTGAGGCAGTAGCACGGGCCCCGGGCGCACCCGCGCCCACGTGCGTCCGTACGAGTGACCCACACCCAGTAACCTTGTGCGGGGCGCCCTCGCGTCCCGCCACCCCGACCGACACCCTTCACCAGGAAGGTGCCCTCCCGTGGAAAACGGCGCCGCCCCGACCGCCAAGCCTGTGATCGTAGCGATCGACGGCCCCTCCGGCACGGGCAAGTCGAGCACGTCGAAGGCCGTGGCCGCGCAGCTCGGCCTCAGCTACCTGGACACCGGCGCCCAGTACCGGGCCATCACCTGGTGGATGGTGGCCAACGAGGTCGATCTCACGGACCCCACCGCGATCGCCGCCGTCGCGGGCAAGCCGGAGATCGTCTCCGGCACCGACCCGCTGGCCCCGACCATCACCGTCGACGGCTACGACGCGGCCGCGCCGATCCGCACCCAGGACGTCACCTCCAAGGTCAGCGCGGTCAGCGCGGTGCCCGAGGTGCGCACCCGGATCACCGAGCTGCAGCGCTCCATCGCGGCCGGTGCCGAAGAGGGCATCGTGGTCGAGGGCCGGGACATCGGTACGACCGTGCTGCCCGACGCCGACCTGAAGATCTTCCTCACCGCCTCCCCGGAGGCCCGTGCGGCCCGCCGCAGCGGTGAGCTGAAGGGCTCCGACGTCGCCGCCACCCGTGCCGCCCTGATCCAGCGGGACGCGGCCGACTCCAGCCGCAAGACCTCCCCGCTCGCCAAGGCGGGCGACGCGGTCGAGGTGGACACCACCGAGCTGACCCTCGCCCAGGTCATCGAGTGCGTCGTCACCCTGGTCGAGGAGAAGCGGGCCGGGAAGTGAGCCAGAGCGCACCGCCCTCCGAGCGGGGCGCCGAGATCGGGCGGCGCATCGGGGTCGGCCTGATGTACGGGCTGTGGAAGCCGCGGGTGCTGGGCTCCTGGAAGGTGCCCGCCTCCGGCCCGGTGATCCTCGCGGTGAACCACTCCCACAACATCGACGGCCCCATGGTCATGGGCGTGGCGCCCCGGCCGACGCACTTCCTGATCAAGCAGGAGGCGTTCATCGGGCCGCTGGATCCCTTCCTGACCGGCATCGGCCAGCTGAAGGTGGACCGCACCACCGCCGACCGCACCGCCATCGGCCGGGCGCTCGGCGTGCTGGAGCAGGGCGGCGTCCTGGGCATCTTCCCGGAGGGCACCCGGGGCGAGGGCGACTTCGCCTCGCTGCGCGCCGGGCTCGCCTACTTCGCGGTGCGCGGCGGGGCGCCGATCGTGCCCGTGGCCGTGCTCGGCAGCGCCGACCGGCCCGGCCGCCTGGTCAAGGCACTGCCCCCGCTGCGCTCGCGCGTGGACGTGGTCTTCGGAGACCCGTTCGAAGCGGGCGACGGCTCGGGGCGGCGTACGCGCAAGGCGCTGGACGAGGCGACCGAGCGCATCCAGAAGCGGCTCACCGCACACCTGGAAAACGCCAGGCGCCTGACCGGGCGCTGGGCGACACTTGAGTAGTGGAACCGGCCCGAATCGGGCCACTTCCACCGATCACCACGAACGACGACGAGGTACGGACTTCATGAACGACCAGAACCAGCCCGACGGCTCGGCCGCGCACGAGTACGAGCACGGGGCTCTCGGCGACGCCGAGTACGCGGAGTTCATGCAGCTCGCCGCGGAAGAGGGCTTCGACATCGAGGCCGTCGAGGGCGCCATCGAGGAGGCGGGCCACGGCCCGCTGCCCGTGCTCGCCGTCGTCGGCCGCCCGAACGTCGGCAAGTCGACCCTGGTGAACCGGATCATCGGCCGCCGCGAGGCGGTCGTCGAGGACAAGCCCGGCGTCACCCGCGACCGCGTCACCTATGAGGCGGAATGGGCGGGCCGCCGTTTCAAGGTGGTCGACACCGGCGGCTGGGAGCAGGACGTCCTCGGTATCGACGCGTCCGTCGCCGCCCAGGCCGAGTACGCCATCGAGGCGGCCGACGCGGTCGTCTTCGTGGTGGACGCCAAGGTCGGCGCCACCGACACCGACGAGGCCGTGGTCCGGCTGCTGCGCAAGGCGGGCAAGCCGGTCGTGCTGGCCGCCAACAAGGTCGACGGCCTCAGCGGCGAGTCCGACGCCGCCTACCTGTGGTCCCTGGGCCTCGGCGAGCCGCACCCGGTCTCCGCGCTGCACGGCCGCGGCACCGGCGACATGCTGGACGCCGTCCTCGAGGCGCTGCCCGAGGCGCCCGCGCAGACCTTCGGCAACGCCGTCGGCGGCCCACGCCGGATCGCGCTGATCGGCCGCCCGAACGTCGGCAAGTCCTCGCTGCTCAACAAGGTGGCGGGCGAGGAGCGCGTCGTCGTCAACGAGATGGCGGGCACCACCCGTGACCCGGTCGACGAGATGATCGAGCTGGGCGGCAAGACCTGGAAGTTCGTGGACACCGCCGGTATCCGCAAGCGCGTCCACCTCCAGCAGGGCGCCGACTACTACGCCTCCCTGCGCACGGCCGCGGCCGTGGAGAAGGCCGAGGTCGCCGTCATCCTGCTGGACGCCTCCGAGAACATCTCCGTGCAGGACCAGCGCATCGTCACCATGGCCGTCGAGGCGGGCCGCGCCGTGGTGCTCGCCTTCAACAAGTGGGACACCCTCGACGAGGAGCGCCGCTACTACCTGGAGCGGGAGATCGAGACCGAGCTGGGCCAGGTCGCCTGGGCCCCGCGCGTCAACGTCTCCGCCCGTACCGGCCGCCACATGGAGAAGCTGGTCCCGGCGATCGAGACCGCGCTCGACGGCTGGGAGGCGCGCGTGCCCACCGGCCGCCTGAACGCCTTCCTCGGCGAGCTGGTCGCCGCCCACCCGCACCCGGTGCGGGGCGGCAAGCAGCCGCGCATCCTGTTCGGCACCCAGGCGGGCACCAAGCCCCCGCGCTTCGTCCTCTTCGCCTCCGGCTTCATCGAGGCGGGCTACCGGCGCTTCATCGAGCGCCGTCTGCGCGAGGAGTTCGGCTTCGAGGGCACCCCGATCCACATCTCGGTGCGGGTGCGCGAGAAGCGCGGCGCGAAGAAGAAGTAACCGCCTCGGCGGACACACGCATGGCGAAAGGGCGGCCCGGTCTCGACGAGAGACGGGCCGCCCTTTCGTTTCCGGCTCAGCTGCCCTGGCGCGGGGCCGGGGGGAGCGCCGCCGGGCCAGGGCCGTCGTCGTCCGGCCGGGCCCGGCCGATCGTGCCGATCCGCTGCCACTGGGACTGCTGCCGCGCGCTGTACGCCCCCGCGCTGTAGGCGCTGTAGGAGCTGCTGAACGACCCCGGCCGGTGTCCGCCGTACGAGCCCGTGCCCTGGGGGAGGTTCCCGAAGGCGGTGAAATCGAGGTTCTCCTCACCGCTGCGGTCGAAGGGCAGCGTACGGAAGCTCTTGACCCACTCCGCGTACAGCGTGTCGTAGATCGGCGTGGACGAGGGCCCGCCGGAGTTCTCCTGCCCGGACCGGGCGACGGGAACGGGGGACAGGGCGGGTCGGCGGGGAGGAGTGTCGTATGGGTGCACGTATGTCCAAACGACGGTGCCCGCAAAGAGATGCGGCCCCGCGAGGGGCCTTCGGAGGTGCGCGGGACAGCACGGGCGGCCGTGCCGGTCCCGGGGGAGGGGGACCGGCACGGCTGGTGCCCGGCGGAGGGGGTCTCAGGTACCGGCGAGCGGCAGCGCGGCCGCGACCAGACGGCCGTTGGCGGCGGCCTTGTCCAGCGCGTCGCGCAGCAGGTCCTCGCGGGGCTGACGGCCGATGGAGCCGACCGGGGCCGCGAACATCAGCACCTGCTGGTGCTTGTTGGCGGCGGCCCGCCAGCTGTCCGTGACCTGGAGCGGCTGGTGCGCCTGCCACCAGGCCACCGGCCGCCCGCCGTTCGGCCCGGGCTGGAGCACCGCGTGCAGCTGGCCCACGGCGAGCAGCACCGACCAGCCGTGCAGCACCGGCGGGACGGCGGCCAGCTCGGTCAGGGGCATGAAGCCCTGCTCGATGAGGAGCGGCAGGAAGTCGTCACCGCCCCCGGTGGCGCCGGGGCGCGCGATGGGCGCGGTCGGCTCGACCACGAGCGCCGGGTGCAACTCGCCCTCGATCAGCACCAGTCCGCTGGTCACCCCGAGCACGGCGGGCTCGGGCACCGTCTGCCGGGGCTGCTCCTCGGGGGCCGCCTCGCCGCCGATGGAACGGACGGCGCCCTGCAACTGCTCCTCGGTGACCTGCACGACCTGCGAGGGCAGACAGCCCGCGTGGGCGAAGGCGAGGACGGCGGTCTCGTCACCGACGAACAGGACGGTGCTGGTGCGTTCCTGCCCGGAGTCACCCGGAGTGCGGCAGGACGTGCAGTCATAACTGCCCGGAGCGGTCTCTCCGGCGAGCAGCCGGTCGGCTTCTTCGTCGCCGATCTCGGCGCGTACGGCCTCACTGACGTCGAGCATGCGCGGCACGGTGGCTCCCTCGGGATGCGCGCGGTCGGCCGGGTGGCTCCCGGTCGCTGAGCCTTGGGGTTGCGGGCTCACGCAGAAGACAACGGGCGTGCTGTGGTGGGGGTCACGCCCCAGGGGGAACGGAATCGAACCGGCCGACGCGCAGGGTCACTTTCCGCACGGAATCGGCCACTCCCCGTCAACTCCGTACATGGTCAAGGAACTTGAACGAGTGATGTGCGTCACGGGCAGGTGCCTCTCATGGTCGACAAGTGCCGAAATAACCGTATGAAGTGGTTGGCCGGAAATCGCCGATACCTGCGGTAACCGCCAACTGGCCTGCCACGAAGGGGTGTTGTTGAAATGCGGCACCTGTCCTCCTTAGATTCCTTCGCCGTGTGCAACTAGCACCGCTCGGGTAGGTCCGCCGCCCGGCGCCGGGTCCGACAGGGACACGGCACCGGAACCGGTGGACGGGGCGGGCACGAGGAACCGCGCTCCTGCGCGGCGAGACGCGCCCCGCCCAGGGGGAGCCCGGGTTCGTGGAGAGGGAACTGCATGTCCGAGTGTGCCGATACCACCCGTTCGACCGCCCGTAAGGGCCGTACGACGGCCGCCCTCGCCGGGGCCGCGCTGCTCGCCCCGCTGGGGCTGCTGGCCGCCTCCGGAGAGGCACAGGCGGCGGACAACGGAGTCTGGGACCGCATCGCCCAGTGCGAGAGCGGCGGCAACTGGCACATCAACACCGGCAACGGCTACTACGGCGGACTTCAGTTCTCCGCCAGTACGTGGCGTGCCTACGGCGGCGGCGCCTACGCCGCCACCGCGGACCAGGCGTCGAGAAGCGCGCAGATCGCCGTGGCGTCCAGGGTCCAGCAGGCCCAGGGCTGGGGAGCCTGGCCGGTCTGCTCCGGCCGCGCCGGGGCCTACGGGTCCGCACCGTCCGGCGCCTCGGCGACCGGCTCCGGGACCGACAAGGGCGTGACGAAGAAGTCCAGCCCGAAGAAGTCCAGCCCGGCGAGGTCCGTCCCGACCCGGACCGCTCCGAAGCGGTCCGCCCAGGTCCCGCAGCGCCCGGCGACGACCCACGCCGACCGGGGAGCCCACCGCGGCGGCTACACCGTCCGCCAGGGCGACACGCTGAGCACCATCGCCGCCCGGCACGGGGTGAGCTGGCAGCGGGTCTACGAGGCCAACCGGTCGGTCATCGGGGCCGACCCGAACCTGATCGTGCCGGGGCAGCATCTCGCGCTCTGACGCGAGGCCCCGCCTCGACGGCCGACGGCCGCCGCCCTCCGGAGGGCGGCGGCCGTTCGCATGTCTGTTCGTGCCGGGGAGTCCGTGAATTTCCTCTGCGGCGTCAGCTCCGGGGCGCGTGCTCCGTATTTCCCGGGAAAAACGTTCCGGTCCTGTCATTGGCCGGTTCCGGTGCGTGATCCGACGCATTACGACCGCTAATTGGACCCCGTGACGGGCCGCCCGGGAAAGTTTTGTTCGATTACCCCGTGAAGGTGAACGGAAACCCCCATACGTGTGACGAAGTACGCGGGTGACGGGCGCCGGGAGCTGTGACAGAAGTGTGACCGGGCGGCACCCCGGGGCCCGTCGGAGCGGGTGCCTTCCGTAGTCGTCGCGGGCCGCCTAGCGTGGCCGCATGGCACAGATTCCCGCTCCGCCACCGGAGCCGCAGGAGACCCTGGACAGCTATGTCGGCCTGGCCGCGGCGGACGCCGACCGGCGCGCCCGGGGCCAGGGCTGGCAGACGGTACGGGCACTGCCGCCCGGCGCGATCATCACCATGGAGTACCGCACGGGCCGTCTGAACTTCGAGGTGCGGGACGGCCGGGTCGCCCGGGTCTGGAAGGGCTGACCCGGCCGTCAGGGGCGCGCGGCCTGCGAGGCGCCGCGCGGAAGCCGGTCCGCGTGCGCCGGACGGCGACTGCCCGCCGGGGTGACCGGGGAGCGCTCGGAGCGGGCCGTGTGCGGGCCCGGCGCCAGATGGATCGGCGCCCGGGCCCCGCGCGCCGACGTGACCGGCTCCCGCGCCGGTACGGACGCCTCGGCCGCCTGGGCCAGCGGCTGGAGCGCCACCGGTGCGAGCGGCGCGGCCGTCGCCGGTACGCGGCGCCGCCAACGGGCGCGCAGCCGGTCCCGCAGCGCGAACAGCGCGTTCTCCACCCGGGAGATCAGCGGCTCGAACCAGGGCAGCGCCAGCAGGATCAGCAGCCCGGCGGCCCAGCCCAGCAGCACGTCGCTCAGCCAGTGCGTACCGAGGTAGACGGTGGTGAGGCCGACGCCGAGCGAGGTGACGGCGGAGAGCGCGGACAGCCAGCGGCGCGCCCGCGCGGTGGAGGCCAGATAGGCCAGGATGCCCCAGGTCACGACCGCGTTGGCGGTGTGACCGGAGGGAAATATGTCTCCGCCCATGCCCATCTCGTTCGCGCCGATCACGGTCGCGTAGTGCGGGCCGAGCCGCCCCATGCCGAGCTTGGCGGCGCCGACCGTGAGGTTCAGCAGCAGCAGCGAGGCGGCCAGCGTCAGCAGCGGACGGACCGTGTGCTGCCGCCAGGAGCGCCAGCCGAGCCAGGCCGCGACCATCACCGCGGTGGGGCCGCGCTGGCCGAGCACCACGTAGTAGTCGAGGAAGGCGTGGATGCCCGGCCACTGCTGGTACGGGCGGAAGAACATGACCCGCCAGTCCAGCCGGACCAGCCAGGACGTGGTGATCACGGCCCACACGATCGCCAGGTAGAACGCCAGGGTCGACGAGAACAGCACGGCCCGGTGCCGGGACATCCTCGGCACGTCGATGTGGGCCGGCCGTTCCGGCTCCCGGTCCAGCCTGGTGAACACCCGGTCCAGACGCCGGGTGAGGTTTCGTTCGGTACGCACCCAATCGACGTTACAGCGAGTGAGCTGTGTTCCATGTCAGTACTGGGGCTTTGTGATGACGATGTGATGTGGGAAACCTCTCAGGAACCACGTGAATTCCTGAACGTCGTCAATATCGCCGAAGCCGCCCCCGCATTTTCCCCGATCGGGCCGTGAGCGGTTTTATGGCGCTTTTAAATTGGTTCACCGAAAGGTGGCCCGGTATTCGGTCGGCGCTCACCCGGCCCGCCGGACCCGATCAGGGCGGGCCGGAGCCGTTCAGCCACAGGGCGCCGTAGACCGCCGCCAGGGCCGCGAGCGCCGAGACGAGCAGCGCCGCGCGGGCCGGACGCGCCCGGGCCAGGGCGCGGGCCAGGGGGAAGAGGAGCGGGAAGGCGGGGATCAGGAGCCGGGGCTTGGAGCCGAAATAGCTCGACGCGCACAGGGCCAGCGCCAGGACGACACCGCTGTACACCAGCAGCGCGCGCGGCTGCCGCTGACGCACCCCGGTCACGTACAGCCAAACCAGCAGGGCGACGCCGAGGATCAGGGCGACGCCCGCGAGCGCCGAGGGGAACCCCGTGAGCATGCCGCCGACGAAGCGCGCGAAGGCGTAGCCCCCGTCGAACCCGTTGCGCCACCCGGCCTGGACGTCGAGATACCCGAGCAGCCCGTCCCCGGTGCGGTGGCCCACCCACAGCACATAGGCCGCCGCGCCCGTCGGGGCCAGCGCCGCGCCCAGCACCCGCCGCCACGCGGGGGCGCGCGGGATGAGAAGCGCGCCGTGCGGGCCGTCCGCGCTCCCGGTTCGCCCGGACGGGACAAGGGCCGCGACCCACACCGCGGCCACGACCGCCGCCCCCACCGGCCGGGTCAGCCCGGCGAGGGAGGCCAGCAGCCCCGCCGTCACCCAGCGCCCCGACAGCACCGCGAACAGCGACCAGGCGGCCAGCGCGGTGAACAGGGACTCGCTGTACGCCATCGACTGCACGACACCGACCGGCAGCACCGCCCACAGCAGCACCGCGCACACCCCGGCCCGCGCCCCGTACAGCCGGTCCGCCACCGCGAAGATCCCGCCCGCCGCCGCGATCGAGGCCGACGCGGACACCGCGAGACCCGCGTCCGCGTACGACAGCGGGGTCAGCGCGTGCAGCAGCCGCTCCAGCCAGGGCAGCAGCGGGAAGAAGGCGAGGTCGGAGTGGACGTCACCGTTCGGCAGCCGGACCTCGTGGCCGTAGCCCGCCCCGGCGACCCGCGCGTACCAGAGGGAGTCCCAGCGGGCGGAGAGCAGCGTGTGCGCGCTCGTGCCGCGCGCGGCGCTCCACGCGGCCAGCACGGCCAGCCCCAGGGCGCGGACCCCCACGTACCCCAGCAGCGCCGGAAGGGCCCGGCGGGGCAGGGAGGTCTTGGGCGGGGCCGCCCGCGTCGCTGTCTCGGTCACGGGCCGATTATCGACGGCCGCGCGGACCGCCCCGTCATCCGCCGATGACCCCAGGTGGCGAGGTGGCGTACGCCACATGGATCGAGCGCAACCATGAGAGGTCCGCCACGTGACCTGGGCCTGAACTCGCGTACGCTGACGAGCCACCCGCGTGGGTCCGAGCGGGCCTTCAGGCACCGCTCCTCTCCGGGCCTCAACGGTCACTGGCACGGAGACCCCCACCCCGCCGACCCGCCGCACGCGAGGACTCTTCTGGGAGGTACGTACATGTCCGGGACGACCACGGCCGCCGTCCGGCCGTCCCGTGGGGCGACCGGGGCCGGTACCAACCGCTGGATCGTCCTCGTCGTCCTCTGTGTCAGCCTGCTGCTCGTCGGCCTCGACGCCACCGTGCTGCACGTGGCGGTCCCCGCCGTCACCGAGGACCTCCGGCCCAGCGCCGTCGAGCTGCTCTGGATCGTCGACATCTATCCCCTGGTCTGCGCCGCGCTGCTGATCCTCTTCGGCACGCTGGGCGACCGGGTCGGACGCAGACGCGTCCTGCTGCTCGGCTACGCCCTGTTCGGCCTGGCCTCGGCCCTCGCCGCGCTCGCCCACAACGGCGAGACACTGATCCTGGCCCGCGCGCTGCTCGGCGTCGGCGGCGCCATGATCATGCCCGCCACGCTCTCCATCCTCCGCCAGGTCTTCCCCGACCGGCGCGAGCGGGCGCTCGCCATCGGCATCTGGAGCGCGGTCGCCGCCGTCGGCGCGGCCGTCGGCCCCCTGCTCGGCGGGTTCCTGCTGGAGCACTTCTGGTGGGGCTCCGTCTTCCTGGTCAACATCCCGCTGATGCTGGTGAGCCTGCCCATCGGCCGGATGCTGCTGCCCGAGTCCCGCGGCGAGCGCGACGGCCCCTGGGACATCGTCGGCGCCCTGATGGCGGCGGGCGGCCTCTTCGGCGTCGTCCTCGGCGTCAAGCGGCTCGGCGGCGGCGAGGACATGACCGGCCCGCTCACCCTGGTGCCGCTCCTGGTCGGCGCGGCCCTCCTCTTCCTCTTCGTACGGCGCCAGTCCCGCCGCGCCCACCCCCTGGTCGACCTCAGCATGTTCCGGCGGCCCGCGTTCAGCACCTCGGTGGGCTGCATCGTGCTCGCCATGCTGGCCCTGGTCGGCCTGGAGCTGATCGCCGCGCAGTACCTCCAGCTGGTGCTGGGGCTGTCCCCGCTCCAGACCGGCCTACGGCTGCTGCCGCTGACCGTCGCCGCGATGGCGGCCGGTCTCGCGGGCGCCCGGGTGCTGCGCGCCCTCGGGCCACGCCGGATGGTCTGCGCCGGGTTCGTGCTCACCGCCGTCGCCGTCGTCCTGCTCACCGCGATGGGCGGCCACGACAACACCCCGCTGCTGCTCAGCGGCTTCGTCCTGCTCGGCTTCGGCCTGGAGACGACCCTCTTCGGGGCCTACGAGTCCATGCTCAGCGAGGCCCCGGCCGACCGGGCCGGGGGCGCCGCCGCCATCGGCGAGACCTCCTACCAACTGGGCGCCGGTATCGGCATCGCCCTGCTCGGCAGCGTGATGAACGCCGCCTACGCACCCGCCCTCAAGTCGGTGCCCGGCGTCTCCGCCTCCGCCTCCTCGGCCGCGGGCCGCTCGCTGGGCGAGGCGTACGAGGTCGCCGCACGGCTCGGCGGGCCCGCCGGGGCCGCGCTGCGGCACGCCGCCCGCGACTCCTTCGTGCACGGACTGCATGTGACGCTGCTGGTCAGCGCCGGTCTGCTGCTGCTCGGCGCGCTGATGGCGCTCCGGCTGCCCAAGGTCATGAACTGCGCCCCGGAGGGCGCCCCGGCGCCGGAGCCGCGGCAGGCGGGGGAGCGCCCCGCACCGCTGGCCAAGGGGGAGCTGCCCGCGCCCAGGGCGGCCGGGAAACCCACGGTCTCCGCCTGACCTCCGGCGCGGTCGCTCTGGACGTGCGGCGCGCTCGGCCGTAACGTCGGCCGTGCATCGTAACTAGCGCTGCTAGTTTTACAGAGCCGCAGAGTGCCGGAGGGTGTTTCCCATGTCCGCGTCCCCGAAGCCGCCCGCGTTCGACCCCGCCGATCCGCTCGGCCTCGACGACCTCCTCGACCCCGAGGACCTCGCCGTCCGCGACACCGTCCGCTCCTGGGCGGCCGACCGCGTGCTGCCGTACGTGGCCGACTGGTACGAGAAGGGCGAGCTGCCCGGCATCCGGGAGCTGGCCCGCGAACTCGGCTCGATCGGCGCCCTCGGCATGTCCCTCACCGGGTACGGCTGCGCGGGCGCCTCGTCCGTGCAGTACGGCTTGGCCTGCCTGGAGCTGGAGGCCGCCGACTCCGGCATCCGCTCCCTGGTCTCGGTGCAGGGCTCGCTCGCCATGTACGCGATCCACGCGTACGGCAGCGAGGAGCAGAAGACCGAGTGGCTGCCCCGCATGGCCTCCGGCGAGGTGATCGGCTGCTTCGGGCTGACCGAGCCCGACCACGGCTCCGACCCGGCCGGTATGCGCACCTTCGCCAAGCGGGACGGCGAGGATTGGGTGCTCAGCGGGCGCAAGATGTGGATCACCAACGGCTCGGTGGCGGGCGTCGCGGTGGTCTGGGCGCGTACCGAGGACGGCATCCGGGGCTTCGTCGTCCCCACCGACAGCCCCGGCTTCTCGGCGCCCGAGATCAAGCACAAGTGGTCGCTGCGGGCCTCGGTCACCAGCGAACTCGTGCTGGACGACGTACGGCTGCCCGCCGACGCGGTGCTGCCGGAGGTCACCGGGCTGCGCGGACCGCTCGGCTGTCTCTCGCACGCCCGGTACGGCATCGTCTGGGGCTCGATGGGCGCCGCCCGCAGCAGCTTCGAGGCCGCCCTCGACTACGCGCGGACGCGGGAGCAGTTCGGGCGGCCCATCGGGGGCTTCCAGCTCACCCAGGCCAAGCTCGCCGACATGGCGGTCGAGCTGCACAAGGGAATCCTGCTCGCCCATCATCTGGGGCGGCGGATGGACGCCGGGCGGCTGCGGCCCGAGCAGATCAGTTTCGGCAAGCTGAACAACGTCCGCGAGGCCATCGAGATCTGCCGGACGGCGCGGACCATCCTCGGTGCCAACGGGATCTCCCTGGAGTATCCCGTGATGCGGCACGCGACCAACCTGGAGTCGGTGCTCACCTACGAGGGCACCGTCGAGATGCACCAGCTGGTGCTGGGCAAGGCGCTCACCGGGCTCGACGCCTTCCGGTGAGCCCCCTGGGGGCGGGGCCGGTGAGCGGCCCCGCCTCAGCTCTGGTTGAAGAAGCCGTCCTCCCGGCGGCCCGCCGGTTCACCGTTGATGATCTCGGTGTGGGCGGGCGTCAGCAGGAAGACCCGCGTCGCCACCCGCTCGATGGTGCCCCGCAGCCCGAAGGTGAGTCCGGCCGCGAAGTCGACCACGCGCTTGGCGTCGGCGCCCTCCATCGCCGTGAGGTTCATGATGACCGGGACACCGTCCCGGAACAGTTCGCCGATGGCGCGGGCGTCCCGGAAGCTGTCCGGGGTGACCGTGCCGATGC
This sequence comes from Streptomyces sp. NPDC002176, assembly GCF_044903645.1. Taxonomy (NCBI): domain Bacteria; kingdom Bacillati; phylum Actinomycetota; class Actinomycetes; order Kitasatosporales; family Streptomycetaceae; genus Streptomyces; species Streptomyces sp. NPDC002176. The sequence goes on from NZ_JBJDQW010000007.1 coordinate 47,345, forward strand.
GGCGGCCCTTGTCCTCGGCCGTGTCCGCGGCCACCTTCACCCGCGGGTCGGTGACCCAGGCGTCAGCGGACTCCGTGCCCTCGGAGTAGTCGTCGTCGTAGTAACGCTCGTCTTCGGTGTTGTCGTCGACGAGGCCGAGCCACGCACTCGCCTTGCGTACCGATCCCATGGACGCCTCCTCTCACAGCGGTCTTGCTCGTTCTTCGCGTACCTATGGTCATCCATGATGCGGACGGCGCGCCAAGTGGATAGACGCCGCGCGGGGGGTTTGTGACGGTACTGGTGCACGACTGATCCGTCGAGAGCCCTTGTGCCCCAAGGGCGGCGACTCATACGGCTGCTGACTGTGAGTGAAATATGATTTGTCGCGGCGGATGGGTGACGTGTGGTGTGTCCGGGTGACGGAAGGGGTCTCCGGGACGCCCGAGGTGGGGCTTGTGGGGCGATTGTCGGCTTTTGTGACTTGAGGGAACGTCAGGGTGCGCGGGGCGTCTGATCGTTGAGCCGTGTACGGCCGAAAGGCACCCTTGTGCCGACCGGTCGTTCGGCCGAATACTCCCCCTCAGCGCTTGTCAGGGGCATGCACGTCCGATCGACCTGCCGCTGGCTGCGCCTCACGGGCCCCGACCCCACGCGGGCCCCCGAATTCCCCAGGAGGGAACGACACGTGAGGATCAAGCGCACCACTCCCCGAGGCCGTATCGCCAGACGCACCCAGCTCACGGCGGCCGTCAGCGGCCTCCTCGCCGTCGCGGCCTTCGCCGCCCCCACCGCGAACGCCAGCGACGCCCACACGTTCAGCGCCGGTCAGCTCACCCAGGCGAGCGACTCCGTCCGCCAGGCCGATGTCCCCGGCACCGCCTGGGCCGTCGACAGCAAGACCAACCGCGTCCTCGTCACCGTCGACAGCACGGTGTCCCAGGCCGAGATCGCCAAGATCAAGAAGCAGGCGGGCGCGGACAAGCTCACCGTCAAGCGGACGGCCGGCAAGTTCAACAAGCTGATCACCGGGGGTGACGCCATCTACGGCGGCTCCTACCGGTGCTCGCTCGGCTTCAACGTCCGCAGCGGCAGCACGTACTACTTCCTGACCGCCGGGCACTGCGGTGAGGTCGCCTCCACCTGGTACAGCAACTCCGCGAAGACCACGGTGCTCGGCACCAACGTCGGGTACAGCTTCCCCGGCAACGACTTCGCGCTGGTGCGCTACACCAACTCGTCCGTCGCGCACCCCAGTGCGGTCGGCAGCCAGACCATCAGCAGCGCGGCCACCCCGGCCGTCGGGACCACCGTGACCCGGCGCGGGTCCACGACCGGTACCCACAGCGGGCGGGTCACCGCGCTGAACGCCACCGTCAACTACGGGAGCGGGGACGTCGTTTCCGGGCTCATCCAGACCACCGTGTGCGCCGAGGGCGGTGACAGTGGTGGGCCGCTGTACGGGGGGAGTGTCGCTTACGGGCTGACCTCCGGGGGGAGTGGCAACTGCTCCTCCGGCGGGACGACGTTCTTCCAGCCTGTCACCGAGGCGTTGAGCTACTACGGGGTGACGCTTCCGTAGTTCCCTTGCGAGCCGTCCTTACTGACGGGTCGGTTCGAGCGGGCCTCTGTGCGCGGTAACTCGCGTGCGGGGGTCCGCTTTTGTTGTGGGTTCGGAGGGGGCTTGGGGGTGGGGGGCTGTGTGGGGGGTCTGTGCAGGGGGTGTGGGGCTTCGGTTTTTGGGGGCTTTGGGAGGGGCTGTTTTTGGACAGCTGATCCTGTTGTTGGGTGGTGGTTCGGGTTGTGGATTCTGCGTTTGCAGTGCGAACTCCCTGGGGTGACTGTCCTCGGTCAAGGTGGGGACGTTGTTCGAGAGTCCGGCCTGAAGTCGGTCTTGTGTGCCCGCTGTGACCTTCGGAAGAGTGGGCGCTCGTCAACCAGCCTTCCGGTCCGTCAGGTCCCCACAACCTGCGGACCGACCCCCCACAGGAGGACATGAGTTGAAGCATCGACGCATACCCGCACGCCGGGCCGCGATCGCCGGAGCGGGAGTTCTCGCACTGGTCGGAGCGGGTGTCACCTTCCAGACTGCGAACGCCAGTGAACCCTCCGGGGCCTCGGACTCCGCGGTCGGCACACGCGTTCTGTCCGCTCCCGCGGCCGGAAAGCTCGCCTCCACGCTGCTCGCCGACCTCGGCTCCGACAGCGCGGGCAGCTACTACGACGCCCAGGCCAAGAGCCTCGTCGTCAACGTGCTCAACGCCTCCGACGCCGATACCGTCGAGGCGGCCGGTGCCAAGGCCAGAATCGTCTCCCACTCGCTCGCCGTGCTCGACGGGGCGCGGTCCACGCTCACGAAGGACGCGACGATCCCCGGTACCTCGTGGGCGACCGACCCGGTCTCCAACAAGGTCGTCGTCACCGCGGACAAGACCGTGTCCCCGGCTGAGTACGCCAAGCTGGGCAAGGTCGTCTCCGGGCTCGGGAGCACCGCGGAACTCAAGCGGTCCGCGGGGGAGTTCAAGCCCTTCGTCTCTGGTGGTGACGCCATCAATGGTTCTGGTGGGCGGTGTTCGCTCGGGTTCAACGTGACCAAGGGCGGGGCGCCGTACTTCCTCACCGCGGGGCACTGCACCGCTTCGATCTCCAGTTGGACCGACTCGGCCGGGAATCCTATTGGGTCCAATGAGGACTCCAGCTTCCCCGGGAACGACTACGGGCTCGTGAAGTACGTCGACGGGGTCTCTCACCCCAGCGAGGTCAATCTCTACAACGGGTCTGCTCAAGCGATCTCTGGGGCCGCTGAGGCCACTGTGGGGATGAAGGTCACTCGTAGTGGGTCCACTACCCAGGTTCACGACGGGACTGTGACTGGGCTCAACGCGACCGTGAACTACTCCGAGGGGACTGTCAGCGGGCTGATCCAGACCGATGTGTGCGCTGAGCCTGGGGACAGTGGTGGGTCGCTGTTCTCCGGGAGCAGTGCGGTCGGGCTGACGTCGGGGGGTAGTGGGGACTGCTCCGCCGGTGGGGAGACGTTCTTCCAGCCGGTTACCGAGGCGCTGTCCGCCACTGGGACTCAGATCGGCTGAGGCTTTTCTCTGGGCCCCCGCTTCTCCTTCGGGAGGGCGGGGGTCCTTTGTGTGGGGGCGGGGCCGCGCCGGGGGGTGTCCGTCCTCGGTCCGGCGACTTTTGTTTCTTTCGTTGTTCGGCTTGGTTTTTCGCCGGCCGCTGCGGGCGGACACCCCCCGGCACGTCCCCTCGCCGCCGTCTCCGGCCGTCCCGCCGTGCCGCTTCCTCTGCGTTTTCGCAGGTGAGGGGTTCTGTTGTGCTCATCGTACGTGCGTTCGATAGTGGGGGTATGGTGGTGATGGAACGGGTGTTCGATTGAGTGGTGGGAGGTGCTGGGGTGACGTTCGCGCATTTGCGGGTCGTCTCCGGGTTCTCCCTGCGGTACGGGGCCTCGCATCCGGAGCGGCTGGCCTCCCGTGCCTCCGAGCGGGGCATGGATGTGCTGGCCCTTACTGATCGGGACTCCCTTGCCGGGGCTGTTCGGTTTGCCAAGGCTTGTGCGGGGAGTGGGGTGCGGCCGGTCTTCGGGGTTGATCTCGGGGTTGGTTTCAGGGGGGAGGGCGGCTCTGGTGGGGTGCGGCGGCCTGTTCCGGTGCGTGGGGGTGCCTTTGTTGATGAGTCGGCTCCTCGGGTGACCTTTCTGGCTCGGGACGGGGCTCTGGGGTGGGCCGAGTTGTGTCGGATGGTCACGGCTGCGTGGGCGGGTGGGGGTGCTCGGCCGCTGCTGCCCTGGGAAGCGCTTCGGGGGGAGGGTGTGGTCGTCCTGCTCGGGCCCGACTCCGATGTGGGGCGGGCGCTGATCGCCGGGCGGCCTGATCGGGCTGCTCGGTTGCTCGGGCCCTGGCGGGAGGTCTTCGGGGACGCCTCTCTGCGGCTCGAGGTGGTCTGGCACGGGGTGGACGGTACGGGGGCCGGGTCGCTGCGGCTTGCCGCTCGTGCTCTCGGGTTCGCCGTGGAGCAAGGGGTGCGGCCTGTGCTCAGCAATGCCGTGCGGTATGCCGATCCAGGGCAGGGGCGCGTTGCCGATGTGCTGGATGCCGCTCGGCGGCTCGTTCCCATTGATCCGCGGAAGGGGCTCGACTCCGGTGAAGCCTGGTTGAAGGGGGCGGGGGAGATGCTGGCCGTCGCCGAGCGGGTGGTGGCTGCCGCCGGGTATCCGCCGGGGGTGGCGGTGCGGCTGGTGGAGCACACCTTGGGTACGGCCGAGGAATGTGTCGTCGATCCCGAGGATGATCTGGGGATCGGGAGTGTGCGGTTTCCTGAGGGGCGGCTCGTGGGCGCGGGGCGGCGGGGGGCTCAGCGGGCGCTTGCTTCCCGGGCCGTCGCGGGGATGGTGCGTCTGGGGTATTCCGGGCGGCGGGAGTACTGGGAGCGCATGCATGAGGAGCTGGAAATTGTTGGGTATCACGGGTATGCGTCTTATTTTTTGACCGTTGCTCAGGTTGTCGATGATGTGCGGGGGATGGGGATTCGGGTTGCTGCCCGGGGGTCCGGGGCCGGGTCTTTGGTGAATCATTTGTTGGGTATTGCTCATGCTGATCCGGTGGCTCATGGGTTGCTCATGGAGAGGTTTTTGTCGCGGGAGCGGGTTGCTCTTCCTGATATCGATGTGGATGTGGAGTCTGCTCGGCGTATTGAGGTTTATCGGGCTATTATCGGGCGGTTTGGTGGTGAGCGGGTCGCTACCGTTGCCATGCCGGAGACCTATCGGGTGCGGCATGCCATTCGGGATGTGGGGGCCGCTCTTTCCATGGACCCGGCCGAGATCGATCGGGTCGCCAAGGCTTTTCCGCATGTGCGGGCTCGGGATGCTCGGGTCGCGCTTGCCGAGTTGCCCGAGTTGAAGGGGCTCGCGGGGGAGCAGGAGCGGTACGGGGTGTTGTGGGAGTTGGTGGAGGCGCTCGATGCCTTGCCGCGTGGCGTTGCCATGCATCCTTGTGGGGTTCTGCTGTCCGACTCCTCGCTGCTTCGGCGTACTCCGGTGATGCCGACCAGTGGGGAGGGGCTGCCCATGTCGCAGTTCGACAAGGAGGACGTGGAGGAACTCGGGCTGCTGAAGTTGGATGTGCTCGGGGTGCGGATGCAGTCGGCCATGGCGCATGCCGTCGCCGAGGTGGAGCGGGCCTCCGGGGAGCGGGTCGATCTGGATGCTTTGCCTGAGGGGGATGAGGATACGTATCGGCTTATTCGGTCGACTGAGACGCTTGGGTGTTTTCAGATCGAGTCGCCTGGGCAGCGGGATCTCGTCGGGCGGCTTCAGCCTGATTGTTTTGGGGATCTTGTTGTTGATATTTCGTTGTTCCGGCCCGGTCCTGTTGCTGCTGACATGGTGCGGCCTTTTATTGAGGCTCGGCATGGGCGGGCTCCTGTGCGGTATCCGCATGCGGATCTTGAGCCAGTGTTGCGGGATACCTATGGTGTGGTGGTTTTTCACGAGCAGATTATTGACATTCTCGTGGTTATGACCGGGTGTGGGCGGGGGGAGGCTGATGCTGTGCGGCGGTTGCTTTCCGATTCTGAGGCTCAGGGGCGGGTTCGGGTGTGGTTCGGGCAGCGGGCTGAGGGGAGGGGGTACGACGCCGATACTGTGCGGCGGACCTGGGAGATTGTTGAGGCTTTTGGGTCCTATGGGTTCTGCAAGGCGCATGCTGTTGCTTTTGCTGTGCCTACCTATCAGTCGGCGTGGCTCAAGGCGCATTACCCTGCTGCTTTTTATGCCGGGCTGCTCACGCATGATCCTGGTATGTATCCGAAGCGGTTGCTGTTGGCTGATGCGCGGCGGCTCGGGGTGCCGGTGCTGCCGTTGGATGTGAATGTGTCGGGCGTCGATCATCGAATCGAACTGGTGTCTGGTGTGTGGGGGGTGCGGCTCGCCCTTGCCGATGTGCATGGGATCAGTGAGGCGGAGGCCGCCCGGATCGCCGAGGGGCAGCCGTACGCGTCCCTGCTGGACTTCTGGGAGCGGGGGCGGCCGGGGCGGCCGTTGGCGCAACGGCTGGCGCAGGTGGGGGCGTTGGATGCCTTCGGTGCCAACCGGCGTGATCTTCAGTTGCATCTGGCCGAGTTGCACCGGGGGGCCCGCGGTGGGCGTGGGGATCAGCTTCCGCTGGGGGGTGGTCGGCGTACCGCTGCCGCCGGGCTGCCCGATCTGTCGGACGCCGAGCGGCTCAGTGCCGAGCTGGGTGTGCTGTCCATGGACGTCTCCCATCATCTGATGGACGACTACCAGGGCTTCCTGGAGGAGCTGGGTGTGGTGTCCGCCCGGCGGCTGCGTGCGGCGCGGCATGGCGAGACCGTGCTGGTCGCGGGGGCCAAGGCGGCCACCCAGACGCCGCCCATCCGGTCGGGTCGGCGGGTCATCTTCAGCACGTTGGACGACGGGACCGGGCTGGTCGATCTGGCCTTCTTCGATGACTCGCACGACGCGTGCGCGCATACCGTCTTCCACTCGTGGCTGCTGCTGGTGCGGGGAGTGGTGCAGCGGCGGGGGCCGCGCAGTCTGAGTGTGGTCGGGTCGGTCGCCTGGAACCTGGCCGAACTCGCCGAGCTGCGGGCCGAGGGTGGGCTGGAGCGGGTCGCGGCGCGGCTGGCCGAGCCCGTTCCGGAGGGGGAGGGGAGCAGTGGCGGGCGGACGATTCGCATGTCCACCGGCTTCCAGATGCATCCCTGGGCCGACCTGCGGCCTGCGGGTCAGGAGGTGTCCGAGCAAGCGCCTTCCGCCATGCGGAAGTTGTGGCATCAGAGTCCGGGGAGTGCGGGATGACCATTCTCTGTGTGCGTTTTCGGAACGCGGGCGACGGTGACCGTGAGCTCGAGCTGTCCGAACTGCTCCGGCTGCTGGAGGAGTTCACCCCGGTGGTGGAGGGGCTGCCGCCCGATGGGGCGCTGGCCGATCTCCGGGGGGCCGAGCGGTACTTCGGGCGGGGGCCGGTGGAACTGGCCGCGCTGATCCGGGTACGGGCGCTCGCCCGGTACGGGGTCGACTGCGTGGTGGGGGCCGGGCCGGGGCCGATGCTGGCCCGGATGGCGCTGCGGGACGCCCGGCCGGGGAGGGTGTGCGCCGTTCCCGAGGGGCCCGGTGCCGTCGCCGAGTTCCTCGCCGGGCTGCCCGTGGTCGCGTTGCCCGGTGTCGGTATGGCGACCGCCCGGACCCTGTGCGAGTACGGGCTGGACACCCTCGGGCGGGTCGCCGTCGCGCCGCCCGCCACGCTTCAGCGGCTGGTCGGGGCCAAGGTCGCCCGTGAGGTGCGGGAGCGGGCCAACGGGGTCGACCGGGGGCGGGTCGTGCCGAACGCCGTCTCCCGGTCGGTGGCCGCCGAGCGGTCCTTCGGCGTGGACGAGCTGGACCCCGGCCGGCACCGGCGGGCGCTGCTGGCCGACGCCGAGGAACTGGGGTCGCGGCTAAGGGAGATGGAGCACGTCTGCCGCTCCCTGACGCTCACCGTGCGCTACGCCGACCGCTCCACCACGGTGCGCGGGCGCACCCTCGCCGAGCCGACCGCGCACTCGGCCGACCTCACCAGGGCGGCGTACGGCATGTACGAGGCGCTCGGGCTCCAGCGGGCGCGGGTGCGGGCGCTCGCCCTGCGGGCCGAGGGGCTGACCCCGGCCGGGGAGGCCGCGCACCAGCTCACCTTCGACCCCGTGGACGAGAAGGTCCGCCGGATCGAGGAGGTCGCCGACCTGGCGCGCGCCAAGTTCGGGCCCCGCGCGGTGATGCCGGGGACGCTCGCGGCCTGAGTAGCACAAGGTGCGTGAGTGAGAGAACTTTTTACCGACGCGTAACTTCACAGTTGCACTACTCGTCCGTAACTTGACGAGTGAACAGCATCCCGTGATCCGGATCACAGGGTTAGGCCGTGCACCTTCTCCCTTGAGCCGCAAGGAGATCACACGATGCTGCCCTGGAAGCGAGCGCTCAGACCGCTCGCCGCGCTGGTCCTGGCCGCCGCGCTCGCCACCGTTCCCGCCGCCACCGCCCACGCCGCTCCCAGCAGTGGCTGGAACGACTACTCCTGCAAGCCCTCCGCCGCCCACCCGCGTCCCGTCGTCCTCGTCCACGGCACGCTCGGCAACTCCGTCACCAACTGGGTGTCGCTCGCTCCGTACCTCAAGGAGCGCGGCTACTGCGTCTTCTCCCTCGACTACGGGCAGCTGCCCGGCGTCCCCGTCTTCTACGGGCTCGGTCCCATCGACAAGTCGGCCGAGCAGCTCTCCGCCTTCGTCGACAAGGTGCTCACCGCCACCGGAGCCACCAAGGCCGACCTCGTCGGCCACTCCCAGGGCGGCATGATGCCCCGGTACTACCTGAAGTTCCTCGGCGGGTCCGCCAAGGTCAACGCGCTCGTCGGGATCGCCCCCAGCAACCACGGCACCGACCTGAACGGCCTCACCAACCTGCTGCCGTACTTCCCCGGCGCCGAGAACCTGATCAAGGCCAGTACGCCCGCCCTCGCCGACCAGATCACCAACTCGGCCTTCCTGACCAAACTCAACGCGGGCGGCGACACCGTCCCCGGAGTGCACTACACCGTCATCGCCACCAAGTACGACGAGGTCGTCACCCCCTGGCGCACCCAGTACCTGACCGGCTCCGACGTCCGCAACGTCCTCCTCCAGGACCTGTGCCCGCTCGACCTGTCCGAACACGTCGCGATCGGCATCTTCGACCGCATCGCCTACCACGAGGTGGCCAACGCGCTCGACCCGTCCCACGCCACGGCCACTTCCTGCGCGTCCGCCTTCAGCTGACATGGCTCGGGGCCCTGCCCGGCCTGAGCCGCCCGGCAGGGCCCCGCGTTCAGAGGGGTGGTCAGCGCGGGTTCCGGCCCGTCGCGCGCTGGCGCACCGAGAGGAACAGCGCGGCTGAACCGAGGGCCAGTGCGGCGGCGCCGCCGATGGCCGCGTAGGAGGTTCCGGTGGGGGTGCCTGTCTCGGCCAGGGGGACCGAAGTGCCTGCTGGTTGCGGGGTGTTGGGGGTGGGAGTCACCGGTTTCGCCGAGGTGCTCGGGTCGTCGTCGCCGTGGCCGTGGTGTTCCACCGTGGAGCGGTCGGCACCGGCCGCGATCTGCCGCTCCGAGGGGGTGGAGACGGTGGGCGTCGGAGTGGGTGCGGCCGAGGTGGGGGCGGGGGCCGCCTTGACGGTGTCGGCCTTGGTTGCCGCCGCGCCGCCGAAGTCGACGTCCGAGCAGGAGTAGAACGCCTCCGGGCTGTCCGAGCGCTGCCACACCGCGTACAGCAGCTGCCTGCCCGTACGGTCGGGGAGCGTGCCGGAGAACGTGTAGAAACCGTCCGTGGCGACCGGGTCCGTGGACTTCGCCACCGGGTGCGCCAGGTCCAGGTCGGACCAGGCCAGGGGCTTCGCCGGGTCGTGGCCGGGCTTGGTCGCGTAGACCTCGAAGGTGCCCTTGTGCGGGGCGGTCACCCGGTACTTGAAGGTGTACGGGCCGCTGTGCACCGCGGTCGCGGGCCAGTCGGCGCGGGCCAGGTCGAGGCCCTTGAACTCGTCGTTCCCGGCGCTGCACAGCTCGCCGTCGGGGATCAGCTGCTGATGGCGGCCGCCCGCGTCACCGATCCGGATGCCGTTCCAGTCGTAGAGCGCCTGGGTGCTGCCCGCTGCCACGGCCGCCTGGCAGGCCGCCGACTTCGGGGACTCCGGGCCCTCCGCGAAACACTGCGCGACCCGGCTGACCGGATCACCCATCGAACCGTGCGCGGACGCGGGCGCGGCGGCCAGCACGCTCAGGGCCAGCGGCGCCAGGCCGAGCGCGGCCGCGGTGGCGGCGGCCCGCAGCCGCGGCATCCGCCGCCCGTGCGGACTCGAGGGCGTGGCGAAGGGCATCGGAACTCCTCGGAAGGGTGCGCCGGAAGAGGGGGGCTGGTCCCGTGGGGGGACGGTCAGAAACTAACCCCGTACGGCGGAGGATTCGCCTGCTCCGAGCCTGTTGAGGCGATCTTTATGGTCCGCTTAAGGCCGTGCTCAGACTGGGCTCAGGTCGCTACCGTGCCCGGTATGAACGATCACCCCGAAGCCCCGGTCCGCGCCGCCACGGCCGCCGACGTGCCCGCCGTGCGCGCGGTCACCGACGCGGCCTACCGCCCCTACATCGCGCGCATCGGTGTGGTGCCTCAGCCCATGGAGGCGGACCACATGGCCGACGTCGAAGCGGGGTGTGTCTTCGTCACGGAGGAGCCCGGCGCCGGACTCGGGATCGCCGGACTCGTGGTCGTCCGCGCCCACCCCGACCATCTCCTCCTCGACAGCATCGCCGTACACCCCGACGCCCACGGCCGGGGCGTCGGCCGCCGGTTGCTGCGCTTCGTGGAGGCCCACGCCCGCGCCCTCGGACTCTCCGAGATCCGGCTCTACACCAACGCCCTGATGTGGGAGAACCAGCGGATCTACCCCCGCTACGGCTACGAGCTGGTGGACCGCCGCGTCGACGGGCCCTACGACCGCCTCCACTACCGCAAGCCGCTGGAGCGCTGACGGAACCTCATTGTCAGTGCCGGATGGCACGCTTGCGGTATGAGCGACGCGAGTGAGTGGACCGCCGGGACGGACGTGGACTGGGACGCCCAGGCCCCCGTCTTCGACGACGAACCGGATCACGGGCTGCGCGCGCCCGAGATACGGGCCGCGTGGGCCGACAGGCTCCGGGGATGGCTGCCCGGACAGCCCTCGGACGTGCTCGACCTCGGGTGCGGGACCGGGAGTCTCGCGCTGCTCGCCGCCGAGCAGGGGCACCGGGTGACGGGGGTCGACGCCTCCCCGGCCATGGTCGAGCGGGCCCGCGCCAAGCTCGCCGGGCGGGACGCCCGCGTACTGCGCGGGGACGCGGCCGTCCCACCGGTGGTGGAACAAGGCTACGACGTGATCCTCGTCCGGCATGTGCTGTGGACGCTGCCCGACCCCGCCGAGGTGCTGCGGCACTGGCGCACCCTGCTGCGCCCCGGCGGACGGTTCGTGCTGGTCGAGGGCGTCTGGGGGACCGTCACCCCGGCCGGGATACCCGTCGACCGGCTCACCGGGCTGCTGGCACCCCTCGCCGGACGGATACGCGTCGAGCCGCTGTCCGACGACCCGCTGCTGTGGGGCAAGTCCGTCAGCGACGAGCGGTACGCGGTGGTGGCCGAGGTGTGAGGCTCAGAGCAGGGCCGTGAGGCCGTCCGCGCGGGCCAGCGTCTCCAGTTCGTCCAGGGCGGACCGGGCGGCGGCCGCTGCCTCCGGGTCGCGTTCCGGCAGGCCGCTCGCGGTGAACTCGTCCTCGTCCAGCCGGAGTACGGTCCTGCCGTCGCCGGAGACCCACAGGTCCAGGTCGAGGTCCTCCACCACGAGTTCGGTGCCGGAGCGGACGGCGGGGCGGGTGATGTCGCAGTACCAGCCCTTCAGGGTGCCGTCCTGGGCGCGGACCTCCTTCACCGCGTACCAGCGGTCCCGCCAGTAGTGCTCGGTGAACACGTCGCCGGGCTCGAAACGGACGAAGCCGAAGTCGCGCACGCCCTCGCCCGCCCAGGGGGCGCGTACGGAGACGCGCGTGCCGTCGTCCGTCAGCAGGGCCGCCGGGTAGCGGATCTTCGTGCGGCCCGCCTTGATGAGCACGATCTCCAACTCACCGGAGGAATCAGCCGAGTTCGCGGACATAGCGCACCTCCGTGGCGCAGAACTCGTAGCCGAGCCACTTGTTGATGGCGATCATCGGGCCGTTGCCCGCGTCGTTCCCGGTGAACGCCTCGGTGAGGCCGGCCGTGCGGGCCCGGTACAGCGAGTGCAGCTTGGCGAGCTTGGCCAGGCCCCGGCCCCGGTAGGCACGGGAGGTGCCGGTCATCGCGGTGAAGTAGCGGGTGCCGCCGTCGGTGTAGGCCACGCTGAACGCGACCGGGCGGCCGTCGGTCACCGCGACCATGGTCAGGTCGAGGTCGAGCAGCGGATGCTTCCAGGTCTCCTCCAACCACGCCTCGTAGTCCGAGTAGGCCAGCGTGACCTCGCCGGGCTCGTCCGCCACCGACTCCGCGTCCAGCTCGAACAGCGGACGCGGGTCCGCCGCGAAGTCGGCCGCCGTGCGCAGCTCCACGCCGGGCGGGGTGTCCGGCAGCGGCGGGAGCACGCCGTTCGCCAGGTCGAGACGGAGGAAGCGGGCCGGGCGGCCGGGCCGGTAACCGTGCCGTTCGGCGAACCGCACGCTCGCGGGCTCGTCCAGCACCCAGGAGTACAGCCGGGTGGCGCCCAGCGAGCCCAGATACTCCTCGGCGGCGGCGACCAGCAGCCGCCCCGCACCCCGGCCGGTGCGGTCCGGGCGGACATGGACATTGAGATACGCCTGCCCCGGCTCCGTGCTGTCGTGCGCCAGCGCCACCTGCGCCGTGCCGATCACCTCGCCGTCCTCCTCCGCGACCAGCGAGCGGAACCTCGCGTCCGGATGGCTCCGGGTGAGGACATGGCGCACCGATGCGGGGGTGAACAGGATGTAGGGCAGCGCCAGCCGTCGAACCTCGGTGAAACCCTCGGTGTCGGCCAGTACGTCGGGGCGCAGATCGCGCACGAGTACGGTCATGTGCACGCACCGTACGGGCGGCCTCGCCGGAGTGCCTCTCATTTTCCGCCCGGTGCGGGAGAATCGGCCCTGTGAGCCTGAAGATCCACATCGATGACAGCGCGCCGCCGTACGAGCAGGTCCGGGCGCAGATCTCCGAGCAGGCGCGGTCGGGCGCCCTCCCGGCCGGATACCGGCTGCCCACCGTGCGCGGACTCGCGGAGTCCCTCGGCCTCGCCGTGAACACCGTCGCCAAGGCGTACCGGGCCCTGGAGACGGACGGCGTGATCGAGACCAGGGGGCGCAACGGCACCTTCGTGGCCGCCGCCGGTCCCGCCGCCACCCGCGAGGCGAGCACGGCCGCGCAGGCGTACGCCGACCGGGCCCGGCGGCTCGGCCTCGACCACGACGAGGCGCTGGCCGCCGTCCGTGACGCGCTGCGCGCCGCCTACGGCACCGACTGAGCGACCGCGCTCACCGCCGCGCCCACGGCTCCGGCGTCCGCGTCACCTCCAGCCCGGCCCGCCGCGCCAGGCTCCCGAACTCCGCCGCGTCCTTCACCGCCGCGCCCCTCGGGTCGTTGTTGAAGTAGGCGTACACGTTCTGCCCGTCCGGCCAGGTGGTGGCGACGCGCTCCACCCAGGACTCCAGCGCCTGGGTGCCGTAGCGCGGCCACGGCTTGGCGCGGCCACGGTGGAAGCGGACGTAGCCCCAGTCGGCGGTGCGCCACAGCGGACCGGCCGGACGGCCCAGCTGGTCCGCCCAGCACAGGGCGGCCTTCCGGGCCTGGAGCACCTCGCGGGTCTCCGGCGTCCACCAGGAGTCGTGGCGCGGCTCGACCGCGACCCGCGTACTCGCCGGGAAGCAGGCCAGGCACGCGTCCAGCAGCGGCGGGTCCGCGCGCAGGGTCGGCGGGAGCTGGAGCAGCACCGGGCCCAGGTCGGCGCCCAGCCCCTCGGCGTGGCTCATCAGCCGGTGCACCGGCTCCTCGGGGTCCCGCAGCCGCTTGATGTGGGTCAGATAGCGGCTCGCCTTCACCGCCACCACGAAGCCCTCGGGCAGCCGCTCCCGCCACGCCTCGAAGTTCTCGCGGGACGGCAGCCGGTAGAACGCGTTGTTCAGCTCCACCGTGGCGAACCGCTTCGCGTACTCCTCCAGCCACAGCCGCACCGGCACGCCCGCCGGGTAGAACACGCCCCGCCAGCTCTTGTACTGCCACCCCGACGTACCGACGAACAGGGTCATACCCCCCATGAAAACATCCGGGCGCGGGCCCGACACGCGCTAGAGGTACAGCCCCGCGTCCGCCCCCTCCCGCGCCCCCGGCACCGAGGTCGGTGCCGTGCCCCGGCGCAGCGCGTAGAGCTCGGCCAGCGTCGAGCCGTCCCGCCCCAGGTCGCTCTCGTGCTCCGCGGCCTGGTCGCCGAGCCAGCTCACCGCCTCCGGGCGGGTCAGCGGGCCCACCTCGATCCGGGCCAGACAGCGGCCGGGCCGGACCACGGCCGGGTGCAGCCGCTCCAGGTCCTCGTTGGTGGTGACCCCCACCAGGACGTTGCGGCCCTGCCCGAGCAGCCCGTCGGTCAGGTTCAGCAGCCGGGACAGCGCCTGCCCCGCGGTGTGCCGGGCCTCGCCCCGGATCAGCTCGTCGCAGTCCTCCAGCAGGAGCAGCCGCCAGCGGGCCTTCCCCGTGCCGTCCTCCTCGCCGATGGCGATGTCCATCAGATAGCCCACGTCGGAGAAGAGCCGCTCCGGGTCCAGTACGCAGTCCACCTGGCACCACTCGCGCCACGACCGGGCCAGCGTGCGCAGCGCGGAGGTCTTGCCGGTGCCCGGCGGGCCGTGCAGCAGCAGGAGGCGGCCCGCGATGTCCTCCGGTGTCGTCTTCATCAGCCGGTCCATCGCCTGCGCCACCGGTGCCGTGTAGTTGGCCCGCACCTCCTCCCAGGTGCCTGCCGCGATCTGCCGGGTGGTGCGGTGCGGGCCGCGCCGGGGCGAGACGTACCAGAACCCCATCGTGACGTCGTCCGGCTGCGGGGCGGGCTCGTCGGCCGCGCCGTCGGTGGCCCGGCCGAGGACGTCCTTGGCCAGCTCGGCGGTGGTCGCGGTCACCGTGACGTCCGCGCCCCGGTTCCAGCGGGAGACCAGCAGGGTCCAGCCGTCACCCTCCGCCAGGGTCGCGCTGCGGTCCTCGTCGCGGGCCACCCGCAGCACCCGGGCGCCGTCGGGCAGCAGGGTCGCCTCGGAGCGGACCCGGTCGATGTTGGCCGCGTGCGCGAACGGCTGCTCACCCGTGGCGAAGCGGCCGAGGAACAGCGCGTCGACGACGTCGGAGGGCGAGTCGGAGTCGTCGACGTTCAGCCGGATCGGCAGCGCGTCGTGCGGGTTCACAGACATGCCGACATGATCGGGCACCGACGCAGCACGCGCACGGCAATTCCGCCGCTTGTCCCCAGGTGTTCCCAACTCACGCCCGACGCCGGGATTCCGCCGTTACTGTGGAACTGATGGGCAGTCATCGGTGGTACACGGGGGCACGGCGGTGGCGGCTCACCGCCCTGTTCGGCGTGGGGGTGACCGCGCTGGCGCTGCTGGTGACCCTGCTGAACACGCTCCCCGGCCGCGGCGCCGACATAAGCGGCACCTCCCGTGACGGCGACAAGGTGCACGGCACGCCCGCCGCCCCGGCCGGACCCGTCCACCCCTCCGTGGGCTGGGGGTTCACCCACACCCAGTACAGCGCCGACCAGGGCGGCGGCGGCGAGCGGGTGGCGCGGCTGCTCAAGGGCGACGGCGGACTCCCGCAGGACCAGGCCATCATGGGCTGGGGCGCCGACAACCCCGAACCGGTGAAAGGCCACTACGACTTCGGCGCCCTGGACCGCCGTATCGACTTCATCCGCGCCTCCGGCGGCACCCCCGTCATCACCCTGTGCTGCGCCCCGGACTGGATGAAGGGCGGCCGGTCCGGCGTCGGCACCACCGACTGGAGCCAGGACTCGCTGGAGCGGGCCCCCGACCCGGCGCACTACCAGGACTACGCCGACCTCGCCGCCACCGTCGCCCGCCGCTACCCCGACGTACGCCACTTCGTCGTCTGGAACGAGTTCAAGGGGTTCTGGAACGAAGGGGAGGGCCGCTGGGACTACGAGGGCTACACCAAGCTGTACAACCTGGTCCGCGCGGCGCTGAAGAAGGCGGACCCGGACAACCTCGTCGGCGGCCCCTACCTCCCCATGGACAGTGTCGACCCCCGCGCCGCCGACGCCTCCGCGCAGGTCCGCGGCCCCTGGGGAGCCATGGACCAGCGCGTGCTGGACGCCTTCGACTACTGGAACGCCCACAAGACCGGCGCCGACTTCGTCGTGGTCGACGGCTCCAGCTACACCAACGACGACGAGCTGCTGCCCGACGAGTTCGCCGCCACCGCCAAGTTCACGGCCGTGGGGGAGTGGGTGCGTAAGCGCACGCACGGCCTCCCGCTGTGGTGGGCCGAGTACTACGTGGAGCCCGCCGACTCCCAGGACCGGCGTGAGGGCTGGTCCGAGGACCGCCGGATCGCCGTGCACGCCACCGGGCTGATCGCCATGGCCGAGGGCGGCGCCGAATCCGGCTTCTACTGGAACCCGGAGAAGCAGAGCGGCACCGCGTGCCCCGGCTGCCTGTGGACCCCGACCGGTGACAGCGATGGCGGCCAAAAGCTGCCCATGTACGACCTCGTCTCCCGCTTCGGCCAGGCGTTCCCGCCCGGCACCCGGTACGAGAAGGTGTCCGTCGCCGCCGACGACCGCCCGAACCTCCGCGTGCTGGCGAGCCGGGACACCGTCCTGGTGGTGAACACCCTGGACCGCCCGGTCAGCGCCCAAGTCGACGGCAGACGGTTCGAGCTGCGCGGCCACGAGGTGAAGTGGCTCGACCGCTGAGCCACTTCACCCCCCCTCAGCTCATCGTGAGGAACCGCTGCACCAGCGACGCCAGCACCACCGCCAGCAGCGGCAGCGCGAACCAGAAACCGCCCTGCACCCGGCGCAGCCCGCCCACGCTCGGCCGGGCCGCCACCCGCACCACCTCCCGCGCGGCCAGCAGCAGGATCAGTACGGCGGCGGCCAGCGCCCCCACCACCGACCACGGCGTCCAGGTGATCTGCGGCCCGATCGGACCGGGGTCCGGCTCGGGCACCGGCGCCGACCCGCCCCCGCGCAGCGCGTACACGGTCGCGTCCCCGTTCACCAGGACCTTGGACAGCTCCGCACGACCGTCCAGCGTGCGGGTCAGCCGGGACTCCCAGGCCGCCGAATAGCCCGCGTCCAGCTCCAGATAGCGGACCTGGCTCTCATTGACGATCAGATACGAGTTCGGACCCGCGTCCTTCAGCGCCTTGACCAGCCCGGACACCAGCACCGGGTCGGGAGGTGCGAGCGTCGGCACATAGCTCACCCGCTCCATGTCCCGCGCACCCCAGGCCAGCGCCGGAGTCACATCGTTCACCGTGTCCGTGGTCAGCCACAGCAGCCGTACCGTCGGCTTGTCATGGGCGTACACCCAGTCCATCGCCGCGACCTCGCCGGGCCGGGTCCGCTCGAACGGCTCGTTGCCCCAGCGGGCCACCAGGAAACCGCCGATCAGCAGCAGCCCCGCCAGCAGCGCGGCCAGACTCGCCCGGCCCCTTCGCTGCTCCTTCGCGCCGGTACGCGGGAACAGCGCGAGCGCCCCCAGCAGGGCCGCGCCCGGCAGCGCGAACATGAAGACACGCAGCGCCATCTCACCGCCGTACGACTGCATGCCGAAGCCCAGGAACGGCACGAACGCCAGGACCGGCAGCGAGCGTTCGCGGTAGCCGTGCTCGCGCCGCCGCCACCAGCCCCAGCAGGCCAGCGCCAGCACCGAACCGGCCAGCAGCACCCGGGTGTACAGCACCAGCTTGTGGGTCGAACTCCCGCCCTGGATACGGCCGGAGACCGAGGTCGACACATTGCCGCCGACCCCGCCGAGCCCACCGAACAGCTCGTCGAAGTGCCCCGACCAGTACGGCTCCGCCATGAAGCCGACCCACACCGCCACCACCACCGCGAACAGCAGCGGCAGCCCGCGCAGTTCGCACCGGCCGAGCAGCACCAGGGCCGTGAGCACCCCGAGCATCACGAACGGGGTGAGCTGGTGGGCCGGGACACAGGCCAGGAACAGGGCGATCAACACCAGGAGCAGCACGACCCGTTGACGCCGGTCGGTGCGTTCCACCTCGGACTCGCCGGGCCGGAACCGGGACCAGATCATGTGCGGGGCCCGGAACCACACCAACAGGACCGCCACGAACACCAGATACAGCAGATAGGTGAAGCCCTGCGGGGAGAAGTAGTCCTGCCCGACCCAGCCGCTCAGCGCGAACAGCCACACCCCGGTCCACCGGGCCCGCCAGCTCGCCCGCAGCGAGCGGGTCAGTAGGAACATCGGTGCCAGATAGGCGAGTTGGATGGCCGTCGGCCACCAGCGGATCACCTCGGTGAGGTCGGACACCCCGCACGCCTTCGCGGCGAACGCGAGCACCGCGAAGAAGCCCGGCCAGCTCCAGCGGGCGTCCAGATCGGGCACGGTCGAACCGGTGCGGTCGATGTAGTCGAGGAAGCCCAGGTGTTGCCACGCCGTGGGGAACCGGGGCGCGCTCTCGATCACGGCGGGCAGCGCGTGCAGCGACACCACCGTCGCCACCAGGGTGAGCAGCAGCAGCGCCCGGTGCTCCCGGCGCAGCCACAGCAGCGCGGCGAACACCGTGACTAGCAGCGCGGCGCCGACCAGCGTCGGCAGGGGCAGCACCGAGACCAGGCCGAGGCCGCCCATCCCGTCCAGCGCGGCGTCGGTCAGGCGCAGCGCGGGCACCCAGTAGAGCACCAGCGCCGCGGTCAGCAGGCAGCCGAGGAGCACACCGGTCCGGGTCGGCGCCAGGGAACGGTGGCTCGGGGGAGTGTCCTCCGGGACGGGCTCCGGCTCCCTCAACCCCTCTTCGGGCGGCGCCACTTCGAAGGGCGCGTCCACCGACTCCACTGTCCCTGCCTCCTCTTCCGTGTCCACCACCCAGGAGGGTGCCCGCCGGGTGCTCCCGGCCGCGGGCGCCTCACCGGGGCCCAGGTCGGCCAGGTCGCCGTCCGGGGACGCGGTCACAGGGCCGCGCCGGATGACGCGCCACAGGCGCGGCGAGGCGATCGCTACGATCACCGCCAGGCTGGAGATCTCCGCGACCCCCGCGCCGGTCAGCCCCATCCGGGGCAGCAGCAGCAAGGTCAGACCCAGCACCAGCGCACACAACAGCCCCTGGAGCCACGCCAGTCCGGCGGTCCGGCTCTGCGCCCGGAGCACCGCGAAGTACGTCTCCATCACCACCCGCAGCACCGCGCCGACCGCGAACCAGCGCAGCAGCGGGGTCGCCGCGTCCGCGTACCCCGCGCCGAACACGCCGAGAATCCACGGGGCGCCGACGAAGAGGACACTCGCGACCGGCAGCATGATCCGGGCCATCCGCTTCAGCGCCGCCCGGGTGTTGGCGGCCAGCCGCGCCGGGTCGTGCGAGCCCTCCACCGTGAGCGAGGCGCCCATGTTGATGGCGAGCAGGTTGGTGGTGCCGCCGATGGTGGTGGTGATGTAGAAGTACGCGTTGTCCTCGGCGCTGACCTGCGACGCGATGATCACCGGGACGAGGTAGACCACCCCGAGCGAGAACAGCGAACCGGTGTAGTCGCCGGCCAGGAACCGGCCGATCTCCCGCAGCGTCGGCGGCTGCGCCCGCCCCTCCGTCGCCGCCGTGTGCCGGGGGACCAGCCGCCGGAACACCAGCCAGCCCAGCGGGATCACCGAGGTGGCGATGGCCGCGACCCAGGACACGAAGACCCCGGCGGCCGGGATCGCCACCGCGAACGCCACCAGCAGCCCCAGCTTCACCGCCGAGAACACCGTGTTGCCCACCGGCACCCACGGCGCGCTGCGCAGCCCGGTCAGCACCCCGTCCTGCAGCGTGAGCACGTTCCAGGCGACGACCGCCGCGACGAAACCGAGCCCGCCCACCGGCCCGTGCAGGAACCGGTACGACGGCCCCCACACGTCCAGCGTCAGCAGGAACACCCCCGCCGCCACCGCCACCACCAGCGAACTTCCTGCGTACGTACGGAAGATGAGCCGAGCGGTGGCGCGTCCCGCGACCGGGATGAAGCGGGCCAGCGCCCCGGTCAGCGTCACCGCGGTCAGTCCCGCGAGGAACTTCATCGCGGCGATGGCGGCCGAGCCCTGCCCGACCGCCGACTCCGAGTAGTAGCGTGCCGCCGCCAGCCAGAAGCCGAGACCGAGGACGGCGGAGATGCCGGTGTTCAGCATCAGCGCGTAGGCGTTGCGGAACAGCGGGTTGCCGCCGAACGCGCGCCCCAGCACGGGCAGTCGTGGGCGGCGCCCCGGCGCGGCGACGGCCGGGGCGGCCTCTTGGGCGGTGGTCGTGTCAGACACGGGAGCGAATGGCCTTCCGGCAGACCTGGCGTGCTCTTCGCACGAGTGCGTATCCCTTGGTCAGCGCCCGGTCCTTGGCGAAGTCCCGTGCGACGGACCGGCCTTGGAGCAGCCGCTCGAACTCGGCCACCCCCGTGGCCCGCCGCACGGTGACCCGTCTGAGCGCGTACGGGCCCTGCCCGCGCCGGGCGAGCGCGTTGCCGACCGCCAGCGCCTGGGTGTACCCCGCCGCCCGCACGGCCGCACGGACCCGGCGGCTGGAGTAACCGTACGGATAGGCGAACGACAGCGGGCGCGCGCCCAGTTCGTCGGTGAGGATGCCGGTGCTGTGCTCCAGTTCGGCGGCGAGCGCGGCGTCGTCCAGCTGGTCGAGCTGCGGATGGCTGTGGCTGTGGCCGCCGATCTCCACACCGCTGTCCGCGAGTTCGCGCACCTGGGGCCAGTCCAGCATGGCGTCCAGACCGCCCCCGGTGTCGTAGGGGCCCCTGATCCAGCCGGTGGAGGCGAACAGGGTCGCCGGGAAACCGTGCTTGGCGAGCACCGGCAGGGCGTGCCGGTGGACGCCCTCGTAGCCGTCGTCGAAGGTGATCAGCACCGGCCGGGCGGGCAGCGGGCGCCGGTAGCGCCAGTGGGCGGCGAGCGTCGCGGTGGTGATCGGGGTCAGGCCCAGGTCGCCGATGAGCGCCATCTGCTCCGCGAACGCCTCCGGCGCGACCGACAGGGTCCGGGTCGCGTCGTTGGGCGCGGCCGCCACCGCGTGGTACATCAGGATCGGTACCGCCGTCCCGGTCATCCGCCCACCTCCACCGGCGGCACCGCGAACCGGGCCCCGCCGCGCCGGGCGCGCACGCTGCCGACGGCGTACCCACCGGCCGCGGTGAGCACCCCCGCGACGATCGCGCCCGCGCGCCCGGCGCCGCCCGGCCGGGCGAACAGGGCGTCCCGCAGCCCGCGCGCGATCCCGGCGGGCAACACCCGCGTGGTGTAACGCCGTTCGGACTCCAGCCCCTTCGCCGCACCCACGCTCCGCGCCACCAGCGCCTTGGACAGGCCCTCGGCGTAGGCGCGGGTGCGGAAGTAGGCGAAGCGCTCGCGGACCTCGGGCACCCGGTGGTGGATCACCGCACGGTCGTCGATGAGGAGGATGGCGTCGGGGCGGGCACGGCTGAGGCGGATGCACAGCTCCGTCTCCTCGCAGCCCAGCGGGCGCCGGTCGCCGTCCCGGCCGATACCGGTGGCGAAGCCGCCCGTCACCTCGAACGCGGTCCGCCGGAAGGAGGCGTTGCCGCCCAGCACGTTGCGCACCCGGACCCGGCCGGGCGGCAGCCCCCGGTACGTGCAGCCCACCACCCAGTCGAACTCCTCCGGGAACCACACCGGCCGCCGCCCCGACGCCCACACCGGCTCGGTCCGGCCGCCGACCGCCAGGACACGCGGGTCGGCGTACCCCTCGGCGAGGTGGCGCAGCCAGTCCGGCTCGGCCACGGCGTCGTCGTCGAGGAACGCGATCACCTCGCCCTTCGACGCGGCGACCCCGGTGTTGCGGCCCGCGGACAGACCCCGCGGACCGGCGTTGGCCAACACCCGCACCGGGCCGTCCGGTTCCTTGAATTCGGCGGCCAGCCGGTCCAGCAGCGCGGTGTTGTGGTCCACCACCAGCAGGGTCTCCAGCGCCGGGTGGGACTGGCCGCGCACCGAGTCGACCGCCGCGAGGATGTCCGCCCAGCGGTCCTCGGTGTACACACAGATCACGACGGAGATGCCCGGAGCGGTCAAGACGACGCTCCCCGCCGGGAGTCCGTCAGCGGCGAGCGTCGTCCCCGGCGCAGCGCACGGCGGTTGGAGCGCTCCTGGAGGATCACTCTGAGGACCCGCAGCCCGTCCCGCACGGCGCGCAGATTGCTGGTGCCGTGGATGCGGAGGTACTCGTGGCTGGGGATCTCCTGCACCTTCAGCCCGGCCTTGACCACTCTGATGTTCATCAGCGTCTCGACCTCGAAGCCGGTGCAGTCCAGGTCGATCTTGTCCAGGCAGTGCCGCCAGAAGGCGTTGTAGCCGTAGCAGAGGTCGGTGTAGCGGGCGCCGAACTTGCGGTTGACGACCGTGCACAGCGCCCAGTTGCCCAGCTTGCGGATGAAGGTCATGTCGTCGGTGCCGCCTCCGTTGGCGAACCGGGAGCCCTTGGCGAAGTCGGCGCCGGAGACCAGCGCGGAGACGTAGGAGACGATCTCCTCGCCGTCGGCCGAGCCGTCCGCGTCGACCATCACGATGATGTCGCCGGAGGCCGCCTCGAAGCCGCTGATCAGGGCGTCCCCCTTGCCCTTGCCGCGCTGGGCGACGACCTTCACGTCCGGCCACAGCGTACGGGCCACCTCCACGGTGTCGTCGGTGGAGTCGCCGTCGACCAGGACCACTTCGTGAATCCAGTCCGGCAGCGTCTTGAAGACGTACGGCAGGTTCTCCGCCTCGTTCATGGCGGGGATCACCACGCTCACCGGCGGAGTGATCGCCAGATGCGAGGAGATGGGCCGGTAGTGGGCCGAGAGCAGCGGCTCCTGGTCCGGACCCGGCGTGCGCAGAACAGAACTCATGACTGTGGTCCCTCTCGTCCGGTGGACCGCCCGCCCCCGGGCGGCCCGGCTGTGTGTCCGGTTCGAAAGGGGGGTTCTCGCCCTTGGTCGCGGCACGGCGAAACGCGCTCCGGGCCGGAAAGACGAGCTGGCAAAGCTGACCGGGCCCCCGAGCGTTCGAGGACCTCCGGTCGCGCGGCACGGCCCGGTCACCTGGTGCGGTCACCGAGCACGGCACCCCCCTACCGCGCCTCACCCCGGTGCGTCACGGCTCCGAGCCCTCCCCTGAACCGTGGGCGACGGACCGATGTGGGTGAGATGTACGACGGTATTGACGATAGAAGCAGAATCGCAAGACCTGGACGTGGTCTCACGAATCAGTTGGTTTGGCCGTTACGAAACTTTGGCCTGATTTACTCCCCTCCTGAGCCGGGTGGCCAGCAGGATCAGCAGGCTGAGCACGGTCACGGCGACGATCCCGCCGGGCACCGACCAGCGGTGCACGGTCAACATGGCCTGAGCGACCAGCATGTCGAGCGCGACCGCCCCCGCGAGCGCGGTGATCAGCCGCCCGAACGGGTCCAGCCCGCGCAGTGCCAGGGCGATCGCCAGGGCGGGAGCGGCGAGCAGGAAGAACAGCGCGCACGGTCCGCGCAGCGGTGACCCGGAGTCCATGAGCGCGAGCAGCGCGCCACACGCGGCGGTGCCGGTCGCGGCTCCGGCGAGCAGCGGTGGCAGGTCCCTCCCCGGTCCCGCCCGCGCTCTGCCTTCACCATCTGCCGTGGCAGCTGCTCTGGAGCCATCTGCCGTGGATCTGTTGCCAGTTGAGGACCGCATGGGCCGACTTTGCCCCCCGACGCGCCGGATGCCGGGCTTCAATGTGGCCCAGTCGCTCCGGGGGCGTCAAGACGACCTCTGTCCCCGTGACCCTTCCGGGGGATTGTGCCTGAACCCGCCTGTGACTTGTGCTATATGGCGGGGCGTCAGTGCCATCGGCCGATCATGGTTGAGAACCGAAATTGTTTTGGCATGAACACTTCCCGTCAACGCGCGTAGCTGGTACCAAAGTTGTGGCAGAGATCCTGCTAAAGGGAGGTTCCATGAGACGTACCCGAATTGCGGCATACGTGGCTTCACTCCTCCTCGCCACCGGCTTCACCTTCGCCGGTGCCGGATCGTCGCAGGCCGCCACCGGCGGCTATGTGGCGCTCGGTGACTCCTACTCCTCCGGAGTCGGGTCAGGCAGCTACATCAGCTCCAGCGGCGACTGCGACCGCAGCACCAAGGCGTACCCCTACCTCTGGAACGCCGCGCACGGCCCGTCCTCCTTCGCCTTCAACGCCTGCTCGGGCGCCCGCACGGACGACGTCCTCGCGAACCAGCTCGGCTCGCTCAACTCCTCGACCGGCCTGGTGTCCCTCACCATCGGCGGCAACGACGCGGGCTTCGCCGACGTCATGACCACCTGTGTCATCCAGTCCGACAGCACCTGTCTGTCCCGGATCAACACCGCCCGCGCCTACATCGACTCCACGCTGCCCGGCAAGCTCGACGCCGTGTACAACGCGATCAGCGCCAGGTCCCCCTCCGCCCGTGTGGTCGTCATCGGCTACCCGCGCTTCTACCTTCTCGGCCAGAGCTGCCTCGGTCTCTCCGAGACCAAGCGCTCCGCCATCAACAGCGCGTCCGACTACATGAACAGCGCCATCCAGAAGCGCGCCCAGGCCCACGGCTTCGTCTTCGGCGACGTCCGCACCACCTTCACCGGCCACGAGATCTGCTCCAGCAACTCCTGGCTGCACAGCGTCAACTGGACCAACATCGGCGAGTCGTACCACCCGACCGCGGCCGGACAGTCCGGCGGCTACCTCCCCGTGCTCACCAACGCCGCCTGAACCACCTGAACCACCCGGTACCGACACGGTCCACCAGAGTGAGCCCGTCAAAGAGAGCCGTACGGGACTCACTCGTACGAAGGAAACTCAGGGTGTGACCGAGGAAGAAGCGGAGGCCCCGTCCGACGGGGTCTCCGTCGCCTTGTCACACGTCACGGTGAACGGCACCTCGTCGGACGTGACCCGCTCCGGCTCACGCACCTCCACGCTGATCGCGTTCTCCGACCTGCCGTCCTCGTCCTTCGTCCGCACGGTCACCCGCGCCTGCTTCGTCCGCCCCCCGCCCTCCGGGAACGACAGCGTGCGCCACTCCTCGCCCTCGAACGAGCCGCGCTTCAGCTTCCACCGGTAGCGCACCTCGGCGGGCAGCCTGCCCACGGTGAACGTCGCGGTGAACACCGGCGACTGCGCCTCCGGCGGCGGACAACTCCCCTCGTACTCCGTGTGCGTTCCGGTCAGCGACACCTTCACCGACTGCGCGGGCGCACTGCTGCTCGGCGGGGCGCTGCTCCGGGAGGTCGACGGCGACGGCTCGTGACTGGTCGGCTTGGGGGAGCGGGGCTCGTCGGTCGTCGCCACGGTCGCGCTCGGGGTGCCCCCGCCCTCGTCCCGGTCGCCGCCGTCCCGGTTCAGCAGGGTGTACGTCAGCCCGGCCAGCGCGAGGGCCAGGGCGAGCACGCCGACGACCAGGACGACGCCCGCGCGACGGTTGCGCACGGGTACGCCGGGATCGGGTTCGCCCTCCGGCAGCGGGACGGTCGGCGGAGGCGGCGGGACGTACTGCACACGGGTCGTGGGGGTGCCCCCGGCCGCGATCAACCGCAGGTCGTACGCGGCCCGTTCGGCGGGCAGCCGCTCCTCGGGGTCCTTGCGGAGGAGGCCCTCGATGACCGGGGTGAGGGGGCCCGCGAGGCGTGGTGGCGGCAGCGGTTCGTCCACCACGGCACGCAGGGTGGACAGCGGGGTGTCGTGGCGGAACGGCGAGCCGCCCTCCACCGCCGCGTACAGCAGCACACCCAGCGACCACAGGTCCGACTCGGGGCCCGGCGTACGGCCCAACGCCCGCTCGGGGGAGAGGAACTCGGGCGAGCCGATGACCTCTCCGGCCATGGTCAGCGCCGAGCTGCCCTCGACCGAGGCGATCCCGAAGTCGGTCAGCACCACCCGGCCGTCGTCGGACAGCAGCACGTTCGCCGGCTTCACGTCCCGGTGCAGCACGCCGACGTCGTGCGCGGCACGCAGCGCGCCCAGCACCTCCGCGCCGACGCGTGCGGTCTCCGTCACGGACAGCGGGCCGGACGTCTCCAGGATGTCGGCCAGCGAACGGCCGCGCACCAGCTCCATGACGATCCAGGGGCGGCCGCCCTCCATCGCCACGTCGTACACCGTGACCACGTTGGGGTGAGCGACCCGGGCCGCCGCCCACGCCTCGCGCTCCAGCCGGGCGTACATCCGCTCCACGTCCCCGGCGGGCAGCCCGGCCGGGGCGCGCACCTCCTTGACGGCCACCTCACGCTGCAGCACCTCGTCGTACGCGCGCCACACCGTGCCCATGCCGCCCTCGCCGAGCGGGGACAGCAGACGGTAGCGGCCCGCGATCAACCGATCGCGTCCCGGCTGTTCTGACACGGGCTCCCCCCATGGCACGTCGCGCGAATCCTGAACAACCTAGCTCAGCCGAGAGCGCTTGCGACCCCCTTGAGCATCAATCCGGCGCCCAGGACCAGCACGGCCAGCGCCGAGGCCAGCGGGATCGTGCGGCGGAGCAGCGCGGCCAGGGGGTGGGCGGGGCGGCCGGGGGCACGGTCCAGCAGCCGCCCGGCCACCGCGCCGAGCCGGACCACGGCGAAGCCGGCCGCCGTCAGCGTCAGCGCGAGTCCGGCGCCGTACGCCACGACGAGGAGCAGGCCGAACCACGCCTGCCCGAGTGCCGCCGCGCCCACCAGCACGACCACGGCGGAGGGGCTGGGGACGAGGCCACCCGCGAAGCCGAGCAGGATCGTGCCCTTCAGGGTGGGGGCGGTGGGGTGGGAGTGGGTGTGGCCGCCGTGGGTGTGGACGAGGGGGTGTTTGTGGGGGTGGTCGTGGGTGTGGTCGGCGTCCTGGGGGTGGCTGTGCGGGTGGTGGTGGTCGGGCACATGTGAGGACTCGCCATGTGGGGCCTCGCTATGTACGGCCTCGCTATGTGGGCTCGCCACATGTGGTGACGCGCCATGGGTCGCGTGCACATGTGCCCCGTCCCCATGGCCGCCCCCCACCAGCGCCAACGCCCGCGCTTCAACCTCCACCTCCACCGCCGCCGCCCCGGTGTGCCCCGCCCCGGACTCCGCCACGTCCTCATGCGTGTGCGTGTGCCCGTGCGCCACCTCGCCCGCCCGCACCCGCCACGCCCGGCGTACGAGGTTCGCGCCCGCGCCGAGGACCAGGGCGCCGCTGGCCACGCCCAGCCAGGCCACCACCGAGGGTGTGGCGGCGGAACCGGCCGTGACGAGCAGCCCCAGGGCGACCACCCCGAGGGTGTGGGTGACGGTGACCGAGGCGGCCAGCGGGAGGACGTCCCGCAGCCGGGCCCGCCCGCCGCGTGCCGCCGCCGCGGCGGCCATCAGGGTCTTGCCGTGCCCCGGCGCGAGCGCGTGGGCCGCGCCGAGGGCGACGGCGATGAGCAGCGCGAGCGTGGCGAAGCCGAGGGTGAGGTCGCGGCGGGCGACCAGGTCGTTCAGGGCCTGGGTCCAGCGGTCGGCGCCCCTCGGCAGTACCGAGGCACCCGGCGCGTCCCGTTCCGCGGCCAGAGCGGTACCGCCCGGTCGCAGGGTGAGCCGGGCGGCCGAGGTGTCGGCGGGGGAGGACAGCAAGTCGGCCGGGTACGTGGTGAGTTCACGCGAGACCGACTTGCGCGGCACGTCGGACCGGCTCAGCGTCATCCGGTCGCCCCGCGCCGTGATCTCCCGCCACCCCGGCCCGGAGGACACCCCCGCGCTGTGGAAGCCGACGCTCACCGTCGCCCCCTTGGGCAGCGGGGCCGACTCCGCGCACTCCAGGCGCAGGGTGTCCAGTCCGGCCTGGCCGGGCCGCAGCTGGGCCCGCGCGGTCGAGACGGTGAGCGTGACCCGGCGCCCGTCCACGGTGAGTTCACTGCCCCGCGCCGCCTCGGCACAGCGCAGCTCAGCCCACTGGCCGGTGCCGAGCCGCTCCAGCTCCGGCTTGGCCTGCGTCGCCGGGATCTCCGCCATGTCCTCCACATGGGTGACGCGGAGCTGCCCAGGGGCGGCGACCAGCCCGTCGTACCGGTTGACGGTGAAGTTGCCCAGGGGATGCGCGTCCGCCGCCGGGGCGGTGCCGAGCAGCACGGCACAGGCACCCGCGAGGACGGCGAGGGAACGATGGAGCCTCACTTGGCCGCCTCCCGTGCCTTCAGTGCCTTCAGCGCCTTGCGGGCCTCCGCCGCGCCCAGCGGGGAGAAGCCGGGGTTCAGCTTCAGCGCCGCCGCCAGCGACGCCCGGCCCTCTTTCGCGTGGCCGGTGGCGAGTTCGATCACGCCCCGGTGGTAGAGGAAGGAGGCGTTGCGGTAGCCGGTGGCGGTGGCCTCGCGGGCGTGCGCCAGGGCTTCCGCGTCGTGGCCGTTGACGTGCAGCGCCCAGGCGAGGGCGTCCGCCGTGTGGACGGTGTGCCTGCGGGCCCACTCGGCGCGGGCGGCGCGCAGGGCGGCCCCCTTGTCCCCGTGGTCGGCGGCGGCGAGCGCGGTGTCGAGGTCGGCGTCGACACCGTTGGCGCGGGCCAGCGCGATCCACGCCTGGACCAGGGTGTACTGCGCGCGCGCCTTCTCCCGGTCGCCGCTGTCGCCCCGGGCCTCGTACAGCTCCCCGAGCGCGACCAGCGGGCCGGGCAGCGGGGCGCGACCGACCAACGTTTCAAGTCCCTTGATCGCACTGGCCTGTTGGCCGCTCGCCGCCTGGGCGCGGGCCCGGCCCTCCAGCGCGGGGAGGTAGGTGTCGTCGGCGGCCAGGGCGCGGGCGTACTGGGTGAGGGCGGTCGGGTAGTCGCCCTGGTTCCAGGCCAGTTGGCCGAGCTGGGTGGCCACATAGGCGATGTCCCCGGGGGAGGTCGCGCCGGTCAGCGCCTGCTGGAGGACCCGCCGGGCCGTGGTGACGTCGCCGCGCAGCTCATGGACGTAGGCGTACCGGGTGAAGACGGGGATGCCCGGCCTGCGCGCGTCGGCGGTGTCGGCGGCCCGAGCCGCCTCGGGGTAGCGGCCCAGCTCGACCAGGGCGTCGATGCGGGAGCACAGGGCGCGTTCGTCGTAGGGGTCGCGCTTCAGGACGCGGTCCGCGTCGGTGAGGGCGCCCGTGAAGTCGTGCCGGGCCGCGGCGAGGGCCGCCTGTCCGGCCAGCGCCCTGTCGTTGCCGGGGGCGAGGGCGAGGGAGCGCTTCAGGGCGGCCTGCGCCTGCGGATACCGGGCCGGGTCTCCCTTGGTGCGCGCCTGCTCCACATAGGCGAGGCCGAGCGTGGCCCAGCTGTCGTGGTCCTTGGGCTGCGCCTTCAGGTGTGTCTGGAGCGCGGCGACGGCCGCGTCCGGGTCGGCGCCCGCGAGCGCGCCGGGGTCCATGGCGGCGGAGGCGGGCGCCGGAGCCACCCGCCCGCCGTCCCGCGCGGCCCCGAACGCGACCGCGCCGCCGGTCAGGGCGACGGCCAGCAGGGCGGCCGAGGCCACCCGCGACGCCGTCCGGCGGCCCCGGACGCGACCGTCCGGCGTGCCGTCGGTCTGCTCGTCACTACTCGTACGCGGGCCCATCGCCCTCTCCTGGTTCGACTGATGGTGCTGGGGAAGACCGGCGCGGCCCGCCGTGGGGGAAGGGGTACGGCCGTGCCGGTCGTATGGGGGGAGGGTCAGTACGCGCGCCGCATCCGGCGGCGCCACCAGCCGACGACGGTGCCGAGCAGCAGGATTCCCGCCGCGCCCGCGGCCGCCGACCCGGCGATCAGCGTGGTGTTGTCCGTGCCGCCCGTCGCCGAGGCCGGGCTGAGCGCGTCACCGAGCTGGCTCTTCACATCGGCGCCCGCGGTCGTGCCCTTGGCCAGCGCGCCGCGCGAACCCTCCGTGGGCTGGGCGACGTAGGGGAAGGACTTCTCGAACTTCTTGTCGTTCGCGTCGACCGCGTCACCCAGGTCGTTCTTGGCGCCGAGGAGTTCACCCTCGACGACCTGGAGGGCCTCGTCGATCACGTCGTCGGTGAGCCGACGCCCGTTGGGGAAGCCCGCGTTGTCGCCGTCGAGCACGCCGAGCCGCTTGGGGTGCATGGTCGGCTTGATCGAGGTGTTCAGCCGCAGCTGCTCCGAAGGGCGCACGTTCGGGGGCTGGTTGAGCCCCTTGACGCCCTTGAGGAAGACGTCCACCAGGTCGTTGCGCGGCTCGGCGGGGGCATCGATCTTGTAGATGCCCTCGATGAGCTTGGGCAGCTCGGGGTTGGTGACGTTCTTCAGGAACTGGGCGTCGTGCGAGGGCTGGGAGGCGTTGAACCGGTCCTTGTCCGCCTGCGGGTTGACCACCTCGTTGACCAGCGGGTTGCCGAGGCGGGAGACCTGGCTGTAGTAGCCCTGCGCGTTGCGGCGCTGGGTGGTGGACCAGATGCCGACGATCGGCTGGCCCGCCGACTGCCGGATCAGGTCGTTGGGGACCTGGAGGGCGATCGTGTTGACGTTGTAGCCCTTGAGGGTGTCCCGGCCGACCTCGCTGAGGTTGCCGCCGTACAGCAGGTCGAAGACGCGCAGGTCCAGGAAGAACGGGTCGTCCGCCTGCCCCGCGAAGGTCGCGGCCCCGCCCGCGGTCTTGTACACGGCCTGCGAACGCAGCTTGCCGTAGTCCGGCATGGACGCCTTGCCCACGTTGGACGGCGCCACCGGCACGTCGTCCGCCACCTTGGTCCGGGACATCGCGTGGCCGTGCTTCATACGGACCAGTTCGAGGTCGTAGGTCTGGGTGATGTTGAGGTCGGGGTCGTCCAGGCTGGTGACGGGCCCGGTGTTGTACAGGAACGTCTTCCCGTTCTTCGTCCTCGTCTTGAAGGTGTAGCGGAAGAGGAGGTCGTCCCGGGCGTCGCCGTCGCTGTCGATGTGCAGGTCGTACTGCGCGTCGTCGGCGAAGGTGTAGAAGTTCGGGCCGCCCGCCGGTTCCTCGAACGGTATCCAGTCGGCCACGATCGTCGTCGTGTCCGGCTTGTCGGGGCTGACGAACGCGTACAGATCGGTGTTGTCGTACTGCGGGGTGCCCGAGATCAGCGGGGCCTCCCGGTGGGAGGAGGCGGAGGCCGCCCCCGGCTCCAGCGTGGCGACACCGGCGGCCGCGAGCCCACCGGCGGCCAGTGCGCCGCAGATGAGCGGGACCAGGCCCTTGCGTGCCGTGCCGCTTCTGGCGAAGAGAGTCATGCCGTCCGTCCTCGAATCCGACTTGCTTGACGGACGGGTATACGGAGCGATCGGCGACCGCGGATTGGCCGGAGAGGAACTTTCTTTTTCCTTTTTTGGACCCGCGTTTTCGGCCCGCCGATCCGTATCAACCGCCGGAGGTGTGCGTTCGTGCGGATGCGAGGGGTCACAGGCAGGGCCGGGTGCGGCCACGGCGGCCGGGGTGAGGGGGCCGAAGCTTTGCTGGTGCGCGTGGCGGGCGGCGACCACCAGGCGTTCGAGGAGTTGTACGCGCTGGTGTCCGGGCCGGTGTTCGGACTGGTCCGGCGGGTCGTGCGCGACCCCGCCCAGTCCGAGGAGGTCGTCCAGGAGGTGTTGCTCGAACTGTGGCGCTCCGCGGGCCGGTTCGACCCCGCGCGGGGCAGCGGCCTGTCCTGGATACTCACCCTCGCCCACCGCCGCGCCGTCGACCGGGTGCGCAGCGTCCGCGCGGCCGGGGAGCGCGAGCAGCGCGAGGCCCTGCGCGCCGGGGAGCCCGCCTTCGACCACGTCACCGAGGAGGTCGAGGCCGGACTCGAACGGGAGTGGGTGCGCCGCTGCCTGAAGCGGCTGACCGACCTCCAGCGCCAGTCCGTCACCCTCGCCTACTACGACGGCTACACCTACCGCGAGGTCGCCGAACGGCTGTCCCTGCCGCTCGGCACCGTCAAGACCCGGATGCGCGACGGCCTCACCCGGCTGCGTGGCTGCCTCGGAGGTGCCGCGTGAGTCTCTTCACCCGGCTGACCCGCCGCGAGGACCCGCACTCGCTGGCCGCTCCCTACGCGCTGGACGCCCTCGAACCCGGCGAGCGGCGCCGCTTCGAGAAGCACCTCGCGGGCTGCGGCCGCTGCACGGCCGACGTCCGTGAACTGTCCGAGGACGCCGCCCGGCTGGCCTGGTCCACCGCCGCCCCCGCCCCGGCCGCCCTGCGCGAACGCGTACTGGCCGCCGCCCGCGTCACACCGCAGGACCCGCCGCCCCGCCCCGCCGGACGGCAGCGGGCCGCCCAACTGCCCCCGCACGTCTGGGGAGTCCAGCCGCCACCCGGCCGCGCCCGGCGCGCGGGACGACGCCCCCTGTTCGTGCCGTTCGCCACCGTGACCGCCGCGGCCGCCCTGGTCGTCGCCGCGCTCTTCGGGGTCCAGGCGCACCGCACCGGGGAACGGCTCGCCGCCGAGCAGGCGCGGGCACGTGACATCGCCCACGTTCTCGCCGCCCCCGACGCCCGGACCACCGGCGGAACGGACGCGCGCGGCCGCGCCCTCGCGGTGATCGCCTCCCCGTCGGAGGGCCGCGCCGTCGTCACCCTGAGCGGATACGGCACCCCTTCGGGCGGCCGGGTGCATCAGCTCTGGCTCACCCGCCCCGGTGCACAACCCCGCTCCCTCGGGGTTCTCACAGGCGACACGCCCTTGGTCGCCAAGGGCCTCGACAAGTCCTCGGCGTCACTCGCCGTGACGGTCGAGCCGAACGGCGGCTCGACGCACCCCACTGGCCAGCCCGTTGTCCAACTCACCCTGAAATCAGTCGGATTCGGAGAGTAGTCACATAGGGATGATCAACCGCCTTGTGGGGAAGGTGAATCCCGTGGCCGAGATACACGCATGCCCTACCGGGACGATAGGGTTACTCTGCCCGTGGGCCGGGTGGATTCGTACGGGTGGGGAGTGACATGGAGCAGATAGCAATGCGCAGCAGGGCCAGGGTTCCTGCGATCACCTGCGGAAGCGGCGCGACCAGCAGGCGTCTGGACCGGCACCTCGCGGTGCTCGGCGGACCCGCCATACCGCAGCGGGAGACGGTCGAGGCGACGTCGCTGATGCGTGAACTGACCGCGCGGGACACCGTGCGTCAGCGCAGCGACCGGCGCGTCCGCGTCAGCCGGGTCTCTCTCTTCGCACCCCTGCGCCGACTGCGCCGGTCGCTCTTCGGCAGCCACTGAGCCGAACCGAGCGGACTCCCTCGAGTCCCGCCCGGTTCCGGCTCGGCCCCGACTGAACCGGCGCCCCGCCCCGCAGTTCCGCGCTCAGGCCGCCACACCGTCCCGGCGCAACGCCGCGATCTCGTCGTCCGTCATCCCCACGGCACGGAGCAGCGCGTCGGTGTGCCGGCCGAGCGCCGGTACGTCCCCCAGCCGCGACTCCTCCCCGCCCGGGAGAGTGATGGGCGGCAACAGCGCGCGCAGCGGCCCCACCGGCGAACCCACCCGCCGCCACCGCTCCCGCGCGGCCAACTGCGGATGTTCCGCCAGCTCGGCCAGGTCCCTGATCCGGGCACAGGCGATCCCCGCCGCCTCCAGCCGCGCCAGCGCCTCGTCCGCCGTCAGCGCGCCCAGCGCCCCCGCGACCAGGGCGTCGGTACGCTCCCGCCCGGCGACCCGCGCCGCGTTCGTCGCGTACAGCGGGTCGTGCGCCAACTCCGGCTTGTCCAGTACCTGTTCGGCCAGCCTCCGCCATTCCCGGTCGTTCTGCACCGAGAGCAGCACCCGGCCGCCTTCGGCCGTGGCGTAGGCGTCGTAGGGCACGATCACGGCGTGCGCCAGGCCGGTGCGCGACGGGGGTTCGCCCCCGTGCATCGTGTGGTGCAGCGGATGCCCCATCCACTCCGCGAGCGCCTCCAGCATCGACACCTCCACCGGGCCGCCCCGCCCGGTGGTGCCGCGCCGCACCAGCGCGGCCAGCACCCCGGAGAAGGCGTACATGGCCGCCGCGATGTCCGCCGCCGGGATGCCCGCCTTCACCGGGCGTTCGGGTGTTCCCGTGACCGACACCAGCCCCGCCTCGCACTGCACGAGCATGTCGTACGCCCGCTTGTCCGCGTACGGCCCCGAGCCGCCGTACCCCGAGATGTCCACGGCGATCAGCCTCGGGTCCGCCGCGCACAGGGTGGCCGCGTCCAGGCCCAGCCGGGCCGCCGCGCCGTGCGCGAGGTTCTGCACGAACACGTCCGCGTCCGCGATCAGCCGCCGTACGACGTCCAGGCCGCGCGGGTCCTTCAGGTCCAGCGCGATGGACTCCTTGCCCCGGTTGCACCACACGAAGTGCGAGGCGAGGCCCGCGGCGGCGGTGTCGTAGCCGCGGGCGAAGTCACCGCCGTCGACCCGCTCCACCTTGATCACCCGGGCGCCCAGGTCGGCGAGTTGCCGGGTGGCGAAGGGCGCGGACACGGCCTGTTCGACGGCGACGACGGTGACGCCCTCCAGGGGCGGCGGCAGCAGATCCATGCCCGCGATGATCTCCCGGCGAGCGGTGACCTCGCTAGAGCAGGGCGAACTGACCCTCCGGACCCTCCTCCTGGTGGTCCAGGACCGAGGCGGGGCGGCGGGTAGGGGGTGCGGGCGGGAGAACTCCGGCCGTGCGGAGGGCGGTTGCGGTGATCGGGTCCGGGATCGGGTCCAAGTCGGCTCGTGTCTCCGCCAGAAGGGTCAGTACCGTGATCAGTTCCAGCAGTTCCGAGGTCCAGCTCTGGGGCCAGGTCCGGGGGCCGATCGCGGCCAGGGTGCCGGGGGCGCCGGGGGTCGTGCGGGCCGTGAACCAGGCTTCCAGGGTGCGGACCCCGGCCACCTCGTGCTCCCAGGCCGCGCGCGGGACCGGGGAGACACGGCCCTCGTCCAGGTACAGGCTCTCGTCGTCCGGGTCGTAGCGCAGGACGCGCGGGTTCGGGGGGAGCGGCGCACGCACGTACGGGCGGCGGCCGCCGGGCAGCTTGGGGCGCTCCCCGTCCCGGCGCATCAGCCACAGCGCGCGGCGGCCCGACTCCACACCCCGCGCCCACACCTCGGGGTCCCCGGTGAGGGGGACGGTCAGGTCCTCGCGGACGGCGGCCAGCATCCACGCCAGTACGTCCGCCGCGGTGGGACGGAAGCCGAGCCGCGCGGCCAGCTCGTCCAACAGGCCCGGTGCCAGGTTGGGTTCGGCACCGCCGGGCCGCCGGTACAGCGGGCGGACGCGGCCCGCCGCGAGGGTCGGCAGCAGCGAGGTCGCCAGTACCCCGGTGCCCGACTCCACCACGAACACCTGCCGTTCGTCCGCCACCCGCCACAGCTCCGGGCGGGCGGTGTCGATCAGCCGGTGGTCCGGGATCAGCCACCGCTCGTCGAACGGCGCCGCGAGCACCCGCACCGGCTCCGGGCACGGCCCCGAGGCCCGCGCCAGCCGTTCCGTACCGGTCCGTCGGCCGGGCAGCTGGGCCACCGCGGACCTCGGGGTACGCGACCGCGTCGGCTCGAACAGGGCCTCCCGCTCCGCCCCCTCGGCCGCCAGCAGGGCCGCCCAGCGGGCCTTCAGGGACGCCGGGTCGGGTGCCGTCGGCCAGGCGCGGCCCGGCCGCAGCGGTGCGACGGACCACGGCATGAGGTCCGCCAGCGGCGGCGCGTCCTCGTACGTCACGCCCGGAATGCTACGGCCTCGGCCCGGCCGGGGTAGGGGAACGGCGGGGGCGCTCAGGTCGCCTCCAGGGTGACGGTGAAGGAGAAGCGGTCGCCCCGGTAGTGGATGACGGCCACGTCCAGCACCCGGCCCGTGGAGTCGTAGGTGACGCCCGTGTAGTGCAGGATCGGGCTCAGCAGCGGCACCTCCAGCAGCCGGGCGGTCTCCGGGTCGGCGAGCCGGGCCTCCACGGTGTCGGTGATCCGGCTGATGTCGGCGCCCACCATGTCCCGCAGCACCTTCGTCATCGGCCAGCGGGCCAGATCGGCCGGGTCGATCCGGTCGGCCAGCTCCGGGCGCACATGGTTGACGGCGTGGTTGGTCGGCTCGCCCGTCTTCGCGTCCCCGCGCAGCCGGTGGTAGACCGCCACCTCGGCGAGGTCCGGGAAGTGGTCCGCCCACATGGGCGGCACCGCCACCCGCGCCTCCTCCAGCAGTTCGGCCGTCATCCCGGACTGCTGGGCCACGATCGCGTCCACCGAGCCCAGCAGCCGGACCGGCGTCCCGCGCCGCACCCCCGGCTCGATGAAGGTGCCGCGCCGCCGGTGCCTGCTGATCAGCCCCTCGTCCTCCAGCTCCTTCAGCGCCTGCCGCATCGTCAGCACGCTCACCCCGTAGTGCCCCGCCAGCCGCTCCTCGGTGGGCAGCCGCAGCGGGTCCTCGGGCGAGCGGCCCAGGATGGAGGCCCGCAGCGACTGCGACACCTGGTACCAGAGCGGCAGCTTGCGGTTCAGGACGATCGAGTCCGGGGCGAAAGAGGTCACGCGGCTATCCGTACCTGTCTGGATCGGTCGGCGCAACGGAGCTGCCACACATGGCGGTTGCCACTCGACATGTCACTCAGAGCTGTCACTCAGAGCTGTCACTCAGAGCTGTCACTCGGAGTGGTCACGTGGTGCGGAAGTGCGGCTCGAGGCCGCGCCACACGTCGTCGTAGTTCCGCTGGAGGTGGTCCGCGCGGGCCGCGTCCGGGGTGAGGACGATCGGCCAGCGGGTCTCGAACATGAAGGCCAGCCCGTCGTCGATCCGCTGCGGGCGCAGCTCGGCCGCGCTCGCCCGGTCGAAGGTCTCCCGGTCCGGGCCGTGCGCCGACATCATGTTGTGCAGCGAACCGCCACCCGGCACGAACCCTTCCGCCTTCGCGTCGTAGGCGCCCTCGATCAGGCCCATGTACTCGCTCATCACGTTCCGGTGGAAGTACGGCGGCCGGAAGGTGTCCTCTCCGACCAGCCAGCGCGGCGCGAACACCACGAAGTCGGCGCCCGCCAGACCCGGGGTGTCCGAGGGGGAGGTCAGGACGGTGAAGATGGACGGGTCCGGGTGGTCGTAGGAGATGGTGCCGATCACATTGAACCGGCGCAGGTCATAGGTGTACGGCACATAGTTGCCGTGCCAGGCGACCACATCGAGCGGGGAGTGGTCGTAGGTCGCCGTCCAGAGGTTGCCGCAGAACTTGTTGACCACCTCCACCGGCCCCTCGGTGTCCTCGTACGCGGCGACCGGTGCCCGGAAGTCACGGGGGTTGGCCAGGCCGTTGGCGCCGATGGGGCCCAGGTCGGGGAGGCGGAACGGCGCCCCATAGTTCTCACACACATAGCCCCGCGCCACATCATCCAGCAGCTCCACCCGGAAGCGGACCCCACGGGGGATGAGCGCCACATGTGCGGGCTCCACATGGAGCCGCCCGAACTCGGTGTGCAGCAGCAGCCCGCCCCGCTCGGGGACGATCAGCAGCTCCCCGTCGGCGTCCGAGAAGACGCGCTCCATCGACGAGTTGGCGTGATAGAGGTGCACGGCCATACCGCTGCGCTGGGTCGCGTCGCCGTTGCCGCCCAGCGTCCACAGGCCCGCCAGGAAGTCGGTGCCCGGCAGCGGCTCGGGCAGCGGGCTCCAGCGCAGCCGGTTCGGGTCGGGCACGGTCTCGGTGAAGGGGGCCGTACGGATCGCACCGTTGGCGGTGCGGGTGAAGGCGGGGTGCGCGGCCGAGGGCCGGACGCGGTACAGCCAGGAGCGGCGGTTGTGCGCGCGGGGCTCGGTGAACGCCGTGCCGCTGAGCTGCTCCGCGTACAGGCCGAGCGGCGCGCGCTGCGGTGAGTTGCGGCCCTCGGGCAGGGCGCCGGGCACCGCCTCCGAGGCGTGTTCGTTGCCGAAGCCGGTCAGGTACGCCAGCCCCTCGGCGGTCTTCCGCGCTCCCCCACGCTCGAACCCGCTCGCGCGGGAGGTACCCCCATCGGTCATGATCGCTCCCTTGCGTCCTGATTCCTATGCAGCACCGTAGGAATGCCGGGGGGTCTGCGCAAGGGGTGAACACGCCCTTCACCCGGCCGGAGCGCCGGAACCAGCCGTCCGGGGGTGTGTGACGGCTCCCCGCCCTTCACCGGCCTCATAGGGCGAGGCATCATGTGGCCGTGCCCCATGTGACATCGCTCCGCCGCGCCCCCGTTCAGCGGCGCAGCGCCGAACGGCTGACCAGAATCCTCGACGCCTGTGCCGCCCTTCTGGACGAGGTCGGCTACGACGCCCTGACCACCCGCGCGGTCGCCGAACGCGCCGACGTGCCCATCGGCTCGGTGTACCGCTTCTTCGGCAACAAGCGCGAGATGGCCGACGCCCTCGCCCAGCGCAACCTGCGCCACTACGCCGAGCACGTCACCGCACGGCTGACGGAGGCGCCGCCCGACGACTGGCGGGCCGCGATGGACGTCGTCCTGGACGAGTACCTGGGCATGAAGCGCACCGCGCCCGGCTTCGCCCTCGTGGACTTCGGCAACCAGATACCGGTCGGTACCCGGAGTGCCGCGCCCAACACCCGTGTCGCCGACCGGCTCGCCGACCTCCTCGCCGCCTATCTCGGCCGCACCCCCGACGACGATCTGCGCCGCGTCCTCCTGGTGGCCGTGGAGAGCGCCGACACCCTCATCCAGCTCGCCTTCCGCACCGACCCGGACGGCGACCCGGCGATCATCCACGAGACGCGGGAACTCCTGCGGGCCTACCTGGGCCGCGTACTGGACTGAACCCACCGCAGGGGCTCCCCACCATGCCTACCGGTCGGTATGCTCACCGGGGCTGGTAGGGCTGAGTCCCTACGAGCCCGTCCGGCAGTGCCGCCGACCCTCCGGGAGGACCCGTGCCCCGCACCGCCCTGCGTATCTGCCCCCTGTGCGAGGCCACCTGCGGGCTGACCCTCACCATCGAGGGCGCCCGTGTCACCGCCGCCCGTGGTGACCGCGACGACGTGTTCAGCAAGGGGTTCATCTGCCCCAAGGGCGCCTCCTTCGGCGCGCTGGACGCCGACCCCGACCGGCTGCGCACCCCGCTGGTGCGGGAGAACGGCGAGCTGCGCGAGGCCAGTTGGGAGGAGGCGTTCGACGCGGTCGCGCGCGGCCTGCGTCCGGTGGTGGAGCGGTACGGCGCCGACGCCCTCGGGGTGGTCCTCGGCAACCCCAACGTGCACACCGTGGCCGGTGGCCTCTACCCGATGGTCCTGCTCGGCGCGGTCCGCACCCGCTCCCTGTTCACCGCCTCCACCGTCGACCAGATGCCCAAGCACGTCTCCAGCGGCCTGCTCTTCGGGGACGCCAACGCCATCCCGGTGCCCGACCTCGACCACACCGACCACCTCCTGCTGATCGGCGCCAACCCCCTGGAGTCCAACGGGAGTCTGTGCACCGCGCCCGACTTCCCCGGCAAGCTGAAGGCGCTCAAGGCACGCGGCGGACGCCTCACCGTCGTGGACCCCCGCCGCACCCGCACCGCCAAGCTCGCCGACCGGCACCTCGCCATCCGGCCCGGCGCCGACGCCCTGCTGCTCGCCGCGATGGCCACCGTGCTGTTCGAGGAGGGGCTCGTCGACCTCGGGGACCTCGCGCCGCACGTCGACGGGCTGCCCGAACTGCGCGCAGCGATCAAGGACTTCACCCCCGAGTCCGTCGCCGGAGCCTGTGACGTCGACCCGGACACCATCCGCACCCTCGCCCGCGAACTCGCCGCCGCCCCCACCGCCGCCGTCTACGCCCGCATCGGCAGCTGCACCGTCCCGCACGGCACCCTGGCGAGCTGGCTGGTCGACGTCCTCAACACCCTCACCGGCAACCTGGACCGCCCCGGCGGCGCCCTCTTCCCCCAGGCCGCCACCGACCGCACCCCCCGCCCGGCGGGCCCCGGCCGGGGCTTCACCCTGGGCCGCTGGCACTCCCGCGTACGGCGACACCCGGAGGCGAAGGGAGAGTTGCCGCTCTCCGCGCTGGCCGAGGAGATCGACACCCCCACCCCCGAGGGCGAACCCGTACGCGCGCTGATCGTGATCGCCGCCAACCCGGTGCTCTCCGCCCCCGACGGGAACCGGCTCGACAAGGCCCTGGACTCCCTGGACTTCATGGTCAGCGTCGACCCCTACCTCAACGAGACCTCCCGCCACGCCCATGTCGTGCTGCCCCCGCCGCCGCCCGCGCAGAGCCCGCACCACGACTTCGCGTTCAACACCCTGGCCGTGCGCAACCAGGTCCGCTACAGCAGGCCCGCCGTGCCGCTGGAGCCCGGCCGGATGGCCGAGACCGAGATACTCGCCCGGCTGATCCTCGCCGCGAGCGGCACGCACGGCGCCGACCCGTCCACCGTGGACGCCATGGTGATCGACCAGACCCTCGGCAACGCCGTCAAGGACCCCCACTCCCCGGTCCACGGCCGGGACCCGCACGAGCTGGCCGCACAGCTCACCGGCACCGACGGCCCCGAGCGCCGCCTCGACCTGATGCTGCGCCTCGGCCCCTACGGCGACGGCTTCGGCGCCCGCCCCGACGGCCTCACCCTCGCCCGGCTGCTCGACCACCCGCACGGCATCGACCTCGGCCCGCTCCGCCCCCGCCTGCCCCAGCCGCTGAAGACGCCCAGCGGCAAGGTCGAGCTGCTGCCCGCCCCCATCGCCGCCGACCTGCCCCGGCTGCGAGCGGCCCTGCGCGAGCGGCCCACCGGGCTCGTCCTCGTCGGCCGCCGCCATCTGCGCTCCAACAACAGCTGGCTGCACAACGTCCCCGCCCTCACCGGCGGCACCAACCGCTGCACCCTGCACCTCCACCCCGAGGACGCCGAACGCCTCGGCGTGCTCGACGGCGCACCGGTACGGATCAAGGGCGCCGGGGGAGAGGTGACCGCGCCCGCCGAGGTCACCGGCGCCATCCGCCCCGGCGTGGTGAGCCTCCCGCACGGCTGGGGCCACGACCGCCCCGGCACCCGGCAGACCCACGCCGGACGCGAACCCGGCGTCAACGTCAACCAGCTCCTCGACGGCACCCTCCTCGATCCCCTGTCCGGCAACGCCGTCCTCAACGGAATCCCGGTACGGCTCAGCCTCGCGAGCGTCCCGGCAGCCCTGGCGCCGGAAAACTAACGCCGCTAGTTTGGTGCGCGGTCCCCGCCCGGCGCGCCCCGGCCCGCCGGGTACCTTCGGACCACGTCGCCCCAGCTTTCGAGGAGACCGCGCGCCATGACCGTACGAGCCGCCGTCCTGCCCGCCGTCGGGGCCCCGCTGGAGATCACCGGCATCGAACTGCCCGAGCCGGGGCCCGGCCAGGTGCGGGTGCGCCTGGCCGCCGCCGGGGTCTGCCACTCCGACCTGTCCCTGTCCAACGGCACCATGCGGGTGCCGGTCCCGGCCGTCCTCGGCCACGAGGGCGCGGGCACCGTGACCGCCGTGGGCGAGGGGGTCGCCGGGCTCGTACCCGGTACGCCCGTCGTCCTCAACTGGGCGCCCGCGTGTGGCGGTTGCCCGGCCTGTGCGCGGGGCGAGGTCTGGCTGTGCGGGCACGCGCTGGACGGCGCCGCCCGCGTCCACGCCCGTACCGCCGACGGCACCGAACTCCATCCCGGCCTCAACGTCGGCGCGTTCGCCGAGGAGACCGTCGTACCGGCCGCCTGCGCGCTGCCGCTGCCCGAGGGGGTGCCGCTCATCGACGCGGCCCTGCTCGGCTGCGCCGTCCTCACCGGGTACGGCGCCGTCCACCACTCGGCACGGGTC
The DNA here is from genome assembly GCF_044903645.1 of Streptomyces sp. NPDC002176. NCBI lineage: Bacteria > Bacillati > Actinomycetota > Actinomycetes > Kitasatosporales > Streptomycetaceae > Streptomyces > Streptomyces sp. NPDC002176. The sequence continues at coordinate 88,760 of NZ_JBJDQW010000007.1, forward strand.
CAGCCCGGCGAGACGGTCGCCGTGTTCGGGGTCGGCGGGGTCGGCCTCGCCACCCTCCAGGCGGCCCGGATCGCGGGCGCGGCGCGAGTCATCGCAGTGGATGTCTCGCCGGGGAAGGAGGAGCTGGCCCGTGCCTGCGGCGCCACCGACTTCGTCCTCGCCGACGAGCAGACCCCGCGCGCCGTCCGCGCCCTCACCGGCAAGCAGGGCGTCGACGTCGCCGTGGAGTGCGCGGGCCGGGCGCAGAGCATCCGCGCCGCCTGGGAGTCCACCCGCCGGGGCGGGCGCACCACGGTCGTCGGCATCGGCGGCAAGGACGAGCAGGTCACCTTCAACGCCCTGGAGATCTTCCACTGGGGCCGCACCCTCTCCGGCTGCGTCTACGGCAACTCCGACCCCGCCCGCGACCTCCCGGTCATCGCCGGGCACGTCCGGGAGGGCCGGCTCGACCTCTCGGCGCTGGTCACCGAGCACATCACCCTGAAGGACATCCCGGCCGCCTTCGACGACATGCTCGCCGGTCGGGGCGGCCGGGCGCTGGTGGTGTTCTAGAAGCTCAGCGCACCCGGTCGGGGCTCGGCGCGGCGTCCGCCACCTGGGCAGGCGCCGTACGCCCCCGCGAGCGGGCCACCGCCACGCCCGCCAGGCACAGCACACCACCGCCGAGCATGACCGGCCCCGGCACCTCGCCCAGCACCAGCCAGGACATCAGCACCACCAGGGCCGGGACGGCGTACGTCGTCGCGCCCAGCTTGGAGGCGCTGGTGCGGGCGAGGGCGTACGCCCAGGCGGTGAAGGCCAGCGCGGTCGGGAACACGCCGAGGTACACCATGCCGAGGGTGGCCGACAGCGGGGCGCGGGACGCCTCCGAGATCAGCTGTCCGGCGAACGGCAGGCAGGCCACCGCGCCGATCAGGCAGCCGAACGTCGTCACCTGGAGGGCGCTCGCGCGGGCCACCGCGGGCTTCTGCGCGACCACCCCGGCCGCGTACGCGACCGCCGCGAGCAGGCACGCCACCACCCCGAGCACTGAGGAACCGCCGCCCCCGGCCGACATCGACAGACCCACGATCACCGCGCCCGTGAACGACACCGCCATGCCCGCCAGCAGCCGGGGCGGCATCGGGTCCCCGAGGAAGCGGGCGGCGAACAGGGCGATCAGCAGCGGGCCGACGTTCACCACCAGGGCCGCCGTGCCCGCGTCCACCCGCTGCTCGCCCCAGTTCAGGGCGACCATGTAGAAGCCGAACCACAGCACCCCGGACACCAGGATGCCCGGCCAGGCCCCGCGCGGCGGCAGGCCCTCGCGCCGTATCGCGCACAGCGCGGCCAGGGTGAGGCCGCCCGCCAGCAGCCGCCCGAGCGCCAGCGCGCCCGGCGAATAGGCTTCCCCGGCGGTACGGATCACCACGAAGGCGGACGCCCACAACAGCACGGTGACCACGGCGGCGGCCGCGGGCAGCAGACGATGACGCGGACTGAGGTCCATCGGACTCCTCGATCGATTCGATGAAAGGGCGGGCACGGCTCTCAGACCAGCGCCCGCCCGTCGATACCCAGCAGCTCCGCCAGCGCACGCTCCCCGGCGGCCGTCACCCGCACCGCGCGCCCCGAGCCCACGCGGGCGCACCACCCGGTGTCCAGCGCGTGCCGACACAGCGCCGCGCCCGCCGCGCCCCCGAGATGCGGGCGCCGCTCCGTCCAGTCCAGGCAGGAGCGGGCCAGCGGGCGCCGGGTGGAGCGGTCGACGGCGATGCCCGCGTCGCCGAACCAGGCGAGCCCCTCGTCGGTCAGCGCGAACCCGGTGTCCTGGCGCAGCAGCCCGCGCGCGGTCAGCGCGTCGGTGACCGCCATCCCCAGCCGCCCGGCGAGATGGTCGTAGCAGGTGCGCCCGCGGGCCAGCGCGGACTGGGTGCGGACCTCCCGCAGCGTGTGCGGGACGTGGACGACCACGTCCTGCGGCAGGTGCGCCGCCAGATCCTCGACGAGCTGCGCGGCGCGCGGGTCGGCCAGCCGGACGTAGCGGTGCCGCCCCTGGCGTTCCGTCACGAGCAGACCGCCCGCGACCAGCCGGTTCAGGTGCTCAGTGAGTGTCGAGGGCGCGACCTGGACGTGCCGGGCGAGTTCCCCGGCGGTCCACGCGCGCCCGTCCAGCAGGGCCAGCAGACACCCGGCCCGCGTCTCGTCGGCGAGCAGCGCGGCGAGCGAGGCGAGAGCGGCGGCGCACGGTTCGCTGGCGGTCATGTGCCCAGCATGCGGCACGGACACTTCGGCGCCCGCCGAATTATGCGCGGGCTCCCGGCTCCGGCTGCCCGTACTGCGCCTCCAGCCCGGCCAGCAGCGCCGCGAGCCCCACCTCGAAGGCCCGCTCGTCGATCTTCTCCTGCTGCTCGGCGAGGAGGTGGGCCTGCCCGAGGTGGGGGTAGTCGGCGGGGTCGTAGGCGCTCGCGTCGTCGACGAAACCGCCCGCGAAGGAGCTGAGCGCGGAGCCCATGATGAAGTACCGCATCAGCGCGCCGATCGAGGTCGCCTGCGCCGGGGACCAGCCCGCGTCGACCATCCCCCCGTACACCGCGTCGGCCAGCCGCAGCCCGGCCGGGCGGCGGCCGGGGCCGCGTGCGAGCACCGGGACGATGTTGGGGTGGTCGCGCAGCGCGGACCGGTAGGAGACGGCCCAGTCGTGCAGCGCGGTCCGCCAGTCCCGGCCGTCCTCGAACATCGACAGGTCGACCTGCGCGCTCACCGCGTCCGCGACCGCCTCCAGGATCTCGTCCTTGGTGCGGAAGTGGTTGTAGAGGGAGGGCCCGCTGACCCCGAGTTCGGCGGCGAGCCGCCGCGTGGAGACGGCCTGGAGGCCCTCCGCGTCCACGAGGGCTTGTGCCGTCCGCACGATCCGGTCGGTGCTGAGCAGGGGCTTGCGCGGTCGGGCCATGGCGCACATAGTAGGGCTGCGAGCAGAAACTAGCACTGCTAATTTAAATGTACGTCTTTCAAGGGCCTTACGGGTTCCCGTCGAGGCCGTGTGGGGTGATCGCGTGGTGAACCTGGGCCTGAGCGAGGAACAGGCGGCCGTACGGCAGCTGGCCCGTGACTTCGTGGAGCGCGAGATCGCCCCCCATGTCACCGCCTGGGACCGCGCCGAGGAGGTCGACCGGGGCATCGTCAAGAAGCTCGGCGAGGTCGGCTTCCTGGGGCTGACCATCGACGAGGAGTACGGCGGCTCCGGCGGCGACCATCTCGCGTACTGCCTGGTCACCGAGGAACTGGGGCGCGGCGACTCCTCGGTGCGCGGGATCGTCTCCGTCTCCCTCGGCCTGGTCGCCAAGTCCATCGCGGCCTGGGGCGACGATGAGCAGAAGCGGCGGTGGCTGCCCGGGCTGACCTCCGGCGAGCTGATCGGCTGCTTCGGCCTCACCGAGCCCGGCACCGGCTCCGACGCGGGCAACCTCACCACCAAGGCCCTGCGTGACGGCGAGGACTACGTGCTGAGCGGCACCAAGATGTTCATCACCAACGGCACCTGGGCCGATGTCGTCCTGCTCTTCGCCCGCTCCACCGACGCCCCCGGCCACAAGGGCGTCTCCGCCTTCCTCGTCCCCACCGACACGCCCGGCCTCACCCGCCGCACCATCCACGGCAAGCTCGGCCTGCGCGGCCAGGCCACCGCCGAACTGGTGCTGGAGGACGTGCGGGTGCCCGCCTCCGCGATGATCGGCGCCGAGGGCAAGGGCTTCTCCGTCGCCATGTCCGCGCTCGCCAAGGGCCGGATGTCGGTCGCCGCGGGCTGCGTCGGCATAGCCCAGGCCGCCCTGAACGCGGCCGTGCGATACGCCGGTGAGCGCGAGCAGTTCGGCACCTCCATCGCGAAGCACCAGCTGGTGCAGGAGCTGATCAGTGACATCGCGGTGGACGTGGACGCCGCCCGGCTGCTGACCTGGCGGGTCGCCGACCTGATCGACCGGGGCGAGCCGTTCGCCACCGAGTCCTCCAAGGCCAAGCTGTTCGCCTCCGAGGCCGCCGTGCGCGCCGCCTCCAACGCCCTCCAGGTGTTCGGGGGTTACGGCTACATCGACGAGTACCCGGTGGGCAAGCTGCTGCGCGACGCCCGCGTGATGACCCTGTACGAGGGCACCAGCCAGATCCAGAAGCTGCTGATCGGCCGCGCGCTCACGGGTGTCTCCGCTTTCTGAGTACGGGTACTGAGTACCTCGGCGGATGTGGCCCGCGCCGCGTCCGCCGAGACTCGTGTCATGAGCGACACACCCGTCAAGCAGCAGAGCACGGCCGCCTTCTACGGTCAGGCCGTCGCCTCCTTCGCCGTCGCCATGACGGCCACCGCGATCGGCATCTACCGGCTGGACGCCAACGCCTGGGTGCGCGGCTTCCTCGCCATCGCCGTCCTCTACCTCGTCACCTCCGCCTTCACCCTCGCCAAGGTGATCCGGGACAGACAGGAGGCCGGGGAGATCGTCAGCAGAGTCGACCAGGCCCGCATGGAGGAACTCCTCACCGCCCACGACCCCTACCGCAAGACCCCCGACCCCCGGCAGCAGTCTCACTAAGCGAGCGCTCACCTTCGGCGGTATGGTGGTGCTCCTGTCAGCCGAAGAGGGGCGAGCGATGAGTACGGCGGAGGAGACGGTCGGCGGCGAGGCCGACGCGTGGGCCGAGGTCACCCCGGACGCGGCCCGGCGACTGCTCGTCGCCGCCGTGGAAGCCTTCGCCGAGCGCGGCTACCACGCCACCACCACCCGCGACATCGCGGGCCGCGCCGGGATGAGCCCGGCCGCGCTCTACATCCACTACAAGACCAAGGAAGAGCTGCTCCACCGGATCAGCCGTATCGGTCACGACAAGGCGCTCGACATCCTGCGCACCGCCGCGCGCGGCGAGGGCACGGCCGCCGAGCGGCTCGCGGACGGTGTCAGCTCCTTCGTCCGCTGGCACGCGGGGCGCCGCACCACCGCACGCGTCGTGCAGTACGAGCTGGACGCGCTCGGCCCGGTCGCCCGCGCCGAGATCGTCGCGCTGCGCCGCCAGGTGGACGCCGAGGTGCGCGGGATCATCGAGGACGGCGTGGCCGCGGGCGAGTTCGACGTGCCCGACGTCCAGGGCACCACCCTCGCCATCCTGTCGCTCTGCATCGACGTGGCCCGCTGGTTCAACGTGGACGGCCCGCGCACCCCCGAACAGGTCGGCGAGCTGTACGCGGGCCTCGTCCTGCGGATGGTCGGGGCCCACTGACCCCGACGCCCGCGTGCCGTCAGAAGTAGTAGCGGGACACCGACTCCGCCACGCACACCGGCTTGTCACCGTCCTCGCGCTCCACCGTGAAGGCGACCGACACCTGGACCCCGCCCGGCACGTCCTCCACGTTCGTGATCACCGCGGTGGAGCGCAGTCGCGAGCCGACCGGCACCGGAGCGGGGAAGCGGACCTTGTTGGTGCCGTAGTTGACGCCCATCTTCACGCCCTCGACCGCGATGAGCTGCGGCCCGAACAGGGGGAGCAGGGAGAGGGTGAGGTAGCCGTGCGCGATCGTGGTGCCGAAGGGGCCCGCGGCCGCCTTCTCCGGGTCCACGTGAATCCACTGGTGGTCGCCGGTGGCCTCCGCGAACAGGTCGATCCGCTTCTGGTCGACCTCCAGCCAGTCGGTGTGGCCCAGCTGCTCGCCCACGGCCGCCTTCAGCTCGTCGGGGGAGTGGAAGGTCCTCGGTTCTGCCATGATCCCGGCCTCTCGCGTCGTCAGTCTAAGCAACTGCTTAGCATGGTGGGGTGTGCGGCGCCTGTCAACGGCTCGCCCGTCCTGGCGGGTCGGTAGGCTCGGCACGGTGCCCCAGCTTCCCGAGAAGATCCACGAGCTGACCGTAGGCCAGTTGTCCGCGCGCAGCGGCGCCGCCGTCTCCGCCCTGCACTTCTACGAGTCCAAGGGCCTGATCAGCAGCCGCCGCACCTCCGGCAACCAGCGCCGCTACACCCGCGACACCCTGCGCCGGGTCGCCTTCGTACGCGCCGCCCAGCGGGTCGGCATCCCGCTCGCCACCATCCGCGAGGCCCTGGCGGAGCTGCCCGAGGAGCGCACCCCGACCCGCGCGGACTGGGCCAAGCTCTCCGAGGCGTGGCGTTCGGAGCTGGACGACCGGATCAACCAGCTCAACCGGCTGCGCGACCACCTCACCGACTGCATCGGCTGCGGCTGCCTCTCCCTGGCCACCTGCGTCCTGTCCAACCCGGACGACGTGTTCGGTGAGCGCGGGGCCGGGTCCCGGCTGATGCGGGAGGAGCGGGGGGCGCGTGCACAGCCCTGAACTCGCGGCCGCGCTCGCGGAGATCGATGTGGTCTTCAATGGCGAGGCCAGCCGCGCTGCCGTAGGGGCCCGCTGGAACGCCCCTTACTGGTCCCACTGACCCCCGTGCTCCGCCAGCCCCGCCGCCACCAACCGGGCGTTGGACAGTGCGCGTTCACCATCGGGGAGGAACAGCGTGTCCTCCAGCCCGATGCGCGTCGCCAGCCCCAGCCGTCCGGCCAGCCGCAGCACCGGCCACGCGCCGCCGTCCTCGCCGTGCAGCAGGACGGGACGGCCGTGTGCCGTGCCCAGCTCGGCCAGCAGGGCGTGCGCGGACGCCTCCGCGGTCGCCGGGTCGGTGTCCGTCACCTCCGCCAGCACCCGCAGCACACGCGGCCCCAGCGGCGAGACCGCGAAGCGCGCAGCGCCCCCCGTGCCGGACCAGACGCCCGCCTCCACGCCGACACCCCGTGCCAGCAGCAGCCCGGCCAGCTCCTCGGCGCCCTCCTCATGCCAGTTGACCGAGGCGAAGTCGGGCAGCACCGACCAGGACCGCACCCGCTCGAGCCGCTCGGCGGGATCAGCTTCGGCCCAGGCGCCGGTGGTCACCCCGACCGGCACCCCGGCCCGCGCGCGCAGCGCCTCCACCACGGGCCCGACGACCCGTGCGGACAGGGACTCCCGCCCGCACGGCGTCCGGGGATGCACATGCGCCTCCGTGGCCCCGGCGGCGACCGCCTCCGCCGCCGACCGCGCCAACTCATCCGGCGTCAACGGGACTTGAGCCCCGTCCGCCGCCGCTCTGCTCCCGTTCAGACAGACCTGCACCGGACCATGGTGCCGCACCCGGTCAGGCCGACATCAGCAGCCGCTCCCGCCGCGCCGAGGCCAGCGCGCCGTCGGTGAGCACCGGCCGGGGCACCAGGATGCCGCAGTCCGCGCACACCGGCCCGGCGGACGGCGCGTGGTCCAGGCCGTACCGCCACACCAGCCGCTCGCCGTCGCACACCGGGCACACCGACCCCGGGTCGCGCTCCAACGCGCTGATCAGCCGGTGCAGTACGTCGGCCAGCGGCTCACGGGGGTGCAGCCGCGGGTCGTCGCACCAGGCGACACCGAAGCCGCCCCAGGTCATCCGGTGCCAGTCGTCGACACTGCCCGGCCTGCGCAGGCCGTCGTGCTTCTCCTTCTTCCGGCGTTCCGCGAAATCGGCCTCATAGGTGAGCCACACCGCGCGCGCCTGCTCCAGCTCCACCAGTGCGGCCACGAGCCGCGCCGGGTCGGGGGAGCGGTCCTCCGGGCCGAAACCGGCCCGCCCGCACAGATGGTCCCAGGTCGCCCGGTGCCCGTAAGGAGCGAACCGCTCCAGGCACTTGCGCAGTGAGTAGCGCCGCAGCGCCAGATCGCATCGCGGATCGCGCACCTGTCTCGCCAGACTTCGGAATCCGGCCATCGCCCTGCACCTCCGTCACACCTGTGTCCGCTCTTCGGTCACCTCGGCGTCGCCGTACGGCTGTCGCGCGACGTCGCCGGATAGACGTGTCGCGGGCCGATCCGGCTCCATCCGATTTCCGATGCCCTCCCATAACGCGCTCCGTGTTGACCGCCGGGCACCGGCCTGAGTGGCCGCCGAACTTGACGCATGTTCATCTTCGTTAGCGGGGATACCGGCGGTAACGTCCGGCCCATCCCCGTCGGGAGGAGCTGCCATGCCACGGCGCACCCCACGTAACGTGTTGTCCGACAGACTCAGAACTCCTCGCACACTCTCCGGGTTCCTGAAGACGGCCTCGATATGCGTCCTGATCGCGGGTTGTCTTTCACCGCTCGGTCAGGCGGCGGCCGCCACCAGCGCTCCCACCGCGACGAACGACTACTGTTCCGGCCAGTGTTCGGACATTCTTCCGCCGGGTGAGAACGGCAATGCCACCCTGGCGCAGATCCTGCTCAACCAGGCGTTCGGCACCCAGCCCGCACACGCCGAGGACCAGCTCGGCCCCTACGCGAATCTCGCCACCGGCCACCCCGGCCTGACCGACGCGAAGATCAACAACTTTTTCAACGACGCCTCCTTCGGCGTCCCCGCCGGCCAGGTCGCCTCCACCGAGAAGCCCGCCGGGCGCACCGACGTCACGATCGTCCGGGACAAGAAGACCGGCGTGCCCCACATCACCGGCACCACCCGCTACGGCACCGAGTTCGGCGCCGGATACGCGGCCGGACAGGACCGGCTCTGGCTGATGGACGTGTTCCGGCACGTGGGCCGGGGCCAGTTGACCGGCTTCGCCGGGGGCGCCCCCGCCAACCAGGGCCTGGAGCAGGAGTTCTACCGCCAGGCCCCCTACACCGAGGCCGACCTCCAGGCCCAGATCGACGGCGCCGTGGCCAGGAACGGCGAGCGCGGACAGCAGGCCCTCGCCGACGTCACCGCCTACCTCGACGGCATCAACGCCTACATCGACGCCTCCGACAGCGGCCGTTACTTCCCCGGTGAGTACGTCCTCACCGGCCACAAGGACTCCATCACCAACGCGGGCACCATCGACCACTTCAAGGTCACCGACCTGGTGGCGCTCGCCTCGGTCGTCGGCACCCTGTTCGGCTCCGGCGGCGGCGGCGAGGTCAACAACGCCCTCTCCCTGATCGCCGCCCAGTCCAAGTACGGCGTCGAGGAGGGCACCCGCGTCTGGGAGTCCTTCCGCGAGCGGAACGACCCGGAGGCCGTCCTCACCCTCCACGACGGCCAGCGCTTCCCCTACGCCACCCGCCCCGACAGCCCCCAGGGCCGGGCCCTGCCGGACGCGGGCTCGGTCACCCAGGAGCCGCTGGTCTACGACCGCACCGGCAGCGCGGGCACCGCGAGCGCCAAAAACTCCTCCACCGCCGTCGCCAAGGACACCCTCAGTTCTGCCCGGCGCGGCATGTCCAACGCCCTGGTGGTCAGCGGCAAGCACACCGCGAGCGGCCACCCGGTCGCCGTCTTCGGCCCGCAGACCGGCTACTTCGCGCCACAGCTCCTGATGCTCCAGGAGATCCAGGGCCCCGGCATCAGCGCCCGCGGCGCCTCCTTCGCGGGCCTGAGCATGTACGTCGAGCTCGGCCGCGGCCAGGACTACTCCTGGAGCGCCACCACCTCCGGCCAGGACATCATCGACACCTACGCCGTCGAGCTGTGCCAGGACGACCACCACTACCTCTACCGGGGCACCTGCACCGCGATGGAGCAGGTCGAGCGGAAGAACGCCTGGAAGCCCACCGTGGCCGACGGCACCGCCGCCGGTTCCTACGCCATGCGCGTCTGGCGGACCAAGTACGGGCCCGTGCAGTACCGGGCGACCGTCGGCGGGAAGAAGGTCGCCTACACCACCCTGCGCTCCTCCTACCTGCACGAGGCCGACTCCATCATCGGCTTCCAGCTGCTCAACGACCCCGGCTATGTGAAGGGCCCCGAGGACTTCCAGAAGGCCGCCCAGCACATCAACTTCACCTTCAACTGGTTCTACGCCGACTCCGCGCACACCGCGTACTACAACAGCGGCGACAACCCGGTCCGCGCCACCGGTGTCGACGCCGAGTTCCCGGTATGGGCCCAGCCCGCCTACGAGTGGCGGAACTGGGACCCGGCCGCCAACACCGCCGACTACACCCCGGCCAGTGCCCACCCGAACTCCATCGACCAGGACTACTACATCTCCTGGAACAACAAGCAGGCCGAGGCGTACACCGCCGCGCCCTGGGGCGAGGGCTCGGTGCACCGGGGCGATCTCCTCGACGACCGGGTGAGCAAGCTGGTCGCGCAGGGCGGGGTGACCCGGACCAAGCTGGTCCAGGCCATGGCGGACGCCGCCCTGGCCGACCTGCGCGCCGAGGACGTACTGCCCAAGCTGCTCAAGGTGGTCAACTCCGCGCCGGTGACCGACCCGACGGCAGCGGCGGCCGCGACCAAGCTCCAGACGTGGCTGGGCGCGGGTGCCAAGCGCACCGAGACGTCGGCGGGGTCGAAGAAGTACGCCGACGCCGACGCGATCCGCATCCTGGACGCCTGGTGGCCGCTGCTGGTGAAGGCCGAGTTCGAACCCGGCCTGGGCAGCGACCTGTACGGCGCCTTCACCGCCAACCTGCCCGTGGACGAGGCACCGTCCGCCGGACACGGCCCGACCGGTTCACACGCCGGAAGCTCCTTCCAGTACGGCTGGTGGAGCTATGTCGACAAGGACATACGGGCGGTGCTCGGTGAGCCCGTACAGGGCGGGCTCTCCCGGAAGTACTGCGGCGACGGCAGCCTCTCCGCCTGCCGGGACGCCCTGCTCGGCACGCTGAAGCAGGCCGCCGGGCTCACCGCCGCGCAGGTCTATCCGGGCGACGACCTGTGCTCGGCCGGGGACCAGTGGTGCGCCGACTCGATCCAGCAGCGCACCCTCGGCGGCATCAAGCACGGCAACATCAGCTGGCAGAACCGGCCGACCTACCAGCAGGTCGTGGAGTACACCTCGCACCGCTGACGGCCGGTGAGCGGCGGCTCCCGTACGGGGGCCGCCGCGCTCAGCGGTACATCAGGTACTTCGCCCGCACCCGGCGGAACGCCGTCAACTCCCCGTGCCAGGCCGCCGCGACCTCGTCCGCCCCGGCCCCGGCGTCGATCATCGTGCGCACCTGCTCCGAACCGGTCAGCTTGTCGATCCAGTTGTCCGGCCGCCACGCGAAGCCGTCCCACACCCGCCGCGCCGTCACCAGCAGCGCCACCCCGGTCAGCACCGGGTCGAAGGCCGCCGGATCGTGCACATGGAGCTGGACCCCGCCGACCGTCTTCCCCTGGAACTTGGAGAACGTCGGCGCGAAGTACGCCTCCCGGAACCGCACCCCCGGCAGCCCCGCCTTGTTCGCCTCCGCCGCCCAGCGCCCGTCGATGCCCTCCGCGCCGAGGAGTTCGAAGGGGCGGGTGCTGCCCCGGCCCTCGGAGAGGTTGGTGCCCTCGAACAGACAGGTCCCGGAGTACACCAGGGCCGTGTCCGGGGTCGGCATGTTCGGGCTCGGCGGCACCCAGGGCAGCCCGCAGTCGCCGAAGAACATCCCGCGCCGCCAGCCGGTCACCGTCACCGTCTCCAGCGGCACCGGCTGGTCCAGGAACTCCCCGTTGAACAGCCGGGCCAGCTCCGCCACCGTCATCCCGTGCGCCTGCGCGATCGGCCGCCGGCCGACGAACGTGGCGAACTCCTGGTGCAGCACCGGCCCCAGGGCCGCGCGTCCGGTCACCGGGTTCGGCCGGTCCAGCACCACGAACCGCTTCCCCGCGAGCGCCGCCGCCTCCATGCAGTCGTACAGCGTCCAGATGTACGTGTAGAAGCGGGCGCCCGCGTCCTGGATGTCGAAGACGACCGTGTCCACCCCGGAGGCGGTGAACACGTCGGCGAGCGCCTGGCCGCTCTTCAGATACGTGTCGTACACCGGCAGCCCGGTCGCCGGATCGTCGTACCGCCCCTCCGAGCCGCCCGCCTGGGCGGTGCCCCGGAAGCCGTGCTCGGGGCCGAAGACGGCGGTCAGCCGCACCCGGTCGTCGGCGTGCATCACGTCCACGATGTGCCGGACGTCGCGGGTGACCCCGGTCGGGTTGGTGACGACGCCGACCTTGCGGCCGGACAGCTGGGCGTAGCCGTCGGCGGCCAGCCGCTCGAACCCGGTACGCACCCGGTGCCCCGCACCCGCGTCCGAGGCGGGGGCCGGGACCCCGGCCCCGACGGCGGCCGTGGCGGTGGTGGCGAGCATGCTCCGTCTGGACAGCGTCATACGAGGACCTCCGTGAGCGCGGCGGGTGTCATGACCACGGGGACGCTAACGCCTGGCGGGCCCCCAGGGAACGCGCCGGACCGGGGGCGTCGACGGATTCCCCTTCCCTCTGGCATACCGACTGGTTAGTCTGGCGCCGCGGCGGTGGGACCGCCGCGCACAGCCACAGCTCGAAGGAGGCCGCTGGTGGAAGCCGTGCAGGACGCCGGAGTCGTCGTCACCGGAGCGGGCGGAGGGATCGGGGCCGCCCTCGCCCGCCGGTTCGCCGCCGAGGGCGCCCGTGTCGTCGTCAACGACCTCGACGCCGACAAGGCCAAGGCAGTGGCCGAGGAGATCGGCGCCACCGCCGTACCCGGCGACGCCTCCGGCATCGTCGCCGAGGCCCGCGCGGCACTCGGCGGCACCATCGACGTGTACTGCGCCAACGCGGGCGTCGCCTTCGAGGACGGCACCCCCGGCGCCCCGCTGGACGAACGCTCCTGGGCGGTGTCCTGGGACGTCAACGTGATGGCCCACGTCCGCGCCGCCCACGAACTGCTGCCCGACTGGCTGGAGAACGGCGGCGGCCGGTTCGTCTCCACCGTCTCCGCCGCCGGACTGCTCACCATGATCGGCGCCCCGTCCTACAGCGTCACCAAGCACGGCGCGCTGGCCTTCGCCGAGTGGCTGTCCCTCACCTACCGCCACCGGGGCGTCAAGGTGCACGCCATCTGCCCGCAGGGCGTGCGCACCGACATGCTGGCCGCCACCGGCAGCGCGGGCGACCTGGTGCTCCAGCCGACCGCCATCGAACCGGACGAGGTCGCCGACGCCCTGTTCGCGGGCATGGCCGAGGACCGCTTCCTGATCCTGCCGCACCCCGAGGTGGCCGAGTACTACCAGGCCCGCGCGGCCCTCCCGGACAAGTGGCTGGGCGGCATGAACCGGCTCCAGCGCGCCTGGGAGGACTCCCGCTGACCCGGCCCCGCCGCGGGATGGGAAGATCCTCCGGCGGGAAACCGTTCCCGCGCCAGTGACGACAGTCGGCGGACCCGACGGAAAGGCAGGTGGCGGCAGTGCCCAGGACCACGGACGGAGACGCCACACCCGTCCCGCGGCGGCTGCTGGACGCCGCGACCCGCCTCTTCGCCGACCAGGGCTACGACCGCACCTCGGTGCAGGAGATCGTCGAGGCCGCCGGAGTCACCAAGGGCGCGCTCTACCACTACTTCGGCTCCAAGGACGACCTCCTGCACGAGGTCTACGCGCGCGTGCTGCGCCTCCAGCAGGACCGCCTGGACGCCTTCGCGGACGCCGACGAGCCGGTGGAGAAGCGGGTACGGGACGCGGCCGCCGACGTCGTCGTGACCACCATCGACAACCTCGACGACGCGATGATCTTCTTCCGCTCGATGCACCACCTGAGCCCGGAGAAGAACAAGCAGGTCCGCGCCGAACGCCGCCGCTACCACGAACGGTTCCGCGCGCTCATTGAAGAGGGCCAGCGCGAGGGCGTGTTCTCCACCGCCACCCCGGCCGACCTGGTCGTGGACTACCACTTCGGGTCGGTCCACCACCTCTCCACCTGGTACCGCCCCAAGGGCCCGCTCACCCCGCAGCAGGTCGCCGACCACCTCGCCGACCTCCTCCTGCGCGCCCTGCGCCCATAAGGACCACGCGTAAGGGGCGCCCGCAATGGCAGGCGCCCCTTACAACCACCGTCCCGCTACAGGTACTTCTTCAGCTCACGCCGGGCCAGCGAGCGCTGGTGGACCTCGTCCGGGCCGTCCGCCAGCATCAGCGTGCGGGCACCCGCGTACAGGTCGGCCAGCGGGAAGTCCTGGCTCACCCCGCCCGCGCCGTGCAGCTGGATCGCCCGGTCCAGGATCTCCACCACCGCACGCGGAGTGGCGATCTTGATGGCCTGGATCTCGGTGTGCGCGCCCCGGTTGCCGACCGTGTCCATCAGCCAGGCCGTCTTCAGCACCAGCAGCCGCAGCTGCTCCACCGTCACCCGCGCGTCCGCGATCCAGTTCTGCACCACGCCCTGCTGCGCCAGCGGCTTGCCGAACGCGGTACGCGACACCGCCCGCCTGCACATCAGCTCGATGGCCCGCTCGGCCATGCCGATCAGCCGCATGCAGTGGTGGATGCGCCCCGGACCGAGCCGGGCCTGCGCGATGGCGAAACCGCCGCCCTCCTCGCCGACCAGGTTGGTCACCGGCACGCGCGCGTGGTCGAAGACGACCTCCGCGTGCCCGCCGTGCGAGTGGTCCTCGTACCCGAACACCTGCATGGCCCGCTTCACGGTCACGCCGGGCGTGTCCCGCGGCACCAGCACCATCGACTGCTGACGGCGGGGGTCCTCGCCGTCCGGGTCGGTCTTGCCCATCACGATGAAGATCTTGCAGTCCGGGTTCATCGCCCCGGAGATGTACCACTTGCGGCCCGTGATGACGTACTGGTCACCCTCGCGCTCGATGTGCGTGGTGATGTTGGTGGCGTCCGAGGAGGCCACCTCCGGCTCGGTCATCGCGAACGCCGACCGGATCTCCCCGGCCAGCAGCGGCTCCAGCCACTGCTTCTTCTGCTCGTCGGTGCCGAACTGCGCCAGCACCTCCATGTTCCCGGTGTCCGGCGCCGCGCAGTTCAGCGCGGTCGGCGCCAGCTGCGGGGACCGGCCGGTGATCTCGGCCAGCGGCGCGTACTGGAGGTTGGTCAGCCCGGCACCGAACTCGGCGTCGGGCAGGAAGAGGTTCCACAGGCCCTGCCGCCGCGCCTCGGCCTTCAGCTCGTCCACCACCGCCGGGGTGTCCCAGGGGGAGTCCAGCAGCGCCCGCTGCTCCTCGGCGGTCTTCTCGGCCGGGTACACGTGCTCGTCCATGAAGGCGAGGAGCCGGGTCCGGAGTTCCTCGGTGCGCGCGTCGAACGCGAAGTCCATCTGTTCTCAGCCTTCCTGAAGGGTGGTCAGTCCGTGGTCGATGAAGACGGGCACCAGGTCCCCGATGCGGTCGAAGCCGCGCCCGACCGTCTGGCCCAGGGTGTACCGGTAGTGGATGCCCTCCAGGATCACGGCGAGCTTGAACCAGGCGAATGCCGTGTACCAGTTGACGTCCGAGACATCCCGCCCGGACCGCTCCGCGTACCGCTCGACCAGCTCGGCGGGCGAGGGGTGGCCGGGGGCCTCGGCGGTGGTGGAGACGGGGGAGTGGGTCATGCCGAGCGGCTGGCTGTACATCACCAGCAGGCCCAGGTCGGTCAGCGGGTCGCCCAGGGTCGACATCTCCCAGTCGAGGATCGCCTCGATGCGGTCGCCCTCGCCGATCAGCACGTTGTCCAGGCGGTAGTCGCCGTGCACCACGGTCGGGGCCGGGGAGGTGGGCAGCGAGCGGCCGAGGGCCGCGTGCAGCTCGTCCACGCCCGCCAGTTCGCGGTTGCGGGAGGCGTCGAGCTGCTTGCCCCAGCGGCGCAGCTGGCGGTCGAGGAAGCCCTCGGGGCGGCCGAAGTCCGCGAGGCCCACCTCGGCGGGGTCCACCGCGTGCAGCTCGACCAGCGTGTCCACCAGCGACAGCACCGCGTCGCGGGTGCGCTCCGGGCCGAGCGGCGCGAGCTGGTCCACCGTGCGGTACGGGGTGCCCTCGACGAACTCCATCACGTAGAACGGCGCGCCCAGCACCTCGTCGTCCTCGCACAGCAGCACCGGCCGGGGCACCGGCACCCGGGTGGGGTGCAGGGCGCTGATCACCCGGTGTTCGCGCCGCATGTCGTGCGCGGTGGCCAGGACGTGGCCCAGCGGGGGGCGCCGGACGACCCAGCGGGAGGTGCCGTCGGAGACGGCGTAGGTGAGGTTCGACCGTCCGCCCTCGATCAGCCTGCCGGTCAGCGGGCCGGTCACCAGGCCGGGGCGCTCACGGTCGAGCAGCGCGCGCAGCCGGTCGAGATCGAGTCCGGGCGGGTGGTCGGCGCTCATACAACACTCCTACGAACGGATGAACAGGAACCCGTCACATGATGCCGACCGGTCGGTATGCCGTCCAGTGTGTTCCGCGGAGTTACGGCGGACGAGCTATCTCCGGGCCCCGCGAAACGCCCATATCGTGACACCGGGGTTGCGTGGCGGGTGAACACCCTGGAGGGTCCAGATCATGAAGGCGATCAGCTACCGCCGCTACGGCGGCCCCGAGGTGCTGGAGTACGGCGAGCTGCCCGAGCCGAAGGTCGGCCCCGACCAGGTGCTGGTCCGGGTGCGCGCGGCCGCGGTCAACCCGGTCGACTGGAAGTGCCGCGAGGGCTATCTCGACCCGATCCTGAACACCGTCTTCCCCGTCATCACCGGCTGGGACGTCAGCGGCGTCGTGGTCCGCCCCGGCGCCTCCGTCGTCGAGTACGCGGAAGGGGACGAGGTGATGGGGTACGTCCGCGAGGACCTGCTCTCGCTCGGCACCTTCGCCGAGTACGTCGCCGCCCCCGTGCGCACCCTGGCCCGCAAGCCCGCCGCGCTCTCCTTCGAGGAGGCCGCCGGACTGCCGCTGGCGGGCCTGACCGCCTACCAGGTCCTCGTCCAGATCCTGAAGGTCAAGCGCGGCGAGACGGTGCTCATCCACGCGGCCGCCGGGGGCGTCGGCTCCCTCGGCGTGCAGATCGCCGCCCACCTCGGCGCCCGCGTCATCGGCACCGCGAGCGAACGCAACCACGCCTTCGTGCGGGGCCTCGGCGGCGAACCCGTCAGCTACGGCGAGGGCCTGGCCGAACGCGTACGCGGCATCGCCCCCGAGGGCGTCGACGCGGTCTTCGACACCGTCGGCGGCGAGACCCTCAAAGTCTCCGCCCAGCTCCTCGCGCCCGGCGGCCGACTCGCCTCGATCGCCGACCCGGACGTCACCGAGTACGGCGGCCGCTACTGGTTCGTCCGCCCCGACGCCGAGGACCTCGCCAAACTCGCCCGGCTCGCCGACCAGGGCGCCGTCTCCGTCCACGTCGACCAGACGTTCCCGCTGGAGCGGACCGCCGAGGCCCAGCAGCTCAGCCAGGAGGGCCGCACCCGCGGCAAGATCGTCGTGACCGTCGGCAAGGCGGAGGACGACTAGGCCCCCCAGTACCCCGCTAGGCCACCAGTACCGCCGCGCACAGCGCCAGCGCCACCGCGCACCCCGTCGCCGCCCACGCCAGGCGCGGGGTCAGCGCGGCCGGTACCGCGCTCTCCGCCAGGGTCCGGATGCGCAGATGGGCCAGCGCGAGAAAGGCCAGCCAGCACACGGAGCACAGCAGCACCAGCACCGCCCCGGTCAGCGGACTGGCCGCCCGCACCGCGGCCCGCATCGCCAGCACCGCGGTCACCGTGCCCGACAGGGTCGTACGCCGCCACGCCAGCCGGGTGCGCTGCGGCTGGAGCCCCGGGTCCCCGGCCGGAGCCGTCATCCCGCCCATCCGGCCAGCACCACCACGACCATCGCCACGGCCACCACCGCCACCAGCAGGCTCAGCACCGCCGGGAACCGGGACACCGGCAGATCCTCGCCCCGCCGCATCGCCTGCTCACAGCGCACCCAGTGGTGCACCGCGCGCAGCGCGCACAGCACCCCGCCGCCCAGCAGCGCCAGCGCCAGCCCCACCCGCCACGCCCAGCGCAGGTGCGGCAGGAACTGGTCCACCGCGAAACCGCCGCCGATCAACGCCAGCGCGGTCCGCAGCCAGGCCAGGAAGGTCCGCTCGTTGGCCAGCGAGAACCGGTAGTCCGGGGTGGTGCCCTCGTCCCGCACCCGCTCGGGCGCGAACCAGAGCCGGGCGTTCCGCACGAATTCGCTCACCCGACGGACCCTACCGGCGTCTCACCCCGCCGCCCGGAACGCCCTCAGCCGCTCGTGCGCGGCCAGCCCGTCCGGCACCCACTCCCACTCGGCCAGCCGCGCCGCCACCTCCTCGTCGGTGAGGAAGGCATGCCACTGCACCTCCTCCACCTGCGGCCGCACCGGAAGCTCGCAGCGCACCTCGTACACCGCCGACCACCAGCCGTGCCCCGCCTCGTCCTCGTAGAGGAACTTGAAGAGGAACGTCGGCTCCGGCAGCCCGCTCACCCCCAGCTCCTCCTCCGCCTCGCGCAGCGCCGCCGCGTCGTAGGACTCGCCCGCGCCCACCACACCGCCCACGAACAGGTCGTACAGCGCGGGGAAGACCAGCTTGGTGGCGGTGCGCCGGTGCACGAAGAGACGGCCCTCGGCGTCCCGGACCTGGATGAAGACGCAGCGGTGGCGCAGCCCCTGGGCGTACGCCTCGCCGCGCGGGGCCTGGCGGACGACACGGTCGTGCTCGTCCACGATGTCGAGGATCTCGTCGGCGGGGTTCATCTGGTCGGCGGGGTTCATCCCGCCATCCAAGCAGCCCCGGCCGTCGGCGCCTCAGTTCCGCTGGAGATCCCGCACCGGCCGCTCCTCGGCCGTGCCGCACGGCATCGCCGGGTGCAGCCCCAGCAGCACGATGCCCGCGACGACCGCCGCGAGCCCCGCCGCCTCCCAGGCCAGCGCCCCGGTGTCGGTGTGCAGCCGGTCACCGAGGAAGCCCACCCCGCACAGGATGCCCGCGAGCGGCTGGGCGGCCGTCAGCGCGGGCAGCGACATGCGCAGCGGCGCCGCCTCGAACGCGCTCTGCACCAGCAGCAGCCCGGTCACCCCGAGCGCCAGCACCGCGTAGGGATGCCCGCCGGTGAACAGTTCCGTGAAGCCGCCCTCCCGGAAGCGGATGCCGCTCACCCGGGTCAGCGCGTCCTGCACGCCGTAGAGAAGCCCGGCGGCCGTCGCCAGCAGCACCGGGCTCCAGGAGATCCGCGAGCGTTTCGCCCAGCAGGCCAGCGCCAGCGCCACCCCGACCATCACGCCGAGGATCAGCCAGTGCCGTACCGGATCGGTGACCGCGGTGCCGCCGCGCGGACGGCCCGCCAGGATGAACGTGCTCACCCCGCCCGCCAGCAGCACCAGACCGGCCCAGCCCTGCCTGCCCAGCCGCTGGCCGGTCTGACGGCGGGACAGGGCGAGCGCGAACAGCAGGTTCGTCGCGAGCAGGGGCTCCACCAGGGAGATCTCGCCGTTGCCGAGCGCCACCGCGCCCAGCGCCATGCCCGCCACCATCAGCGCCGTACCGCCCAGCCAGCGCGGCACCCGCATCAGGTCCAGCAGCAGCCGGAAGGACAGGAAGTCGCTCGGGGGCGCGTTCCGCGCCACGTTCTGCTGAAGCACGAACCCGAACCCCAGGCACGCCGCGGCACTGACGGCGAGGAGGAGAACCAGAACGGACACGCTGCGTACCTCGATCATCGGCCGGGCCACGATTGCGTAGTGGCCGACTGTAGCGCCCCGGACGGGCGGGACTGTGGAGAGTGCCCGGAAGCGGGCACGTTTCGGGGGAACCGTCCGGTCATGTTCCGTCCCTCCGCCGCCCGGCGCCATGGCGTACGCCACACCCGGCGCCCCCCGGACCGGCCTATCCGGCCCCGACCAGGGCACCCGTGCCCCAAGTAGCCCTGCTGCCGCGGTGGTTGAACCGAGCAACACCCTGATTTCGCTTGACGCAAACCAAGGCGGGGAGTTTGCTGTGAGTGATCGGCCGATGGCAGCCCGAAAAACAGGAAGTCCTGCGGTGCCCCTGACCCCGCCCCCGCCCGTCACAGACCGGGCCCCCTCGGAACCGCCCGGCGGCACCGCCCCCGAGCACTCCGGCACCTTCGACGCCGCCCTCGGCGACGCCGAACTCCTCGCCGCGCGCGCCGCCCTGGCCCAGGGCCGCCGGCAGTCTGCCCGCTCCCTGCTGACGCACACCGGTGACGACTGGGACCGCCGGGGCCACCGCGTCACCGTGCTCGCCGCCGAACCCGGCGCCCACACCGCCGCCGGGCAGTGGCTGCTCGCCGAACCCGGCTCCGCCGACGCTGCCACCCTGCTCGCCCTGGCCCTGGTCCACCGCGCCCTGCGCGGCCAGGAGGACCCCGGCCACGCCCGCGCCTCCTGCCACACCGCCGCCGAACTCGCCCCCGCCGACCCCACCCCCTGGCTCGGCCTGCTCCTGCTGGCCCGCGCCCACGGCCCCGGACCGGAGCCGACGGCCGTCTTCAAGGAACTGCGCGCCCGCCACCCCGAGCACCACCACGGCCACCACCTGCTCGTCGCCGGACTCGCCGAACGCCCGCCCGGCGGACCCGAGTCCCACGAGGCGTACGACGCGGCCGAGCGCGCCGCCGCCGAGGCCCCCGCCGACTCCCCGCTCGCCGTCCTCCCGGTCGTCGCGTACGCCGAACGGCACCGCGTCCTCGCCGCCGCCGGACTCGCCCCCGCCGTCCCCGGCCCCGCCCCCTGCGCCCACTGGACCGGCCCCCGCGCGCGCCGGGTGCTGCGCGCCGCGTTCGACTGGTGGCTGGAGTGGGAGCACGACGAACACCCCAGACGCCACATCGACCTCAACCACCTGGCCTTCGCCATGTCCGCCGCGGGCCGTCCCGCCGAGGCCGCGGCCCTCTTCCACCGCATCGGCCCGCACGCCACCCGCGCCCCCTGGTCCTACACCGGCCAGGACCCCTGGGCCGCCTTCCACCAGGCCCGCGCCCACGCCCTGGCCACCGGCTGACCCCGGCGACACTGGCCCCACCGCCCCCACTCGTGCTCGAATGACGACGTGACCCCCGACCCGGACCGGCACGCCCCCGACCCCGACGCGCACGGCAAGCCCATCGGCCGCCGCCTGTTCCTCGGCACCCTCGGCCTGGGCGCGCTCGGCGTCGCCACCGCGCCCTGGCTGCAACGCGGAGCGGAGAGCGCGCTCGGCGCCCTCTCCGGCCAGGACCCCACCGGCCTGAGCGGCCTGCTCCCCAACGGCGGCGGCTTCCGGTACTACTCCGTCGCCGCCTCCGTCCCGCACAAGGGCCCCGCCGACTACAAGCTCACCGTGGACGGCCTCGTCGACCACCCCCGCGCCTACACCCTCGCCGACCTGCGCGCCCTGCCCCGCACCCGGCTGACCAGGGACGTCCAGTGCGTCACCGGCTGGCGCGTCCCCGGCACCCCCTTCGAGGGCGTCCGCCTGAGCACCCTGCTGGACGCGGCCGGAGTACGCCCCACCGCCCGGGCCATCCGCTTCACCTGCTTCGACGGCACCTACACCGAGAGCCTCACCCTCGACCAGGCCCGCCGCCCCGACGTCCTCGTGGCGCTGCGCATGCAGGGCAAGGACATCGGCCACGACCACGGCGGCCCCGTCCGCCTCTACGTCGCCCCCATGTACTTCTACAAGTCCGCCAAATGGCTCTCCGGCATCACCGTCACCGACCACGTCACCCCCGGCTACTGGGAGAGACTCGGCTACGACGTCGACGCCTGGGTCGGCCGCTCGAACGGACGGACCGATGACCCTACGAGCTGACACCCCGGCCCCGACGAGCGCCCGCGTCCACCGCTTCACCCCCGCCGAACGCTGGGTCCACCGCACGAGCGCTGCCCTCATGGCCGTCTGCGTCGCCACGGCCGCCTGCCTCTACGTGCCCCAGCTCGCCGTCCTCGTCGGCCGCCGCGAACTCGTCGTACGCGTCCACGAATGGGCCGGACTCGCGCTGCCCGTACCCGTACTGCTGGGGCTGGTGTCCCGCGCGTTCCGCGCCGACCTCGGCGCGCTCAACCGGTTCGGCCCGCACGACCGGCGCTGGCTGCGCGCCGCCCTGCGCCGGGACCGGCGGTACGCGGAGCGCCCCGCGGGCAAGTTCAACGCGGGGCAGAAGATCTACACGGCCTGGATCGCCGGAGCCGTCCTGGTGATGCTCGGCACCGGCCTGATGATGTGGTTCACCCACCTCACCCCGCTGCTGTGGCGCACCTCGGCCACCTTCGTCCACGACTGGCTGGCCCTCACCGTCGGCGTGGTCCTCGCGGGACACATCGGCAAGGCGCTGGGCGACCCTGAGGCACGGCGGGGACTGCGCACCGGCACCGTGAGCCGGGAGTGGGCGGAGCGGGAACACCGGCTGTGGCGCCCGTGAGCGCGCGATTTCAGGGCGGAAGGCGCGTCAGAGCACGCTCGTCATGCCGCCGTCGACGTACAGCACCTGGCCGGTGACGAAGTCGGCGGCGGGGGAGACCAGGAACAGCAGCCCGCCGACCAAGTCCTCGGTACGCCCCCAGCGCCCGGCCGGGGTCCGCCCCCGCACCCACGCGCTGAACTCGGCGTCCTCGACCAGCGGCCGGGTCAGCTCGGTCTCGATGTAACCGGGCCCCAGCCCGTTGACCTGCACGCCCCGCGGACCCCAGTCCGCGCACATGCCCTTGGTGAGCATCTTCAGCGCGCCCTTGGTCGCCGCGTACGGCGCGATGCCGGGGCGTACCACCTCGCTCTGCAGCGAGCACACGTTCACGATCTTGCCGCGACCGCGCTCGGTCATCCGCCGGGCGGCCTCGCGGCCGGTGAGGAAGGCGCTGGTGAGATTGGTGGCGAGGATACGGTGCCAGTCGGAGTCGGTGAACTCCAGCAGCGGCGCCCGCAGTTGCATCCCCGCGTTGTTGACCAGAATGTCGAGCGGGCCCACCCGCTCCTCTACCTCGGCGATCCCGGCGGCCACCGAGGGGCCGTCGGTCACGTCGAACACCGCCGTGTGCACCTGGTCGCCGGGCAGTTCCGCCGCGGCCCGCGCGAGGCGGTCACCGTCACGTCCGTTGAGGACCACGGTGCAGCCCGCCTCGGCGAGACCACGGGCCAGGGCGAGACCGATGCCCCGGCTGGAACCGGTGACCAGGGCCGTACGGCCGCTGATGTCGAAGAGGGGGTGAGCCGTCATCGCCGTAGCGCTCCTAGGGCCTGTCTTCCGGATCTTGCCGGGGTCGCGGGGTCTGGCACGCACATCTGCGGCGTTGTCGTCACTCGCCGACGCTCCGCGTCGACTCCCTCCTCCGCCTTGCAGCTGCACGCACCAGACCCGGCTCGGGTCGGCCAGGAAGGCGCCCTCGGCCCGAGCCGGCCAGATCCGGAAGACAGGCCCTAAATCACCAATGAGAGGAGGAGGACCAGACCACCGGCGACCACCGAGATGATGGTCTCCATCAGCGACCAGGTCTTCACCGTCTGGCCGACGCTCAGCCCGAAGTACTCCTTCACCAGCCAGAAACCGGCGTCGTTGACATGGCTGAAGAAGAGCGAACCGGCACCGATGGCCAGTACCAGCAGGGCCGTGTGCGTGGTCGACATGTCGGCCGCGAGCGGCGCGACCAGACCGGCCGCCGAGACCGTCGCCACCGTCGCCGAACCGGTCGCCAGCCGGATCGCCACCGCGATCAGCCAGGCCAGCAGCAGCGCCGGGATCGACCAGTCCTTGGAGATGTCCAGGATCATCTGGCCCACACCGCAGTCGATCAGCGTCTGCTTGAAGCCACCGCCCGCGCCGACGATCAGCAGGATGCCCGCGATCGGCATCAGGCCCTTCTCGACGGTCTGCTGCAGACGGCCCTTGGTGAAGCCCGCGGGACGGCCCAGCGTGAAGAAGCCGACGATCACGGCGGCGAGCAGCGCGATCAGCGGGGAGCCGACCACGTCGAAGACCCGCTGGGTCATGTTGGCCGGGTCGTCGACGACGATGTCCACCAGGGCCTTCGCCAGCATCAGCACCACCGGCAGCAGCACCGTGGCCAGCGTGGCGCCGAAGCCCGGACGACGCTCCAGGCTCTCGGAGGCGCGCTCCGGGATCATCCGCTCGGGCGCCGGTACGTCCACCCAGCGGGCGGCGACCTTCGAGAACAGCGGACCGGCGATGATCACGGTCGGGATGGCGACCACGATGCCGAGCGCCAGCGTCACACCCAGGTTGGCCTTGACCGCGTCGATGGCGACCAGCGGGCCGGGGTGCGGCGGGATCAGTCCGTGCATCACCGACAGACCGGCCAGCGCCGGGATGCCGATGCGCATCAGGGAGTAGTTGCCGCGCCTGGCGACCATCAGCACGACGGGGATCAGCAGCACGATGCCGACCTCGAAGAACAGCGGCAGACCGATCACGGACGCGATGAGCACCATGGCCCACGGCATCGCACGGCCGCCCGCCTTGGCCAGGATCGTGTCGACGATCTGGTCCGCGCCGCCGGAGTCGGCGAGCAGCTTGCCGAGGATCGCGCCCAGCGCGATCAGCACACCGACACCGGCGACCGTGCTGCCCAGGCCGGTCGTGAAGCTCACGATCGCCTTGTCGAGCGGAGCACCGGCCGCCGCCCCGAGCACCAGCGAACCGATGGTCAGGGCCAGGAAGGCGTGGAGCTTGAACTTGGTGATGAGAAAAACGATGACGGCGATGCCCGCCAGGACGGCTATGCCCAGCTGGGCGTGGCCGGCCGAGGTGATCGGCTGGACGGTGTCCGCTGCCAGCATCTCGACGCTGAGTCTGGTCACGGGATTCCCTTGCGGTTACGGGGATTCGGGGGACATGAGGGGGGTGGAGAAAGGGGGGTACCGCGATGCCGCGGTACTGGTACTGCGGAGGGGGACTACGCGCGGACTACGCGGAGGTCGCGGCGGCGAACGCGGCCAGAGCCTCGGCCGCCCGCTCGGTGATCTCCTCGGGGGACCCGCTGACGTCGACGGCGACACCCGCCTCGTCGGCCTCCAGGGGCTGGAGCGTGGCGAACTGCGAGTCCAGCAGCGCGGTCGGCATGAAGTGGCCCTGCCGCTGGGACATCCGTCCCTCGATGAGTTCACGGCTGCCGGTCAGGTGCACGAACACCGCACCGGGGGCCTCGGCCCGCAGCCGGTCGCGGTACGACCGCTTCAGCGCGGAGCTGCTCACCACCCCGCCGAGCCCGGCCCGGCCGTGCGCCCAGCGCCCGATGGCATCGAGCCACGGCCACCGGTCGGCGTCCTCGAGCGGAGTCCCCGCCGACATCTTGTCGATGTTGGCCTGCGGATGGAAGTCGTCGCCCTCGGCGTACGGGACGCCCAGCCGGGCGGCGAGCAAAGGACCGATCGTGGTCTTGCCCGTCCCGGCGACGCCCATCACGACGACGACCTGGGGGGTGCGCATGACTGCCTCGCTGTCTTCTTCGACATCGACGCCGTACTCCGGCGTCGATGTACTGAAACCCATTAGGTACGACAAATTCAAGTGGCTGTGACATATAAGTCTGACTTTTTATGGCTGTGATCCAGGCCGTACGCTGAGTGCATGAGCACACCGGGCCGGGGGCTGCACGGCCGCGTACTGGACACCCTCGGCCCCGCGATCACGGCGGGCGAGTACCCGCCGGGCAGCGTGCTGCGCACCGACGAACTGGCCCAGCGCTTCGACGTGTCCCGCTCCGTCATGCGCGAGGCCGTCCGCGTACTGGAGTCCATGCACCTGGTCGCCTCCCGCCGCCGGGTCGGCGTCACGGTCCGCCCCAAGCACGAGTGGAACGTCTACGATCCGCAGGTCATCCGCTGGCGCCTCGCGGGCGCCGACCGCCCGCACCAATTGCGCTCGCTGACCGTGCTGCGCTCCGCGATCGAGCCCATCGCGGCCGGTCTCACCGCCCGCAACGCCACCGCCGAGCAGTGCGCCGAACTCACCGAGTGCGCCCTCGGCATGGTCGCCAACTCACGCGGCCACAAGCTGGATCAGTACCTGATCCACGACATCGCCTTCCACCGGATCATCCTCACGGCCTCCGGCAACGAGATGTTCGCCCGCCTCGGGGACGTCGTCGCCGAGGTCCTCGCGGGCCGCACCCAGCACGACGTGATGTTCGCCGACCCCGACCCGCCCGCCGTCACCCTGCACGTCCGGGTCGCCGAGGCGGTCCGCGCGGGCGACAGCGTCCGCGCGGAGGAACTGACCCGGGAGATCACGGTGGGCGCACTCCAGGAACTCGACATCCTGGTGCCGTAGGTTCTTCAGTCGGCGAGGAACTCCCCGTCGACGTACACCCAGGCCCCGTCCACCCGCTCGAACCGGCTCCGCTCATGCAGCGAACCCCCCTGGTACGAGGCCCGGAACGTCACGGTCCCGCCGGAGTGAAACGCGGACCCGCCCCCGGTCTCCAGGATCTCCAGCCCGGTCCACCGCATCCCCGGATCGAGCTCCAACTGCTCGGGCCGAGTCCGCGGATGCCAGGTCCGCACCAGATACTCCACATCGCCCACCACGAACGCGCTGTACCGCGACCGCATGAGCGCCTCAGCATTGGGCGCGGCAACGGCCCCCGAGTGGAACCGGCCGCAACAGTCGGCGTAGGAACTCGACAGCCCGCAAGGGCAGCTGGTGGGACGGGCGTTACGGGAGGTGCGACGGGCCATGCGAGCCATTGTGCCGGATGGCAGAGCTGGTCCGGTTAGCCGCTCTCGCAGCCCCGGAAAGCCGCGCGGGTCTCGTCAGAGAGGTGACTCGACAGGCGTCATGCGGGAGTTAGCTGTCGGCAGTGCGGCCGCTGTTCCACGGTCGGTTTCCGCGCCCAAGCTTCGATGCATCACCGTACTCCCCTTGGGCCCTTGCGGATAGTCACTTGCCACCTAATCCAACATGGTGGCTGGATGTCTGGCACGGCTTCACGAGGACTGCTCACTGCAACGCGCACAAGTGATGTAGTACCGTCCTACTCCCGGTTATCCCGGCGCAGGGAAACCTGTTCGATTTACTGTGGTGCGGAACCTCCCTGTCCGCCTCGGGGGCTGGGCGAGGTGAGGGGGCAACAGCTATGCAAGACGAGCATGACGGTACCGACGCGACGATGCCGGACGAGAGTCTGGTACGTCGCATCAAGGCTCTAGCCTGCACCGCTCCCCTTCAGGCCCTCGACTTCGTCAAGGGCAAGCTTGATTGGGATGCCACTGGTTACCACATGGCAGAGATGGGCCTCCATGTCATCGACCTGGTGACCATTGCCATGGACTTCGATTCGGGTGCGGACCCCGACAAGGTGGTTATGCAGGCGGCCCGGTTCGCTGCGGTCCAGCAGCCGGGGAGAAGTGAAGATGAGTATCGGCACGTCGCGGAATGGGTGCTGCACAAGCTGATCAATGTCGGAACAGTGGACCGTGGGTTCAGCTGGAAATTTGGCCGATTCGACGAAGAGCGTGAACGCTATGGACGATTCGATTTCGATTTCAAGCTGATCGTCGAACGGGCCGACCGTGGGCGCATCCGATTGCGGACTACGGACGAAGCCATCAACGTCCTCGTAGGTGCGCTCGATACGGATGTCGAGTCTGCTCAAGTCGCCGCCGAGCACAAGCTTCGCCATCTTATTGAGCATGGGCGGCTCGACGACGCGAAGGTGGCGGCCGAGCAAGCGCGACATCGCACCGTGCAGTACGGCGAATCATTGCGCCGCCAGTTGGAAGCGACGGAACGTGATGTGCGAACTGTCGACTGGGAGCACCAGATGCCCGGACTACTGAACGCCGCTCTGGATCACATTGAGCGACGGTACGAGATGGAAAACGCGATTCTTGACCATATCACCGAGCAACGCGACACCACTACCCATCCCCGGCACAAGCAGCGTGCAGCCGACTTGGTGTTGATCGTACGAGACTGCATCAGTCGTCACATGCAATTGCAGCAGCGACTTCAGACCGCCGGTGACCTCTTTCGTTCGGAGCAGGATCGTCAGCAGTTCTCTGAACCGCCTCGACGAGCCAGCATCGACATTTTTGGGCAACTATTGTCACCTGTCTTGATGTTGACGATCGGTGAGGCCCTGCCGGCGCTCACTGGCTACTTTCGGTGCGCCAATGTCCCTGATGTGCCCGACGCCGTCTGGCTGCCCTCCATCGTGTCACGGCTCTTCGCGTCGGCGCCGGAACCGGCCGTCCAAGGTGCCGAGGTGCCGGAGCCTGAACTCAAGGTGACAGATGACCCGGCAGCATTCAATGAAGCTCAATTTCATAAGGCCGAAGAATTGCTCGATCTGCGCGGTCAACCTGAGCCGCTCAGCTCTCTGCTGCACCGAGCCCGAGCGAGCGGACCCGAGGTTGCCCGGCTAGTCCTTCATCGCGCTGGTCAAGCATTCAGTCCTGCCGTCGGCGATGCAGTACGGGGGGCGGCGCCGCGGCTGTTGATCGCCGTACCCACCGGAGGAGCACTGGAAGACAGCGAGTTCGGCGGCGACGAACTACTGCTCTCAGCCGTACCGTTGGATTTGGCCGACACCCAGGATGCAGCGGTAGCCGAGGCTGCACCCGAATTTCCAGAACAGCGCGAAGGCCAGCAGGATACGCAACAGGAGCTCCCCGTAATATGACAAGTCGCAGCGCAACCGACGCAGAAGATGCAGCACGCCTCCTCGCCTTCGGTCTACGACCGCGTGTCACGCCGTCGCGGGATGACGACTACAAGGAGCTCGCTCTGCGCTACCGGAACGATACGGAATTCCGGTTTCTCACTGACCGTATCGGCAACGGTCTCGGACTGAGAGTGCTGGGTAGTGAGCGAGGCACTGATTCCATTGCTCTTGCTGCACTGGAGGGCTCGGTATTTGAGACAAAGCTCGATGATTACGCCAAAAGGGCCCGATATCGAGGGGAGCGTGGGGATACCGAACGGGTGCTGCACGGCATCATCCATCTCGCCGTCGCGGCGCTTGCCTTCCCCCGCCCACAGGATCTCGCGCAAGATGGATACATCGGACGTGTCGACGCTGGTTTGATCGATGCCACCGTCCGCGATGCCTGCCAGCTACTCAAAGAGAGAGTTGCCAAGAGCGAGGGGGGTATTGACACCCCCTCTGACACCCCGGAACTCGAAGCCGTATGGCACGCGTACACAAGGCGCCCGGAGACGTCCCGTACCAAGGATGACCGGGCAGCACCGAACTCGACCCGTGCCATGGTGGGACGTGCACTGAACTTCCTCACGGAGAGCGGCTTCCTGACGGCTGTCGGTGATCCCAAGGACGGTGCCTACCGGACGACCTCGCGCTACCAGCTGCAGGTACGGGAACTTGCCGCAACGCAAGCGTTCAATGAGCTCCTGAAACTCAACGTCGTCCCCATGACCGACGCTTCCGGCTCCTTGCGCTCCGGCGCGGCGACAGCACCGTCAACGCAGAACGGAGAGACAACGGATGTATGAGCTTTCCCGCGTACTGCTCCGGGCAGTTGGCCCCGAGGCAGCGCGCTATGAGGACGTGCTTCTGGACTTCGGTGACGCCGGCCGTACGGTACGGGGCCGTTCCGACACGCTTTTCGGAGAGGCCAACACGGTACAACGCCCGTCGCCAGCGAGCGTTTTGCAGCTTCAGAACGGCGGTGGTAAGTCCGTCCTGATCAAACTCATCTTCTCTGTAGTCCTGCCAGGAGTGCGCCAGACCGTCGGTACCAGCAACACTCGCACTCTCGACAGCTTCGTATTGGAAGGCGATGTGTCACACATCGTCCTGGAGTGGGTACATGCCAGAAGCGGCCGAAGGCTCATCACGGGCAAGGTATCCGCTTGGCGTAACGGTCGGCCCTCCGCTGACCACAGTCAACTCACACAGCGCTGGTATCACTTCCGCCCGACGGACAACAACAGCTTGCGGAACCTGCCAATCGTCAGCGAGGGTCGCTACCGGCCGTTGACGGAGTTCTGTGACCTGATGCATCAGGCGTCCGATGCAGATCCGGCGATGGAGTATGCCGTCTTCCGTCGTCAAGGGCAGTGGACTGACCGGCTCACCGACCTCGGTCTAGACCCTGTGCTGTTTCAGTACCAACGGGCTATGAACGCCGATGAGGGGGACGCCGCCGACGCCTTCTCGTTCAGTAACGACAGCGCTTTCGTCAACTTCTTGCTGCGGGTTGTCGTCCCCCCGAAACCTCCCGAGGACCTAGCGGCCCTGGTCAATACCTACGCGGACAAGTTGTCAGTCCGTTCCGATCTGGAGCGAGAGAGGGAGTTCGTCAACGGCTGTCTCGTTTCGCTGGAACCGCTTGCTCTGGCCCGTGACGAGTGGCTCAGAGCGGCAGCTGAGCGTGACGAGGCGGGAGCTCGCTTGAACGATGTGCTTCGGCGAATCCGCGTCAGAGCGGCCAGGGAGTTGGAAAGCGCGACGGTTCACAAGTCTGAAGGGGACCAGCTCCGCGACGACCTTCGTCGCGAGGACGAGCGACACGAAAATCTGACCGGCATCGTCACCGAGTTGCGCAGGATCGTCTCTCACATGCGCTTGACTGAGGCCGAAGCCGAGGAGCAGCACCAGCGAGAAGTACTGCAAGGGGCGGAGCTGGCTAAAAGCGCCTGGCTGGCCACACCTGCGGTGCTCAGCCATCAGGATGCCGCCACCGAGGATCGTCGACTTGCAGAAACCATCGCGGCCACGCATGAAGCGGCCCGCCCAGCTCTTGCCGCCCGCGACGTGGCTGCTCGCCATCTCGCCAGTGCACTCACGACCCTACGTGAGCAGGCCCGTCGTGACGCGGTGACCAAGGAGGACTCTGCCAAAGAACAGGACGTGTGGGCTGGACAGGCGCAGGCCGAGCACAACACGGCTGTCGCCACCTCGGCGGCCCATGACGCCGACGCGAACCACCGGCGCCAGGAAATCGACGCCATCACCCATGAAATCCGTACTGCCGTTCGCGACGGTCACCTGCCGGATGGTCTTTCCGTCGGGCAAGCGACAGACCAAGCACGCCGGGCGCTCGTGGTATCGAAGGCCCGGACGACTGAGTTGGAAGACCTCCTCAGCCAGGCGGAGGAAGACCACGAGAACGCTGTGAAGGAGCAGCTGCTCTATCAGGCTGAAGCGACAAAAGCCAACGAGGCGCTACGCGTAGCAACGCAAGAGCACGACAAGGCACGCAAACGCACTGACACGCTGGCTGCTGACCCCGGTTTCGCCGGATTGCTCGGTCCGGAGGCGGTGGATCTGGAAGCAGATACCGAGGCCCTGCTTACCAGGCTCGCTGAAGCACACCAGGAAGCGGACAGCGCACGTGCCGAGATCCTCCTGCTGATGGCAGGAGATGAACGGGCCCGGAGCGCACTGGAGACTACGGAACTGCTTCCGCCCTCTGTTGAAGCCGTTCAAGCGTGCAAGGCTCTGGAGAACGCGGGGATCCAAGCTTGGACGGGCTGGGAGTACCTGGCAGCGATCAGCGACGTTGAACGCAGGGAGTCCCTCGTCAGCCAGGCTCCGGGCCTTGCGACAGGCATCATCCTCAACCGTTCCGACCACTTTGATACCGCCCGTCGCATTCTGGCGGCCAGTGAATTGTGGCCACAGAGTCACATTGCGGTAGGGACCAGGGCGCACCTCACTTCTCCGCCACTGGACACGGACGAGAGCCCGTTCGCGGTTCCGGTCCACCCGGCGTTGTACGACGAACGGGCGGCCGACGCCGAACGCTCCCGACTGGTGCACCGACACGAACTTCATCAACATCGACTGGCAGAGACCACTGGCCGGTTGAACGCCGCCTCCCGGCTCACCTCCCGGCTCGCGCAATGGCGTGAGGACTGCCCACCGGGTCACCTTGAGTACCTGCGGACCCAGGTCGGAGAACATCAGTCGGCAGCAGAAGCCGCTGCGGATCGCCTAGCCACCATGTCGGCATCGTGCGAACGACTCAACGCCGAACGCGTCGCAATAAAGACGGCGCTTCCCCCTCAGCGGGCTCGCCAGGAACGGCACGCTGAGGCGGAGCGGTTTCTTGAACGCCTCTCGGTTCGTGAGTCACTGCTCCCAGGACTCCACGAGGCGGAAGCCGCCGCGCGGCAGGCAGCGCTGACCGATCGGGAAGTGGCCGTGAAAGCCGCCACTCGGAATCAGGCGCATCGCGACGAGGCCGCAGCGCTTCGCCGTGCTGCCGATGTTCTGAAGAACACCGCCGAACGGCTGGCGCTGGAGGTCGCGGAGCTACCGCCACTCGACTCGATGCCCGCTGTCGGCTCGGTCACCTCCGAGCTCCCGCTGCCTGTCCTGCGCCGCGCCTACAACGAGGCAGCTGACGAGTACCTACGGGTAGCCGTCGGCGAAGACCTCAAGGCCAAAGCCGCACTGGCCCGGGATCGGCTCAAGGTGGCGGAGAAAGAGGTCGAGGACCTCACGTCCGATGTCCGTGAACTCGCCAAAACTCTGCTGGCCGGCCCGGATGGCGCGGACAGTGCCTCGCGGGCCCTTGCCCGCGAGGCGGCGCATCGCGCGGTGGATGTCTGTAAGAAGCGGCTCAGCGACTTGAGTGTCGTCACCCTGGCCCGCAGGGCGGACGCAAACGCCTTCACCGCCCCAACGGAGCCGGTGGTCCTGGCGCCCTACCGGCAGCCGACTCACCTCAGTGAGGCCATGCACCTGATCACTGAAGCGGAAAGAGACCAACAGACCTCACGACGGGTGCTACAGGAACTGCGGCACCACCTCGAGCGAGCCGAACGGGTCTACGAGAGCATCCGTCGCAGCAGCGACGCCTTTCAAGATCTGACCCGCGTTCTCGGTCCCGGCACCGGCCCGGAACCGATCTTGGGAGAACCCGGTTTCGAGGGTGATCCAGGAGCAGCGCGTCTACGCCACGAAGCAGTGCACTCCACGCACGAACAGGCGAAAGACGCCGCGGAAAAGGCCCGGCGGAAGGAACGGACAGAGGCCGACAGACTGGCTGGCCACGCCGCTGATCACCGCTACGCTCACCTGGAGCTGCCCAGCAAGAGCATCATTCTCGCAACCCCGCGCGCTGACTTGCCCGCCATGGCGGGCAAGTGGGAGACGGCACTGCGGCAGCGGTTGTCCTCGCTCGACATCGACCTCAACTCGATCGACCGCCACCGTCGATCGATCGTGAGGCAGCTGGCGCAGCAGGTGGAGGAAGCTCTGAAGACGCTGCGTCGCGCCGAGCGTCTTTCGCGGCTTCCAGACGGACTGGGCGACTGGTCGGGTGAGACGTTTTTGCAGATCTCCTTCAAGGCCCCGAAGGGTGACGCACTCACCGATCGGCTCGCAGCCGTCGTTGACGAGGCATCCGCTGAGATCGTGGCGGGTCGTGCTCTGCAGCGAGACGGGACGTCGTTCCTCTTGCGCGGTGTGGCGGCCGCGGCGGGCACCAGGGGCTTCAAGGTCCGCATCTTGAAGCCGGAGGCGGTGCTGCGCAAGACGCGCGTCCCGGTGTCTCAGCTCAAGGACGTGTTCTCGGGAGGTCAGGTACTCACGACAGCCATTGTTCTGTACTGCACCATGGCGGCTCTGCGTGCTAACGAACGGGGACGATCGTCGCACCGGCACTCGGGCGTTCTCTTCCTCGACAACCCGATCGGGCGGGCCTCTGCGACGTACCTGCTCCGTCTTCAACAGGCCGTGGCAGGTGCCCTTGGCGTCCAACTGATCTTCACTACGGGTCTGGAGGATCTGACCGTCCTGGAGAACTTTCCTCTGGTCGTTCGTCTGCGTAACGAGGCAGACCTGCGTGCACATCGCCAGTACTTGAGAGTGCACGAGACCATGAGCGGGCTACTGGATGAATCGCTCTCAGGTCACGACGGGAACGAGGAGAAATCCTATTCGGCCATTTCGGCAGCCCGCTATTATCGGCTACCCTCTCAGGGGAGCGAGCCCCGCCATGCCTGATAGTGGTCACCTCTCGACACGCGACCAGGATTTCGTCACCGCTTTGAGATCTCGCGCAGGACATGGGAAAAGTAAGACGGCGAAGAGTCACAAGCTCGGTATCGGCGCGGTCAAGGAGCTGTACCGGTCGGTGTATCAGCCGCGCGGGGAGCAGGAGTATGAGCCGAAGGCGCTTCTGAACTGCCTGAACCGGCTGAAGGGCCACGGTCTCCTGCGATTGGTCGGGCGCGACGACGGCGAAAGAGTCGCGCTTCCCCTCGCCATCTTGATCTATCGGCAGCAGGAACCTGAGGAAGCGCCGTTGCCTCTGCCTCCACTCGTCGAGACGCTCAGCTGGCTCGCCGATCGATGGTCTCGATTGAGACCCCGTCATCAGGCGGTGTACACGGCGGTAAACGAGTGGATGCTCAACCATCCGGAACCGCACCCTGCACCGCTGTGCGAACGAGCCTTGGAGATATTCGGTAAGCCGAAGTTCACGCGCTGGTTTCCGGAACCCGAGAAGGCTTTCCGGAGCTTCTCCTTCGGCCCCTATTTCTCTGACCGGGAGGAACTCAGGAAGTTGCTGAACGTTCGCGACTCTCAGCCGCCACTTCTCACCGAGAGGTACTTCGGTGGATCCGAGGAATCCGGTTATGCGTCCATGGACTCCGGTAACATTTTGATGGTAGTGGAGAATCATACGACATGCTGGTCCATGGCTGAAGCGCTTGAAGGCATCGATCATGGCCTCAAGCACCTCGCATGGGGAATCGGAAAATCTTTTGTCCGATCAGTTGCCAGCATTCTTCCCAAGCATGAGGTAGATGTTATTCGCTATTTCGGAGACGTCGACGCGAGCGGTCTGGCCATTCCCATCGGCGCCAACGCCAGAGCAGAAGAGAGTAAGCTGCCCGAGGTCCAGCCCGCCGAAAATCTGTACGACGCCCTCTTCTCTCTCGGGACGCCCTCGCCGGGGAAGGAGAAGCCACTCAGTGCTACTCAGGCTGAGGAACTCGCGGCGTGGCTGCCAGACCAGCACCGTGGGCGGGCGATCGAGCTGCTGATGAGCGGGGAGCGCCTGGCCCAGGAGTGGGTCGGTCTGCGGCACCTGAGTACCACGCAAGTATGGCATCGCGACGTGCAATGACCCACAACCTACGAGGTGCTGGCTCGTTGTCAGACACAGCTGTCACCTCCGAACACGGCGAGAGCAGACCCGCTGGGGAACTGGCGGCGGTCGAGGAGAGCGCGTGAACAGATCGGTGCCGCCGGAGCGCCTCACCGACTTCGTCGGCCGGGATCATCTGCTGGAAGAGGCAATTCCGCAGAGCCTGCGGTCCGCCGACGGGCTGTGCCCGGTGGTCTTGCGCAGCGTGCTTGGCTCAGGGGCCACGGCAGCCGCTGTTGAGTATCTGCACCGGACCTACCCGCGTCACTACGTCGCCGCTGAGTGGATCGACTTCGGCGGCAGTGACGAGGTCGGACACCTTGTTGCTGTGGCTCAAGCCCAGGAGCGGTTCCAGGAGATGGGCGGCCCCGCTCTTCTCGTGCTGGACGGCGTAGCGAGTCCAGAGCAGTTGTCTGGGCTTTTGCCCGCTGCGGGCACCCACATCCTGATCACTTGTTCCGCAGATGTCGAGCCGTGGAGGGGCGTCGGGTCTGTGCTGACTATCTCGGCGCTGACGGAACACGATGCCGTACGTCTGCTGGGCCGGTATGAGCCGGGGCTGTCGAAACGAGAAGCCGAGCAGCTCGCCGCTCGGCTTGACCACTCGCCGGAAGCACTGGCGTACGTAGGCCAGTCACTGTCGCGTAAGTTGTCAGCAAGACAAGTGCTGGAGATGTCCCACGCGGAGCTTTTGAGGTTGCTACGGAGCGGCGAATTCTGCTCCCCTGTCGACCGGATCAGAGCCGCAGTGGTAGCGCTGCACCCCGAATGGCAATTCGCTCAAGACCTGTTACTTGCCCTTTCACTGATCGGTTCTCCAGTTTTTCCGACTCGCTGCCTCGGTCGAGTCGTGCACATGGTTCCAGGTCAGATGTCGAGCAACGCCCACCTTCCGGTTGCACTCTTCGTGGAAGCGCTTGAGGTTTTGGCTCGACGTGGCTTGCTTCGCTTCGGCGACGCCGGGACGGTCGAGCTTCTCAATCTCCCGCGTCTCGTCTCGCTTCTGATCGCCGACTCTCCAGCACGTACTCGCGCTGACCGTCTTTTCGAATCCCTTGTGATTGCTTTCGAAGCCGAAGATCAAGAGCCGGTCCACAGCTTCGCAGCCGACCTGGCGGCGCGGCACATGTTGGCGCTTGGACCCAGCCGGATCGTCACAGTCGAAGGTCGCTGGGCGATGACCGACCTGATCAGAGTCCACCTGAGAAATCACCACTACGACACTGCCATCGAACGACTGAAGCACTTCCGTGCCACATGGGGAGCAGGCTGCGGAGAATCATGGGAAGCGCAGGTCGATCGGCACTTGGCTCAGGCGTACGAGGGAGTCGGTGACATTCGCAAAGCCTTCGAGTGCGCTGTACGGGCGGTGACTGCGGAGACAGGCCGGCGAGGACCCCATGATCGCCGTACGCTGTCCGACAGTTTCGTGGCGACCCGTCTTTTCGGCATGCTTGATCCCGCAGCGGCTCGCCTCATGGCGGAAGGCCTTGAACGTCAGCAAGCGGCGTGGCTGGGCGAACATGATCGGGAAACTTTGCGTACTGGCAGCCTCCTCGCCCGGCTCGAGCTCCGCTGTCGGCTCCCGGGGGCTGCCGCTGAGCGCGCCAGGCAGGTCTGGCGGGCTCAGTGCAGCGCGATGGGAGAGCTTGACCCCGAGACTCTGGAGACCAGGCATTTGCTTGGCGAGGCATTGGAGGCCACAGGCTATGCAGCCCGTGAGGCCCTCATCTGCTACCGCGACGCGAGAAGGCTGCGCAGCAGAGCTCTCGGAAAGGGCCATCCGGCCACGGTCGCATCGAGGGACGCTTACTTGCGCGTGAGGAGAAGCCTCGCTCCCGATTCCGACTGACTCATGCCGTTTCCGGCTGGCGCGCGCAGGAGGCGTCGTTGCAGTCGCGGGGCGTAAACAAGCCGGGATAAGACAAGCCCGAGCTGTCTTGGCCGCGGGCAGCCCTCGTTGTCTTCCGGCGGTCCGGCTCACGGACGAAGGCGACTGGCGCAGCTGTCGGTCACTTGAAACGGAAAATGAAAGGACCCCTGGTGGCCAGGGGTCCTTCGCTGGTGTCCGAGGGGGGACTTGAACCCCCACGCCCGATAAAGGGCACTAGCACCTCAAGCTAGCGCGTCTGCCATTCCGCCACCCGGACAAGGTGTCTGTCGTGCGGGGTGTTCCCCGCGGCGACGAAGGAAACATTACCAGGCTTTCGGGGGTGTCCGATCACCCCCCGGTCCCGGTCCCCGCTGTGTGAACGCCCTGTGGCGGGGTGGACGCGAACGGGTCGGGCAGGGGGAGGATGGGGGTGACCCACCAGCAGTGACAGCGGGAGGAAGCAGCGTGACTGAGACGGACACGGCCAAGGGCGTCACCGGTGAGAACGAGGTCGTGGACCTCTGCCGCGAGCTGATCCGGTTCGACACCAGCAACTACGGCGACCACTCCGGCCCCGGCGAGCGCGCCGCCGCCGAGTACGTCGCCGGGAAGCTCGCCGAGGTCGGGCTCGAGCCGAAGATCTTCGAGTCGCATCCGGGGCGCGCGTCCACCGTCGCCCGCATCGAGGGCGAGGACCCGTCCCGGCCGGCCCTGCTGATCCACGGCCACCTCGACGTCGTACCGGCCAACGCGGACGACTGGACCCACGACCCCTTCGCCGGTGAGGTCGCCGACGGGTGCGTGTGGGGGCGCGGGGCCGTCGACATGAAGGACATGGACGCGATGACGCTGGCCGTCGTGCGCGACCGGCTGCGCAGCGGGCGCAAGCCGCCGCGCGACATCGTCGTCGCCTTCCTCGCCGACGAGGAGGCGGGCGGCACCTACGGCGCCCGGTACCTGGTCGACAACCACCCCGAGCTGTTCGAGGGCGTCACCGAGGCCATCAGCGAGGTCGGCGGCTTCTCCTTCACGGTGAACGAGCAGCGCAGGCTCTATCTGATCCAGACGGCCGAGAAGGGCATGCACTGGATGAAGCTGAGCGTGGCCGGTACCGCCGGGCACGGCTCGATGATCCACCGCGACAACGCCATCACCGAGCTGTCCGAGGCGGTCGCCCGCGTCGGCCGCCACAAGTTCCCGGTACGGGTCACCAAGACCACCCGCGCCTTCCTGGACGAACTCGGCGACGCGCTCGGCACCGAACTCGACCCCGAGGACATGGAGTCGACGCTCGCCAAGCTCGGCGGCATCGCCAAGCTCATCGGCGCCACCCTCAGCAACACCGCCAACCCCACCCAGCTGAACGCCGGTTACAAGGTCAACGTCATCCCCGGCGAGGCCACCGCGCACATCGACGGCCGCTTCCTGCCGGGCCACGAGGAGGAGTTCCTCACCGACCTCGACCGGCTGCTCGGCCCGAACGTCCGCCGCTCGGACGTCCACGCGGACAAGGCCGTCGAGACCAGCTTCGACGGAGCCCTCGTGGAGGCCATGCAGTCCGCGCTGCTGGCCGAGGACCCGATCGCGCGCGCTGTGCCGTACATGCTCTCCGGCGGTACGGACGCCAAGTCGTTCGACGACCTCGGCATCCGCGGCTTCGGCTTCGCGCCGCTCAAGCTGCCGCCGGAGCTGGACTTCGCCGGGATGTTCCACGGCGTGGACGAGCGGGTCCCGGTGGACGGGCTCCAGTTCGGCGTGCGGGTGCTCGACCGGTTCATCGACGCCTCCTGACGCCCCCGGCCAGGGGTAATCAGGCAGGCGTACGAGATCGACTGAGAAGAGTGAATGCGCCGATAAGCTCGTAGCCCGATTACTTCCTCCTCGTTACCCGTGATGTGACCCCGCACCTTGGGGCCGTGTTTCCAACTAGGAGGAATAATGATCAAGAAGGTCGTCGCTGCCGCGGTTGCCACCGGTGGACTCGTTCTCGCGGGCGCGGGCATGGCCGCCGCCGACGCGGGTGCCAACGGTGCGGCCGTCGGTTCGCCCGGTGTCCTGTCCGGCAACGTCGTCCAGGTGCCGGTGCACGTTCCGGTGAACGTCTGCGGCAACACGGTCAACGTGATCGGGCTCCTGAACCCCGCCTTCGGCAACACCTGCGTCAACGACTGACGTCAGCTGTTCGAGGGGCGTTTTCAGCGAACCGTCGGCCCCGGAGCGCGCGTCATGCGCTCCGGGGCCGACCGGTTTTCGCGACCAGTCGAAGCAGGAAATCCCAGGGGGGATCAGCACATGCGACAGGGCACCCGTAAGGGCCTGATGACCATGGCGGCCGCGACCGGAGTGATCGCCGCCGCCAGTGGATACGCACACGCCGACTCGGGCGCGGCAGGCTCCGCCGCCCGCTCGCCCGGCGTACTGTCCGGCAACACCGTGCAGGCCCCGGTCCACGTACCGGTGAACGCCTGCGGCAACACCGTCGACGTCGTCGGACTGCTCAACCCGTCCGTGGGCAACGCCTGCGGCAACGGCGCGGGGGGCGGCCCCGGGGGCGCTCCAGGGGGCGCGCACGCCGGTGGACGCACCACCGACTCACCGGGCGTCGGCTCCGGCAACACCGTCCAGGCCCCGGTCGACATCCCGCTCAACCTGTGCGGCAACAGCGTCGATGTCATCGGCGTGGGGAATCCGGCGGGGGGCAACCAGTGCGGGAACGGCGGCCAGGGCCGCGACCAGCACAATCCGCCGGGGACGCCTGGTAACCCGGGCCAGCCCGGGAATCCGGGGATGCCTGGGAATCCGGGGACGCCTGGAATTCCTGGTTACCCCGGTGTGCCTGGGCATCCCGGTCACGGCGGGGACTCGTGCCCGCCCGGACACCACGGGCACCACCCCGGTCACCCTGGAAACCCCGGCCAGCCCGGGAATCCGGGCACCCCCGGAGGTCCGGGCACCCCTGGGAACCCCGGTACTCCGGGCAACCCCGGTCAGCCGGGCAACCCCAGCGCTCCCGGCACCCCGACCCAGCCGGGCAACCCCGGCACCCCGGCCCAGCCCCACACCCCGACCGCACCCAGCAC
Organism: Streptomyces sp. NPDC002176; assembly: GCF_044903645.1. Lineage (NCBI taxonomy): Bacteria > Bacillati > Actinomycetota > Actinomycetes > Kitasatosporales > Streptomycetaceae > Streptomyces > Streptomyces sp. NPDC002176. The sequence goes on from NZ_JBJDQW010000007.1 coordinate 128,434, forward strand.
CCCCACCACCCCCTCCACCGGCGGTGGCCGCCCGCAGGGGGCCGCTCAGGTGGGCCACCAGGGGTCCGGCGGCCACGCCGCAGGCGGCCAGCTCGCCCACACCGGTGGTGACCTGCCGCTGGGCCTCGCCCTGTCGGCCGGCGCGGGCGCGGTCCTCGCGGGCGCGGTGCTGTACCGCAAGGCCCGGAACGCGGCCTGATCCCAGGGGTGACCCGAAAGACGGAGCGGGCCCCTGCCGTGTCCCGGCGGGGCCCGCTCCGATCAGTCTGTCCGCTCGCCCGTCCTCACCACGTGGCACGCACCTGGCGGATGATCCGTCGGCGCAACCGCACCCTGCGGCTGCCATCGCGCATCAGGCTCAGTCGGTCCAACTCCCAGTGTCCGTACTCGGCATGGTCCGTGAGGAGACGCGTCGCCTCGTTGCGGGACACCCCGCGCGGGACGTACACGTCGACAAATTCGTATTCCGGCATCGCATCTATTGTGCGGGCTGGTGCCCGGTACGGATAGCGTCTGCACTATGTCTGATGCTGCGCAGCCCACCGCTGCCGAGGTACGCGCCGCCGCCGAGGCGGTCAAGACCGCGCTCGACCGCCACCTGGCGGCCGTCGAACGCAGGACGGGTGACGACGACCCGGCCGTCCACGAGGCGTTCAATCAGCTTGCGGCGGCCGGCGAGGTGTACGACGAGCTGCTCTACGACCGCTACGACGAGGTCACCCCCTTCGAGATCCCCGGCGCCGACGACTCGCTGCCGCCGTACGCGGGCCCCGAGGACCCCCATGCCGTCAGCGTCCTGATCCGCCGCGACTACACCGTGGCGGAACCCCAGCGGCTGCTGGCCCAGGCCCAGCGGGTGGAGGCCGCGGAGTTCGAGGACACCCTCACCGACGACGACACCGCGAGCACCGTCCCCGGCGCGCTCGGCATCCTGTTCGGCGAGTTCGAGCCGGACGAGATCGCGTCCCGGCACCGTGAGTTCGGTCTCGCGGAGGGCGACTCCACGCTCTGGGTCAGCGCGGCGGAGGAGGCGGCCGAGCCCGGCGAATGGCTGGAGGCCCCCTTCGAGGAGGCCGACCCGCAGCAGGTGATCTGCCGCTTCGACGTCAGCGCGGTCTTCGACCGGGACGACAGCGACGATCCCGACGAGCCTGCCGAGTCGCACCAGACCCTGGACGTGTCGGCCGACGACGATCTGGAGCCGCTCGACCGCGACCGGTGAGCGAACGACGGTGCCCGTACCGGAGTGTTCCGGTACGGGCACCGCCGTGTTTCCGGGCTCAGCCCGCCGGAGGGAGCTGCACCCGCAGCAGGGTCCGCAGCCGGGTCGTACGCGGCTTGGCCACGCGCTCCGCCACCGCCTGCGGCAGCGCCTGCTCCACCCCGTGCACCACGGACAGGTGCCGCTCCGCCCGGCCGAACGCGGTGTACACCCACGGCCTGGTCAGCACGCCCGCCGCGTCACCCGGCAGCACCACCACGGCGGCGGCCCAGCGGCCGCCCACCGCCTGGTGCGCGGTCAGCGCCCAGCCGTGCCGCACCCGGCTCTCCACCAGTTCCCTGGGCACCACCACGGGCACGCCCGCGCACTCCAGCCGCAGCCCCTCCGCGTCGGCCCCCACCACGCGGCCCGGCACCGAACGGCCCGGCGCGGGGGAGTGCACGATCCGGTCGCCGGGATCGAAGCCGCCGAACCGGCCGGGGCCGGGGTTCAGCCGCTCCTTCAGGACCGTGTTGAGCGCACGGGTGCCCGCGGCGCCCCCGTGCCCCGGAGTGATCACCACCGTCTCCTCCGGCGGGACCCCGAACGCGCGCGGCACCGAGTCCGCCACCAGCTGCGCCGTACGGTGCACCGCCTCGCCCGCGTCCCGCACCGGGACGATCACGATCTCCTTGCCGGGCGCCTCGACCTGGTTCAGCTCACCCACCCCGATGCCCGAGACCAGCTCGCCGAGCGGGCCGGGATCGGGCACGCGGGAGGCGACCTGCGGGCAGGCGGGCACGGCGAGCAGGTCGGCGAAGACCCGGCCGGGACCGGCCGACCACAGCACCGCCGGGTCACCGCTGAGGACGAGGCGGGCCCCGTCCGGCAGCGACTCGGCCACCATCGCGGCGCCCTCCACGTCCAGCTGGGGCGCGTCCAGCACGATCAGCAGGTCGAGGGCCAGCGCGCCCTCCGCGTCCCGGCCGGGGCCCGACGCGCCGGACAGCAGGCCCGCGACCGTGCCCACCGCGCCCGTGCCGGGTTCCTCGCCCAGCTGCGCGGCGAAGCGGCGGGCGCCGTCGGGGGTGTGGCAGACCGCGAACGCGCGCAGGCCCGCCGTGCGGGCGGCGCCGAGCAGCGCGGCGGGTTCGGCGCGCGCCGCCTCGCCGCCGGTGTGCAGCACCAGGCCGTGCCCGGCGACCTGGCGGGCCAGGTCGGCCGCGCCCCTGGACAGCGCGGCCACGGCCGCCTCCCAGGGCTCCTCGGTCTCCTTGGGCACCGAGTTGACCAGCCGGGCCAGCGCGTCCGCGAGGCTCTCCTCGGCGAGCGCGTACCGCTCCAGACCGGCCAGGACGCGGACCGGCACCTCCGCTGCCTCGTCGTCGCCATCCGTCGCTCGGGGCGCGGGCTGGGCTCCGGGCTCCTCCAGGGCGTCCTGGAAGACCAGCGCGTCACCCTCGGCGAGCGCGCTCTGCACGGCCTCGTCCGGGTCCGGCACCGCCCGCTTCCCGAGGGCCTCGATGAGCGCCGGGAGGTCCAGCGCGGTGTGCCCGGCCAGCGCGGCCTGCTCCAGCAGCCACACCGTCAGCGCGCGCCCGCGCCGCTCGTCGTCCGGACGGCACTCCGCGCCCAGCAGGGCCCGCGCGAAACCGTCGGCCTGCTCCGGCCGCACACCCGCGACCCGCAGCAGTTGCCAGGGGTCGGCGCGCAGCGTGTCCTCCGCGTCGTCACCCAGCGCGGCGGCCACCTGGGGTGCCAGCGTCTCCGGCGCACCGCCCTCGATGAGCACCGCGCGTACGGCGCCCACGGCCTCCGCGTCCGGCGCGGGCGCCGCCCGCACGGGCTGCGGACGCCGCTCGGGCTCGGGCGCGGGGCGCCGCGGCGCCGGAGCGGGCTCCACGAACGCGGGCGCGACCGGCTTCTCCCCGCTCTCCACCGCCCGCACGGCGGCCAACAGATCGGCCGCCGTCCCGCTCAGCTTCCCCCCACTCGCCACAGGCCCCTGCCGCTCCGCCCTACGCCGAGCAATCCGCTCCCGCTCAACCCGCTGAGCAGCCAACTCCGCCTCGGCCTCGGAGGGCGCGACGGCGCCTTCGGCTGACGGCGACTGGTCCGACGCACCGGCGCTGTCCCCGTCCCCGGTCGTCCTGCCGTCGGCGTCCGCGTCGGCTCCGCCGTCCTCGGCCTCGGCCGCCGCGTCCGAGCCTTCGGCGGCTGACGCACCTGCGCCGTCCCGGCCGCCGTCGGCTGCCCCGGCCGTCGGGTCATCGGGCTCTACTCCGCCTGTGGGCACGTCAGCCCTGCCGTCCCCGCCCTCGGCGGCCTTGGCGGACGGTGCCCGGTCGGCGTCGGCCCCGGTCTGGACTTCCGCCGCTCCGCCGGAGGCGCTCCCCTCCGAGTCGCCGGCAGGCGTCTGCTCCGTGGTCACAGGGTGCTCCAGTCGTGATCGGGGTAGCGGTGCACGGGGGCCGACACATCGTCCAGCGCCCGGCAGATCTCGTCAGGAAGACTAAGCGCCTCCACCGACAACGCCGCCGCGAGCTGGCGCGCGTTACGGGCGCCCACGACGGGGGCGGTCACCCCGGGCCGGTCCCGGACCCAGGCCAGCGCCACCTGGAGCGGGGTGACGGCGAGCCCGTCGGCGGCCGTGGTCACCGCGTCCACGATCCGGCTCGCGGTGTCGTCGAGGTACGGCTCGACGAAGGGCGCCATGTGCTCGGAGGCGCCGCGCGAGTCGGACGGCACGCCACCCCGGTACTTCCCCGTCAGCACCCCCCGCCCCAGCGGCGAGGAGGGCAGCAGACCGACCCCGAGGTCCAGCGCGGCGGGCAGCACCTCGCGCTCGGCGCCCCGCTGGAGCAGGGAGTACTCCAGCTGCGTCCCGGCCAGCCGGGTGCGGGTGCCCGGCGCGGCCAGCTGCCAGGTGGCCGCCTTGGCCAGCTGCCAGCCGCAGAAGTTGGACACCCCCGCGTACCGGGCGCGCCCGGTGCTCACGGCCAGGTCCAGCGCCTGGAGCGTCTCCTCCAGCGGGGTGTCGGGGTCGTGGCAGTGGATGTGCCACAGGTCGACATGGTCGGTCCCCAGCCGCTCCAGGGATGCGTCGAGAGCGGCGAGCAGATGCCCACGGGAACCGTCGGCCGGGCGCTCGGGGTCGGGCACGCTGCCCGCCTTGGTGGAGATCACCAGGTCCTCGCGGGGCACCAGGGAGTCCGTCAACTGCCCGAGCAGGTACTCGGCCGCCCCGTCGCCGTACACGTCCGCGGTGTCGACCAGGGTGCCGCCCGCTTCCCAGAACGCCTTCAGCATGTCCGCGGCGTCGTGCTCCTCGGTGTCCCGGCCCCAGGTGAGGGTGCCGAGTCCGATCCGGGACACGCGCAGGCCGGTACGGCCGAGATGCCTCTGCTCCATGTGCGCGAGATTACTGGCCAGAGCTGCTGCCGTGGGTTGCCTGTGGACAACGGAACCGGCCACGAGACACGGCCACGAGACCCACGGGAACAGCGCAGGCGGGGTGGGCCGCGCGGGAAAGGGTCGCTAAGGTCGGCCGCAGATACGTTACTTGCGAGTAAGGGGATCGGTCATGCAGCTCGGGATCAACCTCGGCTACTGGGGCGCCGGGATGGACGGGGACAACCTCGCGGTGGCACAGGAGGCCGACCGCCTCGGTTACAGCGTCTGCTGGGCCGCCGAGGCGTACGGCTCCGACGCGGCCACGGTGCTCAGCTGGGTCGCCGCGCAGACGGAGCGCATCGACGTCGGCTCGGCGATCTTCCAGATCCCGGCCCGCCAGCCCGCCATGACGGCGATGACCGCCGCGACGCTCGACTCCCTCTCCGGCGGCCGCTTCCGCCTCGGCCTCGGCGTCTCCGGACCGCAGGTCTCGGAGGGCTGGTACGGCGTCAAGTTCGACAAGCCGCTCGCCCGCACCCGCGAGTACGTGGAGATCGTCCGCAAGGCGATGACCCGCGACCGCCTGTCGTACGAGGGCGAGCACTGGACGCTGCCGCTGCCCGGCGGCCCCGGCAAGCCGCTCAAGCTGACCGTGCACCCGCAGCGCGAGCACATCCCGCTGTACATCGCCGCGATCGGCCCGAAGAACCTGGAGCAGACCGGCGAGATCGCCGACGGCGCCCTGCTGATCTTTCCCTCCGCCGAGCACCTGGAGGACACCGCGGTCGCCCACCTGCGCGCGGGCCGGGAGAAGGCGGGCAAGACCCTCGAGGGCTTCGACATCTGCCCCACCGTGCCGCTCGCGCTCGGCGAGGACGCGGACGTGGCCCGGCTCGCCGACACCTTCCGCCCCTACACCGCGCTCTACGTGGGCGGCATGGGCAGCCGCAAGCAGAACTTCTACAACGCGCTCGCCCAGCGCATGGGGTACGAGAAGGAGGCCGCCGAGATCCAGGACAAGTACCTCGCCGGTGACAAGGACGGCGCCGCGGCCGCCATCCCGCACGACCTCATCGACAAGACGACCCTGCTCGGCTCCGTCGACCGCATCGCCGACCGGATGAAGGCGTACGCGGCGGCCGGGGTCACCACCCTCACGCTCGCCCCGGCCGGTTTCACGCTGGAGGAGCGGATCGCCGCCCTGCGCGGCGGCGCCGAAGCCCTGGAGCGCGCCGGTCTCGCCTGACGGGAGCCCAGGGGCCCCAGGGGTTCGGGGGAGAAGTCCGCGGCCGTGGTGGGGGCTCGGGGAGTCTTCCCCGCCACGGCCGTCACGAGGAACAACGCGCCGGGCCGGACGGGGTTACGCCCCCGCCCGTCCCCCTTTCGGCCCAGCGCGGCCGACCTCCTGTTGCGCGCCCCCTTGACCCGCATTTGACTACTTCTCTGCGGAGACGTGCAGAGAGGGGCCCGCGATGCTTTCGGCCAAGAGCCTGTTCCAGGAGATCCTCGACGACGACGCGTCCTTCCGGCTCTTCTGCTCCATCGCCGCGGGCGGCGAGTCCCAGGGCGGCTGGGAGAACGGCAGGATCGCCGCCCTGGTCCCGGAGAGCGCGCGCGGTCTCGCGCCCAGGATCGCCCGGCACGGCGCCGACGAGGACAAGCACGGCCGCCTCTTCGAGGCCCTGCTGCGCAAACGCGGCCTGAAGCCCGTCGAGGTGCCGCCCGACACCGACTACACGATGCTCCTCGAACGGCGCGGCATCGGCCTGCCGCACGACAAGCTCAAGGCCGACCGGCCGCTGACCGAGCACGACATCGTCGTCTACCTCGCCCACAGCCGGGTCACCGAACAGCGGGCCTCCGAGCAGATGCGGATGCTCGTCAAGCACTTCGGCGACCACCCCGACGTGGGCCGCGCGGTGCGGATGATCTCCCACGACGAGGACAACCACCTCGCCTACTGCCACGAGGAACTCCTGCGCCTCGCGTACCAGGGCCACGGCCGCTTCATCCAGCGTGTGCTGCGCGAGAGCGCGCTCGCCGAGATCCGGATCTACCGGGACGTCAGCCTCGCCGTCATGGCCCACATGGGCCGCGTCCTGCGCTGGTCCCGCGCCAGGAACGCGCTCCTGGCCGCCGGTGTCCACGCCCTGTACGCGTGGGAACGGGCCGTCGGCTGGCGTCGCATGGTCACCCTGGAGATGCCCGCACGGCGCGACGCGCTCGGCGGCCCCGCCCCCCGGGCCACCGAACCGGTGTGAGTCACAGCCAGCCACGCCGCTTGAAGTTCCGGTACAGCACCACCTCGAGCGCCACCATCACCGCGACCACGGTGGGGTAGCCCCACACCCAGCGCAGCTCCGGCATGTGCTCGAAGTTCATGCCGTAGACCCCCGCGATCAGCGTCGGGATCGCGGCCATCGCCGCCCAGGACGAGATCTTGCGCATGTCGTCGTTCTGCCGCACACCCATCTGCGCCAGATGCGCCGAGAGGATGTCGGACACCAGCCGGTCCAGGCCCTCCACCGACTCGTTGACGCGGGTCAGATGGTCGTTGACGTCCCGGAAGAACGGCCGCGCCGACGCGTCCACGAACGGCACCTCGGTCGCGGACGACCCCATCCCCGACAGCCGGGTCATCGGCACCGTCAGCGGCCCCGTCGCCCGGCGGAACTCCAGCACCTGCCGCTTGAACAGGTAGATCTTGGACGCGGTGCCCCGGGAACCCGCGTCGGACGGGGAGAACACCTCCGCCTCCAGCTCGTCCAGGTCCGTGGCCAGCTCGGTCGCCACCTCCAGGTACTCGTCCACCGTGGCGTCCGCGACCGCGTACAGCACCGAGGTCGGCCCGTGCCGCAGCTTGTCCGGGTCCGCCTCCAGGCGCCGCCGCACCTCCGGGAGAGGGGAGGACTCGCCGTGCCGCACCGTCACCACGAACGAGTCGCCGAGGAAGAGCATGACCTCGCCCGTGGTCACCGTGTCGCGCGAGGACTCGTAGAACACCGGCTTCAGCACCACGAACAGGGAGTCGTCGTACACCTCCAGCTTCGGGCGCTGGTGGGCCTTCAGGGCGTCCTCGACCGCCAGCGGGTGCAGGCCGAACACCTTGCGGACCTGCTCGAACTCCTCCGTGGTCGGATCGTGCAGCGCGATCCACACGAACGCGTCGTCCGCCGCACGCGCCTCCCGCAGGGCTTTCGCGGGGTCGTCGGACGAATCGGTCCGATGCCCTTCCCGGTAGATGGCACAGTCGAAGATCACGGAGTGCATTCTCCCGTCGTCCCGCCCCGCACGCACTCGGGGCCCCCTGATTGTGCGCCCCGGATCACCACCCGGCGGCGCCGGTCTACGCTGGGCCGCATGCCCACCCTGATCCTCGTTAGGCACGGCCGCTCCACCGCCAACACCGCGGGGCTCCTCGCCGGCTGGACACCCGGCGTCGCCCTCGACGAACGCGGCACCGAGCAGGCCGCCGCGCTCCCCGCCCGCCTCGACGGCCTGCCGCTGAGCGAGATCGTCCTCAGCCCGCTCCAGCGCTGCCAGGAGACCGTACGGCCCCTGCTGGACGCCCGCCCCGAGCTGAGCCCGCACACCGACGACCGGATCGGGGAGTGCCACTACGGCGACTGGTCGGGCCGCAAACTCGCCGAGCTGAAGGACGAACCCCTGATGGAGGTCGTCCAGAGCCACCCCTCCGCCGCCGCCTTCCCGGGCGGCGAGTCCATGCGCGACATGCAGGCCCGCGCCGTCTCCGCCGTACGCGACTGGAACGCGCGCGTGGAGAGCGAGCACGGCGCCGACGCCGTCTACCTGATGTGCTCCCACGGCGACATCATCAAGTCGATCGTCGCCGACGCCCTCGGACTCCACCTCGACCTCTTCCAGCGCGTCTCCGTGGAGCCCTGCTCCGTCACCGCCATCCGCTACACCCGGCTGCGGCCCTACCTCGTCCGCCTCGGCGAGACCGGCGACCTCGCCTCCCTCGCCCCGCGCGAGACGCCCCCCGACGACGACGCACCGGTCGGGGGTGGTGCGGGCGCACCGTGATCGCCGCTCGCAGTAGGGTGAGGCGGTCGGCCGCAGGGCGTGCCCGCACGCCCGCACCGACCGCTTGAACCGCTCGAACGATCCCGACCCATGGAGACAGGACGTGTCCCGTCAGGTGTTCCTCTACGACCCGCCGGACCGCTTCGTGGCCGGCACGGTCGGACTGCCCGGACGCCGCACGTTCTTCCTCCAGGCCACCGCGGGCCCGAGGGCGACCAGCGTGGCCCTGGAGAAGGCCCAGGTCGCCGCGCTCGCCGAGCGCATGGACGAACTCCTCGACGAGGTCGTACGCCGGAGCGGCGGCAACGCCGCGGTGCCCGCCGTCGCCCCCGTCGAGATCGCCGACACCGCCCCGCTGGAAAGCCCCGTCGAGGAGGAGTTCCGCGTCGGCACCATGGCCCTGGCCTGGGACGGCGAGGAACAGCGCATGGTCGTCGAGGCCCAGGCCCTGGTGGAGCTGGACGCCGAGACCGCCGAGGACCTGGCCGAGGCCGAGGAACGCCTCCTCCAGGACGAGGAGAACGGCCCCCCGATGCTGCGGGTCCGCCTGACCGGCGCGCAGGCCAGGGCCTTCGCCAAGCGCGCCCTCGACGTCGTCAACGCCGGGCGGCCGCCGTGCCCGCTGTGCAGCCTCCCGCTCGACCCGGAAGGACACGTATGTCCGCGCCAGAACGGATACCGCCGGGGAGCGTGAGCGCCGCCGGGACGGGGACCGACGCGGACGCCGCCGAACTGCTCGCCCACGGCGAGCTGACCGTACGCGGCCGCATCCGGGACGCCTCCAACGCCGCCCTGTTCTGCACCGTCGCCCTCGACGGCCAGGAAGCCACCTGCGTCTACAAGCCCGTGGCCGGGGAGCGCCCCCTGTGGGACTTCCCCGACGGCACCCTGGCCGGCCGCGAGGTCGCCGCCTACGAGGTGTCCGAAGTCACCGGCTGGGGCCTGATCCCGCCCACCGTGCTGCGCGACGGACCCTTCGGCGAGGGCATGTGCCAGCTCTGGATCGAGGTGAGCACCGACGCCGAACTCCTCGCGCTCACCGAGGGCGAGGAGGCCGGGCCCGGCTGGAAGGCCATCGGCCTCGCCGAGGTCGGCGAGGGCCGGACCGCGCTGCTCGTGCACGCCGACGACGAACGGCTGCGCCGCCTCGCCGTCCTCGACGCCGTGATCAACAACGCCGACCGCAAGGGCGGCCATCTCCTGCCCACCGTCGCCGGACGCCTCTACGGCATCGACCACGGCGTCTCCTTCAACGCCGAGAACAAGCTGCGCACCCTGCTGTGGGGCTGGGCGGGCGAACCCCTCACCGACGACGCCGTCACGGTCCTGGGCAGGCTCCGCGAAGCCCTCGACGGCCCCCTGGCCGCCAAGCTGGCCCCGCTGCTCACCCCGGCCGAGATCGACGCCACCCGCGCCCGCGTCGACGACCTCCTCACCACCGGCCGCCACCCCGAACCCACCGGCGACTGGCCCGCCATCCCCTGGCCCCCGGTCTGACCCCGAGGCACAGAAGGCCGGATGGCCGCAAGAGCGCCCATCCGGCCATCCGGCGGCCTCCGGCGCGATCCGGTTCGTAGCCCCAGCTCATGGCCGGTTACGCTCATGTACATGCATGCCTGGCCCGCTTCCGAGGTCCCCGCCCTGCCTGGTCAGGGCCGCGACCTGAGGATTCACGACACCGCGACCGACGGTCCGGTCACCCTCGATCCCGGTCCCGTCGCCCGGATCTACGTCTGCGGCATCACGCCGTACGACGCGACCCACATGGGTCACGCGGCGACCTACAACGCGTTCGACCTCGTCCAGCGCGTGTGGCTGGACACCAAGCGGCAGGTCCACTACGTCCAGAACGTCACCGACGTCGACGACCCGCTGCTGGAGCGCGCGACCCGCGACGGCGTCGACTGGACCGCGCTCGCCGAGCAGGAGACCACCCTGTTCCGCGAGGACATGACCGCCCTCAGGATGCTGCCGCCCCAGCACTACATAGGCGCCGTCGAGGCCATACCCGGCATCGTCCCGCTGGTGGAGCGCCTGCGGGAACTGGGCGCCGCCTACGACCTGGACGGCGACATCTACTTCTCCGTGGACGCCGACCCGCACTTCGGCCAGGTCTCCCACCTGGACGCGGCCGCGATGCGCGTACTGTCCGCCGAGCGCGGCGGCGACCCGGACCGGCCCGGCAAGAAGAACCCGCTCGACCCGATGCTGTGGCTCGCGGCCCGCGAGGGCGAGCCCAGCTGGGACGGCGGCACGCTCGGCCGGGGCCGCCCCGGCTGGCACATCGAGTGCGTGGCCATCGCCCTGGACCACCTCGGGATGACCTTCGACGTCCAGGGCGGCGGCTCCGACCTCGCCTTCCCGCACCACGAGATGGGCGCCTCCCACGCCCAGGTGCTCACCGGCGAGTACCCCATGGCCAAGGCGTACGTCCACGCGGGCATGGTCGGCCTGGACGGCGAGAAGATGTCCAAGTCGAAGGGCAACCTCGTCTTCGTCTCCGCGCTGCGCCGCGACGGCGTGGACCCGGCCGCCATCCGGCTCGCCCTGCACTCCCGGCACTACCGCTCCGACTGGGAGTGGACCGACCAGGTGCTCCAGGACGCCGTGGACCGGCTCGGCCGCTGGCGCGCCGCCGTCTCCCGGCCGGACGGCCCGTCCGCCGAGGCGCTGGTGGAAGAGGTCCGCGAGGCGCTGGCGAACGACCTGGACGCGCCCGCCGCGCTCGCCGCCGTGGACCGCTGGGCGGCCCGCCAGGAGGGCGAGGGCGGCACCGACATCGGCGCCCCCGGCGTGGTCAGCCGCACCGTCGACGCGCTGCTCGGCGTGGCGCTCTGAGCTGACACAAAAGAGTGGGGCGGTACCCGGCCGGGTACCGCCCCACTTTGCTAATCCTCCGAGCCGTCCGGCTCGTCACCGTCGGAGACGCCCGGCGCCTCCGGCTTCTGGGGCTTGGGCGGGCGGGTACGGCCACTCGGCGTGTCCCGGCGGTAGGGCCCGCTGTCCGAGCCGTCCGCCGTGGCGTGCCCACCCGGGCCGCCCACGTCCCGGCGCCGCAGATACCGCTCGAACTCGCGCGCGATGGCCTCGCCGGACGCCTCCGGCAGCTCGGCGGTGTCGCGGGCCTCCTCCAGCGTCTGCACGTACTCCGCGACCTCGCTGTCCTCCGCGGCCAGCTGGTCCACGCCCGTCTGCCAGGCACGCGCGTCCTCCGGCAGCTCGCCCTGCGGCACCCGCAGGTCCAGCAGGTCCTCGAGACGGTTCAGCAGCGCCAGCGTGGCCTTGGGGTTGGGCGGCTGGGAGACGTAGTGCGGCACCGCCGCCCACAGCGACACCGTCGGGACACCGGCGTGCGTGCACGCCTCCTGGAGCACACCGACGATGCCCGTCGGGCCCTCGTACTTGGTCTCCTCCAGGTTCATCCGGCGGGCCAGGTCGGCGTCCGAGGTGACCCCGCTGACCGGCACCGGACGCGTGTGCGGGGTGTCGCCGAGCAGCGCGCCCAGGATCACCACCAGCTCCACGCCCAGCTCATGGGCGAAGCCCAGCAGTTCGTTGCAGAACGAGCGCCAGCGCATCGACGGCTCGATACCGCGCACCAGCACCAGGTCACGGGGCTTGTCCCCGCCGACGCGGACCACCGACAGCCGGGTCGTCGGCCAGGTGATCTTGCGTACGCCGCCCTCCATGAAGACCGTGGGACGGTTCACCTGGAAGTCGTAGTAGTCCTCGGCGTCCAGCGCCGCGAACACCTGGCCCTTCCACTCGCGTTCCAGATGCGCGACCGCCGTGGAGGCGGCGTCACCGGCATCGTTCCAGCCCTCGAACGCGGCCACCATGACTGGGTCGATCAGCTCGGGAACACCCTCCAGCTCGATCACCCAGTGCCTCCTTCCGACGTGCTCTCGCCTGACCACCCAACCTTACGGCGTCCGACGGGAGCCTCCGCAGCCCCCTCGCAAGGGGCTGAACGGATCACTGCCCCGAACCCCGGCCCGGAACACCCCGCAGCGGAGCCTGCTCCCAGGCGCCGTCCACCGGCCCGCCCTGGCCCCGTACCCCCGCCGCGCCGCCCGCCAGGTGGGACTGGAGCCGCAGATGCCGGAACTCGAAGCACGCGCCCGACCGGCGCAGCACACCCCGCCGGTGGGCGTCCTCCAGGAACGCCATCAACCGCCACGGCAGCCGCCCCGTCACCGCCAGCCACACTCGCGCCACCGCGAACCGCCCCCACGCGCTCAGCGCCAGCGCCGCCGCGCCCAGCGGCAGCCACAGCCGGGTCCCGACATGCGCGAGCCCGCCCCAGTCACCGGGCAGCACCATCACCGGCACACACACCAGCGCCACCAGCAGCGCCACCACCCCGGCCCGCGTGAACGACGCCGTCCGGTCCGTACGCAGCGACGAACCGGGACCGGTCGCCCGCATGATGTCCGACGGCACGCTCAGCGCCCGGTACACCCCGCACACACACCCGCCCACCAGCCCGATCAGCACCCCGCTGGCCACGAACGGCGGCAGACAGCGCATCAGCAGCCCGGTGGCCGGGCCCTCGGTGAGCCAGCCACGGGCGGGCGCGGGCAGCACGGACCGCAGATTCGCCGGGTACACCACCGTCGCCGGGCCGCCCGCGCCGCCGGTGAGCGCCAGCCGCACCACGACGACCCCCTCCCGCGACTCGAACACCGTCCGCCGGGACGTGAAGGGGCGGCACGTACGGTCCTTCAGCAGCGGGATCGTGCAGTCCGGCGGCTCCCCGTCGCCCGGATAGGCGATGGGCCGGGCGCCGTCGCCGGGGATCAGCATCCTGCCGCGCAGCGGCCGCGAGGTGACCGCCGTGCGCACCCCGTCCCGTACGGCGAACCGCCAGCCGTCGATCCGACGGCCCGCCAGGTCCGCCGCGCCACCCGACTTCCCTACCGTCACCCCGACCGCCGCCAGCCCGGCGGCCGTGCACGCGGTGATCCCGATCAGCAGGGCGGCCGCCGTGCCCCGTACGGCACCGGCCGCGAACCGCTGGCCGATCCGGCCCGCCCGGCCCGGATGCTGGCCGTCCTGCCGATGGGTGCCGCTCACCAGGAGCGCCGTGCCCGCCGCCATGCAGGTGGTGCCGATCAGCGCGGTCCACGGATCGCGCGAGGAGTCCAGCAGCACCGACCCCGCCGAACCCGCCCCGCCCAGCAGCAGCCCGGCCCCCAGGACGCGGGCCACCGCCCGGCCCGCCGCACCGCTCCACGGCAGGCTGAGCGGCACCGGGCGCCGGGGGAGTCCCGCGATGCCGAAGAACAGGGTGAACAGCAGCGAGAACAGGCAGCCGCCGAGCAGGTCCGGCAGCCAGCCGTCGGTCAGCGTGCCGTAGCGGAAGCCGAACCGGAGATCGTCGGTGCAGGCGAACGCCGCCCACAGCAAACCGCTCACCAGCGCGGTCAGCAGCGTCTGCCGCAGGATGAACCGTCTGCTGGGCAGCCCCCCGTCGCGCGGCAGCAGACAGGCGGCGCCGAACGCGAACCCCAGGGTCTGGCCGAACAGCGTGGCCCCCACCGAGACGACGTCCTCCGTCCGCGCCTGCCCGCTCAACCCCCGCGCCACCATCACCGGGAGCACCAGCAGCGCCTGCACCGCCAGCGCCAGCAGCCCCGGCGTGTACACCCGCAAGCATGCGGGCAGCATCGACTCCAGCTCCCACCACGCCAGCCGCCCGGTGTCGCGGTGCTGCAGCGCCCGCGCCAGCACGGTGAGCCTGCGCTCCGCGTCCGAGGTGGCCCGCGGCCCGGAACCGGCGAACGCGGCCGGGACGAACGCCCCGAGCAGATGCTCCTCGACCGAGGCCACCGTGGGGAAGCGCCCGGTGTCCAGCAGCTCCGAGGGGTCGCCGGAGGTGTCGCCGTAGACGGCACGGGCCAGCGAGACCATCAGGGGAGTGGTGAGCGCCCGCGCCGGAGCCGACCCGGGCCGCTCGGCCAGCTCCCGCAGCACCGGCGTCCACACCGTGGCCCGCTCGCCGTCCGCCGTCGGCCGGGGCCGGGCGGTGCGCTCCAGGTGGGACCCGGCCTGCGCCAGGTCCAGCGGCCGCAGTTCGATCACCTCGGCGGCGGTGAGCACGTCACCCTCGGCAACCGCCGTCGCCCACGCCTCCTTGCGGCTGGTGAGCAGCAGCGGCAGATCGTCGTCCAGCTCGGCGTTGACCCGGCGCACGGCCTCCGCCCAGCCGGGGCGGGCCAGCTCGTCGAAGCCGTCCAGGACCGGCATGACCAGGCCCGAGTCCAGCAGGGCGCGGGCCAGGGTGCGCTGCCCGTCGGGGGCGGACAGCGGGGGATAGTCGGCGGCCAGCCGCTCGGCGAGCCAGTCGCGCAGCCCCGTACGCCAGGGGTCCCACCCGGCCACCGGGACGATCACCGGGACCGGGCCGCCCGAGGGGCGGACGGCCAGTCGGCCGAGGACGAACCGCAGGGCCAGCACGCTCTTGCCGGACCCCGGACCGCCCAGCACCACCAGGCGGCGGCCGGACGGCAGCGCGGAGGAGTCCGGTACGTGCTGCACCACCGCGTCACGCGGGGCGGGCAGCGGCTGGGCGCGGCGGATGTTCTCCGGATGGTCCGCCAGCCGCCGGTCGGCCGGGGCCCAGCCCACCTCGATCGGCAACGGGTCCCGCAGCCGCCGGAACCGGGCCTCCGCCGCCCACTGGTCCCGGACCGCCTCGGCCAGCGCGTCCGCGGCCCGGCAGCGGTCCTCGGCCGCCGAACGGAGCGGCGGGTCCCCGTCGCCGCGCAGGATGTCAGCCACCAGGGCCACCACCGAGACGAACGCGCCGATCGCCGAGATCAGGACGCCCGCGACCGCCGCGTCCAGCCACCAGAACCGCAGGACCGCGGCCAGCGCGGCGAGCGCCGCGCCGCACGCGGCGAAACCGACGCGCCGCCGCGCCCGCGCAGTGTGCCAACCGCCTCGCATATGACCGCTCCCCGCACCTGGGCCTCGCCCCACTCCGCCGTCGCCGGTTCCACCACTGTCTGAAAGATCCGTTTTAGCCGGAGAGTGGGTGGTAAACGCACACTTTGAAACACGTTCGAGGGAGCGCGCGGAAGTGTTCGGGGGCGGATGGAGGTGCGGATACGCGCGAGGGCGGTCCCGCCGATGCGGAACCGCCCCTGTCACTGCGTCGCGCTACTGCTTCTTGTCGAGCACCTCACTGACCCGCGCGCGCACCTCGTCCGTGGCCAGGCCGCGGATGGTGAGCGTGGTGCGGCGGCGCAGCACGTCGTCCGCCGTCTCGGCCCACTCCTGGTCGCGAGCCCAGACCACCTGCGCCCAGATCTCCGGGGCGTCGGGGTGCACCCGCTCGGCCAGCTCCGGGTGCTCGTTGGCCAGCCGGGCGATGTCGAAGGCGAGCGAGCCGTAGTGGGTGGCCAGGTGGCGGGCGGTGTCGGCGCCCATGCGCGGGCCGGGCGCCGGACGGTCCACCAGCAGCCGGTGCTCGACCGCGCGCGGGTTGGCGACACCGGGCAGCGGCAGCCGCTTGGGCAGCTCGGAGACCGGCTCGAAGTCGTCGCCGAGCGGCCGTCCCGGCAGCTCCTCCAGCTTCTTCAGCACGGTCCGCCCGATGTGCCGGAACGTGGTCCACTTGCCGCCCGCCACCGACAGCATTCCGCCCGGACCCTCGGTGACCACCGTCTCCCGCTTGGCCTTCGCGGTGTCGCCGGGGCCGCCCGGCAGCACCCGCAGCCCGGCGAAGGAGTAGGTGATCAGATCCCGCTGGAGCTGCTGGTCCCGGACGGAGAACGCGGCCTCGTCCAGGATCTGGGATATGTCCGACTCGGTCACGGACACGTCCGCCGGGTCGCCCTCGTACACCTCGTCGGTGGTGCCGAGCAGCAGCATGTCCTCCCAGGGCAGGGCGAACGTGATGCGGTACTTGTCGATCGGGGTGGCCAGCGCCGCCTTCCAGGGGGCGGTGCGCTTCAGGACCAGGTGCGCGCCCTTGGACAGGCGGATCGAGGGGGCCGCGTGCGGGTCCTCCATCCGGCGCAGGTGGTCCACCCAGGGGCCGGTGGCGTTGAGCACCAGGCGGGCGTTCACCCCGAACTCCTCGCCGGTGATCCGGTCCTTCAGCTCGGCGCCGGTGACCCGGCCGCGCGTGGTGCGCAGCCCGGTGACCTCGGCGTGGTTGAGGACGACCGCGCCCGCGTCGACGGCCGCGCGGACCGTCATCAGCGCCATGCGGGCGTCGTTCATCTGGTCGTCGCCGTACACGGCCACGGCCCTCAGGTTCTCGGTGCGCAGCTCGGGCACGTCCTGCGCGGCCTTCGACGGCGAGAGCAGATGCCCCACGCCGTCGCCGAACGCGGACAGCGCGGAGTAGGCGAAGACGCCCGCGCCGAGCTTGGCCGCGCCGTGCGGGCCGCCCTTGTACACCGGGAGGTAGAAGGTGAGCGGGTTCGCCAGGTGGGGGGCCACCTGGCGGGAGACCGCACGCCGTTCGAAGTGGTTCTCCGCCACCAGCTTCACCGCGCCGGTCTGGAGGTAGCGCAAGCCGCCGTGGAGCAGCTTGGACGAGGCGGAGGAGGTGGCACCGGCGAAGTCACCGGCGTCGACCAGCGCCACCCTGAGCCCGGACTGCGCGGCGTGCCAGGCGGTGGAGATGCCCAGGATGCCGCCGCCGATCACAAGAAGGTCGTACGACGCCCGGGCGAGCTGCTCCCTGGTCTCGGCGCGGCTCGGGTGGGAGCCGGAGGCCGGGTGCGTGCCCAGGGCAGGTACGGACTGCAGGGTGGTGGGACTGGTCATGTCGGGTACTTAACTCCTCGTCGGAGCCGGACCTGGCGGCTGGGCCGGCCCGGTCAGCTCTCGTCCTCGAGCCAGCCCATGGTCCGCTCGACGGCCTTGAGCCAGCTCTTGTACTCACGGTCGCGGGTCTCCGCGTCCATGCGGGGGGTCCATTCGGCGGCCCGGCGCCAGTTGGCGCGCAGCTCGTCGGTGTTGGACCAGAAGCCGACGGCGAGACCGGCGGCGTAGGCGGCACCGAGACAGGTGGTCTCGGCGACCATCGGGCGGACCACGGGGGCGTCCAGCACGTCCGCGAGCTGCTGCATCAGCAGGTTGTTCGCGGTCATGCCGCCGTCCACCTTGAGGGTGGTCAGCTCGACCCCGGAGTCCTTGGTCATGGCGTCCGCGATCTCCCGCGTCTGCCAGGCGGTGGCCTCCAGGACGGCGCGCGCGAGGTGCGCCTTGGTGACGTACCGGGTCAGACCCGCGATCACACCGCGCGCGTCGGAGCGCCAGTGCGGGGCGAACAGGCCGGAGAAGGCCGGTACGAAGTAGGCGCCGCCGTTGTCCTCGACCGAGAGCGCGAGCGTCTCGATCTCGGCGGCGGTGGAGATCAGGCCCATCTGGTCGCGCATCCACTGCACCAGCGAGCCGGTGACGGCGATCGAGCCCTCCAGGGCGTAGACCGTCGGCTGGTCCCCGATCTTGTAGCCGACCGTGGTCAGCAGACCGGCGTAGGAGTTGATGATCTGCTCGCCGGTGTTCATCACCATGAAGGTGCCGGTGCCGTAGGTCGACTTGGTCTCGCCCTCGGAGAAGCAGGTCTGGCCGAACAGGGCCGCCTGCTGGTCGCCGAGCGCGGAGGCGACGGGGATGCCGCCGAGCAGCTCGCCGAGGCTGCCGCCGGTGATGTCGCCGTAGACCTCGGCGGAGGAGCGGATCTCGGGCAGCATCTGCGGGGGCACACCGATGGACTCGCAGATCTTCTTGTCCCACTGCATGGTGTGCAGGTTCATCAGCATGGTGCGCGAGGCGTTGGTGACGTCGGTGACGTGCTGGCCGCCGTCCACACCGCCGGTCAGGTTCCAGATGACCCAGCTGTCCATGGTGCCGAAGAGGATGTCCCCGGCCTCGGCGCGCTCCCGCAGGCCCTCGACGTTGTCCAGCAGCCAGCGGGCCTTGGGCCCGGCGAAGTAGGACGCCAGCGGCAGACCGGTCTCGCGGCGGAAGCGGTCCTGCCCGACATTGCGGCCCAGCTCCCGGCAGAGGGCGTCGGTACGGGTGTCCTGCCAGACGATGGCGTTGTGGACGGGCTCACCGGTGTTCTTGTCCCACAGCACGGTCGTCTCGCGCTGGTTGGTGATGCCGATGGCCTTGATGTCGTCGCGGGTGATGCCGGCCTTGTCGACGGCGGAGGCGACGACCTCCTGGACGTTCGTCCAGATCTCGTTCGCGTCGTGTTCGACCCAGCCGGGCTTGGGGAAGATCTGCTCGTGCTCCTTCTGGTCGACGGAGACGATGCGGCCGTCCTTGTCGAACACGATGCAGCGCGAGGAGGTCGTGCCCTGGTCGATCGCGGCGATGAAGGGGCCTGCGGTGTGGGCGTCGGTCACTGTGTGCTCCTGGGAGATCCGAGGTGAGGGTGGCGGTGTGTACGGCGCTTACTCGAATGATCGGTGCTTTTCGCGCAAATCGTTACTCATCAAGCAAAAGCGACGTTGTAGATGCCCGCAGCGATCGCGCCGCCGATCAGTGGACCGGCGACCGGCACCCATGCGTAGCCCCAGTCCGAGCCGCCCTTGTTGGGCAGCGGCAGCAGGGCGTGCACGATGCGCGGCCCCAGGTCACGGGCCGGGTTGATCGCGTACCCCGTCGGACCGCCGAGCGACAGACCGATCGAGACGACCACCAGGGCCGTGATCAGCGCGCCCACCGGGCCCAGACCGTTGCCCTCGTTGTTCAGGCCCTGCGTGAGGACCGCCAGCACCAGCACGATCGTGCCGATGATCTCCGTGAGAAGGTTCTGCACCGCGTTCCGGATCTCCGGACCGGTGGAGAAGATGCCCAGCACCGGACCGGCGGCCGCCTCCTGTGCCTCGACCGCCTTGGCCGTGTCCTGCGCGCCGGGCCCGCCGACGATCTCCCGGTCGGTGAGGTGCGCGCGGAACTGGCCCAGATAGGCCACCCAGACCAGCGTCGCGCCGATCATCGCGCCCAGCAACTGGCCGCCCCAGTAGGCGGGCAGCGTGCTGTAGCCGTGATCCTTGATCGCCAGCGCGAGGCTCACGGCCGGGTTGAGATGCGCGCCGGAGAGCGGCGCCGAGGTGTAGACGGCCGTCAGAACGGCGAAACCCCACCCGAAGGCGATGGCCAGCCATCCGGCGCCGCGCGCCTTGGACGCCTTCAGCGTCACGGCGGCACACACACCGCCACCGAGCAGGATGAGTATGGCGGTACCTATGGTCTCGCCGATGAAGATGTCGGAGCTGGACACCCGCGACTCCTTTGTCCTTCGTCCAGGGGAACCCGGCCCTTGGCGCTGTCCCACCCTAACGCGTAATACCGATAGGTGTTCGACAATGCCGACCGATGGACGGGAGTCTGGCTTTCAGCCCGCGCACGCGTCAAGGGTTCCGAGGGCGAAAAAAAGCACAGAAGGCAGGATCGTTACGGACGGGGGCACAGCAGACCCGCCCTCTTCGTCCTTCCGGCAGGGGTGTGCTCAGAAGCGGGCCGCGCCCAGGTCACGGGACACCGCGCGGGCGCAGTCCCGCACCGCCGCGACCAGCTCCGGACGCGGTTCGCCGTCCCGGCACAGCCGCTCCACCGCGCCCGCGATCCCCACCGCGCCCACCGGCATCCGGCGCCGGTCGTGGATCGGCGCGGCGATCGACGCCACGCCCTCCCAGGTCTCCTCCAGGTCGGCCGCGTAGCCGCGCGCCCGGGTGAGGTCCAGCACCTGCTCGAAGTCCTCCGGCGCGCACACCGTACGGTCGGTGAACGCCTTGCGGGAGGAGTCCAGCGCCTCGCTGTGCGCCACCGGGTCGTAGGCGGACAGCACCTTGCCGAGCGCCGTGGAGTGCAGGGGCTGCATCGCCCCGATCTCCAGCACCTGACGGCTGTCGTCCGGGCGGAAGACGTGGTGCACGATCAGCACGCCCTGCTGGTGCAGCACCCCCAGGTACACGCTCTCCCCGCTGGAGCGGGCCAGGTCGTCGGTCCACACCAGCGCCCGCGCGCGCAGCTCGTGCACGTCCAGGTAGGTGGTGCCCAGCCGCAGCAGCTCCGCGCCCAGCTGGTAGCGGCCCGACGCCTCGTCCTGCTCCACGAAACCCTCGTGCTGGAGCGTGCGCAGGATGCCGTGCGCGGTGCCCTTGGCCAGACCCAGCGACGAGGCGATGTCGGAGAGGCCGAGCCGCCGTTCGCCGCCCGCGAGCAGACGCAGCATCGCGGCCGCCCGTTCGAGCGACTGGATGTTCCGTGCCATCGCCGTCCTGCCTCCGTCCGCATCGGCCACCGCCGAGCCATCCCACACGCGTTCGGCAATGCCGAACATTACCGGTCCATGCCGACCTCCCGCCAATGAGCAGGGCCGCGCCGGAACACCCGTCGGGTTCCGGCCACGGCACCCGACCGGCCGGACTCCGCCATCCGCGTCCGTGTCGTGGACGCGTGTGCCCATCCAAGCCCACTGGCGGTTACGCTGACGCCGTGCCCCACGCCAGATCCGTCCTGGCAGGCGCATAGCCGACAGCCGTCGCACCCAAGGGAGCCCCTTTCATGGCCTCGTCGCCGACGTCCCCTTCCGCCGACAGCCGGACCCGTGCGTCCGCGCTCCGTCAGGCACTCGCCACCCGTGTGGTGGTCGCCGACGGAGCCATGGGCACCATGCTCCAGGCCCAGGAACCGACCCTCGACGACTTCCAGCAGCTCGAAGGCTGCAACGAGATCCTCAACCTCACCCGGCCCGACATCGTGCGCTCCGTCCACGAGGCGTACTTCGAGGTCGGCGTCGACTGCGTCGAGACCAACACCTTCGGCGCCAACCACTCCGCGCTCGGCGAGTACGACATCCCCGAGCGCGTCCACGAACTCTCCGAGTCCGGCGCCCGCGTCGCCCGCGAGGCCGCCGACGCCTTCACCGCCCGCGACGGCCGCCCCCGCTGGGTGCTCGGCTCCATGGGCCCCGGCACCAAGCTGCCCACCCTCGGCCACGCCCCGTACACCACCCTGCGCGACGCCTACCAGCGCAACGCCGAGGGGCTGGTCGCCGGTGGCGCCGACGCCCTGCTGATCGAGACCACCCAGGACCTGCTGCAGACCAAGGCCGCCGTCCTCGGCGCCCGCCGCGGCCTGGACGCCCTCGGTCTCGACCTGCCCGTCATCGTCTCCGTGACCGTCGAGACCACCGGCACCATGCTGCTCGGCTCCGAGATCGGCGCCGCGCTCACCGCGCTGGAACCCCTCGGCATCGACATGATCGGCCTGAACTGCGCCACCGGCCCCGCCGAGATGAGCGAGCACCTGCGCCACCTCGCCCGCAACGCCCGCATCCCGCTGGCCTGCATGCCCAACGCGGGCCTCCCCGTCCTCGGCAAGAACGGCGCGCACTACCCGCTGACCGCCCCCGAGCTGGCCGACGCCCAGGAGACCTTCGTCCACGAGTACGGCCTCTCCCTGGTCGGCGGCTGCTGCGGCACCACCCCCGAGCATCTGCGCCAGGTCGTCGAGCGGGTCCGCGACCTCACCCCGGCCGAGCGGCAGCCCCGCCCCGAGGCGAGCGCCGCCTCCCTCTACCAGTCCGTCCCGTTCCGCCAGGACACCTCCTACCTCGCCATCGGCGAGCGCACCAACGCCAACGGCTCCAAGAAGTTCCGCGAGGCCATGCTGGAGGCCCGCTGGGACGACTGCGTGGAGCTGGCCCGCGAGCAGATCCGCGAGGGCGCCCATCTGCTCGACCTGTGCGTGGACTACGTCGGCCGCGACGGCGTCAGCGACATGGCCGAACTCGCCGGTCGCCTCGCCACCGCCTCCACCCTGCCGATCGTGCTCGACTCCACCGAGGTCGACGTCATCCAGGCCGGACTGGAGAAGCTCGGCGGCCGCGCGGTGATCAACTCGGTGAACTACGAGGACGGCGACGGCCCCGACTCCCGCTTCGCCAAGGTCACCCGGCTCGCCCGCGAACACGGCGCCGCCCTGATCGCGCTCACCATCGACGAGGAGGGCCAGGCCCGCACCCCCGAGAAGAAGGTCGAGATCGCCGAACGGCTCATCGACGACCTCACCGGGAACTGGGGCATCCGCGAGGAGGACATCCTCATCGACACCCTGACCTTCACCATCTGCACCGGTCAGGAGGAGTCCCGCGGGGACGGCGTCGCCACCATCGAGGCCATCCGCGAGCTGAAGCGCCGCCACCCCGACGTCCAGACCACCCTCGGCCTGTCCAACATCTCCTTCGGCCTCAACCCGGCCGCCCGCATCCTGCTGAACTCCGTCTTCCTCGAAGAATGCGTCAAGGCGGGCCTGGACTCGGCCATCGTGCACGCCTCCAAGATCCTCCCCATCGCCCGCTTCAGCGAGGAAGAGGTCCAGACCGCCCTCGACCTCATCCACGACCGCCGCGCCGAGGGCTACGACCCGCTCCAGAAGCTGATGGCGCTCTTCGAGGGCGCCACCGCCAAGTCCCTGCGCGCCGGAAAGGCCGAGGAACTCGCCGCGCTGCCCCTGGACGAACGCCTCAAGCGGCGCGTCATCGACGGCGAGCGCAACGGCCTCGAAGCCGACCTGGACGAAGCCCTCCAGGACCGCCCCGCCCTCGACATCGTCAACGACACTTTGCTCGACGGCATGAAGACCGTCGGTGAACTCTTCGGCTCCGGCCAGATGCAGCTGCCGTTCGTGCTCCAGTCCGCCGAGGTCATGAAGACGGCCGTCGCGCATCTGGAACCGCACATGGAGAAGTCCGACGCCGAGGGCAAGGGCACCATCGTGCTCGCCACCGTGCGCGGCGACGTCCACGACATCGGCAAGAACCTCGTCGACATCATCCTGTCCAACAACGGCTACAACGTGGTCAACCTCGGCATCAAGCAGCCCGTCTCCGCGATCCTGGACGCCGCCGAGGAACACCGCGCCGACGTCATCGGCATGTCCGGCCTCCTGGTCAAGTCCACCGTGATCATGAAGGAGAACCTGGAGGAGCTGAACCAGCGCGGGCTGGCCGCCGACTACCCGGTCATCCTCGGCGGCGCCGCCCTCACCCGCGCCTACGTCGAACAGGACCTCCACGAGATCTACGACGGCGAGGTCCGCTACGCCCGCGACGCCTTCGAGGGCCTGCGCCTGATGGACGCCCTCATCGGCGTCAAGCGCGGCCGCCCCGGCGCCCAGCTCCCCGAACTCAAGCAGCGCCGCGTCCGCGCCACCCCCGCGGCCGACCTCCCCGAGGAGCCCGCGCAGGAGGGCCACGTCCGCTCCGACGTCCGCACCGACAACCCGGTGCCCGCCCCGCCCTTCTGGGGCACCCGCGTCGTCAAGGGCATCCAGCTCAAGGAGTACGCCTCCTGGCTGGACGAGGGCGCCCTCTTCAAGGGCCAGTGGGGGCTGAAGCAGGCCCGCACCGGCGACGGCCCCACCTACGAGGAACTCGCCGAGACCGAGGGCCGCCCCCGGCTGCGCGGCCTCCTCGACCGCCTCCAGACCGAGAACCTGCTGGAAGCCGCCGTCGTGCACGGCTACTTCCCCTGCGTCTCCAAGGACGACGACCTGATCATCCTGGACGAGGACGGCAACGAACGCACCCGCTTCACCTTCCCCCGCCAGCGCCGGGGCCGCCGCCTCTGCCTCGCCGACTACTTCCGCCCGGAGGAGTCCGGCGAGCAGGACGTGGTCGGTCTCCAGGTGGTCACCGTCGGCTCCCGCATCGGCGAGGAGACCGCCAAGCTCTTCGAGGCCAACGCCTACCGCGACTACCTCGAACTGCACGGCCTCTCCGTCCAGTTGGCCGAGGCGCTGGCCGAGTACTGGCACGCCCGGGTCCGCGCCGAACTCGGCTTCGCGGGAGAGGACCCCGCCGACATCGAGGACATGTTCGCCCTGAAGTACCGGGGCGCCCGCTTCTCCCTCGGCTACGGCGCCTGCCCCAACCTGGAGGACCGCGCCAAGATCGCCGACCTGCTCCAGCCGGAGCGGATCGGCGTCCACCTCTCCGAGGAGTTCCAGCTCCACCCCGAGCAGTCCACCGACGCCATCGTCATCCACCACCCCGAGGCGAAGTACTTCAACGCCCGCTGACCCCTCCGACCAGGGCTGACCAGGGCTGACCAGGCCCGTCGGCGGACACGCGCACACGACAGGCGCATCCGGCGCGAGCGACGTATGCTGGTCGGTCCACCGCAGGCCGGTTCCCTTTCCGGGAACCGGCCTGATCGTCCCTCAAGGAGGTGCGCCCGGATGACCAGCACGGTCCCCGCGCTCGGAACCCGAACGGCCGAAGGCTCCGCCCTTCAAGCGGTCCTCCTCGACATGGACGGCACCCTGGTGGACACCGAGGGCTTCTGGTGGGACGTCGAGGTCGAGGTGTTCGGCGCCCTCGGTCACACCCTCGACGACTCCTGGCGGCATGTCGTCGTCGGCGGCCCCATGACCCGCAGCGCCGGGTTCCTGATCGAGGCCACCGGCGCCGCCATCACCCTCGCCGACCTCTCCGTCCTCCTCAACGAGGGCTTCGAGGCCCGCATCGACGGCCACCTCCCGCTGATGCCCGGCGCCGCCCGGCTGCTCGCCGAACTCCACGAGCACGACATCCCCACCGCCCTGGTCTCCGCGTCCCACCGGCGCATCATCGACCGCGTGCTGGCCACCCTCGGCCCGCACCACTTCACCCTCTCCATCGGCGGCGACGAGGTCTCCCGCACCAAGCCGCACCCCGACCCCTACCTCCTCGCCGCCGCCGGACTCGGCGCCGATCCGGCCCGATGCGCCGTCATCGAGGACACCGTCACCGGAGTCGCCGCCGCCGAGGCCGCGGGCTGCCACGTGGTCGCCGTCCCCTCCATCGCCCCCATCGTCCCCGCCGAACGACGCACCGTCGTACCCTCGCTGGAACAGGTCGACCTGTCTTTTCTGCGCGGGCTGATGACGCTCACGCACTAGCCGTTCACCCAGCGTGCGAAAACAATGATGACCAGGGGCGCAATTCCTTCCACCGGCGCCCCCGGAAGGAATTCCGAACCGCCGGACCGGCTGAATTCCGGTATACCGGACCGCAGTTGACGCTGTGACGTTCGCCACTCCCGGCGGCCTCGACAAGGCTGCCCGCATATGCAGAAATCCCCGTCGGACGCGGGGCGCGCCAGCCCTTGTGTCCTGATTGATGGACCGTTGTACGAAACCTGCCGCTGTCGGTTTTTCGGTGCGTCCACACCCGGTTTCACTGCGTGATGAGCCCTCAACTCAGGCGGCCGCGAACCGCCCTGCGGGCGCGGACTAATGTCGACGCGACAACATCGCACCAACCCCCGTGATCCGCCGCGTCACCCCGCCCACCGGGTTCACGGAATCGAACAGCTCTGGAGAAAGTCCCGCATGAACCGCAAGACTCTGGTGCTGCCGGCAGTGGCCGGCCTGCTCACGCCGGTTCTCGCCGCCTGCGGCGGAACCGACAGCGGGGCCAAGAACGGCGACCCCATCGTCGTCGGCACCACGGACCGGTTCACGGCCACGAGCGACGCCCCCGCGCCCCTCGACCCCGCCTACGCGTACGACGTCGGCACCTGGAACATCCTGCGTCAGACCGTGCAGACGCTGATGACCCAGCCCAAGGGCGAGGGCAACCCCGTCCCGGAGGCCGCCGAGAGCTGCAGCTTCACCGACACCGGCAACGAGCGCTTCGCCTGCAAGCTGCGCAGCGGCCTGAAGTTCGCCTCCGGCGACCCCGTCACCGCCGCCGATGTGAAGTTCTCCATCGACCGCGCCATCAAGCTCCAGGCCGACAGCGGTGTCGCCGCCCTGCTGAACACCGTCGACACCGTCGAGACGCAGGGCGACCGCGAGGTCATCTTCCACCTGAAGACGGCCGACGCCACCTTCCCCTTCAAGCTGTCCACCCCGGTCGCGGGCATCGTCAACCCCAAGGTCTACGCCAAGGGCAAGCTGCGCGACGGCTTCGAGGTCGACGGCTCCGGCCCGTACACCTTCAAGGCCCAGGTCAAGGGCGACGCCATGACCAGCGCCACGTTCACCAAGAACCCCTCGTACAAGGGCAGTTCCGAGCTGAACAACGACAAGGTGGAGATCCGCTCCTTCGACGACGCCGACGCGATGGGCGCCGCCCTGGACCGCGGCGACATCGACGTCATGAGCCGCACCATGTCGCCGGGTCAGATCCAGAAGCTCGACGGCGGCTCCGACGCGAAGGCCGACCTCGTCGACATGCCGGGTCTCGAGATCCGCTACCTCGCCTTCAACACCAACGCGCAGACCGTCAAGGACAAGGCCGTCCGCCAGGCCATGGCCCAGGTCATCGACCGCGGCGAACTGGTCTCCAAGGTCTACGGCACCCAGGCCGAGCCGCTGTACTCCCTGGTGCCCGCCACCCTGACCGGCCACTCCAACTCGTTCTTCAACAAGTACGGTGACCCGAGCGCCGCCAAGGCCAAGCTGCTGCTGGCCAAGGCCGGGGTCACCGCCCCGGTCAAGCTGACCCTGCACTACACCACCGACCACTACGGCTCCGCCACCAAGCAGGAGTTCGAGGTCCTCAGCAAGCAGCTCAACGACAGCGGTCTCTTCGACGTCACCATCCAGGGCCACCCCTGGGCCACCTTCCGCCCCGCGGAGCAGAAGGGCCAGTACGACGTCTACGGCATGGGCTGGTTCCCCGACTTCCCCGACGCCGACAACTTCCTGGCGCCGTTCCTCGACAAGGACAACTTCCTCGGCTCGCCGTACCGCAACCCCACGATCGAGCGGACACTGATCCCCGAGTCCCGCCGCGAGGCCGACCGCCTCGACGCCGCCAAGAGCATCACCGACATCCAGGACACCGTCGCTGAGGACGTCCCCGTACTGCCGCTGTGGCAGGGCAAGCAGTACGTCGCCGCACGGGACGACATCACGGGCACCTCGTACGCCCTGAACTCCTCCTCGACGCTTCAGCTGTGGGAGCTCGGCCGCGGTGTGAGCGGCTGACGTCTCCCGTACCCGGAGCCGCGCTGGCGGCTCCGGGCCACGAACCGACGACAAGGCACTGCTGTGAACATGCGCAACCAGTGGCCGGTCCTGCCCGTGGTGGTGGGGCTGGCCTGCGGCCTGTTGACCGGCTGCGGCTCCGGGACCGACGACGCCAAGGGCACCGGCCAGGCGATGGTGATGGGGATGTCCGACGACGTCCTGGCCACCGACCCGGCATCCGGCTACGACCCCGGCTCCTGGCTGCTGTTCAACAACGTCTTCCAGTCGCTCCTCAGCTTCCCCAACGGCGGCACTCAGCCGGAACCGGAACTGGCGAAGTCCTGCGCGTTCGGTGACGCGCGGGCCACCGTCTTCAAGTGCCAGTTGAAGCCCGACCTGAAGTTCAGCAACGGCGACTCCCTCACCTCCGAGGACGTCAAGTTCTCCTTCGACCGCCTGCTGAAGATCAACGACGCCGCCGGTCCGGCTGTCATGTTCCCGACGCTGGAGCAGATCGAGACGCCGGACGACAAGACCGTCGTCTTCCACCTCAACGCCCCCGACGCGACCTTCCCCAGCAAGATCGCCTCCGGCGCGGGCTCCATCGTCGACCACCGCCAGTACGACGCCGGTGCCCTGCGCACCGACCACAAGGCCATCGGCTCCGGCCCCTACACGCTCGACTCCTTCGACAAGGGCCAGGCCGCCTTCTCGGTCAACCCCCACTACCGGGGCACCGCCGACATCAAGAACTCCGGCGTCACCCTCAAGTTCTTCCACGGCGACCAGAAAGCGCTGAAGAAGGCCCTCCTCGGCGGCGACATCGACATCGCCTACCGCGGCCTGAGCGCCACCGACATCACCGACATCGACGCCCAGGAAGGCACCAAGGGCATCGACGTCATCGAGGGCAGCAGCGCCGAGGTCCAGCACCTCGTCTTCAACATGAAGGACCCCGTCGCCGGAAAGCTCGGCGTCCGCAAGGCCATCGCCCACCTGCTCGACCGCGACGCCCTCATCCACAACGTCTACCAGGGCACCGCCACCCCGCTGTACTCGATCATCCCGGCGGGCATCATCGGCCACAACACCGCCTTCTTCGACACCTACGGCGCCCGCCCCTCCCGAGCCAGAGCCGCCCAGGCCCTGCGCGCCGACGGCATCACCAGCAAGGTCAAGCTCACCCTCTGGTCCACCCCCGCCCGCTACGGCCCCGCCACCGACGCCGAACTCCGCGCCGTCGCCGGGCAGCTCAACGCCAGCGGCCTCTTCGAAGCCGACGTCAAGTCCGTCGCCTTCGGCCAGTACGAGAAGGACATCGCCGCGGGCAAGTACGGCGTCTACGTCAAGGGCTGGGTGCCCGACTACCCCGACGCCGACAACTTCACCGCCCCCTTCTTCGGCAAGGGCAACGTCCTGTCCAACGGCTACGACAACAGCCGCCTGACCGGCACCCTGCTCCCGGCCACCGCCGCCCAGAGCGACCGCGCCGCCACCGACAAGGACTTCGCCCAGGTCCAGGACATCGTCGCCGACGAACTGCCCATCCTGCCCGTCTGGCAGGCCAAGCAGTACGCCGTCGTCCGGGACGGGGTCTACGGCCTCGAGTACTGCCTCGACGCCTCCACCGTCTTCCGCTTCTGGGAACTCAGCAAGAGCTGACCCCCGCACCGGGAACACCGAGGGCGCCCCTCCCACCAGGAAGGGGCGCCCTCAGCCGTACCGGCTACTGCGCGCCCGGCCGCACCAGACCACTCTCGTACGCGTACACCGCCGCCTGCACCCGGTCCCTGAGGCCCAGCTTCGTCAGCACATGCCCCACATGCGTCTTCACCGTCGTCTCGCTCACGAACAGATCCGCCGCGATCTCCGCGTTCGACAGCCCCCGCGCCACCAGCTTCAGCACCTCCACCTCACGGTCCGTCAGCGTGTGCAGCGTGCTCGGCGCGGGCTCCTCACCCGACGGCAGATGCGTCGCGTACTTGTCCAGCAGCCGACGCGTGATGCTCGGCGCCAGCATCGCCTCACCCGCCGCCACCACCCGGATCGCCTGCACCAGCTCGTCCGCCGGAGCGTCCTTCAGCAGAAAACCGCTCGCCCCCGCCCGCAGCGCCTCCACCACGTACTCGTCCAGATCGAACGTCGTCAGCACCAGCACCTTCGCCGGACCGTCCCGCTCCGGACCCGTGATCTGCCGGGTCGCCTCCACCCCGTCCATCCGGGGCATCCGGATGTCCATCAGCACCACATCCGGCTGCAGCGCACGCACCTGATCGAGCGCCTGCAGACCGTCACCGGCCTCACCGACGACCGCGATGCCCGCCTCCGCCTCCAGGATCATCCGGAACCCGGTACGCAACAGCGGCTGGTCATCGACCAAAAGGACACGGATGGCCACGTGGCAACTCCTTCGCTAGACCGGCCCCATTCTGCCCACATCCTCCGCACCGGACTCCGCCGCCCTCACACTGAGCGGATACGGCGGGGGAGTACCCCCGAACTCCGGGCACACCGCCTGGTGATCGCACCAGCCGCACAACTTCGTCGGCCGCGGCCGCCACACCCCCGACTCCGTCGCCTCCCGGATCGCCGCCCACAACGCCAGCAGCTTCCGCTCCACCCGCTCCAGATCCGCGGGCACCGGGTCGTACGTCAGCACATCACCACTGCCGAGATACACCAGCTGCAACCGCCTCGGCACCACCCGCTTCAGCCGCCACACCACCAGCGCGTAGAACTTCATCTGGAACAGCGCGTCCTCCGCGTACTCCGGCCGCGGCGCCTTGCCCGTCTTGTAGTCGA
Organism: Streptomyces sp. NPDC002176; assembly: GCF_044903645.1. Lineage (NCBI taxonomy): Bacteria > Bacillati > Actinomycetota > Actinomycetes > Kitasatosporales > Streptomycetaceae > Streptomyces > Streptomyces sp. NPDC002176. The sequence continues at coordinate 158,819 of NZ_JBJDQW010000007.1, forward strand.
CGATGCGCACCTCACCCGTAGGCGCCACATCCACCCGGTCGATGATCCCGCGCAGCCGCAGCCCCGACTCCAGCTCCGTCTCCACGAACAGCTCACGCTCGGCGGGCTCCAGCCGCGTCGGGTCCTCCAGCGCGAACCAGCGCTCCACCAGCCGCTCCGCCTCACCCAGCCAGCGGGCCAGCCGCTCACCCTCCGGATCACCCTCGAACAGCTCCGCGACCTCCGGACGGCTCTCCCGCAACCGGTCCCACTGCGCCGGGATCAACGACTTCGCCCACGGCGCCGTACGCTCCCTCGCCGGTACGTCGAACAGCCGCTCAAGCACCGCGTGCACCAGCGTGCCCCGCGTCGCCGCCTCACTCGGCTTCTCCGGCAGCCGGTCGATCACCCGGAACCGGTACAACAACGGACACCGCATGAAATCACTCGCCCGCGACGGAGACAGCGACGACGGCGCCACGACGACCCGCGCGACACCCTCCGTGCCGCCCTCGCCACCGGAAACGCCCTCAGGGCCCCTGTCCTCACCGCTGCTCTCCATGACCCCAGACCATACGGCCCGGCACTGACAGCGACCCAGCCCGCGCACCCCCCGCCCCAAGAACACCAGGGTGCCGGAGCCGACCGCGCCACCCCGGCCGCATACCATCGACCCGAGACCCTTCCGCCCGGCCACGCGCGGAAGACGCTTCGAACAAGGGGACACCGTGGACGTGAGCGGCGGGAACGGGCAGCCGCGGCCGGACGACAACCACCCGGCCGAGCACCCCCCAGTGCCTCCGACCCCGAACCCGGAACACGACCCCGAACACGACAAGAGCGAGCCCGAACGGCCCGAACCCGGCGACACCGCCGACCGCGCCGAGCACGAGCACGAACACCGCTCCCTCGCCCACGCAGGCATCGCCCGCACCGACCCGCCCCCCGAGCGCCCCAAGGAACCCGGCGGCGGCATCCTCATGGGCCGCCCCTTCGGCGTACCCGTCTACGTCGCCCCCAGCTGGTTCCTCGTCGCCGCCCTCATCACCTGGGTCTTCGGCGGCCAGCTCGACCGCGTCCTGCCCGAACTCGGCGCCCTGCGCTACCTCGTCTCCCTCTTCTTCGCGGTCGTCTTCTACGCCTCCGTACTCGTCCACGAACTCGCGCACGTCATCGCGGCCCTCCGCTTCAAACTCCCCGTCCGCCGCATCCAGCTCCAGTTCTTCGGCGGCGTCTCCGAGATCGAGAAGGAAGCCGAGACACCCGGCCGCGAATTCGTCCTCGCCTTCGTCGGCCCCCTGCTCTCCCTCGTCCTCGCCGGACTCTTCTACCTCGCCCTCAAACCCGTCCAGCCCGGCACCGTCCCCGGCGTCCTCCTCGCCGGACTGATGATCTCCAACCTCATCGTCGCCATCTTCAACCTGCTGCCCGGCCTCCCCCTCGACGGCGGCCGCATGCTCCGCGCCGTCGTCTGGAAGATCACCGGCAAACCCATGACCGGCACCGTCGCCGCCGCCTGGGTCGGCCGCGCCCTCGCCGTCTCCGTCCTCATCGGACTGCCCCTGCTCAACCAGTCCGGCACCTTCGGCGGCGACCAGGACATCAGCGGCATGGACACCGTCACCGACGCCCTGCTCGCCGCCATCCTCGCCGCCATCATCTGGACCGGCGCCGGAAACAGCCTCCGCATGGCCCGCCTGCGCGAACACCTCCCCGACCTCCGCGCCCGCACCCTCACCCGCCGCGCCGTCCCCGTACAGAGCGACACCCCCCTCTCCGAGGGCCTGCGCCGCGCCAACGCCGCCGGAGCCCGCGCCCTCGTCGTCGTCGACACCGACGGCACCCCCCTCTCCCTCGTCCGCGAAGCCGCCATCGTCGGCGTCCCCGAACACCGCCGCCCCTGGGTCGCCGTCAGCGAACTCGCCCAGGACCTCACCGACGGCATGCGCGTCTCCGCCGAGCTCTCCGGCGAGGAACTCCTCGACACCCTCCGCGCCACCCCCGCCACCGAGTACCTCGTGATCGAGAACACCGGCGAGATCTACGGCGTCCTCTCCGCGGCGGACGTGGAGAAAGCCTTTGTCAAGGCAATGGCAAGGCCCACCTGACAACCCCGCGAAGTCGTGCCGACCAAGGGGCGCGGGGAACTGCGCGACCGGCCCCGAACGGCCCGCACCGGCCGACGCACCGCCACCTCCCCGGACCTCTGCCGACGGTCAAGCCCCCGGCGGGAAGCCGGTAAGCTGGTCACATGTCCGAACCGACCGGTGCCGCCCGCAGGCGCGGGCCCTTCAAGGTCGGGGACCAGGTTCAGCTGACCGACCCCAAGGGCCGCCACTACACGTTCACGCTCGAAGCCGGGAAGAACTTCCACACCCACAAGGGCTCCTTCCCGCACGACGAACTGATCGGTGCTCCCGAGGGCAGCGTTGTCCGCACCACCGGCAACGTGGCCTACCTCGCGCTGCGCCCCCTGCTCCCCGACTACGTCCTGTCCATGCCCCGCGGCGCCGCCGTGGTCTACCCCAAGGACGCGGGGCAGATCCTCGCCTTCGCCGACATCTTCCCCGGCGCCCGCGTCGTCGAAGCGGGCGTGGGCTCCGGCTCCCTCAGCAGCTTCCTGCTCCGCGCCATCGGCGACCAGGGCATGCTGCACTCCTACGAGCGCCGCGAGGACTTCGCCGAGATCGCCAAGCAGAACGTCGAGCGCTACTTCGGCGGCGAACACCCCGCCTGGCAGCTCACCGTCGGCGACCTCCAGGACAACCTGTCCGACACCGACGTCGACCGCGTCATCCTCGACATGCTCGCCCCCTGGGAATGCCTCGAGGCCGTCTCCAAGGCCCTCGTCCCCGGCGGCATCCTCTGCGCCTATGTCGCCACCACCACCCAGCTCGCCCGGACCGTCGAGTCCATCCGCGAGATCGGCTGCTTCAACGAGCCGACCGCCTGGGAAAGCATGATCCGCAACTGGCACATCGAGGGCCTCGCCGTCCGCCCCGATCACCGCATGATCGGCCACACCGGCTTCCTCCTCACCGCCCGCCGCCTCGCCGACGGCGTCGAGCCCCCCATGCGCCGCCGCCGCCCCGCCAAGGGCGCCTACGGCGACGACTACGCCGGACCCAACGCCGACGGCGGCGCGGGCCGCTGACCCGCACCCACCCGGCACAACACGAGGGCGCCGGGCCCCAGTTCCCCACCACCCGCGGGAACTCGGGCCCGGCGCCTTCGCATTACCCCGGCCCGCCCCAGATCCGCAGCCGCCCCGCCGTTCCCACCCACCGTGACGTGTGACACCATGCTGGCCACCCCATCACCGGCACAGCCCCACAGGAGACCCTCCTAGTGCAGCAACCCGCCGTCCCGGAGCTCGCCCGCACGGACACCCGGCCCATCCACTGGGTCGCCACGGCCACCGCGGTCGCCGGCGTGATCGCACTGACCTCCCTCGTACAGCCCGGCCCGGCCACCGCGGCCCAGCCGACCACCGCCACCGAGGCCAGGCCCGCCCCCGCGCCCACCGCCACCACCCCGCCCGGCACCACCGGCGTCGCCTTCCCCCTGGACTGCGGCCCCGTCAAAGCCGTCGTCGCCCGCAAGACCAGCGGCGACCTCGACGGCGACGGCAGACCCGAAACCGTCGCCGTCGTCCACTGCGACGCCGCCATGGGCACCCCGCCCGACGCCCTCTACGTCCTCACCCGCGACCTCGCCGACGGCCACCCACGCGTCGTCGCCACCCTCGTCCAGCCCGCCGACCGCCTCACCGTCACCGACCTCGACCTGAAAGCCCGCACCGTGACGGCCACTCTGCTCGGCTACTCCACCGACGACGTACCCAGCTGCTGCCCCGACGTCAGGAAACCCGCCGCCTGGCACTGGAACGGCCACGCCTTCCTGCGCTCCACCCCCGGCGACACCCGAGGCGTCTGAACCCTCCCGCGCGTCCACCCCGAACGCACGAAGACGCGCGCATGCCACCGCACGCGCGCGTCCTCGGGAAAACCGTGCCGGGCGGCCCTCAGTCCGCCTCGGGCCCGAACACCTCGACCCGGTCCGAAACCCGGCGTACATGAATGCACGCCCCCGGACACTCCTTCGCCGAATCCACCACGTCCGCGAGCAACGGCAACGGCACCGGCGTCGTCGCGCCCACCCCCTGGAGCAGCTCGTCGTCCGCGTCCTTCACATAGGCCAGCCCGTCGATGTCCAGCTCGAACACCTCCGGCGCGTACTGGGCGCAGATCCCGTCACCGGTACACAGGTCCTGGTCGATCCAGACCTCCAGCGCCTCGCCGTCCGGGGCCTCCTGCTGCACGCTCATCTCTCCTGACCTCGATTCGCCGGACCACGGTGCCCGGCGGCTGTCGAACATCCCGACCCTACCTCCGCCGCCCGCTTTCCCACCGTCCGCGCCCACCCGGCCAACGGATCACCCGGAACAAGCGGCTTCCGCATCACGTTCAGTGGGTATCCCCTCCGTGCGAGAGGGAGCGCACCGGGTGACCGACGACACACCTTGACAGTCTTTTTGATCTAGGGGTTTCAATCGACACCCACCCAGGTAGGGTCTGGAAGCGTCCAGCTCCCCTTGGAGGAGGTGAGGACCGTGGCAGCCCACGACGACGACATCAACCGCGGCATCCGCTCGGGACGAGGGTCCGACGACCCCGCCGGGCAGATCGCCTATCTTGAGCAGGAGATCGCCGTCCTGCGCCGCAAGCTCGCCGACTCTCCGCGGCACACGAGGATTCTCGAGGAGCGGATCGTCGAGCTTCAGACCAACCTGGCCGGCGTCTCCGCACAGAACGAGCGCCTGGCCAACACACTCCGCGAAGCCCGCGACCAGATCGTGGCCCTCAAGGAGGAAGTCGACCGGCTCGCCCAGCCGCCGGCCGGCTTCGGAGCCTTCCTGCAGGCCAACGAGGACGGCACCGCCGACATCTTCACCGGCGGCCGCAAGCTCCGCGTCAACGTCAGCCCGAGCGTCGAACTCGACACCCTCAGGCGCGGCCAGGAAGTCATGCTCAACGAGGCGCTCAACGTGGTCGAGGCCATGGAGTACGAGAGCGTCGGCGACATCGTCACCCTCAAGGAGATCCTCGAGGACGGCGAACGAGCCCTGGTACTGGGACACACCGACGAGGAACGCGTGGTCCGGCTCGCCGAACCGCTCCGGGGCGTTACCATCCGCCCTGGCGACGCCCTCCTCCTCGAACCCCGCTCCGGCTACGTCTACGAAGTCGTGCCCAAGAGCGAGGTCGAAGAGCTCGTCCTCGAAGAAGTCCCCGACATCGGCTACGAACAGATCGGCGGACTCGGCGGCCAGATCGAGGCCATCCGCGACGCCGTCGAGCTCCCTTACCTCTACCCCGACCTCTTCAAGGAGCACGAGCTGCGCCCGCCCAAGGGCGTCCTCCTCTACGGACCCCCCGGATGCGGTAAGACCCTGATCGCCAAGGCCGTCGCCAACTCGCTCGCCAAGAAGGTCGCCGAAGTGACCGGACAGGCATCGGGCAAGAGCTTCTTCCTCAACATCAAGGGCCCCGAACTGCTCAACAAGTACGTCGGCGAGACCGAGCGGCAGATCCGCCTCGTCTTCCAGCGTGCCCGGGAGAAGGCCAGCGAAGGCACCCCCGTCATCGTCTTCTTCGACGAGATGGAATCCCTCTTCCGCACCCGCGGCTCCGGCGTCAGCTCGGACGTGGAGAACACCATCGTCCCCCAGCTCCTCGCCGAGATCGACGGCGTCGAGGGCCTGCAGAACGTGGTCGTCATCGGCGCCTCCAACCGCGAGGACATGATCGACCCCGCCATCCTGCGGCCCGGCCGACTCGACGTGAAGATCAAGATCGAGCGTCCGGACGCCGAAGCGGCCAAGGACATCTTCGGCAAGTACCTCACCGAGCGCCTCCCGCTGCACTCCGACGACCTCGGCGAGCACGGCGGCGACAAGGAGATCACCGTCCAGAGCATGATCCAGACGGCGGTCGAGCAGATGTACGCCGAATCCGAGGAGAACCGCTTCCTGGAAGTCACCTACGCCAACGGCGACAAGGAAGTCCTCTACTTCAAGGACTTCAACTCCGGCGCCATGATCGAGAACATCGTGGGCCGCGCCAAGAAGATGGCGATCAAGGACTTCCTCGACAAGAGCCAGAAGGGCCTCCGCGTCTCCCACCTCCTCCAGGCATGCGTGGACGAGTTCAAGGAGAACGAGGACCTGCCCAACACCACCAACCCCGACGACTGGGCCCGGATCTCCGGAAAGAAGGGCGAGCGGATCGTCTACATCCGCACCCTCATCACCGGAAAGCAGGGCGCGGACACCGGACGGTCCATCGACACGGTGGCGAACACCGGTCAGTACCTGTAAAAGGCCGAGCGGCTGCGGATGCCCGCCTCGGGCATCCGCAGCCGCTCGCTTTTCAGGCCACGACCGGAGCAGTCAATGACGCAAATGATCTCCCCACCAGTGCAAAGGCGTTCTAGGCTCATTCCTACCGCCGAGTCGCGCAGTGCGGGGACGGGCACCGCACACGCACCGGAGCGCCAGCGGTACGCGAGCGACACCCAAGACAGAGGGTGCCGCCGGGCAAGGAGGGCCGCATGACCGTACGGCGAGTAATGGGCATCGAGACGGAGTACGGCATCTCCGTCCCCGGCCACCCCAACGCCAATGCCATGCTCACCTCGTCCCAGATCGTCAACGCCTATGCGGCGGCGATGCACCGGGCCCGCCGGGCCCGCTGGGACTTCGAGGAGGAGAACCCGCTGCGCGACGCGCGAGGCTTCGACCTCACCCGGGAGGCCGCCGACTCCAGCCAGCTCACCGACGAGGACATCGGCCTCGCCAACGTCATCCTCACCAACGGCGCCCGGCTCTACGTCGACCACGCCCACCCCGAATACAGCGCCCCCGAGGTCACCAACCCGCGCGACGCCGTCCTCTGGGACAAGGCGGGCGAACGCATCATGGCCGAGGCCGCCGAACGCGCCGCCGCGCTGCCCGGCGCCCAGCCCATCCACCTCTACAAGAACAACACCGACAACAAGGGCGCCTCCTACGGCACGCACGAGAACTACCTGATGAAGCGGGAGACCGCCTTCTCGGACATCGTGCGCCACCTGACGCCCTTCTTCGTCTCCCGCCAGGTCTTCGCGGGCGCCGGCCGCGTCGGCATCGGGCAGGACGGCCACGAACACGGCTTCCAGCTCAGCCAGCGCGCCGACTACTTCGAGGTCGAGGTGGGCCTCGAGACCACCCTCAAACGGCCCATCATCAACACCCGCGACGAACCCCACGCGGACGCCGAGAAGTACCGCCGCCTGCACGTGATCATCGGCGACGCCAACCTCTCGGAGATCTCCACCTACCTCAAGCTGGGCACCACCGCACTGGTCCTCTCCATGATCGAGGACAACTTCATCGCGGTGGACCTCGCCGTGGACCAGCCCGTCCGCACCCTCCACCAGGTCTCCCACGACCCCTCCCTCCAGCACCTCATCACGCTGCGCAGCGGGCGCACGCTCACCGCCGTGCAGCTGCAGATGGAGTACTTCGAGCTGGCCCGCAAATACGTCGAGGAGCGCTACGGCGCCGACGCCGACGACCAGACCAAGGACGTCCTCGTCCGCTGGGAGGACACCCTCACCCGGCTGGAGAGCGACCCCATGAGCCTGGCCGCCGAACTCGACTGGGTCGCCAAACGGCAGCTCATGGAGGGCTACCGCCGCCGCGACGACCTCGACTGGGACGCGCCCCGGCTGCACCTGGTCGACCTCCAGTACGCCGACGTACGCCCCGAGAAGGGCCTCTACAACCGCCTGGTCGCCAAGGGCCGCATGAAGCGGCTGCTGGACGAGGCGGAGGTCGAGCGGGCGCGCACGAAGCCGCCGGAGGACACCCGCGCCTACTTCCGCGGGCGGTGCCTGGAGCAGTACGCGGACGACGTGGCCGCGGCCTCCTGGGACTCGGTCATCTTCGACCTCCCCGGCCGCGATTCGCTCCAGCGGGTGCCAACCCTGGAACCGCTTCGCGGAACGCGAAATCACGTCAAGGAGCTGCTGGACCGGTGCCGGACCGCCGACGAGCTGGTCAGGGTGCTCTCCGGCAATTGAAACCCCGGCCCGGGGCATTGATTCGGCTCCCTTCGCAGGGTGGAAATCCCGGCGTCAGGGAATCATCGAGATGGCCCCCGTACGTTCCTGGAACTACGGGGCCGATGTCGGACCCGGCTTGTAGGGTCTGATCATCACCGAACGGCGAACTGAGCGGGGTGAGGGTTATGGCGACCAAGGACACCGGCGGCGGCCAGCAGAAGGCCACACGCTCCACCGAAGAGGTCGAGGAGCAGACCCAGGAAGCACAGGGCTCCGAAGACCTCAAGGAACGACAGGAAAAACTGAGCGACGACGTCGACTCGGTGCTGGACGAAATCGATGACGTACTCGAGGAAAACGCGGAGGATTTCGTGCGCTCCTTCGTGCAAAAAGGCGGCGAATAAAGGCCGGATGGCAAGCTCGCCTTTGAAGTGAAGGGTGCGGGGGAATCGGGTGGCTGAGGGACCGACCGCGAAACGCTGCGGGAAGTGCGAGCGGGAGATGGCTCCCGCGGCGTTCGCGCGGGACCGGAACCGACGCGACGGCCTCCAGCCGTACTGCCGGGAATGCGTGGCGAAATACAGCGCCTCGCATTACCGGCGCCGCCGTGAGGCCATGGGGAAGCCGGTCCGGGAAAACGTGGACGTGCCGTCCGGGCACAAGCTCTGCCGGGCGTGCGGAGAGGTCAAGCCGCACAGCGAATGGCATCGCAACGCGAGCGCCTCGGACGGCCTGTCCACCCGGTGCCGAGCCTGCCGGGCCGCCTACGGTCGGCAGGACCACCTCAAGCGCCATTACGGCCTCAGCGAGTCCGAGCGGGACGCCCTGATCGCCTCGCAGGGCGGTGTCTGCTGCATCTGTCTTTCTGCTCCGCCCGCACATGTGGATCACTGCCATGAGACGGGTAGGGTCCGAGGCGTACTGTGCTTCAGTTGCAATGCCGCGCTGGGGCAGTTGAGGGATCGGCCCGATGCCATAAGGCGGGCTGCTGCATACGTGGAAGGAAACGCGTGGAAGCCAACACTCGTAGCACCGGGCGTCTACCAGCTGCCTTCCTGACGCCTGGGTCGTCCTCCTTCATGGACTTCCTGTCGGACCACCAGCCGGAGCTGCTGCCGGGGAAGCGGACGCTGCCGCCGGTGCAGGGCGTGATCGAGGCCCCGCACGGGACGACGATCGTGGCCGTCACCTTCCCCGGTGGTGTGGTCCTCGCCGGTGACCGCCGGGCCACCATGGGCAACGTCATCGCCCAGCGGGACATCGAGAAGGTGTTCCCGACGGACGAGTACTCGGCGGTCGGCATCGCCGGCACGGCGGGTCTGGCCGTGGAGATGGTGAAGCTCTTCCAGCTGGAGCTGGAGCACTTCGAGAAGGTCGAGGGCGCCCAGCTGTCCCTGGAGGGCAAGGCGAACCGCCTGTCGACGATGATCCGCTCCAACCTCGGCATGGCCATGCAGGGCCTGGCCGTGGTGCCGCTGTTCGCGGGGTACGACCTGGACCGCGAGAGGGGCCGCATCTTCTCGTACGACGTGACGGGCGGCCGCAGCGAGGAGCACAACTTCGCGGCGACCGGCTCGGGCTCGGTGTTCGCGCGCGGTGCGATGAAGAAGCTGTTCCGCGGCGACCTGACCGAGGAGGAGGCCACCACCCTGGTCGTGCAGGCGCTGTACGACGCGGCCGACGACGACTCGGCGACCGGTGGTCCCGATGTCGCCCGCCGGATCTATCCGATCATCACGGTGATCACCGACGAGGGCTTCCGCAGGCTGACCGAGGAGCAGGCGTCCGAGCTGTCGCGCGCGGTGCTGCAGCGGCGGCTGGAGCAGCCGGACGGTCCGCGGGCCGCCCTGCTCTGAGCGGGCTTCCGGTCTTCACAGCGAGGTGATCCAGTGACCATGACAGAAAGGGACGGATAACCGGTGTCGACGCCGTTCTATGTCTCACCCCAGCAGGCCATGGCGGACCGCGCCGAGTACGCCCGCAAGGGCATCGCGCGCGGTCGCAGCCTGGTGGTCATGCAGTACGCCGACGGCATCGTGTTCGTCGGCGAGAACCCGTCCCGTGCGCTGCACAAGTTCAGCGAGATCTATGACCGGATCGGTTTCGCGGCCGCCGGTAAGTACAACGAGTACGAGAATCTGCGTATCGGTGGTGTGCGGTACGCGGATCTGCGGGGTTACACCTATGACCGTGACGATGTGACCGCGCGCGGCCTGGCGAACGTGTACGCGCAGACGCTGGGCACGATCTTCTCCTCGGCGGCCGAGAAGCCGTACGAGGTGGAGCTGGTGGTGGCGGAGGTCGGCGGGACTCCGGACGGTGACCAGATCTACCGGCTGCCGCACGACGGTTCCATCGTGGACGAGCACGGTTCGGTGGCGGTCGGCGGCAACGCGGAGCAGATCAGTACGTTCCTGGACCAGCGGCACCGGGACGGGATGAGTCTGGCGGAGGCGTTGAAGCTGGCGGTGCAGGCGCTGTCGCGGGACACCAATGGCGGTGAGCGGGAGATTCCGGCGGAGCGTCTCGAGGTGGCGGTGCTGGACCGGACGCGTCCGCAGAAGCGGAAGTTCAAGCGCATCGTGGGCGGTCAGCTGTCGCGGCTGCTGGCGGCGAACGGTGCGACGACCGAGGCGGAGAGCGCGGACGACCCGGAGGACGCCGCGGGTGCGTCGGGCTCGTCGGGTGGTTCGGGCTCCGCGAAGGAGTGAGGCGCGCGCCCCGCGCGGTGTTGTTCAGGTGCCCTCGGCCGGTCTCCGGTCGGGGGCGCTTCGTGTCGGTGGCGCCCCATGACCCCTAGGAGGGCCGTGGTGGGGCCGTGGAGGCTCGGGGGATGAGCTGGACCGGGATGTCCCCGTGCGCGGGTTCGCGGCCGTCCAGGACGGCGAGGAGGGCTTGCATGCCGCGTTCGCCGAAGAGTTCGGCGTCGAGGCGGACGGTGGTGAGTTCGGGGTCGAGGGCGGTGGCGAGGGCGAGGTCGTCGAGGCCGGTGACGGAGATGTCGTCGGGGATGCGCAGGCCGAGGCGGCGCAGGGCCTTGTAGGCGCCTGCGGCGAGTTTGTCGTCGTCGCAGACGATGGCGGTGGGGCGGGGGCCGGGGGTGGTGAGGGCGGCCTCGGTGGCGGCGCGGGCGGCGTCGATGGTGATGGGCGCGTGGGCGGTGCTGAGCCGGGTGCCGGGGGTGGTGGCGAGGCGGTCGGCGAGTTCGCGGGCGCGGATCTGGAAGGTCCAGGAGGGTACGTCGGCGGCGAGGTGGAGCAGGTGGCGGTGGCCTAGGGCGAGGAGGTGGTCGGTGACCTGGCGGACGCCGTCGGTGATGTCGAGGTTGACGGTGGCGGCGCCGAGGCTGCCCGCGGGGTCGCTGTCGAGCATGACGAGGGGGAGTTGGTCGCCGCTGATGGCGGTGAGGGCGTCGGCGGCCATGGAGGAGGCGATGACGCCGTCGAGGGCGGCCTGGGCGGAGGCGAAGGGGTCGCGGGCGGGGCCGACGCCTTCGGGGGAGGGGTAGAGGACGACGCCGAAGCCGTGTTCGGCGGCGACGCGGGCGGCTCCGGTGTAGACGCCCGCGAAGAACTCGGTGGTGAGGGCGGGGACGACGAGGAGGACGGTGCGGGTGTGGCCGAGGCGGAGGTTGCGGGCGGCGAGGTTGGGGCGGTAGCCGAGGTCGGTGGCGGCCTGGCGTACGCGTTCCGCGGTGGTCTCGGCGACGCGGCCGCGCCATTTGTCGCCGAGGACGAGGGAGACGGCGGCCTGGCTGACTCCGGCCGCGCGGGCGACGTCACGGCTGGTCGGGCGCGTGCTGCTGGGTGCCACCGCGGGCGTGCTCCTTGGTGTGGGCTGGGTGCTGTGTGGACGGTCGGACAGCGCACATGGTACGTATGAAAGCGTTAGTTATACGTAACACTTCGGGGACATCGCGACGCCGGTCGGGGGTGCCGGAGCGGCCGCTGAAGGGGCGGGACATGGCGACGGGTTATCTGGAGATCCTGCGGGCGCGGCATGCGCTGCGGCTGTTGACGGGGACGCTGGTGGGGCGGCTGCCCAACGCGGTGGCGCCGATCGCCATGGTGCTGTTCGTGCGCGCGGAGGGCGGAACGTACAGCCTGGCGGGTGCGCTGGCGGCGGTGTACGGGGTGGCGAACGCGGTGGGCCAGCCGCTGCTGGGGCGGCTGGTGGACCTGTACGGGCAGCCGAGGGTGCAGTTGCCCGCGGCGGTGGGGTCGGCGCTGGCGATGGCGGGGTTCGCGTTCTGCGGGATCGGTCCGCTGGGCCCGGCGTACGCGCTGGTGGCGTTGTCGGGGCTGCTGACGCCGCCGTTGGAGGGCGGGCTGCGGGCGTTGTGGCCGTCGGTGCTGCGCCGGGGGGATCAGGTGCACACGGCGTACGCGCTGGACGCGGTGGCGCAGGAGGTGATGTTCACGGTCGGCCCGCTGCTGGTGACGTTGTGCGTGTCGGTGTGGTCGGAGCGGGCGGCGCTGCTGGTGCTGAATCTGCTGGGGGTGCTGGGGGCGCTGTCGGTGGTGGTGTCGGCGCCGTCGCGGGCGTGGCGGTCGGAGCCGCGGGAGGCGCACTGGCTGGGGGCGCTGAGGTCGCGGGGGCTGCTGGCGCTGCTGGGGGCGTTCCTGTTCGTGGGGATCGCGATGGGGTCGATCACGGTGGCGTCGGTGTCGTACGCGGACGGGCACGGCGGGGACGCGGTGTACGGCTGGATGATGGCGGGGCTGGGTCTGGGCGCGCTGGTCGGCGGGACGGTGTACGGGGCGCGGCACTGGCCGGGGGCTCCGGAGCGGCGGCTCAGGGTGCTGGTGGCGTTGCTGGCGGTGTGTTACCTGCCGTTGCTGTCGATGCCGGGCACGGTGGCGATGGTGCTGTTGTCGGTGGTGTCGGGGGTGTTCCTGGCGCCGTGCATCGCGTGCGCGTTCATCATCGTGGACCGGCATGCTCCGGCGGGGACGGTGACGGAGGCTTTCTCGTGGCTGGTGACGACGTTCATGGTGGGCGCGTCGGTGGGTACGGGGCTCGCGGGGCCGGTGGTCCAGTCGGGTGGTGCGTCGTGGGGGTTCGCGCTGCCGGGGGTGGCGGGGGCGGTGTCGTTGCTGGTGCTGCTGGCCACGGGACGGGTGCTGACGGCTCCGGTGGCGGGTGGTGTGGTTGCGGCTTCATCGGAAAATGATCCAGATCGTGCTGCCGAACCCCGTTTCAGTTCAGGGGATCGGGCGTAATGTTCAGTCATGGACCGCCGCATTTTCGGGCTGGAGAACGAGTACGGCGTCACGTGCACGTTCAGGGGACAGCGGCGTCTGTCTCCTGACGAGGTGGCGCGGTACCTCTTCCGCCGTGTCGTGTCATGGGGCCGCAGCAGCAATGTCTTTCTGCGGAACGGTGCCCGGCTGTATCTCGACGTGGGCTCACATCCGGAATACGCGACACCCGAGTGTGACAATGTGACCGAGCTGGTCACTCACGACAAGGCCGGCGAGCGCATTCTCGAGGGACTCCTGGTGGACGCGGAACGACGCCTGCACGAGGAGGGAATCGCGGGCGACGTCTACCTCTTCAAGAACAACACCGACTCGGCGGGCAACTCCTATGGTTGCCACGAGAACTATCTGGTGGCGCGGCACGGGGAGTTCTCCCGGCTCGCGGACATCCTCATCCCGTTCCTGGTGACCCGGCAGCTGCTGTGCGGCGCGGGCAAGGTGCTGCAGACTCCGCGTGGTGCGGTGTACTGCGTGAGCCAGCGGGCGGAGCACATCTGGGAGGGCGTGTCGTCGGCGACGACGCGTTCGAGGCCCATCATCAACACCCGTGACGAGCCGCACGCGGACGCCGAGCGCTATCGGCGGCTGCATGTCATCGTGGGTGACTCGAACATGTCCGAGACGACCATGCTGCTGAAGGTCGGTGCCACCGATCTGGTGCTGCGCATGATCGAGGCGGGCACGGTGATGCGGGATCTGACGCTGGAGAACCCGATCCGGGCGATCCGCGAGGTCAGTCATGACATCACCGGGCGGCGCAAGGTGCGTCTCGCCAGTGGTCGGGAGGCGTCGGCGCTGGAGGTGCAGCGCGAGTACTTCGACAAGGCGGTGGACTTCTGTGACCGCCGGGGCATCCGTACGGGCACGGTCGCGCAGGTGCTGGAGCTGTGGGGCCGGACGCTGGACGCGATCGAGTCGGAGGATCTGGACCGGATCGGTACCGAGATCGACTGGGTGATGAAGTACAAGCTCATCGAGCGGTACCGCGAGAAGCACAACATGACGATGTCGCATCCGCGGGTCGCGCAGATAGACCTCGCGTATCACGACATCCACCGGCGTCGTGGGCTGTACTACCTGCTGGAGAAGAAGGGTCAGGCGGCGCGGATCTGCAATGACCTGAAGATCTTCGAGGGCAAGTCGGTGCCGCCGCAGACGACTCGGGCGCGGCTGCGTGGTGATTTCATCCGGCGGGCGCAGGAACAGCGCCGGGACTTCACGGTCGACTGGGTGCATCTGAAGCTCAACGACCAGGCGCAGCGCACGGTGTTGTGCAAGGACCCGTTCCGTTCGGTGGACGACCGGGTGGAGAAGCTGATCGCCGGAATGTAGGAGTGGCCCCTCGGGTCGCGGCTTTTGGCGCTGTATTGCCGTCAGCGCCACACGGGCGCCGTACGTTTCCCGTACGGCGCCCTTGTCACGCCGTAGAGTTGCGCGCACCAATCCGCAAGATCGACCGATTACGAGGCATCTCCCGTGCGCCGACGCTCACTCCTCCTGGCCGCCGTTCCCGCTGGACTGGTCACGCTCGCCGGGTGCGGCGACGGGGATTCGAAGTCCAGCGAAGCGAGTGCGTCCCCGTCGCCCTCGGCGTCGTCGCCTCCGCCGCCGAAGATCGTGGACGGTCCGCTGCCGGCGATCACGGCGGGCACGAAGTTCGGTCAGAAGCCGACGGTCGCCAAGGGGTCGGGGGACCCGTCGAAGGACCTGGCGGTCAAGACGGTGATCGCGGGCAACGGCCGTACGGTGGCGGAGAACGACTTCATCCAGGCGAACTACCTGGGCCAGATCTGGAGCTCGGGGAAGGTCTTCGACAACTCCTACGACCGCAATCCGCTGGTGCTGCAGCTGGCGCAGGGCAGCATCATCGACGGCTGGCGGTACGCGCTGACGGGGAAGAAGATCGGCAGCCGGGTGGAGATCGCGGTGCCGCCGACCTGGGGGTACGGGCCGTCGGGCAATGAGCAGGCGGGGATCAAGGGCACGGACACGCTGGTGTTCGTGATCGATCTGCTGGACTCCTTCAACGCCAAGAGTTCGGCGAAGGGCAAGGAGATCCCGCAGACGGACGCGGCGCTGCCGAAGGTGGCCACGAACACGGACGGCAACCTGCCGAAGGTGACGCTGCCGAAGTCGGACCCGCCGAAGAAGCTGGTGTCGAACTACGTCCTGGAGGGTGACGGGGACGAGGTCACCAAGAAGCAGGCGATCCTGTGCCAGTTCCAGGGCCTGGAGTGGCAGGGCGGCCGGACGTTCCAGAAGACGTACGGTTCGGGGCGGCTGAGCCAGTTCTCGGTGGAGCAGATGGAGCAGGTCGTGAAGGGACTCGCGCAGGGGGTCACGGGGAAGAAGGTCGGCAGCCGGGTGCTGATCGTGGTGCCGCCGGACCTGGGCTACGGCGACAACCCGCCGAGCGGGAGCGGTATCAAGAAGGGCGCCACGCTGGTCTTCACGGTGGACATCCTCGCGGCGATGTAGCGTTCCGGCGCCGGAGCTGCGGGGATGACAGACTGTCCGTGTTTCGTTTCGTACACAAGCAGGAGCTTTTGACGTGAGCATCGACAAGCCCGAGGTCGACTTTCCGGGCGGCGAGCCGCCGAAGGACCTTGAGATCAAGGACATCTGGGAGGGCGACGGTGAGGTCGCCGAGGCGGGCGACTTCGTCAAGGTGCACTACGTGGGCGTCGCGTTCTCCACGGGTGAGGAGTTCGACGCGTCCTGGAACCGCGGTACGCCGCTGGACTTCAAGCTGGGTGCCGGCCAGGTCATCCAGGGCTGGGACAACGGTGTGCAGGGCATGAAGGTCGGCGGTCGCCGCCAGCTGGTCATCCCGGCGCACCTCGCGTACGGCGACCGGGGTGCCGGTGGCCGGATCGCGCCGGGTGAGACGCTGATCTTCGTCTGCGACCTCGTGGGCGTCGGCAAGCGCTGACCTGAGCCGGTCTGATCGGTTCTGATCGAAGTGGGGCCCGCGCCTGGTGCGCGGGCCCTTCTTCTTTGACCCTTGTCGTCCGCATCGGCCCTTCTTCTTTGCTCCGGCTTTTGCCGCGCCACCCCGGAGCGGTACGGTCGACGGTCGGAAGCATCTGAGGGAAGGCGTAGGGCGTCGATGGCCATTGCCAAGGCCGAGCGGCTGATGAACCTCGCGCTGTGCCTGCTCGGCACACGGCGGCCGCTCAGCAAGCGCGAGCTGCGCGGGTCCATCGAGGCGTACCTGGAAGCGGGGTCGGACGACTCCTTCAACCGGATGTTCGAGCGGGACAAGGACGATCTGCGCGAGCTGGGCCTGGTCATCGAGACCGTGGAGAACCTCGAGGGCGATGTCGGCTATCTCGCCCGCCGCGACAGCAACCGGCTGCCCGCGATCACCCTGGACGCCGAGGAGGCCGCGGCCCTGGGCCTGGCCGCCAAGGTCTGGCAGCAGGCCCGGCTGGCCGGTGCGGCCAGCGGCGCCCTGCAGAAGCTGCGCGCGGCCGGGCTGCCCGAGGACGTCGACCCCTATGGCTCGCACGGCGCGCTGGAGCCGCGCATCCCCGTGCACGAGGCCGCCTTCGAACCGCTGATGCTGGCCTGCCGGGACCGCCGCCCGGTCGTCTTCGACTACCGCAAGGCGTCCGCCGCCCGCCCCGAGACCCGGCATGTCGAGCCGTGGGCGCTGGAGTGCTGGCGCGGCCACTGGTACCTGGCGGGTCACGACCGTGAGCGGGGCGCGGAGCGCGTCTTCCGGCTGTCCCGGATCACCGGCAAGGTCCGGGCGCGCGGTACGGGCTTCACCGCGCCGGTGCCGGACGTGGTCACCGTGCGGGAGACCGTCGCCGGGTGGGCGGGGGAGACCGCCGACCGCTCGGCGCTGATCCGGCTGCGCGCGGGCGCCGGTTACCCCTTGCGGGCCAAGGCCGGCAAGGTGCGGGAACTGGGCGACGGCTGGGACGAGTTGGAGATTCCGTACGGGCACGGGCTGGATGCCTGGCTGGTGGAGTTCGGGCCGGACGTGGTGGTGCTGGAACCGGCCGAGCTGCGTGCGGACGTGGTGGACCGGCTGCGTGCCGTGGCCAAGGGCTGAGGGGGAACGGAACCAAGACCATGGCAGGCAAACCGGCAAGGCCCGTGAACGCCATCGACCAGACCCGGCGGATGCTCTCGCTGGTCACGTATCTGCGCGAGCGCCCCGGCGCCCGGATCGCGGACGTGGCCCGCGCCTTCGGCATCACCGAGGACGAACTCGTCTCCGACCTGGATGTGCTGCCCATGTGCGGCACCAGTTTCCGCGGCGGGGACCTGCTCGACATCGACACCGACGGCGAGCGCATCTGGTGGCACAACCCGGCGGCGCTCGGCGAGGACGCGGCCGAACCGCTGCGGCTCGCCGCCGACGAGGCGACCGCGCTGCTGGTGGCCGCCCGCGCGGTGGCCACGCTGCCCGGGCTGCGCGAGAGCGACCGGCAGGCGCTGGTGCGGGCCACCGCCAAGGTGGAGACCGCCGCCGGTGAGGCGGCCGGGGCCAGCTCCCGGCTCTCGGTGACCTTCGAGTCCGAGGGCGGTGTCTTCGCCGACGTGGACCGGGCCATCTCCGAGCGCCGCCGCCTGTGGGTGCGCTACTACTCCCCGGCCCGCGACGAGCTGACCGAGCGGGAGATCGACCCGATCCGCCTGGTCACCATGGGGCACACCTACGTCGAGGCGTGGTGCCGCCGTTCCGAGGCGCGCCGTACCTTCCGGCTGGACCGGGTCGCTGAGATCCGGATTCTCGACGAGCCCGCCGCGCCGCCCGAGATAGAACCGCGCGACCTGTCCGAGGGGCTGGTGCAGCCCGCCGCCGAAGACCCGGAGGTCGTGGTCGAGGTCGGCCCCGGCGGCCGCTGGGTCGCCGAGTACTACCCGCACGACAGCGCCGAGGAGCTGCCCGACGGCGGCCTGCGCATCACGCTGCGCACCCCCGACCCGGCGTCCCTGCGGCGCCTGGCCCTGCGGCTCGGCCCGGACGGCCGGATCGTCTCACCGTCCGACCTCGCCGACCGCGCCCGCCGGGCCGCCCGCGAGGCGCTGGCGGCGTACGAGGGGCCGGAGCACACGCCGTGAACGAGACCTCGGCGCCGGTGACGCGCGAGGTGACGGCGGCCGCCGCGTTCGCCGGGATGCGCAGTGTCGTCCCCGTGGTGTTCAAGGCGGCCTGCCCCAGCTGCCGGGGCCGGTTCGAACTCGCCGCGAGCGCGCTGCGGCTGGCCGTCGGCGGCTCCAGCCGGACCACGTTCTACTCCTTCACCTGCCCCGAGTGCGGTACGGCGGTGCGCAAGCCCGCCGGGGAGCGGATCGTGCAGCTGCTCAGCGGGGCCGGGGTGCGGACCCTGCGGCTGCACTCCACCGTCCGAGCCGGTTCCGGGACGGTCTAGGCTCGTCCCCATGTTCTGGCCGATGTTCGCGGTAGCCATGGGTTTTCTGGGTCTCGCCGTCCTCGGGGTGCTCGCCGTCCGGGTGTTCCTGGCGGCGCGGCAGCTCGGTGTGCAGGTGGCCGAATCCGGCCGCCGGATCAGCCGGGCCGCCGAGGACCTGGAGCGGGCCGCGGTGAGCACCGCCCGCGCCGCCGACACTCTCTGACCTGCTCTGACCTGCACCGCGGCCGGGAGGCCGGACACGCCACAAGCGGTTTGCGGCACTTCGCCCTGTCATGCGGGACAGACGTGCGGGTACGCTGCTGATCGCGGTGCGGAAAACGAGGCGCGTACCGCCGACCGGGAGTACGCACGGGGATTGCCCTCCGTTTACCCCTGAGCGTTACGATCGCTGCCGGCCCACCATCTCGGACGCCTGTCCGAGCGGCCGGGCAGCACCCCCACCCCCGCCTCGGTGAGAAGGTACACACTCATGATCGGAAGGCTCGGTCCTACCGAGATCATTCTCATCCTCGTCGTCGTCTTCCTGCTTTTCGGCGCGAAGAAGCTTCCGGACATGGCCCGCTCGCTGGGCAAGTCCGCGCGCATCCTCAAGAGCGAGGCGAAGGCGATGAAGGACGAGAGCAACACCTCCGGCCCGGCCGCCTCGCCCGCCCCCGGCGAGCAGCCTCCCGTGCAGCGCACCATCCAGTCCGCTCCCGGCGACGTGAACAGCGCCCGCCCGGTCAACGAGCCCACGGACACCCCCCAGCGCTGACCCGCGGCCGCATTTCCGGCCTGCCGCACGAGATGAGGACGTGGGTTGCTCAAGTCTGCCCGCAAGAAAGAGAAGGACCCCGAGGGGCGGATGCCCCTCGTGGAGCACCTGCGTGAGCTGCGCAACCGGCTCGCGAAGGGCATGTTGGCGATCACGGTGGTCTCCGTGGTGGCCGCCTTCTACAGCCAGAACCTGATGTCCTTCCTCTCGCAGCCGGTCCCGCGCTGCACCCAGGGTCTGGGGGAGTCCACCGGAGGCTCCTGCGCCGTCATCGCCTACACCGACCTGCTGTCGCCCTTCACCACCACGGTGAAGGTCTGCTTCATGGCGGGTGTGGTCATCTCCAGCCCCGTCTGGCTCTACCAGCTGTGGGCGTTCATCGCGCCGGGCCTGCACCGCAACGAGCGCAAGTACACCTACGGGTTCGTGGCCGCCGCGGTGCCGCTCTTCATGGCGGGCGCCTGGCTCGCCTACACGATCCTGCCGATCAGCATGCGGGTGCTGCTGGGCATCACCCCCGACGGCTCGGCGAACATCCTGCCGATGGACAAGGTCCTGGACTTCATCGTCCGGATGATCCTCATCTTCGGCGGCGCCTTCGAGCTTCCGCTGCTGCTGGTCATGCTGAACTTCGCCGGTGTGGTGACCGGGCGCCGCATGGCCGGCTGGTGGCGCGGTGTGGTCATGGGCGTCTTCGTCTTCGGCGCCGTCGCCACCCCCACCACGGACCCCTTCGGCATGATCGCGCTGGCCGGACCCATCGTGGTGCTGTACTTCATCGCCGTCGGCATCGCCCTGCTGAACGACCGGCGCCGCGAGCGCGCCGAGGAGACCGCCGAGCTGGACGACGACGAGGCGTCGCCGCTGGACCACCGCCCGGAGCCGATCGCCGGCCCCGAACGGCTGACCGCCGCCGTCCCCGAGCAGGCCCGCCAGGCCGAGGCCCTGCCGCCGGGCCGCTACGACGGCTACGACGACGTCACCTGAGCGGACCAGGAACCCGTGGTGAGGGGCCGGACGGATCTTCCGTCCGGCCCCTCACCCGTGTGCGCCACCGGCTCGGAGCCGGTCATTCCGTTTCGGTGGGCGTGGGAAGCGATAATGATCGTCCTGTTGTCGGTTCGGCCCGGTACGCTCGAAAGCACGATGACAGAGGATCTCTCACCGGCCGAGCGGTACGCGGCGTCCCGAGTGCGGGCAGCCGAGCAGGCCACCGCGCTCGCGGGCTTCCGCGAGATGTACGACTTCGGTCTCGACGACTTCCAGGTGGAAGCCTGCTCCGCGCTGGAGGGCGGCAAGGGCGTGCTGGTGGCCGCCCCCACCGGCTCCGGCAAGACGATCGTGGGCGAGTTCGCCGTCCACCTGGCCCTGGAGCAGGGCAAGAAGTGCTTCTACACGACACCCATCAAGGCGCTGTCGAACCAGAAGTACGCCGACCTGTGCCGCCGCTACGGAGCCGACAAGGTCGGCCTCCTCACCGGCGACAACAGCGTGAACTCCGACGCCCCGATCGTCGTCATGACGACCGAGGTGCTGCGGAACATGCTGTACGCGGGCTCCCAGACCCTCCTGGGCCTCGGCTACGTGGTCATGGACGAGGTGCACTACCTCTCCGACCGCTTCCGGGGCGCCGTCTGGGAAGAGGTGATCATCCACCTGCCCGAGTCGGTGACCCTGGTGTCGCTGTCGGCCACCGTGTCCAACGCGGAGGAGTTCGGCGACTGGCTGGACACCGTGCGCGGCGACACCGAGGTGATCGTCTCCGAGCACCGTCCGGTACCGCTGTTCCAGCACGTGCTGGCCGGGCGGCGGATGTACGACCTGTTCGAGGAGGGTGAGGGCAGCAAGAAGGCCGTCAACCCCGACCTCGCCCGGCTCGCCCGGATGGAGGCCACCCGGCCCTCCTACCAGGACCGCAAGCGTGGCCGCGGCATGCGCGAGGCCGACCGGGAGCGGGAGCGCAGGCAGCGCCAGCGCGCCTGGACACCGGGCCGTCCCGAGGTCATCGAGCGCCTGGACTCCGAGGGCCTGCTGCCCGCCATCACCTTCATCTTCAGCCGCGCCGCCTGCGAGGCCGCCGTCCAGCAGTGCCTGTACGCGGGGCTGAGGCTCAACGACGAGGAGGAGCGCGAGCAGGTCCGCGCCCTGGTCGAGGAGCGCACCGCCAACATCCCGCCCGAGGACCTGCACGTCCTCGGCTACTACGAGTGGCTCGAGGGCCTGGAGCGCGGCATCGCCGCCCACCACGCGGGCATGCTGCCGACCTTCAAGGAGGTCGTGGAAGAACTGTTCGTGCGCGGCCTGGTCAAGGCCGTGTTCGCCACCGAGACCCTCGCGCTCGGCATCAACATGCCCGCCCGCTCGGTGGTGCTGGAGAAGCTCGTCAAGTGGAACGGCGAACAGCACGCCGACATCACCCCCGGCGAGTACACCCAGCTCACCGGCCGGGCAGGCCGCCGGGGCATCGACGTCGAGGGCCACGCCGTGGTGCTGTGGCAGCGGGGGATGAGCCCCGAGCACCTGGCCGGGCTCGCGGGCACCCGCACCTATCCGCTGCGCTCCAGCTTCAAGCCGTCGTACAACATGGCGGTCAACCTGGTCGAGCAGTTCGGGCGGCACCGCTCGCGGGAGCTGCTGGAGACGTCGTTCGCGCAGTTCCAGGCCGACAAGTCGGTCGTCGGGATCTCCCGGCAGGTGCAGCGCAACGAGGAGGGCCTGGAGGGCTACAAGGACTCCATGACCTGCCACCTCGGCGACTTCGACGAGTACGCGCGACTGCGCCGCGAACTCAAGGACCGGGAGACCGAGCTGGCCCGGCAGGGCGCCAGCCAGCGGCGCGCCGAGGCCGCCGTCGCCCTGGAGAAGCTCAAGGCGGGCGACATCATCCACGTGCCCACCGGCAAGTTCGCGGGCCTCGCCCTGGTCCTCGACCCCGGCCTGCCCGCCGGACGGACCGGCGGCCACCGGGGCTTCGACCACCACGACGGGCCCCGCCCGCTGGTGCTCACCGCCGAACGGCAGGTCAAGCGGCTGGCGTCCATCGACTTCCCCGTCCCGGTGGAGGCGCTGGACCGCATGCGCATCCCGAAGACGTTCAACGCCCGCTCCCCGCAGTCCCGCCGGGACCTCGCCTCCGCGCTGCGCACCAAGGCCGGGCACATCCCGCCGGAGCGCGCCCGGAAGAAGCGGGCACAGGCCGCCGACGACCGGCAGATCGCCCGGCTGCGCACCGAGATCCGCGCGCACCCCTGCCACGGCTGCGACGACCGCGAGGACCACGCCCGCTGGGCCGAGCGCTACCACCGGCTGCAGCGCGACACCTCGCAGCTGGAGCGGCGCATCGAGGGCCGCACCAACACCATCGCGCGGACCTTCGACCGCATCGTGGCCCTGCTGACCGAACTGGACTACCTGCGCGGCGACGAGGTCACCGCCAACGGCAAGCGGCTCGCCCGGCTCTACGGCGAGTTGGACCTGCTGGCCAGTGAATGTCTGCGCGAGGGCGTGTGGGAGGGGCTCGGCCCCGCCGAACTCGCCGCCTGCGTCTCGGCGTTGGTGTACGAGTCGCGGGTCAGCGACGACGCCATGGCACCCAAGCTGCCCTCCGGCCCGGCCCAGACCGCGCTCGGTGAGATGGTGCGGATCTGGGGGCGGCTGGACGGCCTGGAGGAGGACTTCGGGATCAGCCAGACCGAGGGGGTCGGACAGCGGGAGCCGGACCTCGGGTTCGCCTGGGTCGCCCATCAGTGGGCCTCCGGGAAGGGGCTTGACGAGGTGCTGCGCGAGGCGGAGATGCCCGCGGGGGACTTCGTGCGGTGGACGAAGCAGGTCATCGATGTCCTCGGTCAGGTCGCGGCGGCTGCTCCTGCGGAGGGCTCGACTGTCGCCCGGAATGCGCGTAAGGCTGTTGATCAGTTGCTGCGGGGAGTGGTTGCCTACTCGTCCGTGGGGTGAGGTTTTCGGGCGGGTGCGGGTGGATCGTGGCTGGTCGCGCAGTTCCCCGCGCCCCTGGAGGGGTCGGCTTCGCCGGCCCCTTTCGCATGCCTGGCCAGCGCTACTCAGTGTGTTCGAGTTAGTGCTCCGCGTATAAATAGGGGCGACGGTACTCCTGTTGCTCGGGGGATTTCAGGTGCTTGCCGAATATGACACGGGGGTGTCCCGGTCGGATTAGGCTCGCCCGCGGCGGACCCGGTTGAGATGGATTCGGGCGCCTGTTCCCCTATATATCGTTCCTTCCCAGAAGGCATCCATGGTGAGTGTTCAGAAACCTCCCGGTGTCCGTGAACGTCCGTACGCGCAGGCGTTGTTGCCGCCCGCCCTGGTGATGGTCGCGGTGACCGCGGCCGCCGTGTTCCTGGTGCCGCGCTCCGCCCGTCTCGCCGTCGGTTGCTGCGGGGTCGTGGCCACGCTGCTGCTGCTCGCCACCGCGAGCGAGGTGGTGCGTCGCGGGCGTCAACTCCGGTCCGTGCAGGCCGAGAACGCCCGGCACACCGCGTATCTGGAGCATCGCATCGCCGCCCATGACGCGGAGATCGTCCGCCTCGGCTCCGAGGTGCTGCCCCTGGCGCTCGGGCGGCTGCGCCGGGGTGAGCGGCTGCGGGACGTCCTGCGCAACGTCGTCGACGAGGACCCCGAGCTGCGTCATCTTCCGCCGTCCCAGCGTGAGTTGCTGCGCATCGCGCTGCGCGGCGCCGAGCATGAGATCAACATGCGGGACGCCACCCAGCGGGCGTTCGTCACCACCGCCCGGCGGGTGCAGGCCATCGTCCACCAACAGGCCAAGGAACTGCGGGAGATGGAGGAGGACCACGGCCGCAACGCCGAGGTCTTCGACGACCTGCTGCGCGTCGACCACGGCACCGCGCTGATCGGCCGCCTCGCCGACTCCATCTCGGTGCTCGGCGGCGGCCGTCCGGGCCGCCAGTGGCCGGTGCCCGTCTCGCTCTACAGCGTGCTGCGCGGTGCGATGTCCCGCATCCTGGAGTTCCCCCGGATCAACCTCGCCTCGATCGTCAACATCAACATCAAGGGCACTTCGGTCGAGCCGATCATCCACGCGGCCGCCGAGCTGTTCGACAACGCCACCCGCTACTCGCCGCCCTCGACCAAGGTGCACGTCACCGCCTTCGAGGTGCAGACCGGTCTCGCCATCGAGATCGAGGACGCCGGGGTCAGCCTCAGTGAGGAGGGGCGGGCCCGGGTCGAGCAGATGATCCTGGACGCCCGCGCCGACGACGACGCGCACAACCTCGGTGACAGCCCCCGGCTCGGCCTGGCCGTCGTCGGCCGGCTCTGCAACGCCTTCAGCATGGACGTCTCGCTGCGCGCCTCCGCGTACGGCGGCGTCCGCGCGATCCTCGTCGTACCGCGCGACATGCTCACCACCGAGCCCGGTGTCGGCGCCGCGCACGGTATCGGGGCCACCGCCGTGCCGATGCCCGAACTCGGCGCGCTGGAAGGCCCCAAGCGCCCGCCCAAGCGGCGCCGCCCCACCGCCCCGCGCATCCCCGCCTCCGTCTCGATGGAGGACGACGTCCCCGAGGTCACCGAGTGGACGGCGAACGGACTGCCGCAGCGGCGCAGCCGGGTGACGGTGCCGCTCAGCCAGCGCTACGCCGAACAGGCCGCCATCGAGCAGGCCGAACGCGAGGGCCGCCCCACCATCTGGTCCCAGCCCCGGCCGCAGCCCCAGCCGGAGACCGACCCCGAGCGGCAGAAGCTTCTCGACCGCGAACCGGGCATGTGGGTCGACGCCTTCTGGGAGGGCATGAAGAAGGGCAACGAGGGCGCCCACCCGACCGACTTCACCCGGAACCCGACCGCCTACCTGCATCTGATCGACGACTCGGCCGACACCGGGGCCGGGGACGAGGGGGAGCCCAAGTGATCCAGCAGCGCGCCAACTTCGACTGGATGCTCAAGCAACTGCACGACGGCGTACCCGGCATCGAGATGATCGTGGTGCTCTCCTCGGACGGCCTGCGCATCGCCCGCTACGGCGGCGACCCCGACGCCGCCGACCGGGTGGCCGCCGCCTGCGCCGGAGTGCAGAGCCTGGCCGGGGCGGTCGCCCAGGAACTGCCCGGCAGCAGCGGCGAGATGAAGCTCGTCGTCATCGAGATCGACGGCGGCTACTTCTATCTGATGGCCGCCGGGGACAACGCCTACCTCGCCGTCCTCGCCGACGTGGTGTGCGAGCCCGGCCGGATGGGCGGCATGATGCGCGACCTCGTCGTCCGGATCGGCGCCCACCTCACGTCTCCGCCCCGGCGCGGCGGGCAGGCCGTATGACGCCGCGCCGCAAACGGCGTCTGCCGCAGGAGGCGCCCTCCCCGCCGCCCGTCGCCCCGGAGGCGGGCGACGAGGGGGAGAGCGGCAACCCCGAGCGGCTGTACGCCGTCACCGGCCTCCACGAGGGCGGGCGGGCGCAGCTCGATCTGGTCACCCTGATCGTGGCGCGCTCGGCGCCCCCGCCGTCCGGCACCCCCGAACAGGCGGCCGTGCTCCGGCTCTGCTCCGCACCCCTGTCCGTGGCCGAACTCTCGGCCTATCTCGACCTGCCGTTCAGCGCGATGACCGCGCTGCTCTCCGAGCTGATCGGCGCCGACCTGGTGCAGGCCCGCGCCCCGATCGTCCGCCAGGCGCTCCCCGACCGGACCCTCCTCGAAGCGGTGATGCATGGACTTCAACGCCTCTGACGCCGTCCCCGCGATCCCCGGCCCGCGCACCGAGGAGCGGCTCCCGCAGAGCGCCCAGGCCGCGGTGAAGATCGTGATCGTGGGCGGCTTCGGCGTCGGCAAGACCACCATGGTCGGCTCGGTCAGCGAGATCAGACCGCTGACCACCGAGGAGACCATGACCCAGGCCGGGATCGGCGTGGATGACGACTACGGCTCCGAGACCAAGACGGCCACCACCGTGGCCATGGACTTCGGCCGCATCAGCATCACCGAGAAACTGGTGCTGTACCTCTTCGGCACCCCCGGCCAGGAACGGTTCTGGTTCCTGTGGAACCGCCTCTTCGAGGGCGCGCTCGGCGCGGTCGTCCTGGTCGACACCCGCCGCCTGGACGTCAGCTTCGACGTCATGGGCCGCCTGGAGGAGCGCGGCGTGCCGTTCATCGTCGCCGTCAACTCCTTCCCGGACGCGCCCCGGCACGCCATCGAGGAGCTGCGCGGCGCGCTCGACCTGGCCCCGGAGATCCCGATCGTCGAGTGCGACGTACGCCGCCGCGCCTCCAGCCGGGACACCCTGCTGACGCTGATGCACTTCCTGCACTCCCTCGCCCGGTCCGGCGCCCTGACCTGAGCGGGCGCACGAACCCCACCAGCCGTTTTCCCGAAAGCGATCACTGTGACGCCTGAACCCCAGACCCCGACAGGCACCCCCGACACCGTGCCCGGCCCGCCGCCGGGCTGCCCCGCGCACGGCACCGGCCCCGGCGGCCTGCACCGGCTGTACGGCCCGGACGCGCTCGACCTGGACGACCTGTACGAGCGGCTGCGCGAGAAGCACGGCCCGGTCGCCCCCGTACTCCTCCACGACGACGTACCCATGTGGGTGGTCCTCGGGCACGCCGAGAACCTGCACATGGTGCGCAGCCCCTCGCAGTACACCCGCGACAGCCGGGGCTGGACCCCGCTGCTGGAGGGCATGGTCAAGCCCGACCATCCGCTGATGCCGCACATCGCCCGGCAGCCGATCTGCGCGCACGCCGAGGGCGACGAGCACCAGCGGCTGCGCGCGGCCGTCACCGCCGCCATGGCGACCATCGACCACCGGGGCCTGCGCCGCTCCATCAACGGCTCCACCCAGGAGCTTGTCAACCGCTTCTGCGGGCGCGGCCGGGCCGATCTGGTCTCCCAGTTCGCCGAGCATCTGCCGATGGCCGTGATGTGCGAGATCCTCGGCATGTCCGAGGAGTACGACGACCGGATGGTGCAGGCCGCCCGGGACGCGCTCAAGGGCACCGCGACCGCCAACGAGAGCCATGCCTACGTCATGGGCGCGCTGAGCAGGCTCACCACCCGGCGCCGGGCCCGCCCCGAGGACGACGTCACCAGCCACCTCATCACGCATCCGGCGGGGCTGAGCGACGACGAGGTCCGCGAGCATCTGCGGCTGCTGCTGTTCGCCGCGTACGAGACCACCGCCAACCTGCTGGCCAACGCGCTGCGCATGGTGCTGACCGAACCGGGCTTCCGGGCCCGGCTCAACGGCGGCCAGATGACGGTGCCGGAGGCGATCGAGCAGTCCCTGTGGGACGAGCCGCCGTTCAGCACCGTCCTCGGCTACTACGCCAAGCAGGACACCGAGCTGGGCGGGCAGCGCATCCGGCGGGGCGACGGCCTGCTGTTCGCGCCCGCGCCGGGCAACCTCGACCCGCGGGTACGCCCCGACCCGACCGCGCACATGATGGGCAACCGTTCCCATCTCGCCTTCGGCGGGGGCCCGCACGAATGCCCCGGCCAGGACATCGGGCGGGCCGTGGCCGACATCGGGGTGGACGCTCTGCTGACCCGGCTGCCGGACATCCGGCTGGAGTGCGCCGAGGAGGATCTGCGCTGGCGGTCCTCGATCGCGTCCCGGCATCTGGTGTCGCTCCCGGTGCTGTTCGAGCCCAAGCCGAAGCAGGACGTCAACCGGGCGCCCAGCATGTCCTCCCTCCACCCGCACCGGGTGACGGAGCCGGTGGCACCGCCGCGCGAGCGGCCGGAGAAGACGGAGGAGCGGGTGGAGCCGGTCCCCGTCGTCACCCCGCCCGCGCCCTGGCCCGCGTCGGAGAGCGAGCCGCCGAGCCGGTGGCAGCGGATGTGGCGGTGGCTGCTGGGGGAGTAGGCCCGGCCGGTCAGGTGCCGGACCACTCCTCGGGGGAGGCCCATGCCTGGAGCGTGCGCCTGCTGGCGAAGCTGTGCCGGGTGCCGGTCACAGGGTCGGTGAACGCGAGGCCGCGGGCGAGGAGTTGGAGGGGGCGGCGGAAGTCGCCGGGCGCTGTCGCGGGGGCGATCTCCGGGTACAGGGGGTCGCCGAGGATGGGGACGCCGAGTGAGTTCAGGTGCACCCGCAGCTGGTGGGTCTGGCCGGTGGCGGGCAGGAGACGGTAGCGGGCCAGGCCGTCCCGCTCGCGGTGTTCGGCGATCTCCACCCGCGTCACCGCGTTGGGCTCGCCCGGCACCTCCCGCGCGGCCAGCACCCCGCGCTCCTTCAGGATGCGGCTGCGCACGGTCCGGGGCAGTTCCAGCGCCGGATCGTGCCGGGCGACGGCCTCGTACTCCTTGTGCACCCGGCGGTCGCGGAACAGCCCCTGGTAGGCGCCGCGTTCCTCGGGACGGACGGTGAACAGCACCAGTCCGGCGGTGAGCCGGTCCAGCCGGTGCGCGGCGCCGAGTCCGGGCAGGCCGAGGTCGTGGCGGAGGCGGGCGAGCAGGGTCTCGGAGACATGGGAGCCGCGCGGGGTGGTGGCCAGGAAGTGCGGCTTGTCGGCGACGACGATGTGCGCGTCCTGGTACACCACCTCGACCGGGAACGGTACCGGCACCTCCGGCGGCAGCTCGCGGTGGAACCACACGAACATCCCCGGCCGGTACGGCGCGTCCGGCGCCACCGGCAGCCCGTCGGCGCCCACGACCGCCCCGGCGTCGAACATCGCCTCGACCATGCCCGGCCCGGCCCCCGTGAGCCGCGCCACGAGGTGGTCGCGCACCGTGGTCCACTCCCCGTGCTCGGGCAGCCGCACCCGCACCGGGTCGACACCCCGGCGCTGGGGGAGCGGGGCGGGCGGGGGCTGCGTACGGCGTCTCATCAGGTACCCCAGGTTACGGGGGTGCCCCAATTCGGTTGGTCCGCCGCCCGGCGCTTGGCAGGATGCCGGGCATGCCCTATCTGACCAGCCCGGTGCTGCCCGAAGGAACCCTCTCCCGTCGGCCGCAGCCCGAGATCCCGGCCGGTGCCGGGCTGCGCCTGCGCCCCTGGCGGGCCGAGGACGCGTCCGCCGTGCACGCCGCGTTCCAGGACCCGACGCTCAACCAGTGGCACGCCAAGTCCTGCGACTCCCCGGCGGAGGCCGCGGGCTGGATCGAGAACTGGCACGCGGAGTGGACGCGGGAGAGCGACGCCCAGTGGGCCGTGGTGCACACGGACACCGGCGAGCTGCGCGGCCGGGCCGCGCTGCGGGAGATCCGGCTGCGTGACGGCGTGGCCGAGGTGGCGTACTGGACGGTGGCGTCGGCGCGCGGGCAGGGCGTCGCCCGGCACGCCACGGACGCGCTGGTGCGCTGGTCGTTCCAGGAGGTCGGCTTCAACCGGCTGGAGCTGATGCACGCCACCGCCAACGAGGCGTCCTGCCGGGTCGCCACCAAGGCCGGGTTCGCCGTGGAGGGCACCCGACGCCGGGCGCTGCTGCACCCGGACGGCTGGCACGACATGCATCTGCACGCCCGGCTCAGGGGCGACTGAGCGGCCGCCCCCACCCCGTCACGCGGCCGGGGTCTCCTGCTCGGCCTCGATCCGCGCGTTCCACTCCGGCTTGCTGGCCTGCCAGCCGTCCTCGTTGTGGCCCAGGCGCCAGTAGCCGGAGATGGACAGGTCCTCGCGCGGGAGCTGCGCCTCGACCCGCAGCATCCGGCGCAGCTCCTTCACGAAGGCCGCCTCGCCGTGCACGAAGGCGTGCGGGCGGCCCTCGGGGAACTCCAGCGCCCGTACGGCCTCCAGCAGGGCCTCGCCGACCGGGCGGTCCCCGCGGTGCAGCCAGACGACCTCCACATCGGAGTCGATCTTCTGCTCCTCCTCGGGGCCGGCCACCTCCACCAGGGCGTGCGCGGGCGTGCCCGGCGGCAGGGTCTCCAGGGCGCGGGCGATGGCGGGCAGCGCGCTCTCGTCCCCGACGAGCAGATGCCAGTCGGCCGTCACATCGGGGGCGTAGGCGCCGCCGGGGCCGAAGAAGCGCAGGGTCTCGCCGGGGCGCACCCGGGTGGCCCAGGGCCCGGCGAGGCCCTCGTCGCCGTGGATGACGAAGTCGAGGGTCATCTCCCGGTGCTCGGCGTCCCAGGCGCGCACGGTGTAGGTACGGGTCACCGGCCACTGTTCGCGGGGGAGTTCGGCGTGGATGCGCTCCAGGTCGAACGGCTCGGGGTAGGTCATGCCGTCCACCGGGGCGAAGAGGAGCTTCACATAGTGGTCGGTCCAGGCGTCGGCCGAGAAATCGGCCAGTCCGGCGCCGCCGAGCACGATCCGCTGGACGTGCGGGGTCAGCCGCTCGGTGCGTACCACCTGGGCGGAATGGAGCTTGCGCGGCTTTCGCCCCGGACGCTCTGCCATGACGGCCTCCTGCTGCCTTGGTTAGGTTTACCTAAGCTAGCACCTCGCGCCGGTGTCGCCCTGCTCCCGGGGGCCCCTTCGTCCGAAAACTCCCCTTGTGGCGGGGGTCGCGCTCACGCCTCCAGAGTGGTCAGCAGGCGCTGGAGCGAGCCGCCCAGGCCCCAGCGGGCGGCCAGCGCGTCCAGTGCGGCCGGGTCGCGCGGGGTGTGCGGCAGCGCGGTGTCCACGGCGGGCAGGGGGACGTCACCGGCCACCCGGACCACCTTCGGGGCGACCGCGAGATAGGGGGCCGCCTCGGTGAGGCGCTTGCGCTGGGTCGGGGTGAGCTTCGCCTTCGGGTCGTCCACGGCGGCGACGATCCCGGCCAGGTCCCCGAACTCGGCCAGCAGCTTGGCCGCCGTCTTCTCC
The DNA here is from genome assembly GCF_044903645.1 of Streptomyces sp. NPDC002176. Taxonomy (NCBI): domain Bacteria; kingdom Bacillati; phylum Actinomycetota; class Actinomycetes; order Kitasatosporales; family Streptomycetaceae; genus Streptomyces; species Streptomyces sp. NPDC002176. The sequence continues at coordinate 190,036 of NZ_JBJDQW010000007.1, forward strand.
CCGACACCGGGCACGCCCGGCAGACCGTCGCTCGGGTCGCCGCGCAGCAGCGCCAGATCCGCGTAACCCCGGCCGTCCACGCCGTACTTCTCGCGCAGCCACGCCTCGTCGGTGAGCTGGAGGGTGCCGACGCCCTTGAGCGGATACAGGACACGGATCTCGCGGGCGTCGTCCACCAGTTGGTACAGGTCGCGGTCGCCGGTGACGATGTCGACCGGGCCGTCCGCGCGGGCGGTGAACGTGCCGATCACGTCGTCCGCCTCGTATCCGGCCACGCCCACGCGGGCGATGCCGAGCGCGTCCAGCACCTCCTCGATCACCGGGACCTGCGGGGAGAGGGTGTCCGGGACCTCCTCGGCGTCCGGGGCGCCCTCGTGCTCCTCGGCCACCCGGTGCGCCTTGTAGGAGGGGATCAGGTCGACCCGCCACTGGGGGCGCCAGTCGGCGTCCATACAGGCCACCAGCTTCTCCGGGCGGTGGTCCTTGACCAGGCGGTCGATGAAGTCCAGCAGTCCGCGCACCGCGTTCACCGGGGTGCCGTCCGGTGCCCGCACCGAGTCCGGGACGCCGAAGTAGGCGCGGAAGTAGAGCGAGGCGGTGTCGAGAAGCATCAGTCGTCCGGTCACGCTCGCATCATGCCGCACCGCACTGACAGCGGCCCCGCGCGCCGGGCCCGGGGGTGTGACCTGGGACACTTCTGAGTTTGGCTCAAATGCGACCGGGCAGGCGCCGCGCGCCGGAGCGGGGCGATTGCTTTTCCAGTGACAACCATCCCTCGTCTCCTGCTCCTTGCCGCCTAGCCGAGGGACATGCATGACGACCGCGAGAATCGAAGCGGAACATCTCTACAAGGTGTTCGGCAGACGACCGGAGAACGCAGTGGCGCGGCTCGAACAGGGCGCCGACCGCGACGAGCTGCGCGGGGAGGGCAGCACCGCCGCCGTCATCGACGCCTCCTTCACCGTCGCACCCGGTGAGATCTTTGTTGTCATGGGCCTGTCCGGCTCGGGCAAGTCCACCCTGCTGCGCACGCTCAACGGCCTGCTCACGCCCACCGCGGGCCGGGTCCGCTTCGACGGGCAGGACCTCACCGCGCTCGACGACCGCGAGCTGCGCGAGATCCGGGCCCACAAGATCAGCATGGTGTTCCAGCACTTCGCGCTCTTCCCGCACCGCAGCGTCCGCGACAACGCCGCCTACGGCCTGGCCGTGCAGGGCGTGCCCCGCGCCGAGCGCGAACGCCGCGCCGACGAGGCGCTCGCCCTGTGCGGACTGGCCGGCTGGGAGGACTCCTGGCCCGACGAACTCTCCGGCGGCATGCAGCAGCGCGTCGGCCTCGCCCGCGCGCTCGCCACCGACGCCGACGTGCTCCTGATGGACGAGTCGTTCAGCGCGCTGGATCCGCTGATCCGCCGCGACATGCAGGACCAGCTCCTCGAACTCCAGAAGACGCTGCGCAAGACCATCGTCTTCATCACCCACGACCTCAACGAGGCCATGCGCCTGGGCGACCGCATCGCCGTCATGCGCGACGGCCGCATCGTCCAGACCGGCACCGCCGAGGACATCCTGCTCCGCCCCGAGGACGACTACGTCGCCTCCTTCATCCAGGACGTCGACCGCTCCCGCGTGCTCACCGCGGCCGCCGTCATGGACACCGACATACGCGGCGACGAGGCCGACTGCGCCTGCGAGACCGCCGCGCCCGGCACGCCGTTCACCGAACTGTGCGCGCTCAGCGCCCGCCTGAGCCACCCGGTCGCCGTCGTCGACGCCGACCGCACCCTCGTGGGCGTCGTCCCGGAGAGCCGCCTGGTCGGCTTCCTCGGCGACGAGCAGGGAGACCCGATCGCCTGCGACCACCCCCGCGACGAGAGGAAGGTGACCGCCCGTGCCTAGGCTCCCGCTCGGCGACTGGGTCGACTCCGGGGTCGACTGGCTGGTCGACCACCTCTCCTGGCTCTTCGACGCCGTCCGCGCCGTCCTGGAGGGCATGTACGACGGCATCGACGCCGTCCTCAACGCCCCCCACCCCCTGCTGCTCGCCGGTATCCTCGCCGTCCTCGCCTGGTGGCTGCGCGGACTGCTCGGCGGCGTCCTCGCCTTCGCCGGATTCGCGCTCGTGGACTCCCTCGACCTGTGGGAAAAGGCCATGTCCACGCTGGCGCTCGTCCTGGTCGCCACCATCATCGCGCTGGTCATCTCGATCCCGCTCGGCATCTGGGCGGCCCGCTCCCGCGCGGTCAGCGCCACCGTGCGCCCCGTGCTGGACCTGCTCCAGACCATGCCGTCGATGGTGCTGCTGATCCCGGCCATGCTCTTCTTCGGGCTCGGCACCGCCGCAGGCGTCGTCGCCACGCTGATCTTCGCGCTCGCCCCCGGCGTCCGCATGACCGAGCTGGGCATCCGCCAGGTCGACGCCGAACTGGTCGAGGCCGCCGAGGCGTTCGGCACCACACCCCGCGACACCCTGTGGCGGGTGCAGTTGCCGCTCGCCCTGCCCACCATCATGGCGGGCGTCAACCAGGTCATCATGCTCGGCCTGTCCATGGTCGTCATCGCGGGCATGGTCGGCACCGGCGGTCTCGGCGGCGCCGTCAACGAGGCCATCGGCCAGCTCGACATCGGCTACGGCTTCGAGGCGGGCGTCGGCATCGTCGTCCTCGCCATCTACCTCGACCGGGTGACCGGCGCGCTCGGCACCCAGCTCTCCCCGCTCGGCCGCCGTGCCGCCGCCAAGGCCCGGCCCACCGCCTGGTCGTACCGGCCGCGCCCGGCCGTCGCCGTCGTCGCGGTGGTCGTGCTCGCGCTGGTCGCGGGCGGGCTCGGGGTCTTCGGGCCCGGCGCCGCCAAGTCGACCGCGTCCGGCACGGACATCGGCAAGGGCAAGGAGATCAAGCTCGGGTACATCCCGTGGGACGAGGGCATCGCCTCCACCTTCCTCTGGAAGGAGCTGCTGGAGCGGCGCGGCTTCAAGGTCACCGTCACCCAGTACGCGGCCGGACCCCTCTACACCGGCCTCGCCACCGGCCGCCTCGACTTCGAGACCGACTCCTGGCTGCCCACCACGCACGCCGAGTACTGGAAGAAGTACGGCGACCGGATGGAGGACCTCGGCAACTGGTACGGCTCCACCTCCCTGGAGCTGACCGTCCCGTCCTACGTGAAGGACGTGAACACCCTGGCCGACCTGAAGGACCACGCCGCCGAGTTCGACGGCCGGATCATCGGCATCGAACCCAGCGCGGGCATGATGGGCCTGCTCAAGGACAAGGTCCTCGACCAGTACGGCCTCAAGGGGAAGTACGAGGTCGTCGACGGCTCCACCCCGGCCATGCTGACCGAGCTGAAGCGCGCCTACGACCGGAAGCAGCCCGTGGTCGTCACCCTGTGGTCCCCGCACTGGGCCTACAGCGACTACCAGCTGAAGAAGCTCAAGGACCCGGCGGGCGCCTGGGGCAAGGGCGACACCGTGCACGCCCTCGCCCGCAAGGGGTTCAGCGCCGACAACCCCGAGGTCGCCAAGTGGCTGCAGGACTTCTCGATGACCGAGGAGCAGCTCACCGGCCTGGAGGCCCGCATCCAGAAGGCCGGCAAGGGCAAGGAGCAGGACGCCGTCCGCACCTGGCTCGAGGAGAACCCGAAGCTGGCCGACGCCTGGGCACCGGCCGGGAAGGCCAAGCAGGAGGCCGCCGGGTGACCTGAGCGGGCGGGGGGTGACCTTCAGGGGGCGGACGCGGTACTCGCGTCCGCCCCCGCGCCGATTTCACCACCGTGGAGATCCGGCCAACCACGGAGCGCCACGGAGCCCGCCTCGCGGGAACACCTGGGGCCGCTCGCGCCTTGAAGCAGGTGAAAGCCGTGGAAGGCCGGGGCAGGACCGAGCGTCCGGCGGACCGCGGCACTGGCGCGAACCGTGGGGTACCGGCCCGGCGGCGGCGCGGGATGTGAGAGGCGCGTGAAACGGTTTGCCGAACGTGCGTAGGGTGCAGACAACTTAACGACAGGGACGCCCGGCACCGGGCGTCTGGGCAGCCGCGCCACGCGTGAAGGAGGGAGCCGCAGCCATGGGCGACCACAAAGAGCGACAGCCCGTGCGGGTCGGCGCGGCCGTCCGACGGCGCCGCCGGACGCTCGAACTCACCCTCGCGGTCGTGGCCGAGCGCAGCGGCCTCTCGGTGCCCTTCCTCAGCCAGGTGGAGAACGACCGGGCCCGCCCGAGCCGCACCTCCCTGGAGAAGCTCGCCGACGCGCTGCGCACCACGGCGGTGGAACTCCTCGCCGCCGCCGACCCCGCGTGCAGCGTGGACGTCGTACGCGGTGAGCCGGTCGCCGACGGCGGCTTCACCGCCCGTACCCGCGCCCTGGTGCGCGGCCACCACCAGCTGCACGCCTCCGAGTTCACCGGCGACCACGACGCGGGCCGCGAGTTCCAGCACCGCAACGACGAGCTGATGTACGTCGCGGACGGCGCCGTCGAGATCGAGGCCGAGGGCCGCGCCTACCGCCTCGGCCGGGGCGACACCATGTACCTGACCGGAGGCGTCCGCCACCGCTGGCGGGCCACCGTGCCGGACACCCGGGTGATCGTGGTGGCCGTCGCCGAACACATCGAGGCGGTCCAGGACCGGTCCCGGTAGTGCGGGTCGTCTCGCTCGTGCCGTCCCTGACCGAGGCGGTCGCCGTGACGCTGCCCGGCGTGCTCGTCGGGGCCACCGACTGGTGCGAGCGCCCGGCGAATCTCGACGTCGAGCGGATCGGCGGCACCAAGAACCCCGACACCGCGCGCGTCGCCGCCCTCGAACCCGACCTGGTGATCGCCAACGAGGAGGAGAACCGCGCCCCCGACCTCGACGCCCTGCGCGCGGCGGGCGTCCCGGTGCTGGTCACCGAGGTGCGCACCGTGCCACAGGCGTTCACCGAGCTGGAACGGGTGCTGTCGGCGTGCGGCGCCCCGAGCCGCCCCGACTGGCTGGACCGCGCCGAGGCCGCCTGGGCCGCGCTCCCGGACTCGCAACGCCCGGTCGGCGCCGTCGTGCCGATCTGGCGCCGCCCCTGGATGGTGCTCGGCCGGGACACCTTCGCGGGCGACGTCCTGGCCCGCCTCGGCGTACGGCACCTGTACGCCGACCACGCCGAGCGCTACCCGCGCATCCCGCTGGACGAGCTGATCGCGGCGGCCCCCGAGCTGGTCGTGCTGCCCGACGAGCCGTACCGCTTCACCGCCGACGACGGCCCCGAGGCGTTCCCCGGCCTCGCCTGTGCCCTCGTCAGCGGACGGCACCTGACCTGGTACGGACCCTCGCTGCTCGAAGCTCCCCGGGTACTGGCGGAGGCGCTGGCAGCAGCGCGCCGCTGAGCAGACCGCGCACGGTACCGGTGGCCGCGGCGGCCCACCCGAGGAGCAGCAGGGCGTACAGGCCGACCGCCAGCCCCGCGTACACCGCCAGGCCGGTGTGCCGGGCCAGGGAGGCCGCGCCGGTGACACAGGTGCCGACCGGGAAGGTGAACGCCCACCAGGTCAGCCCGAACCGCATGCCCCGCCGCCGCGCCCGCACCACCTGCGCGGCGCCGAACGCCAGCCACAGCACCGCGAACCCCATGACCGGCACCCCGTACAGCACCGCGAACACCGCGAGCCCCCGGTCGTACGGCGCCGGAACCACCGCCGGCGCCAGGTCCGCGACCGCGCCGGTGGCGGTGGTGGACTGGCCCAGCGGGCCCAGGACCAGGAACAGCGCCGGGGTCAGCGCGAGCGGCAGCGGGCCGTGGAACAGCAGCCGGGCCAGGAGCAGCGGCAGCATCAGCAGCGTGGCCAGCAGGCTCAGCCCGAACAGCGCCAGACAGCCCAGCAGCAGGGTCTCGCGGGGCTGGCCGGGCGGCAGATACGGCACCAGGGCGGGGCCCAGCGCGGCCGACACCATCGGCGCGACCAACGGCAGCAGCCACACCGGGGTGGCGTCGGCGAGGCCCGTCCGGTGCCGGGTCACCATCAGGTACGGCACCGCCACGGCCGACGCCAGCCCCAGTGCCGTACCGGCCGTGAACAGCACGGCGTCCAGGGCCACGGCGGCGGGCGTGCCGATCCAGTACCGGCCCGCCGAGAGCGCGCCGCCGCCCACCGCGAGGAGGGCCATGGCGGCGCAGCCGTGGAACGGGGCCGTCGCCGGGTCGAGGAGGTGGGCGCGGGCCCGGTCGCGGTGGTGGGTCCAGTGCAGGGTCCGGGCGGCGAGCAGGGTGAGCAGCAGGAGCAGGGAGAGCGCCCAGAACGCGGCACAGAGCCACCGGACGTGCGAGGGGAGGGCGGCGCCCGCCGAGCCGACGATCGCCGTGCCCATGACGGCGGCGTACCAGTTCGGGCCGAGGTGGCGGAGGCGGGCGGTCAGGGTCATGTGTCCAACGTGGCCGGGCCTGTCCCGGCTGACCAGGGAGTTCGCTTCTATGGGGGCATAAGGTGGTCTTATGAGCGAAGAGCAGGCGAGGAGCGGTTCGCTGGCGCACCGGGTGCCCGATCTGGGCGCGCTGGAGCTGCTGCTGGCCGTGGCCCGGCTGGGCAGCCTCGGGGCGGCCGCGCGGGAGCTGGGCATCACCCAGCCCGCCGCCAGCAGTCGGCTGCGCTCCATGGAACGGCAGCTCGGCGTCGCCCTGGTCGACCGCTCGCCGCGCGGGTCCCGGCTCACCGACGCGGGCGCCCTGGTCACCGACTGGGCCCGGCAGGTCGTGGCGGCGGCCGAGGTGTTCGACGCGGGCGCGCAGGCGCTCCGCGCCACCCGGGACTCCCGGCTGCGGGTCGCGGCCAGCATGACCATCGCCGAGTACCTGCTCCCCGGCTGGCTGCTCGCGCTGCGCGCCGGACGGCCGGACACGGCGGTGTCGCTGCTCGCGGGCAACTCGGCGAAGGTCGCCGAACTCCTCCTGGCGGGCGAGGCCGACCTCGGCTTCGTGGAGGGGCTGACCGTCCCGACCGGCCTGGACTCGGCCGTCATCGCCCACGACCGCCTCACCGTCGTCACCGCCCCCGCCCACCCCTGGGCCCGCCGCCCCCGGCCGCTGGAGACGGCGGAACTGGCCGCCACCCCGCTCATCCTGCGCGAACGCGGCTCCGGCACCCGCCAGGTCCTCGACGCGGCCCTCGGCGCCCCCGCCCGCCCCCTCATCGAACTCTCCTCCACCACGGCCGTGAAGGCGGCCGTGGTCGGCGGCGCGGGCCCCGCCGTCCTCAGCGAACTGGCCGTCGGCGAGGAACTGGCGACCCGGCGCCTGGTCGGCATCCCGGTGGAGGGCGTCTCCCTGCGCCGGGACCTGCGCGCGGTGTGGCCCACGGGCCACCGGCCGACGGGACCGGCCAGGGAACTGCTGGCGCTGACCCGGAGTTAGGGCCTGGTTCGGCTCGCGGCTGCGATCAGCGCGCGCATCACCCGCGCGTCCGTGCCCATCTCCGGGTGCCACTGCACGCCCAGCACCCAGCCCTGGGCGGAGGGGAGTTCGACGGCCTCGATCGTGCCGTCGGCCGCGTGGGCCGAGGGGATCAGGCCGGGGGCGAGGCGGTCCACCGCCTGGTGGTGGTAGGTCGGGACGCTGGTGCCGTCCGGCTGGACGGCCGCGTACAAGGTGCCCGGCACCGGGTGGACCGGATGCGCGCCGAAGACGCCGACCGCCTCCGCGTGGCCGTCGAGGTGCTGGACGAGGGTGCCGCCCAGGGCGACGTTGAGGAGCTGCATGCCCCGGCAGATGCCGAGCAGCGGGACGCGTGCGGCCAACGCGGCCTCGATCAGGGCGAGTTCCCAGGCGTCCCGCTCCGGGGCGGGCGGGCCGCAGCGCGGGGTGCGTGCGGCGCCGTAGCGGGCGGGGTCGACGTCGGGGCCGCCCGCGATGACCACGCCGTCCAGGCGGGCCACCACCTCCGGGGCCAGCTCCGGGGCGTCCGGCGGGAGCAGCGCGGGGAGGCCGCCGGACCGGCTCACCAGGCGGGGGTAGGCGGCGGGGAGGAGCGCGGCCTCCAGTTCCCAGACGCCCCAGCGGGCACCCGCCTCCAGATACGTGCTCACGCCGATCAGCGGCCGTCCGCCCATGTGCCCTCCAAAGGTGCTCAGGGATACCTTTGCAGAGCGGGGGTCAGCCCAGGAAGCCCCGCAGGAGTGCCGCGGTGCCCGCGCAGTGCTCGCGCGCGATCTCCCGCGCCGCCTCCGGGTCCCGGTCGAGCACCGCCTCCACCAGCGCGCCGTGCTGCCGCTGGGAGTGCTCCAGGTTCCGTACCAGCAGCGGGATGCAGTCCAGCAGGTCGTTGACGCCCGCCCGGACCGCCGCGTACTGGGCCGCCAGCGACGGCGAGCCGCACAGCCCGGCCAGCGTCAGATGGAGCAGGGTGTCCCGGCGCCGGTAGTCCGCGAGCGGCGCGTCCCGCGTGTGGTCCAGCGCCCGCCGCAGCCGTACGACGCCCTCCCCGGCCAGCCCGTGCGCCGCGCACAGCCCCGCCGAGCCCACCTCCAGCACCTCGCGGAAGCGCAGCACGTCCTCGATGTCGACCCCGGCCGTCCGGCGCCGCAGCTCGTCCTCGCCGACGCCGTCCGCGCGCCGCAGCACGAACGTGCCGCCGTACCGCCCGCGCCGCGACTCCACAAGACCCTGGTCGTGCAGCACCCGCAGCACCTCGCGCAGCGTCACCCGGCTGATGCCCAGCCGCTCCGCCAACTCCCGCTCGGCGGGCAGTCGTTCACCGTCCGGTACGAGGCCGAGCCGGACCACCTGGAGGATCTGCTCCAGCGCCTCCTCGAAGCCGTTGCCCGCCCGCACCGGCCGCAGCACCGCCCCGAGGCGGTCACTCCCCTCTCCGGCGTCCCGCGCACCCGTCCTCCCCGCCATCCGGTCGCGCCCCCTTCCCAAGCAATGGTCCCCCGCCATACCTTATGGCTCCCGGCCGTACCTTAAGGCTCCGGCCGCACCGCGCGCAGCATGCCCAAGGAGGCCCTCCCGTGGCAGACCGCACACCCCCGCTGAGCGTCGAGGAACTGCGGGCCCTGGTCGCCGGTGGTGACATCGACACCGTCGTGCTGGCCTTCACCGACATGCAGGGGCGGCTCCAGGGCAAGCGGTTCGCCGCCCGCTTCTTCCTCGACGAGGTACTCGACCACGGCACCGAGGGCTGCAATTACCTCCTCGCGGTCGACACCGAGATGAACACCGTCGACGGCTACGAGATGTCCTCCTGGGACCGGGGCTACGGCGACTTCGCGATGCGCCCCGACACCGCCACCCTGCGCCGCCTGCCCTGGCATCCCGGCACCGCGCTGCTCATGGCCGACCTCGCCTGGGAGGACGGCACCCCGGTCACCGCGGCCCCGCGCCAGATCCTGCGCCGCCAGCTGGAGCGGCTCGCCGGGCTGGGGTACACCGCCCAGGCCGGTACCGAGCTGGAGTTCATCGTCTTCCGGGACAGCTACGAGCACGCCTGGGACACCGGGTACCGGGGGCTGACCCCGGCCAACCAGTACAACATCGACTACTCCATCCTCGGCACCGGCCGCGTCGAGCCCCTGCTGCGGCGGCTGCGCAACGAGATGGCGGGCGCGGGCCTCACCGTCGAGTCCGCCAAGGGGGAGTGCAACCCCGGCCAGCACGAGATCGCCTTCCGCTACACCGAGGCCCTGCGCACCTGCGACCAGCACGCGGTGTACAAGACGGGGGCCAAGGAGATCGCCAGCCAGGAGGGGATGGCGCTCACCTTCATGGCCAAGTTCAACGAGAAGGAGGGCAACTCCTGCCACATCCACCTCTCGCTCGCCGACGAGGACGGCCGCAGCGTGATGGCCGAGGGCGACGGCATGTCCGAGGTGATGCGGTACTTCCTGGCCGGACAGCTCGCCGCGCTGCGTGACTTCTCGCTGCTGTACGCGCCCAACATCAACTCCTACAAGCGGTTCCAGCCCGGCTCGTTCGCGCCCACCGCCGTCGCCTGGGGCCACGACAACCGCACCTGCGCGCTGCGCGTCGTCGGCCACGGCCGCTCGCTGCGTTTCGAGAACCGGCTCCCCGGCGGTGACGTCAACCCGTACCTCGCGGTCGCCGGACTCGTCGCCGCCGGGCTGTACGGCGTCGAGCAGCGGCTCGAACTGCCCGAACCCTGCGAGGGGAACGCCTACACGGCCGACTACGAGCATGTGCCGACGACGCTGCGCGAGGCCGCCCAGCTCTGGGAGACCAGCCCCATCGCCAAGGCCGCCTTCGGCGAGGACGTCGTCGCCCACTACGCCAACATGGCGCGCGTCGAACTGGCCGCCTTCGACGCGGCCGTCACCGACTGGGAACTGCGGCGGTCCTTCGAACGCCTGTAACGCTCAAGAACGCCGTGAACGCCCCTGAAAGGTGACACCTCCTTGACGGACCCGCACGAACTCCACGTGGTGAACCCCGCCACCGAGGAGACCCTCGCCACCGTCCCCGCCGCGAGCGCCGAAGACGTGGACGCCGCCGTCGCCCGAGCCGTCCCCGCCCAGCGGGCCTGGGCCGCGCTCGCCCCCGCCGACCGCGCCCGGCTGCTGCGCCGCTTCGCCGACACCGTCGACGCCCACATCGAGGAACTGGCCCTGCTGGAGGTCCGCGAGGCGGGCCACACCCTCGGCAACGCCCGCTGGGAGGCCGGGAACGCCCGCGACCTGCTGCTCTACGCGGCGGGCGGCGCCGAACGCCTCCTCGGCAGCCAGATCCCGGTGCCCGGCGGCTGGAACGTCACCTTCCACGAGCCCCTCGGCGTGGTCGGCGTCATCGCCCCCTGGAACTTCCCCATGCCCATCGCCGCCTGGGGCTCCTTCCCGGCGCTCGCCGCGGGCAACGCCGTCGTGCTCAAGCCCGCCGAGACCACCCCGCTCACCGCGCTCCGCCTCGCCGAACTCGCCCTGGACGCGGGCCTGCCCGAGCATCTCTTCCAGGTGCTGCCGGGATACGGCCACACCGCCGGACGCGCCCTGGTGGACCACCCGGACATCGCCAAGATCGTGTTCACCGGTTCCACCCGCACCGGACACGAGGTCATGGAGCGCTGCGCCCGGCAGCTCAAGCCGGTCACCCTCGAACTCGGCGGCAAGAGCCCCAACATCGTCTTCGCCGACGCCGACCTCAAGGCCGCCCTCGACCCGTTCTCCTTCCTCGACAACGCGGGCCAGGACTGCTGCGCCCGCACCCGCGTCCTGGTCCAGCGCGAGGTCTACGACGAGGCCCGCGCCTTCCTCGCCGACGCCCTAGCCGCCGTGGTCGTCGGCGACCCGGCCGACGAGAAGACGCAGATGGGCCCGCTGATCTCCCGCGCCCAGCTGGATCGCGTCCGCTCGTACGTCCCCGAGGACGCCCCCGCCCTGCGCGGCACCGCCCCGGACGGGCCCGGCTTCTGGTTCCCGCCGACCGTGCTCACCGACGCGGCCCCCGACTCCCCGGCCGCCCGTGAGGAGATCTTCGGGCCCGTGGCCGTCCTGCTGCCCTTCGACGACGAGCGGGACGCGATCCGGCTCGCCAACGACACCCCGTACGGCCTCTCCGGCTCCATCTGGACCCGTGACCTCGGCCGCGCCCTGCGCGTCTCCGGGGCCGTCCGGGCAGGCAATCTGTCCGTCAACTCGCACTCCAGCGTCCGCTACTGGACCCCGTTCGGCGGCTTCAAGCAGTCCGGACTCGGCCGCGAACTCGGCCCGGACGCCCTGACCGCCTTCACCGAGACCAAGAACGTCTTCCTCAGCATGGAGGGGCCTGCCCAGTGACCGAGACCGAAGCTCCCGTCTGCCGCCGCCTGGTCGGCCGTACCGCCGTCGTCACCGGAGCCGGCAGCGGCATCGGGCTGGCCACCGTCCGCAGGCTCGCCGCCGAGGGCGCCCGCGTGGTCTGCGCCGACATCGACGAGACCAGCGGCAAGGCCGCCGCCGAGGAGGTGGGGGGCCTCTTCGTGAAGACCGACGTCACCGACCCCGAGCAGGTCGAGGCGCTGTTCAAGGCCGCCCACGACACCTACGGCAGCGTCGACATCGCCTTCAACAACGCCGGTATCTCCCCGCCCGACGACGACTCCATCCTGGACACCGGCCTGGAGGCGTGGAAGCGGGTGCAGGAGGTCAACCTGACCTCCGTCTACCTGTGCTGCAAGGCCGCGCTGCCCTACATGCGGCGCCAGGGCCGGGGTTCCATCATCAACACCGCCTCCTTCGTGGCCCGGATGGGCGCGGCCACCTCCCAGATCTCCTACACCGCCTCCAAGGGCGGGGTGCTCGCCATGTCCCGGGAACTCGGGGTGCAGTTCGCCCGCGAGGGCATCCGGGTCAACGCGCTGTGCCCCGGCCCGGTCGACACCCCGCTGCTCCAGGAGCTGTTCGCCACCGACCCCGAGCGGGCCGCCCGCCGCCTGGTGCACATCCCGCTGGGCCGGTTCGCGCGGGCCGACGAGATCGCCGCCGCCGTCGCCTTCCTCGCCAGCGACGACGCCTCCTTCGTCAACGCCACCGACTTCCTGGTGGACGGCGGCATCTCCGGCGCGTACGTCACCCCGCTCTAGGCAGTCCCGTCGGCGCGTACCCCACCCCCCTCCCGACGAAAGGTGTACGGTCCCCGTCCCATGCGACAGCTACTCGCCTGGTCCCTCGCCGCGGCCGCCGCCCTCGCGGCCGCCCCCGCCCTCGCCCCCACCGCGGCGGCAGCACCGTCGAACTGCCCGAAGCTGAGCACCAGTTGGTACGGAAACAACCGCGCCCACCTGCAACAGGTCATCGACGCCTACGGCACCTGTTCCGGGCACCGCGGCGCGGTCGCCGCGTTCGACTGGGACAACACGATCACCAAGAACGACGTCACCGACGCCACCCTCTCCTGGGCCCTGCGGCACGACGCGCTGCCCCGGCCCGCCCGCTGGAAGGACAGCAGCGCCTGGATGACCGACGCCGGGGACCGGGCGCTCACCGCCGCCTGCGGTACCGGCACCGGCGGCTCCCTGCGCACCTCGGACCGGCCCAAGTGCGTCGACGAGATCGTGGAGATCCGGGAGAAGGGCACCACGATGAGCGGCGCCGCCGCCTTCGCGGGCACCTGGAACCACCGGCGCACCGTCCCGCAGTACGCCTGGGTGCCCCAGCTCTTCGCGGGCCGCACCCCGGCCCAGCTCTCGTCGTACGCGGCCGCCGCCCGCACCGAGGCGCTCGCCGCGCCCATCGGCGCCACCCGCACCCTGGGCACCCACACCGTCCCGGCCTACGTCCGCTACTACGACCAGCAGCGCGACCTCATCCGCACCCTCCAGCGGGCCGGATTCCGGGTGTACATCGTCTCGGCCGGGTCCGAACCGGTCACCGAGGTCTGGTCGCGCGGGGTCGGCGTCGACGCCGCGCACACCATCGCCATCCGCTCCGTCCTCGACCACCGGGGCCGCATCACCACCCGTAACGAGGGCTGCGGCGGGATCGGGGTGAACAAGGGCGAGGTCATCCCGTACATCGACGGCAAGCGGTGCTGGATCAACCAGGACATCTACGGCATCCGGGGCCCCGCCGCCTGGCAGAAGCAGGCGTGGAAGCAGCGGATCGCGGTCGGCAGCGGCGACGCGGACACCGACGTCACCTTCGTGTCCGACGCCACCGGCGCCCACCTGGTCCTCAACCGCAACAAGGCCGAGCTGATGTGCCGGGCCTACGACGACGCGGACGGCCGCTGGGTGGTCAACCCGATGTTCATCGAGCCGCTGCCCCGCAAGACCGACCCGTACCCCTGCTCCAGCACCGCCTACAACGCCCCCGACGGCGGCCACACCCCGCTGCTCCGCCCGGACGGCTCGGTGGTGCCGGACCAGGCGGACACGGTCTACTGAGGGCCCGTCACAGGAACGTGTGCCCCTCGCCGCGGTAGGTGGGCACGGTCGCCGTGACCGTGTCCCCCTCCACCAGGTGCAGCACGTCGAACCGCTCGCACAGCTCGCCCGCCTTCGCGTGCCGGAACCACACCTTGTCGCCGATCAGCAGATCGTCGGCGGGCGAGCCCAGCAGCGGGGTCTGCACCTCCCCGGCCCCCTCCTGCGGATCGAAACGCAGGCCCTCCGGCAGATACGGCACCGGCAGCCGGTCCGGGCCCGCCGCACCCGACGCCGGATAGCCGCCGCCCAGCACCGTCACCGCGCCCACACCGGGACGCCGGACCACGGGCAGCGCGAACAGGGCGGCCGGACGGCCCGTGAACGACGTGTAGTTGTCGAACAGCCGGGGCACGTACAGCCCCGATCCGGCCGCGATCTCCGTCACCGCGTCCTCGGCCGCCGTGTGCTGCACACTGCCGGTTCCGCCGCCGTTCACGAACTCCAGCTCCGGTGCCACCGCCCGCACCGCCCGTACGGCGGCCCCGCGCCGCTCGGCCAGCTCGCGCCGGGCCGCCGCCTGCATCAGCCGGATCGCGCGGGAGCGCACCGGCCGCCCCGCCAACGCGTCGCCCACGCCCGCCACATGACCCTCGTACCCCATCAGACCCACCAGCCGGAAGCCTGGACGCCGGGCCACCGACCGGGCCAGCTCGGCCAGTTGGGCGGGGGAGTGCAGCGGGGAACGGCGGGCGCCCACCCTCACCCGGCCGCCGAACAGGCGTAGCGAGGTGTCCAACTCCAGGCAGACCCGCACCACTTCACGCCCACCCGCGCGCGAGGCGTCGATCAGGTCCAGCTGGGCCACGTCGTCCACCATCACCGTGACCGAGGCGGCCAGCTTGGGGTCGGCGGCCAACTCCGCGTACCCCGCCCGGTCGGCGGACGGGTAGGCCAGCAGCACGTCGTCGAAGCCCGAGCGTGCCAGCCACAGCGACTCGGCCAGCGTGAACGACATGATCCCGGCGAAGCCCTCCCGTGCCAGCACCCGTTCCAGCAGGGCCCGGCAGCGGACCGACTTGGAGGCGACCCGGATCGGCTTGCCGTTCGCCCGGCGCACCAGATCGGCCGCGTTGGCGTCGAAGGCGGCCAGATCCACGAGGGCGAGCGGGGCGTCGTAGGCGGCGGTGGCCCGGTCGTACCGGGCCCGGTCGGCGGCACGCGCAGTCATGACGGCAGCCTGCCAGACGCGATAACCACGGGGTAGGGGGATGTTCCGGGCAGATGCCCCGGCGGCGCGGACCGGGTCCGTCCCGTCGGCCCGGAGCCCGTAAAGTGACGCGCACGTACGGCGGAAAACACCCGGCCGCGGTGCTGAACCGGGATGCCGGTCCAGCCGTACGGGTATGCGTGCCCGGACGGAACTCGTCCGACGGGCCGCGGCCGCCACCCAGGACGGCCCGCGTACGAGCAGACGGCCCGGTCGCCAGGAAACGGGGGGTGGATGAGCACGGAAGCGCGCCGCGCCCCGTTCCCTCAGCGCCCCGCCGACGATCCCGCACCCGCCGAGCCGTCACCCCAGGCCGAGGACGAGCCCTCGGTGTTCGCCCCGCGCCGCCCCCTCGAACGGCCCCGCGAGGCCCGGCCGCCGGTCCCCGAGGTCCGGCTCACCACACCTCCGCCGCCCCCGCCCGCCTCCGCCCGCTTCCCGGACGCGCCGCCGACCCGCGCCCCGGCCGAGACGCCGACGGAGACCACCACCCGGCTGCGGCCCGTACCGGCCGACCCCGAGCCCGCCGTACCGATGCCGCCGCCCCCCGCCTGGAGCCCGGTCGGCACCCCCGCGCCCGACCCCGCCCTCTCCTGGAACGCCCCCTGGCCGGTCGGCGCGTTCGGGCAGCCCGAGCCGTACGAGGAACCCGTACGCGGACTCGGCCCGCTGGCCCGGCTGCGCAGCCGTACCGGTGTCGCCGCCGTCTGTGTCGTCCTCGGGCTCGGCCTCATCGGCGGCGCCCTGGCCGGGAGTTGGCTCACCGGGGAGGACGGGGACCGCGCCGCCGACAGCGGGTTCGCCGCCGCCGGGGCGCTCTGGCACAACGCGCCCGTCGACCAGCTCTTCCCGCCCACCGTCCAGGGCACCGGCGCCGGACCCGGCGGAGCCGACCGCAGCTGGACCCGGATCGCGGTGGCCCCCGACACCGGCTGCGCGGGAGCCTTCGACCCGCTGCTGGCGCGCGCCCTCGCCCCCGTGGGCTGCGCCCGCCTGCTGCGCGCCACCTACACCGACGCCACCGAGACCCATGTCACCACCGTCGGCCTGCTGTTCACCAAGGCCGACCCCGCCGCGATGGCCTCCCTCGCCGCCCGCTTCCGCACCGAGCGCCTGGACCGCCGCACCGACCTGCTGCCGCTGCCGTACGCCGCCAAGGGCACCCCGGCCGCCGGGTTCGGCGCGCGGCAGCGGGCGAGCTGGACGGTCAGCGTCCTCACCGACGCCCCCATCGTCGCCTTCGCCGTCTCCGGCTGGGCCGACGGCCGCACCGTCGACACCCCGCAGCCCGCCCCGGACGCCGTGCGCTCCGGCGCCACCTCCGCGCCCGCGCAGGCCGGACTCGGCAACGAGGCCCAGGGACTCGCCGACCGCATCCAGCGCAAGCTGCGCCAGACCGTCAGCCCGGCCACGGAGAAACCCTCATGAGGCGCCGTACCCGCACCGCGTCGAGTCTGCTGCTGGCGGCCGGTCTCGCCCTGCTCCCGGCCACCACCGCCCACGCCGACTCCATCCGCGCCCAGCAGTGGGGGCTGTCCGCGCTCCACCTCGACGAGGCGTGGCGCACCACCCAGGGGCAGGGCGTCACCGTCGCCGTGCTGGACACCGGCGTGGAGGACGACCACCCCGACCTCGCGGGCAACGTCCTGCCGGGCAAGGACATGGTCGGCTTCGGCGCCGGTCCGGGCGACCGCGCCTGGGCCCGGCACGGCACCGCCATGGCCGGGATCATCGCCGGTCACGGACACGGGCCCGGCGACGGCTCGGGGATCATGGGCGTCGCGCCGCAGGCGAAGATCCTGCCCGTCCGGGTCATCCTGGAGGACAAGGACACCGCCCGCGCCAAGGCCCGCGTCACCCGCGGCAACGCCCTCGCCGACGGCATCCGCTGGGCCGCCGACCACGGCGCCGACGTCATCAACCTCTCCCTCGGCGACGACTCCGACTCCGCGCACCCCGAGCCCAGCGAGGACGAGGCCGTGCAGTACGCCCTCGGCAAGGGCGTCGTGGTGGTCGCCTCGGCGGGCAACGGCGGCGACAAGGGCGACCACGTCTCCTACCCGGCCGCCTACCCCGGCGTCATCGCCGTCACCGCGGTCGACCGCTACGGCACCCGCGCCTCCTTCTCCACCCGCCGCTGGTACGCCGCCGTCAGCGCGCCCGGCGTGGACGTCGTCATCGCCGACCCCGACCACCGCTACTACGAGGGCTGGGGCACCTCCGCCGCCTCCGCCTTCGTCTCCGGCGCGGCCGCCCTGCTCAAGGCGGACCGGCCGAAGCTGACCCCGGCGCAGGTCAAGAAGGTGCTGGAGGACACCGCGCGGGACGCCCCCACCGGCGGCCGCGACGACTCCCGCGGCTTCGGCATGATCGACCCGGCCGCCGCCCTCAGGTCCGCCGCCCGGCTGAAGCCCGAGAACGCGCGCCCGGCCGCCTACGGCGAGAAGTACTTCGGCCCCGGCCCCGACCGCCCCGGCGCCGACTCCGGCACCACCGGCTGGGCGGCCTGGCTGGCGGGCGGCACCGGCACCGCCCTGCTGATCGCGGCCGCCACCGTGCTCTGGCGCGACCGCAGGCCCGGCGCGACCGGCTGATCACACCGGGTCGGCGAACGCCCGCACCGCCGCCCGGGCCGTCGACTCCACCAGCGCGATCCCCTCCGCGTGGCTCGCCGTGCCCTCGGTGAGGACCGCCAGCAGCCGGTCGCCGTCGGGCCCGGACACCCGGCCGACGCTGTGCACGACCCAGCGGCCGGTCGCGTCGCGCGGGAACCAGCCGTTCTTCAGCGCACCGGGCCCCACCGCCGAGACGCCCCACCGCTGCTCCGGCACCACCGAAGCCATCAGACCGGCCAGGTACGCGCGCGAGGTCGCGTTCAGCACGGGGGAGGGGCCGAACACGTGCTGGAGCAGGGTCAGTTGGTCCAGGGCCGTGGTGCGGGTCAGGCCCCAGTAGCCGTCCGCACCGCCCACCGTCGCGGTCAGGCCCAGGCGGTGGTGGGCCGCGTCCAGACCGGCGGCGCCGCCGATCCCGTGCCACAGGGCGGTCGCGGAGTCGTTGTCGCTGCGCCTGATCATGCGCGCGGCCCGCTCCCGCTCCGCCGCCGTCAGCGCCCGGCCCGCGTCCTGGGCCCAGAGCAGCAGCGCGGCCAGGATGCCGACCTTGACGACGCTCGCCGCGTCGTGGACGCCGTCGCCGTGCACCGCGCTCCGCCCGGAGCCCGGATCGAGCACCCCCACCGACAGCCGGACGCCCTCGGGCACCGCCATGCTCAGCACTGCCACCGGTACCTCCCGTCGGCGTGGGCCCGTACCGGCCCCGATAGGGTCGGGACCGTGGCGAACAAGAACATTCCCGACTCCGGCTTCTCCGACGACGACGGCACCGCCGACCCCCGGCTGAGCGCCGCCCTCGCGGCCTGGGCCGAGGACCGGACGGCGCTCGGTCCCGTGCTGGAGGCGCTCAAGGGGGCCCGGCTGCTCGTGCCCGTCGTCGCCGTGCTCGGGGAGGTCGAGGTGGATGAGAACGGGCTGCGCCGGGAGAAGACCAGCGACATGGCCGTTCCCACGCTGAAGGCCGCCGGGCGCACCGCGCTGCCCGCCTTCACCTCCACCGCGTCGCTGGCCCGCTGGGACCCCGCCGCCCGGCCGGTCGCCGTACCGCTGCACCAAGCCCTCCAGGCCGCCGCCCACGAGAAGGCCGACACGGTCGTCCTCGATCTCGCCGGGCCCGTGCCGTTCGAGCTGAGCGGTGCGGCACTGCTCGCGCTGGCCGAGGGCCGCACCAGCGTCGACCCGCTCACCGACCCGGCCGTCGTGGCCGCCGTCCGCGCGGCCGTCGCCGCCGAGCCCGCCGTACGCTCCGCCCACCTCGGCCCCGGACCGGCCGACGGCACCCTCGCGCTCGTCCTCGACCCCGCCGCACCGCCCGCCCCGGCCGCCCGCGCGGTCGCCGAGCGGCTGGCGGCCGACGAGACACTGAGGGCCCGCCTGGTGCGCGGCCTCGACCTGGCACTCCTGCCGGCCGGGACCACCCCTCCGGGCGAGCCCATGTACGTGCGTGACTGACGGCTAGCCGTAGATCGCCCCGGTGTACTTCTCACCGGGGCCGTGGCCCGGCTCGTCCGGGACGAGGGACGCCTCGCGGAAGGCCAGCTGGAGCGACTTCAGACCGTCGCGCAGCGGGGCCGCGTGGAAGGAGCTGATCTCGGTGGTGCTCGCGTCGAGCAGACCGGCGAGCGCGGTGATCAGCTTGCGGGCCTCGTCCAGGTCCTTGTACTTCTCGCCCTCCTCGCTCAGCCCGAGCTTCACGGCGGCGGCGCTCATCAGGTTGACGGCGACCGTCACGATCACCTCGACGGCGGGGACCTCGGCGATGTCGCGGGTCATGGCGTCGAAGTCGGGCGTCTCAGGGGAGGTCTCACTCATACCCCACACGATAGGCGCCGGTCCCCGGCCGGGCGCCCGGCGGCCCCGGTTAGCCCTTCCTCCCCGGAGCTGCTAACCTTGTGTGACGACCGGCCGGACGAGCACGCCCTGTGGCGAGCGCTCCGGCCCACAAGTGGAGGCTTCGAGCTCCCACCCGACCACCCTCACGGGCGGCGGGTCACCGGTCAGACGGATTTCCGCCGCTCACAGTGGCGGACCCCGTCCGAGAGCGCGCCCCGCGACCATCGCGGCGGTGTTCCGGTAGTTCGAGGAGCCCCGCATGTGATCGTCCGGGGCATTTTTTGTGCTTCGGCGCGGTTAGGTCTTACTGATACAGACGTTACGCGGCTGTCCGCCAGACCGTCGCGTGGTGCTACCGAGGAGGATCCATCAGCGCCGAGCCCCGCATCAACGACCGGATTCGCGTTCCCGAGGTGCGACTTGTCGGCCCCAGTGGCGAGCAGGTGGGCATCGTCCCCCTGGCCAAGGCACTGGAGCTTGCGCAGGAGTACGACCTGGACCTGGTCGAGGTCGCGGCTACCGCCCGTCCGCCCGTGTGCAAGCTCATGGACTACGGGAAGTTCAAGTACGAGTCGGCCATGAAGGCCCGTGAGGCGCGCAAGAACCAGGCGCACACGGTCATCAAGGAGATGAAGCTCCGGCCGAAGATCGACCCGCACGACTACGACACCAAGAAGGGTCACGTCGTCCGGTTCCTCAAGCAGGGCGACAAGGTCAAGATCACGATCATGTTCCGTGGCCGTGAGCAGTCCCGCCCCGAGCTGGGCTACCGACTGCTGCAGCGCCTCGCGGAGGACGTCCAGGACCTCGGTTTCGTCGAGTCGAACCCGAAGCAGGACGGCCGAAACATGATCATGGTCCTCGGTCCGCACAAGAAGAAGACCGAGGCGATGGCCGAGGCCCGCCAGGCGCAGGAGGCCCGCAAGGCCGACGCGAAGGCCAACCCCGGCCGCTCGCAGAACGCCGCGGACAGCGCCGAGGACCTCGAGGCCGAGGGTGTCGAGGCCCCGGAGGCCGAGAACGCCGAGGCCCCTGCCGAGGCTTCCGCCGAGGCGTGATCCCAGGGACGCGAGTCCCGGGGAATTAACCGATAAGAGAGCGACGCTCCACCGTGCCCGGTTTCACGACCGGGCACCGGAGCGCCACCGACGAGGAGATACGGCGCTATGCCGAAGAACAAGTCGCACAGCGGTGCCAGCAAGCGCTTCAAGATCACCGGCTCCGGCAAGGTGCTCCGCGAGCGCGCCGGCAAGCGCCACCTGCTCGAGCACAAGTCGTCCCGCGTGACGCGCCGCCTCACCGGCACCGCCGAGATGGCTCCGGGCGACGCCGCGAAGATCAAGAAGCTTCTCGGCAAGTGACGTGAGCGGCGCTCGCACCGAGCGTCGTACGTCTTCACCGGGACCCCATCATTTCCGGGTCGTGTGAGTCTGAGTCCACTCCACGGCCCCGCTACAAGGAGTTAAACAAGTGGCACGCGTCAAGCGGGCAGTCAACGCCCACAAGAAGCGCCGGGCGATCCTCGAGCAGGCCTCCGGCTACCGTGGTCAGCGCTCGCGCCTGTACCGCAAGGCCAAGGAGCAGGTCACCCACTCCCTGGTCTACAACTACAACGACCGCAAGAAGCGCAAGGGCGACTTCCGTCAGCTGTGGATCCAGCGCATCAACGCCGCTGCCCGCGCCAACGGCATCACCTACAACCGCTTCATCCAGGGTCTGAAGGCCGCGAACATCGAGGTCGACCGCAAGATCCTGGCCGAGCTGGCCGTCAACGACGCCGGTGCGTTCGCCGCGCTCGTCGAGGTCGCTCAGAAGGCGCTCCCCGCGGACGTCAACGCGCCGAAGGCCGCGTGACGCTGCGCTGGCCTTGAGCCGGTTGACTTCAGGACCCGCAGGCTGTTGAGCTTGCGGGTCCTGCTGTTGGGGCGGGCGGTGCGTGTGCTTTCGGGTGCGGGTGCGTCGTGGCTTGTCGCGCAGTTCCCCGCGCCCCTGAAAAACACCGCTTGCCGCTCCTGAGAAGCACTGTTGGGATCTCTGTCGAAGGTGATTAGGAACATGGGCCCCGCCAACCCCGAGTTGATCTCTCCCCGTTCCGCGCGTGTGAGTGCCGCGCGGCGGCTGGGGAGGCGGAACTTCCGGGGGAAGGAGCGGCTGTTCCTCGCGGAGGGGCCGCAGGCCGTGCGGGAGGCCACCGGGCACCGGGCCGGGGGACAGCCGACGCTGGTGGAGCTGTTCGCCACCGTCGAGGCCGCCGAACGGTACGCCGACATCATCGAGCGGGCCCGTGCCGCGGGCGCCCGCGTGCACCTCGCCGACGAGGACGTCATCGCCGACATCTCCACCACCGTCACCCCGCAGGGTGTCGTCGGGGTCTGCCGGTTCCTCGACACCCCGTTCGAGGACATCCTCGCCGCCCGCCCGAAGCTCGTCGCCGTCCTCGCGCACGTCCGCGACCCCGGCAACGCGGGCACGGTACTGCGCTGCGCCGACGCCGCCGGTGCCGACGCGGTGATCCTCACCGACGCCTCCGTCGACCTTTACAACCCCAAGGCCGTACGCGCCTCCGTGGGCTCCCTGTTCCATCTGCCCGTCGCCATGGGCGTCCCCGTCGAGCAGGCCGTGCAGGGGCTGAAGGACGCCGGGGTGCGCATCCTCGCCGCCGACGGCGCCGGGGACCGGGACCTCGACGAGGAGCTGGACAAGGGCGCCATGGGCGACCCCACCGCCTGGGTGTTCGGCAACGAGGCGTGGGGACTGCCCGAGGAGACCCGCGCCCTCGCCGACGCCGTCGTCAGCGTCCCCATCCACGGCAAGGCCGAGAGCCTGAACCTCGCCACCGCCGCCGCCGTATGTCTGTACGCGTCGGCCCGCGCCCAGCGCGCCCCCGGAGGCTGCCGTTCCGCCGCGCCGAACTAGTAGGGTGACCCACTCGGGGCCCTGCGCAGGCCGAGAGGTGGGGTACGGGGATGAGTGTCGTCGGCACGAGTACGGCGCCGGACGGGCGGGGCGTGCGCGCGTTCCCCGCCGACGCGATCGACCCCGACCAGCTCCCCGACGGGCTCGTCGTCGCCGACGAGCACGGGCGGGTCGTCCGGTTCAACGCCGCCGCCGCCCGGATCACCGCCGTCCGCCCCGCCGACGCCCTCGGGCGGCCGCTGGAGAAGGCGCTGCCGCTGGAGGACCTCGAGGGGCGCCGCTGGTGGCAGCTCACCGACCCCTACGGCGGCCTCGCCATCCGGGTCCGGCAGCCCGAGCGGAACCTGCTGCTGCCCGGCGGCCGGGAGGTCCTGGTCGCCGCCCGCTACGTACGCGACGAACCCCTCGGCCCGCTGCACCGCCTCGTCGTCACCCTCCGGGACACCGACGCCCGGCGCCGCACCGAGCGCAGCCACGCCGAGCTGATCGCCACCGTCGCGCACGAGCTGCGCTCCCCGCTCACCTCCGTCAAGGGCTTCACCGCCACCCTGCTGGCCAAGTGGGAGCGGTTCACCGACGAGCAGAAACGGCTGATGCTGGAGACCGTCGACGCCGACGCCGACCGCGTCACCCGGCTGATCGCCGAGCTCCTCGACATCTCCCGCATCGACAGCGGCCGCCTGGAGGTGCGCCGCCAGCCCGTCGACACCGCCGCCGCCGTCGGCCGTCACATCCAGGCCCATGTCGCCGCCGGACAGCCCGCCGACCGCTTCCTGCTCCGCGTCGAGCACCCGCTGCCCGCCCTGTGGGCCGACCCCGACAAGGTCGACCAGGTGCTCAGCAACCTGCTGGAAAACGCGGTGCGCCACGGCGCCGGAACTGTCACGATCGACGTCAAGCCCGCCCCGTCCCCGCGCGAGGGCGAGGAGACAGGCACGTCGGTCACCGTGAGCGATGAGGGGCCCGGCATCCCGGAGGAGTCCATGAACCGCGTCTTCACCCGCTTCTGGCGGGGCAGCAAGCGCGGCGGCACCGGCCTCGGGCTCTACATCGTCAAGGGCATCGTCGAGGCCCACGGCGGCACCATCACGGTCGGCCGCGCCCCCGGCGGCGGCGCGCAGTTCCGATTTACGTTGCCCGTGAGCGCCCCGGCCTACCTGGCCTAGGGCTCCCGCGGGCCATTCGCCCAGCCCGTCCCCGTTAGACTCGGCTGCTGGCACCTTTGTGTCCGCACGCGGCCCGCCGGGACCCCTTCGGGCGGTGACGGGACCACCAGCCACCCAATCGGAAGCACGGGAAGAGATGTCGGCACCGAATAAGTCGTACGACCCTGTCGAGGTCGAGGCGTTGAAACCGGAAGAGATCGAGCGGATGCGGGACGAGGCGCTCGCCGCCTTCGGTGCCGCTGATTCCCTCGACGCGCTCCACGAGGCCAAGGTCGCCCACACCGGCCCGGCCTCCCCGCTGTCCCTCGCCAACCGCGAGATCGGCGCCCTGCCCCCGCACGCCAAGGCCGACGCGGGCAAGCGCGTCGGCATGGCCCGCGGCGCGGTCAACAAGGCGCTGGCAGCCCGCCAGACCGAGCTGGAGGCCGAGCGGGACGCCCGCGTGCTGGTCGAGGAGGACGTCGACGTCACCCTGCCGTACGACCGCGTCCAGGCCGGTGCCCGGCACCCGCTGACCACGCTCTCCGAGCGCATCGAGGACGTCTTCGTCGCCATGGGCTACGAGGTCGCCGAGGGCCCCGAGGTCGAGGCCGAGTGGTTCAACTTCGACGCGCTCAACATCGGCCCGGACCACCCGGCGCGCGGTGAGGCCGACACCTTCTTCGTGCGCGACGAGAACGGCGGCACCGACTCCGGCGTCGTCCTGCGCACCCACACCTCCCCGGTGCAGATCCGCTCGCTGCTCGACCGTGAGCCGCCGGTCTACGTGATCTGCCCCGGCCGCGTCTACCGCACCGACGAGCTGGACGCCACGCACACCCCGGTCTTCCGCCAGGTCGAGCTGCTCGCCGTGGACGAGGGCCTGACCATGGCCGACCTCAAGGGCACCCTGGACCACATGGTCCAGTCCCTGTTCGGCGAGGGCGTGAAGACCCGGCTGCGGCCGAACTTCTTCCCGTTCACCGAGCCGTCCGCCGAGATGGACATGGAGTGCTACGTCTGCCGTGGCGCGTCCGTCGGCAACCCCGACCGCCCCTGCCGCACCTGCTCCAGCGAAGGCTGGATCGAGCTGGGCGGCTGCGGCATGGTCAACCCCAAGGTGCTGACCGCCTGCGGCGTCGACCCGGAGAAGTACAGCGGGTTCGCCTTCGGGTTCGGCATCGACCGGATGCTGATGTTCCGCCACAACGTCGAAGACATGCGAGACATGGCCGAGGGTGACGTCCGGTTCACCCGGCCGTTCGGGATGGAGATCTGATGCGTGTCCCGCTTTCCTGGCTGCGGGAGTACGTCGACCTGCCGGAGTCCGAGACCGGCCGTGACGTGCAGGCCAAGCTCATCGACTCCGGCCTCGAGGTCGAGACCGTCGAGCAGCTCGGCGCCGGCCTCAAGGGTCCCCTCGTCGTCGGTCAGGTGCTGACCATCGAGGAGCTGGAGGGCTTCAAGAAGCCGATCCGCTTCTGCACGGTCGACGTCGGCACCGCCAACGGCACCGGTGAGCCGCAGGAGATCGTCTGCGGTGCCCGCAACTTCTCCGTCGGCGACAAGGTCGTCGTGGTCCTGCCCGGCGCCGTGCTGCCCGGCGACTTCGCCATCGCCGCCCGCAAGACGTACGGCAAGACCTCGCACGGCATGATCTGCTCCACCGACGAGCTGGGCATGGGCGACGACGGCACGCACGGCATCATCGTGCTGCCGCCGGAGACCGAGACCGGCAAGGACGCCATCGAGCTGCTGGAGCTGGTCGACGAGGTCCTGGACATCGCCGTCACCGCCAACCGCGGCGACTGCCTGTCCATCCGCGGCGTGGCCCGCGAGACCGCCATCGCCTACGGCCTGCCGCTGCGCGACCCGGCCCTCATCGACGTGCCCGCGCCGAACGCCTACGGCTACCCGGTCAAGGTCGCCGACCCGATGGGCTGCGACCGCTTCACCGCCCGCACCGTCACCGGGCTGAGCCCCGAGGCGAGGTCCCCGATCTGGCTGCGCCGCCGCCTGCAGAAGGTCGGCATGCGCCCGGTCTCGCTGGCCGTGGACATCACCAACTACGTGATGATGGAGCTGGGCCAGCCCCTGCACGCCTACGACCGCACCTCGGTCCAGGGCGCCATCGGGGTCCGCCGCGCCGAGGAGGGCGAGAAGCTGCGCACCCTCGACGGGGCCGAGCGCACGCTGCACGCCGAGGACCTCGTCATCACCGACGAGCGCGGCCCCATCGGCCTGGCCGGTGTCATGGGCGGCGCGAACACGGAGATCGCCGACCACGACGACACCGAGCGCTCCACCTCGGACGTCGTGGTGGAGGCGGCCCACTTCAACGCCGTCTCCATCGCGCGGACGGCCCGCCGTCACAAGCTGTCCTCGGAGGCGTCCCGCCGCTTCGAGCGGGGCGTCGACCCCGAGGCCGCCGCCGCTGCCGCGCAGCGCACCGTGGACCTGCTGGTGCTGCTCGCGGGCGGCACCGCCGAGGCGGGCGTCACGGAGATCATCGCGCCGTCCGCGCCGCGTACGATCGCCCTCCCGGCCGACCACCCGGACAAGGTCGCGGGCGTCACCTACGGCCGCGAGATCGTCGTCCGCCGTCTCCAGGAGATCGGCTGCGACGTGTACGGACAGGACGAGCTGATCGTCACCGTCCCGTCCTGGCGGCCCGACCTCACCGAGCCCAACGACCTCGCCGAGGAGGTCATCCGGCTGGAGGGCTACGAGAACCTGCCCTCCACGCTGCCCAAGCCTCCCTCCGGCCGCGGCCTGACCCACCGTCAGCGGCTGCACCGCCGGATCGGCCGGGCCCTGGCCGGCGCGGGCTACGTCGAGGCGCCGAACTACCCGTTCGTCGCCGAGCAGGTCTTCGACCAGCTCGGTCTGGACGCCGACGACCCGGCCCGCCGCGTCGTCACGCTGGCCAACCCGCTCAGCGACGAGGAGCCCGCGCTCCGCACCACGCTGCTGCCCGGCCTGCTGGGCGCCCTGCGCCGCAACGGCGGCCGGGGCTCGCACGACCTGGCGCTCTTCGAGACCGGCCTGGTCTTCCACCCGCGGGAGACCGTCGCCGTCGCCGGGCACGTGCCCGTCGACCGCCGTCCCACCGACGAGGAGATCGCCCGCCTGGACGCCACGCTGCCCGAGCAGCCGCGCCATGTGGCCGTCGTCCTCGCCGGTGCCCGCGAGCAGTCCGGCTGGTGGGGCGACGGCCGCCCGGCCGACTGGGCGGACGCCGTCGAGGCCGCCCGGACCGTCGCCCGTGAGGCGGGTGCCGAGCTGATCGTGCGCAAGGCCCAGTACGGCCCGTGGCACCCCGGCCGCTGCGCCGAGCTGGTGGTCGTCGAGGACGGCGCCGAGCGCGTCGTCGGCCACGCGGGCGAACTCCACCCGCGCGTGCTCAAGGCCCTCGGCCTGCCGGAGCGCGCCTGCGCGATGGAGCTGGACCTGGACACCCTGGAGCGGGTCGGCGACGACACCCCGCAGGGCCCCGGGATCTCCACCTTCCCGGTCGCCACGCAGGACGTCGCCCTGGTCGTCGACAAGCCGGTGCCCGCCGCCGAGGTCGAGGCCGCGCTGGCCGAGGGCGCGGGCGAACTGCTGGAGTCCATCCGGCTGTTCGACGTCTACGAGAACCCGGAGCAGCTCGGCGAGGGCCGCAAGTCCCTCGCGTACGCGCTGCGCTTCCGGGCCGGTGACCGCACGCTGACCGTGGACGAGGCGTCCGCCGCGCGTGACGCCGCCGTCGCCCTGGCGAACGAGCGCACGGGCGCGGAGCTGCGCGGCTGACCCCCGCGCGAAGCCGAAGGCACCGGCCGGTCACGGACTCGATCCGTGGCCGGCCGGCGCCGTTCCCGGCGCCCACCGGGCCGGGTGCCCGGCCGCCGCCGCGCGAACGCGGGCCGGTGGCCCTCAAGGCCGTACCGGCGACGCGGTACCGGTTCCGCGCGGCGACGAAAGTGCGGGGCTCCGCCCGACACCCGGGGGCGCTCGGCCGGACCGCCGCCTTGTGAGGGGGAGCGGCGGCCCGGCCCGCCTCTCGCGAGGCGGGGCACCAAGTGAAGCCGTCCGACCGGTATGCCCGACAGTGCGCGCGGGACGCGGATGCGCGCACTCCGTTCACACCCCGTGTGAACCCGTTCGCACTACGCTTACGGCACCACGCCACTCGGGGGGCCACTGATGCAGCCCAACACCCTGCTCGACGCGATCCTGGACGAGGCGGGGATCTCGCACGCCGGGCTCGCCGCCCACGTCAACCAGGCGGGCCGCCGCCGGGGTCTCGCGCTCAGATACGAACACACCGCCGTCGCGCGGTGGCTGAAGGGCCAGCGGCCGCGCGGCCAGGTGCCGGATCTGATCTGCGAGGTGCTCGCGGGCCGGTTACGGCGCCCGGTCACGCTGGACGACATCGGCCTCGGCGTGCCGGGCGAACCCGCCACCGCCCACGCGGGCTCGCTCTCCGGCTTCGTGGAGCGGGCCACCGCGCTGTGGCGCTCCGACGAACAGCAGCGCCCGCACGTGCTGGGCGCCCCCGCCGTCACCGGTACGCCCGCGGTGATGCCGGTGTGGGAGTGGGAGAACCCGCCGGAGGACGTGGACGTCTCGCGCGGCGGCCAACTCCGGGTCACCGAGGCCGACATCGGCACCCTGCGGGCGGCCCGCGCGCACTACGAGCAGATGTACCGCAAGGCGGGCGGCGTGGCGACCCGCACCCGCATCGTCGGCTTCCTCAACGCCGAGGCCGCGCCGCTGCTGCGCGGCAGCTACCCCGACCACACCGGCCGCCAACTGCACCGCGCCACCGGCGGGTTGGTGGCCATCGCGGGGATCTGTGCCTACGACTCCGACGCGCACGGGCTGGCGCAGCGCTACTTCCACCAGGCGCTGCGGCTGGCGAAGGCGAGCGGGGACCGGGGGCTGGGGGCGTACGTGATAGCGCTGCTGGTCAACCAGTCGCTGTTCATGCGGGAGTACCGGCAGGCGGTCGCCTTCGCGGAGGCCGCGCTGCGTACGGCGGGCCGTCACATCACCCCGGCGCTCGCCTCCGACCTGTACGCGATGCAGGCGAAGGCGTACGCGCATCTCGGCGATGGGGGCGGCGCGCTGTCCGGCATCCGGCGGGCGGAGACGGCGGCCGGGCAGATCCGGCCGGGCACCGAACCGGACGAGACGGGGTACGTACAGCCCGGTCTGGTCAACGTCCAGGTGGCCGAGGCGCTGCTGAGCCTCGGGGAGCTGTCGGCCGCGCGGGAGCACGCGGCGGCGGCCGTGGACACCCCGGCGCACGACCGGGGCCGGGTGCACCGGCTGGCGATGCTGAGCACGATCGAGCTGCGGCAGGGCAACGCCGACAAGGCGGTGGCGACCGCCGTGCAGATGGCCGAGCAGGCGCGCGGCATGGAGTCCCAGCGGCTCCGCGACCGGCTCCGGGCGGTACGCGAGTACCTGGTGCGCTGCGGCTCGGCCGGGACCGCGGACGCGGCGGAACTCATCGACGGCGCGCTGCGCGTACCGCTGTGACGGGCGGGGGGCGCGCGTAGCCGAAGCGAGCGCCCTGTAGGCCGGGAATAGTCCCTGCTGCGATATTGCCACTTACTCGGCGGAAGGTGGCAGAACCGTGCAGTGGACGAAACAGAACGAACAAACTGTGTACGCGAACCGCTGGTTCAGCGTCAATCTGGCGGATGTGGAGCTGCCCAACGGCTCACATCTGGACCACTTCCTGATCCGGCTCCGTCCGGTCGCCGTCGCCACGGTGGTCAACGAGGCCAACGAGGTCCTGTTGCTGTGGCGGCACCGCTTCATCACCGACAGCTGGGGCTGGGAGCTGGCCGCGGGGGTCGTGGAGGACGGCGAGGACATCATGGCCGCGGCCGCGCGGGAACTGGAGGAGGAGACCGGCTGGCGGCCGGGGCCTCTGCACCACCTGATGAGCGTGGAGCCGTCCAACGGCCTCACCGACGCCCGGCACCACGTCTACTGGTCCGAGCAGGGCGAGTACACCGGTCATCCGGTGGACGACTTCGAGTCGGACCGCCGTGAGTGGGTCCCGCTCAAGCTCGTCCCCGACATGATCGCCCGTGGGGAGGTCCCGGCCGCCAACATGGCGGCCGCGTTACTCCTGCTGCACCATCTCCGGCTCGCCGACGGTCAGTGAGCCAGCGCCTGCCAGACGGCGACGGCGAGCGCGCCCAGGGCGGTGAGCGCGGCGATCGAGGTCAGTGGCCAACGGGCGTGCTCGAGGGACTTCACCCGGGAGTTCAGCTCATCCAGCTCCTTGGCGGTCTCCTCGGTACGGTGACTGAGCAGTGCCAGCCCGCCTTCGACGCGCGCGTAGGCGACGTCGAGGCGGCGGCGTAACTCGGCCAGTTCTCCGTGAACCACAGCCTGCTCCGGTTCGACGGTCACGGGTCCACTCCTCTCCATGGTCGGACGGGACGACTCCGCATCCCTTGCATGCGCATGCAGAGTCAACCGCCCCGACGGACCTGGGGGGAGCGTGTGCGAACGGCATATGCGAGCCCGTGACACACACGGAGTGTGAAACACATGGGCCCGGCACCTATGGGTGCCGGGCCCATGTGGTGGGGCCATATGTGCTGCGAGAACTATGTGCGGTGAGAGCTATGTGCCGCGAGAACTCAGTACGAGTAGAACCCCGAGCCCGACTTCCGGCCCAGGCGGCCCGCCTCGACCATGCGCTGGAGCAGCGGGGGAGCGGCGTACAGGGGCTCCTTATATTCCATGTACATCGAGTTGGCGATCGAGACGATCGTGTCCAGGCCGATGAGGTCGGAGAGCTTCAGGGGGCCCATCGGGTGGGCGCAGCCCATCTCCATGCCGTTGTCGATGTCCTCGCGGCTGGCGATACCGGACTCGAACATGCGGATCGCGGAGAGGAGGTACGGCACCAGCAGGGCGTTGACGACGAAGCCGGAGCGGTCCTGGGCGCGGATGGCGTGCTTGCCGAGGACCTTCTCCGCGAAGATCTGGGCCCGGCTGAGGGTGCCCTCGGAGGTGGTGAGGGCCGGGATCAGCTCGACCAGGTTCTGCACCGGGGCCGGGTTGAAGAAGTGGATGCCGATCACATGGTCGGGGCGCGAGGTCGCGACCGCCAGCTTCACCAGGGGGATGGAGGAGGTGTTGGAGGCCAGGATCGCGTCGGGACGCGTCATCACCTGGTCGAGCACCTGGAAGATCTCCGTCTTCACCTGCTCGTTCTCCACCACGGCCTCGATCACCAGGTCGCGGTCGGCGAACTCGCCCAGGTCGGTGGTGAAGCTCAGCCGAGAGAGCGCCGAGTCGCGCTCCTCCTCGCTGATCTTGCCGCGCTCCGCGGCCTTGCCCAGCGAGTTGTACAGCCGGGTACGGCCGTACTCCAGGGCGTCGCCCGTGGTCTCGGCGACCATCACGTCCAGTCCCGCGCGTGCGCACACCTCGGCGATGCCCGCGCCCATCTGGCCGCAGCCCACGACTCCGACGCGCGAGATGTCTCCGGCTCGGAAGTCCGTCACATCGTCCCCTTCGCTGGTTCTCCGGCTCGTGCAGGACGTCCGGTTCCGGTGCCTGCTCCGATCGTGCACGTTACCGCCAAGTATCGATGATCGATCGACGGGGTAGGGGCAAGCCGCGCCTCCGGGACGATCCGTCACGGGGCGGACTCGGAGCGTGTGGGAGGTACGGATGGCGGCTCGTGCGATGTCCGGTGCGCGTTCTTCGGCGGGAGCCGTCTCGCGGCGTACCGTCGCCCTCGGGGTGCTCGCCGCCCTCACCACGGCGGCCGGGAGCACCCCGGCGTACGCCTCCGGGCGGCACCGCCGGGAGATGCGCGGGGTCTGGCTCGCCACCGTGGCCAACCGGGACTGGCCCTCGCGGCCGGGGCTGCCGCCCGAGGAGCAGCGGGCCGAGCTGATCGCCCATCTCGACCGGGCGGTGGCCGCGCGGCTCAACACCGTGATCTTCCAGGTGCGACCCACCGCCGACGCCCTGTGGCCCTCCCCGTACGAGCCCTGGTCCCAGTACCTGACCGGCACCCAGGGCCGCGACCCCGGCTGGGACCCGCTGGGCACCGCCGTACGCGAGGCCCACGCGCGCGGCCTGGAGCTGCACGCCTGGTTCAACCCGTACCGCGTCGCCAACCACACCGACCCCACGCGCCTCGTCCCGGACCATCCGGCGCGGCGGCACCCGGAGTGGGTCGTGCCCTACGGCGGCAAGCTGTACTACAACCCCGGCCTGCCCGAGGTCCGGCGCTTCGTGCGCCGGGCCATGCTGGACGCGGTCGCCCGCTATCCCGTGGACGCCGTCCACTTCGACGACTACTTCTACCCGTATCCCGTCGCCGGGCAGACCTTCGACGACGACGCCGCCTACGACGCGTACGGCGGCGGCTTCGATGACCGGGCCGCCTGGCGGCGCGACAACATCGACCGGCTGGTGCGGGAGGTCGCGGCGGGCATCCGGCGCGTCCGGCCCGGCACCCGCTTCGGGATCAGCCCCTTCGGCGTGTGGCGCAATGCCGCCACCGACCCGCTCGGCTCCGACACCCAGGCGGGCGTGCAGACGTACGACGACCTGTACGCGGACACCCGGAAGTGGGTCCGTGAGCACTGGATCGACTACATCGTCCCGCAGATCTACTGGAACATCGGCTTCCCCGCCGCCGACTACGCCCGCCTCGTCGACTGGTGGGCGGAGCAGGCGGCGGACACCCGGACCCGGCTGTACGTGGGGGAGGCGCTGTACAAGGCGGGCGCGGCCGGGCAGCCCCCGGCCTGGCAGGACCCCGCCGAACTGTCCCGGCATCTCATGCTGGCCGCTCAGTATCCGCAGGTGCGCGGGCATGTCTTCTTCGCCGCCCAGGAGGTCGCCCGCGATCCGCTGGGCGCGATGGCGAGGGTCGTCGCCGACCACTACCGTCGGCCGGCGAGACCCCCGCGCTGACCCCGTTGCCGTCCGTCTCGTCCGGCTAGTTCGTCTCGTCCTGGTGGTGGCGGACCTGGCAGTCCGGACCGGGCGACATGATGGCCTCGTGCCCGTCCTCGAAGCGGACGCGGTAGGGCGGTTCGCCCTCCTCGCCGATCACTTCGACCACTTCGGTGACCTGATCGTGTTGGCCGACCACTCGTCCGTGCTGGACAAGGTGGTCGCCCTTGGACGCGTGCATTGTCAGGCCCTCCTCACGGTCACGACCGTTGGGTGACGGCGATGCACACGAGCACGGCGAGCGCGGTCAGCGGTGCCGCCGCGGGAACGTGCTCGCCCAGTAGCAGTGCCGACCACACCAGTGTGAGCAGCGGCTGAGCCAACTGCAACTGGCTGGCCCGCGGGACGCCCACCGCCGCCATGCCCCGGTACCACAGGAGCAGCCCGAGGAACTGCGAGCCCACCGCGACCCACAGCACCCCCGCCACCCCGTGCGCGGTGAGCCGTACCGGCTCGTGGCCCAGTGCCAGCGCGGCGCCGAGCGCGCTCAGCGGCAGGCACAGCACCAGCGCCCAGCCGATGACCTGCCAGCCCGGCATCACCCGGGCCAGCCGCCCGCCCTCGGTGTATCCGGCCGCGCACACCAGCAGCGCCGCGAAGAGATAGGCGTCCGCCCTGGTCAGCGCGCCGCCGCTCTGGACGACCGTGAACGCGACCACGGCCGCCGCGCCCGCCAGCGCGGCCGTCCAGAACCGGCGCGAGGGGCGCACGCCGGTGCGCAGCGCGGAGACGGCGGCGGTGGTCAGGGGCAGCAGGCCCACGACGACGGCAGCGTGCGCGGTGGTCGAGGTCTGGAGGGCCAGCGTGGTCAGCAGCGGGAAGCCCAGCACCGTGCCGATCCCGACCATCGCGAGCCCCGGCAGATGGCGGGCCTCGGGCAGCGGCACCCGCAGCAGCAGCAGGCAGGCGCCCGCGACCAGCGCCGCGAGGACACCCCGGACGCCCACCAGCGACCAGGGGCCGAAGCTCTCCAGGCCCCAGGCGGTCGCGGGGAAGGTGAGGGAGAAGGCGACGACGCCCAGGGCGGCCTGGCCGGTGCCCAGGAGCAGGGGCTCGCGGGGCACGGTGACTGCTATCGGGGTCGTATCGGTAGCGCTACTCTGTGCTCTCATGAACGAGCGTAGCAGTGAGCGGGAGCTGGCGGAACAGCTGCGGAGGGAGCTGGACCGCTACTCACCTGGCGGAAAGCTGCCGTCCAGCCGGGCGCTGGTCGAACGGTTCCGGGTCAGCCCGGTGACCGTCTCCCGGGCGCTCGCCCAGCTCGCCGCCGAGGGCCTGGTCGTCACCCGGCCCGGCGCGGGCGCCTTCCGGGCCCGGCCGCGCGCCGCCACCCCGCCCGCCGGGGACACCTCCTGGCAGGAGGTCGCGCTGAGCGCCGACGCCGCCGGTGACGTCGTACCCCGCACCGTGGACGCCTCCGGGGTGATGGTCTCGCTGCCCGCGCCGCCGCCCGGCGTGCTGGAGCTGAGCGGCGGCTACCCGCACCCCGGCCTCCAGCCCGAGCAGGCCATGGCGGCCGCGCTCGCCCGCGCCGGACGGCGGCCCGGCGCCTGGGGGCGGCCGCCGCTGGAGGGGCTGCCCGAGCTGCGGGAGTGGTTCGCGCGCGGCATCGGCGGCTCCGTCACCGCCGCCGAGGTGCTGATCGCGGCGGGCGGACAGGCCGCGCTGGCCACCGCCCTGCGCGCGCTCGCCCCGCCCGGCGCGCCGGTCCTGGTCGAGTCGCCCACCTACCCCGGCATGCTGGACCTGGCCCGCGCGGCCGGTCTGCGGCCCGTACCGGTGCCGGTCGACGCCGACGGCGTACGCCCCGACCTGCTGGCCGACGCCTTCCGGGCCACCGGTGCCCGCGTCTTCGTCTGCCAGCCCCTGTTCCAGAACCCGACCGGCGCCGTGCTCGCCCCCGACCGTCGCGCCGAGGTGCTGCGCATCGCCCGCGCCTCCGGCGCCTTCGTCATCGAGGACGACTACGTACGCCGCCTCGCGCACGCCGACGCGCCCCCGCTGCCCCGGCCGGTGGCGGCGGACGACCCGGACGGCGTCGTCGTGCACGTCGGCTCGCTCACCAAGGCGACCTCGCCCAGCTTCCGGGTCAGCGCCCTCGCCGCGCGCGGGCCGGTGCTGGAACGCCTGCGCGCCATCCAGATCGTGGACAGCTTCTTCGTGCCCCGGCCGCTCCAGGAGGCGGCGCTCGAACTCGTCGGCTCACCGGCGTGGCCGCGCCATCTCCGGTCGTTGTCGGCCGAGTTGGCCGTACGGCGCGAGGCGATGACCGGCGCGCTCGCCCACCGGCTGCCCGAACTCGCGCTGCCGCACATCCCGTTCGGCGGCTTCCACCTCTGGCTGCGACTGCCCGAGGGCGTCACCGAGGCGGCCCTGACCGCGGCCGCCCTCCGCGCGGGCATCTCCATCACCCCCGGTCGCGCCTACTTCAGCGCCGAACCCCCGGCGGACCACATCCGGTTGAGCTTCGCCGCGGTCGCGGGCACGGGGGAGATCGCGGAGGGGGTGCGGCGGCTGCGGGCGGCGTGGGACGAAGTACGGTGAAGTGACTCAAGTCGCTGAGAAAATGGGGGTGTTGAGACAGCCGGGGCGATGTTTTCCGGTCACCCTCCGAGCGGCCGGGGCCATGGCTCTTGACCGTCCCCCGTCCTGGGATCACCATCACCGCATGCCACTTCGGGTGACGTTCGTGGCCGCAGCGCACGGTTCCCCGTCGCACGCGGAGCGGTTCCAGGACGACCGGCCGCTGGACCAGGCGGGCTGGGACGAGGTGCAGCGCTCGGTCGGGTATCTGCTGCCGCTGGCCGCGGCCGAGTTGCGCTACTGCTCCCCGACCCCGCGCAGCCGCGCCACCGGCGACGCGCTCGGCTACGCCCCCCTCGCCCAACTCGCCCTGCGCGACTGCGACATGGGGCGCTGGCGGGGGCTGACCGTGGCCGAGGCGATGGCCCGCGAGCCGCAGGCGGTGGACGCCTGGCTCGCCGACCCGAGGGCCAGCCCGCACGGCGGCGAGTCGATGCTCGCCTTCATCTCACGAGTGGGCGGCTGGCTCGACACCCGGCCCGGCGACGACCACGCCCGCATCGTCGCCGTGGCCGAACCCTCCGTGATCCGCGCGGCCCTGGTCTACGCCCTCCAGGCGCCGCCGTCCGCGTTCTGGAGCATCGACGTACGCCCGCTGTCCACGATCACGGTCGCCGGGCGCGCGGGCCGCTGGACCCTGCGCCTGGACGCGGTGTCCCCTCAGCCCTCGCGCACGTAGTCCGTGGTGAGCACGAGATCCTTCTTCGGACCACCGACCCGCCACACCGAACGCCAGTGATCGGCGTCGGTGACGGTGAACTCGCCCCGGTAGAAGTCGGCCGCGCACGGGTGCCCGGCGATGTGCCGCCCGCCGCGCAGATCCAGGTCGTGGAAGGGCCGCCCGTCCGCGAACCGCACCTCCGCCGTACCCGGCACCGCGCCCGGCACGAACCGCAGGGTCCGCGTGGCGGGCCGCGTCACCCCCTGCCAGGTGAACTCCCCGGCCTCCTGGTGCAACAGCCCGTCCGGCACCGGCTCGAAGGTCGTGTGCCCCTCGAAGTACCCCTCGTCCGCGCCCGCGAGATCCCGCACGGTCCGCGTGACCCGCCAGCGCCCGGCGAGGAACCCGAGCACATCGGGAACGGGCAGTCGGCCGCCGTCGCTCACCGGGACCCTCCGCGCGGCAGGTGGGGCACCAACACATTCATACGACCGAGCTTACGGGCCCCCCTCCGCCGGGGTCACCCGAGCGCCCCCTCGACCGGCAGCCACAGCTCCGCGTCCGCCTCGCTCCCGTCCGCGGACGGCCGGACGCGCAGGATCTCCGGGCCGGGGCGGCTCGCGTACGGGTTCGACGGGAACCACTGCGTGAACACGTCCCGCCACAGGGTCTGGACCGCCTCCGGCATGGGCCCCGAGACCGTGAACACCGCCCAGGTACCGGCCGGGACGGTCAGCGCGGTCGTGCCCTCGGGGGCGGGGGCCGAGGTGATCACCCCGTGGTAGTAGTCGAGTTCCGTGCCCTCGGCCCGGCTCGGGTCCAGGTCGTCGCAGACCGCGACGATCCCCTCCGGTTCCTGGTCCGACAGCTTCGCCAGCCGCGCCAGGTCCTCCCGGTCGATCCCCCGGACGAAGTCCATGATCGCCTGGTTCGGCCCGGCGTGCACCAGAGGCACTCGGGCCTTGTACCCGACCACGCCGAACTCCCTCTTGTGCTCGATACGGTGTCGCATTCCGCTGTTCCCTTCGATGACGAGGCGGAAGGACATCCGGGGCTGTGAGCTGAGCGTGACACCGGCCCGCCGGGCCTCGCTCGGGCCGACGCCGTGCATCGCGCGGAACGCCCTGGCGAACGCCTCGCCCGAGCCGTACCCGTAGCGCACCGCGATGTCGAGCAGCGTCTCCCGCCCCGCGACCACCTCGGCGGCCGCGAGCGTGAGCCGTCTGCGCCGCACGTACTCCGACAGCGGCATCCCGGCGAGCGCGGAGAACAGCCGCCGCAGGTGATACACCGACGTACCCGCGATCCGCGCCAACTCCTCCGGATCGACACTCCCGTCGAGCCGCAGCTCGATGTGCTCCATCGCCTGGTTGAGCCGTTCCAGCACGCCCCGTTCCCTTCCTTCTGACATCAGGAACGCTAGGCGCGAGGGGGAACCCGGCACCCGACAATCCGTGCCCGATTCTGTCGGGTGGCGGCCGGGGCCCGGAAAACAACCCGGAAAACAACGAAGGCAGGGAGTTCTCAGTCTCCTTGCCAC
Organism: Streptomyces sp. NPDC002176; assembly: GCF_044903645.1. Classification (NCBI taxonomy): domain Bacteria; kingdom Bacillati; phylum Actinomycetota; class Actinomycetes; order Kitasatosporales; family Streptomycetaceae; genus Streptomyces; species Streptomyces sp. NPDC002176. Next base: position 227,403 of record NZ_JBJDQW010000007.1, read on the forward strand.
TTTCAAGGTATAGCGCACAGGGGGCCTTGCGGCAAGGCCCCGGTGGTGTCGCAGAATGGGCGGCCGCGGCCGGGAGTGACGGAAATGGCGCGTTCGTGCCATACGCGTCGTTTCCTCCGGCTCGCGCTCCAATTCTTCGATGGGTGGGTGGATGACTGACGTGATCGTGGTCGGCGGCGGGCCGACCGGGCTGATGCTGGCCGGGGAGCTGCGTCTGGCCGGGGTGGAGGTCGTCGTGCTGGAGCGGCTGGCCGAGCCGAGCAGCCAGTCCCGCGGCCGCGGCCTGCACGCGCGCAGCGTCGAGGTGATGGACCAGCGGGGCCTGCTGGACCGGTTCCTCGCGGAGAGCGAGAAGTTCCAGGTCGGCGGGCTCTTCGGCGGCATCATGAAGCCGTGGCCGGACCGGCTGGACACCGCGCACCCGTACGGCCTCGCCACTCCGCAGGCGGTCACCGAACGGCTGCTGGAGGCGTGGGCCCGCGAACTCGGCGCCGAGATCCGGCGCGGCCGGGAGGTGGTCGCGCTGACCCAGGACGCGGACGGCGTGACCGTGGGACTGGCCGACGGCGCCGAACTGCGCGCGGGCCATGTCGTCGGCTGCGACGGCGGCCGCAGCACGGTACGCGGGCTGCTCGGCGTCGGCTTCCCCGGCGAGCCCGCCACGGTCGAGACCCTGCTCGGCGACATGGAGGCCACCGAGGACCCGGCGACGATCGCCGCCGTCGTGGAAGAGGTCCGCAAGACACAGCTGCGGTTCGGGCTCGCGCCCGACGTGGACGGCCAGAAGGGCCTGTACCGCGTCCTCGTGCCCGCCGACGGTGTCGCCGAGGACCGGTCGGCCCCGCCGCCCCTCGAGGAGTTCCGGCAGCAGCTACGGGCGGTCGCCGGGACCGACTTCGGCGTGCACTCACCCCGCTGGCTGTCCCGCTTCGGCAACGCCACCCGGCAGGCCGAGCGGTACCGCGTGGGCCGGGTCCTGCTGGCCGGTGACGCGGCCCACATCCACCCGCCGGCCGGCGGCCAGGGGCTCAACCTCGGGGTGCAGGACGCGTTCAACCTCGGCTGGAAGCTGGCCGCCGAGGTGCACGGCCGGGCACCGGACGGCCTGCTCGACAGCTACCACGCCGAACGCCACCCGGTCGGCGCCCGCGTCCTCGCCACCACCCGCGCCGCGATGACCCTCCTCGGCACCGACCCCGGCGCCACCGCACTGCGCGAACTCTTCTCCCGGCTCATGGACTTCGAGGAGGTCAACCGCCACATCACCGGCATGATCACCGCCGTCGACCTCCGCTACGACCTCGGCGAGGGCCATGAACTCCTCGGCAGGAGGCTACGGGACGTCCAGCTGAAGCAGGGACGCCTCTACGAGCATCTGCACCACGCCCGCGGCCTGCTCCTCGACCAGACCGGCCGCCTCTCGGTGGCGGGCTGGGCCGACCGCGTGGACCATCTTGTCGACGTCAGCGACGAACTCGACGTACCCGCCGTCCTGTTGCGCCCGGACGGCCATGTCGCCTGGGCGGGGGAGAGCCAGGAGGAACTGCTCGCGCACCTGCCCAAGTGGTTCGGCGTCACGGCGCCGGGTACTGCGCCGTCAGCGTCTCGCTCGCCTTCTCGCTGACCAGGTAGACCGCGGACGCGATGAACAGACCGGGGATGTCGGGGAACACCGAGGCGTCCACCACCCGCAGTCCCTCCACCCCACGCACCCGGAAGTCGCCGTCCAGCACCGCCAGTTCGTCGTCCTCGGTGCCGATCCTGGCGGTGCCGCACGCGTGATGGCCCCAGGACTGGGTCCGCGCCCACTCCTTGAGCTGGTCGTCGGTCCGGACCTCGGGCCCGGGGACCAACTCGCCCCGCACGCCGACGTCCCCGGCGTTGGCGATCACGTCACGGGCGATCCGCAACCCGTCCACCAGGCCGTCCAGATCCTCCTCCCAGCCCGGTGTGCCCTCGCCGAAGTAGCGGAACCGGATCTCGGGCGGCTCGGTGGGATCGGTCGAGCGCAGGGTCACCGAGCCGCCCCGGTTCTTGGTGTGGCCCTTGAGCACGACCACGCCCAGCCGGTCCCGGCCGTGGGTGCCGTCCTCGGCGTAGCCGGGGTAGTAGCCGTGGAAGTCGAGCGGCATCGCCAGCAGCATGAGGTCGGAGTCCCCGTCGGAGACGCTCGACCTGCCGATGAGCGCGGCCAGTTGGCCATTGGTGCCGTAGGGGCCGCCCCGGTCGGTGTGCCACTCGCTGATCAGCTCGTCCTGCTGCTCGCCCGCGAGCGGGACGTTCAGCGACGATCCCTCGAACAGCGGGTAATCCTGGTCGAGTTCGGCCACCACCGACGCCTCGTACCGGTCGTGCAGATTGCGGCCCACGCCGGGTGCGTCCACCCGCACCGGGATACCGAGCCGCTCCAGCTCCTCGCGCGGCCCGATGCCGGACAGCATCAGCAACTGCGGGGTGTTGTAGGTGCCCCCGGCCAGGATGACCTCGTTGCGGGCGTACGCCGTCCCCTCGGTCACCTCGTCCTCGCCGAGGTCCGCCGCGTCCGGGCGCAGCCGGCAGGTGCGGTCCGACGAGGCGCCGTACGCGCGCCGTTGCTCGCGGTACGCGACGCCCACCGCCCGGTCGCCGTCGAACAGCACCCGTGTCACCAGGGTGTTCGTCCTGATCGTCAGGAGGTCTCCGACCCGGTGGCGGACATCGAGCAGCCGCTCGCGGGTGCCGTTGCGGGCGCCTCCGTCCACCGAGACCGGGATGAAGCCCATGCCCTGGAAGTCCGGCGGGGTGTCGGCCGCGTTCGGGTCGCGGGGGAGGGGCACGTCGTCGGGGATGCCGAAGCGGTCGCGGGCGGTCCGCTCCACGGCGCCGATGATGTCGAGGAACCGGGGCTCGCGGGGCGCGAGGGACGGTGCGGCCCTGGTCGTGCCGAGCCAACCCTCCGTGCCGTGCCGGGACTTGGCGTCCCGCTCGGCCGGTGTGTCACCCGGGAGCGGCTCGGCGTCCTGGCCCTGCCAGTTCTCCAGGCGCTGGAAGCGGTCACGCATCGCCTCCGCGCTCCACCCCGTGTCACCGGTCAGCTCGACCAGCCGCTGCCACTCCCTGCCCTGCGGGAACAGCATGATCAGCGCGTTGACCGTCGTACTGCCGCCGAGCGAGCTGCCGCGCGGGTACAGCACACCGTCCTCGGCGCCGCTGAACTTGCGGTCCGCACGCTGGGTCGCCGGGTCGTCCCAGTGGCGTACGAAGAAGCTCCACGCCATGTCGGGGTCCTCGCTGGCGAACGCCTGCATGATCGGGATCGAGTAGTACTGGCAGTCGTGTTCGTCGCCCGCCTCCAGCACCAGGACACGGTGACCGGCCAGGGCGAGATTCGCGGCCAGGGGGCCGCCGCCCGCGCCCGAGCCGACGACGACGAAGTCAAATTCCTGAGCGGTTTCCGGTGGCTGCTGAGGCATCCGATCTCCTCCACGCGCGCTCCCCCCGGCCACTCTGCACCCCTGGGATGCCGCCCGCCACCCGCCGCCGGAGCGGGCCCGTCCTGCGCGCGGCCGAGGCGTTGTCTACGTTGGAGAAGGGGCGGTTTCCCACATCGGTTTTCCACATCGGTTTTCCACGTCAAGGGAGGTTTCCCATGTCGGACGCGACCGACCTGAGCAAGGACCCGGCTCCGGACCCGGCCGAGGACAACGCGTTCTTCCCGTCCCCGTACTCGCTGAGCAAATACACCGCGCCGAAGACCGACTTCGAGGGCGTGGAGCACAAGGGCGCCTACACCGGCGGGCGGTGGAAGGTGCTGATGATCGGCACGGACGAGCGGTATCTCCTCACCGAGGACGGCAAGTTCTTCTCCACCGGCAACCATCCCGTCGAGATGCTGCTCCCGCTGCACCACATGATGGAGGCGGGCTTCGACGTCGACGTGGCCACCCTCAGCGGCAACCCGGTGAAGCTGGAGCTGTGGGCCATGCCGGAAGAGGACAAGGCCGTCATGGAGACCTACGAGGCGCTCAAACCGAAGCTGAAGCAGCCGCTGAAACTGTCCGAGGTGGTCGCGGACAAGCTCGGACCGGAGTCCGACTACATCGCCGTCTTCATCCCCGGCGGACACGGAGCGGTGATCGGGCTCGCGGAGAGCGAGGACGTGACCGAGACCCTGGACTGGGCCCTGGCCAACGACAAATACGTCATCACTCTCTGCCACGGCCCCGCCGCGCTGCTCGCCGCCGCCCGCGGCAAGGACGAGTCGCCCTTCGACGGCTATTCCCTCTGCGTCTTCCCCGACGCCCTAGACACCGGCGCCAACCTGGAGATGGGCTACCTCCCCGGGCGGCTGCGCTGGCTGGTCGCCGATCTGCTGGAGCGGCAGGGCGTCACCGTCCTGAACTCCGACATCACCGGCCAGACCCACCAGGACCGCAAACTCCTCACCGGCGACAGCCCGCTGGCCTCCAACGCGCTGGGGCTTCTGTCGGCGGACGTGCTGGTCGAGGCGGCGAAGGACTGATCCCTCAGGGCAGCGCCAGCACGCAAAACGCGTTGCCCTCGGGGTCGCTCAGGCACGTCCACGGGACGTCCCTCTGGCCGAGGTCGAGACCGGTGGCGCCGAGAGCCTCCAGCCGGGCCACCTCCGCCGCCTTGTCGCTGCCGGGGTCGGGGAGCAGGTCGAGATGGACCCGGTCGGGCGCCGTGTGCCCGGTCGGCGAGCGGAACAACTCCAGGTACGGCCCAGTGCCGTCGGCCGACCGCAGCAACATCAGATCGTCGGTCTCCCGGTGCACGGTCCAGCCCATCGCCTCACCCCAGAACCGGGCCATCGCCCGCGGCTCGACACAGTCCACGACCACCGCCGCGATCGGCCCGGTGTCCCGGTACCGCTCCCGAGGCTCCAGCACACAGAACTCGTTGCCCTCGGGGTCGGCGAGCACCACCCACGGCACGTCACCCTGCCCGATGTCGAGCCGCCTGGCCCCGCGCCCCTCCAGCCGCGCGATTAGCTCCGCCTGGTGTGCCAGGGAGGTCGTCGCGAGATCGAGATGCGTACGGTTCTTCGCCGCCGTCCCGCGCCCCGGCACGGGTACGACATCCACACCGACGACGACCGGGTCCGGCCAGACCAGCCCGCCGGCGGGCCCGACATAGGTCGTCACACCGGGACTGTAGGCAACCCACCCCAACGCCTCCGCCCAGAACCGCCCGACCACCGAGGCGTCGACGGCCTTGATATTGACGTGCACAGGTCGCAGTCCCATGTCGGTGATCCTATGCACGGGTCACCGAGGGCGACGGCGCCCGGGGGTGTCGTCACGTGCGGCGGGTGAAGTCCATGTGCCAGTTGGTGATCCAGGTCTGCCCGTCGTCGAGGGAGAACGCCTGCTCCCAGTGGGCGTGGTCGGTGGTGATGTCGGACCAGATGAAGCGGGCCCGGACCTTGTGGCCGTCGTGCTCGTCGTCGCCGTGGAAGACGCCGGTGCCGTCCGCGCCGAAGGCGCCGGTGACGGGCGGGAAGAGGGTGCCGGTGCGCTTGCTGGCCCAGTACAGGGACCACTGGGCGGTCTTCGGGTCGTACAGCCGCAGCGTCAGGCCGGAGAAGCCCTTCGTGGGGAACTCGATCTCGTCGAAGCTGGCGGCGCCGTCGAAGTGGACGGAGGCGCGGGTGATGCCGGGGAACTCCTCCCAGCGGTCGTCGCCCTCGGTGGGGTCCAGGAAGTCCCTGCGCCAGCGGTTGGCGACGTCGTAGGTGCCGGTGAGGAACGTGAAGTCGTTGTCCGTCATGCGGCAGACGCTAGGACCGGTCCCCTGACATCCTGTGTCAGGGAAGAGGAATCGGCGTAGATTCGCGGCCATGCGCGCCGGTCGACTCCTCTCGCTGCTGCTCCTGCTCCAGAACCGCGGCCGGATGACCGCCGACGAGCTGGCGGCGGAGCTGGAGGTGTCCGCGCGCACGGTGTACCGGGACGTGCAGGCACTGAGTGCGGCGGGCATCCCGCTCTACGGCGAGGCGGGCCACGCGGGTGGCTACGCCCTGCTGGACGGCTACCGCACCCGGCTGACCGGACTGACGGCGGACGAGGCACAGACCCTGTTCCTGACCGGCCTCCCGGGCCCGGCGGCCGAGCTGGGGCTGGGCCCCGTACTGGCGGCCGCCGAGCTGAAACTGGAGGCCGCCCTTCCGGCCGGGCTGCGGGACCAGGGCCGCCGCATCCGGGAGCGCTTCCACCTCGACGCACCGGGCTGGTACCGGGAGGCGGACGAGGTGCCGCACCTGACGGCGGTGGCGGCCGCGGTGTGGGAACGCCGCGCGATCCGGGTGCGCTACCGCCGCTGGCATGCCCCGCAGGTGGTGGAACGGCGGCTGGAGCCGTACGGCATCGTGCTGAAGGCCGGCCGCTGGTACACCGTCGCCCGCGCCGACGGCGAACTCCGCACCTACCGGATCGGGCAGATCCTCGCCCTGGAGCGACTGGACGAGACGTTCGACCCCCCGGCCGACTTCGACCTGGCCCACCACTGGCAGGCCCACTCGGCGGCGCTCCAGGCGCGGCTGTGGCAGGGCGAGGCGGAGATACGCATCTCCCCGGCCGGTATCGCCCAGCTGCGGGACTTCGCGGCGCGGGCGGTGATCGACGCCGTGGACCGGGGCGAGCCGGAACCCGACGGCCGCCACCGCGCCACCATCCCCGTCGAAAGCCTCAGCCATGCCGAGTCGGAACTCCTCCGCCTGGGCCCGGAGGTGGAGGTACTCGCCCCGGCCGAACTCCGGGAGCGCATCGCGGCGTCGACGCGAGCGATGGCGGCGCTGTACGCGTGAAGTGAGCCCTTGATCCGGCCAGTTGGGCGGGGCTCGCTGTCGGTGCCCTGTGCAATCATGCGGACGCGTCCCCAGGGGAGTGGGGCGCGGGCCAATGATCACCAGGGGGTTGGAATGGGTGCGGGTACGGAGCCGGACGGTTCGTCCAGGTCCGACGAGGAGTGGGAGCGATTCCTGCGCGAGTCGGTGGCGGGTACCGCCGACGCGCCCAAGGAGCCGTCGGCACGCGCCCGCGAGGTGGCGAGACGGCTGCGCACGGAGCCGGACCGGAGCCCCGAGGGGTGGCGCAACCACCCGCCCGCGCGGCCCAAGCGGCGCGTGGGCGGGTACGTCGTCGGACTGCTGGCCGTACTGGCCCTGCTCTTCGTGGCCCTCGCGCCTGGGCGGGTGGTGGACCTCGTCACCGGTTCCGACTCGTCGCGTCCGGATGCCCGACGCCCCACCACCGCCGACCCGTTCCGTGGCTCCCCGGCGGCGACCTGGGCGAGCGGCGCGGCGGGTATCACCATGCCGAAGCAGACCAAGGCGGTCGGCTGGATGAGCGCGGCCGAGGTCCAGCGGGCCCTCACCCGCAGCCGGGACTTCCTGGTCGCGTCCAGCCTGGACCGAGGGGTGCTGCGGGGCGAGCGCCCGGAGAAGGCGATCGCACTGATCAACCCACACCAGAAGGACGTCCAGCACCTCCTGAAGACCGCCTTCCGCACCCCGGGCGAGAAGAGCGACCCCCTCCTCCTCTTCAGCCGCTTCCAGCCCTCCCGCGCCCACCTGGTCGGCGACACACTGAAGACGAGGGGCGCGCTCACGTACGAGGAGGGCGAGCGCGGCGCCCTCAAGGTGACCGCCGACGTCACCTTCGTCTACCCGGTCGCCCGCACGGGCGGCGACGACGACATTCTGCGCACCATCATCCGCCGCGAACTGGTCCTGAGCTGGGACAACCCCGACAAGGTGAGCACCGAGCCCGGCACCTTCTCGGTCATCTCCTACAAGTACGACATGACCAACGGCGGCTGCGGCACCCCCACGGGCTACTTCGTCCCACCCTTCGGCCCCGACCGCCACGCGGACGAGTCCGGCAAGGAGGTCGACCCGTACGACCGCGACACGCCTTTCGGCCCGGGCGAGTCGTCGAAGGACGAGTGCGGGAGGGCCACGCGGTCTTAGCGGGCCCACTGTCCGCCCCTTCGCACAAGTGATTGCATAAAAGTGCAGCGCTACGTATAGTCATGCCAATGAAGGAGGCTGACATGGTGGTGCGCGCGGCGGTCGCCGGGGCGAGTGGGTATGCGGGCGGTGAGCTGTTGCGGCTGCTGCTCGGGCATCCCGGGGTCGAGGTCGGGACGCTCACCGGGCACTCCAGCGCGGGGCGACGGCTGGGGGAGCTGCAGCCGCAGCTCGCGCCGCTCGCCGACCGGGTGCTGGCGGAGACGACCGCCGAGGCGCTCGCCGGGCATGACGTGGTGTTCCTGGCGCTGCCCCACGGGCAGTCCGCCGCCGTCGCCGAGCAGCTCGGCCCGGACGTGCTCGTGATCGACCTGGGCGCCGACTTCCGGCTCACGGACCCCGCCGACTGGGAGCGGTTCTACGGCTCCCCGCACGCCGGTACCTGGCCCTACGGCCTGCCCGAACTCCCCGGCGCGCGCGCCGCGTTGGAGGGCACCAGGCGTATCGCCGTACCGGGCTGCTACCCGACCGCCGTCTCCCTCGCCCTCTTCCCCGCCTACGACGCCGGGATCATCGAGCCCGAGGCCGTGATCGTCGCCGCCTCCGGCACCTCCGGCGCGGGCAAGGCGCCCAAGGCGCACCTGCTCGGCAGCGAGGTCATGGGCTCCATGACCCCGTACGGCGTCGGCGGCGGACACCGGCACACCCCCGAGATGATCCAGAACCTCAGCGCGGCGGCCGGGGAGCGGGTGAGCGTCTCCTTCACCCCGACCCTCGCGCCGATGCCCCGCGGCATCCTCGCCACGTGCAGCGCCAAGGCCCGCGCCGGAGTCACCGCGGAGGCGGTCCGCGCGGTCTACGAGAAGGCGTACGCCGACGAGCCGTTCGTGCGGCTGCTGCCCGAGGGGCAGTGGCCGAACACCGGCGCCGTGACCGGTTCCAACGCCGTCCAGGTGCAGACCGCCCTGGACGCGGAGACCGGCCGGGTCATCGTGATCAGCGTCATCGACAACCTCACCAAGGGCACCGCGGGCGGTGCCGTACAGAGCATGAACATCGCCCTCGGGCTCGACGAGACCACCGGGCTTTCCACGATCGGAGTCGCGCCTTGAGCGTCACAGCGGCCAAGGGATTCACCGCGGCGGGCATCGCCGCCGGGATCAAGCAGAACGGCAACCCCGACCTGGCCCTCGTGGTCAACACCGGCCCCCGCCGAGCCGCCGCCGGTGTCTTCACCGCCAACCGCGTCAAGGCCGCCCCGGTGCTGTGGTCCGAGCAGGTGCTGAAGAGCGGCCAGATCAGCGCGGTCGTCCTCAACTCCGGCGGCGCCAACGCCTGCACCGGCCCCCAGGGCTTCCAGGACACCCACGCCACCGCCGAGAAGGTGGCCGAGGTCCTCGACCGCGCGCCCATCGAGGTCGCCGTCTGCTCCACCGGCCTCATCGGCGTGACCCTGCCCATGGACAAGCTGCTGCCCGGCGTCGAGAAGGCCGCCGCCTCCTTGAGCGAGCACGGCGGGGAGAAGGCCGCCCTCGCCATCAAGACCACCGACACCCACCACAAGACCGCCGTCGCCACCCGGGACGGCTGGACGGTCGGCGGCATGGCCAAGGGCGCGGGCATGCTCGCCCCCGGCCTCGCCACCATGCTCGTCGTCCTCACCACCGACGCCGACCTCACCGACGCCGACCTGGACAAGGCCCTGCGCGCCGCCACCAAGGTCACCTTCGACCGGGTCGACTCCGACGGCTGCATGTCCACCAACGACACCGTGCTGCTGCTCTCCTCCGGCGCCTCCGGCATCACCCCCGGCCACGACGAGTTCGCCGACGCCGTCCGCGAGGTCTGCGCCGACCTCGGCCGCCAGCTCATCGGCGACGCCGAGGGCGCCAGCAAGGACATCAAGGTCGAGGTGATCAACGCGGCCACCGAGGAGGACGCCGTCGAGGTCGGCCGCTCCATCGCCCGCAACAACCTCCTCAAGTGCGCCCTCCACGGCGAGGACCCCAACTGGGGCCGTGTCCTCTCCGCCATCGGCACCACCACGGCCGCCTTCGAGCCCGACCGGCTGAACGTCGCCATCAACGGCGTCCAGGTCTGCAAGAACGGCTCGATCGGTGAGGACCGCGACCTGGTCGACATGCGCTACCGCGAGGTGCACATCGTCGCCGACCTCGCCGCGGGCACCGAGACCGCCACCATCTGGACCAACGACCTGACCGCGGACTACGTCCACGAGAACAGCGCGTACAGCTCATGAGCACGCCCGCGCGGAAGCACACCGCGCTGCCCAAGGCACAGACCCTGGTCGAGGCGCTGCCCTGGCTCACCCGCCACCACGGCCGCACCGTCGTCATCAAGTTCGGCGGCAACGCCATGGTCGACGAGAGCCTGAAGGCCGCGTTCGCCCAGGACGTCGTCTTCCTGCGCCACGCCGGGCTGCGGCCCGTCGTGGTGCATGGCGGCGGCCCCCAGATCAGCGCCGCCCTCGACCGGCACGGCATCGTCAGCGAGTTCAAGGCGGGCCTGCGCGTCACCACCGAGGACGCCATGGACGTCGTACGGATGGTGCTCGCCGGGCAGGTGCAGCGCGAGCTGGTCGGCCTGCTCAACCAGCACGGACCGCTCGCCGTCGGCCTCACCGGCGAGGACGCCCACACCATCACCGCGACCCGGCACCGGCCGAGGGTCGACGGCGAACTCATCGACATCGGACGCGTCGGCCAGATCACCGAGATCGACACCGGCGCCATCGAGACCCTGCTCGCCGACGGCCGCATCCCGGTCGTCTCCTCGATCGCCCGCTCCCAGGACGACGGACATGTCTACAACGTCAATGCTGATACGGCGGCTGCGGCACTCGCTGCTGCGCTGGGCGCCGAAACCCTCATGGTCCTCACCGACGTCGAGGGCCTCTACGAGGACTGGCCGCACTCCGACGAGGTGATCAGCCGCCTCACCGCGACCCAGCTGGAGAAACTGCTGCCCGAACTCTCCTCGGGCATGGTGCCCAAGATGGAGGGCTGCCTGCACGCCGTACGCAACGGCGTGCACACCGCCCGCGTCATCGACGGCCGCGTCCAGCACTCCATCCTGCTGGAGATCTTCACCGACGAGGGCATCGGCACCATGGTCGTGCCCGACGAGCCGGATACCCCGGGGGAGTCATGAGCAACGAGGACCTCACCGCCCGCTGGCAGGGCGCCCTCATGAACAACTACGGCACCCCGCGCCTCCCCCTCGTCCGAGGCGAGGGCACCGCCGTCTGGGACGCCGACGGCAAGCGCTACCTGGACTTCGTCGGCGGTATCGCCGTCAACGCCCTCGGGCACGCCCACCCGGCGGTCGTCCGCGCGGTGAGCGAGCAGATCGGCACCCTCGGCCATGTCTCCAACCTGTTCGTCGCCGAGCCGCCCGTCGCCCTCGCCGAGCGCCTGCTGCGGCTGTTCGGCCGGGACGGCAAGGTGTTCTTCTGCAACTCCGGCGCCGAGGCCAACGAGGGCGCGCTGAAGATCGGCCGCCTCACCGGGCGCACCCACATGGTCGCCACCGACGGCGGCTTCCACGGCCGCACCATGGGCGCCCTCGCCCTCACCGGCCAGCCCGCCAAGCAGGAGCCCTTCCGCCCGCTGCCCGGCGACGTCACACACGTCCCGTACGGCGACCCGCAGGCGCTCGCCGCCGCCGTCACCCCGGACACCGCCATGGTGATCATCGAGCCGATCCAGGGCGAGAACGGGGTCGTGGTGCCGCCGCCCGGCTACCTGAAGGCCGCCCGCGCCATCACCGCCGCGACGGGCGCCCTGCTGGTGCTGGACGAGGTGCAGACCGGCGTCGGCCGCACCGGCGACTGGTTCGCCTACCAGGCCCACGAGGGCGTACTGCCCGACGTCGTCACCCTCGCCAAGGGGCTCGGCGGCGGACTGCCGCTCGGCGCCACCCTCGCCTTCGGCCGCGCCGCCGACCTGCTGCAGCCCGGCCAGCACGGCACCACCTTCGGCGGCAACCCGGTCGCCTGCGCCGCCGGACTCGCCGTCCTGGACACCATCGAGGACGAGGACCTGCTCGCGGGCGTCAAGCGGCAGAGCGAGGCCCTGCGCGCCGGGATCGAGGCGCTGGACCACCCGCTGATCGACCATGTCCGGGGCGCGGGCCTGCTGCTGGGTATCGTGCTCACCGGGCCGTACGCCACGCAGGCGCAGGCGGCGGCCCAGGAGGCCGGGTTCCTGGTGAACGCGCCCGCCCCCGACGTCGTACGGCTCATGCCCCCGCTGAACCTCCGCGACGACGAGGTGGACGCCTTCCTCCAGGCGCTGCCCGGCATCCTCGACGCAGCCGACCCGGCAAACGAGGACGGACGATCCCGAGAATGAGACGACGATGAGCCAGGCGCAGGACCACGATCAGGCGGCGGGCGGACCCGCCGTACCGCAGACCCGGACGGCCCGCCACCGCCGGATCGTGGACATCCTCAACCGGCAGCCGGTGCGTTCGCAGAGCCAGCTCGCCAAGCTGCTCGCCGACGACGGGCTGAGCGTCACCCAGGCGACGCTCTCCCGCGACCTGGACGAGCTGAACGCGGTCAAGATCCGCAACACCGACGGCGATCTGATCTACGCGGTGCCCAGCGAGGGCGGTTTCCGCACCCCGCGCGCCCCGCTGGGCGGCTCCGCCAAGGAGGAGCGGATGCGGCGGCTGTCCCAGGAGCTGCTGATCTCCGCCGAGGCGTCCGCCAACCTCGTCGTGCTGCGCACCCCGCCCGGCGCCGCCCAGTTCCTCGCCTCGGCCATCGACCAGGCCGAACTCCACGACATCCTCGGCACCATCGCGGGCGACGACACCGTCATGCTGATCAGCCGCGACCCCACGGGCGGCCAGGCCCTGGCCGACCACCTGCTCCGGCTGGCGCAGAACGCGCCGTGACGCTCAACCGAGCCGGGTCGCCAGACCCCCCGTGCAGCGCACCTCGTCGCCCGCAGTGATCAGCAGGCCCTCCACGTCCGGCAGGGACTCCAGCCAGGCCAGGCCCGCGCGGGAGCCCATGGCGAAGGCGGCCGTGGCCCAGCAGTCGGCCCAGGTCAGCCGGGGTGTCACCACCGTCACGGCGACCAGGTCGGTCACCGCGGAGCGGCCGGTGCGGGGGTCCACGATGTGCGCGCCCCGCTCGGCCGTGCCCGAGGTCGCCACCGCCAGCTCGTCCGCACCGGCCGCCGACACCACCGCCGCCAGCCCGCCCGGCCGGAGCGGATCGGCCACGCCCACCCGCCACGCCCGGTGCGGCTCGGGCGCCCCCAGCATCTGGACGTCACCCCCGCCGTTCACGCTCACCCCGCACACCCCGGTGACCGCGGCCAGCGTGCGCGCGGCCCGCTCGGCGGACCAGCCCTTGACGATCCCGGTCGGGTCCAGCGTCCCCCGGTACCGGGTGCTGAACCAGCCGTCGCTGACCCGCTCCGCCTCGGCCGCCAGCTCCAGCACCTCGCGGACCTCCGGGGCGCACTGGTCCGGCGTCAGCTCCTCGCGGGCCAGCCGGGACACCTCGCTGTCCTCGCGGTAGGTGCTGAACACGGCGTCGACCTCGTGCAGCCCGGCGACCGCCGTGTCCAGCGCCGCCCGCACCTCGTCGGGGTCGCCGCCGCGCACGTCGAAGGAGAAGACGGTCCCCATGACCTCCTCCGCGTGCCGCACCACATGCGGTGTCCCCGCCCGCTCGGCCACCGTCCCGGTCACCCGGCCTGGTCCAGCGCGGACTGGAGCGACTTCTTGTACCCGGTGCTGGTGTAGGTCGCCCCGGACACTGAGTCGATGTCCGCGCTGCCCGAGGCGACGGCCGCCTGGTTGAGCCGGGGCACGGCCAGCGCGGTCTTGTCGTCGCTCGTCGGGCCCTTGGGCGCCTGGACCGCCTCCGCCTTGGTGATCTTCTTCCCGCTGAGCGTGACCCGGACCTGGACCGCCCCGTACGGCGTCTGCTCGGCCTTGCCGGTGACGGTACGGGCCTGCGCCACCCCCGAACTCCCGCCCGCGGCACCCTTCTTCACCTGGTCCAGCGCCGACTGCAGCGACTTCTTGTACCCCGTGCTGGTGTACGTCGCCCCCGACACCGAGTCGATGTCCGCGCTCTGCGTCGCCAGCGCCGCCTGGTTCAGCCGGGGCACGGCGAGCGCGGTCTTCTCGTCGCTCGTAGGACCCTTCGGCGCCTCGACGGCCTCCGCCTTGGTGATCTTCCCGCCGCTGACCGTCAGCCGGACCCGCACGGCACCGTACGGCGTCTGCGCCGCGTCCCCGGTCACCGTGCGGGCCTTGTCCGACGCCTGGGCACCGCCCGAACCGCCCTGCGGCGACTCCTGCGCCGCGGCCGCCGGAGGGGCGGCCGCCGACGCGGAGGCCGGGTCGGAGGCGGGCTTCAGCGACAGCAGTAGCACGACACCGGACACGGTGGCCGCGGTGGCCAGCATCACGCGCCGAACGGGATGGCTCTTCCTCATGGCTTCTGGAGCTCCGCTCACATCTCGAACGACTCGTGATGAATACGCCGGGCGGGGACTCCCGCGCCGCGCAGTGCCTCGTACACCGACTGCGCGAAGCCGGGCGGCCCGCACATGAAGACGTCGTGGCGGTCGATGTCGGGCATCTTGCGCAGGAGGTTCTCCGCCGAGATGTCCGGCCGCTCACCCTCCGGACTGTTCACCGCGTACATCAGCCGGGCGCCCCGCTCCTCGGCGATCGCGGCCAGCTCGTCCCACAGCGCCAGGTCCTGCGTGGTGTTGGCCCGGTACAGCAGGGTGATGTCACCGGAGGCGCCCGGCAGCGTCTCGAACAGCGCCCGCATCGGCGTGATCCCGACCCCGCCCGCCACCAGCAGCACCTTGCCCCGGCTGCGGCGCTGCGCGGTGAGCGCCCCGTACGGGCCCTCCGCCCACACCCGCGTGCCCGGCTCCAGCTCGCGCAGCCGCGCGCTGTGGTCGCCGATCGCCTTCACGGTGATCCGCAGCATCCCCGGCCGGGGCGCCGCCGACAGCGAGTACGGGTGCGAGCTGAACCGCATCCCCGGCGCCAGGAACCGCCAGCGGAAGAACTGGCCCGCCTCCGCGCCCATCCGGTGCAGCTTCCGCCCGGAGATCAGCACCGACACGATGCCCGGCGACTCCTCGATCACCGCCTCCACCCGCATCCGGTGCCGCAGGTTCAGCCGGACCGGCACGATCACCCGGTACCAGAGCACCAGCGCGGTCACCGCGCCGTACAGCACGTACCAGAACGTCTTCGCCATCGGCTCGACCGCGAAGTCGTTGCCGGTGGTGATCTGGTGCCAGAACGTCAGGAACACCGCCGCGTACGTCAGCAGATGCACGTGGTACCAGGTGTCGTACGGCAGCCTGCGCCGGACCACGCCGATGGAGGAGAGCCCGATCACCACGAACAGGCCGGTGCCGATGGCCGCCTTGCCCATGTCGGGCAGCTGGTTCACCGAGTCGACGGTCTGCTGGACGATGTCGCCGAGCGACTTGCCCGCCTGGAGGGCGTACCCCCACATGATGAGGAAGACGTGCGCCAGGACCAGGCTCAGCGTGTAGCGGCCGCTCATCGCGTGCCAGCGGGCCACCCGGTCCGAGCCGACCCGCCGCTCCAGCGCCGGTACGCGCGCCATCTGGAGCACGACCAGCGCCATCAGGTACCCGGCGAGCAGACCGGTGATCCGGCCCGCGTTCAGGACCCGGCCCGCGTTGTCGGCGATCGAGGGGGTGTTGTGCCACCAGAGCCACAACACGGCCGCCGCACCGGCCCACACCGCGAGCAGCAGTGGGACGGCCGGCGAGCGGCGCGGGCGGATGCGGCGCATCGTCTGGCGGCGGGCGGCACGTCCGCCTGCGAGCGTGGTGGTCACGGTTCCTCCGGGGGACTTGACCCTTGGCCCACACATACGTGCGGTACGGGCGGAGTGTTCAGCGTCCCGACGGGTGACCTGGGCGGGTGTCAGTAGCCGGTGAGGGAGGTGGCCCCGCCCGCCGTCCCGATGGCGATGTGCGGGCGCCGGGACGGTTCGGTCCAGCGGAGGATCTGGGCCATCGCGTCGGCGGGTACGGAGACACAACCGGCCGTCGCCGCCTTGCCGTTGACGTGCAGGAAGATGCCCGCACCGCGTCCGCGCACCGGACGGTGGTAGTTGAAGCCGATGACCAGGGCGTGGGCGTACTGGGTGGGGTACGCGACCAGGTGCTCGGACTCCGAGGCGCGGCAGTCGGCGGGGAGGGGGTCGACCCAACGGTTGTAGGCGCGGGAGTCGTTGTCCTGGCACCACCAGGAACTCTCGGCAACCGGGCGGTACTTGACGCGCGTCCCGGCCGGAGCCGCCTCGATGCCGAAGCCGAACGGCAGGTCGTACAGCCCGGTCGGGGTGGTGTTGGTGCCCTGCTGCCGCTCGGTGCCCGCCACCAGCCCGCCCGACCCGAACCGCGCGGGCGCGGTCCCGGCCGCCGTCCACCGACCGTGCCGCCGGTCCCACCAGGTGAGCGTGCCGGTGGTGGAGCCGGTGTCCGGGGCCTCGGCGGTGATGAGCTGGGTGCCGCCGCCGGTGTCCGCGAGGCGCGCGGGCAGCGGGATGTCGGCGGGCGGCTCGGCGGGCGCGAGACCGAGCGCGCAGAAGGAGGCGGACACGAGGGCGGTGACCAGGCGGCGGCGCATGGCTCAGACCGTAGAGGCCCCCTGTGGAGCGCGCCCCTGTTCATGGGCCATGCGGGGAGGGCCGAGCGGCGCAATTGACGAATCATGCGGAGTTCTGCATACTCATGCATATCAGCGAATGCACGTGAGGAGAGAAACCGTGACCGAGCGCGTCGTACTCGCCTACTCAGGCGGACTGGACACCTCCGTCGCCATCGGCTGGATCGCCGAGGAGACGGGCGCCGAGGTCATCGCCGTAGCGGTGGACGTCGGTCAGGGCGGCGAGGACCTGGACGTCATCCGTAAGCGCGCCCTCGCGTGCGGTGCCGTCGAGGCCGAGGTGGCCGACGCCAAGGACGAGTTCGCCGAGGAGTACTGCCTCCCGGCGATCAAGGCGAACGCCCTGTACATGGACCGCTACCCGCTGGTCTCCGCCCTCTCCCGGCCGACGATCGTCAAGCACCTCGTAGCCGCCGCGCAGAAGCACGGCGCCACCACGGTCGCCCATGGCTGCACCGGCAAGGGCAACGACCAGGTCCGCTTCGAGGCCGGCATCGTCGCCCTCGCCCCCGAGCTGAAGTGCATCGCCCCGGTCCGCGACTACGCGATGACCCGTGACAAGGCGATCGCCTTCTGCGAGGCGAAGAACCTCCCGATCGCGACCACCAAGAAGTCCCCGTACTCCATCGACCAGAACGTCTTCGGACGCGCCGTCGAGACGGGCTTCCTGGAGGACATCTGGAACGCCCCGATCGAGGACATCTACGAGTACACCTCCAACCCCGCCGAGGCCCGCGAGGCCGACGAGGTCGTCATCACCTTCGAGCGCGGTGTGCCCGTCGCCCTCGACGGCCGCCCGGTCACCGTCCTCCAGGCCATCCAGCAGCTCAACGAGCGCGCCGGGGCCCAGGGCATCGGCCGGATCGACATGGTCGAGGACCGCCTCGTCGGCATCAAGTCCCGCGAGGTGTACGAGGCTCCGGGCGCCATCGCCCTGATCACCGCCCACCAGGAGCTGGAGAACGTCACCGTCGAGCGCGAACTCGCCCGCTACAAGCGGCAGGTGGAGCAGCGCTGGGGCGAACTGGTCTACGACGGCCAGTGGTTCTCCCCGCTCAAGCGGGCGCTGGACGGCTTCATCGCCGAGGCCAACGAGCACGTCTCCGGCGACGTCCGGATGACCCTGCACGGCGGCCGCGCCGTCGTCACCGGCCGCCGGTCCCAGTCGTCGCTGTACGACTTCAACCTCGCCACTTACGACACCGGCGACAGCTTCGACCAGGCCGCGGCCAAGGGCTTCATCGACATCTACAGCCTGTCGTCGAAGATCGCCGCCAAGCGGGACCTCGCGTAACCGACGTCGTTGAAGCAGTAGGCCGACCGCCTCTCCGCCTGCCAGGGTGGGGAGGCGGTGGCACATCCCGAGCTTGAGGAGCAACGCAGTGAGCAGCAACAGCGGTGACGTACGGCTCTGGGGCGGCCGTTTCGCCGACGGTCCCGCCGAGGCCCTGGCGAAGCTGTCCGCGTCCGTCCACTTCGACTGGCGGCTCGCCCCCTACGACATCGCCGGGTCCCGCGCCCACGCGCGCGTGCTGCACACCGCGGGCCTGCTCGACCAGGACGAGCTGACCCGGATGCTCGCGGGGCTCGACCAGCTCGAAGCCGACGTGGCGTCCGGGGAGTTCGTGGGCACCATCGCCGACGAGGACGTGCACACCGCGCTCGAGCGTGGCCTCCTCGAACGCCTCGGCCCCGACCTCGGTGGCAAGCTCCGCGCCGGACGCTCGCGGAACGACCAGGTCGCCACGCTCTTCCGGATGTACCTGCGCGACCACGCCCGGATCATCGGCGGCCTGATCGCCGACCTCCAGGACGCCCTGGTCGGCCTCGCGGAGGCCCACCCGGACGTGGCGATGCCCGGCCGCACCCATCTCCAGCACGCCCAGCCGGTGCTCTTCGCCCACCATGTGCTGGCCCACGTCCAGTCCCTCGGCCGGGACGCGGAGCGGCTGCGCCAGTGGGACGAGCGCACCGCGGTCTCCCCGTACGGCTCCGGCGCGCTCGCCGGTTCCTCCCTCGGCCTGGACCCCGAGGCGGTCGCCCGTGACCTCGGCTTCGAGCGGGGCAGCGCGGGCAACTCCATCGACGGCACGGCCTCGCGGGACTTCGTCGCGGAGTTCGCGTTCATCACCGCGATGATCGGCGTCGACCTCTCGCGGATCGCGGAGGAGATCATCATCTGGAACACGAAGGAGTTCTCCTTCGTCACCCTGCACGACGCGTTCTCCACCGGCTCCTCGATCATGCCGCAGAAGAAGAACCCGGACATCGCGGAGCTGGCCCGAGGCAAGTCCGGCCGCCTCATCGGCAACCTGACGGGCCTCCTTGCCACCCTCAAGGCCCTTCCCCTCGCCTACAACCGCGACCTCCAGGAGGACAAGGAGCCCGTCTTCGACTCCTGCGACCAGCTGGAGGTGCTGCTCCCCGCCTTCACCGGCATGCTCGCCACCCTCACCGTCAACCGCGAGCGCATGGAGGAGCTGGCCCCGGCCGGGTTCTCCCTCGCCACCGACATCGCCGAGTGGCTGGTCCGCCAGGGCGTCCCGTTCCGCGTCGCGCACGAGGTCGCGGGGGAGTGCGTCAAGGTCGCGGAGGCGGACGGCAAGGAACTGGCCGACCTCACGGACGACCAGTTCGCCAAGATCTCCCCCCACCTCACCCCCGAGGTCCGCACGGTCCTGAACGTCAAGGGCGCACTGGCTTCGCGGAACGGCAGGGGCGGTACGGCACCGAGCGCGGTGGCGGTGCAACTGGCGGAGGTGAAGGGGGACTTGGCCAACCAGCACGCATGGGCCAAGGCCAAGAACATCGCCGCCCAGGGGCGCGGGGAACTGCGCGACTAGCCACGACCCGCCCGCAGCCGCCCAGGAGCCGAACCGCCCGAGCTCCTGGGCGGCCGGTTACGTTGGTCGCGCGCCCCTGGAGCCGACCGAACGGACCCCACAATGCCTTTCGCCCGCCTCTCCTCCGCAACCACCCCCACCTGCCACCTCGGCCTCGGCCTGGCCGCGGTCGGCCGCCCCGGCTACATCAACCTGAACCGGGACCACGACCTAGGAGATGACCGGAGCGCCAAGGCGCTACAAACCCGCACCCACGAACTCCTCGACGCCGCCTACGCCCAAGGCGTCCGCTACTTCGACGCCGCCCGCTCCTACGGCCGCAGCGAGGAGTTCCTCGCGGACTGGCTGACCGCCCGCCCGGAGAACGACGACGTGGTGGTCGGCAGCAAGTGGGGCTACACCTACACCGCCGACTGGTCCACCGAGGCCGACCAGCACGAGGTCAAGGACCACACCCTCCCCACGTACGACCGCCAGCGCGCCGAAACGGCTGACCTGCTCGGAGACCGGCTGGACCTCTACCAGATCCACTCCCTCACCCCCGACAGCCCCGCCCTCACCGACCGCGAGCTGCATCGAAGGCTCGCCCAAGCGGCCGCGGGCGGCCTCACCATCGGCTTCTCCACCAGCGGCCCCGCCCAGTCCGACACCATCAGGGCCGCCCTGGAGATCACCGTCGACGGCACCCCCCTCTTCCGCACCGTGCAGTCCACGTACAACGCGTTGGAGACCTCGGCCGGACCCGCGCTGGCGGAGGCGCACGACGCCGGGCTGACGGTGATCGTCAAGGAGGGCATGGCCAACGGGCGGCTCGCCCCGGACCACGCGCCCGAAGCCCTGCGGAACATCGCCGAAGAGACCGGCCTCGGCCCCGACGCCGTGGCCCTCGCGCTGATCCTCGCCCGCCCCTGGGCCGGTGTCGTCCTGTCCGGTGCCGTGACCGTCCCCCAGCTCGGCTCCAACCTGCACGCCGCCGCCGTCGACCTCACCGACGACCAGCGGACCCGCCTCGACGCCCTCGCGGAGGACCCCCACACCTACTGGGCACGACGCGGCGAGCTGCCCTGGCACTGAGACCCGCATGCCCGTGTTGAGACATCGACGTCTCAAGCGAGGTACCCTTGTCTCATGGCTCTCGACCGTGACCACGTGCTGCGCTCCGCCGCCGCCCTGCTGACCCGCAAGTCCACCGCGACCATGGACGAGGTCGCGCGCGCCGCCGGGATCAGCCGCGCCACGCTCCACCGCCACTTCGCCGGACGTGACGCGCTGGTCCGCGCGCTGGAGGCGCTCGGCATCGCGGAGTGCGAGGCGGCGCTCGACCGCGCCCGGCTGGACGAGGGCCCCGCCGCCGACGCCGTACGCCGACTGGTCCGCGAGATCCAGCCCGCCGCCGGACTGCTCGCCTTCCTCTACGGCGAGAACCAGCTCTGGGAGGGCGAAGGGCAGAACGCCCGCTGGCTGAACCTGGACACCCGGATCAGCGCCCTCTTCCAGCGCGGCCAGCGCGACGGCGACCTCCGTATCGACCTCACCCCCGGCTGGCTCACCGAAGCCTTCTACGGGCTGATCACCTCGTGCGCCTGGGCCGCGGTGGACGGCCGGGTGGCCTCCCGTGACTTCTCCACGATGGTCGCCGAGCTGCTGCTCGGCGGCGCGCTGCGCAGGGCGGAATCGTGACCAGCACCCTGCGGCCGCCCGTACCGACCGAGACCGAGCGGCGCCCCGGCCGCTGGCTCGCGCTCGGCGTGCTCGTCCTCGCCGTACTGCTCGTCGCCGTCGACGCCACCGTCCTCGGTCTCGCCACCCCCTACATCAGCGAGGACCTGCACCCCTCCGGCACCCAGCTGCTCTGGATCGGCGACGTCTACTCCTTCGTCATCGCCGGACTGCTCGTCTCGATGGGCAGCCTCGGTGACCGCGTCGGCCGCAAGCGCGTTCTGCTGTGCGGCGCGGCCGCGTTCGGCGCGATCTCGGTCCTGAACGCCTACGCCACCAGCCCCGGCCTGATGATCCTGGCGCGGGCGCTGCTCGGCGTCGCGGGCGCCACCTTGATGCCCGCGACCCTGGCCCTGATCCGCAACCTCTTCCACGACCCGCGCGAGCGCAGCTTCGCCATCGGCATCTGGGGCGCCACCGCCTCCGCGGGCACCGCCGTCGGCCCGATCGTGGGCGGCTTCCTGCTGGAGCACTTCTGGTGGGGCTCGGTGTTCCTGATCAACCTGCCGGTGATGGCGGTCCTGGTCCTGGTCGGCATCCGCACCCTGCCCGAGTCCCGCGACCCGAACCCCGGCCCGTGGGATCTGCTGAGCCTGCTGCTGTCCCTGGTCGGCATGCTCGCCCTGGTCTACGCGGTGAAGGAGGCCGCCACCCACGGCTTCGGCCCGCTCACCCTGGCCGCCGGCCTGCTGGGCGCGGCCGCGCTGTACGGCTTCGTCCGCCGCCAGCTCACCCTGCCCACCCCGCTGCTGGACGTACGGCTGTTCCGGCACCGGGGCTTCAGCGGGGCGGTGCTGGCGGATCTGCTGACCGTGCTCGGGATGTCGGGGCTGGTGTTCTTCCTGTCCCAGTTCCTGCAACTGGTCCAGGGCAGGCACCCGTTCGAGGCGGGCCTCGCCGAACTGCCCGCCGCCGTGGGCGCGGTGGTGGCCGGACTGGTCGCGGGCCGCGCGGCGCGCCGCTTCTCGGTACGCGCGGTGGTCTCCGGCGGCCTCGCCGCGATCGGCGTGGCCCTCGCGGTCCTCACCATGCTCGACGGGTCCACCGGCTATCCGCTGCTCGGCGCCGCCCTGCTGATCGTCGGCGTCGGTGCGGGTTTCTCCTTCACCGTCACCTCGGACGTGATCCTCTCCAGCGTGGACAAGAACCGCGCGGGCGCCGCCTCAGCGGTCTCGGAAACGGCCTACGAACTGGGCGCGGCCCTGGGCATCGCCCTACTGGGCTCGATCGTGACAGCGGCCTACCGCGACTTCACGGCTCCCCCCGGTACCCCGGAAACGGCCCACGAGTCCCTGGGCGCGGCAGTAGAAGCCTCAGCGGGCCTGCCCGCCCCGACGTCCCAGGCACTGCTGGAAGCGGCCAGAGAATCCTTCGTACACGGCCTGCACTTGGCGTCAGGAGCGGGAGCAGCAGTACTACTGGCGGCGTCAGCAGCAGCATGGCTCCTGCTGAAGAACCAACGCCTGGACAGAGGCTTCTAGCTCTTTGCCTTTAGGGGCGCGGGGAACGGCGCGACAAGCCACAACGCACCCGCACCCAAAAACCAAACCTCAGGCGGCCTTGGCCTTAGTGGCGTACATGTCCACATACTCCTGCCCAGACAGCCGCATGACCTCAGCCATCACAGAATCCGTCACAGCGCGAAGCACATACCGATCCCGATCCATCCCCTCGTACCGAGAGAACTCCATCGGCTCACCGAACCGCACAGTGACCTTCCCCGGCCGAGGGAACCCCTTCCCCCCAGGCTGAAGCTTGTCCGTGCCGATCATGGCGAACGGCACCACCGGCGCCCCGGTCATCAGGGTCAGCCGAGCGATCCCCGTACGCCCCCGGTACAGCCGCCCGTCGGGGGAGCGGGTCCCCTCGGGGTAGATCCCGAAGACCCGGCCCTCCTCCAGCACCCGGCGCCCGGTCATCAGCGCGGCGACACCGCCGTTCGCCCCGTCGCGGTCCACCGGGATCATGCCGACGCCGGTGAAGAACCAGGCCATCGCCCGGCCCTTGATCCCCTTGCCGGTGACGTACTCGTCCTTGCCGATGAACTGCACCTGCCGCTTGGAGACCACCGGGAGCACGATCGAGTCGATGAACGTGAGGTGGTTGCCCGCCAGGATCACCGGACCCTCGCCGGGAATGCGCTCGAGGCCCTCCACCTGGGGGCGGAACATCAGGCGCATGGCCGGCGCGAGCACTGCCTTGATGAGCGCGAAGCGGGACAACGGGTCCTCCAGGCCGAGCGGACGATATGAGTCTGTGCAGGTGAGGACATTACTCGCGGCTACGGGGAAAGCGCACATCGAGCCGCGCGATTCACCGAGGTCTTACGTGTTGTTGACATGGGCTCACCTCCCACGCGCCGCCCAGGGGACATCAGGCGTCACCCGCGTGTTCCCGCCGAGGTCTCCCCTCGGTCATGTCCACGCCCCTACGATCGGCGCGCACCCAAGACACACAGCCAGGTCGGAGCGAAGAAGACCTGCGTAACGACAGCGGGAGACGCGTATGGAAAGCGACCGGACCAACCAGCCCTCGCGCGCGACCGGACGGCGCGCGGTCCTCGGTGCGGCGGTGCTCGGCGCGGGCGGGGCGGTCCTCGGACTGCCGTCGGCCGCCCACGCGGCGGGCACCCGGACGGCCGGGTCCGGCGGACGCGGACTGAAGAGCCTGCCGGTGCCGACGATCATCGGCCACCGGGGTGCCAGCGGCTACCGCCCCGAGCACACCTTCGGCTCCTACGACCTCGCGCTCGAACTCGGCGCCGACATCGTGGAGGCGGGCGACCTGGTGCCCACCAAGGACGGGCACCTCGTCTGCCGCCACGAACCCGAGATCGGCGGCACCACGGACGTCGCCTCGCACCCCGAGTTCGCCGGGCGCAAGACCACCAAGATCCTCGACGGGGTCTCCGTCACCGGCTGGTTCACCGAGGACTTCACGCTCGCCGAGCTGAAGACGCTGCGCGCCGTCGAGCGCATCCCGGCCAACCGCCCGCACAACACCCTCTACAACGGCCGCTGGGAGATCCCCACCTTTGAAGAGGTCCTGAAGTGGCAGGACGCCCGCACCCGTGAGCGCGGCCGCCAGGTGTGGATCTACCCCGAGCTGAAACACCCCACCTACTTCCGCCGCCTCGGCCTGGACCCGGAGCAGCGGGTGGCCAAGCTGCTGCGCAAGTACGGCAAGGACACCCGGAACTCGCCGGTCGTCCTGCAGTCCTTCGAGCCGACCAGCATCCAGCGGCTGAACCGGATCGTCGACAACCCGCTGGTCGTCCTGCTCGACGGCGCGAACACCCGCCCGTACGACTTCGTCGCCACCGGCGACCCCCGTACGGTGGCCGACCTCGTCACGCCCAAGGGGCTGCGCGAGATCGCGGGCTACGCCCAGGGCATCGGCCCCACCCTGGACCTGGTCATCCCGAAGAAGTCCGACGGCACCCTGGGCGAACCCACCCGGCTGGTCGCCGACGCGCACAAGGTCGGGCTGATCCTGCACCCGTACACCATGCGCAACGAGAACCCCTTCCTCCCGGCCGAGTTCCGCAAGGGCGCCGACCCGGACGGCTACGGCGACGTGTTCGGCGCGTACCGCACCTACTTCGCCACCGGGATCGACGGCGTCTTCACCGACAACGCCGACACCGGCGTGCTGGCCCGCGCCGACTTCCTGGGCCACTGAGTCAGGGCCGGGCGTCAACACCGGCGCCCCGCACCCGCTGATCCGGGTGACAGCGTGCCGTCCCGGAAACCCGTCGGCCGGGACGGCGCGTCTCGACGCGTATGACCCATGACCTGCTGACCGATCTGCGCCCGCTCCTGACCGCGGAAGCGTCCGCCGAGGCGCATGCCTCCGGGGGCGAGCCCGGCGACCTGGAACAGGCCGTCTGGCTGCGGCTGCTGGAACGGCTGGAGAGTCAGGGCCCGCCGCCGGACCCGTCCGGCTGGCTGCGCGACGCCGTCCGCGACGAGGGCCGGCTCAGCCGCCGTACCCACGGCCTCGAAGGCCCCTACGACGGCGAACCCGCCGACGACACCCGGCACGGTCCGGAGCAGCTCGCCCTCGGCGCGGCCCGGCACCGGGTGGTGCGCGAGGCGGTACGCAGACTGCCCGGCCGCTGCCCCCGGATCATGGCGGCCCTGCTCTCCCCGCGCGACCTCACCTACCGCGAGATCGCGGGGGAGTTGGGCATCTCACAGGGCAGTCTCGGACCGGAACGTTCCAGATGTCTGGGATGTCTGCGACGAATGCTCGCGGCGGAGGTTGCCAGCGCCGGAGCACGGGGATAGAGGTGGGGGACAACAGTGATCAGGTGAGCGGGAGGCATGCGCACATGGGCATGAGCGTGACCATCTCGGCGGCGACCGAGCCGGACGCGGAGCAGATCTTCCGGCTCCAGTACCTCTGCTTCCAGAGCGAGGCCGCGCGCTACGGGAACTACCGCATCGACCCGCTCGTGCAGAGCCTGGACCAGGTCCGCGAGGAGGTCGCCGCCGACTGCGTCTTCGTCGCCCGGCTCGGTGACGAAGTGGTCGGCTCGGTGCGCGGCAGGCTCACCGAGGACGGCGCGGCGGCCATCGGCACGCTCTGCGTCCACCCCCGCCTCCAGGGCCACGGCATCGGCGCCCGTCTCCTCGGCGCGGCCGAGAAGGCCCTCACCGAGCAGCGCGGCGCCACCACGTACCGGCTGCGCACCGGCCACCGCAGCGAGAGCGGCCTGCGGCTGTGCCGCAAGCTGGGCTACCGGGCGGTGGGCCGCTCGCTGGGCGCCGACGGCGTCGAGATGATCGTGCTGGAGAAACCGGCCACGGCCTACGCGGCCACGGCCTGACGCGTCCGGGGGCGGGCGGTCTCAGGCCGCCTGCCGCCGCCGCGCCGCCCGCAGCCAGTACAGCGCGGTCACCGGCAGCAGTACGGGGATGAAGACGTACCCCATCCCGTAGTCCGACCACACGGTCGCGTCCGGGAACGCGGACGGCTCGACCAGCGTCCAGGTGCCCACGATCAGCACGCCCGCCAGCTCGGCCGCGCAGCACACCACCGCCGCCCGGCGGGCCGTCTC
This sequence comes from Streptomyces sp. NPDC002176, assembly GCF_044903645.1. Classification (NCBI taxonomy): domain Bacteria; kingdom Bacillati; phylum Actinomycetota; class Actinomycetes; order Kitasatosporales; family Streptomycetaceae; genus Streptomyces; species Streptomyces sp. NPDC002176. The sequence goes on from NZ_JBJDQW010000007.1 coordinate 253,717, forward strand.
ACCGCCCCTGACCAGGGTGTACGTGATGAACCCGTACACCACGCCCGCGAGCGCCGACAGCGAGTACGCGAGCGGTGCCCGGTCGAACTCCGTGGCGATCTGGTAGACCGAGCGCGACACGGCGCCGACCACCATCACGCCGTAGAACCAGACCAGCAGCATGCCCGGCCCGCTGATCAGCCGGGCCGGCTTCTCCTCCAGCGCCGTCATGTCAGCCTCCCCAGATGTCAAAGAGCCGTACTTCGAGGACGGCCAGCACCACGCCGCCCGCCGCGACCGTCACCGAACCCCAGCGCGTGCGCTCGGCCAGCGACATGAAGCCCGCCGCGGGCACGCAGGCCAGCGCGCCCAGCAGATAGGCCACGAAGATCGTCGTGCCCTGGTCCGGCTTCTCGCCCCGCGCCAGCAGCACGATCCCGACGACCAGCTGGATCACGGCCAGCACGGACACCACGGCCATGCCGATGAAGTGCCAGTCCTTGGTCGGCTGGTCCCGGTGTGCGGCCCAGCCGCACCAGGCGGCCAGCAGCAGCGCGGCGATCCCGGTCGCCAGCGTCAGGGCATTGAGCATGCGGAGACCTTATTACGGCCGAATCGGACGCCCGCCGCCGCCCCCGGCGCCCGGACGGCCGTCGTGGCGTTGGCCACAGCGGGCGGTCCCGGAGCGCCGGACCCGGTGCGGCCGTGAAGGGCTCCTGCCCCTTGATGGTGGGGGCGACCGGCGATCGGGCCGCCCCCGGTGTCTCACCGGCACCATCCACGTCTGTCCAGCATGTGGACAGGTCCCTCCGGGCCGCGCGGCCGGTCTGGTTTACTGACCGCATGACCACGACGAGCAGCCGCACCCTTGCGACCGAGGCGACCTACACGCCCGGTGCTCGTTGTATGTGTCGCATGACGTGCCGAATGCGCGCCTTCTAGAGGGCCCCCGCACCACCCGAGAGCCTCGCGCCCCGAAGCGAGAGCCATGGCCCGTCCCGGCTCCGGAACACCGCCGTACCGGACCCGTGCCATTCGCGCACACGCTGTTCTCCCCGGTTCACTCGCCACCGCGAGAACCGTGCCGCGTCCTGAAATGCAACCCCATGCACCTGTGCCGAGCACACCCGCGCCCGGCACTCGACAGTGACGGAACCCCCCTGTGATCACCACCTCGGGCCTGACCAAGGTCTACCGCTCGCGCGGCCGCGAGGTCACCGCCCTGGACGGCGTCGACCTCCACGTCCGCGAAGGAGAGGTCTACGGCGTCATCGGCCAGTCCGGCGCCGGAAAGTCCTCCCTGATCCGCTGCGTCAACCTGCTGGAGCGCCCCACCGCGGGCACCGTGACCGTCGCCGGACAGGACCTCACCGCCCTCGCGGGCCGCGGACCGCGCGCGGGCAAGGAACTGCGCCAGGCCCGCAGCCACATCGGCATGGTCTTCCAGCACTTCAACCTGCTGTCCTCCCGGAGCGTGCAGGACAACATCGAGCTGCCGCTCGAGATCCTCGGCAAGTCCGGCAAGGAGCGCTCCCGCAAGGCGCTGGAACTCCTCGACCTCGTCGGTCTCGCCGACAAGGCGAAGTCCTACCCGGCCCAGCTCTCCGGCGGCCAGAAGCAGCGCGTCGGCATCGCCCGCGCCCTGGCCGGCGACCCCAAGGTGCTGCTCTCCGACGAGGCCACCAGCGCCCTGGACCCGGAGACCACCCGCTCCATCCTCAAGCTGCTGCGCGACCTGAACCAGCAGCTGGGCCTGACCGTCCTGCTGATCACCCACGAGATGGACGTGGTGAAGTCGATCTGCGACTCCGCCGCGCTCATGGAGAAGGGACGCATCGTGGAATCCGGCACCGTCAGCGAACTGCTGGCCACCCCCGGCTCGCAGCTGGCCTCCGCCCTGTTCCCGGTCGGCGGCGAGGCCAGCGGCGACGACCGCACCGTCCTCAACATCACCTTCCACGGCGAGGCGGCCACCCAGCCGGTCGTCTCCCAGCTGGCGCGCACCTACAACATCGAGATCTCGATCCTCGGCGCGGCCATCGACACCGTCGGCGGCCTCCAGATCGGCCGGATGCGCATCGAACTGCCCGGCCGCTACGAGGACAACGTGGTGCCGGTCGGCTTCCTGCGCGAGCAGGGCCTGCAGGTCGACGTGGTGGGTACCGAGGGTGAGTCCGTGCTGGTGAAGGAGGGTGCGAAGTGACCTGGTCCGAGATACAGCCGCTGCTGTCCCAGGCGTGTTCCGAGACGTTCTCGATGGTGCTCTGGTCCACCCTGATCGCCATCGCCCTCGGCCTGCCGCTGGGCATCCTCCTCGTCCTCACCGAACGCGGCGGACTGCTCCAGAACGTCGTCGCCAACAAGGTGATCGGCCAGATCGTGAACGTCGGCCGCTCCATGCCGTTCATCATCCTGATGGTCGCGCTGATGACCTTCACCCGCTGGGTGACCGGCACCACCATCGGCACCGCCGCCGCCGTCGTACCGCTCGCCATCGGCGGCATCCCGTTCTTCGCCCGGCTCGTCGAGACGGCCGTCCGCGAGGTGGACGGCGGACTCGTCGAGGCCGTGCAGTCCATGGGCGGCAGCAGCTGGACCATCGTCCGCAAGGTCCTCATCCCCGAGGCGCTGCCCTCGCTGATCGCCAGCACCACCACCACGATCATCGCGCTCATCGGCTACTCGGCCATGGCGGGCACGGTCGGCGGCGGCGGACTCGGCGACCTCGCCGTCCGCTACGGCTACCAGCGCTTCGAGACCGGACTGATGTGGATCACCGTCGGCATCCTCGCCGTCGTCATCTCCCTCATCCAGTTCGCCGGTGACTTCGCCGCCCGCTCCCTGCACGGCCGCGGCGGCTCCGGCCCGGTGCCGAAGCTGCGCCTGCTCAAGGCCAAGGAGCCGGCCGCCGCCGACATCACCAAGGTCGCCTGAGCACACCCGTTCTTCCTCCGCGTACTCCCCGGCCACCCAAGCCCGGGGCCGCACCACCCTTCAGGAAAGGCACTTTTCGTGCGTAACACCGCCAAGCTCACCACCGCCGTCCTCGCCGCCGGAGCCCTCGCCCTCGGGCTCTCCGCCTGCGGCTCCGGAAGCGGCTCCCCCGACGCCGACGGACCGCTGATCGTCGCCGCGAGCCCGACCCCGCACGCCGAGATCCTGAACTTCGTCCAGAAGAACCTGGCGAAGAAGGCCGGACTCGACCTGCAGGTCAAGGAGTTCACGGACTACATCACCCCGAACACGGCCACCGAGAACGGCTCGGTCGGAGCCAACTACTTCCAGAACCAGCCGTACCTCGACGACTTCAACAAGAAGCGCGGCACCCACATCGTGCCCGTCGTCACGGTCCACCTGGAGCCGCTCGGCCTCTACTCCCACAAGGTCAAGAAGGCCGACGACCTCAAGAGCGGTGCGACCGTCGCCGTCCCCAACGACGCCGTCAACGAGGCCCGCGCGCTCAAGCTGCTCGCCGCCAACAAGCTGATCACCCTCAAGGACGGCGTCGGCTCCGAGGCCACCCCCGCCGACATCACCAAGAACCCCAAGAACCTGAAGTTCAAGGAGGTCGAGGCGGCCCAGACCCCGCGCTCCCTGGACGACGTGGACGCGGCGGTCGTGAACGGCAACTACGCCATATCCTCCGGCCTCAAGCCCGCCAAGGACGCCATCGCCCTGGAGTCCGCGAAGAACAGCCCCTACGGCAACTTCCTCGCGGTGAAGAAGGGCCAGGAGAACGACCCGCGGGTGAAGAAGCTGGCGAAGCTGCTGACCTCGCCCGAGGTGAAGAAGTTCATCGAGGACAAGTACCAGGGCTCCGTCATCCCCTCGTTCTGACCGCTCCCGGCAGCCAGACCCCGACCGCTCAAGGGGATCGACACATGCGCAAGACCGTATGGCTCGCGGCCGCCACCGCCGCGGCCCTCTCGCTCGGCCTGACCGGCTGCGGCTCAGGCTCGGCCACCGGCAAGGGAGGTGACACCGACGGCCCGCTCGTCGTCGGCGTCACCCCCGTCCCCGCCGGTGAAGTGCTCCACCACATCGACGACAAGCTCGCCGCCAAGGCCGGACTCAAGCTGGAGATCAAGGAGTTCACGGACTACGTCCTGCCGAACACCGCGCTCCAGGAGGGCACGCTCGACGCGAACCTCTACCAGAACCAGCCGTTCCTCGACGACTTCAACAAGTCCAAGGGCACGGACCTGGTGTCGGTGGTGAAGGCGTACCTGCCACCCATGGGGGTCTACTCCCACAAGGTCAAGGACGTCACCAAGCTCCGCGACGGCGCCACCGTCGGCGTGCCCAACGACCTCACCAACGAGGCCCGCGCGCTGAAGCTGCTCGCCTCGGCCGGGGTCATCGAGCTGAAGCCCGGCGCGGGCTCCGACGCCTCCCCGGCCGACGTCACCGGCAACCCCCGGCACCTGAAGTTCCAGGAGATGGAGGCCGCCCAGCTGCCCCGCTCCCTGGACGACATGGACGCCGCCGTCATCAACAACAACTTCGCCCAGGACGCGGGCCTCAGCCCCACCAAGGACGCCGTCTACCTGGAGTCCGCGAAGAACAACCCGTACGCCAACCTGCTCGCGGTGAAGAAGGGCAGCGAGGACGACCCGCGGGTGAAGAAGCTGGCCAAGCTGCTGACCTCGCCCGAGGTGAAGAAGTTCATCGAGGACAAGTACAAGGGGTCGGTCCTGCCCGTCAGCGGCGACTGACCTGCACGTACGGGCCCGCCCCCCGCCTCCCCCAACGGGCGGCAGGGGGCGGGCCCGTACGTGCACATCGGTGCTGTCATGCTGCATGCTGGGCAGTTCAGCGGGCCCTGACGGACCCTCACGAATCATCGAAGGTTACGGAGCGGCGCATGACTAGCACCTTCCCCAACGTCTCCATCTCGACGGAGCGGTTGGGCCTGCGTCCCCTCGACGAGGACGACCTGCCCGCCCTGGCCGAGATGATGAACGACGAACAGGTCGCCGCCTGGACCGACATCCCCCAGCCCTTCACCGAGGACGGCGCCCGGCGCTGGATCACCCGCTACGCGCCCGCCGAACGCGCCGCCGGACGCGGCATCGACCTCGCCGTCACCGAGTTCCTCACCCAGCGCCTGGTCGGCGTCGTCCAGCTCGGCAAGACCAACTGGCGCATCCGGTCCACCGAGCTGTCGTACATCATCGCCCCCTGGGCCCGCGGCGAGGGCTACGCCTCCGAGGCCGCGCTCGCCACCGCCAAGTGGCTCTTCGGCGACCAGCGCTTCGAGCGCATCGAACTGCGCACCGCCGCCGACAACACCGCCTCCCAGCAGGTCGCCCAGAAGATCGGCTGCATCAGCGAGGGCGTGCTCCGGAACGCCTGCATAGTCCACGTGCGCACCGAGGACGGCACCTGGACCGACATGCGCACCGACTTCATCATCTGGAGCCTGCTGCCCGAGGACCTCGAGGGCAGCGACGAACAGCTCGCCGACAGCCGCGGCTTCGGCTCCTACGCCCAGTGGAACTGACCCCGCCCCGCCGCCCCGTCCCGCCGCACCACCAGGTAACCTCACGAAGCCCGTATCCGGGCCCCCTCTGACGACACGCGAAGACCTGGAGACGACGACGATGGCCGACCGGGTCACGGTGATCGGCTGGGACGGTTCGCCGCTGACCGACGCGGCACGCGGCGCCCTCGGCGCCGCCACGCTCGTCGCGGGCGCCCCCCACCACCTCGCGCTCCCCGAGATCCCGACGACCGCCGAACGCGTCCGCCTCGGCAGCGTCACCCTGGCCGCCCGACGGATCGCCGCCCACCGCGGCACCGCCGTCGTGCTCGCCGACGGCGACCCCGGCTTCTTCGGCGTCGTCCGCTCCCTGCGCGACCCCGAGTTCGGCCTGGAGGTCGAGGTCGTGCCCGGCGTCTCCTCCGTGGCCGCCGCCTTCGCCCGCGCGGGCATGCCCTGGGACGACGCACATGTGGTCGTCGCACACCCCCGCACGCTGCGCCGCGCCGTGAACGTATGCCGCGCCCACACCAAGGTCGCCGTCCTCACCGCACCCGGTGCCGGACCCGCCGAGCTCGGCCTGCTCCTCGACGAGGTGCACCGCACCTTCGTCGTCTGCGAGGAACTCGGCACCGAGAACGAGCGCGTCAGCGTCCTCACCTCCGACAAGGCCCCCGACCACACCTGGCGCGACCCCAACGTGGTCATCGTCATCGGCGGCCCCGCAGCGGCCGTCGAGGGCGGCGGCTGGATCGCCGGGCGCGACCCGAGCACCGGCCCGCGCGGCTGGACCCAGCCCGACGAGGTCTACGGCGGCGTCCTCGGCGAGGGCGAGAACGAACTGCTCCGCGCCGCCCAGCTCGCCCGGCTCGGCCCGCGCACCGGCGACCTGGTCTGGGACATCGGCTGCGGCTCTGGCGCCTTCGCCGTGGAGGCCGCCCGCGCCGGTGCCGCCGTCCTCGCCGTCGACCTCGACCCCGAGTCCTGCGCCCGCACCGACGCCGTCGCCCGCGAGTTCGGGGTCCACCTCCAGATCGTGCGGGGCGAGGCACCGCACATCCTGGAGAACCTGCCCGAGCCGGACGTCGTACGCGTCGGCGGCGGGGGAGCGGCCGTCGTCGCGGCCGTGGCCGACCGGCGCCCGCAGCGCATCGTCGCCCACGCGGCCACCCGCGACGCCGCCGAACTCATCGGCCGGGACCTCACCGAGCATGGCTACCGGGTCGAGTGCGCCCTGCTCCAGGCCGTCGGACTCGACACCAAGTCCTGGACGGAGAACGAGCGGAGCGTCGTCTTCCTGCTCAGCGGCGAGCTGCCGCCGCGCGACACCCCGCGCTGAACCGCCGCCACACCTCCGCGCCCGATTCGCCCCGTGATCCGGTTGTCGTACCGCGCGCGGTAGGCTGGCCGATCGTTGTACCGCACCCGCGATCCGGAACTTCGTTCGTCAATGTCCGGAAAGCTCGCCCGGTTTGGGGCGGTGGGTGAGGTACGGCAAAACCGGAGGACGCGCAACGTGGCGCAGTCCACAACGGGCTGTCACGTGATCTCGCTGTCACGACGGCACAACGGCCGCGAGAATGCCACCGAATGGCTTTGTCGCCATTTCTGGCGGGTCGTTCGTGCCGATGCGCACGGACGCTCGTTCTCACTACGGGGCGGTCGGTGCGCCGTTCCACGTGAGCTGGTCGTAGGAGCACTAAACCGATGGGCGAGGGGTACGCATGACCGACACCGGCCAGGTCCCGGCCGAGGGACAGCCGGAGAGCGCAGGCATGGTGGAGCAGCCGGGCGCCCTCGGGCACGGCGCGTACACCTACCTCGCCGAGGCGCCCGCCGAGGACGAGGACCTGCTGCTGCCGGGCGCTCAGGGCGCGTGGGGCAACGAGATGCCGCCGCCCGCCCCGGAACCGATCGTCGAGGCCGTCCACCAGCCCGGCGCCCACGAGACGGCGGGCCGGGACACCGGCTCCGTCGACCTCGGCGGCGTACGGCTGCCCGAGCAGGGACCCGGCTCCATGCCGTCGGCCGCGCACGAGGCGCCGACGGCCGTGCAGCCGCCGCGCCGTCCGCTGCACCTCGGCCCGCCCCTCCCGGACGCCTCCGCGAGCCCGGTCCGCTCCCTCGCCGACCGCGGCCCCGCCGGAGCGCCGCCGCGGCCCATGCCCGGCCCCGAGTACCTCGACGTGCAAGCGCTGCCCGACCCGGCCCCGCAGACCGCCGCGCCCTGGGGGACCGCCCCGGCGGAGGCGGTCGCACCGGCGGCCGAAACGGTTGTTCCGGACGCGGTCGTGCCGGAGGAGGCACTTCCGGAGGCGGTTGTTCCGGAGGCGGTTCTGCCCGACGCGGAGAGCGTGCCCGTCGAGCAGGCGGAGGCCGCGCAGGCCGCCGTCGACCGGCTGACCGCGCAGGCGGAGGCCGCCGTGGAGGAGGCGCCGGAGACCCCCCTCGTGGCCGAGATGCCGGAGGCGGAGGCGTCCGAGCAGGCCGTAGAGGTCATGGAGGCCATGGAGGCCGTGCCCGAGGCCGCTCCGGGGCACGAGGCCGAGGCCGCCATCGAGGAGGCCCTCGTGGAGGCCGTCGAGGCGGAGGTCTCCGCCGAGGTGGCGCCCGAGCCTGTCGTGGTCCCGGAGGCCGTCGCCCCCGTAGCCGTCGCGCCGGAGGCCGAGGAGGAGGCTCCGCAGGCTCCCGAGGACGTGGCCGAGGACGTGGACCCCGTCGAGCCCGAGGTCCCCGTCACCCCGGTCGAGGAGGTCGCGGCGGAAGCCGTACCGGAGGCTGAGGCCATCGCCGAGGCTCCCGAGGCGGAAGCCCCGCTCCCGGCCGAGGACTTCCCGCTCCCCGAGCCCGAGGACATCCCGGTGGCCGCCCCGCAGCCGCCGGTCTTCGAGGCCCCCGAGCAGCCCGCACCCCCGGCCCCCGAAGCGGCACCCGCCGCCCACGAAGCACCCGCGGGCCCCCAGCTGCAGGCCCCCGAGGAGGCCCCCGCCCCCGTGGAGCCGCTGCCCTCCGGCCTGCTCGCCGCGCCGCACCCGGCGCAGCCGCTCGGGCAGTTCGTGGCCGTCGACGGACAGGTGCCGACCACCCCGCACCTGGCCCCCACCCCGCCGCAGCCGCTGATCCTGCCCGACCTGGACGCCTTCGCCCCCCAGGGCCCCGTGGCCGCCGTGCCCACGCCCCGCGCGGCCGAGGAGCCCGAGCCGGACTTCGTCCAGCACGCCGAGGACCTGGTCACGACCGACGCCGACCAGACCGACCGGACCGAGGAGCCCGAGCCCGCCGAGGCGGAGCCCGCGCAGCCCCTCGGACCGGCCGCGCCCGCGTACAACGACGCCGAGCGCGAGGCCGTGCTGAAGGTGATCCGCGAGCGCCGCGACATCCGCAACGGCTTCCGCGGCGACCCGATCCCGCACGACGTGCTGCTGCGCGTCCTGGAGGCGGCCCACACCGCCCCCTCGGTCGGCCACTCGCAGCCCTGGGACTTCGTCGTCATCCGCTCCGCCGACACCCGGCGCGCGATGCACGACCTCGCCATGAGCCAGCGCGAGGCGTACGCCAAGTCGCTGCCCAAGGGCCGGGCGAAGCAGTTCAAGGAAATGAAGATCGAGGCCATCCTCGACACCCCGGTGAACATCGTCGTCACCGCCGACCCCACCCGCGGCGGCCGCCACACCCTCGGCCGCCACACCCAGCCGCAGATGGCCCCCTACTCGTCCGCCCTCGCGGTGGAGAACCTCTGGCTCGCCGCGCGCGCCGAGGGCCTCGGGGTCGGCTGGGTCAGCTTCTTCGACGAGCGGGAGATGGTCCGCGCGCTCGGCCTGCCCGAGCATCTGGAGGTCGTCGCCTACCTGTGCGTCGGGTACGTCGACGAGTTCCCGGACGAGCCCGAGCTGATGCAGGCGGGCTGGTCCAAGCGCCGCCCGCTGTCCTGGGTGGTGCACGAGGAGACGTACGGCCGCCGCGCCCTGCCCGGAGAGGAACCCCACGACCTGCTTGCCGAGACCGTCGCGCAGATCCGCCCGCTCGACGCCAAGGCGCTCGGCGAGGCGTGGGAGCGCCAGAAGCGTATGACCAAGCCGGCCGGCGCGCTGGGCATGCTGGAGATCATCTCCGCGCAGCTCTCGGGCCTGTCCCGGCAGTGCCCGCCGCCCATCCCGGAGCCCGCGGCCGTGGCCGTGTTCGCCGGTGACCACGGAGTGCACGCCCAGGGTGTCACCCCGTGGCCACAGGAGGTCACCGGCCAGATGGTCGCCAACTTCCTGGGCGGCGGCGCGGTGTGCAACGCCTTCGCCAACCAGGTCGGCGCCGAGGTGTGCGTCGTGGACGTCGGCGTCGTCGCCGACCTGCCCGCCACCCCCGGTCTGCTGCCCCGCAAGATCCGTGGCGGCACCTCCGACATGACCACCGGGCCCGCGATGACCCGCGAGGAGGCCAGAGCCGCCATCGAGGTCGGCATCGAGACCGCCCGCGATCTGGTCGCCGCCGGGAACAAGGCGCTGCTCACCGGCGAGATGGGCATCGGCAACACCACCTCCTCCGCCGCGCTGATCTCCGTCTTCACCGGCGCCGACCCGGCCGATGTCACCGGCCGGGGCACCGGCATCAACGACGAGACCCTGGCCCGCAAGACCGACGTCGTCCGTCGCGCGCTGGAACTCCACCAGCCGGACCCGGCCGACCCGATCGGGGTCCTCGCGGCCCTCGGCGGCTTCGAGCACGCGGCCATGGTCGGCCTGCTGCTGGGTGGCGCGTCGCTGCGTACACCGGTGATCCTGGACGGGGTGAGCGCCGGTGCCGCCGCGCTCGTCGCCCGTGCCATCGCCCCCGAGGTGCTGGCGGCCTGCATCGCCGGTCACCGCAGCGCCGAGCCCGGCCATGTGGCCGCGCTCAACAAGCTGGGCCTGCGCCCGCTGGTCGACCTCGACCTGCGCCTGGGCGAGGGCACCGGCGCGCTGCTGGCGCTGCCGCTGGTGCAGAGCACGGCCCGCGCGATGCACGAGGTGGCGACGTTCGACTCGGCGGGCGTCACCGAGAAGTAGCCGACGGGCACGGGTGGTCCGGCGTTCACCCATCGGACCACCCGTGCCCCACCAGGGGCCCAGACATTAAGATCCGCACGTCAGGGCCGCTCCGAAGGCGCGGCGCGCCCACCGCACACCGCACGAGGAGCCGCACCTCATGGCCGAACACCCCGCCTACCCCGTGGGCCTCCGCCTGACCGGTCGCCGCGTGGTCGTCCTCGGCGGCGGCCAGGTCGCCCAGCGCCGCCTTCCGGCGCTGATCGCGGCGGGCGCCGACATCCTCCTCGTCTCCCCGGAGGCCACCCCCTCCGTCGAGGCGATGGCCGACGCGGGCGAGATCGCCTGGCTGCGCCGCCCGTACGCCGAGGGCGACCTCTCCGGCGCCTGGTACGCGCTGATCGCCACCAGCGACCCCGTCGCCAACGCCCGGGCCTCCGCCGAGGCGGAGGACCACCGCGTCTGGTGCGTCCGCTCCGACGACGCCGACCAGGCCACCGCGTGGACGCCCGCCACCGGCACCAGCGAGGGCGTGACCGTCGCCGTCCTCACCACCAGCGCGCGCGGCCGCGACCCCCGGCACACCGCCGCCATCCGCGACGCGGTCGTGGCGGGCCTGAGCGACGGCACCCTGGTCGCCCCCCACCACCGCACCCGCACACCGGGTGTCGCCCTGGTCGGCGGCGGCCCCGGCGACCCCGACCTGATCACCGTGCGCGGGCGCAGGCTGCTCGCCGAGGCCGACGTCGTCATCGCCGACCGGCTCGGCCCGCGCGACCTGCTCGCCGAACTCCCGCCGCACGTCGAGGTCATCGACGCCGCGAAGATCCCCTACGGGCGGTACATGGCCCAGGAGGCCATCAACCACGCCCTGATCGAGCACGCCAAGCAGGGCAAGTCCGTGGTCCGGCTCAAGGGCGGCGACCCGTTCGTCTTCGGCCGGGGCATGGAGGAGATGCAGGCGCTCACCGAGGCGGGCATCCCCTGCACCGTCGTCCCCGGCATCTCCAGCTCGATATCGGTACCGGCCGCGGCCGGGATACCCGTCACCCATCGCGGCGTCGCCCATGAGTTCACCGTGGTCAGCGGCCATGTCGCCCCCGACGACGCGCGCTCCCTGGTCGACTGGCCCGCGATGGCCCGCCTCACCGGCACCCTCGTCGTCCTCATGGGCGTCGACAAGATCGGCAAGATCGCCGAGACCCTGATCGCCCACGGCAAGGACCCCGCGACCCCCGTCGCCCTCGTCCAGGAGGGCACCACGGCCGCCCAGCGCCGGGTGGACGCGACCCTGGCCACCGTGGCGGAGACCGTACGCGCCGAGGCCGTGAAGCCCCCGGCGGTCATCGTCATCGGTGCCGTGGTGGACGCGACCCCGGCCACCTACCAGCCCTGACCGCTCCGGAAGAACAAGGCAGCAGCACCCCGTGGCCCAGCTCATCACCGTCGACGACCCCGCCGACCCGCGCCTGCACGACTACACCAACCTCACCGACGTGGCCCTGCGCCGCAGGCGCGAACCCGCCGAGGGGCTGTTCATCGCCGAGGGCGAGAAGGTCATCCGCCGCGCGGGGAACGCCGGTTACGGCATGCGCTCGATGATGCTCACCCCCAAGTGGGTCGACACCATGGCGGACCTCATCGACGAACTGGCCTGCCCGGTCTACGTGGTGAGCCCCGAGCTGGCCGAGAGCGTCACCGGGTACCACGTCCACCGGGGCGCCCTCGCCTCCATGGCCCGCAACCCGCTGCCCACCCCGGCCGAACTGCTGGAGTCCGCCGGACCTCACGGCACCCCGCGCCGGGTCGCCCTCTTCGAGGACATGGTCGACCACGCCAACCTGGGCGCCGCCTTCCGCAACGCCGCCGCCCTCGGGGTGGACGCCGTCCTCCTCACCCCGCGCTGCGCCGACCCGCTCTACCGGCGCTCGGTGAAGGTGTCCATGGGCTCGGTCTTCGCGGTGCCGTACGCCCGCCTGGACTCCTGGCCGCACGACGCGGACACGCTCCGCGCGCACGGCTTCGAGCTGGCCGCGCTGTGCCTCTCGGACGACTCCATCACCCTGGACGAACTCGCCGCCCGCCGCCCGGAGAAGCTCGCCCTGATGCTGGGCACCGAGGGCGAGGGGCTGTCCCCGGCGGCCCTCGCGGCGGCCGACGTCCATGTGCGCATCCCGATGGAGGCGGGCGTCGACTCCCTGAACGTGGCGGCGGCCTCGGCGGTCGCCTTCTACGCGACCCGCCCCTGACCGACCCCCGGTGCGGCGGCCTGCCGTACCCCGGTACGATGCTCGCCGCCGTCCCCGCCCAGGCCGCGCGCCGGACCCGTACAGCCCTGGGCCACCGCGATGCCCAGGGCGACCAGCAGCGTCACCACCACGAACACGGTCAGCCGCTGCCGCAGCAGCCGGGGGTTGGCCGGGCGGAGCTTGGTCCCCGTGGTGCGCGGAGCGGGGCGGCCCGCACCACTGCGCGGGGCCGGACGGTTGCCGGTGCCACGCTGCGCCGGGTTGGGCCGGGTACCGGGACGGGACGCGACACCGCCGCGCGAAGGCGCCCCGCCACGGGAGGGCGCGACGCCGCGCGGCGGCGGGGTGCCGGGGGCGGCCCGGCGCTGTGTGGTGCGCTGCTGGTCGGGCGAGGTGTCCGCGAGCCGCCCGGAGGGCCGCTCCGCCATCGGCGCCCGCGGCCCCGGCGGCCGTACGCCACCCAGGCCCTGTGCCTCGCGGGCCGCGATCTCCTTGAGCCGCAGCGACAGTTGGAGCGTGCTCGGCCGGTCCGCGGGGTCCTTCGCCAGGCAGGCCCGCACCAACGGCGCCAGCGCGTCCGGCACCCCGTGCAGCTGCGGCTCCTCGTGCACCACCCGGTACAGCATGACCTCGGAACTGCCGTGCCCGAAGGGCGAGTCGCCGGTCGAGGCGTACGCCAGGGTCGCGCCCAGCGAGAACACGTCCGTGGCCGGGGTGACCGCCGCGCCGCGCACCTGCTCCGGCGCCAGGAAGCCGGGGGAGCCCACCGCCGTGCCGACATGCGTGAGCGTGGAGGCGCCGGTGGCCCAGGCGATGCCGAAGTCGATGATCCGCGGGCCCTTGGGGGACAGCAGGATGTTGGACGGCTTCAGGTCCCGGTGCACCACACCGGCCTCGTGCACCGCCACCAGCCCCTCGGACAGGGCCGCGCCGATCGCCGCGGCGTCGGCCGCGTACAGCGCGCCCTCCTCGGCGACCTTGTCGTGCAGGGAGGGGCCGGGCACGTACTGCGTGGCGAACCAGGGCCGCTCGGCCTCCAGGTCCGCCGCCACCAGCCGCGCCGTACAGCCGCCCCGGATACGCCGGGCCGCCGACACCTCGCGCGCGAACCGCGACCGGAACTCCTGGTCCTCCGCGAGGTCGGGCCGGATCACCTTCAGCGCGACCCGCTGGCCCTTCTTGTCGGAGCCGAGATAGACCACGCCCATCCCGCCCGCGCCGAGCCGTCGGTGAAGCCTGAACGAGCCGACGACGCGCGGGTCCTCGCGCCTCAGGCGCATCATCGCCATGTTCATCCCCGCTGCCCGGTCCCTGTGACGTGCCCAGCTTACGTTTCCCCGGCCGCCCGCGCGCAGAGGCCGCGCCCTCTCGGGCCGATGGATTGCGCCTACCCCATGCCGGAGGTGAAACGCGGTCAGCGACACGGATCTTGCTGTGTGGTTGATGTAAGAACGTCATCAACCCTCTGACCTGGTGCGTACGTTGACTTTAAGTCAACTGACGGCACGGGCCCACATCCCGTGACGCGGGGGAGAAGCGGGCGGCCACCGCTCCCACGGTCCGCGGCGCCGTCCCACCCTCCGTTCCCGCCCACGGACGGCCAAAGTGACTGAAGTCACGCCAATCCACCCCTGGGTGGAGACACGGGGGCGGGCGGCCGCGACCCTTCCGGGAAGACCCTGAGACTCCTCCCCGCGTCTCCACCCAGGGGAGTACTTCGGGCGAGGAGGCTCATCCTCCGGGAGGCCCGCCATTCGGTACGAGGGCATGACGCCCGCCCGGCGCCGCGAACCTAGATTTGAGGTCAAGCGGCGGGTGCGGCGCTCGCCCCCCGAGGCTGGACGCCCGCCGCTGTCGACAACCGAATCGGCCGGGAGAAGGAACCATGGCCCCCACGGCACCGAGGCACGACGCGTTCGCTCGACGCCGCGCGGGCCGCCGCCACCCCCTGGTGGCGACACTCATGGCCCTTCCCCTGGCGGCCCTGCTCCTCCTCGTCTTCGACGGCTGGGAGACGGTGGCCACACAGGCGTCGTCCGTGGGTGCGTTGCTGGGTCGCTGAGAAGCGGACCAGGCCCGGAAGAGCGGTCCGGGCGGGATCTCCCTCCCATCCAGGAAACCCCGTGGGGACGGGGGTGCGACGGACGGCACGCAATGCCGGCGCAGCTGGGGAGCTGCGCCGGCTTTGCGTTTTCCGCACCCCCAGTACGCTCACCTCCCGTGACCCCAGAAGCAGCCCCGGCCCTGACCGCCCGCCTCAGGACGGCCGTACATCCCGTGGCCGGACCCTGCGCCTGCGTCTGCGGCCCGCTGGCCGACCGCCCGGACGCCACCGTCGTCCGGCACGGCGCGACGGTCGCCAAGGCCCACGCCCCGGACACCGACCCGCGCGAGCTGGCCCTCCGTCTGACCGTGGCCGCCCGCCTCCCCGGCGTCCTGCTGCCCCCGCTCACCCCCGCCCCGGACCGCCTGGACGGCCGCCTGGTCACCCACTGGCCCTACGGCACCCCGGTCGACCGCGACGACCCCGACGCCGCCCCCTGGGAGGCCACGGCCACCCTCCTCGCCCGCCTCCACCGCACCCCGGCGTCCCCGGGGCTGCCCCCGATGCGCGGCCCGGCCAAAGCGGCCCGGGCGATATCGAGGCTGCGCGGCACCCTCCGGGACCACCCCGCCCCCGCGGCCACGCCCGTCCTGGAAGCCTGGGCCACGCTCCCGCCCTGGGCCCGCGCCGAAGTCCCCGCCCCCGGAACCCCGTTCCTCTGCCACGGCGACCTGCACCTCGGCCAACTCGTCCGCCACCCCGCCCCCGACGGCCCCTGGCACCTGATCGACGTGGACGACCTCGGCCTCGGCACCCCCGCCTGGGACCTCGCCCGCCCCGCCGCCTGGTACGCCTGCGGCCTCCTCCCGCCCGACGAATGGCTCCGCTTCCTCACCGCCTACCAGGCGGCGGGCGGCCCCGCCGTCCCGGCGCACGGCGACCCCTGGCCCGTACTGGACGTCCCGGCCCGCGCGCTCACCGTGCAGACCGCCGCGCTCGCCCTCACCAAGGCGCGCACGGCGGACCGGCCGCTGGACGAGGTGGAACAGGCGGTCGTGGACGCCTGTGCCCGAATGACGGCCACCCCCGCCCGGTTGACCCGCGATTTCCTCAAATAGGCTGCAACCGACCGGGGCAGGACGGAGTCTGTCCTGGGGAAACACCAAGCAGTACCCGACGGCGAGGAGTTGAGCCGAACCATGCAGTGTCCGAAATGCCATGCGCCGATGCACACCTACAACCGCAACGGCGTCCAGATAGAGCAGTGCAACGGCTGCCGCGGCATCTTCCTCGACTACGGCGAGCTGGAGGCGCTGACCCGCATGGAGTCGCAGTGGACCCAGCCCGGCCCGCCGCCGCCCGCCCCGCAGGGCTACCCGGCCGCCCCCGCGCCCGCCTGGGGCGCCCCGCAGCACGGCGGCCACCACGGAGGCGGCCACTACGGCGGCCACCACCGCCACAAGAGCTTCGGTCACATGCTGTTCTCCAGCTGAGAAGCTGAGAAGCGCACGAAGAAGCCCCCGACCGCACGAGGCGACCGGGGGCTTCTTCGGTGTGTGGACGATACTGGGATTGAACCAGTGACCTCTTCCGTGTCAGGGAAGCGCTCTCCCGCTGAGCTAATCGTCCTCGGGACCAAGATCGCCCCAGGTGACTTCATGGAGCGGATCATGGGCACTGCGTGCGCGATACTGGGATTGAACCAGTGACCTCTTCCGTGTCAGGGAAGCGCTCTCCCGCTGAGCTAATCGCGCGGGATGGGACCTTCGAGAAGATCCAGTGGACGATACTGGGATTGAACCAGTGACCTCTTCCGTGTCAGGGAAGCGCTCTCCCGCTGAGCTAATCGTCCTTGGAGGTGGAGACGGGATTTGAACCCGTGTAGACGGCTTTGCAGGCCGTTGCCTCGCCTCTCGGCCACTCCACCAGGAGTGTAGGGGATCGGGAAGACCCCTGTTTCCTGCGAGCGGACGACGAGGCTCGAACTCGCGACCTCAACCTTGGCAAGGTTGCGCTCTACCAACTGAGCTACGTCCGCCTGTCGTTTCGGTCCGCTTGCGCGTCCCGGCGACGTGTTGAACTCTAGCGGATTCCTGAGCCAGCACAAAAACGCGTTTGCGCAGCGTGCTGCGGTGCACCCGGCGGACACCATGGTCAGGACCACTACGAGCCTCCGTCCGCCTCGGCTTTCGAGCGCCCGGCCTAGACTCGGCCACGTGCTCCACCTCCCGGCCGCCGCCCCCTTCCCGGCTCCTCTGGCCCGCTTCGGCGACCGCGTCGCCACCGGCCTCCTCGACGTCACCGGCGACCCCGCCGCCCTCGACTCCACCGGCTTCTGGGCCGTCGTCGCGGACTTCGAGGGAAAGCTGACCTGCGCACGCTTCGCCGACGTACGGCACGCGCCCGTGCCCGCCCCGGTGCCCGGCGCCTGGCGCGGCCCCGCCCCCGAGGAGTGGACCACCTCCCTGGACCGCGCCGCCTATGTACGCGCCGTCCACCGCATCCGGGAACACATCGCGGCCGGCGAGGTCTACCAGGCCAACCTCTGCCGGGTGCTGAGCGCACCGGTCGCCCCCGACGCCGACGTCGACGCCCTCACCGCCCTGCTGGCCCGCGGCAACCCCGCCCCCTACGCGGGCACCGTACGGCTGCCGGAGCACGGGGTGGAGATCGCCACCGCCTCGCCGGAGCTGTTCCTGCGCCGGTCCGGGCGCACCGTGGAGTCCGGCCCCATCAAGGGCACCGGCCGTACCGAGGCCGACCTGCTGGAGAAGGACCACGCCGAGAACGTGATGATCGTGGACCTGGTCCGCAACGACCTCGGCCGCGTCTGCGCCACCGGCAGCGTCACCGTCCCCGAGCTGTGCGTCACCGAGAAGCACCCCGGACTCGTCCACCTCGTCTCCACCGTGCGCGGCGAACTGCGCGCCGGGACCGGCTGGCCCGAGCTGCTCGCGGCCACCTTCCCGCCCGGCTCGGTCACCGGCGCCCCCAAGGCCAGCGCCCTCGGGATCATCGCCGCCCTGGAGTCCGCGCCCCGCGGCCCCTACTGCGGCGGCATCGGCTGGGTCGACGCCGACCGGGGCACCGCCGAGCTGGCCGTCGGCATCCGTACGTTCTGGATCGACCGCGCCGAAGGCGCCCTCCGCTTCGGCACCGGCGCCGGGATCACCTGGGGCTCCGACGCGGAAGCGGAGTGGCGCGAGACCGAACTGAAGAGGTCCCGGCTGCTCGCGGTAGCGTCGGGGCAGTACCTGGAGAGTGGAAAGGCCCGCACATGAGCATCTGGCTGGACGGCGCCCTGCGGGACGCCACGACCGCGAGCGTCTCCGTCTTCGACCACGGGCTGACCGTGGGCGACGGCGTCTTCGAGACGCTGAAGACGGTCGACGGAAAGCCGTTCGCGCTCACCCGGCACCTCGACCGGCTGACGCGCTCCGCCCGCGGCCTCGGCCTGCCCGACCCCGACCACGACGAGGTCGCCCGCGCCTGCGCCGCCGTACTGGCGGCCAACCCCATGCCGCTCGGGCGGCTGCGCGTCACCTACACCGGCGGTCAGGCCCCCCTCGGCTCCGAGCGCGGCGCACACGGCCCGACCCTGGTCGTCGCCGTGAGCGAGACCACCCGCCGCCCCGACTCCACGGCGGTCGTGACCGTCCCCTGGATTCGCAACGAACGCGGCGCCCTCACCGGCCTGAAGACCACCTCGTACGCCGAGAACGTCGTCGCGCTGGCCCGCGCGCGCGAACAGGGCGCGTCCGAGGCGCTGTTCGCCAACTCCGTGGGACAGCTCTGCGAGGGCACCGGGTCCAACGTGTTCGTCGTCCTCGACGGCGAGATCCACACCCCGCCGGTCCCCTCCGGCTGCCTGGCCGGCATCACCCGCGCGCTGACCGTCCAGTGGACGGGCGCCAAGGAGACCGACCTGCCGCTGGACGTGCTGGAGCGCGCCGACGAGATCTTCCTGACCTCCTCGCTGCGCGACGTACAGGCCGTGCACCGGGTCGACGGCCGTGAACTGCCGGGCGCGCCCGGCCCGGTGACCGCCAAGGCGATGCGGATCTTCGAGGAGCGGTCGGGCGCCGACCTGAACCCGTGAGACCTCGCGGGTAATTGGGCTGAACCGGCGCCGTCGAACGGGTACAACTCCCGTGATGACGACGACACTGCGGCCGACCGAGCCGCTTCAGCAGCACGCGGACGGCACCCGTTCACGCCGCTTCCAGGTGTGCGTGAACAGCCGTCCGGTCGGCACGGTCCACCTGGACACCTCGCCGTTCCTCGGCCCCTCGGTGGCCCGCGTCACCGAGCTGCGGATCGACGAACCCGACCGGCGGCGCGGCCGGGGCACGGTGGCCATGCTCGCCGCCGAGGAGGTGGCCCGCGGCTGGGGCTGCCGCCAGATCGAGCTGACCCTCCCGGCCGCTGACGAGGCCGCGTCCCGGCTCACCGACGCCCTCGGCTACGTCCCGCGCAACCGCGGCATGCGCAAGCGGCTCGGGGAGGAGCCCCCGACGCTCCCCCCGGGCAGCAGCGGCCGCCCGATGACCGAGGCGGAGTTCACGGCCTGGCAGACGGCGGAACGGGTGCGGTACGCGGGGGAGTGGATCGAGCGCGGCGTCCCCGAGGCCGACGCCCACGCCAAGGCCCGGCGCGACCACGCCACCGTCCTCCCGGACGGCCTCGCCACCGAAGGCGTCTGGTTCGGCGTCCTGGAGCACGAGGGAACCCCGGTCGGCCACGTCTGGCTCGGCCACCGCGAGGGCGAGCGCTGGATCTACGACGTGCAGACCGACGAGACCCGGCGCGGCCGGGGGCACGGCCGCGCCCTCATGCTCCTCGCGGAGGCCCGCACGATCGCCGAGGGCGGCCACACCCTCGGCCTCAACGTCTTCGCGGGCAACACCCCGGCCGAGCGGCTGTACGAGTCGCTCGGCTACGAGACGACGTACCGCACGCTGAGCAAACCGCTGCTGTAGCGGCTCAGGCCCCCGCGTCGGCCAGCAGGCGGTCGGCGATGCCCTCGATCCGCTCGCGCAACCCTTCCTGGCTCTTGCCGCCGTCCAGGCGCTCGCCGCCGATCACATAGGTCGGGGTGCCGGTGACGCCGATCGCCTTGCCCTCGGCCTGGTCGGCGTCGACGATCAGGATGTGCCGCCCGTCGATCAGGGCGACGTCGAACTCCTCGGCGTCCAGGCCGAGTTCGCGGGCCACGTCGACCAGCACGGCCTCGCCGCGCCGGTCCAGCTCCTCGGCCCGCGCCAGCACCGCCTCGATGTACGGCCAGCCCTGCCCCTGCTCCATCGCCTCCTCGGCGGCCTGGGCGGCGGCGAAGGAGTGCTTGTGCTTCTCCAGCGGGAAGTGCCGCAGCCGGATCTCCAGCCGGTCGCCGTAGCGGGCACGCAGGGCGCGTACGTCGTCCAGGGCGCCGCGGCAGTCGGTGCACTGGAGTTCGCACCAGATGTCGAGCACGACGGGCTCGGGGTGTGCGGGGGAGGTGTCGCTCATGCGGGCCAGTCTTCCAGGCGGGCGCGGCCCGGCCCAATCCCGGCGGCGGGCGGCCCCCCTGGTGGGGACCCGGAGAGGAAGCCGGGGGCATCCCTGAGAAGTCCCTGATCTCCGAGCCGGACCATGGCCCCGCCGGGGTCGGGCGGTGCAGGATGGAAGGGACGAAGCGCACCGTCGGTGCCCTCGCCGCCCCGGCCCGGAGCACCGGACCGGAGAACCGACCGACCCCGCCAGACCGACCCCGCCAGGAGGACCGGATGCTCGCCGAGACCGTCTGCTCCGCCGTGTCCGCGGCGGGCCTGGGCATCGCCGCTGTCACCGCCTACCGCAAGCGCTTCCTGACCGCCGTGCGCATCGCGGCCTACTCACTGATCCCGGTCGGCCTGGTGATGACGGGCGCCGTCGGCTGGCTTGCCGGTACCGCCTTCAGCCCGCTGGCCTGGGCGGGCTTCGGGGTGCTCGGCGCGTCCTGGGCGCTGTTCGCCCTCACCCGCGCCGTGGAGCGCCGCCGGGGCACCCGCGCCGAGCGGGCCGCTACGGGTGACGGCAGGGCCACCCCGGTGAGCCCCGCCGCCTCGGCGCCCGCCCTGGGCCGGAACGCGGACCGAGGTTCCGGGCCCGCCGCCGCACCCTCCGCTCCCGCCAAGTCCTCCTCGGACGACTTCAGCGACATCGAGGCGATCCTCAAGAAGCACGGGATATGAGCCACTGGCATATGCCAGCGCCGATGACCTGCACATGACGGACTGCTCGCCACATACCGTCACGCCACGCATGAAACCGTTCACCGCGCGGAGCGACGCGAAAGCTACGGTACGAATTCGGCGCAGTCCCGCACTTTCCGTGAGTGTTGATCGCGAGCAGGGCCTGACCTGGGTCATCATCACCGCGAGATGGTCGACACGACACAGAGCGAGGCCGCGCCGCAGAAGGACGAGCCGCGCGGGTGCCTCTTCGCCCTTTCCCAGCCACCGCTGATGATCTTCCTGGCGGTGATCGGGTGTCTGATCCTCATGGCTGCGCTGCACGATCTGCTGTTGCTGTGAGCCGTACGCGTCTGTCCCGGCGTCACCCGCCGGGACCGGCGTCGAACCCGCCCCGCACCCGGTGAGCCCCAGGCTCAGCCCGCCGCCTCCTTGCGGCGCGCCCGGTAGGCGGCCACATGCAGCCGGTTCCCGCAGGTCCGGCTGTCGCAGTAACGGCGCGAGCGATTGCGGGAGAGGTCCACGAAGGCGCGCCGACAGTCCGGCGCCTCACAGCGCCGCAGCCGCTCCTGCTCCCCGGCCACCACGAAGAAGGCCAGCGCCATCCCGCAGTCCGCCGCGAGATGGTCGGCCAGCGAGGCGCCGGGGGCGAAGTAGTGCACATGCCAGTCGTAGCCGTCGTGGTTGGTCAGGCGCGGGGTGGTGCCCGCGGCCGCGACCAGCTCATTGATGCTCTCGGCCGCCGCACGGGCGTCCGGCGCGGCGAAGATCCCGGCGAACCGGCCGCGGACCTCCCGCACGGCCGAGAGGTCGGACTCGGACAGCGTGCCGATGTCGCTGACGGCGTGGCCCTGCGTGAAATCCGCCAGCGCCGCCACGTCCGGCAGCCCGTCCGTCGCCGTGTCGTCCTCCGGCGCGGTGTTCACCAGATCCACCACGGTGTCGAGCGCGCACCGGGTGTCGTGGGTGATCAGCACGTTTCGCTCCCTGGCCTGAGGGTCGGGCGGGCGCCCGCCGATGGGGGCAGATGGTAGCGACAACCGCGCCCGCCCCACCGGCCGCCGCCTCGCGGCGACCCCTGCCCGTGCAACGCCCGCCCGGCCGCTCGCGTTCCCCGGGCCCCCGCGAGGGCCCCTCAGGGGCACGCACGCGCGGCGGCGCCGCCTCCGTGATCGCTCACGGAGGCGGCGCCGCCAGGTGCCCTATGCGGTTGTCTCGGCCCGCGCCGTCTCCCCGAGTGGACGGCGCCGGGCGGCTCGGTGGGGTGTCGTTGCCTAGTTCTCCGCCAGGATGTGCGACAGCTCCTGGTCGAGATCGAAGTGCCGGTGTTCCGTGCCGGGCGGCACGGCGGCGTCGGTTCGCTTCAGGAAGGACTCCAGGGCCCGTGCGGGGGCCTCCAGCAGAGCTTCGCCCTCCGGAGAGCTGAGGGCGATGCAGACGACGCCCTGACCATGGCTGCGCGATGGCCAGACGCGGACGTCGCCGGTGCCCGTGGGGCGGTGCAGCCCCTCGGCGAGGAGGTCGCGGGCGAACACCCACTCGACGGTCTCCTCGGCTCCGGTGTGGAAGGTGGCGTGCACGGCGTAGGGGTCGGCCGTGTCGTACCGCAGGCCTGCGGGGACAGGCAGGGAGGACTCGCTCGACACAACGAGGCGCAGGTGCAGCTCGCAGCTGACCGTGGTGTTCATAAGCGCCAGGGCCTTTCGCTCAGTGTGCGCTCGGGGATTCGCACGTCGGCGAAATCGACATGCCACCTACGGTGCCGTTGTAAACCCCTTCGAGGGTTTTGCGTGGCTTTAGGTACCTCTTACGGCCGAGAAGTGATACGAGATCTGCCACCATTCCAGTGACTCATTCGCTCCGGTAGGGTTTGACCGTATGAATACGGGGAGTGACGAGCCGGGTGAGGTCGCCGTGGTGCCGGAGGAGACGGAGACTGGTGGGGGGTCGGCCGACGACGGTCTGGGCTCGCGGGCGCCGGAGTTCGTCAAGCAACGCAGGGCCCTGCACCTGAGCTGGCAGGTCGGCGTCTTCGTGATCGGCCTCGCCGTGGTCGGTGCGGGCATCGTCATGCTTCCGCTGCCCGGACCCGGCTGGGTGGTGATCTTCGGCGGCATGGCGATCTGGGCGACCGAGTTCGTCTGGGCCCAACTCGTGCTGCGCTGGACCAAGCGCAAGGTCACCGAGGCCGCGCAGAAGGCGCTGGACCCCAAGGTGCGGCGCCGCAACATCACCCTGACCGCGATCGGCCTGGTGATCATCGGCGTGCTCGTCGGGATCTACCTCTGGAAGTTCGGCGTCGTGATGCCCTGGAAGATCAAGGACCAGTGAGCCGGGGCCGCGGGTGGTCACAGGCACCCTCTGACATGGGGTAATGTTCTTCCTGCGCCCAGGGCGATTAGCTCAGTGGGAGAGCGCTTCGTTCACACCGAAGAGGTCACTGGTTCGAACCCAGTATCGCCCACCCTGGTCCGAAGGCCCGTCTGCGAACAGCAGGCGGGCCTTCGGCGTGTGCATGCAAAAGCGGCTGGGAAATGCGGACGATATTCCGACGGAAAGCGTCCGGATTTCCCGCAAGTGCGACAACATGTGAATTCCCGGCGCCATCAAGTCCCCATTGCGCAAGCCCTTCTGATTCCCGGTCACTTCCATCCCCCACCGCCCGCACGGCACTCGGGGCCCCCGGCCGGACGGCCACGGTTTGGACTCGTCCCGCCCGGACCTGTATGGTTCAGTGCGTTGCCGGGCGATTAGCTCAGTGGGAGAGCGCTTCGTTCACACCGAAGAGGTCACTGGTTCGAACCCAGTATCGCCCACCGGCACGAGAGCCGGTCCGCACACAGCGGGCCGGCTCTTCCGCTGTCCGGAGCCCCTGCACACCGCCCCGGCTACGCCGCCGCCGACAACTCCTGCCGCAGCGGCCACTCCGTACTCACCAGCTCCGGCGACCCACTGCGCGCGAACCACGCCTGCAGCCCCCGCGCCTGCGCCGCGTGCCAGCCCACCTGCAACGCGTGCAGCTCCGCCGGGGACAGCCGCTCCAACCGCGCCGCGAACCGGCGCCCCACCGCCCGTACGACATCCAGCGCCGCCAGCGCGTCCGCCGCCGCGTCATGCGCCTCCCGCAGCGCCACCCCGTACTGCTCGCACAGATCACCCAGCGTGCGACGGCCCTTGCGGTAACGGTCCAACTGCTTGTCCATCACCCTCGGGTCCAGCACCCTCAGCGGCGCCGACTCGAACCAGCGGTCCAGCGACGAAGCCCGGTGCCGACGCAACTCCCGGTCCAGCAGCGTCAGATCGAAGGGCGCGTTCATCACCACCAACGGCCGCCCCATCGCCGTGTGCTCCGCCAGCTGCTGGGCTATCTCGTACACCACCGGCGCGGGCCAGCGGCCGTTGTGCTGGAGGTGTTCCTCCGTCAGCCCGTGCACCGCCGTCGCTCCCTCGGGCACCGGCACCCCCGGATTGACCAGCCAGCGGCTCACCCGCGGCCGCGTCCCCGGCGCGTCCTGGACGACTATGGCGGCCGACACGATCCGGTCGGTCTCGACGTCCACACCTGTCGTCTCCGTGTCGAAGGCGGCCAGCGCCCCTTCGTACCAGCACGTCATCCCAACCCAACTCCTCGCCCGCACATGGCGGCTGACGTTCCGTCTTCTGCCCGTTTGGTGATACCCGGCCCGTTTGCGCCGTACGCCGGGAGGAGACAACAGGAGTACGGGTCTTTGCAGTTCAGCGGCCCGCAGTGGGGAAACCCCTGGTTCGGAAGGCTGTTGTTCATGGCCATGGCGCAGCCCGAGCGGGGCGGGCTGCTGCCCGCCGGTACGGGCCACCTTCGCGGCACCCTCGCCACCACCGCCTGCATGGAGACCCTGCAGGTCGGCTATCTGCACGCGGTCGCCGCCGCGGCAGGCTGCTCGCTGTCCCAGCCGTTCCCCGACAACGGCATCGACTGGCACGTCAGCCACAGCGCCCCCGGCCACACCGTGGACGACGAGGTCACCATCAAGGTGCAGCTCAAATGCACCTACCAGCTCGCCCCCCGGCCCCCGGGCCCCCACTTCTCCTTCACCCTCGACAACGACCACCTGCGCAAACTCGCCCGCACCCCCGTCTCGGTGCACAAGATCCTCGTCGTCATGATCGTCCCGCGCTCCCAGGACGACTGGCTGCGCGCCGGACACGACCGGCTCGACCTCAGACACTGCTGCTACTGGGTCAACCTCGCCGGACACCCCGTCACCGGACGCACCCGCACCACCGTCCGCATCCCCACCGCGCGCATCTTCGACGACCGCGCCCTCTGCGAGATCATGACGCGCGTCGGCACCGGAGGCAGGCCATGACAAGCCCCGACGAACCCCTGCGCATGCTCCGCCCCCACCCCGACGACTCCGCCTGGCACCGGCCCCCCGACCCCGCCCGGGTCGACCCCGCCGACCTCACCACCCTGCTGCGCCGCCACGGCTGGCAGCGCCGCGGCGGAGTCCCCGGCCGCTACGGCCGCTGGACCCCGCCCGCCCCCGCCGACGGCCCCACCAGCCTCCTCGTCCCCGAGAGCCGCGCCTTCCCCGACGCCGACGACCTCCTCGGCGAGGCCCTCCAGGCCCTCCACCGCGCCGCCGCCCCCTCCGCCCGCGAGATCCTCATCGCCCTCGCCGTCCCCAGCGACGAGATCCGCTGGCACCGCGACACCCCCGCCGGACCCGTCGACGGCGCCACCCCCTGGACCGTCGACGAACGCCTGCGCACCGCCGCCCGCCAGACCCTCCTCGCCGCCGCCCTCGCCACCCGCGCCCGCACCGGCTACCACGGCGCCCGGCACCGCGGCCCCGCCACCGCCCTCCTCACCGACGTCCTCCTCGGCCCCGCCACCGAAGGGCGCACCCTCACCGCCTTCGCCCCCACCCCCACCGGCCGCCCCCTCACCGTCCGCCTCCACCACGCCCTGCACGCCACCCGCGAGGCCATCGACTACCAGCGGGCCACCGGCAGCATGGACGCCTTCGACGGCGCGGTGCGGGCGGGCGTCAGCCGCGAACTCACCGAAGCGCTCACCACGCTCGTCCGCGGCACCGAGGGCGCCCGCGTCGCCATCGCCTGGGCACCCGCCGCGGGAGTCCCCGAAGGCTGCGCCGCCTCGGCCGGACCCGTCGAGTTCTCACCCGGCGACCTCCCCGCCCTGCGCGCCGCGGGCGCCCGCTACCTGCGCGCCGAACCCTCGGAACAGGTCGTCGTCACCGGCGTCGTCGTCCGGCTGCGCCGCTCCGGCCCGCGCGGCGCGGGCACCGTACGGCTGCGGGTCCTCGCCGGGGCCGAGGTCCCGCATCTGCGGCTCACCCTCGGCGAGGAGGACTACCGGATAGCGGGCCACGCCCACCTCGTCGGCCTCCCCGTACGGGTGCGCGGCCGCCTGGAGCGCCGGGGCGGCTTCCGCAGGCTCACCGGCGCCACCGGCGTCGTCCCCGTACGGGTCGACGAGACCGAGCGCGACCGGCTGATGAAGTCCCTCCAGGAGAACCTCGACTTCTTCGAGGAGGCATGCGGAGAGGCGTACGCGGACGGCGACGGAAAGTAACCGTTTCGCGGTCGGCGGGGGCGGGTCGGTACGATCCCTTGTGCGCGCGCTCCTCGTACGGCGCCGCACTTGAGCCTTCAGTCAGGAGAGACCGGTGTCAGACGTCCGTGTGATCATCCAACGCGATTCCGAGCGGGAAGAGCGCGTGGTGACGACGGGCACTACCGCCGCCGACCTCTTCGCGGGCGAACGCTCCATCATCGCCGCGCGCGTGGCGGGCGAGCTGCGGGACCTCACCTACGCGCTGTCCGACGGCGACGAGGTCGAGGGCGTCGAGATCTCCTCCGAGGACGGCCTCGACATCCTGCGCCACTCCACCGCGCACGTCATGGCCCAGGCCGTGCAGGAGCTGTTCCCCGAGGCCAAGCTGGGCATCGGCCCGCCGGTCAAGGACGGCTTCTACTACGACTTCGACGTGGAGAAGCCCTTCCACCCCG
The DNA here is from genome assembly GCF_044903645.1 of Streptomyces sp. NPDC002176. Lineage (NCBI taxonomy): Bacteria > Bacillati > Actinomycetota > Actinomycetes > Kitasatosporales > Streptomycetaceae > Streptomyces > Streptomyces sp. NPDC002176. The sequence continues at coordinate 280,719 of NZ_JBJDQW010000007.1, forward strand.
ATGACCTCAAGGCCATCGAGAAGAAGATGCAGGAGATCCAGAAGCGGGGCCAGAAGTTCTCCCGCCGCGTGGTCTCCGACGAGGACGCCCGCGCCGAGCTGGCCGACGAGCCGTACAAGCTGGAGCTGATCGGCCTCAAGGGCTCGGCCTCCTCCGATGACGGCGCGGACGTCGAGGTGGGCGCCGGCGAGCTGACCATCTACGACAACCTGGACGCCAAGACCGGCGAGCTGTGCTGGAAGGACCTCTGCCGCGGTCCCCACCTGCCCTCCACCCGCAACATCCCGGCGTTCAAGCTGATGCGCAACGCCTCGGCGTACTGGCGCGGCAGCGAGAAGAACAAGCAGCTCCAGCGCATCTACGGCACCGCCTGGCCGTCCAAGGACGAGCTGAAGGCGCACCTGGAGTTCCTCGCCGAGGCCGAGAAGCGCGACCACCGCAAGCTCGGCAACGAGCTGGACCTGTTCTCCATCCCGGAGCAGATCGGCTCCGGCCTCGCCGTCTTCCACCCCAAGGGCGGCATCATCCGCCGGGTCATGGAGGACTACTCGCGGCGCCGCCACGAGGAGGAGGGCTACGAGTTCGTCTACACCCCGCACGCGACCAAGGGGAAGCTCTTCGAGACCTCGGGTCACCTGGACTGGTACGCCGACGGCATGTACCCGCCCATGCAGCTCGACGAGGGCGTGGACTACTACCTCAAGCCCATGAACTGCCCGATGCACAACCTGATCTTCGACGCGCGCGGCCGCTCGTACCGTGAGCTGCCGTTGAGGTTGTTCGAGTTCGGGACCGTGTACCGGTACGAGAAGTCGGGCGTCGTGCACGGCCTCACCCGGGCCCGCGGCTTCACCCAGGACGACGCGCACATCTACTGCACCCGTGAGCAGATGGCGGAGGAGCTCGACAAGACGCTCACTTTCGTCCTCGGCCTGCTGCGCGACTACGGCCTGACCGACTTCTACCTGGAGCTGTCCACCAAGGACGAGACCAAGTTCGTCGGCTCGGACGACGCCTGGGAAGAGGCCACCGAGACGCTGCGCCAGGTCGCCGAGAAGCAGGGTCTGCCGCTCGTGCCCGACCCCGGTGGCGCCGCGTTCTACGGTCCGAAGATCTCCGTCCAGGCCAAGGACGCGATCGGCCGGACCTGGCAGATGTCGACCATCCAGCTCGACTTCAACCTGCCCGAGCGGTTCGACCTGGAGTACACCGGCCCCGACGGCTCCAAGCAGCGCCCGGTGATGATCCACCGTGCCCTGTTCGGAAGCATCGAGCGGTTCTTCGCCGTGCTGCTGGAGCACTACGCGGGTGCCTTCCCGGCGTGGCTGGCTCCGGTGCAGGCGGTGGGCATCCCGATCGGGGACGCGCACGTCGAGTACCTGGAGAAGTTCGCCGCCGAGGCCAAGCGGAAGGGTCTGCGGGTCGAGGTAGACTCGTCCTCCGACCGGATGCAGAAGAAGATCAGGAACGCCCAGCGCCAGAAGGTGCCGTTCATGATCATCGTCGGTGACGAGGACATGAACGCGGACACCGTGTCCTTCCGGTACCGCGACGGCTCGCAGGAGAACGGCATCCCGTTCGAGGACGCGATCGCCAAGATCGAGAAGGTCGTGGCGGAGCGGGTCCAGGTCTGACCCGGGCAGATCCCCCCGAACCCCCGAGGCGTCACGGCCGCCTCGGGGGTTCGTCGTCCTCCTCCCGTGAGAACACCTGCAGCAGCCACGACGAGAACGAGCCCGTCACCGCGCCCAGCAGGGCCAGGCCGCCCGCCATCATCGCCGCGGCGATGATCCGGCCGCCCGCGGTGACCGGGACGACATCGCCGTAGCCGACGGTGGACAGCGTGGAGCAGGCCCACCACACGGCGTCGCCGAAGGTCCGCATGTTCGACGCGGGCGCGTCCCGCTCCTGCTGGTAGACCGCGAGGGCGCCGGTGAAGCCCATGAGCACGGCGGTGATCCCCGAGTAGGCGATCACCCGTGCGTACAGCGGGAGCCGGGGCAGGCCGCGCCGGTGCTCCATGGACTCGTAGACCCGTACGACCCGCAGCGGGCGCAGCAGGGGCAGCAGCAGGACGAGCGTGTCGAGCCAGTGGGTGCGGACGAAGCGCGGGCCCTCGCCGCTCATTCTCCAGCGCATCGCGTAGTCCAGGGCGAACAGCGCCCAGCAGGCCAGCAGCAGGGCGATCCACAGGTCGTCCCACACCGTGCCGGGGCGCGGCGCGAGCACCAGCGCCGCGTACGAACCGAGGAACGTCAGGGACGCCAGGGTGAGCGGCATCTCCATGCGGCGCTCCCAGCGCGTCTGGGTTCTGTCGTGGTCCACCGGCCCAGCTTGGCCGCAGGCACCCTTCCCGTCGCCCCGGCGACACGCCGCGAACGGGCGAAGCCATATGCTGCCTTGCATGACGAGTGAGCCGGAGCAGCAGATCGGAGTGGGGACGCAGGACGCGTTCCAGCGCCTGTGGACGCCCCACCGGATGGCCTACATCCAGGGTGAGAACAAGCCGAGCGGTCCCGGGGCGGACGACGGCTGCCCGTTCTGCTCCATCCCGGCCAAGTCGGACGAGGACGGGCTGATCGTGCGCCGGGGTGAGCATGTGTACGCGGTGCTCAATCTCTACCCGTACAACGGTGGGCATCTGATGACGGTGCCCTATCGGCATGTGGCCGACTACACGGATCTGACGGTGCCGGAGACCGCCGAGCTGGCGGAGCTGACCAAGCAGGCGATGACGGCGCTGCGTACGGCGTCCGGTGCGCACGGCTTCAACATCGGGATGAACCAGGGCTCGGTGGCCGGTGCGGGCATCGCGGCCCATCTGCATCAGCACATCGTGCCGCGCTGGGGTGGCGACACGAACTTCATGCCGGTGGTCGGCCAGACCAAGGTGCTGCCGCAACTGCTGGGCGACACCCGCAAGATGCTCGCGGAAGCCTGGCCGGAGAGCTGACGGCCCTCACGCGTCGTACAGGTCGGCCTTCCTGGGTGCCGGGTCCTGGACCAGGCCGCTGAGGAACGCCGAGCGGTTGCCGAACTTCTCGGTGTCCACGCCGTTCTCCTTCAGGACCTTGATGGCGGCGGCGTGCACCACTCGGAGGACCGGGGTGGCGGCGCGCAGGGCGTCGTCGGCCATGAAGCGGTGGCGCCAGGGCTGGTCGGCCCAGGCGTGCCGCAGGCCGAAGGGTTCGGGGAGGCCGATGGAGCCGCCGAGCCAGTTCAGGGTGGGCGGGAACCAGGTCAGCGGGGCGCGGACGGCGAGCCGTACGACCTCGTCGGTGGGGACCAGGGGGAGCTTGACGGTGCGGTTCTCCCACGGCTTGAGGGTCTTGGCGACCTCCTTGGTGGGGGCGGCCGGCTTGGCGTGGAAGAGCGGGTTGACCGGGCCGAGGGCGTGGCCGGTGACCTCGATGCGCAGGGTCTCGTGGAGGACGGTCACCGTGATCATCATGGTGAGGACGAGCTGGCCGTCCCACAGGGTCCACTGGACGCCCAGGTAGTGCCGGTCGCCGCTGCCGAACTGCTGTTTGTTGCAGATCTCCTGTATGGCGTGCTGCTTGACCTGGAACGCCTCGACGTCGGTGCCGTCGGGCCGGGACACCGCGTCGGCCTTCTCGCCGATCGGGGTGACGATCCAGTGCCGCACCGAGGGGCGGGGGAAGCCGCCGGTGTTGAGGGGGCCGCGCTCCAGCAGGCTGAGCTGGTCGTGGATGGCGCGTATGACGTCCCAGCTGCGGAAGGGGTGGATCTCGCGCGGGGGGTCGGCGGAGACGAGGTCCTCGGCGAGCTGCCAGGAGCCCCAGCGGGTGCCCATGCCGAGGATTCCCTTGGGGCCCGCGTAGAAGACGGAGTTGGAGCGCTGTTCGGCGCCGAGGCGGGCCAGGGACTGGCGGAGCTGTTCGGCGGCGGTCTCGCCGGGGCTGCGGGGCACGGCTTCGGGGACCTTGGCGCCGACGCTGCTGCCGGAGAGCAGGCCCGCCCAGCGTTCGCGCAGGTCGGCGGCGGTGCGCTCGCAGACGCGGCGGGCCCAGAACCAGCCGAGGACGGGGACGACGACGGCGGCGCGGATGTACCAGCCCAGGATGCCGCCGAAAGGCAGCTTGAGCAGGAACAGCACGGCGAGGACGCCGACTCCGGCGAGCAGCGCGGTGCCCAGGGCCCCGGCCCGGCCCTCGCGCTTGGCGAGGAAGGAGCGGAGCAGGAAGACGAGGAGCCAGGCGATCAGGCCGGGCAGGAAGATCAGGCCGCAGACGACCATGACCAGGGTCAGTTTGTTGTCGCGTTCGCGGCGGATGTTGTTGGCGGCCAGGCAGTGTTCGACGACGACCTGGGGGTCGGCGCCGAAGGACTGGATCAGGGGCTTGCGGCCCGGTGCGAGCATGCGGTCGGCGACGGCGCGGGAGAAGGCTTCGCCCAGGTTGGGGCGGAACAGCGGGATGCGGCCGGGCTTGACGGTGGACTCGTGCCACTCGTTGTCGGCCTTCTTGATCTCCGCGATCATGTTGTCCCGGTAGGCCGCCGAGGCCAGCGCGAGGGTCGCCGCCTGGCCTTCGTCGCCGGAGACGGGCACCTGAGGCCCGTCCCACTCCGTCCCAACCGACATTCCCGCCCCCATCGCCGCCGTGTCGCTCCTGCGGCCTTCCCGGCTTCCCCGCCGCGCACACCTGTCGAACCGGACATCGTCGCGATGTCCCGTGGCCACGGCGCCGATTCGGCCGGGCCGGGACCCGTTGGCCAGGGTATCGGCAGCCGTCCCCCGTGCGTCGGCGGACGGCCGAAGCCGCCCGCCGACGCCGGGAGTTACGGGGTGTCCCCGTCCTGTTCCCGCAGTTTCTCGGCGACTTGGGGCGGCATCGGTTCGTGGCGGGCGTAGGCCCGGCTGAAGGTGGCCGTGCCGTGGGAGAGGGAGCGCAGGTCGATGGCGTAGCGCCCGATCTCGAACTCGGGTACCTCGGCGCGGATCAGGGTGCGTCCGGCGCCGGTCTGTTCGGTGCCGAGGACGCGGCCGCGTCTGCTGGAGAGGTCGCTCATGACGGCGCCGACGTAGTCGTCGGGGATCAGGACGCTGACCTCGGCGACGGGTTCCAGCAGGTGGATGCGGGTCTCGGCGGCGGCCTCGCGCAGGGCGAGGGCGCCCGCGGTCTGGAAGGCGGCGTCGGAGGAGTCCACCGAGTGGGATTTGCCGTCGAGCAGGGTGACGCGGACGTCGACCAGGGGGTGCCCGGCGGCGATGCCCTTGGCGGCCTGGGCGCGGACGCCCTTCTCGACGGAGGGGATGAACTGGCGGGGTACGGCGCCGCCCACGACCTTGTCGACGAACTCGATGCCGGAGCCGCCGGGCAGCGGCTCGACCTCGATCTCGCAGATGGCGTACTGGCCGTGCCCGCCGGACTGTTTGACGTGCCGCCCGCGTCCGGCGGCCTTGCCCGCGAAGGTCTCGCGCAGCGGCACCTTGTGCGGGACGACGTCGACCTGGACGCCGTAGCGGCTGCGGAGGCGTTCCAGGGCGACGTCGGCGTGGGCCTCGCCGAGGCACCACAGGACGACCTGGTGGGTGTCCTGGTTCTGTTCGAGCCGCATGGTCGGGTCCTCGGCGACGAGCCGGGACAGGCCGAGGGAGAGTTTGTCCTCGTCGGGCTTGCTGTGGGCCTGGATGGCGAGGGGGAGCAGCGGGTCGGGCATCCGCCAGGGCTCCATGAGGAGGGGGTCGTCCTTGGCGGAGAGGGTGTCGCCGGTCTCGGCGCGGCCGAGTTTGGCGACGCAGACCAGGTCGCCCGCGACCGCCTGTTCGACGGGGCGCTGCTGTTTGCCGAAGGCCATGGAGAGGGCGCCGGTCTTCTCGTCGACGTCGTGGTCCTCGTGGCCCCGGTCGGCGAGGCCGTGTCCGGAGACGTGGACGGTGTCGTCGGGGCGCAGGGTGCCGGAGAAGACGCGGACCAGGGAGATCCGGCCGACGTAGGGATCGGAGGAGGTCTTGACGACCTCGGCGACGAGGGGGCCCTCGGGGTCGCAGGGGGTCAGTGGGCGGGGGGTGCCGTCCAGCTCGGTGACGTCGGGCATGGGGTGTTCGAAGGGGGTGGGGAACCCTCGGGTGATCAGTTCCAGGAGTTCCACGGTGCCGAGGCCCTGGCGGGTGCCCTCGGCGGCGGGCGCCGCGGCGAGGACGGGGTGGAAGGTGCCGCGGGCGACGGCGCGTTCGAGGTCCTCGATCAGGGTTTTGACGTCGACCTGTTCGCCGCCGAGGTAGCGGTCCATGAGGGTCTCGTCCTCGCTCTCGGCGATGATCCCCTCGATCAGCCGGTCGCGGGCCTCCTCCAGGCCGGGGAGCTGGTCCTCGCCGGGTTCGGACTCCTTGCGTTCGCCGGGGGAGTAGTCGAAGAGCTTCTGCGAGAGCAGGCCGACCAGGCCGGTCACCGGGGCGTGGCCGTCGGGTCCGGCGGGGCCGCGCAGCGGGAGGTAGAGGGGGAGTACGGCGTCGGGGTCGTCGGCGCCGAACGCCTCGGCGCAGGCCCGGGTCATCTCCTCGAAGTCGGCGCGCGCCGATTCCAGGTGGGTGACCACGAGGGCGCGGGGCATGCCGACGGCCTGGCACTCCTCCCAGACCATCCGGGTCGCGCCGTCGACGCCGTCGGAGGCGGAGACGACGAAGAGGGCCGCGTCCGCCGCGCGCAGACCGGCCCTCAGCTCACCGACGAAGTCGGCGTATCCGGGGGTGTCGAGGAGGTTGATCTTGATGCCGTCCCATTCGACGGGGACCAGCGAGAGCTGTACGGAGCGGTGCTGGCGGTGCTCGATGTCGTCGTGGTCGGAGACCGTGCCGCCGTCCTCGACGCGGCCCGCCCGGTTCACCGCCCCCGCGGTCAGCGCGAGGGCCTCGACCAGGGTGGTCTTGCCCGATCCGGAGGGGCCGACCAGCACCACGTTCCGTACGGACGCGGGGTGGTCGGCCGTCATTGCCCTGCCGGCGGCTCCGGGGTGGGTGTGAGTCTTGTCGCCCATGATCCTGCCTCCCGTGCACGGTGAGGTCATCGGGGACGCGAGCGCGGCGGCGGCCCGCACGGTTGCGGCGGCTCCGGCGGCGCCCGCGGTCCTTCGAGCTTTCCACTCCCGTCATGCCGCGTCCATACGACGGACCCCGGCGGGCCGTCGGAGGTCACGGATCGTGCCGTCGCCGAGGGTGCGCGCCCCCGTGCGCGGGCGCGCGTGGCTACGATGGGCCAGCCGACGGCCACCACGGGCCACGGCGACACCGACCGTCGGGAAGGCCATGCTGAACAAGTACGCGCGTGCATTCTTCACGCGTGTCCTCACGCCGTTCGCCGCGTTTCTCATCCGGCGGGGGGTGAGCCCCGACGCTGTCACGCTCATCGGCACCGCCGGTGTGGTCGCGGGTGCGCTGGTCTTCTACCCCCGGGGAGAGTTCTTCTGGGGCACGATCGTGATCACGCTGTTCGTCTTCTCCGACCTGGTCGACGGGAACATGGCCCGGCAGCTGGGCCGCTCCAGCCGCTGGGGCGCGTTCCTGGACTCGACCCTGGACCGGGTCGCGGACAGCGCGATCTTCGGCGGCTTCGCCCTCTGGTACGCGGGCGGCGGGAACGACAACGTGCTGTGCGCGGTCTCCATCTTCTGTCTGGCCAGTGGCCAGGTGGTGTCGTACACCAAGGCGCGCGGCGAGTCGATCGGGCTGCCGGTGGCGGTCAACGGGCTGGTGGAGCGGGCCGAGCGGCTGGTGATCTCGCTGGTCGCGGCCGGTTTCGCGGGCCTGCACAAGTTCGGTGTGCCGGGCATCCAGTACCTGCTGCCCGTCGCCCTATGGATCGTCGCGGTCGGCAGTCTCGTCACGCTGGTGCAGCGGGTCGTGACCGTGCGCCGGGAGTCCGCCGAGGCGGAAGAGGCGGCCCGGCTCGGCGCCGGGAGCGAGGCGGCCCAGTGAGCGCCGCCGAACGTCTCACCGACGGCCTGTACGGGCTCGGCTGGAGCACCGTCAAGAAGCTCCCCGAACCGGCCGCCGCCCGGCTGGGCCGGACCGTCGCCGACCTCGCGTGGAAGCGGCGCGGCAAGGGCGTCGAGCGACTGGAGGCCAACTACGCGCGCGTGGTGCCGGACGCCACCCCGGAGCGGCTCGCCGAGCTGTCCCGCGCGGGCATGCGCTCCTACCTGCGCTACTGGATGGAGTCGTTCCGGCTGCCCGCCTGGAGCGCGGAGCGGGTGCGCACCGGCTTCGACCCCAAGGGCGCCCACTACCTGACGGACGGCCTGGCCAAGGGCAAGGGCGTGATACTGGCCCTGCCCCACCTGGCCAACTGGGACCTGGCCGGCGCCTGGGTCACCACCAGCCTCGGCATCCCCTTCACCACCGTCGCCGAGCGCCTGAAGCCCGAGACGCTGTACGACCGGTTCGTCGCCTACCGCGAGGGCCTGGGCATGGAGGTGCTGGCGCACAGCGGGGGTTCCGCGTTCGGCACCCTGGCCCGGCGGCTGCGGGACGGCGGCCTCGTCTGCCTGGTCGCGGACCGGGACCTGTCGGCCAGCGGCGTCGAGGTCGACTTCTTCGGCGAGCGCGCCCGGATGCCCGCGGGCCCGGCCCTCCTCGCCCAGCAGACCGGCGCCCAGCTGCTCCCGGTCACCCTCTGGTACGACGAGTCACCGGTGATGCAGGGCCGGGTGCATCCCCCGGTGGAGGTGCCCGGGACGGGTACGCGGACCGAGAAGACGGCCGTGATGACCCAGGCGCTGGCCGACGCCTTCGCCACCGGGATCGCCGAGCACCCGGAGGACTGGCACATGCTCCAGCGGCTGTGGCTCGCCGACCTCGATCCGGCGAAGGGACCCGCGTGAGAATCGGGATCGTCTGCCCGTACTCCTGGGACGTGCCCGGTGGCGTCCAGTTCCACATCCGGGACCTCGCCGAGTACTTCATCCGCCTCGGCCACGAGGTCTCCGTGCTCGCCCCGGCCGACGACGACACCCCGCTGCCGCCCTACGTGGTCTCGGCGGGCCGCGCGGTGCCGGTGCCGTACAACGGGTCGGTGGCCCGGCTGAACTTCGGGTTCCTGTCGGCGGCGCGGGTGCGGCGGTGGCTGCACGACGGCGCGTTCGACGTGGTGCACATCCACGAGCCGACCTCGCCCTCGCTCGGCCTGCTCACCTGCTGGGCGGCGCAGGGGCCCATCGTGGCCACCTTCCACACCTCCAACCCGCGCTCCCGCGCGATGATCGCCGCCTACTCGATCCTGCAGGCCGCGCTGGAGAAGATCAGCGCCCGGATCGCGGTCAGCGAGTACGCCCGCCGCACCCTGGTCGAGCACCTGGGCGGGGACGCGGTGGTGATCCCCAACGGGGTCGACGTGGACTTCTTCGCCGGTGCCGAGCCCAAGGCGGAGTGGCAGGGCGGCACCATCGGCTTCATAGGGCGCATCGACGAGCCCCGCAAGGGCCTGCCGGTGCTGATGCGGGCCCTGCCGAAGATCGTCGCCGCCCACCCGGAGACCCGGCTGCTGATCGCGGGCCGGGGTGACGAGGAGGCGGCCGTCGAGGAGCTGCCCGAGGAGCTGCGCTCCCACGTGGAGTTCCTCGGCATGGTCAGCGACGAGGACAAGGCCCGCTTCCTGCGCAGCGTCGACCTGTACGTGGCGCCCAACACCGGCGGCGAGAGCTTCGGCATCATCCTGGTCGAGGCCATGTCGGCGGGCGCCCCCGTGCTCGCCTCCGACCTGGACGCCTTCGTGCAGGTCCTGGACCAGGGGCAGGCGGGCGAGGTCTTCGCCAACGAGGACGCCGACGCGCTCGCCGAGAAGGCCGTGGCCCTGCTCGCGGACCCCGATCGGCGGGCGGAGCTGCGCGAGCGCGGCAGCGCCCATGTGCGGCGCTTCGACTGGTCCACGGTCGGCGCGGACATCCTCTCGGTGTACGAGACGGTCACCACCGGCACCGCCGCGGTCGCCACCGACGAGCGGCCGGGCCTGTGGTCGAGGTTCGGCCTGGCCCGCGAGCGGGACGCGGAGGCGAGTGCCCCGCCCTCCAGCGATAACCTTCGCGCGTGATCCCCACCCTCATCTGGATTCTCGTCGCGCTGCTGGCGATCGGCGTCTACCTGAGCTGGACCGCCGGACGGCTGGACCGGCTGCACGTCCGCATGGACGCCGCCCGCGCCGCCCTGGACGCCCAGTTGCTGCGCCGGGCGTCCGTCGCGCAGGAACTCGCCACCTCCGGCGTCCTGGACCCGGCCGCCTCGATCGTGCTGTACGAGGCCGCGCACGCCGCCCGGCAGGCCGAGGAGGAGCAGCGCGAGGTCGCGGAGAGCGAGCTGAGCCAGGCGCTGCGCGCCGTGTTCGAGGACGCCCGGCAGGTGGAGGGCGTACGGGCCGCGCCCGGCGGCGAGGACGCGGCGCACGAGCTGGCCGAGGCGGTGCGCCGGGTGCCGATGGCCCGCCGCTTCCACAACGACGCCGTCGGCGCGGCCCGCAGGCTGCGCGAGCACCGCAAGGTCCGCTGGTTCCGCCTCGCCGGGCACGCGCCGTTCCCGCTGGCCTTCGAGATGGACGACGAACCGCCCGCCGCGCTGGTCGAACGGGTCGCCTGAGCGGGCTCCCGCGGGGGCACGCCGGGACAAAATGATCCACCGGCTTCCCATTGGCCCTTGATGTGGCCTGGTCCGGTCGCGTTTCCTCGGCGGTGCAGAAACCGTCTTTACCCACCAGTGAGGTCACGCGTGTCCATCATCGACAACCAGGGTCCCGAGACCGGCACCGCCCGTGTGAAGCGCGGCATGGCCGAGCAGCTCAAGGGCGGCGTCATCATGGACGTGGTCAACGCCGAGCAGGCGAAGATCGCCGAGGACGCCGGTGCCGTGGCCGTCATGGCCCTGGAGCGGGTCCCGGCCGACATCCGCAAGGACGGCGGCGTGGCCCGGATGTCCGACCCGGACATGATCGAGGGCATCATCGACGCCGTCTCGATCCCGGTCATGGCCAAGTCCCGCATCGGCCACTTCGTCGAGGCCCAGGTCCTCCAGTCCCTCGGCGTCGACTACATCGACGAGTCCGAGGTGCTCACCCCGGCCGACGAGGTCAACCACTCCGACAAGTGGGCGTTCACCACCCCCTTCGTCTGCGGTGCCACCAACCTGGGCGAGGCCCTGCGCCGCATCGCCGAGGGCGCCGCGATGATCCGCTCCAAGGGCGAGGCCGGCACCGGCAACGTCGTCGAGGCCGTGCGCCACCTGCGCCAGATCAAGGGCGAGATCGCCAAGCTCCGCGGCTGCGACCACAACGAGCTGTTCGCCGCCGCCAAGGAGCTGCGCGCCCCGTACGAGCTGGTCAAGGAGGTCGCCGAGCTGGGCAAGCTCCCCGTCGTGCTGTTCTCCGCCGGTGGCGTCGCCACCCCGGCCGACGCCGCCCTGATGCGCCAGCTCGGCGCCGAGGGCGTCTTCGTCGGCTCCGGCATCTTCAAGTCCGGCGACCCGGCCAAGCGCGCCGCCGCCATCGTGAAGGCCACCACCTTCTACGACGACCCGAAGATCGTCGCGGACGCCTCCCGCAACCTCGGCGAGGCCATGGTCGGCATCAACTGCGACACCCTCCCCGAGACCGAGCGCTACGCCAACCGCGGCTGGTAGGACCTGCACACCATGAGCACCCCCGTCATCGGCGTCCTGGCCCTCCAGGGCGACGTACGGGAGCATCTGATCGCCCTGGCCGCGGCCGACGCCGTGGCCAGGCCGGTCAGGCGCCCCGAAGAACTCGCCGAGGTCGACGCCCTCGTCCTCCCCGGCGGCGAATCCACCACCATCTCCAAACTGGCCGTCCTCTTCGGCCTGATGGAGCCCCTGCGCGCCCGCGTGCGCGCGGGCATGCCCGTCTACGGCACCTGCGCCGGACTGATCCTGCTCGCCGACAAGATCCTCGACCCGCGCTCGGGCCAGGAGACCATCGGCGGCATCGACATGATCGTGCGCCGCAACGCCTTCGGCCGCCAGAACGAGTCCTTCGAGGCGGCGGTCGACGTCAAGGGCGTCGAGGGCGCTCCCGTGGAGGGCGTCTTCATCCGCGCCCCCTGGGTCGAGTCCGTCGGAGCCGCGGCCGAGGTGCTCGCCGAGCACGACGGCCACATCGTCGCGGTCCGCCAGGGCCATGTGCTCGCGACGTCGTTCCACCCGGAGCTGACCGGCGACCACCGCGTGCACGGGCTCTTCGTCGACATGGTCCGCGCGAACCGGACGCCGTAGTCCTTGTAGGATCTGCGGCGGTACCCCTCAGGCTCTCCCAGCGCCCGGGGAGTCCGTATCGGATCGGGTTACGCGAAGGAGACAGGCAGATGTCCGGCCACTCTAAATGGGCTACGACGAAGCACAAGAAGGCCGTGATCGACGCCAAGCGCGGCAAGCTCTTCGCGAAGCTCATCAAGAACATCGAGGTCGCGGCCCGCATGGGCGGCGTCGACATCGAGGGCAACCCGACGCTGTACGACGCCATCCAGAAGGCGAAGAAGCAGTCGGTCCCCAACAAGAACATCGACTCCGCGGTCAAGCGCGGCGGCGGCCTGGAGGCAGGCGGCGCCGACTACGAGACGATCATGTACGAGGGTTACGGTCCCAACGGTGTCGCGGTGCTCATCGAGTGCCTCACCGACAACCGCAACCGTGCCGCCTCCGACGTCCGCGTCGCCATGACCCGCAACGGCGGCAACATGGCCGACCCCGGCTCGGTGTCGTACCTGTTCCACCGCAAGGGCGTCATCATCGTCCCCAAGGGCGAGCTGACCGAGGACGACGTGCTCGGTGCCGTCCTGGACGCCGGTGCCGAGGAGGTCAACGACCTCGGTGAGTCCTTCGAGGTGCTCAGCGAGGCCACCGACCTGGTCGCGGTCCGCACCGCCCTTCAGGACGCGGGCATCGACTACGACTCCGCCGACTCCAACTTCGTCCCGACCATGCAGGTCGAGCTGGACGAGGACGGCGCCAAGAAGATCTTCAAGCTGATCGACGCCCTCGAGGACAGCGACGACGTCCAGAACGTCTTCGCCAACTTCGACGTCAGCGACGAGGTCATGGAGAAGGTCGACGCGTAACGCCGCCGCGGGCTGAGCGGTGCGTATGGGCCGACGGGTTCTCCCGTCGGCCCGTCGCGTTGCCGGGGCCCGGTTGCGGGGCGTTGTCGGTGGCACCCGATAGCCTGCACAAACAAATGATCGAGCCCAGGGGGCGACAGGTGCGAGTGCTCGGGGTGGACCCCGGACTGACGCGGTGCGGGGTGGGCGTGGTCGACGGGGTCGCGGGGCGGCCGCTCACCATGGTCGGCGTCGGGGTCGTCCGTACGCCCCCCGACGCCGAGCTGAGCCACCGTCTGCTCGCCGTGGAGCAGGGCCTCGAACAGTGGCTGGACGAGCACCAGCCCGAGTTCGTCGCCGTGGAGCGGGTCTTCAGCCAGCACAACGTCAGCACCGTCATGGGCACCGCCCAGGCCAGCGCCGTCGCCATGCTGTGCGCGGCCCGGCGCGGCATCCCGGTCGCCCTGCACACGCCCAGCGAGGTCAAGGCCGCCGTCACCGGCACCGGCCGCGCCGACAAGGCCCAGGTCGGCGCCATGGTCACCCGGCTGCTCCGGCTCAGCGCGCCCCCCAAGCCCGCCGACGCCGCCGACGCCCTCGCCCTCGCCATCTGCCACATCTGGCGCGCCCCCGCGCAGAACCGGCTCCAGCAGGCGGTCGCCGAGCACACGGCCCGTCGCACACCACAGGCCCCTCAGGCAACGAAAGGCCGAACGGCATGATCGCCTTCGTCAGCGGCACCGTCGCCGCCCTCGCCCCCGACTCGGCGGTCGTCGAGGTCGGCGGGGTCGGCATGGCCGTCCAGTGCACGCCCGACACCCTGGCGAAGCTCCGCGTCGGCCAGGACGCCCGGCTGCACACCTCCCTCGTCGTCCGCGAGGACTCCCTCACCCTGTACGGCTTCGCCGACGACGACGAGCGCCAGGTCTTCGAACTGCTCCAGACCGCCAGCGGCGTCGGCCCCCGCCTCGCCCAGGCCATGCTCGCCACGCACCGCCCGGACGCGCTGCGCCGTGCCGTCGCCACGGCCGACGAGAAGGCCCTCACCGCCGTGCCCGGCATCGGCAAGAAGGGCGCGCAGAAGCTGCTGCTGGAGCTGAAGGACCGGCTCGGCGCCCCCCTCGGCACCCCCGCCGTCGGCGCCCCGGTCAGCCAAGGCTGGCGCGACCAGCTGCACGCGGCCCTCATCGGCCTGGGCTACGCCACCCGCGAGGCCGACGAGGCCGTGTCCGCGGTGGCACCCCAGGCCGAGGCGGCGGGCGGCACCCCCCAGGTCGGCCAGCTGCTCAAGGCCGCCCTCCAGACCCTGAACCGCGCCCGCTGACCCGCGCGCCACCGCTAGGAGCACCTGAAGTGAACTGGGACGACACGACGGACGGTGCCGCCGCGGACCGGCTGGTGGACACCACCGCCGACCGGGAGGACCAGGCCGTCGAAGCCGCCCTGCGCCCCAAGGACCTCGGCGAGTTCATCGGCCAGGAGAAGGTCCGCGAACAGCTCGACCTCGTGCTGCGCGCCGCCCGCGCGCGCGGCGCCACCGCCGACCACGTCCTGCTCTCCGGCGCCCCCGGCCTCGGCAAGACCACCCTGTCGATGATCATCGCGGCCGAGATGGGCGCCCCCATCCGCATCACCTCCGGCCCCGCCATCCAGCACGCCGGTGACCTCGCCGCGATCCTCTCCTCCCTCCAGGAGGGCGAGGTCCTCTTCCTGGACGAGATCCACCGCATGTCCCGGCCCGCCGAGGAGATGCTGTACATGGCGATGGAGGACTTCCGGGTCGACGTCATCGTCGGCAAGGGCCCCGGCGCCACCGCCATCCCGCTGGAGCTGCCCCCGTTCACCCTGGTCGGCGCCACCACCCGCGCGGGCCTGCTGCCGCCCCCGCTGCGCGACCGCTTCGGCTTCACCGCGCACATGGAGTTCTACGAGCCGCACGAGCTGCAGCGGGTCGTGCACCGCTCGGCCGCCCTGCTGGACGTCGAGATCGACCCGTCCGGCGCCGCCGAGATCGCCGGCCGCTCCCGCGGCACGCCCCGGATCGCCAACCGGCTGCTGCGCCGGGTGCGCGACTACGCCCAGGTCAAGGCGGACGGCCTGATCACCGAGGACATCGCGGCCGCCGCCCTCGCCGTCTACGAGGTGGACGCGCGCGGCCTCGACCGGCTCGACCGGGGCGTGCTGGAGGCGCTGCTGAAACTGTTCGGCGGCGGCCCGGTCGGCCTGTCGACCCTGGCCGTCGCGGTGGGGGAGGAGCGGGAGACGGTGGAGGAGGTCGCCGAACCGTTCCTGGTGCGCGAGGGCCTGCTCGCCCGCACCCCGCGCGGGCGCGTCGCCACCCCGGCCGCCTGGACGCATCTCGGCCTCACCCCGCCGCAGGGACGGGCCACGGGAAACGGACAACAGGACCTGTTCGGGGCGTGAGACCGGCGCATTGGCCCCAGGAGGAACCCAGGTGCCATGCTGAGCGTTGTTCCCTGCACGCGGACTCGCTTAGACTCCGCCGATGCCGCCCTTGTGGGCGACGCCGACCAGCCCCCTCCAACAGGCCGCTCACCGCGCGGTCACGCGAAGGAAATTCCGTCCCGTGAATGTCTATACCCTTCTCCCCTTCATCGTGCTCATCGCGGTCATGTTCCTGATGACGCGCTCGGCCAAGAAGAAGCAGCAGCAGGCCGCCAACATGCGGAACGAGATGCAGCCCGGTTCGGGTGTCCGCACGATCGGGGGGATGTACGCGACGGTCAAGGAGGTCACGGAGGACACCGTCCTCCTCGACGCCGGGCCGGGCGTCGAGCTGATCTTCGCCAAGAACGCGATCGGCGCCGTCCTCTCCGACGACGAGTACAACCGCATCATCCACGGCGTCGAGCACGACCTTAAGTCGGAGCCCGGCATCGTCCCGGACGACGCCTCCGCCCTCGCCGACGCCGACGCCGAGCACAAGGCCGTCGACTTCGGCAAGAAGGACGCCGACGCGGACGTCGCCCCGGCCGAGGACAAGACGCTCGCCGACAAGGCCGAGACCGTCGAGCCCGCCGCCCAGGACGACACCGTCGCGGACAAGGCCGAGCAGGCCGAGACGCCGAAGAAGACCGACGGCGACACCGACGCGAAGTAGTCACGTCTCCGGGGCGTCCCGGCGCCTCTCACCGGGCGCGCGGCACGCCCCGGACGCCTCTGATTCCCGCACGGAAACCCGACACCATGTCATGGCCACCGGCGCCCACGGCGCACCGGGCGGCCCGAGAGGGAGTACGAGAAGGTGGCAGCACCTAAGAAGGGCCGGGGCGCGAGTGCCCAGAGCAAGCCAGGGCGCTCGCTGGTCCTCATCCTGATCGCCATCGTGGCGATGACCGGCGGAATGTTCCTCGCCGGGCACACCACCCCGCGTCTCGGCATCGACCTTGCCGGCGGTACGAGCATCACGCTCAAGGCGAAGGCCGACCAGGGGTCGGCGATCAACAAGGCCAACATGGACACCGCGGTCGACATCATGAACCGCCGTGTCAACGGCCTTGGTGTCTCCGAGGCCGAGGTGCAGACCCAGGGCGACGATCACATCATCGTCAACATCCCCAAGGGCACCAACTCCAAGGAGGCCCAGCAGCAGGTCGGCACCACCGCCAAGCTGTACTTCCGCCCGGTCCTGGCCAGCGAGCCCAGCGGCGGCGCGACCCCCAAGCCGTCGCCGAGCACCTCCTCCGGCGCCAGCGGCTCCCCGAGCCCGGCCGCCAGCCCCTCCGGCGACCAGAAGGCGACCTCGCCCTCCGGCGCCCCCTCGCCGAACGCCTCGGCCACCTCGCAGGGCCGCGCCGTCAGCGACGCGCTGAAGGCCGACGCCACCCCGTCGCCCACCGGCTCCCCGAGCGCCAAGTCCTCCGGCGCCCCGGCGAGCCCCTCCCCGGCGCCCAGCGCCGACGCCAACACCGCGAAGCTCCAGGCCCAGTACGCGGCCCTGGACTGCGCCAAGCCCGCCGAACGCGCCAAGGTCGGCCAGGCCGGCAAGCCCGGTGAGCCCACCGTGGCCTGCGGTGAGATCGACAAGGTCTGGTACAAGTACGTGCTCGGCCCCGCCGCCGTGGACGGCACCGAGGTGAAGAAGGCCCAGGCGGTCTTCGACACCCAGGGCGCCTCCGGCTGGCAGGTGCAGATGAACTTCACCTCCTCCGGCGCCAAGAAGTTCGCCGACATCACCGGCGAGCTGGCCAAGAACCAGCAGCCGCAGAACGAGTTCGGCATCGTCCTCGACGGCGAGGTCGTCTCCAGCCCGTACGTGCAGCAGGCCATCACCGGCGGCCAGGCCGAGATCTCCGGCCGCTTCACGCAGGAAGAGGCCCAGAGCCTCTCCAACATGCTGTCCTACGGCGCGCTCCCGCTGTCCTTCCAGGAGGAGACCGTCACCACGGTCACCGCCGCCCTCGGTGGCGAGCAGCTCAAGGCGGGCCTCCTCGCGGGCGCCATCGGCCTCGTGCTGGTCGTGATCTACCTGGTGGCCTACTACCGCGGTCTGTCGCTGGTGGCCATGGCCTCCCTGCTGGTCTCCGCGATCCTCACCTACGTGATCATGTCGCTGCTCGGCCCGGCCATCGGCTTCGCGCTGAACCTGCCCGCCGTCTGCGGTGCCATCGTCGCCATCGGCATCACCGCGGACTCGTTCATCGTGTACTTCGAACGCATCCGGGACGAGATCCGCGAGGGCCGTACGCTGCGTCCCGCCGTCGAGCGGGCCTGGCCGCGTGCCCGGCGCACCATCCTGGTCTCCGACTTCGTGTCGTTCCTCGCCGCCGCGGTGCTCTTCATCGTCACCGTCGGCAAGGTCCAGGGCTTCGCGTTCACCCTCGGTCTGACCACCGTCCTCGACGTCGTGGTGGTCTTCCTCTTCACCAAGCCGCTCATGACCCTGCTCGCCCGCCGCAAGTTCTTCGCGGACGGTCACAAGTGGTCCGGGCTCGACCCGCAGAGCCTGGGTGCCAAGCCGCCGCTGCGCCGCACCCGCCGTCCCTCCGGTCCCTCCGCGGGCCCCGTCGACCCCAAGGGGGCGTGAGCGATGTCGAAACTCGGTAACCTCGGCGCGCGGCTGCACCGCGGTGAGGTCAGCTACGACTTCATCGGCAAGCGCAAGATCTGGTACGGCGTCTCCATCCTGATCACCATCACGGCCATCCTCGGCCTGGCGGTGCGCGGCCTGAACATGGGCATCGACTTCCAGGGCGGCGCCGTCTTCACCACCCCGACCAAGATGAGCGCCTCGGTCGCCCAGGTCGAGGAGTACGCCCACGACGCCTCCGGTCACGAAGCGGTGGTGCAGAAGCTCGGCAACGGCAGCCTGCGCATCCAGATCGCGGGCATCGACACGGGCAAGTCCGACCAGATCAAGGACACGCTCGCCAAGGACCTGAAGATCGACCCCGAGCGCCTCAACGCCGACCTGGTCGGCCCGAGCTGGGGCGAGCAGATCGCCAACAAGGCGTGGCAGGGCCTGGCGATCTTCATGGTGCTCGTGGTGATCTACCTGGCGATCGCCTTCGAGTGGCGCATGGCCATCGCGGCCCTCGTCGCGCTGATCCACGACATCACCATCACCGTCGGCATCTACGCCCTCGTCGGCTTCGAGGTCACGCCCGGCACGGTGATCGGTCTGCTGACCATCCTCGGTTACTCGCTCTACGACACGGTCGTCGTCTTCGACAGCCTCAAGGAGCAGACCAAGAGCATCACCAAGCAGACCCGCTTCACCTACAGCGACGTCGCCAACCACTCGATCAACAGCACCCTGGTGCGCTCCATCAACACCACGGTGGTCGCACTGCTCCCGGTGGCGGGCCTGCTGTTCATCGGCGGCGGTTTCCTCGGAGCGGGCACCCTCAACGACATCTCCCTGTCGCTGTTCGTCGGCCTCGCGGCCGGCGCGTACTCCTCGATCTTCATCGCCACACCGCTCGTCGCCGACCTCAAGGAGCGCGAGCCCGCGATGAAGGCCCTCAGGAAGCGGGTCCTGGCCAAGCGTGCCCAGGCCGCGGCCGGAGAGGCGCAGGGGGAGTCCCGGTCCGCCGCCGGAGAACCGTCCGACGACGCGTCGCCCGCCGTGGTGGGCCCGCGCGACCAGTCCGCGACCCGCAACCGGGGCCGCGGCCGACCCTCTGGAAAGCGCCGATGACCTCCATCCAGGAGCTGCTGCTCAGCCGTATCCGCGACGTGGCCGACTACCCGGAGCCGGGCGTGATGTTCAAGGACATCACCCCGCTCCTGGCCGACCCCGCCGCGTTCACGGCCCTCACCGACACGCTGGCCGAGCTGGCCACGAACACCGGGGCGACCAAGATCGTCGGCCTGGAGGCGCGGGGCTTCATCCTGGGCGCGCCGGTCGCCGTCCGCGCGGGCCTCGGCTTCATCCCCGTCCGCAAGGCGGGCAAGCTCCCCGGCGCGACCCTGCGCCAGGCGTACGACCTGGAGTACGGCTCGGCCGAGATCGAGGTGCACGCCGAGGACCTGTCCGACGGTGACCGCGTCTTCATCGTCGACGACGTGCTCGCCACCGGCGGCACCGCCGAGGCCGCGATCAAGCTGATCGAGCGCGCCGGCGCGCAGGTCTGCGGCGTCGCCGTCCTCATGGAGCTGGGCTTCCTCGAAGGCCGCGCCCGCCTGGAGCCCGCCCTGAACGGCGCGCCCCTGGAGGCACTGCTCCAGGTCTGACCGATCCGAGCGGACCGTGAGCGGCCGCGAGCGCACCCACCGGGTCTTCCCCGGCCCCGCGCTCGCGGCCGTTCCGCGTACCGGGGCCGGGCCCGGCGGAATCCCCCACCCATCCCACGTGTTCCACTGGTGGACCGCTCTCCCGTCAGGCTGAAGGCGATGGCGAGGCGCGGGATCGCTACCATGGGGTTTCCGGAGCCTGACCGGGGGACCCGGACCGCGCACTAGGAGTCCTCTTGCCAGACGAGGCCCAGCCACTGACCGCCGCCAAGCCGGAGCCCGCTCCGGCGCCCGCGGTGAAGCCCGCGTCGCACGCGTCCGAAGCGAAGAACGACGCGCGCGGCTCGGTCGAGCACGCCCAGTCCGCGCCGGTGGAGAAGAGCGCCGACACCGTGCGCCCCAAGCCGAACCCCGTGCGCCCGGCGGCAGGTCAGACCGCGCCCCGCTCCGGCTCCTCCAACCGTGTCCGCGCCCGCCTGGCCCGGCTCGGCGTGCAGCGGGCCAACCCGTACAACCCGGTGCTGGAGCCGCTGCTGCGGATAGTGCGCAGCAACGACCCCAAGATCGAGAACGCGACGCTCCGCCAGATCGAGCGCGCCTACCAGGTCGCCGAGCGCTGGCACCGCGGTCAGAAGCGCAAGAGCGGCGACCCGTACATCACGCACCCGCTCGCCGTCACCACCATCCTGGCCGAGCTGGGCATGGACCCGGCGACCCTGATGGCCGGGCTGCTGCACGACACCGTCGAGGACACCGAGTACGGCCTGGACGACCTGCGCCGGGACTTCGGTGACGTGGTCGCGCTGCTCGTGGACGGCGTCACCAAGCTGGACAAGGTCAAGTTCGGCGAGGCCGCGCAGGCCGAGACCGTGCGCAAGATGGTCGTCGCCATGGCCAAGGACCCCCGCGTCCTGGTCATCAAGCTCGCCGACCGCCTGCACAACATGCGCACCATGCGCTACCTCAAGCGCGAGAAGCAGGAGAAGAAGGCGCGCGAGACCCTGGAGATCTACGCGCCGCTCGCCCACCGCCTGGGCATGAACACCATCAAGTGGGAGCTGGAGGACCTGGCCTTCGCCATCCTCTACCCCAAGATGTACGACGAGATCGTGCGGCTGGTGGCCGAGCGCGCCCCCAAGCGCGACGAGTACCTGGCCATAGTCACCGACGAGGTCCAGGCCGACCTGCGCGCCGCCCGCATCAAGGCCACCGTCACCGGCCGCCCCAAGCACTACTACAGCGTCTACCAGAAGATGATCGTCCGCGGCCGTGACTTCGCGGAGATCTACGACCTGGTCGGCATCCGCGTCCTGGTGGAAACCGTCCGGGACTGCTACGCGGCGCTCGGCACGATCCACGCGCGATGGAACCCGGTCCCCGGCCGGTTCAAGGACTACATCGCGATGCCGAAGTTCAACATGTACCAGTCGCTGCACACGACGGTCATCGGACCCAACGGCAAGCCGGTCGAGCTGCAGATCCGCACCTTCGACATGCACCGCCGCGCCGAGTACGGCATCGCCGCGCACTGGAAGTACAAGCAGGAGGCCGTCGCCGGGGCTTCCAAGGTGCGCACCGACGCGCCGAAGTCGTCCGGCAAGGGCAAGGACGACCACCTCAACGACATGGCGTGGCTGCGCCAGCTGCTGGACTGGCAGAAGGAGACCGAGGACCCGGGCGAGTTCCTGGAGTCCCTGCGCTTCGACCTGTCCCGCAACGAGGTCTTCGTCTTCACGCCCAAGGGCGACGTGATAGCGCTCCCGGCCGGGGCCACCCCGGTCGACTTCGCCTACGCGGTGCACACCGAGGTCGGCCACCGGACCATAGGAGCACGCGTCAACGGACGCCTGGTCCCGCTGGAGTCCACCCTGGACAACGGCGACCTGGTGGAGGTCTTCACCTCCAAGGCGCCCGGCGCCGGGCCGTCCCGCGACTGGCTGGGCTTCGTCAAGTCGCCCCGCGCCCGCAACAAGATCCGCGCCTGGTTCTCCAAGGAGCGCCGGGACGAGGCGATCGAGCAGGGCAAGGACGCGATCGTCCGCGCGATGCGCAAGCAGAACCTGCCCATCCAGCGCATCCTGACCGGCGACTCCCTGGTCACCCTCGCCCACGAGATGCGCTACTCCGACATCTCCGCGCTGTACGCGGCGATCGGCGAGGGCCATGTCTCCGCGCAGAACATCGTGCAGAAGCTGGTCCAGGCGCTCGGCGGCGAGGAGGCGGCCACCGAGGAGATCGAGGACCCGGTCCCGCCGACCCGCCGCAGCCGCAAGCGCCGCTCCAGCTCCGACCCCGGTGTCGTCGTCAAGGGCGTCGACGACGTGTGGGTGAAGCTGGCCCGCTGCTGCACCCCGGTGCCCGGCGACCCGATCATCGGCTTCGTCACCCGGGGCAGCGGCGTCTCGGTGCACCGCAGCGACTGCGTCAACGTGGAGTCCCTGTCGCGGGAGCCCGAGCGCATCCTCGACGTCGAATGGGCGCCCACCCAGTCCTCGGTGTTCCTGGTCGCCATCCAGGTCGAGGCGCTGGACCGCTCCCGGCTGCTCTCGGACGTCACCCGCGTCCTGTCCGACCAGCACGTCAACATCCTGTCCGCGGCCGTGCAGACCTCCCGCGACCGGGTCGCCACCTCCCGCTTCACCTTCGAGATGGGCGACCCCAAGCACCTCGGCCACGTCCTGAAGGCCGTCCGCGGCGTGGAGGGCGTCTACGACGTCTACCGCGTCACCTCGGCCCGCAACCGCACCTAGGGCGCGCATACGCCGAGGGCCCCGTACGCGGTGTACGGGGCCCTCGGCGTATGCGGTGGGGGAAGTCAGCCCCCGAACTCCTCGAGGCCCTTCAGCGCCTGGTCCAGCAGCGCCTGGCGGCCCTCCAGCTCACGCTCCAGCTTGTCGGCGCGGGAGTTGTTGCCCTGGGCGCGCGCCTGCTCGACCTGGCCGCGGAGCTTGTCCACGGCGGCCTGCAGCTGACCGGTCAGCCCCGCGGCACGCGCACGCGCCTCCGGGTTGGTCCGGCGCCACTCGGTCTCCTCGGCCTCCTGGATCGCCCGCTCGACGGCGTGCATCCGGCCCTCGACCTTGCCCCGCGCGTCCCGCGGCACATGACCGACGGCCTCCCACCGCTCGTTGACCGAACGGAAGGCGGCACGCGCGGACTTCAGGTCCCGGACCGGAAGGATCTGCTCGGCCTCGTCGGCCAGCGCCTCCTTCAGCTTCAGGTTCTCGCCCTGCTCCGCGTCCCGCTCGGCGAACACCGAGCTGCGCGCGGCGAAGAACACGTCCTGCGCGCCCCGGAAGCGGTTCCACAGGTCGTCCTCGTTCTCGCGCTGGGCGCGGCCCGCGGCCTTCCAGTCCGCCATCAGCTCGCGGTACCGGGCCGCCGTGGTGCCCCAGTCCGTCGAACCGGACAGCGCCTCCGCCTCCGCGACCAGCCGCTCCTTGACGCGCCGGGCGTCCTCGCGCTGCGAGTCCAGCTGCGCGAAGTGCGCCTTGCGGCGCTTGGAGAACGCCGACCGGGCGTGCGAGAAACGGTGCCACAGCTCGTCGTCGGACTTGCGGTCCAGCCGGGGCAGCCCCTTCCAGGTGTCCACCAGGGCCCGCAGCCGCTCACCGGCCACCCGCCACTGGTCGGACGCCGCCAGCTGCTCCGCCTCCGTGACCAGCTCCTCCTTGGCCTTGCGGGCCTCGTCGGACTGCTTGGCCCGCTGCGCCTTGCGCTCCTCGCGGCGCGACTCGACCTTCTGGACGAGCTTGTCCAGGCGGGTCCGCAGCGCCTCCAGGTCGCCCACCGCGTGGTGCGCGTCGACCTGTTCGCGGATGTGACCGATCGCGGTCTGGGCGTCCTTCGTGGACAGATCGGTGGTCTGCACACGCTTTTCGAGGAGGCCGATCTCGACCACCAGGCCCTCGTACTTGCGCTCGAAGTAGGCAAGCGCCTCCTCGGGGGAGCCTGCCGCCCACGATCCGACGACCTGCTCGCCCTCGGCCGTACGCACGTACACGGTCCCCGTCTCGTCGACGCGGCCCCACGGGTCGCTGCTCACAGCGCCTCCTCCACATGATGCCTGCGGGAAGCCTCCCGGCCCCCTGGCATCGTCCACAGTTTCGTCATCGCCAACATAGGCGACCGGCAAGGTGCCTGTCCGCATCCGGCGGCAGCCAATTCCGCAGGCGACCGGCCCGCGAGCGCGGACCGGAACGCCGCGGCGGCGTCAGGACTTGGTGACCGTCGCCTTGTCGATCACGACGGTCGCGTTCGGGGCGCCGTCGCCCTGGCCGGTGTTCTCGCCCGCCTTGGCGATCTTGTCGAGCACCTTCAGCCCGGCCTTGTCGATCGTGCCGAAGGGGGTGTACGACGGCGGCAGCGGGCTGTCCTTGAAGACCAGGAAGAACTGGCTGCCCCCGGTGTGCGGCTGCCCGGTGTTGGCCATCGCCACCGTGCCCGCCGGGTACGTGTTCTTCGCGAGGCTCTTGTCCTTCAGATTCTCGTCCGGGATCGTGTAGCCCGGCCCGCCGGTGCCGGTACCCGTCGGGTCGCCGCACTGCAGGACGTAGATCTGGTTCGTGGTGAGCCGGTGGCACTTGGTGTGGTCGAAGAAGCCCTTGTCCGCGAGGTAGGAGAAGGAGTTCACCGTGTGCGGGGCCGCCGACGCCTTCAGCGCGATCCCGACGTCACCGCAGGTGGTGGCCAGCTTCATGGTGTAGTCGGCCGACGTGTCGATCGACATCGCCGGCTCCTTCTTCCAGGACTGCTTCTTCACCGCGCCCTTGGCCGGCTTCTCGCACGGGTCCGGCACCTTGCTGGGGCTCGCGGCCGCGCTCGGCGAGGACCCGGCGGCGTCCACCTTCTTGTCGCCGTCGTCCTTCATCACGCCCGTCGTGTACAGCGCCACGCTGCCGATCACGATCACGCCGAGCACCGACGCGATCACCGAGTTGCGCATGCGCGCCTTGCGTCGCGAGTCCGTGCGCCGCTGCTGCTGCCGCAAGAACTTCTCCCGTGCGAGCTGACGCCGTCGCTGCTCCTGGCTGACCACCGGGTTCTCTCCTCATGCGTGTCGTATACCGACCGGTA
This sequence comes from Streptomyces sp. NPDC002176, assembly GCF_044903645.1. NCBI lineage: Bacteria > Bacillati > Actinomycetota > Actinomycetes > Kitasatosporales > Streptomycetaceae > Streptomyces > Streptomyces sp. NPDC002176. The sequence goes on from NZ_JBJDQW010000007.1 coordinate 305,541, forward strand.
CGCGTGCGTCCTGTGATCCGACAGGCGCGTGTAGCCCCGTACCGTATATGGGTTCGCTGAGGAAACGGCAGCGCCGGTAGGCTCTAGGGGCTTTTCCCACCACGGGCCGCCCGCGCGCGAGCCCTCCCGTACCGACACAACGAAGGACGATCGTGCTCATTGCCGGGTTCCCCGCCGGGGCCTGGGGGACGAACTGTTATCTCGTCGCCCCCGCCGCCGGTGAGGAGTGCGTGATCATCGACCCCGGCCATCAGGCCGCCCCCGGCGTCGAGGAAGCGCTGAAGAAGCATCGCCTCAAGCCCACCGCCGTCGTCCTCACCCACGGCCACATCGACCATGTCGCCTCCGTCGTCCCGGTGTGCGGCGCGCACGACGTGCCCGCCTGGATTCATCCCGACGACCGGTACATGCTGAGCGATCCCGAGAAGGCGCTCGGCCGGTCCATCGGCATGCCGCTCATGGGCGAGCTGACCGTGGGGGAGCCGGACGACGTCCGGGAGCTGACCGACGGGGCGAGGCTCCAGCTCGCCGGGATGGACTTCTCCGTCGCGCACGCGCCGGGCCATACCAAGGGGTCGGTGACCTTCCGGATGCCCGAGAGCGCCGACATCCCGTCGGTCTTCTTCTCCGGGGATCTGCTGTTCGCCGGCTCCGTGGGACGCACCGACCTGCCGGGCGGATCGGCGGACGACATGCTCGCGTCGCTGGCCCGCGTGTGCCTGCCGCTCGACGACTCCACCGTGGTGCTGTCCGGCCACGGCCCCCAGACCACCATCGGCCAGGAGCGCGCCACCAACCCCTATCTGCGGCAGGTGGCGGCCGGCCAGGGAACCGACCCGGCTCCCCGACGAGGAATGTGACGAGAGAACTTCCGTGAGCACCTTCAAGGCCCCCAAGGGCACGTACGACCTGATCCCGCCGCAGTCCGCCCAGTACCTCGCGGTGCGCGAGGCCATCGCCGCCCCCCTGCGCGACTCCGGGTACGGCTACATCGAGACCCCCGGCTTCGAGAACGTCGAGCTGTTCGCGCGCGGGGTCGGCGAGTCCACCGACATCGTCACCAAGGAGATGTACGCCTTCGAGACCAAGGGCGGCGACCGGCTCGCCCTGCGCCCCGAAGGCACCGCCTCCGTGCTCCGCGCCGCCCTGGAGGCCAACCTGCACAAGGCGGGCAACCTCCCGGTCAAGCTCTGGTACTCCGGCTCCTACTACCGCTACGAGCGCCCACAGAAGGGCCGTTACCGCCACTTCTCCCAGGTCGGCGCCGAGGCGATCGGTGCCGAGGACCCCGCGCTCGACGCCGAGCTGATCATCCTGGCCGACCAGGCGTACCGCTCGCTGGGCCTGCGCGAGTTCCGCATCCTGCTCAACAGCCTGGGCGACAAGGAGTGCCGTCCGGTGTACCGGGCCGCGCTCCAGGACTTCCTGCGCGGACTCGACCTCGACGAGGACACCCTGCGCCGCGCCGAGATCAACCCGCTGCGTGTCCTGGACGACAAGCGCGAGGCGGTGCAGAAGCAGCTCACCGGCGCCCCCCTGCTGCGCGACTACCTGTGCGACGCCTGCAAGGCGTACCACGAGGAGGTCCGCGAGCTGATCACCGCGGCCGGTGTCGTCTTCGAGGACGACCCGCGGCTGGTGCGCGGTCTGGACTACTACACCCGCACCACCTTCGAGTTCGTCCACGACGGACTCGGCTCCCAGTCCGCCGTCGGCGGCGGCGGACGCTACGACGGCCTCTCCGAGATGATCGGCGGCCCCGCGCTGCCCTCCGTCGGCTGGGCGCTCGGCGTCGACCGCACCGTCCTCGCCCTGGAGGCCGAGGGCGTGGAGCTGGACCTGCCGTCCACCACCAGCGTCTTCGCCGTCCCCCTCGGCGAGGAGGCCCGGCGGGTGCTGTTCGCCAAGGTCACCGAGTTGCGCAAGGTCGGCATCGCCGCCGACTTCGCCTTCGGCGGCAAGGGTCTGAAGGCCGCGATGAAGGCTGCCAACCGCTCCGGCGCCCGCTACACGCTGGTGCTCGGCGAGCGCGACATCGCCGAGGGCCTCGTCCAGGTCAAGGACATGGAGTCCGGCGAGCAGACCGCCGTCGGCATCAACGAGGTCGTCGCGGAGCTGGAGTCCCGGCTCTGAATCGTCGAGGGCGGGTGACGGGCCGGACGGACAGCCGTCCGGCCCGTCACCGTTCGATCGCCTGTGCTGCCGTCCGGGCCGAACCGGCCGAAAATGGAGGCAGCGGGCCCCTCCCGCTTCGAACTTATGCACAGCGAACGGTGCGCGGGGGCGCCGGTGCGGCACAATGACCGATGCCCGAAGCAGGTCCGATCTAGCGAGTGACGGAATCGGCGTGATGAGCAAGACGACAGTCAACGACGTCTCCACGGAGGCCGGGTCCGAGCGTGCTCGCGGCACGGCCCGTGTCGAGGGCGGCAGCCGCGCCTTCGCCCTGATGCTGATGATCACCGGCGCGGCCGGACTGCTCGCCGCCTGGGTCATCACGCTCGACAAGTTCAAGCTGCTTCAGGCCAAGGTCGAGGGCAAGACCTTCGTCCCCGGCTGCAGCCTCAACCCGGTCGTCTCCTGCGGCAGCGTCATGGAGAGCAAGCAGGCCGCCGCCTTCGGCTTCCCCAACCCCATGCTGGGCCTGGTCGCCTACGGCATCGTGATCTGCGTCGGTGTGAGCCTGCTCGCCCGCGCCCGCTACCCCCGCTGGTACTGGCTGACCTTCAACGCGGGCACCCTCTTCGGGGTCGCCTTCTGCACCTGGCTCCAGTTCCAGTCCCTGTACCGGATCAACGCCCTGTGCCTGTGGTGCTCGCTGGCCTGGGTCGCCACGATCATCATGTTCTGGTACGTGACCTCGTTCAACGTGCGCCAGGGCTTCCTGCCCGCCCCGCGCCCGCTGCGGTCCTTCTTCGGCGAGTTCACCTGGGTCCTGCCCGTGCTGCACATCGGGATCATCGGCATGCTGATCCTGACCCGCTGGTGGAGCTTCTGGACCAGCTGACCGGCCGGGCCGCACCGGTGTCCGGGGCCGTTGTCAGTGGCGTGATTTAGGGTTTTCGGTGTGGAAGCCGACCTGTTCACCGCCGCAGCCGAAGAACGCCAGGAGAAGGAGCCCGCGGGCAGCCCCCTGGCGGCGCGCATGCGCCCGCGCACCCTCGACGAGGTGGTGGGCCAGCGCCATCTGCTCAAGCCGGGCTCACCGCTGCGCAGACTGGTCGGCGAGGGCGGCGGCGGCCCCGCCGGACCCTCCTCGGTGATCCTCTGGGGCCCGCCCGGCACCGGCAAGACCACCCTCGCCCATGTCGTCTCCCGCGCCACCGACCAGCGCTTCGTGGAGCTGAGCGCCATCAGCGCAGGAGTCAAGGAGGTCCGCGCGGTCATCGACGGGGCCCGCCGCGCCACCGGCGGCTTCGGCAAGGAGACCGTCCTCTTCCTCGACGAGATCCACCGCTTCAGCAAGGCCCAGCAGGACTCCCTGCTCCCGGCCGTGGAGAACCGCTGGGTCACCCTGATCGCGGCCACCACCGAGAACCCGTACTTCTCGGTCATCTCCCCGCTGCTCTCCCGCTCCCTGCTCCTCACCCTCGAACCCCTCACCGACGACGACGTCCGCGACCTGGTGCGCCGCAGCCTCGCCGACGAGCGGGGCCTCGGCGGCGCGCTCACCCTTCCCGAGGACGCCGAGGAGCACATCCTGCGGGTGGCGGGCGGAGACGCCCGCCGCGCCCTCACCGTGCTGGAGGCCGCGGCGGGCGCCTCCCTCGACAAGGGCGACGGCGAGATCGCCCTGACCACGCTGGAGGAGACCGTCGACCGCGCGGCGGTGAAGTACGACCGCGACGGCGACCAGCACTACGACGTGGCCAGCGCCCTGATCAAGTCCATCCGGGGCTCCGACGTGGACGCCGCCCTGCACTACCTGGCCCGGATGATCGAGGCCGGTGAGGACCCCCGGTTCATCGCCCGGCGCCTGATGATCTCCGCCAGCGAGGACATCGGCGTCGCCGACCCCAACGCCCTGCCCATAGCCGTGGCCGCGGCCCAGGCCGTCGCCATGATCGGCTTCCCCGAGGCGTCCCTCACCCTCAGCCACGCCACCATCGCGCTCGCGCTCGCCCCCAAGTCCAACTCCGCGACCACCGCGATCGGCGAGGCCATGGCCGACGTCCGCAAGGGCCACGCGGGCCCGGTCCCGTCCCACCTGCGGGACGGGCACTACCAGGGCGCCAAGAAGCTCGGCCACGCCAAGGGCTACATCTACCCGCACAACCAGCCCGACGGCATCGCCGCCCAGCAGTACGCCCCGGACGCCCTCAAGGACCGCGAGTACTACACCCCGACCCGGCACGGCGCCGAGGCGCGGTACGCGGACGCGGTCGAGTGGACCAGGAAGCACCTCGGTCGAAAGCGGTCCTGAGCGCCCTGTAGACTGCCTCGAAGTGCTGAGTCCCGTGTCCGGGCCCTCGACGAGAGGGAACGGCTCACCAGAGCGGGACATCCAGCCGGAGAGTCCGGCCCTCGGGCGGGGTTCTCCAGGAGCGTCGCGCACCGTCGAAGGTGTCGCGGGCAGCCCACCACCCTCCGGCAGCAGCCGGACCGGGCCGGTGGGCCACTCGCGTGCTGCACGTATGTGCCCAGTTCGGGGAACGGCTGCCCAGCCCGTCCGATAAGGACAAGCAGGGTCTCCCCGGCTGCGGATGCGACCTCCCCTAACCCTGGTGAAGCCGTATTCGCACAGATAAAACGAGGTGTTTGGTTCATGGCGAACCAGTCCCGCCCCAAGGTCAAGAAGTCGCGTGCCCTCGGCATCGCGCTGACCCCGAAGGCCGTCAAGTACTTCGAGGCCCGCCCCTACCCGCCGGGCGAGCACGGCCGCGGCCGCAAGCAGAACTCGGACTACAAGGTCCGTCTGCTCGAGAAGCAGCGTCTGCGCGCGCAGTACGACGTGTCCGAGCGTCAGCTCGTCCGCGCCTACGAGCGTGCCGCCAAGGTCCAGGGCAAGACCGGTGAGGCCCTGATCATCGAGCTCGAGCGCCGCCTCGACGCGCTGGTCCTGCGTTCGGGCATCGCCCGCACGATCTACCAGGCCCGCCAGATGGTCGTCCACGGCCACATCCAGGTCAACGGCCAGAAGGTCGACAAGCCGTCCTTCCGTGTCCGTCCGGACGACGTCGTGCAGGTCCGCGACCGCTCCAAGGACAAGACGCTGTTCCAGGTCTCCCGCGAGGGTGGCTTCGCCGCCGACGGCGAGACCCCCCGCTACCTGCAGGTGAACCTCAAGGCCCTGGCGTTCCGCCTGGACCGTGAGCCGAACCGCAAGGAGATCCCGGTGATCTGCGACGAGCAGCTCGTCGTCGAGTACTACGCCCGCTGATCCCAGCCCCGGCGCAGCACCACGGCCCGTCGTCCCCCCGCCCTCCGGCGGGCGGGGCGGCGGGCTCGCGCGTTCCCGGAAACCGGCCGCCTCCGGGCAGCCGGGTAATCGGGTACGGAGTCCCGCCCGCGGCGCGATAGGCTCGGTGCACGACTTTTTCGATGCTCAAGCACGTTTCAGGGAGCTGGTGCGCACAGTGTCCGGTGGAGAGGTTGCCGGTCTCCTGGTGGCCGTCTTCTGGGCGATCCTGGTCTCCTTCCTCGCCGTAGCGCTGGCGAGGCTGGCCCAGACGCTCAAGGCGACCACCAAGCTCGTGGCGGACGTGACCGACCAGGCCGTCCCGCTGCTGGCCGACGCGTCCACGGCGGTGCGCTCGGCGCAGACCCAGATCGAGCGGGTCGACGCCATCGCCTCCGACGTGCAGGAGGTGACGTCGAACGCCTCCGCGCTCTCCTCCACCGTCGCCTCCACCTTCGGCGGCCCCCTGGTCAAGGTGGCCGCCTTCGGCTACGGCGTCCGCCGCGCGCTCGGCGGCCGCGACGAGGCCAAGCCCGCGAAGACGCCGCGCCGCACGGTGATCGTGGGCCGGACGGTCCCGACCGCACGGCGGGGCAAGCGAAAGAAGGACTGAGAACCGCGATGTTCCGCCGTACGTTCTGGTTCAGCACGGGCGTCGCCGCCGGTGTGTGGGCCACCACCAAGGTCAACCGCAAGCTGAAGCAGCTGACTCCCGAGAGCCTCGCCGTCTCCGCGGCCAACAAGGCACTGGAGACCGGCCACCGGCTCAAGGACGCGGCGGTCGGCTTCGCGCTCGACGTCCGCGACAACATGGTCCAGCGGGAAGAGGAGCTTCAGGAGGCGCTCGGCATCCACGAGAGCCCCGCCCTGCCGGAGCCCCGGCGGATCACCGCCATCGAGAACAACAGCAGCACAGTGAAGTACATCGAGAACACGACGTACTCGTACAACCGGAATGAGGACCACTGATGGAGTCGGCCGAGATTCGCCGCCGCTGGCTGAGCTTCTTCGAGGAGCGCGGGCACACCGTCGTCCCTTCGGCGTCGCTCATCGCGGACGACCCGACTCTGCTCCTCGTCCCGGCCGGCATGGTGCCCTTCAAGCCCTACTTCCTGGGTGAGGTCAAGCCCCCCTTCGCGCGCGCCACCAGCGTGCAGAAGTGCGTGCGCACCCCCGACATCGAAGAGGTCGGCAAGACCACCCGCCACGGCACCTTCTTCCAGATGTGCGGCAACTTCTCCTTCGGCGACTACTTCAAGGAAGGCGCCATCAAGTTCGCCTGGGAGCTGCTCACCAGCCCCCAGGACAAGGGCGGTTACGGCCTCGACCCCGAGCGCCTGTGGATCACCGTCTACAAGGACGACGACGAGGCCGAGCGCATCTGGCACGACGTCGTGGGCGTGCCCAAGGAGCGCATCCAGCGCCTGGGCATGAAGGACAACTACTGGTCCATGGGCGTCCCCGGCCCCTGCGGCCCCTGCTCCGAGATCAACTACGACCGCGGCCCCGAGTTCGGCGTCGAGGGCGGCCCCGCCGTCAACGACGAGCGGTACGTCGAGATCTGGAACCTCGTCTTCATGCAGTACGAGCGGGGCGAGGGCATCGGCAAGGACGACTTCGAGATCCTCGGGGACCTGCCGAGCCAGAACATCGACACGGGCCTCGGCCTGGAGCGCCTCGCCATGATTCTGCAGGGCGTGCGGAACATGTACGAGATCGACACCTCCATGGCCGTCATCGAGAAGGCCACCGAGCTGACCGGCGTGGCCTACGGCGACGCCCAGGCGTCCGACGTCTCGCTGCGCGTGGTCACCGACCACATGCGCACCGCCGTCATGCTGATCGGCGACGGCGTCACCCCCGGCAACGAGGGCCGCGGCTATGTGCTGCGCCGCATCATGCGCCGCGCCATCCGCAACATGCGCCTGCTGGGCGCCACCGGTCCGGTCGTCAAGGACCTGATCGACGTCGTGATCGCCATGATGGGCCAGCAGTACCCCGAGCTGATCACCGACCGCGAGCGCATCGAGAAGGTCGCCGTCGCCGAGGAGAACGCCTTCCTCAAGACGCTCAAGGCCGGCACCAACATCCTCGACACCGCCGTCACCGAGACCCGGCAGTCCGGCGGCAGCGTCCTCTCCGGCGACAAGGCGTTCCTGCTCCACGACACCTGGGGCTTCCCGATCGACCTCACCCTGGAGATGGCCGCCGAGCAGGGCCTCGCCGTGGACGAGGCCGGTTTCCGCCGCCTGATGAAGGAGCAGCGGGAGCGCGCCAAGGCCGACGCCCGCGCCAAGAAGACCGGCCACGCCGACCTCGGCGCCTACCGGGAGATCGCGGACGCCTCCGGCGCCACCGACTTCGTCGGCTACAGCGACACCCAGAGCGAGACCACCATCGTCGGCATCCTCGTCGACGGTGTCTCCTCCCCGGCCGCCACCGAGGGCGACGAGGTCGAGATCGTCCTCGACCGCACCCCGTTCTACGCCGAGGGCGGCGGCCAGATCGGTGACACCGGCCGCATCAAGGTCGACACCGGCGCCGTCATCGAGATCCGCGACACCCAGAAGCCGGTGCCGGGCGTCTACGTCCACAAGGGCGTCGTCCATGTCGGCGAGGTCACGGTCGGTGCCAAGGCCCAGGCGTCCATCGACGCCCGCCGCCGCAAGGCCATCGCTCGCGCCCACTCGGCCACCCACCTCACCCACCAGGCGCTGCGCGACGCCCTCGGCCCGACGGCCGCCCAGGCCGGTTCGGAGAACCAGCCCGGCCGCTTCCGCTTCGACTTCGGCTCCCCGTCCGCCGTTCCCACGGCCGTGATGACCGACGTCGAGCAGAAGATCAACGAGGTGCTCTCCCACGACCTGGACGTGCACGCCGAGGTCATGGGCATCGACGAGGCCAAGAAGCAGGGCGCCATCGCCGAGTTCGGCGAGAAGTACGGCGAGCGGGTCCGCGTCGTCACCATCGGCGACTTCTCCAAGGAGCTGTGCGGCGGCACGCACGTCCACAACACCGCCCAGCTGGGCCTGGTGAAGCTGCTCGGCGAGTCCTCCATCGGCTCCGGCGTACGCCGGATCGAGGCGCTGGTCGGCATGGACGCCTACAACTTCCTCGCCCGGGAGCACACGGTCGTCAACCAGCTCAGCGAGCTGATCAAGGGACGCTCGGAGGAGCTGCCGGAGAAGGTCTCCGCGATGCTCGGCAAGCTGAAGGACGCCGAGAAGGAGATCGAGAAGTTCCGCGCGGAGAAGGTGCTCCAGGCCGCCGCCGGTCTCGCCGAGTCCGCCAAGGACGTGCGCGGCGTGGCCCTGGTCACCGGTCAGGTCCCGGACGGCACCGCCCCGGACGACCTGCGCAAGCTGGTCCTGGACGTGCGCGGGCGCATCCAGGGCGGCCGGGCCGCCGTGGTCGCCCTGTTCACGGTGAACAACGGCAAGCCGCTCACCGTCATCGCCACCAACGAGGCGGCCCGCGAGCGCGGTCTGAAGGCCGGTGAGCTGGTCCGTACCGCCGCCAAGACCCTCGGCGGCGGCGGTGGCGGCAAGCCGGACGTCGCCCAGGGCGGCGGCCAGAACCCGGCCGCCGTCGGCGAGGCCGCCGACGCCGTCGAGCGCCTCGTCGCCGACACCGCGAAGTAGGCCGGACACCATGCGCAGAGGACGCCGACTCGCCATCGACGTCGGGGACGCCCGGATCGGGGTCGCCTCGTGCGACCCCGACGGTATCCTCGCCACCCCGGTGGAGACGGTTCCCGGACGTGACATCCCGGCCGCGCACCGCCGACTGCGGCAGCTGGTCGAGGAGTACGAGCCGATCGAGGTCGTCGTCGGCCTCCCTCGCTCCCTCAAGGGGGGCGAGGGCCCGGCGGCGGTCAAGGTGCGCGCGTTCACCCAGGAGCTGGCACGGGGCATCAAGCCGGTGCCGGTCAGGCTGGTGGACGAGCGGATGACCACGGTGACGGCCAGCCAGGGACTGCGCGCCTCGGGCGTGAAGTCCAAGAAGGGGCGCTCCGTCATCGACCAGGCGGCGGCGGTCGTCATCCTGCAGCAGGCCCTGGAATCCGAACGGGTGTCAGGTGCACCACCCGGTGAGGGCGTCGAAGTGGTCATCTGATCGCGGTGCGGTAACGTTCCGCGCGATGCGGCGGTGTTCGAACAGCCGCCGCACAGCAAGAGGCGGAACGGAAGCCGGTCCTGGAGCCGGACGACCTTCGACCTCGCGGCTCTAGGGGATCGATGACTGAGTATGGCCGGGGCCCAGGCACCGAACCGTGGCATCCGGAGGACCCGTTGTACGGGGACGGCGGATGGGGAGCGCAGCAGGCCCACCCGGGCCAGGAGCACCCGTACGGCGGCCAGCCGCAGCATCCGCAGCACCAGCAGTACGACGGCTGGTCCCAGGACCAGCAGGGCTACGGCGGCCAGCAGTACCCGCAGTACGACGGTCACGGCCAGCACTTCGATCCCCAGCAGACCGGGCAGCACCCGCACCCCCAGCAGCACCAGGGCGGCTGGGACGCCACGGGTACGCACGGCCATGTGCCCTACGCGGCCGATCCGGGCGACCCCTACGGGCAGCACCCCGCGGCCTACGGCGCCGAGCAGCCCGACCACTACGTCACCGAGGACGCCTACCCGCCGCCGCAGCCCCCCGGCCACCGGCAGCACCCCGAGCCGGACCACGAGGGCGGCTGGGACCCCCAGACGGCCCCCGACGAGCACCCCCTGCCCGCCGGTGACGACGACGGCGACCCCGAGGCCGACGGCCGCGAGGCGCGCACCGAGCGGCGCGGCAAGGGCCGCAAGCCCGTCAAGAGCAAGAAGGGGCGCACCGGTTGCGCCCTGATGGTGGTCGTCGTGGTCTTCGGCGGCGGCCTCGGCGGTGTCGCGTACTTCGGCTACCAGTTCTACAAAAATCGTTTCGCCCCCGCCCCGGACTACGCGGGCAGCGGCAACGGCGAAGCGGTGACGGTCGAGATTCCGAAGGGCGCGGTCGGCGCCGACATCGGCCGCAAACTGAAGGAGGCCGGCGTCGTCGAGAGCGTCGACGCCTTCGTCTCGGCCCAGCTCGCCAACCCCAAGGGCAAGTCTCTCCAGGACGGCGTCTACGCCCTCCAGAAGCACATGTCCGCCGCCAGCGCGGTGGAACTGATGCTCAGCCCCAAGAGCCGCAACAACCTGATCATCGCCGAGGGCTCCCGCAACGCGGCCGTCTACGCGCTGATCGACAAGCGGCTGAAGCTGGCGAACGGCACCACCCAGAAGGTGGCCGCGAAGGAGTACAAGTCCCTCGGCCTGCCCTCCTGGGCGCTCAACCACCCCGGCCTCAAGGACCCGCTGGAGGGCTTCCTCTTCCCGTCCAGCTACCCGGTCGGCAAGGACCAGAAGCCCAAGGACGTCCTGAAGGCGATGGTCGGCCGGGCCAACGAAAAGTACACAGCCCTGGGCCTGGACAAGAAGGCGTCCGACGTCGGGCTCGAATCGCCCTGGCAGCTCCTGACCGCCGCGAGCCTGGTCCAGGCGGAGGGCAAGACGCACGACGACTTCCGCAAGATGGCCGAGGTCATCTACAACCGCCTCAAGCCGGACAACACCGAGACGAACCGCCTCCTCCAGTTCGACTCGACGTACAACTACCTCAAGGGCGCCAGCAACATCCACATCTCCGAGAAGGAGATCAACGGCGACCGGAACCCGTACAACACGTACACCAACAAGGGTCTGCCGCCCGGCCCGATCGGGAACCCGGGCGACGAGGCGCTCAACGCAGCGCTGTCCCCGACGCAGGAGGGCTGGATGTACTTCGTGGCGACGGACGGCATGAACAAAACCGAGTTCGCCAAGACCTACGCGGAGTTCGAGGCGCTCAAGGACAAGTTCAATGCCAACTAGGGCCGCCGTGCTCGGCAAGCCCATCGCGCACTCGCTCTCCCCGGTGCTGCACCGGGCCGCCTACGCCGAACTCGGCCTGCACGACTGGTCGTACGACCGGTTCGAGGTCGACGAGGCCGGGCTGCCCGGGTTCCTCGAGGGGCTGGGACCCGAGTGGGCGGGGCTGTCGCTGACCATGCCGCTGAAGCGGGCGGTCATGCCGCTGCTGGACGAGGTCGGTGAGACGGCCGCCTCCGTCGACGCGGTCAACACGGTCGTGTTCACCGAGGACGGGCGCAAGGTCGGCGACAACACCGACATCCCCGGCATGGTGGCCGCCCTGCGCGAGCACGGCATCGAGGAGGTGGAGTCCGCCGCGATCCTCGGCGCCGGTGCCACCGCCTCCTCCGCGCTCGCCGCGCTGTCCCGCGTCTGCGCCGGTGAGGTCGTGGTGTACGTCCGCAGCGCCGCCCGCGCCGCCGAGATGCGGGAGTGGGGCGAACGGCTTGACGTGCGGGTCCGTACCGCCGACTGGGCGGACGCGGCCGAGGCCCTGCGGGCGCCCCTGGTGATCGCCACCACGCCCGCCGGGACCGCGGACGCCCTCGCCACCGCCGTACCCGAGCGCCCGGCCACCCTCTTCGACGTGCTGTACGACCCCTGGCCCACCGAGCTGGCCGCCCGCTGGTCCATGTTCGGCGGTGCCGTGGTCGGCGGCCTCGACCTGCTCGTCCACCAGGCCGTGCTCCAGGTGGAGCGGATGACCGGCCGCGCCCCCGCCCCGCTGGAGGCCATGCGGCACGCGGGCGAACGGGCCCTCGCCGCCCGCTGACCGCCCACCGCCCGGGTCCCGGTATCCGGACCGAGGCCCGGATACCGGGTACGGCATGGGAGGATCGGAGGTGGCGGGCCGGGATCGCGCACCCGGCCGGGCCGCCGCCGCGGGCGCCAGGACGCGTGCGCGGGGCAGTGGTGGGCGCGAATACTGAGGAGCACCGTTGAGCAGGCTGCGTTGGCTGACCGCGGGGGAGTCCCACGGTCCCGCACTCGTCGCGACGCTGGAGGGACTTCCCGCCGGCGTGCCGATCACCACGGAGATGGTGGCGGACCATCTCGCGCGGCGGCGGCTCGGCTATGGGCGTGGCGCGCGGATGAAGTTCGAGCGTGACGAGGTCACGTTCCTCGGCGGTGTGCGGCACGGGCTCACGATGGGCTCCCCGGTCGCGGTCATGGTGGGCAACACCGAGTGGCCGAAGTGGGAGCAGGTCATGTCGGCCGACCCGGTGGACGAGGAGGTGCTGGCCGGCCTCGCGCGCAACGCCCCGCTGACCCGCCCGCGCCCCGGCCACGCGGACCTCGCCGGTATGCAGAAGTACGGCTTCGACGAGGCCCGGCCGATCCTGGAGCGGGCCTCCGCGCGGGAGACGGCGGCACGGGTCGCGCTCGGCGCGGTGGCGCGGTCGTACCTGAAGGAGACCACCGGGATCGAGATCGTCAGCCACGTCGTGGAGCTGGCCGCCGCGAAGGCGCCGTACGGCGTGTACCCCACCCCGGCGGACGTCGAGCGGCTCGACGAGGACCCGGTGCGCTGCCTGGACGCGGACGCGTCGAAGGCGATGGTCGCGGAGATCGACCAGGCCCACAAGGACGGCGACACCCTCGGCGGCGTGGTCGAGGTGCTGGCGTACGGCGTCCCGGTCGGCCTCGGCTCGCACGTGCACTGGGACCGCAGGCTGGACGCCCGGCTCGCGGCCGCCCTCATGGGCATCCAGGCCATCAAGGGCGTCGAGGTCGGCGACGGCTTCGAGCTGGCCCGCGTGCCCGGCTCGAAGGCGCACGACGAGATCCTCACCACCCCCGAGGGCATCAAGCGCGCCACCGGCCGCTCCGGCGGCACCGAGGGCGGCCTGACCACCGGTGAGCTGCTGCGGGTGCGCGCGGCCATGAAGCCGATCGCCACCGTGCCGCGCGCGCTGGCCACGGTCGACGTCGCCACCGGCGAGGCCGCGCAGGCCCACCACCAGCGCTCCGACGTGTGCGCCGTCCCGGCCGCGGGCATCGTGGCCGAGGCGATGGTGGCCCTGGTCCTCGCGGACGCGGTCGCGGAGAAGTTCGGCGGCGACAGCGTCGCCGAGACCCGCCGCAACGTCCGCTCCTACCTCGAGAACCTGGCGATCGGATGAGCGCCGTGCCCGTGGTGGTCCTGGTGGGGCCGATGGGCGTGGGCAAGTCCACCGTGGGGCGGCTGCTGGCCGACCGGCTGGGCGCCGCGTTCCGGGACACCGACGACGACATCGTGGCCGCCGAGGGCCGCGCGATCGCCGAGATCTTCGTGGACGACGGCGAGGACGCGTTCCGCGCGCTGGAGAAGCGCGCGGTGGCCGAGGCGGTCGCCGGGCACGCGGGTGTGCTCGCGCTGGGCGGCGGCGCCGTCCTGGACGCGGACACCCGGGCGCTGCTGACGGCGCACCGGGTGGTCTACCTCTCGATGGACGTCGAGGAGGCCGTGCGCCGCACCGGGCTGAACGCCGCCCGGCCGCTGCTCGCGGTCAACCCGCGCCAGCAGTGGCGCACGCTGATGGAGGCCCGCCGCCATCTGTACGAGGAGGTCGCCACCGTCGTCGTGACGACCGACGGCCGCGGTCCCGAGGACGTCGCCCGAGCCGTCCTGGACGCACTGGAGTTGAAGGAAGCATGAGCGAGGCAGTCACCCGCATCCAGATCGCCGGGACGGCGGGCACCGACCCGTACGAGGTCCTGGTGGGCCGCCAGTTGCTGGGCGAGCTGGGCGCGCTGATCGGCCCGAAGGCCAAGCGGGTCGCCGTCATCCACCCCGAGGCGCTCGCCGAGACAGGTGACGCGCTCCGCGCCGACCTGGCCGAGCAGGGGTACGAGGCGGTCGCCATCCAGGTGCCGAACGCCGAGGAGGCGAAGACCGCCGAGGTCGCCGCCTACTGCTGGAAGGCGCTCGGCCAGTCCGGCTTCACCCGCACCGATGTGGTCGTGGGTGTCGGCGGCGGCGCCAGCACCGACCTCGCCGGGTTCGTCGCCGCCACCTGGCTGCGCGGGGTGCGCTGGATCGCCGTCCCGACCACCGTGCTGGCCATGGTGGACGCGGCGGTCGGCGGCAAGACCGGCATCAACACCGCCGAGGGCAAGAACCTCGTGGGCGCCTTCCACCCCCCGGCCGGGGTCCTGTGCGACCTGGCCGCGCTGGACTCCCTGCCGGTGCACGACTACGTCTCCGGGCTCGCGGAGGTCATCAAGGCCGGTTTCATCGCCGACCCGGTGATCCTCGACAGAATCGAGTCCGACCCCGAGGCCGCCCGCACCCCGGCAGGACCGCACACCGCCGAGCTGATCGAGCGCTCGATCCGGGTCAAGGCGGACGTTGTCTCCTCCGACCTCAAGGAGTCCGGCCGCCGGGAGATCCTCAACTACGGCCACACCCTCGGCCACGCCATCGAGAAGAACGAGCGGTACAAGTGGCGGCACGGCGCGGCCGTCGCCGTCGGCATGCACTTCGCCGCCGAACTCGGCCGCCTGGCGGGCCGGTTGGACGACGCCACGGCCGACCGGCACCGCGCGATCCTAGAATCCGTCGGCCTGCCCCTGCACTACCGCTACGACCAGTGGCCCAAGCTGGTGGAGGCGATGAAGGTCGACAAGAAGTCCCGCGGCGACATGCTGCGCTTCATCGTCCTGGACGGCCTCGCCCGGCCCACTGTGCTGGAGGGCCCCGACCCGGCCGTCCTCCTCGCCGCCTACGGCGAGGTCGGCCAGTAGGTCCCGTACCGCCCGGTGTGCCCGATTCCCCACCCGGAGCGGGCACTTCGCACCGCCCCCGGCCGTTTCACCAATCGACGGCCGGGGGCGGTACCGTTCGGTAGGGTGCGGGCTCCGTACCCGCCTTCCGGCGCCGAGTGTGTGTACGAGATGGAGTGGCAACGGATGCAGCACGCAGTGGGATCTCCGCTGCCGCCGCCCCACCAGCCGGGGCACGGGCCGCACGCCAACTGGGCCGCGGGGTCGCCACAGGGTCCGAGCGTCCCGCCACCGGGGTTCTCCGGCGCGGTCCCCGTACCACCGGCGCCGCCCACCCCGCCCGCGCAGGCTCCGGCCCCGCAGCACCCCCTGGTCCCGCCGTCCGCGCCCGATGTCTCCGGGCATGTGTCGCTGCCGCCCGGCGGTCCCGTCGGTGTCCCCGCGGCGACCGCCCCCGACCCGTCGGCCACCACGCTCGCCGTGCTGCTGATCGGCCCGGCGGGCGCGGGCAAGACCAGCGTGGCCAAGTACTGGGCCGACCACCGCCGGGCCGCCACCGCCCACATCAGCCTGGACGACGTCCGCGAGTGGGTCCGCTCCGGCTTCGCCGACCCGCAGACCGGGTGGAACGACCACTCCGAGGCCCAGTACCGCCTGGCCCGCCGCACCTGCGGCTTCGCCGCCCGCAACTTCCTGGCCAACGGGATCTCCTGCATCCTCGACGACGCCGTCTTCCCGGACCGCCCGGTCGTGGGGCTCGGCGGCTGGAAGCGCCATGTCGGCCCCGGTCTGCTCCCGGTGGTCCTGTTGCCGGGCCTGGACATCGTCCTGGAGCGCAACGCCGAGCGGTCCGGAAACCGCCGCCTCACCGACGAGGAGGTGGCCCGTATCCACGGCCGCATGGCCGGCTGGTACGGCTCCGGGCTGCCCATCATCGACAACTCCCAGCTGGACGTCCCCGGCACCGCACGGGTGCTGGACGAGGTGCTGGCCCGCGCGATCGCCAGCCCGCCGAGCTGGTAGGGACACCGGCCGCACCCCACTCGGCCCCCGCCAACCGGCAGAAACCGGGCATAACTTCTACGCTCGTCTCATGTCAGAGGTGTACGCGACCCGTCGATCCCGGCTGAGGGAACGCTGCAACGCGGCCGGTACCGCGGCAGCGCTCATCTCCCGCCCCGCCAATGTGCGCTACCTGGCGGGAGCCGCGCCCCAGGGCGCCGTCCTGCTGCTCGGCAGGCATCAGGACCAGCTGGTGTGCCCCGTCCCGCCGGAGGACCGGCCGGTGGACGGGCGCCCGGACGAGTCCCTGGTCCTGCATGTGCTGTCCAGCCCCGGCCGCGATCCGGCCGTGGCGGCCGCCGACCTCGCCGGGAGCCAGGGCAGCGACGCCCTCGCGGTGGAGGAGCACCACCTCACCGTGGCCCGCTACCGCGCCCTCGACGCGGTCGCGCCCGGACTGCGTCTCGCCGGGCTGGGGACGGCCGTGGAGCAGCTGAGGCTGGTCAAGGACGAGGAGGAGATCTCCTGTCTGCGCATCGGTGCCGAGATCGCCGACCAGGCCCTCGGCGAGCTGCTGGAGTCCATCCTGGTCGGCCGGACCGAGCGGCATCTCGCGCTGGAGCTGGAGCGCCGCCTGGTCGACCACGGCGCCGAGGGCCCCGCCTTCCCGACCTCGGTCGCCACCGGCCCCAACTCCGGCCGCTGCGGCCACCGTCCCACCGACCGCCGGGTGGAGGAGGGCGACTTCCTCTCCGTCTGCCTCGGTGCCGCCTACCGCGGCTACCGCTGTGAGATCGGCCGGACCTTCGTCATCGGCACCTCGCCCGCCGACTGGCAGATCGAGCTGTACGACCTGGTCTTCGCCGCCCAACGGGCCGGTCGCGAGGCCCTCGTGCCCGGCGCCGCCTGCCGTGACGTGGACCGCGCCGCGCGCCAGGTGCTGGACTCCGCCGGATACGGTGCCGCCCTCCAGCCGGTCACCGGACACGGTGTCGGACTCGAAATAGACGAGGACCCGCAGCTCGCCCCCGCGGCCATGGGTAAACTTGACGCTTGCGTGCCGGTCACCGTCGAGCCGGGGGTCCACCTTCCGGGCCGGGGCGGAGTCCGGATCGATGACACGCTCGTCGTCCGCCCCGAGGCGGACGGCGGACCCGAGCTACTCACCATCACGACCAAGGAACTGCTCGCCCTGTAGCCAGGCGCGAGCGCCGGGGTCGTACGTCAGTCCAGGAGATTCCGCAACCGTGGCTTCCACGAACGACCTCAAGAACGGCATGGTGCTCAAGCTCGACGGGGGCCAGCTGTGGTCCGTCGTCGAGTTCCAGCACGTCAAGCCCGGTAAGGGCCCGGCCTTCGTGCGCACCAAGCTCAAGAACGTCCTCTCCGGCAAGGTGGTCGACAAGACCTTCAACGCCGGTGTCAAGGTCGAGACGGCCACTGTCGACAAGCGCGACATGCAGTTCTCGTACAAGGACGGCGAGTACTTCGTCTTCATGGACATGGAGACGTACGACCAGCTGCACATCGACCCGAAGGCCGTCGGCGACGCCGCGAACTTCCTGATCGAGGGCTTCACCGCCGTCGTCGCCCAGCACGAGGGCGAGGTGCTCTTCGTGGAGCTGCCGGCCGCCGTCGAGCTGGTCATCCAGGAGACCGAGCCGGGCGTCCAGGGCGACCGTTCCACCGGTGGCACCAAGCCCGCCACGCTGGAGACCGGCCACCAGATCCAGGTCCCGCTCTTCATCACGACCGGCGAGAAGATCAAGGTCGACACTCGCACGAGCGACTACCTCGGCCGGGTGAACAGCTAACCGTGGCCGCCCGCAATACGGCCCGCAAGCGCGCCTTCCAGATCCTCTTCGAGGGTGACCAGCGCGGCACCGACGTCATCACGGTCCTCGCCGACTGGGTCCGGCTCTCCCGGAGCGACACCCGGCAGCCGCCCGTCAGCGAGTACACGATGCAGCTCGTCGAGGGGTACGCCGAGCGCGCCCGCCGTATCGACGACCTGATCGCCCAGTACGCGGTGGGGTGGACGCTCGACCGGATGCCGGTCGTCGACCGCAACCTGCTGCGCCTCGGCGCGTACGAGCTGATCTGGGAGGACGAGACCCCGGACGCGGTCGTCCTCGACGAGATGGTGCAGCTCGCCAAGGAGTTCTCGACGGACGAGTCGCCCGCCTTCGTGAATGGCCTCCTGGGCCGCTTCAAGGAGCTCAAGCCCAGCCTGCGCCGGGACGAGGCGTAACCGGTACGACAAGACGCCCAAGGGCCCGCAGCACGCCTGCTGCGGGCCCTTGGGCGTCCTGTGAGGCACACAGAAGCCGCCGGGGTGGCAGGGAGAGTTCCCCCTGCCACCCCGGCGGCACGTTTCTGCTGCTGAGCCCGACGGCTAGTTGTCCTCGTGGGCCACCGCGCGGCGCGCGTCCGCGTCCAGGACGCCCCAGCTGATCAGCTGCTCGGTGAGGACCGAGGGGGACTGGTCGTAGATGACGGCGAGGGTGCGCAGGTCGTCCTGGCGGATCGACAGCACCTTGCCGTTGTAGTCACCGCGCTGGGACTGGATCGTCGCCGCGTACCGCTGGAGGGGGCCCGCCTTCTCGGCCGGCACCGTGGAGAGCCGCTCCAGGTCCAGGACGAGCTTCGGCGGCGGCTCGGCGGCCCCGCCCGGCGTGGTGCCCGGCAGCAGCTCCTGCACCGGAACGCCGTAGAAATCGGCCAGCTCGGCCAGGCGCTGCACGGTCACGGCACGGTCGCCGCGCTCGTAGGAACCGACCACCACGGCCTTCCAGCGCCCCTGGGACTTCTCCTCGACGCCGTGGAGGGAAAGGCCCTGCTGGGTGCGGATGGCCCGGAGCTTGGCCCCGAGCTGTTTGGCGTATTCGCTGGACATATAGCTCCCCGGACACTGTGTAGACGCGGTCGGCAGGTGTTCCCACCGCGCGGCTGGTAACTCACTGTGAGGTTACGCAGCGTGATTCTCCTGCGTCAAGCCGAATGGTCCACACCGACTCTTCCGTGGTAGTGGCCGCCGGTTGCGCCAAGCGGGTGAACGGGCCCTCCTGGCGACCTGCTAGGGTGGTTGGCGCAAATCCGACGTCCTTTAAAGTCCGTCCCGTGAGGCGGAGAAGGAGGTCCGTTTCGTATGGACTCGCACGCCAATCCCCTGACGTCCGATGCCCGGCCCGTGCTCGAGGGCCCCGACATCGCCCGCGTCCTGACCCGCATCGCCCACGAGATCGTCGAACGCGCCAAGGGCGCCGACGACGTGGTGCTCCTCGGCATCCCCACGCGAGGCGTCTTCCTCGCCCAGCGGCTCGCCGTCAAGCTGGAGCAGGTCACCGACCGCAAGATCCCGGTCGGCTCGCTCGACATCACCATGTACCGCGACGACCTGCGCATGCACCCCCCGCGCGCCCTCGCCCGCACCGAGATCCCCGGTGACGGCGTGGACGGCCGCCTGGTGGTGCTCGTGGACGACGTGCTCTTCTCCGGCCGCACCATCCGGGCCGCCCTCGACGCCCTGAACGACATCGGGCGCCCCCGCGCGGTCCAGCTCGCCGTCCTCGTCGACCGCGGACACCGGGAACTGCCGATCCGCGCCGACTACGTCGGCAAGAACCTCCCCACGTCGCTGCGGGAGACGGTCAAGGTCCAGCTCGCCGAGGAGGACGGTCGCGACACCGTGCTGCTCGGTGCCAAGGCTGCCGACCAGTAGCGCTTCCGGGCGTCCGGCCGCTTCGGCGTGCCCCGACGCACCCCGGTCCGCCCGAAACCTCCCGTATTAACTGCCTTACGGAGCCTGACAGATGCAGCGTCATCTCATCTCGGCCGCCGACCTCACCCGCGACGACGCCGTCCTGATCCTCGACACCGCCGAGGAGATGGCCAGGGTCGCGGACCGGCCGATCAAGAAACTGCCGACCCTGCGCGGCCGCACGGTCTGCAACCTCTTCTTCGAGGACTCGACCCGCACCCGGATCTCCTTCGAGGCCGCCGAGAAGCGCCTCTCCGCCGACGTCATCAACTTCGCGGCCAAGGGCTCCAGCGTCTCCAAGGGCGAGTCCCTGAAGGACACCGCCCAGACCCTGGAGGCGATGGGCGTGGACGCCGTCGTCATCCGGCACAGCGCCTCCGGCGCCCCCTACCGCCTCGCCAACTCCGGCTGGATCGACGCCCCGGTCATCAACGCGGGCGACGGCACCCACCAGCACCCCACCCAGGCCCTGCTGGACGCCTTCACCATGCGCCGCCGCCTGATCGGCCCCGACGCCGGGCTCGGCCAGGACCTCGCGGGCAAGCGCGTCACCCTCGTCGGCGACGTCCTGCACAGCCGGGTCGCCCGCTCCAATGTGGACCTGCTGCACACCCTCGGCGCCGACGTCACCCTGGTCGCCCCGCCCACCCTGCTCCCCGTGGGCGTGGAGACCTGGCCCTGCGAGGTCTCCTACGACCTCGACTCGACGCTGCCCAAGTCCGACGCGGTGATGATGCTCCGCGTCCAGCGCGAGCGGATGAACGCCGCGTTCTTCCCCACCGAGCGCGAGTACTCCCGCCGCTACGGCCTCGACGGGGACCGCATGGCCCGGCTGCCGGAGCACGCCATCGTCATGCACCCCGGCCCGATGGTCCGGGGCATGGAGATCACCGCCGAGGTCGCCGACTCCGACCGCTGCACGGTCGTGGAGCAGGTCGCCAACGGCGTCTCCATCCGCATGGCCGTCCTCTACCTGCTGCTCGGCGGCAACGAGCCCGCCACCACCCAGCCCGCCACCGCCCACCTTCGTACCGAGGAGAAGTAAGACCCATGAGCAAGATCCTGATCCGTGGTGCGAAGGTGCTCGGGGGCGAGCCGCAGGACGTGCTGATCGACGGCGAGCTGATCGCGGCGGTCGGCACCGGGCTGAGCGCCGAGGGCGCGGAGGTGATCGAGGCCGACGGCAAGGTGCTGCTGCCGGGCCTGGTCGACCTGCACACCCATCTGCGCGAGCCGGGCCGCGAGGACTCCGAGACCGTGCTCACCGGCACCCGCGCCGCCGCCTCCGGCGGCTTCACCGCCGTCTTCGCCATGGCCAACACCTTCCCCGTCGCCGACACCGCGGGCGTGGTCGAGCAGGTCTGGCGGCTCGGCAAGGAGTCCGGCTACTGCGACGTACGCCCCATCGGCGCCGTCACCGTGGGCCTGGAGGGCAAGAAGCTCGCCGAGCTGGGCGCCATGCACGACTCGGCCGCCGAGGTCAGCGTCTTCTCCGACGACGGCAAGTGCGTGGACGACGCGGTCATCATGCGCCGCGCCCTGGAGTACGTGAAGGCGTTCGGCGGGGTCGTCGCCCAGCACGCCCAGGAGCCCCGGCTCACCGAGGGCGCCCAGATGAACGAGGGTGTCGTCTCCGCCGAGCTGGGCCTCGGCGGCTGGCCCGCCGTCGCCGAGGAGTCGATCATCGCGCGGGACGTGCTGCTCGCCGAGCACGTCGGCTCCCGGCTGCACATCTGCCACCTGTCCACGGCAGGCTCGGTGGAGATCATCCGCTGGGCCAAGTCGCGCGGCATCCAGGTCACCGCCGAGGTGTGCCCGCACCACCTGCTCCTGACCGAGGAGATGGTGCGCACCTACAACCCGGCCTACAAGGTCAACCCGCCGCTGCGCACCGAGCGCGATGTCCGCGCCCTGCGCGAGGCGCTGGCCGACGGCACGATCGACATCGTCGCCACCGACCACGCCCCGCACCCGCACGAGGACAAGGACTGCGAGTGGGCCGCGGCCGCCATGGGCATGGTCGGCCTGGAGACCGCGCTGTCCGTGGTGCAGGAGACCATGGTGGAGACCGGCCTGCTGGACTGGGCCGCGGTCGCCGACCGGATGTCCTTCACCCCGGCCCGGATCGGCGATGCCACCGGCCACGGCCGCCCCGTCGCCGCGGGCGAGCCCGCCAACCTCACCCTCGTGGACACGGCCTACCGTGGACAGGTGGACCCCGCGCGCTTCGCCTCGCGCAGCCGCAACACCCCGTACGAGGGCCGCGAGCTGCCGGGCCGTGTCACCCACACCTGGCTGCGGGGCAAGGCCACGCTCATGGACGGGAAGCTCACGTGACACCTGCAACTCAGCTCGCCGCATCGCTCGCCACGACACTGGCGGACGACAAGAAGTCGGCCGCGGTGACCGACTGGGCCGCCCGCCTGGGCTGGCTCGTCGGACTGGCCCTCTTCGTCGCCCTCGTCTACTGGCTGATGCGCGAGGGCTGGAAGTGGCGCGGCACCCTCCAGAGCGACCTGCCCGAACTCCCCGAGGTGCCGGACACCCTCGGCCCCGAGAAACTGACCATGAGCGGCCGCTACCACGGCTCCACCACCGCCGGGCAGTGGCTGGACCGGATCGTGGCCCACGGCCTGGGCTCCCGCAGCCGGGCCGAGCTGACCCTCACCGAAGCGGGGCTGGCCGTCGAGCGCCCCGGCGCCACCGACTTCTTCATCCCCGCCGACGCCCTGCGCGGCGCCCGGCTCGACAAGGGCATCGCGGGCAAGGTCCTCACCGAGGGCGGACTGCTCGTGGTGACCTGGGCGCACGGCGAGAAGCTGATCGACTCCGGCTTCCGCTCCGACCACGCCGCCGAACACACCACCTGGGTCGAGACCCTGAACCAGATGACCAACCACACGGAAGGCGCACGATGACGACCTCCACCAGGGGAGCCGCCAGGACTCCCGCCGTACTCGTCCTGGAGGACGGCCGCACCTTCCGCGGCCGCGCCTATGGGGCCGTGGGGGAGACCTTCGGCGAGGCCGTGTTCTCCACCGGCATGACCGGCTACCAGGAGACCCTGACCGACCCCTCCTACGACCGCCAGATCGTCGTCGCCACCGCCCCCCAGATCGGCAACACCGGCTGGAACGACGAGGACGACGAGTCGGGCCGCATCTGGGTCTCCGGCTACGTCGTGCGCGACCCCGCGCGCGTGCCGTCCAACTGGCGCTCCCGGCGCTCCCTGGACGACGAGCTGACCGCCCAGGGCGTCGTCGGCATCAGCGGCATCGACACCCGCGCCCTCACCCGCCACCTGCGCGAGCGCGGCTCCATGCGCGCCGGGATCTTCTCCGGCGAGACGCTGGCCCCCGACGCCGAACTGGTGGAGCGGGTCCAGGCCCAGCCGCACATGAAGGGCGCGAGCCTCTACGAGGAGGTCGCCACCAAGGAGGCGTACGTCGTCCCCGCGGTCGGCGAGAAGAAGTTCACCGTCGCCGCGATCGACCTCGGCATCAAGGGCATGACCCCGCAGCGGATGGCCGAGCGCGGCATAGAGGTGCACGTGCTCCCGGCGACCGCCACGGCCGAGGACGTCTACGCCGTGGAGCCCGACGGCGTGTTCTTCTCCAACGGCCCCGGCGACCCGGCCACGGCCGACGGCCCGGTGGCCCTGATGACCGCCGTGCTGGAGCGCAGGACCCCGCTGTTCGGCATCTGCTTCGGCAACCAGATCCTCGGCCGCGCCCTCGGCTTCGGCACCTACAAGCTGAAGTACGGCCACCGCGGCATCAACCAGCCGGTCCAGGACCGCACCACCGGCAAGGTGGAGGTCACCGCGCACAACCACGGCTTCGCCGTCGACGCGCCGCTGGACCAGGTCAGCGACACGAAGTTCGGCCGCGCCGAGGTCTCCCACGTCTGCCTGAACGACGACGTGGTGGAGGGCCTCCAGCTGCTCGACCAGCCGGCCTTCTCCGTGCAGTACCACCCCGAGGCGGCGGCCGGTCCGCACGACGCCGCCTACCTGTTCGACCGCTTCACGTCTTTGATGAGCACCGTCCGGGAGGGCCAGCGTGCCTAAGCGCTCCGATATCCAGTCCGTCCTGGTCATCGGCTCCGGTCCGATCGTCATCGGTCAGGCCGCCGAGTTCGACTACTCCGGCACCCAGGCGTGCCGCGTGCTCAAGGCCGAGGGCCTGCGCGTGGTCCTCGTCAACTCCAACCCCGCGACGATCATGACCGACCCGGAGATCGCCGACGCCACCTACGTCGAGCCGATCACCCCCGAGTTCGTCGAGAAGATCATCGCCAAGGAGCGCCCCGACGCCCTCCTGCCCACCCTCGGCGGCCAGACCGCCCTGAACACCGCCATCTCGCTGCACGACAGCGGTGTGCTGGAGAAGTACGGCGTCGAGCTGATCGGCGCCAAGCCCGAGGCGATCCACAAGGGCGAGGACCGCGACCTCTTCAAGGGCGTCGTGGAAGAGGTCCGCAAGAAGACCGGCCACGGCGAGTCCGCCCGCTCGGTCATCTGCCACACCATGGACGACGTCCTCGCGGGCGTCGACACGCTCGGCGGCTACCCCGTCGTCGTCCGCCCCTCCTTCACCATGGGCGGCGCCGGTTCCGGCTTCGCCCACGACGAGGACGAGCTGCGCCGCATCGCCGGCCAGGGCCTCACGCTCTCCCCGACCACCGAGGTGCTCCTGGAGGAGTCCATCCTCGGCTGGAAGGAGTACGAGCTGGAGCTGATGCGCGACAAGAACGACAACGTCGTGGTCGTCTGCTCCATCGAGAACTTCGACCCGATGGGCGTGCACACCGGCGACTCCATCACCGTCGCGCCCTCGATGACGCTCACCGACCGCGAGTACCAGCTCCTGCGTGACGTCGGCATCGCGATCATCCGCGAGGTCGGCGTGGACACCGGCGGCTGCAACATCCAGTTCGCGGTGAACCCCGAGGACGGCCGGGTCATCGTCATCGAGATGAACCCGCGTGTCTCCCGGTCCTCCGCGCTCGCCTCCAAGGCCACCGGCTTCCCGATCGCCAAGATCGCCGCCAAGCTGGCCGTCGGCTACACCCTGGACGAGATCCCCAACGACATCACCCAGGAGACCCCGTCCTCCTTCGAGCCCACGCTCGACTACGTCGTCGTCAAGGCCCCCCGGTTCGCCTTCGAGAAGTTCCCGCAGGCCGACTCCACGCTGACCACCACCATGAAGTCGGTCGGCGAGGCCATGGCCATCGGCCGCAACTTCACCGAAGCGTTCCAGAAGGCGCTGCGCTCGCTGGAGAAGAAGGGCAGCCAGTTCACCTTCATCGGTGACCCCGGCGACAAGACCGCCCTCCTCGAAGAGGCGGTACGCCCCACCGACGGCCGGATCAACACCGTCATGCAGGCGATCCGCGCGGGCGCCACGCCCGAGGAGATCTTCGATTACACGAAGATCGACCCCTGGTTCGTGGACCAGCTCTTCCTGATCAAGGAGACCGCGGACGAGCTGGCCGAGGCGCCCGAGCTGACCGCCGAACTGCTCACCGAGGCCAAGCGGCACGGCTTCTCCGACCTCCAGATCGCCGAGATCCGGGGCCTGCGCGAGGACGTCGTCCGCGAGGTCCGGCACGTCCTCGGCATCCGCCCGGTCTACAAGACGGTCGACACCTGCGCCGCCGAGTTCGCCGCGAAGACGCCGTACTTCTACTCCTCCTACGACGAGGAGAGCGAGGTCGCGCCGCGCGAGAAGCCCGCCGTGATCATCCTGGGCTCCGGGCCCAACCGCATCGGCCAGGGCATCGAGTTCGACTACTCCTGCGTCCACGCCTCCTTCGCGCTCTCCGACGCCGGGTACGAGACCGTGATGGTCAACTGCAACCCGGAGACCGTCTCCACCGACTACGACACCTCCGACCGGCTCTACTTCGAGCCGCTCACCCTGGAGGACGTGCTGGAGATCGTGCACGCGGAGTCCCTCGCGGGCCCGATCGCCGGTGTGGTCGTGCAGCTCGGCGGCCAGACCCCGCTGGGCCTCGCGCAGGCGCTGAAGGACAACGGCGTGCCGGTCGTCGGCACCCCGCCCGAGGCCATCCACGCCGCCGAGGACCGCGGCGCCTTCGGCCGCGTCCTCGCCGAGGCCGGGCTGCCCGCGCCCAAGCACGGCACCGCCACCACCTTCGCCGAGGCCAAGGCCATCGCGGACGAGATCGGCTACCCGATCCTGGTCCGCCCCTCCTACGTCCTCGGCGGACGCGGCATGGAGATCGTGTACGAGGAGGAGCGCCTCTCCGCGTACATCGAGGAGTCCACCGAGATCAGCCCGTCCCGGCCGGTCCTCGTGGACCGCTTCCTGGACGACGCCATCGAGATCGACGTCGACGCCCTCTACGACGGCGAGGAGCTGTACCTCGGCGGCGTCATGGAGCACATCGAGGAGGCCGGTATCCACTCCGGCGACTCGGCGTGCGCCCTGCCCCCGATCACCCTCGGCGGCTTCGACATCAAGCGGCTGCGCGCCTCCACCGAGGCCATCGCCAAGGGCGTCGGCGTGCGCGGACTGATCAACATCCAGTTCGCCATGTCGGGCGACATCCTCTACGTCCTGGAGGCCAACCCGCGCGCGTCGCGCACGGTCCCCTTCACCTCCAAGGCGACCGCCGTCCCGCTCGCCAAGGCCGCCGCCCGCATCTCGCTCGGCGCGACCGTCGCCGAGCTGCGCGCCGAGGGCCTGCTGCCCGCCACCGGCGACGGCGGCGAACTCCCGCTGGACGCGCCGATCTCCGTCAAGGAGGCCGTGATGCCCTGGTCCCGCTTCCGGGACATCCAGGGCCGCGGCGTGGACACCGTGCTCGGCCCGGAGATGCGCTCCACCGGCGAGGTCATGGGCATCGACTCCGTCTTCGGCACGGCCTACGCCAAGTCGCAGGCGGGCGCGTACGGCCCGCTGCCCACCAAGGGCCGCGCGTTCATCTCGGTCGCCAACCGCGACAAGCGCTCGATGATCTTCCCGGCCCGCGAGTTGGTCGCCCACGGCTTCGAGCTGCTGGCCACCTCCGGCACCGCCGAGGTCCTGAGGCGCAACGGCATCAACGCCACCGTCGTGCGCAAGCAGTCCGAGGGCACCGGCCCCGACGGCGAGCGGACCATCGTCCAGCTCATCCACGACGGCGAGGTCGACCTCATCGTCAACACGCCCTACGGCACCGGCGGCCGCCTCGACGGCTACGACATCCGTACGGCGGCCGTGGCCCGCTCGGTGCCCTGCCTGACCACCGTCCAGGCGCTCGCCGCCGCCGTCCAGGGCATCGACGCCCTCGGCCGCGGGGACGTGGGCGTCCGGTCGCTGCAGGAACACGCGGAACACCTGAACGCCGCCCGCGACTAGCCACCCGAGGGGGACACCGGAAACGGTGTCCCCCTCTTCATGAGGACAGCCATGTACAAGTTCTTCTTCGACCTCGTCTTCAAACGGATGGACCCGGAACAGGCCCACCACCTCGCCTTCCGCTGGATCAGGCTGCTCGCCCGCGTCCCCGTCCTGCGCACCTTCGCCGCCGCCGTGCTCGCCCCCCGCCACAAGGAACTGCGCACCGAGGCCCTCGGCCTGCGCATGCACGGCCCCTTCGGACTCGCCGCGGGCTTCGACAAGAACGCCGTCGGCATCGACGGGCTCTCCATGCTCGGCTTCGACCACGTCGAGATCGGCACCGTCACCGGCGAGGCCCAGCCCGGCAACCCCCAGAAGCGGCTGTTCCGGCTGGTCGCCGACCGCGCCCTGATCAACCGCATGGGCTTCAACAACGAGGGCTCCCTCGCCGTCGCCGCCCGGCTCGCCGCCCGGCGCCCGGCGTTCCGCACGGTCGTCGGCGTCAACATCGGCAAGACCAAGGCCGTCGCCGAGGCGGACGCCGTCGCCGACTACGTGAAGTCCGCCGAGCGGCTCGCCCCGCACGCCGACTACCTCGTGGTCAACGTCTCCTCCCCGAACACCCCGGGCCTCAGGAACCTCCAGGCCACCGAGGCGCTGCGCCCGCTGCTGAGCGCCGTGCGCGAGGCCGCCGACCGCGCCACCGGTGACCGCCGCGTCCCGCTCCTGGTGAAGATCGCCCCCGACCTCGCGGACGAGGACGTGGACGCCGTCGCCGACCTCGCCGTGGAACTCGGCCTGGACGGCATCATCGCCACCAACACCACCATCGCCCGCGAGGGCCTCGGCCTGCGCTCCGCGCCCTCGCTGGTGAAGGAAGCGGGCGGCCTGTCCGGCGCCCCGCTGAAGGCACGCTCGCTGGAGGTGCTGCGCCGCCTGTACGCGCGCGTGGGCGACCGCCTCACCCTGGTGGGCGTCGGCGGCGTGGAGAGCGCCGAGGACGCCTGGCAGCGCATCCTGGCGGGCGCCACCCTGGTCCAGGGCTACAGCGCCTTCGTCTACGAGGGCCCCTTCTGGACCCGCGCCGTCCACCAGGGCCTCGCCGCCCGGCTGGCCGCCAGCTCCTACGCCACCCTCGCCGACGCGGTCGGCGCCGACGTGAGGAACTCCGCATGAGCGAGCCCTTCGGCACCCGGCTGCGCCGCGCCATGGACGAGCGCGGCCCGCTGTGCGTCGGCATCGACCCGCACGCCTCGCTGCTCGCCGACTGGGGCCTGAACGACGACGTGGGCGGCCTGGAGCGGTTCAGCCGCACCGTCGTGGAGGCGATCGCCGACCGGGTCGCCGTCATCAAGCCGCAGAGCGCGTTCTTCGAGCGGTTCGGCTCGCGCGGTGTCGCCGTCCTGGAGCGCACGGTGGCCGAGGCCCGCGCGGCGGGCGCCCTGGTCGTGATGGACGCCAAGCGCGGCGACATCGGCTCCACCATGGCCGGATACGCGGAGGCGTTCCTGCGCAAGGACGCCCCGCTGTTCTCGGACGCGCTCACCGTCTCGCCCTACCTCGGCTTCGGCTCGCTCGCCCCGGCGTTCGAGCTGGCCCGGGAGAACGGCACCGGGCTGTTCGTGCTCGCGCTGACCTCCAACCCGGAGGGCCCCGAGGTGCAGCACGCGGTCCGCGCGGACGGCCGTACGGTCGCCGCGACCGTGCTGGGCCACCTCGCCGCCGAGAACGCGGGTGCCGAGCCGCTGGGCTCCTTCGGCGCGGTCGTCGGCGCCACCGTGGGCGACCTGTCCTCCTACGACCTCGCCATCAACGGCCCGCTGCTCGCCCCCGGCGTCGGCGCGCAGGGCGCGACCCCGGCCGACCTCCCGGCGGTGTTCGGGCGGGCCGTGGGCGACGTGGTGCCGAACGTCAGCCGGGGTGTGCTGCGGCACGGTCCCGACATCGAGGCGCTGCGGGCGGCCACCGCGGCCTTCGCGGGCGAGATCCGGGCCGCGGTCGCGGGCTCCTGAACACGGCGGACGGCCTCGACCGGGGGTCCGAGAGGCGAATACATCCCCGAATCATGGGCAGTATGCCGGAAAAGTCCGACCTCACGGAGGCTGACCAGGACTTTTCCGCTGTTCTCGCTGACTCCGGCGAACTTGCCCGCTAGTCTCCGAGCAGTGAGAGCGGGCGAGCGTGTTGCTCGTCGCTCCCCAGGTGTGGGGCGACTAGGTTCCTCACCGGTCCGTATCCGACAGTTCGACATCCGAGGTGACGTAGGCGTGGCTCTTCCGCCCCTTACCCCTGAACAGCGCGCAGCCGCGCTCGAAAAGGCCGCCGCGGCTCGCCGGGAGCGGGCCGAGGTCAAGAATCGACTCAAGCACTCCGGCGCCTCGCTGCACGAGGTCATCAAGCAGGGCCAGGAGAACGAGGTCATCGGCAAGATGAAGGTCTCGGCCCTGCTGGAGTCCCTGCCGGGCGTGGGCAAGGTCCGCGCCAAGCAGATCATGGAGCGTCTGGGCATCTCCGAGAGCCGCCGTGTCCGCGGCCTCGGTTCCAACCAGATCGCTTCCCTGGAGCGTGAGTTCGGCAGCACCGGCTCCTGAGTCCGGGCGCTGCCCGGACCGGAGTCCCGGACACTCCGGGATTGCTGGAATAATCGCTGCATGGCTGGAACATTCCGGGGGACGTCCCCCGTACCCCCGGACGCACGTCCGCGGCTGACCGTGCTCTCCGGCCCCTCCGGGGTCGGCAAGAGCACGGTCGTCGCCCATATGCGCAAAGCACACCCCGACGTCTGGCTGTCGGTGTCCGCGACCACCCGCAAGCCGCGCCCCGGCGAGCAGCATGGTGTCCACTACTTCTTCGTCAGTGACGAGGAGATGGACAAGCTGATCGCCAACGGCGAGCTGCTGGAGTGGGCCGAGTTCGCCGGCAATCGCTACGGCACGCCCCGCGCGGCCGTGCTGGAGCGGCTGGAGAAGGGCGAGCCGGTGCTGCTGGAGATCGACCTCCAGGGCGCCCGGCAGGTCCGCGAGTCGATGTCCGACGCCCAGCTGGTGTTCCTGGCCCCGCCCTCCTGGGAGGAGCTGGTGCGCAGGCTCACCGGTCGCGGCACCGAGTCGCCCGAGGTCATCGAGCGTCGGCTGGAGGCGGCCAGGACGGAACTGGCGGCCGAGCCCGAGTTCGACGTGACCCTGGTCAACACCTCCGTCGAGGACGTGGCCGGGGAGCTGCTAGCCTTGATGGACGTTGTGTGATCGTGACCGCCGTCCCTCCATCGGACCCATCGGTCACGGCGATGCACACCGACTGATTCTTTCCCACCCATCGGAAGGCAGAGCGTGTCCTCTTCCATCACCGCGCCCGAGGGCATCATCAACCCTCCGATCGACGAGCTCCTCGAGGCCACCGACTCGAAGTACAGCCTGGTGATCTACGCGGCCAAGCGCGCCCGTCAGATCAACGCGTACTACTCGCAGCTCGGTGAGGGTCTCCTCGAGTACGTCGGTCCGCTCGTCGACACCCACGTCCACGAGAAGCCGCTGTCGATCTCCCTGCGGGAGATCAACGCCGGTCTGCTGACCTCCGAGGCCATCGAGGGCCCGGCCCAGTAGTTCCTTCCGGTCGCGGTCGTACTTTCAGATCGCGGCTGACTTATCCACAGGCCCGGCAGTCACCCTGCCGGGCCTGTGGTGTGTCATGGGTGTCATGGATTCTCGAACGTCCGGGGAGAGCGGGGAAAAGACAGTGCAGACGGTGGACAAGCCGAAGGTCGTACTGGGCGTCAGCGGTGGCATCGCCGCGTACAAGTCCTGTGAGCTGCTCAGACGGTTCACCGAGTCGGGCCATGACGTGCGGGTGGTGCCGACCGCCTCCGCGCTGCACTTCGTCGGCGCCGCCACCTGGTCCGCGCTGTCGGGCAACCCGGTCTCCACCGAGGTCTGGGACAGCGTGCACGAGGTCCCGCACGTCCGCATCGGCCAGCACGCCGACCTCGTGGTCGTCGCGCCCGCCACCGCCGACCTGCTCGCCAAGGCCGCGCACGGACTCGCCGACGACCTCCTCACCAACACGCTGCTCACCGCGCGCTGCCCGGTGGTCTTCGCCCCGGCGATGCACACCGAGATGTGGGAGCACCCCGCCACCCAGGAGAACGTGGCCACCCTGCGCCGCCGGGGCGCGGTCGTCGTCGAGCCCGCCGTCGGCCGCCTCACCGGTGTCGACACCGGCAAGGGGCGGCTGCCCGACCCGGCCGAGATCTTCGAGGTGTGCCGCCGGGTGCTGGCGCGGGGGGTTGCCGAGCCCGACCTCGCCGGGCGCCATGTGGTGGTCTCGGCGGGCGGCACCCGTGAGCCGCTCGACCCGGTGCGCTTCCTCGGCAACCGCTCCTCCGGCAAGCAGGGGTACGCCCTCGCCCGGACCGCCGCCGCGCGCGGGGCCCGCGTGACATTGGTCTCGGCCAACGCCGAGCTGCCCGACCCGGCGGGCGTGGACATCGTGCGCGTCGGCACCGCCGTGCAGCTGCGCGAGGCGGTGCTCAAGGCCGCGGCCGACGCCGACGCGGTGGTCATGGCCGCCGCCGTCGCCGACTTCCGCCCGGCCGTCTACGCGAGCGGGAAGATCAAGAAGAAGGACGGCCAGGAACCCGAACCGGTCGCCCTGGTGCGCAACCCGGACGTGCTCGCGGAGGTCGCCGCCGAGCGCGCCCGTCCCGGCCAGGTCGTCGTCGGCTTCGCCGCCGAGACCGACGACGTGCTCGCCAACGGCCGCGCCAAGCTGGCCCGCAAGGGCTGCGATCTGCTCGTGGTGAACGAGGTGGGGGAGCGCAGGACCTTCGGCTCGGCGGACAACGAGGCGGTGGTCCTCGGCGCCGACCGTACCGAGACGGCCGTCCCGCACGGACCGAAGGAAGCTCTCGCCGACACCGTCTGGGACCTGGTGGCGGCCCGGCTGGGCTGATCCCGCTGGGCCGTACGGGACGGTCGTTTTCGGCCACCCGGAGTCTTTTTTTCACACCGTGATGGCGCGTGGCGGCTCTGGCCAACGCCGCGCGCCTGCGGGCAGAATGCCTGTGCCGCAGGTCACAGCGTTCTCGCTGGGCGAGAACGGGTGGCCTTGCGGGCAGGTGCGACCGATAAACTGTTCACGGACGACGTTGGGCGCAGCTCCCGACGTGGTCCTTCAATGATCAGACAGCAGCCGCTGCAACCCCAGGGAGCGTTGTGTCCCGTCGCCTGTTCACCTCGGAGTCCGTGACCGAAGGTCACCCCGACAAGATCGCTGACCAGATCAGCGACACCATTCTCGACGCGCTGCTCCGCGAGGACCCCTCGTCCCGCGTCGCCGTCGAGACGCTGATCACCACCGGCCTGGTGCACGTGGCCGGAGAGGTCACGACCAAGGCTTACGCGCCCATCGCCCAGCTGGTGCGCGAGAAGATCCTGGAGATCGGCTACGACTCCTCCAAGAAGGGCTTCGACGGCGCCTCCTGCGGCGTCTCGGTGTCCATCGGCGCGCAGTCCCCGGACATCGCGCAGGGCGTCGACACGGCGTACGAGTCCCGGGTCGAGGGCGATGAGGACGAGCTGGACAAGCAGGGCGCGGGCGACCAGGGCCTGATGTTCGGTTACGCCTCGGACGAGACGCCGACGCTGATGCCGCTGCCGATCTTCCTGGCGCACCGCCTGTCCAAGCGCCTCTCCGAGGTCCGCAAGAACGGCACCATCCCGTACCTGCGCCCCGACGGCAAGACCCAGGTCACCATCGAGTACGACGGCGACAAGGCCGTCCGTCTCGACACCGTCGTGGTCTCCTCCCAGCACGCCTCCGACATCGACCTCGAGTCGCTGCTCGCGCCCGACATCCGCGAGTTCGTGGTCGAGCCCGAGCTGAAGGCCCTGCTGGACGAGGGCATCAAGATCGACACCGAGGGCTACCGCCTGCTGGTCAACCCCACCGGCCGCTTCGAGATCGGCGGCCCGATGGGTGACGCGGGTCTGACCGGCCGCAAGATCATCATCGACACGTACGGCGGCATGGCCCGCCACGGTGGCGGCGCCTTCTCGGGCAAGGACCCGTCCAAGGTCGACCGCTCGGCCGCCTACGCGATGCGCTGGGTCGCCAAGAACGTCGTGGCGGCGGGCCTCGCCTCGCGCTGCGAGGTCCAGGTCGCGTACGCGATCGGCAAGGCCGAGCCGGTCGGTCTCTTCGTGGAGACCTTCGGCACCGCCAAGATCGAGCCCGAGAAGATCGAGAAGGCCATCGACGAGGTCTTCGACCTCCGCCCGGCCGCGATCATCCGCGACCTCGACCTGCTGCGTCCGATCTATGCCCAGACGGCGGCCTACGGCCACTTCGGCCGGGAGATCCCCGACTTCACCTGGGAGCGCACGGACCGCGTCGACGCGCTGCGCAAGGCCGCGGGCGTCTGATCCGCACCATGTGAACCGAGGCCCGGCCTCCCTTCGGGGACGCCGGGCTTCGGCGTGCTCCGGGTACCTCGGCGGACGGCGCTGTCAGTGGTCTTTGGAAGAATGCAAGCGTGAGCAGCGAGAACGGGTCGGGGGACGGCGGGGCCGAGGGGCCGCCGCCGGAGCAGCTCGCGCTCATCCGGGAGAGCGTGCGCGGCGCCGACGTACCGCGCGCCAAGCCGCGCACCTGGCGCGGGGCCGCGCTCGCCAAGGACCGGCCCGTGGCCCGGGTGCTCGTCGACAAGGGCGTGCTCCATCTCGACCGGTACTTCGACTACGCGGTGCCCGAGGAGCTGGACGCCGAGGCGCAGCCCGGCGTGCGGGTCCGGGTGCGGTTCGGTGCCGGGCGGCACCGGGTGCGGGACGGGCGCCGCGAGGGCGGCGGCCTGATCGACGGCTTCCTGATCGAGCGGCGTGACGAGTCCGACTACTCGGGTCCGCTCGCCGCCCTCGCCCAGGTCGTCTCCCCGGAGCCGGTGCTCGGCGAGGAACTCCTCGGACTCGCCCGCGCCGTCGCCGACCGGTACGCGGGCAGCCTCGCCGACGTGCTGCAACTGGCCGTACCGCCGCGCAGCGCCCGCGCGGAGAAGCGCGCCTCCCCCGAGCCCCTCCCCGCGCCCCCCGCCCCGGAGGCGGGCACCTGGACCCGCTACGAGCACGGTCCCGCCTTCCTCGACGCCCTGGCGTCCGGCGGTTCACCCCGCGCGGTGTGGAACGCGCTGCCAGGACCCGAGTGGAGCGAGGAGATCGCCCGCGCCGTCGCCGCCACCCTCGCCTCGGGCCGCGGCGCGCTGGTCGTCGTCCCCGACGGGCGCACCGCCGCGCGGGTGGACGCCGCGCTGACCGAGCTGCTCGGCAAGGGCCGCCACGCGCTGCTCACCGCCGACGCCGGACCCGAGAAGCGGTACGCGCAGTGGCTCGCCGTACGGCGTGGCTCGGTACGGGCCGTCGTCGGCACCCGCGCCGCCATGTTCGCGCCCGTCCAGGACCTCGGCCTCGTGGCCATCTGGGACGACGGCGACGACAGCCACAGCGAACAGCACGCCCCCCAGCCGCACGCCCGCGACGTCCTGCTGCTGCGCGCCTCCCTCGACAAGTGCGCCTTTCTGGTGGGCGGTTGGAGCTGCACGGTGGAGGCCGCCCAGCTCGTCGAGAGCGGCTGGGCGCGGCCCCTGACCGCCGGACGCGACCAGGTCCGCCGCACCGCCCCGCTGGTACGCACCGTCGGGGACACCGACCTCGCCCGCGACGAGGCCGCCCGCGCCGCCCGCCTGCCCAGCCTCGCCTGGCAGGCCGTCCGGGAGGGGCTGAAGACCGGCCCGGTGCTGGTGCAGGTGCCCCGGCGCGGCTACGTGCCCCGCCTGGCCTGCGCCCAGTGCCGGGCGCCCGCCCGGTGCGCGCACTGCGCCGGACCGCTCCAGGCACAGGACGCCGGGGCGCTGCGCTGCGAGTGGTGCGGGCGTGAGGAGCACTCCTGGCACTGCCCCGAGTGCGGCGGCTTCCGGCTGCGCGCCCAGGTCGTCGGCGCGCGCCGCACCGCCGAGGAACTGGGGCGCGCCTTCCCCGCCGTCCCCGTACGCACCTCCGGCCGTGAGCATGTCCTCGACACCGTGCCGGACGCGCCCGCGCTGGTCGTCAGCACACCGGGCGCCGAGCCGGTCGCCGAGGGCGGCTACGCGGCCGCGCTGCTGCTCGACGGCTGGGCCATGCTCGGCCGTCCCGACCTGCGCTCCGGCGAGGACGCGCTGCGCCGGTGGATCGGAGCGGCGGCACTGGTCCGGCCGCAGGGGGAGCGGGGGACCGTGGTGGTCGTGGCCGAACCGACCCTGCGGCCCGTGCAGGCGCTGGTGCGGTGGGACCCCGTCGGGTTCGCGGTGCGTGAGCTGGCCGAGCGGGCCGAGCTGGGCTTTCCCCCGGTGTCGCGGATGGCGGCCGTTTCCGGGACGCCCGAGGCGGTCGCC
The DNA here is from genome assembly GCF_044903645.1 of Streptomyces sp. NPDC002176. Classification (NCBI taxonomy): domain Bacteria; kingdom Bacillati; phylum Actinomycetota; class Actinomycetes; order Kitasatosporales; family Streptomycetaceae; genus Streptomyces; species Streptomyces sp. NPDC002176. The sequence goes on from NZ_JBJDQW010000007.1 coordinate 341,110, forward strand.
GAGTTCCTCGCCGCCGTCGAGTCGCCCCCGGACGCCGAGGTGCTGGGCCCGGTGCCGCTGCCCCCGACCCTGCCCGGCCGCCCGCGCAGGCCCGGCGCGCCACCGCCGGGGGAGCAGTGGGAACGGGCGCTGATCCGGGTGCCGCCCGGCAGCGGCGCCGCGCTGGCCGCCGCCCTCAAGACGGCCCAGGCGGCCCGGATGGCCCGCGGGAGCGCGGAGCCGGTACGGGTGCGGGTCGATCCGCCAGACATCGGCTGAGGTCCTGGTAGACGGGGCATGGTCGTGCGGGCGGGCGTACGAACGCCCTCCCGGTCGGTGCCGGGAGGGCGCGGGGTGAGACGGGTCAGCCGCTGCTGCGCGGGCCGGGGACGGCGGGCGGCCGCGGGTCGTCGCGCAGGGTGGAGCTGCCCGCGGTCGGCTGGGTCGGCATGGAGCGGGCCGCCGGGACGGTCGGCATGCCGGTGTTGATGGTGCGGGTGCCCGAGGGCTCGGTGCCCCGCTCGGCCTCGGCCGCGGCCTGGGCGGCGGCCCGGCGGGCGCCGTAACGGCGGTGCACGGCCTGCTTGGTGACGCCGAGCGCGGAACCCACCGCGTCCCACGAGAAGCCGAGCGAGCGGTCGAAGTCGACGGCCGCCGTCACCAGGGTCTCGACGCTGTCCCGGAGTTCCTGGGCGAGGCGGACCGTCGGGGCGGGGGCGCGTCCGTAGACGACGAAGCCGGTGGACGGGCCGGAGCGGCGGGGGCGGTAGACGTTGCCGAGCTGGGCGGTGAGGGTGCGCAGTGCGTCCACCTGCCGGCGGACCCGCTCGATGTCCCGCACCAGCAAGTGCAGGCTGGCACGGGCCTGGGCGTCGTGGGTTGCGTGGTCGGCCATGAACAAGCCTCTCGAACCGGCGTTGAAAGGGTGGGCGTTGGTCAACTCTCTTTTGACCAACGCGTGGACGCTCCGCTGGTCACGGGGTGGGGGCGTGCGGAGTGTGTTTGTACGCCGGGGTCTGCCACCGGTCATAGACTTGTCCGCTGCCCGTCCGCCGTCGATCGAGAGGCTCGATCCCGCCCATGAAGCTCGTCTTCGCCGGTACCCCCGAGGTCGCCGTTCCCGCCCTGGACGCTCTGATCGCCTCCGGGCGGCACGAGGTGGCCGCCGTCGTCACGCGGCCCGACGCGCCCGCCGGGCGGGGCCGCAGGCTGGTCGCCTCGCCCGTGGCCGAGCGGGCCGAGGAGGCCGGGATCGAGGTGCTGAAGCCGGTCAGCCCCCGCGACCCGGCGTTCCTGGAGCGGCTGAAGGAGATCGGCCCGGACTGCTGCCCGGTCGTCGCCTACGGCGCCCTGCTGCCCCGCGTCGCCCTCGACATCCCCGCCCACGGCTGGGTCAACCTGCACTTCTCGCTGCTGCCCGCCTGGCGCGGGGCCGCGCCCGTGCAGCACTCGATCATGTCGGGCGACGAGATCACCGGCGCCGCCACCTTCCTCATCGAGGAGGGCCTGGACTCCGGCCCGGTCTACGGCACCGTCACCGAGGAGATCCGCCCCACCGACACCAGCGGCGACCTGCTCACCCGGCTCGCCTTCGCCGGGTCCGGGCTGCTCGCGGCCACCATGGACGGCATCGCGGACGGCACCCTGAAGGCCGTACCGCAGCCCGCCGAGGGCATCACCCTCGCGCCGAAGATCACGGTCGAGGACGCCAAGGTCGACTGGACGGCACCCGCGCTGCGCGTCGACCGGGTGGTGCGCGGCTGCACGCCCGCCCCCGGCGCGTGGACCGTGTTCCGGGGCGAGCGGCTCAAGCTGGTCCAGGTCACGCCCGTGCCCGAGCGGACCGACCTGGCGCCGGGACAGCTCGCCGTCGGCAAGAACAGCGTGCATGTGGGCACCGGCTCGTACGCCGTCGAACTGCTGTGGGTGCAGGCCCAGGGCAAGAAGCCGATGCGGGCCGCCGACTGGGCGCGCGGCGCCCGGATCGGCGAGGGCGAGACGGTCGGCGGCTGACACCCCGCGAGTGGGGGGTGACGGTCCGCCGACGTACGCTGGTGATCGCACCCCCCTGAAGCACATCCGGAGCACCTTTCGTGAGCGAGCAGTCCCGTCGGCCGCAGCGGCCCGCCAAGCCCTACCGGCGCCCCCAGAAGGACCCCGTCCGCGTCCTCGCCTTCGACGCGCTGCGCGCGGTGGACGAACGGGACGCCTACGCCAACCTCGTGCTGCCCCCGCTGCTGCGCAAGGCGCGGGAGAACGGCGACTTCGACGCACGGGACGCCGCCCTCGCCACCGAGCTGGTCTACGGCACGCTGCGCCGTCAGGGCACGTACGACGCGATCATCGCCCGGTGTGTCGACCGGCCGCTGCGCGAGGTGGACCCGCCGGTGCTCGACGTGCTGAGCCTGGGTGCCCACCAGCTGCTCGGGACGCGCATCCCCACCCACGCCGCCGTGTCGGCCTCGGTCGAGCTGGCCCGCGTGGTGCTGGGCGACGGGCGGGCCAAGTTCGTCAACGCCGTGCTGCGCAAGATCGCCCAGCACGACCTGGACGGCTGGCTGGAACTGGTCGCGCCGCCCTACGACGAGGACCCCGAGGACCATCTCGCCGTCGTCCACTCCCACCCCCGCTGGGTCGTCTCCGCGCTGTGGGACTCCCTCGGCGGCGGCCGCGCGGGCATCGAGGAGCTGCTCGCGGCGGACAACGAGCGGCCCGAGGTCACCCTCGTCGCGCGGCCCGGCCGGGCCACCGCCGAGGAACTGCTGACCGAGGACGCCGCCGTGGCCGGTGACTGGTCGCCGTACGCGGTGCGGCTCACCGAGGGCGGCGAGCCGGGCGCGGTGGCGGCCGTGCGCGAGGGACGGGCCGGTGTGCAGGACGAGGGCAGCCAGCTGGTCGCCCTCGCCCTCGCCAACGCGCCCTTGGACGGCTCCGACGAGAAGTGGCTCGACGGCTGTGCCGGTCCCGGCGGCAAGGCCGCGCTGCTGGCCGCCCTCGCCGCCGAACGCGGTGCTACCCTCCTCGCCTCCGAGAAGCAGCCGCACCGCGCGGGCCTGGTCGCCAAGGCGCTGGCGGGCAACCCCGGCCCCTACCAGGTGATCACCGCCGACGGCACCCGCCCGCCGTGGCGCTCCGGCACCTTCGACCGCGTCCTGATGGACGTCCCCTGCACCGGCCTCGGCGCCCTCCGCCGCCGCCCGGAGGCCCGCTGGCGCCGCCGCCCCGAGGACCTGGACAACTTCGCCCCGCTCCAGCGCGCCCTCCTCCGCACCGCCCTGGACTCGGTCCGCGTAGGCGGAGTCGTCGGCTACGCCACCTGCTCCCCCCACCTCGCCGAAACCCGCGCGGTGGTCGCCGACCTCCTGAAGCAACACCCCGACACCGAACTGATCGACGCCCGCCCCCTCCTCCCCGGCGTCCCCGACCTCGGCGAAGGCCCCGACATCCAACTCTGGCCCCACCTCCACGGCACGGACGCGATGTACCTGGCCCTGATCCGCCGCACGGCGTGAAGGACTTGGGGCACGTCTGAAACCCCGCTGAGGGCAGCCGACCCAGGGGCGCGGGGAACTGCGCGAACAACCCCCACCGGGCCCGCACCCGAACAACCGCCCCCCACCACCCAGGACCTGACCCCGCACCCCCCGGAGGGGCATGGCAGGCTTGGTCCATGGCCGCGCAGATCAACCCCAGCATCCTGTCCGCAGACTTCGCCCGCCTCGCCGACGAGGCGAAGGCGGTCGAGGGCGCCGACTACCTCCACGTCGACGTCATGGACAACCACTTCGTCCCGAACCTCACGCTCGGCACCCCGGTCGTGGAGTCCCTGGCCCGCGCCACGGACATCCCGCTGGACTGCCACCTGATGATCGAGGACCCCGACCGCTGGGCCCCGCAGTACGTGGAGGCGGGCGCCTCCTCGGTGACCTTCCATGTCGAGGCGGCGCACGCCCCCATCCGGCTCGCCCGTGAGATCCGCGCCAAGGGGGCCCGCGCCGCCATGGCCCTGAAGCCCGCGACGCCGATCGAGTCGTACGAGGACATCCTCCCCGAGCTGGACATGCTGCTGATCATGACGGTCGAGCCGGGCTTCGGCGGGCAGGCGTTCCTCGACATCACGCTGCCCAAGATCCGCCGTACCCGCGACCTGATCGCCAAGCACGGTCTCCAGATGTGGCTGCAGGTCGACGGCGGTGTCTCGGCCGAGACGATCGAGCGCTGCGCGGAGGCCGGAGCGGACGTCTTCGTCGCCGGATCGGCCGTGTACGGCGCCCAGGACCCGGCCGAGGCGGTCCGTGTGCTGCGCGCGCAGGCGGACCGGGCGATCGCCGATTCGTCCTGGGCGTGCGGCCACTGAGCCACACGCAAGTGAACGGTTGAGAGAAGGCCACCCATCAGGGCGGATTGACGGCGCCGGATCTGCGAGGATGAACGGCGAATCCAGAGTGTGAACAGCAGTGAGGAGATCGCCGTGTCGGGTATGTCGGCGGGCCGGTCAGCCATGCGGATGGGGCCCGCTGAGCTGGTGCAGGCGGCGGCCATGGCCCGCCGCTTCTACCTGGAGGGCAAGTCCAAGATCCAGATCGCGGAGGAGTTCGGCGTCAGCCGCTTCAAGGTGGCCCGGGTCCTGGAGACCGCCCTCGAACGGGATCTCGTACGCATCGAGATCCGCGTCCCGGCCGAGCTGGACGCCGAGCGCTCGGACGCGCTCCGCGCCCGGTACGGCCTCAGACACGCCGTCGTGGTCGAGTCCCCGGCCGACGCCGAGGAGACCCCCGACCCGGAGAACCTGGGCGAGGTCGCCGCCGACCTGCTCGGTGAACTCGTCGACGAGGGCGCTGTCCTCGGCCTCGCCTGGGGCCGCTCCACGATCCACATGGCGGCCGCGCTCGACCGGCTGCCGCCGTGCACGGTGGTGCAGCTGACGGGCGTGTACGACGCCGGGACCGCCGAGCGCGGCTCCGTCGAGGCCGTCCGCCGCGCCGCCCAGGTGTCCGGCGGCGACGCCCACCCCATCTACGCGCCGATGCTGCTGCCGGACGAGGCCACCGCCGCCGCCCTGCGCAACCAGACCGGGATCGCCCGCGCCTTCGAGTACTTCGACAAGGTCACGGTCGCCTGCGTCTCCATCGGCTCCTGGGAACCGGGCATCTCCACGGTGCACGACATGCTCAGCGACGAGGAGCGCGCGCACTACGCCTCGCTCGGTGTCGCCGCCGAGATGTCCGCGCACCTCTTCGACGCCGACGGCCGCCGTATCGGACGCGATCTGGGGGAGCGGTGCATCACGGTCAAGACCGACCAGCTGCGCCGTATCCCGGAGGTCGTGGCCATCGCGGGCGGCCAGCGCAAGGGCCCGGCGATCGACGCGGTGCTGCGCTCCGGGCTGGTCACCAGCCTGGTGACGGACACCTCGGCCGCGGACTACCTGCTCACCGCGGGCCCCACACCGAAGGCCGCGCTCAGCCGCGCCGACCCCGACGGGGTCTGAGGACCGGCCGCCCGAAATCCGGCGGAACGCTGCCACGGCGGGCGCGCCGTGGCAGCATCTGCGGCATGCTGTCGCGGTTCGTCCCCCAGATCCTCCAGAGATACAGCGGCCGGGCACGCCTGTTCGCCGGTGTGCTCGCCGTCCTCGGTGTCCTGCTGGCCGGCTGCGCCGGTACGGACACGGCCACCGAGTCCCCGGCCGCCTCCCAGAAGTCCGGTCCCGCCGCCTCGGCCCCGGCCTGGGCCAAGGGCATGGCCACCGTCCCGGAGTCCCGGCTGCCCGCCGAGGCCCGGCGGACCCTCGCCCTCATCGACCAGGGCGGCCCCTACCCGTACGCACGGGACGGGATCGTCTTCGGGAACTTCGAGGGCCATCTGCCGGGGCACCCGCGCGGCTACTACCACGAGTACACCGTGCCCACCCCGGGCGTCGGGAGCCGGGGTGCCCGGCGCATGATCACCGGGGACGGCGGGGAGTTCTACTACACCGATGATCATTACAACTCGTTCCGGGCGGTGCTGAGATGAGTGAAGACCTTGTCGACCGGGTCGCGGTCACCCTCGACCTCAAGGGGGTCCGCGACAAGGCCGGACTGATGGACCAGGTCGTGACCGTGCTGAACCTGCCCGACTGGTTCGGCCGCAACTGGGACGCCCTGCTGGACTCCCTCTCCGACACCACCGTCTGGCCCCCGGCCGCCATCGAGCGCGGGCTGCTGGTCGTCGTACGGAACTGGGAGCCGTTCGCCGAGCTGAACGGGCAGGAGTGGCGCATCGCGCGGGACGTGTTCTCCGAGGCGGTCGACCGCACCTCGTTCCTCGACGTGATGCTCGCCCTTGGAGGAACCTCCGAGCTGTGACCCGGTGTCCCTGGAGGTTCAGCGGGGGCATGATCAGGCCCCTGGCATGGGACAATGAGGTACGTGCTCTTTCCCCCTGGCGCACCCGTCAGGGGGTCACCTCTGATCGACCGGGATGTGCGGCACGTGCGTTTCCTCAATGACATCCAGCCCGCCTACGACCTGACGTACGACGACGTCTTCATGGTGCCGAGCCGTTCCGCGGTCGGCTCGCGGCAGGCGGTGGACCTCGGCTCTCCCGACGGCACCGGCACCACCATCCCGCTGGTCGTCGCCAACATGACCGCCATCGCGGGCCGCCGGATGGCGGAGACCATGGCCCGGCGCGGTGGCCTGGTGGTCATCCCGCAGGACATTCCCATCGACGTCGTCACCGAGGTCGTCACCTGGGTCAAGAGCCGTCACCTCGTGCTGGACACCCCGATCGTGCTGTCCCCGCACCAGACCGTCGCCGACGCGCTGGCCCTGCTGCCCAAGCGGGCGCACAACGCCGGGGTCGTCGTGGACGCCGAATACCGTCCCGTCGGTGTCGTCACCGACCAGGACCTCAGCGGGGTCGACCGCTTCACCCAGCTCGAAGTGGTCATGTCCCGCGACCTGTTGCTGCTCGACGCCGACATCGACCCGCGCAAGGCGTTCAACACCCTGGACGCGGCCAACCGCCGCTATGCCCCGGCCGTCGACGCCGAGGGCCGCCTCGCGGGCATCCTCACCCGCAAGGGCGCCCTGCGCGCCACCCTCTACACCCCGGCCGTGGACGCCGACGGCAAGCTGCGCGTCGCGGCCGCCGTGGGCATCAACGGCGACGTGGCGGGCAAGGCCAAGCAGCTGCTCGACGCGGGCGTTGACACCCTCGTCATCGACACCGCGCACGGCCACCAGGAGTCGATGATCAGCGCGGTCCGCACCGTGCGCGCGCTCGACCCGCAGGTGCCGATCGTCGCGGGCAACATCGTGTCCGCCGAGGGCGTCCGCGATCTGATCGAGGCGGGCGCCGACATCATCAAGGTCGGTGTCGGACCGGGCGCCATGTGCACCACCCGGATGATGACCGGCGTGGGCCGCCCGCAGTTCTCCGCCGTGCTGGAGTGCGCGGCCGAGGCGAAGAAGTACGGCAAGCACGTGTGGGCCGACGGCGGCGTCCGCCACCCGCGCGACGTGGCCATGGCCCTCGCGGCCGGTGCCTCCAACGTCATGGTCGGCTCCTGGTTCGCGGGCACCTACGAGTCGCCCGGCGACCTCCAGCAGGATGCCAACGGCCGCCTGTACAAGGAGTCGTTCGGCATGGCGTCGGCCCGCGCGGTGCGCAACCGCACCTCCGAGGAGTCGTCGTACGACCGCGCCCGCAAGGGGCTCTTCGAGGAGGGCATCTCCACCTCCCGGATGTTCCTCGACCCGGCCCGGCCGGGCGTGGAGGACCTGGTGGACTCGATCATCGCGGGCGTCCGCTCCTCCTGCACCTACGCGGGCGCCGGTTCGCTGGAGGAGTTCACCGAGAAGGCCATCGTCGGCATCCAGAGCGCGGCCGGGTACGCCGAGGGCATGCCGCTGCACGCCAGCTGGAGCTGACCCCGCACCCGCCCGCGACCTGCGCGCTCCTGGTGCGGGGACGGGCGGGGCTCGTGTTCTACTTCGTAGGAGAAGTGACCGTACCGACGAAGTGAACCACCCCCTGTGCTGAACGATCTCGACGAACGCATCGTGCACGCCCTCGCCGAGGACGCCCGCCGCTCCTACGCGGACATCGGGCAGCTGGTCGGCCTGTCCGCACCCGCCGTGAAGCGGCGGGTGGACCGGCTGCGGGCCACCGGAGCCATCACCGGGTTCACCGTCCGGGTGGACCCGGCGGCCCTCGGCTGGGAGACGGAGGGGTACATCGAGATCTACTGCCGCAGCAACACCTCGCCGGAGACCATCCTGCGCGGTCTGGAGCGGTATCAGGAGGTGGTGGCCGCCTCCACCGTCACCGGGGACGCGGACGCCATCGCCCAGGTCTTCGCCTCCGACATGCGGCACTTCGAACGGGTCCTGGAGCGCATCGCCGGGGAACCCTTCGTGGAGCGGACCAAGTCGGTGCTGGTGCTGTCGCCGTTGCTGCGGCGCTTCTCGTCGGGCGCGCCGGGCTGATCGCGGGGCCTGCCGCCGAGGCCGGGCTACCTACGGTAACCATTGCGCTCCCTGGAGCGATCCCGTAGGTTGTCCGGCACTCTCTACCGACTGGTAACCGGCAGGTGATGCATGCGTCGGCCCGTCTGGCGTCCCCATACCGTCCGCGCCCGCATCATCGCCCTCGCCTTGGCCCCGGCCCTCGCCCTGACCGTGCTCTGGAGCTTCGCGATGGTCTCCGTCACCGGTGAGTTACGGGCCCTGATCCGGCTCCAGGGGGTCTACGAGGACTACGGCACCCCCGTGGACACCGCGATCGGGCAGATCCAGATCGAGCGCCGCATGTCCGCCGCCCACCTCGGCGACCCGCGCGCGAGCGAACCGGGGGCCGCCCTCCTCGCCCAGCAGCGCCGCACCGACCGCGCGGTCACCGCCATGCGGCGGGCCATGGCGAGCGGCGACCGGGACCGGCTCACCGCCCGCCAGCGCCGGGCCCTGGACACCATGGCCATCGCCACCACGAAGCTGGAGGCGCTGCGCCGCGACGTACTGTCCCGGCGGATCGGCTGGGACCAGGCCGTCACCCGGTACGACGCCCTGGTCGAACCCGGCTTCGCCGTCGAGTCCGCGCTCACCGCCCTCCAGGCCGGACAGCTCGCCCGCGAGTCCCAGACCGTCATCGAGCTGGTGCGGGTACGGGAGTTCGTCTCCCGCGAGGACGCCCTGGTCGCCGGGGCACGGGCCGCGGGCACCCTGACCGCACCGCAGTACGCCCTGCTCACCGCCGCCATCGAGGACCGCCGTCTCTTCGAGCGGACCTACGCCCCCGACCTGCCCGCCGACTCCTACGCCTTGTACGAGAGGTTCCGCGACGGCGCACCGCACCGGGCGCTGGAACGTGCCGAGGACGCGCTGCTCGCAGCCGGGGTCGGCGGCGCGGACCAGGCCGTCGCCGCGGGCACCTGGCGGTCGGTCGCGGACCGGGCCGTGCACAGCTACATGCGGCTGTGCTCCAGCGCCGCCGAGCACTCCGCCGCACGCGGACGCGCCTTCGCCTACCGGGAGTTGACCAAGGCCGCCGTCGTCGGCGCGGTCGGGCTGGCCGCGGCGGCCCTCTCCCTGTGGCTCGCGGTACGCGGCGCCCGGCGCGTCTCCCGCCGACTGGAGAACCTGCGCGACGCGGCCGACCTGCTCAGCAGCCGTCAACTCCCCGACGTGATGCGGCGCCTGAGCGCGGGGGAGCGGGTCGACGCGGTCGCCGAGGCCCCGCCGCTGACCGCCGACGAGGTGGGCGACGACGAGATCGGCCAGGTCGGCCGCTCCTTCAACACCGCCCGGCTGGCCGCCGTCGAGGCCGCCGTCCACCAGGCCACCCTGCGCCGGGGGCTGTCCGCGGTGCTGCTCAACATCGCCCGCCGCAACCAGGCACTCGTGCACCGGCAGTTGAAGCTCGTCGACACTCTGGAGCGCCGCACCGACGACCCGGACGTGCTGCGCGAGCTGTTCCGGATCGACCACCTCACCACCCGGATGCGCCGCCACGCGGAGAGCCTGATCATCCTCTCCGGCGCCGCACCCGGCCGCCGCTGGCGCGGACCCGTACCCGTCGTGGACGTGGTCGCCTCGGCGGTCGGCGAGATCGAGGCGTACGCCCGGGTGGTCGTGCCGCCGATGCCGGGGGCCGGGATCGCGGCCGACGCCGTCGCCGACGTGGTGCACCTGCTGGCCGAACTGCTGGAGAACGCCACCCTGTTCTCGCCCCCGCACACCGAGGTCACCCTGCGCACCGAGCACGAGGACGGCCGCCTCGTCCTGCGCGTCGACGACCGGGGCCTCGGCCTCGACGCCGGACAGTGCGAAGAGGCGACGGGCACCCTGCGCGACCCCGACGCCTTCGACCCCACCCGGCACGACCGGCTCGGCCTCTACGTGGTCGGCCGCCTCGCCGCCCGGCACGGCATCGAGGTGAGCCTCGGGGAATCCCCCTACGGAGGCACCACCGCCACGGTGCTGCTCCCGGCCGGAGTGCTGGCGACCGTCGAACCCGCCCCGAGCCGCCCGGCCCCCACGCACCCGAGCCCCCGCAGGCCGGTGCGGACACCGGTACCGGCGTCTTCGGGCACCGCCGCGCTGCCCACCCGCACCCGGCAGGCGTCCCTCGCCCCGGAACTCCGCGCCGACCCGCCGCCCGCCGACGACACCCCGCTCGGCGCGGCCGACCCCGAGGAGATGCGGGCGCTGTTCGCCGCCTTCCAGCGGGGCCTGAGCGACGGCCGCGACGGCATTCCCGCCGACGCCAACGCCGACGCCAACGCCGATGTCAACGCCGACGAAGGGACGGACACCGACGATGTACGGTGACGATCTGAACCCGGAGAACCCGGCCGTGCCCCAGGGCGCGCCCGGCACCGACCTGGGCTGGCTGCTCGACGATCTCGTGTCGCGCACCGAACATGTCCGCCAGGCCGTGCTCCTCACCGCCGACGGGCTGCCGCTCAGCAGCTCCGACGGCATGCGCCGCCGCGACATCGAGCATCTGTCCGCCGTCTGCTCGGGCCTCCAGGGGCTCGCCGACTCGGCGGGGGAGCGGTTCGCCTCCGGCGAGGTCCGGCAGACCATGGTCATGCTGGAGGACGCCTACCTCTTCATCACCCCCGCCGGACACGGCAGCAGGCTCGCCGTGCTGTGCGAGGCCCGCACCGACGTGGGGCAGCTCGCCCACGAGATGGCCCTCCTCGTCCGCCGCCTCGGCCGCCATCTGGACGCCGCGGCCCGCTCGGCGCCGTGACCGGCGGTGGACGAGGAGTACTGGTACGAGGAGGACACCGGGGCGATGGTCCGCCCCTACACCGTCACCCGCGGCCGCACCCGGCCCTCGGAGCGGCACGCCATCGACCTGATGTCACGGGTCACGGCACTGGAGCCCGGCCCGGACGGCCCCGGCGTCGACCACCCCCGCGCGGAGCTGCTCGGCCATGTCCGGCGCGGCCCGCGCCCGGTGGTCGAGCTGGCGGCCGACGCCGACCTGCCGCTCACCGTGGTCCGCGTCCTCCTCGGTGACCTCGCCGAACAGGGCCTGATCCGCATCGACGCGCCCCGCCGCCTCCCGGTCCACGACGCCGCCGACCCCGAACTGCTGCGGGAGATCGTGCGCCGCCTTCGCGAGCTGTAGCCGCTTTCTACGCGCGTGCATCCCTGGCGGGCGCAACGAATCGCCGCCCGGTGCCACGTCGACGCAACGAACCGCGCACCGGCGCGCAACGGGTGCTTCTTGTCCGGGTGAGCGCGCCGACCGTACCGTCTAACTGGCTTCTCGATGCCCCCCGAACCCCCCTTTTTCCGGTGAGGATCACGCATGCGCACCGCCCTGCTCCAGAGCTCCGGCCGCCCCGGCTCCGTCGCCGAGAACCTCAAGGTCCTCGACGAGGCCGCGGGCCGTGCCGCCGAGGCGGGCGCCGGGCTGCTGGCCGCACCGGAGATGTTCCTGACCGGGTACGCGATCGGCGGCGAGATCCCGCACCTCGCCGAGCCCGCCGACGGCGAGTCGGCCGACGCCGTCGCCGACATCGCCACCCGGCACGGCCTGGCCGTCGCCTACGGCTACCCCGAGCGCGACGGCGACACGGTGTACAACTCCGCGCAGATCATCTCCGCCGAGGGCGCCCGGCTCGCCAACTACCGCAAGACCCACCTCTTCGGCTGCTTCGAGCGCGACCACTTCACGCCGGGCGAGCGGCAGGTCGTCCAGACCGAGCTGAACGGGCTCACCGTCGGGCTGCTGATCTGCTACGACGTCGAGTTCCCGGAGAACGTCCGCGCCCACGCGCTGGCCGGTACCGACCTGCTGATCGTGCCGACCGCGCAGATGCACCCGTACCAGTTCGTGCCGGAGTCGGTGATCCCGGTGCGGGCCTTCGAGAACCAGCTGTACGTGGCCTACGTCAACCGGGTCGGCCAGGAAGGGGAGTTCGAGTTCGTCGGGCTCACCACGCTGGCCGGGCCCGACGGGGTGGCCCGCGTCCGCGCCGGGCGGGCCTCGGCCGAGTTGGTGTTCGCCGACGCCGACCCCGCCTTCCTGGCCGCCTCCCGCGAGGCCAACCCGTACCTGACGGACCGCCGCCCCGGTCTGTACGGCTCGCTCACCGCCTGAACCTCCCTCCCCACAGTTCCTCGCAGTACTTCCGCGCAAGGAGTCCGTACCCCATGACGTCCACGGTGCCCAACGCCGTCGAGCACGCCGACGAGCAGCAGCCGCCGATCACCATGTTCGGCCCGGACTTCCCCTACGCCTACGACGACTTCCTCGCCCATCCGGCGGGCATCGGCCAGATACCGGCGACCGAGCACGGCACCGAGGTCGCCGTCATCGGCGGCGGTCTGTCCGGCATCGTCGCCGCGTACGAGCTGATGAAGATGGGCCTCAAGCCCGTCGTCTACGAGGCCGACCAGCTCGGCGGACGGCTGCGCACGGTCGGGTTCGAGGGCTGCGACGAGTCGCTGACCGCCGAGATGGGCGCGATGCGCTTCCCGCCGTCCTCCACGGCCCTGCAGCACTACATCGACCTCGTCGGCCTGCGCACCAGCCCCTTCCCCAACCCGCTGGCCGAGGGCACCCCGTCGACCGTGGTGGACCTCAAGGGCGAGTCGCACTACGCGGAGACCGTCGCCGACCTGCCGCAGGTCTACCGGGACGTCGCCGCCGCGTGGAACAGGTGCCTGGAGGAGGGCGCCGACTTCTCCGACATGAACCGCGCCATGCGCGAGCGTGACGTGCCGCGTATCCGCGAGATCTGGGCGAACCTGGTCGAGAAGCTCGACAACCAGACCTTCTACGGCTTCCTCTGCGACTCCGAGGCGTTCAAGTCCTTCCGGCACCGCGAGATCTTCGGCCAGGTCGGCTTCGGCACCGGCGGCTGGGACACCGACTTCCCCAACTCCATCCTGGAGATCCTGCGCGTCGTCTACACCGAGGCCGACGACCACCACCGGGGCATCGTCGGCGGCTCCCAGCAGCTCCCGCTGCGCATGTGGGAGCGCGAGCCGGAGAAGATCGTCCACTGGCCCTACGGCACCTCGCTGGCCTCGCTGCACGTGAACGGCGAGCCCCGCCCGGCGGTGACCCGGCTGAACCGCACCTCCGGCAACCGGATCACGGTCACCGACGCGAACGGCGACATCCGGACCTACCAGGCGGCCATCTTCACCGCCCAGTCCTGGATGCTGCTCTCCAAGATCGCCTGCGACGACTCGCTCTTCCCGATCGACCACTGGACCGCGATCGAGCGCACCCACTACATGGAGTCCAGCAAGCTCTTCGTGCCGGTGGACCGCCCCTTCTGGCTGGACAAGGACGAGGAGACCGGCCGGGACGTCATGTCGATGACGCTCACCGACCGGATGACGCGCGGTACTTACCTGCTGGACGAGGGTCCGGACAAGCCCGCCGTCATCTGCCTCTCCTACACCTGGTGCGACGACAGCCTGAAGTGGCTGCCGCTGTCCGCGAACGAGCGGATGGAGGTCATGCTGAAGTCGCTCGGCGAGATCTACCCGAAGGTCGACATCCGGAAGCACATCATCGGCAACCCGGTAACCGTGTCCTGGGAGAACGAGCCCTACTTCATGGGCGCGTTCAAGGCCAACCTGCCCGGCCACTACCGCTACCAGCGCCGCCTGTTCACCCACTTCATGCAGGACCGGCTGCCCGAGGACAAGCGGGGCGTGTTCCTCGCCGGTGACGACATCTCCTGGACGGCAGGCTGGGCCGAGGGCGCGGTCCAGACCGCGCTGAACGCGGTCTGGGGCGTCATGCGGCACTTCGGCGGCGAGACCGACCCGACCAACCCGGGCCCCGGCGACGTGTACGACGAGATCGCGCCGGTCGAGCTGCCCGAGGACTGAGCCGGAGCGGGGGCGGCCGGGGGCTCAGATCCCGGCCGCCCGCGCCTTCTCGTACACCTCCGCCGCGGTGTCCTTCAGCTGGGCCGCGTCCCGCGACTCGCTCTGGACGTCGAGGAGTATCTCCGCGTCGGGGACGATGCCGGTGTGCGCCGCGATGTCGGCCACGATCTGGTCGGTGGTGCCCTCGAACAGCGGGCGGTCCGCGCCGGTGCGGGGCTCGGGGGTCACGCGCGCGTTCACCCTGATGACCGTGCGGACCGGCTCGGTGCGGCCGCTCTCCTCGGCCAGTTCGCGCAGGTCGCGCCACTGGGCGGCGAGCTGTTCCGGACCGTAGGCGCCCGGCAGCCAGCCGTCGGCCCGCTCCACCAGGCGCCGCATCGCCCGCCGGTTGGTCGCCGCCAGCAGGACCGGGACCGGCCGCACCGGCTTGGGGCCTACGATCGCGGAGGCGATGTCGGTGGTCTTGCCGTGGTGGACGACCGGATCGGGGCCCCACACCGCCCGGCACACCGCGATCACCTCGTCCAGCGCGGTGCCGCGCTCCTCGAAGGGGAGCACCCCCGAGGCCGCGTACTCGTCCAGGGACCAGCCCGTGCCGAAGCCCGCGATGACCCGCCCGCCGCTCACCACGTCCAGCGTGGCCAGCGACTTGGCGAGCTGGAACGGGAGGTGCAGCGGGGCCACGAGCACGCTGGAGCCCAGTTCGGCCCGCGAGGTCGCGGCGGCGGCCAGGGTGAGGGTGACCAGCGGGTCGGCCACGCCCCGGTAGTACTCCGGCCAGGGCATGCCCGGTATGCCGTACAGCCCCTGGGAGGCGGGCTCGGGGACCAGGGCCCGTTCGAAGACCCACAGGCTGTCGTAACCGATCTCCTCGGCGGCGCGCGCCACATCGGGCACGTCCCTGCCGAGGTCGTACTGGCGCATCTGGGGAAGGCCGAGGCCGAGCCTGGTCGTCATACCGGTGCTCCTTCGCGTCGGGACGTCCCTTCAACGCGCGGCCCCCGCCCGGCTGTTCCGTAAGTCACCCGAAGGGGTGAGTTCCGGCCGGGTCAGTCGCGGAGCGGGGTGAGCAGCATCCGCCCCGCGAAGCCGACGGCCGTGTCCAGCCGGGCGGCGAACTCCTCGGCCACGTCGCCGCAGCGGCGCAACGCCCACAGCACGCGCGCCGCCGACCAGGTGGCGTCGCGGGCCCGCTCCAGGCTCCAGGACCCCAGCAGATGCGTGATCGGGTCGGCGATCTGGAGCAGGTCGGGGCCCGGCATCAGATCCTCGCGGATACGCTCCTCCAGCGCCGTGAGCACCTCGCCCACCCGGTCGAACTCGTCCTCCAGATCGGCCGGTTCGCATCCCAGCGCCCGGCAGGTGTCCACCACGGCCAGCGCCAGGTCGTGCCCGATGTGGGCGTTGATCCCGGCGAGCGCGAACTGCAGCGGAGTCACCCCGGGATGGCGGCGGAGCTGGAACAGCGGGCGCCAGCAGGCGGGCGGACGGCGGTCCTCGGCGACCGCGTCCACGGCCGCGAGGTACCGCTCCGCGAACCGGACGTCCAGCGCGGCCGCCGCGCACGGGTCCGGGAACTCCCCGGCGTCCAGCCGCCGGTCCACCTCCTCGGTGACGGTGAGGTAGACCCGGTTGAACACGGCGACCCCGTCCCGCTCGGGCAGCTCCGAGCCGAGCGCGCGCATCCGGGCCAGGACGGCGTCGACGGGGGTGGTGGTGTATCGCGGCAGCGCCATGGAGGAAGGGTGGCAGCCGCGCACCGGCCGGTGGGCCGACCGGCCCGGTGCTTCGCCGGAACGAGCGAACGCCGGGCCGGTACGGCCGCCATTACGGCTTGCCGGGACCCTCCGCGGGCTTGTCGTACGACGACGTGCCCTCGTCCAGCAGCGGCTGCTGCGTCTTCAGATGCGCCGGGGCGAAGGCGCGCAGGGCGTGGTAGCCGGTGATGACGACCAGGGTGCCCAGCGCGATACCGCTCAGCGAGAAGGTGTCGGTGAACTTCATGGTGACGTTGCCGACGCCGATGATGATGCCCGCGGCCGCCGGGACCAGGTTCAGCGGGTTGCGCAGGTCCACCTTGCCGTGCAGCCAGATCTGAGCGCCGAGCAGGCCGATCATGCCGTACAGGATCACGGTGATGCCGCCGAGGACACCGCCGGGGATCGCGGCCACCACCGCGCCGAACTTGGGGCAGACGCCGAACAGCAGCGCGAAGCAGGCGGCGGCCCAGTAGGCGGCCGTGGAGTAGACGCGGGTCGCGGCCATCACGCCGATGTTCTCGGAGTAGGTGGTGTTCGGCGGGCCGCCCACCGCGGTGGACAGCACCGAGGCGACGCCGTCCGCCGAGATCGCGGTGCCGAGCTTGTCGTCCAGCGAGTCGCCGGTCATCTCGCCGACCGCCTTGACGTGGCCCGCGTTCTCCGCGACCAGGGCGATCACCACGGGCAGCGCGACCAGGATCGCGGACCATTGGAAGGACGGCCCGTGGAAGGTGGGCAGCCCGATCCAGTCGGCCTGGGAGACGCCGGACAGGTCCAGACGCCAGTGGTCGGTGATCTTGCCGCTGGCGTCCGCCGAGTGGATCTTGCCGAGGGTCAGGTCGAAGATCCAGGAGATCAGGTAGCCGAAGACCAGGCCCAGGAAGATCGCGATGCGCGACCAGAAACCGCGCAGGCAGACCACGGCCAGACCGGTGAACAGCATCACCAGCAGCGCCGTCCACTGGTCCTGCGGCCAGTAGGTCGTGGCGGTGACCGGGGCCAGGTTGAAGCCGATCAGCATGACCACGGCGCCGGTGACGATCGGCGGCATCGCGGCATGGATGATCCGCGCGCCGAACTTCTGCACCGCGAGACCCACCAGGAACAGCACCACGCCGACGACGAGGATCGCGCCGGTCACGGTCGCGCTGCTGCCGCCGTCCGCGCGGATCACCGCGGCGACACCCACGAAGGACAGCGAGCAGCCCAGGTAGCTGGGGACCCGGCCGCGCGTGGCGAGCAGGAAGATCACCGTCGCCACACCCGACATCATGATCGCCAGGTTGGGGTCCAGGCCCATGAGCACGGGGGCGACGAAGGAGGCGCCGAACATCGCCACGACGTGCTGGGCGCCCAGGCCCACCGTGCGCGGCCAGGTCAGCCGTTCGTCGGGGCGTACCACCGCTCCGGGTGCGGGTGACTTCCCATCCCCGTGCAGCTTCCAGCGCACGCCGAGGTCCATGGTGGGGTTTCGCTTTCTCTGTACTGAAGAGGGTCCGCACCATTGTCAGGGGTACGGAGGTGCGCTTCGCGCCCGCGGTGCCCCTCGCGCGCCGGGAACGGGTGTCCGGGGACCCCGGTCTGACCAGGGGAGTTGCCTCCGAGGGGGCCTGAGCGGTCGCTTAGTATGGCGGTGTCCGGGGGCGCGTGCCGCCCCGCCCGCCACGCCCGGGAGCCCCACCCGTGACCGCCGAAGCCCCGACCGCCCCCACCGTCCCCTACGGCCAACTCGTCCCCGTCGCCGTGCACTTCGACGATCTGGACGCGCTCGGACTCCTGCACAACGCCCGGTACCCGCTGCTGGTCGAGCGCGCCTGGACCGAGCTGTGGAACGCCCGCGGGGTCCGCTTCGACGGCGACTGGGCGGCGGCCGGTGATGCCTGCAACGCGGTCCGCGAACTCGTCATCGGCTATGAGGCGCCCGTCACCCGGCCCGGCACCTACGCCGTCCACCTCTGGCTGGAGCGGCTCGGCACCACGGGCCTGACCTACGGCTTCCGCCTCTGCTCGGCCGACGGCGCCACGACCTACGCGCGCGGCACCCGCGTCCTGGTCCGGCTGGACGCGGGCACGCTGCGGCCCGCGCCCTGGAGCGAGGGGTTCAGGCAGGCGGGCCGGGAACTGCTGCGGCCTGCCGACTGACCTCGGAGCCCCCGCGCTCGGCGGTGCGCAGCACGCCCGCGAACCCGGCCAGGGCGCAGGCCAGCACGGCCACCACGATGAACGACACGGTCAGGCTGGTCACCTGCGCCACCCCGCCGATCAGGCTCGGCGCGACCAGCCCCGAGGTGTAGGTGATGGTGGCCACGCCCGCGATGGCCTGACTCGGATTGGGCCCCGAATGCCCGGCCGCCGCGAAGCACAGCGGGACGACCACCGCGATGCCGAGGCCCATCAGCGCGAACCCGGTCATGGCCAGCGGCGGCCGGTCCGCGAGGACCACCAGCAGCCCGCCCACCCCGGCGAGCAGACCGCCCGTCCGGACCGTGCGCACCGCGCCGAAGCGGTTCACCACCGCGTCCCCGGCGATCCGGGCGACGGCCATGGTCAGCATGAACCCGGTCGTCGTGGCGGCCGCCAGGCCCGGTGAGCCGTCCAGCCGGTCCCGCAGGAACACCGCCGACCAGTCCAGGCTGGCCCCCTCCGCGAACACCGCGCAGAAGCCGACCGCGCCGATCAGCAGGGCCGAGCGGGGCGGCAGCGCGAACCTCGGCGGCGGCTCCTCGTCCTCGGCGGGCTGTACGTCCAGCACCCAGGCGCAGGCCAGTTGGCCCAGCACGGTGAGCACGGCGGCGGCCAGGAGATGGTGGACCCGGGCGTCCGAGCCCAGGTGGGCGGCGAGCGTGCCCGCCGCCGAGCCGATCAGCGCGCCCGTGCTCCACATGCCGTGCAGCCCCGACATGATCGACTTGCCGAGCAGCCGCTCGATCTCCACGCCGAGCGCGTTCATCACCACGTCCGCCATGCCGGAGGCGGCGCCGTACGCGAACATCCCCAGGCACAGCGTGAGCAGGTTCGGCGCCAGCGAGGGCAGCACCAGGGAGAGCGTCCACAGCGCGAGCAGCCCGCGCAGGGCCGTACGGCTGCCGAAGCGGTGACTGATCCGGCCCGCCAGCGGCATCGCCACGGAGGCACCGAGCGCCGTGAAGGCGAGCGCGAACCCGAGCTGGCCCGCGCTGAGCCCGGCATGCTCCTGAATCCAGGGCACGCGGGTGGCGAAGGACCCCGTCACCGCGCCGTGCACGGCGAACACGGCGGCCACGGCGTACCGGGCGCGCCTGACCTCCCCGGCCGGCCGACTCATCTCACCCATGCTCACGTCCCTCCCCAGGGAGTCGCCCGCTGTACCGTCCTCGGCACCCGCGCAAACTATCAGGGACCCTGCCTGATAGATAGAGTGCGTCCGGCAGCCCGGCCTCTGGGAGGATTCCCGTCATGCCCGCATCACCGAGCACCGCACGGGCCATCAACGACCGGCTCGCCCTGCGGCTGTTGCAGCAGGAGGGCCCGCTGACGGCGGGACAGCTCAAGCAGCTCACCGGACTCTCCCGGCCGACCGTGAGCGACCTCGTCGAGCGCCTCTCCGTCTCCGGCCTGATCCGGGTGGTGGGGGAGTCGGGCGAACAGCGCCGGGGACCCAACGCCCGGCTGTACGGCATCGCCGCCGACCGCGCCCACCTGGCCGCCCTCGACGTGCGCACCGGCGGGGTCCTGGTGCTCGTCTCCGACCTCGTCGGGCAGGTGCTCGCCGAGGTGGCCGTGCCCATCGACGCCGGGAGCGGCACCGGACCCGCCGTGGAGCAGGCGGTCGCCGCGGTCGAGGAGGCGGCACGGAAGGCGGGCCCGGACGTCTGGGCCGGGCTGCACACCGTCGGCATCGGCGCGCCCGGACTGGTCGACCCCGCCACCGGCGACCTGCGCGACTCCAGCGGGCTGCCCGCCTGGCACCGCAGCCTGGTCGCCGCGCTCCAGTGGCGGCTGCCGGAGGCGCGGGTCACCGTCGAGAACGAGACCAACCTCGCGGCCCTCGCCGAGCAGCGCGAGGGCGCCGCCCGCGACCGGGACACCTTCGTGCTGCTCTGGCTCGGGCACGGGGTCGGCGCCGCCGTCGTCCTCGACGGCCACCTCCGCCGGGGCGCCTCGGGCGGTACCGGCGAGATCGGCTTCCTGCCCGTGCCCGGCACCGGCTCGCTGCCCTCCGCGACCGACTGCGACGGCGGCTTCCACGCCCTGGCGGGCGCCGCCGCGATCGGCGCCCTCGCCCGCGAGCACGGGCTGCCGGTCGAGGGCCCGCTGGACGGGCCGGTCGCCGCGCGCCTGGTCGCGCGGGCGGTCACCGACGGCGCCGCGCCCGCCGCCCGCTTCCTTGACGCCCTCGCCGACCGCCTCGCCATCGGCGCCGCCGCCGTGACCGCGATCCTCGACCCCGGCTGCGTGGTGCTCGGCGGCGAGGTCGGCCAGGCCGGGGGAGAGGCGCTCGCGGCCCGGGTCGGCGCCCGCCTGAAGCGCATGTCGCCCCTGTCCACCGAGGTCCGCCCCGGCACGCTCGGCGGCACGGCGGTCCTGCGCGGCGCCCTCCTGACGGCCCGCGACCGGGCGCAGGACGAGCTGTTCGCGCCGTAGGACTCGGTCGCCGCTCAGCCGAACCGGCGCGCCAGGTACTCCTCGAACGTCCCCTTGCCCACCGCCTGTTCCGGTGCCAGATGGCCGCCCGCGCGGAACGCCCCGTACGTCCGCCCGAACAGAGGCACCTCCAGCAGACGGCGGCGCCTGCCCGTGGCGTCCAGGTAGGCGCGGGCCAGGGAGGGGACCGAGCGGACCTCGGGGCCGCCGATGTCGGGTACGCGTCCCGCGGGGGCGGCGAGCGCCAACTCGGCCAGGCGGGCGGCCACTTCGGCCACCTCCACCGGCTGGTCGGACAGGGCGGCCGGGAGCAGGGCCAGCGGGGGTGCGGTCAGCTTGCTCAGGAAGGTGACCATCAGGTCGTGGAACTGGGTCGTCCGCAGCACGGTCCAGCCGAGCCCCGACTCCTCGATGCGCCGCTCCACCGCGAGCTTGGCGCGGTAGTAGGGCAGCGGCACCCCGTCCACGCCGACGATGGAGATGTACACCAGGTGCGCCACCCCGGCCCGCCGCGCGGCCCGGATCAGGTGGCCCGCGGCCTTCTCGTCGCCGCCGTTCGGTGAGCTGGCGCAGTGCACCACGCACTCCACGCCCGCCAGTGCCGCGTCCAGCGCCGGGCCGCCCTCGCGCAGATCGACCGCGTACGGCTCGCTGTGCCTGCTGAGCACCCGTACCTCGTGGCCGTCCGCCCGGAGCTTCTCCGTCACCAGCCGGCCGAGTGTGCCGGTGCCGCCCGTCACCAGGATCGTCGTCATGCCGCTCGCCTTCCCTCAAGGGTCGGGGGCGGCCCGTGCGGCACGCCCCACGACCTAGGACGGCGCCACTCACGGGAATGTGACATGCGGCTGGGGTGACCCGGCGGCGGGCAAGGGCCTTCGTCACCGCCGCCGGGTCCGGTCGCACCATAAAAGGACTAGACCACTCCGGTCAATAGGTCCGGACCAACCTGAATTCCCTTGTGATGTGCGGGTGTTGTGCCGGGTGTTCACCCGGACGGTGTGCCTGTGAGGCAGCCCACACCGGTCACCTGTATGGCCGACGGGCGGGCGTGGCAGACTTGCCGTGTACCAGAAGCAGCGCACTCCGGGGTCGGTGAAAGTCCGAACCGGCGGTTACAGTCCGCGACCCGGCCGCTTCCAGCGGCCGGTTGACCAGGTGAAATTCCTGGACCGACGGTTAAAGTCCGGATGGGAGGCAGTGCGCGGCGGGCGAGCAGCATCCTGCGCGCCGCCGTATTTCCGGTCTCGTCCGTATCCGGACGGGTCCGTCTCGGCGTCGTGACCTCGGTGCGTTCCACCCGTCCATGCCGTCGTCATCGACCGGCCCCCGGAGTCCGTGCCCGAAGAGGCAGGAGGACCGGGGACGTGTTCACCGGAATCGTGGAAGAGCTGGGCGAGGTCACCGCCGTCGAGAACCTCGGCGACGCCTCCCGTTTCCGGCTCCGTGGCCCCGTCGTCACCGAAGGCGCCCGCCACGGGGACTCCATCGCCGTCAACGGCGTCTGTCTCACCGTGGTCGACCACGAGGGCGACGAGTTCACCGCCGACGTGATGGCCGAGACCCTCAAGCGCTCCAGCCTCGGCGCGCTCGCCGTCGGCTCCCGCGTCAATCTGGAGCGCCCCACCGCCGTCGGTGCCCGCCTCGGCGGCCACATCGTGCAGGGCCATGTCGACGGCACCGGCGAGGTGCTGGCCCGCACCCCGTCCGAGCACTGGGAGATCGTCAAGATCTCGCTGCCCGCCCACCTCTCCCGCTACGTCGTGGAGAAGGGCTCCATCACCATCGACGGCATCAGCCTCACCGTGGTCGAGGCGGGCCCCGACTTCCTCACCGTCAGCCTCATCCCCACCACCCTCGCCCTGACCACGCTCGGCCACAAGCAGCCCGGCGACCCGGTCAACCTCGAGGTCGACGTCATCGCCAAGTACGTGGAGCGGCTGCTCGCGGCCGGACAGGAGGCAGGCGCGTGAACTCGCTCAACACCGAGGCGTTCACCCTGTTCGGCCAGCACATCCTCTGGTCGGACATGATCGGCAACCTCTTCGGCCTGGCCGCGCTCGCGCTCGGCTGGCGCCGCTCCCTCCTGACCTGGCCGGTCCAGATCGTCTCCGGCCTGATCCTCTTCGCCGCGTTCTACGGCCACCTCGCGGGCAGCGCGGGCAAGCAGGTCGTCGTCATGGCCGTCGCCGTCTACGGCTTCTGGCAGTGGAGCCGCAGCCGGGGCAAGGCCGCCGACGGCCACATCGCCCCCCGCTTCGCCACCTGGCGCGAACGCGCCGTCATGGCCGCCGCGGCCGCCGCGGGCACCGTCGCCGTCGCGCTGCTCTTCACCGCGTACCCGTCGCTGTCCTGGGACCCCTGGCCCGACGCCTACATCTTCGTCGGCACCATCGTCGCCATGTACGCCCAGGCCAAGGGCATGGTCGAGTTCTGGATCGCCTGGCTGCTGGTCGACGTCGTCGGCGTCCCGCTCAACTTCGCCAACGGCTACGCCTTCTCCGGCTTCGTCTACGTGATCTACGGCGCGCTCGTCCTGTGGGGCATGCGCGACTGGTGGCTGCGCTCCCGCAAGGACACGCGGCCCGTCCTGGAAGGAACGCCCGCATGACCTCGGCACCCCCGCTGCACCCCGGTGACAGCATCGAAGAGTTCCGCCTCGACCCCGTCGAGCAGGCCGTCGCCGACATCGCCGCGGGCCGCCCCGTCGTGGTCGTGGACGACGAGGACCGGGAGAACGAGGGCGACCTCGTCATCGCCGCCGAGAAGGTCACCCCCGAGATCGTCGCCTTCATGATGAGCGAGTGCCGGGGCCTGATCTGCGCCCCCATGGAGGGCGCCGAACTCGACCGGCTGAAGCTGCCACAGATGGTCGAGGACAACACCGAGTCGATGAAGACCGCCTTCACCGTCTCCGTGGACGCCTCGCCCCTGCACGGCGTGACCACCGGCATCTCCGCCGCCGACCGCGCCACCACGCTGAAGCTTCTGGCGAGCGGCACCGCCCAGCCCACCGACCTGGTGCGCCCCGGCCACATCTTCCCGCTGCGCGCCCGCGAAGGCGGCGTCCTCGTCCGCGACGGCCACACCGAGGCCGCCGTCGACCTCGCCCGCCTCGCCGGACTCCGCCCCGCCGGAGCCATCGTGGAGATCGCAGGCGAGGACGGGCGGATGCTGCGCCTGCCCGAGCTGATCCCGTTCGCCCGCAAGCACGGCCTGACGATCATCTCCATCGCCGACCTCGTCACCCACCTCCGCGCCCCCGAGGCCGGAGCCGGGCGCGAGCAGGCCGTGGCCGCGCCCACCGTGCGCCGCGAGGCCGAGACCAGCCTGCCCACCCGCCACGGCACCTTCACCGCCTACGGCTACCGGGCCCCCGACGGCGTCGAACACGTCGCCCTCGTCCACGGCGACCTCGGCGACGGCACCGGCGTGCTCGCCCGCGTCCACTCCGAGTGCCTCACCGGCGACGTCTTCGCCTCCCTGCGCTGCGACTGCGGCCCCCAGCTGGACGCCGCCCTCGCCCGCATCCACGCCGAGGGCCGGGGCGTCGTCGTCTACCTGCGCGGCCACGAGGGACGCGGCATCGGCCTGCTGTCCAAGCTGCGCGCCTACGAACTCCAGGAGCGCGGCCGGGACACCCTCGACGCCAACCTGGAACTCGGCCTGCCCGCCGACGCCCGCGACTACGCGGCAGGCGCCCAGATCCTCGCCGACCTCGGCGTGCGCGACGTCCGCCTGATGACCAACAACCCCGACAAGACCGACGCGCTCACCCGGCACGGCATCCAGGTCACCGGCCGCGAGCCTATGCCGGTCCACGCCGACGAGCACAACGTCCGGTACCTGCGCACCAAGCGCGACCGGATGGGCCATGACCTGCCCTGGCTGGACACCCCCGCCGTGTCCACCTGCGGCAACCAGTAAGCGAACAGCGCGAACAGCACGAAGGAGCAACGTGAGCGGCAAGGGTGCACCGGAGATCTCCGTACGCAGCAACGTCAGCGACCTCCGGGTCGCCGTCATCGCGGCGCAGTGGCACGACAAGGTGATGGACGGTCTGGTGAACGGCGCCCTGCGCGCCCTGCACGACCTGGGGATCGACGAGCCGACCCTGATCAGGGTCCCCGGCAGCTTCGAACTCCCCGTTGCCGCCAAGGTGATGGCCGACCGCGGCTACCACGCCGTGGTCGCCCTCGGCGTCGTCATCCGGGGCGGCACCCCCCACTTCGACTACGTGTGCCAGGGCGTCACCCAGGGCCTCACCCAGGTCTCGGTGCAGACCGGCGTCCCCGTCGGCTTCGGCCTCCTCACCTGCGACACCGAGGAGCAGGCCCTGGACCGGGCCGGTATCGAGGGCTCCCACGAGGACAAGGGCCACGAGGCGGTCACCGCGGCGGTCGCCACGGCGGCCACGCTCCGCTCGGTGTCCGAACCCTGGCACTGAGACACCGCCCGGACCGCGTAGGGTGAGGACCACCATGTCCAATAAGACGTTCGAGGAGCTCTTCACCGAGCTCCAGCACAAGGCAGCCACCGGCGACCCCGCCACCTCCCGCACCGCCGAACTGGTCGGCAAGGGCGTCCATGCCATCGGCAAGAAGGTCGTCGAGGAGGCCGCCGAGGTCTGGATGGCCGCCGAGTACGAGGGCAAGGAAGCGGCCGCCGAGGAGATCTCGCAGCTGCTCTACCACGTCCAGGTGATGATGGTCGCCCGCGGCATCTCGCTGGACGACGTCTACGCCCATCTGTGATCCCTCGCACCCCACGTCCCACCCACCGCACCACCCCGTCACACGAAGGAAGCCGACCTCATGCTGCGCATCGCCGTCCCCAACAAGGGTTCCCTGTCCGGACCTGCGGGGGACATGCTGCATGAGGCCGGCTACCGGCAGCGCCGGGAGTCCAAGGAACTGCGGACCGTGGACCCGGTCAACGAGGTCGAGTTCTTCTACCTCCGCCCCCGGGACATCGCCATCTATGTCTCCTCCGGGCAGCTCGACATCGGCATCACCGGCCGCGACCTGCTGATCGACTCCGGCGCCGACGCCGAGGAGATCCTGCCGCTCGGCTTCGCCCGCTCCACCTTCCACTTCGCCGCCAAGCCCGGCACCGCGGGCAGCGCGGCCGACCTCAAGGGCCGCACGGTCGCCACCTCCTACGAGGGCATCGTCGCCCGCCACCTCGCCGACAACGCCATCGACGCCTCCGTGGTCCACCTCGACGGCGCGGTGGAGACCGCGATCGAGCTGGGCGTGGCGGAGATCATCGCCGACGTGGTGGAGACCGGCACCTCGCTGCGCAACGCGGGCCTGGAGGTCTTCGGCGAGCCCATCATGAAGTCCGAGGCCGTCGTCATCCGCCGTACCGGCGCGGACGCCGAGGAGCCGAAGGTCCAGCAGTTCCTGCGCCGCCTCCAGGGCGTCCTGGTCGCACGGACCTACGTGATGATGGACTACGACTGCCGGGTCGAGCAGCTGGAGAAGGCCGTCGCGCTCACGCCCGGCCTGGAGTCCCCGACCGTCTCCCCGCTGCACAACGAGGGCTGGGTCGCCGTCCGCGCCATGGTCCCCGCCAAGGAGGCCCAGCGGATCATGGACGACCTGTACGCCATCGGCGCCCGGGCCATCCTGACCACGGCCATCCACGCCTGCCGTCTCTGAGGAACCCGCACCAGATGTCCGAGCTTCCCCAGCCCCCCGCCCAGCCCGCCCTCCCGGTCACCTTCCGGCCGGAGCGCACGCGGGTGATCCTGCTCACCGCCGGGTTGGCGATCTTCGTGGTCGTCGCCGCCGTCGCCCTGCTGCTGGACATGGGTCCGGGGGAGCGCCTCAGCTTCATCGTCACCGGGGCCCTGATGGCCTGGGTGCTGGCCCGGCTGGCCCGGGTGAAGGTCGTCGCCGAGCAGTCGGGCGTCACCGTCGTCAACATCGCGGGCAGCCGACGCCTGGCCTGGGCCGAGATCGTGGGGGTCAACCTGCGTCCGGGCGACCCCTGGGTGTTCCTCGACCTCAGCGACGGCACCAGCCTGGCCGCGCTCGGCATCCAGCCCGGCGTCGCCAAGCAGCGCGCCATCGCCGACGCGCGGACCCTGCGCACTCTGGTGGAGCAGCAGGCGCCGCGCGATCCGGAGCTGCCCCGCCCGTAAGCCCCGGACGGCCTCAGGGACCCCTCGGGGTCCCGCTCAGGGGCCATTCAGGGGCGGCCACCCTTGCCGCACCTGCCCCGGTCTTGACTAATCTGTTGGCGGAGGCGTTTTCCACGCGCCTCCGCCTCCGTCGTGCCACGCCCGGCGCGCGGAGGTTTTCCCTGCTATCCGAGGAGTGACCCTCTCCGGCGATGGACGGATCGTCCTGTAGTACCTGCGCCGCCCCCAGCCGACATACCGCGGACCACCCGGCCCGTGGGCACGCGGAGGCGGCGGCATCATGAGCACCCCCCTGCTGCTCCTGGGAGCGGCCTTCCTGCTGATCCTCGCGAACGGCTTCTTCGTGGCCGCCGAGTTCGGCCTCGTCACCGTCGAGCGCCAGGACGCCGAGCGGGCCGCGGCCGAGGGCGACACACGCGCCCGTACGGTCGTGGAGTCGCTGAAGGAACTCTCCTTCCAGCTCTCCGGCACCCAGCTCGGCATCACCATCACCTCGCTGGTCGTCGGCATGCTCGCCGAACCGGCCCTCGCGGACCTGCTCGGCGGCCCCCTCGGCGCGCTCGGCATCCCCGAGGGCGCGGCCTCCGGTGTCGCGGTGGTCGTCGGCATGCTGCTGGCCTCCGCGATCCAGATGGTCGTCGGTGAGCTGGTCCCCAAGAACTGGGCGGTCTCCAAGCCGCTCCAGGTCGCGGGGTTCGTCGCGGGCCCGCAGCGCGTGTTCTCGCGGCTGTTCCGGCCGGTGATCTCCGTGCTCAACACGGTCGCCAACCGGCTGGTACGCGCCCTCGGTGTCGAGCCCGCCGACGAGCTGGCCTCGGCCCGCACCCCCGGCGAACTGGTCTCCCTGGCCCGGCACTCCGCCCAGGCCGGAGCCCTGGAGCAGGACACGGCGGACCTGTTCGTCCGCACCCTGTCCCTCGGCGACCTGACCGCCCAGCACGTCATGACCCCGCGGGTGAAGGTCAGCGCGCTCCAGGACTCGGCCACCGCCGAGGACGTCGTCAACCTCACCCGGGCCACCGGCCTGTCCCGCTTCCCCGTCTACCGGGAGAAGATCGACGAGATCGTCGGTATGGTCCACCTCAAGGACGCCCTGGCGGTCCCGGCGCACGAGCGCCTGCGTACGCCGGTCGCCCGGATCGCCGGAAAGGCGCTGCTGGTCCCGGAGACCCTGCCGGTGCGCCCCCTGCTGACCCGGCTGCGCAGCGAGCAGCCCATCGCGGTCGTCGTCGACGAGTACGGCGGCACCGCGGGCGTGGTCACGCTGGAGGACATCGTCGAGGAACTGGTCGGTGAGGTCCGCGACGAGCACGACCGCCAGGTCGTGCCCGAGGTCGCCCCCGCCCCGCCCGAGGACGGCCGCCCCGCCTGGGACGTGGACGGCGGCTGCCGTGTCGACGTCCTCACCCGCATAGGTCTCGACGCCCCCGAGGGGCCCTACGAGACCGTCGCCGGGCTCGTGGCCGATCTGCTCGGCCGTATCCCGGCCCCCGGCGACCGGGCCGAACTGCCCGGCTGGCGGCTGTCCGTGCGCCAGGTCAGCCACTACCGCGCCGAGCGGGTCCGCCTGGTCCGGACGGCCCCCATCGCCCAGCCGACGGAGGCCGCCCGATGAGCGTCGTCCAACTCCTCTTCGCCGCGCTGCTCGTCCTCGCCAACGGCTTCTTCGTCGGCGCCGAGTTCGCGCTCGTCTCCGTCCGCCGCAGCCAGATCGAGCCGGTCGGCACCGCCCGCGCCCGCCAGGTGCTGCACGGTCTGGAGCGGCTGCCGCAGATGATGGCGGCCGCCCAGTTCGGCATCACCGTCTGCTCGCTGACCCTGGGCGCGGTGGCCGAGCCGACCGTGGCCCAGCTGCTGGAGCCGGTGTTCGAGGCGGCCCATGTCCCCGAGGGTGTGATCCACCCGCTGGGCTATGTGATCGCACTGGCCGCGGTGGTCTTCTTCCACCTGGTCATCGGCGAGATGGTGCCGAAGAACCTGGCCATGGCCGCGCCGGAGAAGGCCGCGCTGTGGCTCGGCCCCGGCCTGGTGTACTTCGCCCGGATCTGCAAGCCGGTCACCGTGGCGCTCGGCGCCTGCGCGCAGGGCATCCTGCGGCTGTTCCGCGTCGAGCCCAAGGACGAGGTCGAGGCCGTCGTCACCAGCGAGCAGCTCAACCGCCTGCTGGAGGACTCCGGCCAGGCCGGGCTGCTCGACCCGGAGGCGCAGGAGCGTCTCGAGGACGCGTTGGAGCTGGGCTCCCGCCCGGTCACCGACGTCCTCCTCAAGCGCGAGACCCTCGTCACGGTGCCCCCGTCGGTGACGCCGGGGGAGATCGTCGAGCTGACCGCGCGCACCGGCTACTCCCGCTTCCCGGTGGCCGCGGGCACGGGCGCCTTCATGGGGTACGTGCATGTGAAGGACGTCCTCGACCTGGAGGACTCCGACCGCGCCGTGCCGCAGCACGTGTGGCGTCCGATGGCCACGATGCGGGCGGAACTCCCGCTGGACGACGCGCTGACCGTGATGCGCCGGGCCGCCACGCATCTGGCCCAGGTGGCGGACGCCTCCGGCCGGGTGCTGGGCCTGGTCGCGCTGGAGGACGCCCTGGAGCTGCTGGTGGGCGAGGTCCACGACCCGGCTCACCCGGACACCCCGGAGCCCGCGCCGAGGACGGAACCGGTGTCTCTGCGCCCGGCCCCGGCCCGGCAGCGCAAGAGCGGGGACCCGGAACAGGCACTGGCCACCTAGGCCACCTAGGCTCCCTGGGCCATGTGAGCCGCGGGGCCCGTCACATCGACGGGTCCTGCGGTGCCCGGCCCGACAGCACCTCGCCGTACGCCTGCATCAGGTCCGGCAGCCGCAGCGTGGCCAGGTCCTCGCGGGACAGTGCGCCCGGACAGATGGACAGCCGCAGATCCCGGTACGCGCAGCTCTTCTCGTACATCGTGCGCAGGAACCGGCCATTGCCCAGCTCGTCGATCCAGCCCTGGTCGACCACGTGCCCGGCGATGGAGCGCAGCTCCTCCACCGCCTCCTCGTCCCACTCGTCGCCGTTCTCCGCCGCGAGCACCCGGCCGATCTCGGTGAGTTCGGCGGGCCGGTAGGAGGGGAAGTCCACGCGGGTCGTGAAGCGGGACGACAGGCCCGGGTTGGCCGCCAGCAGCCGGTCCATGCCCTCGGGGTACCCGGCGAGGATCACCACCAGGTGGTCCCGGTTGTCCTCGGCCCGCTTCAGCAGCACCTGGAGCGCCTCGTCGCCGTACGCGTCGCCCTTGCCGTACCCGGAGTTGGACAGCGCGTACGCCTCGTCCACGAACAGCACCCCGCCGATGGCCGAGTCGATCAGCTCATTGGCCTTCACCGCGGTCTGGCCCAGGTACTCGCCGACCAGATCCGCCCGCTGCGCCTCCACCAGGTGGTCCCCGCCGAGCAGGCCCAGCGCGTAGAAGACCCGGCCGAGGATGCGGGCCACCGTGGTCTTGCCGGTGCCGGAGGGGCCGGAGAAGACGAAGTGCCGTTTCGGCGGCTGCACCGGCAGCCCCTGCCCGGCGCGCAGCCGGGCCATGTTCAGCTGCGCGGAGAGCGCCTTCACCTGCCGTTTGACGGGTTCCAGACCCACCATGCGTTCCAGCTCCGCGAGCGCCTCCTCCAGTAAGGCCGGATCGGTCGGCCCGGCCGGCAGGTGTGAGGCGGTGACACCGCTCTTCACCCGGACCGTGCGGTCCGGCACCGTGGGGAGCGGCCCGGTCGGCAGATCGGGCTCGGAGAGCCTGAGATCGCGGCCCTCGGTGCCGAACAGCGGGTCGAGGGTGTCGGGGCCGTCCATCGTGTCCTGTCCGGCGCCGGACAGGGTGATCGCCGCGAAGTCGGCCGGGTCGTCGTACCCGTCGCCCTCGGCGATGGCGGCGAGCCGGGCCGAGGTGTCCATGAAGGCCGGGTCGACCCGGTGCACGGCCCGGTACAGCGGCAGCGCGGCGGCGCTGCGGCCGGTGCCCTCGTGGGCGCGGGCCAGCCAGTACCGCAGTTCCTTGCGCTGCGGCTGCTCGCTGCGGCAGCGCATCAGGGCGGCCGCGAGCAGCGGTTCGGCCTGCCCGAACGTCTCCAGCCGGACCCGGGCCATGCCGCCGAACAGGCCCGCCTCTATCCCGAGCAGCGGGTCGTCCAGCAGCGGGTCGGTGTGCCGGACCAGTTGGTCCCAGTCCTTGACCAGATAGGCGCGGCAGGCGTGCAGGAACCGCACCTGCGGGTCGGTGTCCACGGGTGGCAGCCCGGCCAGCGCCCGGTCCAGCTCCGGCACATGGCGGCCGTCCAGCCAGTGCGAGGCGTGCGCCAGCAGCAGGTCGCGGGGGCTCTCCAGCACCGGCTGCACCCACCAGCCGAGCCAGTACCAGGAGTTGAGGGCGCGGCGGTGCCGGGCGCGCTGCTCGCCGAAGCGGTCGCGGTGCCGGAACATCCTCAGCAGCGCGGTGGTCGTGTCGACCCGGAGCGCGTGCAGTCCGAGCCAGGCGTCGGCCATCCCCGGGTCCATCCGCGCCGCGGCGCGGAACTCCTCCTCCGCCTGCGGATAGGCGCCCATCGTGTAGGCGTCCACGCCTCGCAGCCAGGCGAGGTCGGCCGGGGCCTCGGGGCCCTGCGTGCCGAAGTCCATCACGTCCCCCACGAACCGTGCCCCCCGTTGGTTGCCCGCCGGGCAGGCGCTCGGCGGTCTCCGCGGTCGAACCGCGCTACCGCGAACCGGAGTTGCAGGTGCGCGAGGCAGCCGCTCGAAGGTCGCACCGAGGGCATCGTACCCGTGGGGAGACCGGCTGCCGAAGGGTGCCGCAGACGGTGTTTGACGAGGTGGGAGCATGCGGGGCGCACGGGGCGCGGTCACCGAGGGTGATCAGATCGGTGCGTCCGGCTCCCCGGAAACCGGCTCGGGGCAGTACGAAGCCCCCGATCACGGGGGAACGATCGGGGGCTTCGTGTCTTCGGACGGTCCGCGAAGGACTGTGTGTAGAGAACGTAAGACCTGGATGGGCGCCGGGTCAAGCCGAGTTGGGGGCCTGAACGAACTTCCGATGTCGCCGTCTTCACAAGTTCAGCACACAGCCGTGGGGTCATCACCGTGAGTGATGAATCAGGTGGGGTGAGCCCGTTCAGAGTCCGGTCAGAGGGGGCTCGCGGGTCCGGGCAGCACCTCGTACCCCTCCGGTGTCGCGGACACCAGGAGGTGCGCGTGGGGGCGCGAGGGGTCGGTGGCGAAGTGCGCGCGCTCCGCCGCGGTCCAGCCGTCCCAGAACTCCCGCTGCGCGGCGCCGTCCCGGCGGCGGCCGCGCGCCCAGGACTCCCGCGCGGGCAGCTCCATCCACAGCAGCGCCGCGAGGTGTGGGCGCAGCTCCCGGCGTCCCGCGCCCACGCCCTCGACCAGGATCACCGGGGCGGGCGGCAGGACGCGGGGCGGGCCGAAGGCGCGCAGGTTCCAGTCGTAGGGGGCGTACCGCGCGCTCTCGCCCCGGCCCAGCGGCTCGATCACCTGGGCGGTGAACCGGCCGGTCCAGGCGAAGAGTTCGGCATGGCTGGCGATGTCGTCCAGGTGCAGCACCGGAGCCCCGCCGAGCGCGGCGGCCAGCCGTCCGGCGAAGGTCGACTTCCCGGAGCCCGCGTGCCCGTCGACGCCGACCAGCCGGACCGGCCCCAGCGACGGGGGGAGGCCGCGCAGGCGGCCGGCGAGGTCGTGAATGGCGATTCCTGAGGTGTGGTGCGGTGTGGGGGAGTTCTGCCGGAAACAGTCTAGTAGGGGCCGATGGGGGGCGTACTCGGCGGCCGGAAAAACGCGACTTCCCGAACCGCCCGCTGACCGAAGGTCAAACGGTGGAGATTTTCCCTCGGAATCCGCCGACCGATATGTGAAATTAGGCGTTCCAGGTGCGTCGGCCGGTGAGTAAGGTGCGTCCTGCACAACTGCGACGCGTCGTATCGGGACGGACAGGGGAGCATGGCCGCGGAGTTATTCGAGGGGCAGTACGTCTGGCACCCGGCGGCCGACGACCGCGTCCTGGCGAGCGTCTGCGTCGATGTCCGCGCCGGACGTCATCGCTACGCCTACGAGGCCCTCGCCGAGACCCGGTCCGATTTCGCGCTGCGCGCCCACCGCTCGCTGGTGCTGGCCTCGGAGGCGTCCGGCACCGACCTCGTGGAGCGCTGGCTCGCCGAGGAACCGTCGCCCGAGGCCGCGCTGATGTGGGCCCGGGTGGCCGTGCAGCGCGCGATGCGGGCCGCCGACGCGCGCGACGAGCGCGCCGAGGCGCTGGAGCGGATCGCGCTGACCGCCTGCGAACGCGCCGCCGCCCTCGCCCCCGGCGACCCCACGCCCTGGGTCGCCAAGCTGGCCATGGCCCGGCTGCACCAACTGCGCGAACCGGCACCGCAGGGCCTGCTCACCGCGCCGCCCGGCCCCTGGCGGCTGTTCGCCCACATCCTGTCCCTGGACCCCTGGCACCGCGAGGGCCACCACCGCTTCCTCTCCTTCTTCTTCACCCGGCACGGCGGCTCGGTCAACGCCGCCTGGGACGTGGCCGCCTTCCTCAGCCAGCGCGCGCCCGCCGACTCCGCGCTCCGGCTGCTGCCGCTGGTCGCGCTGGTGGAGAGCTACAACCCGACCCAGCTCCTCGCCGACCGGGTCTGGGAGCAGCCGCAGTGGCGTTCCACCGCGCTGGCCGCCTACCGCAACTGGCTGCCCGCGGTGGCCGGCCGCCGCTTCACCCCGGTGCTCGACCTGGCCTACCTCGCGCACGCGCTGGTCATGGGCCAGAGCGAGTTCGAGGCCCGCGCGGTCTTCGCGGCGATGGGCCCGTACGCCTCGCGCATGCCCTGGAGCGCCTTCGGTGACCCCGCCGAGCAGCTCTCCCGCGCCCGGCGCGCCTGCGGTCTGCCCGTCCCCGGGCCCGCCTGAGACCCCCACCTACCGCGTCCACCCCCCAACAGAAAGGCAGATCAGTGTCGGAACGGATATCGCCGCCAGGGGCCGAGGCTCCGGCGGCCGAGAGCCCGGTCGTGCTCGACGACGACGCGACCCTGCACGCGATGGGTTATCCGCGCAAACTCACGCGTCGTTTCAAGGCATTCGACAATTTCGCGATCTCCTTCACCATCATCAATATCCTCTCGGGTATTTTCTCGTCCTTCGGATTCGGCCTGAGTGCGGGTGGCCCCCGTATTCTCGTGTTCGGCTGGATCGGGGTCTCCGTGATGGTGCTGTTCATCGGTGCCGCCATGGCGGAGGTCGCCTCCGCCTATCCGACGAGCGGGGCGCTGTATTTCTCCGCCGGTAAACTCGCCAAGCGGCACAAGGGCGCCTGGTCCTGGTTCACCGGCTGGCTGAACTTCGTCGGGCAGATCGGCGGCACCGCCGCCACGGGGTACGCGGCCGCCACCTTCATCCAGGCGTTCGTCGCCCTGCAGTGGCCGTCGTACGAGCCCACGGCCCACCAGACGGTGCTGATCACCGCGCTGATCATCGTGCTCCAGGGCCTCGCCAACACCTACACCGTCCAGCTCGTCGCGGTGCTGAACCGGATTTCCGTGTGGTGGCTGCTGATCGGACTCGTGGTGATCGTGGGCGCACTCATCGTGATTCCCGATCATCACCAGTCGGCGTCCTTCGTCACGCATTTCGAGAACAACACCGGCTTCACCAACGGCCTTTACGGCGGCATGCTGGGCCTGCTGGTCACCAGCTGGACCTTCACCGGCTTCGACGGCAGCTTCCACATGTCGGAGGAAACGGTCCAGGCGACGGTCAACGCGCCGAAGGGGATCACCCGTGCCATCGGCTATTCGGCGATCACCGGCCTGATCCTGATGCTCGCGCTGGTCTACAGCATTAGCGACTACACCAAGGTGGCCGGTTCGGACGCCCCGCCCGTCCAGATTCTCATCGACGGGCTCGGCCTCGGCGCCGCCAAGGTCATGCTGCTCATCGTCATCGGCGCCATGCTCTTCTGCGGCCTCGCCAACCTCACCAGCAACACCCGGCAGATCTTCGCCTTCTCGCGGGACGGCGCCATGCCCGGCTCCCGCTGGTGGCACTCGGTCTCCACCCGCACCCGTACGCCCGTCAAGGCGGTGTGGCTCGCCGTCGCGTGCTCGCTCGCCCTGGTGGTGCCCGGCTGGTGGTCCCACACGGCGTTCACGGCGATCGTCAGCGTCAACGTGGTCGGGCTGTTCCTCGCCTACGCGGTGCCGATCTTCCTGCGGCTGCGGCTCGGTGACGACTTCCAGCCCGGTCCCTGGCACCTGGGCCGCTGGGGTCGGCCGATCGGCTGGGTCGCGGTGACCTGGATCCTGCTCAGCAGCGTCCTGTTCATGCTCCCGCAGGCGTCCCCGATCACCGCGGACTCCTTCAACTACGCGCCGATCGCGCTCGCGGCCGTCCTGCTCATCGCCACGGTGTGGTGGTTCACCACCGCCCGCCGCCGCTTCCAGGGACCGGTCAGCTACGGCCGCCCCGACGAGGTCGCGGCGATGGACCTGGTCTGAGTCCCCGGCCCGGCATCGGCGGATGACGTCTGGATGACATGGGCCTGCCATGGTGGGCTCATGTCATCACTCATGTCATCAATGGTGGAGACCAATATTCATGGGCGTGGCATCCGTCGAAGTGCTGGCAGGGGCATGCCGCCTGCCCCATAGTTGGCGCACAACCGTGCACCCGAGTTGGCGCACGCCCACGCACCTGAACCGTCCCGACCCGGACACCTGGGGGTAGTCGCGCCCATGAGCAGAGCCCAGCAGCCGTCCCGCCGCACCGTTCTCGCCGCCGCATTCGCCGTCGCGGCGGCCGCCGGAACGGTACCCGCGGCCGCCGCCACCGCACCGGCGGCCGCCGACGCCGACGACTCGGGCCGCGGGCCCGCCCGTCCCGTCGACAACCGCGCCTGGACCACGTACCTCGACTGGCGCGGCGGCACCGGACACGGCGTCCGGACCGTCCCCGGCCGCCGCCCCGGCATCGCCGTCGCCGCGCCCGAGGGCCGCACCGACTACACCGACCCGCACACCGGCACCACCGCCACCTGGGAGTACGCGACCTGGACCTCCCCGCTCCACCGGCTCCGGGTGCCCGCCACCGAGCTGATCGCCTCCTGGAACGCGGACACCCCCGCGGGCACCTGGCTGCAGATCGAGCTCCAGGCCACGTACTCCGACGGCACCACCGCCCCCTGGTACGTGATGGGCCGCTGGGCCGCGGGCGACGAGGACATCAAGCGGACCTCGGTGGACGACCAGGGCGACGGCAAGAGCTCGGTGTGGACCGACACCTTCGCCATCGACGACGCGAGCACCGGCCTGCGCGCGACGGCGTACCGGCTGCGCCTCACCCTGTACCGGACGCCGGGCACCCGCCGCACCCCGACCGTGTGGCGGGTCGGCGCGATGGGCTCCGACGTCCCCGACCGCTTCACCGTCCCGGCGTCCACCCCCGGCCTCGCCCGCGAACTCGTCGTCCCGCGCTACTCGCAGGAGATCCACAAGGGCCAGTACCCCGAGTACGACAACGGCGGCGAGGCGTGGTGCAGCCCGACCTCCTCGCAGATGATCGTCGAGTACTGGGGCGGCCGCCTCACCCCGGAGCAGCTCGCCTGGGTCGACCCCTCCTACGCCGACCCGCAGGTCGACCACGCGGCCCGGTACACCTACGACCACCAGTACACCGGCTGCGGCAACTGGCCGTTCAACGCCGCCTACGCGGCGACCTTCCCCGGCATCCAGGGCGTGGTGACCCGGCTGACCTCGCTCACCGACCTGGAGACCCTGATCGCGGCGGGCATCCCGGCCATCACCTCCCAGTCCTTCCTCAAGACCGAGCTGACCGGCGCCGGTTACGGCACCTCCGGCCACCTGATGACCGTCATCGGCTTCACCGCCGACGGCGACATCATCGCCAACGACCCGGCCTCACCCAGCGACCCCGAGGTGCGCCGCGTCTACGCCCGGCGCGAGTGGGAGAACATCTGGCTGCGCACCAAGCGCTACGACGCGAACGGCCAGGTCAAGAGCGGTACGGGCGGCGTCTGCTACCTGTACTTCCCGGCCCGCCCGACCCCGCGCCAGCTCCGCGCGCTCGCGGCGGTGGGCGTGCGCTGACCCCGCAGAGGGGGCGGTCGGGCTCCGGCCCGGCCGCCCCCTCTGCCATACTGCGCGGGTCCCGCCGAACGCCGAGACCAGGGCAGACTGTGAGCGTGCGTCAGCAACAAGCGGCCGCCCCCGTCCGGGCGCGCGGCACCGACCGCTCCGCGGCCCGGCGTGCCGAACTCCTCGCCATCGGGCGCGCGTTGTTCGCGGACACCTCGTACGACGCGCTGTCCATGGACGACATCGCCCGCCAGGCCCATGTCGCCAAGGGCCTGATCTACTACTACTTCCGCTCCAAGCGCGGCTACTACCTGGCGATCGTCCAGGACTCCGTCGCCGAGCTGGTCGCCTTCGCCGCCAGCGGTGCCGAGCTGCCCGCCGTGGACCGCCTCCAGCGCACCATCGACGGCTACCTCCGCTTCGCCGAGCACCACCAGGCCGCGTACCGCACCATCGTCAGCGGCGGCGTCGGCTTCGACGCCGAGGTGCACGCCATCCGGGACGGGGTGCGCGAGGCCATCGTCGCCACCATCGCCGACGGCGCGTACGGCAGGACCGACATCGGCCCGCTGGCCCGTACCGGACTGTTCTCCTGGGTGTGCAGCGTCGAGGGCACCACGCTCGAGTGGATCGGCCGCCCCGAGCTGACCCGCGCCGCCCTCGGCGAGCTGCTGGTGAAGACGCTCGGCGGCACCCTGCGCGCCATCGAGGAGCTGGACCCCTCCTGCCCGGCCCCGCCACCGGCCCGCCGCGACGGCTGACGGAACCCCCGGAACGGTCCCGGCTGGATTCTTCAAGTAAGCGGTCGTTAACTGGTGACGGGAGGTCCCCGATCGGGCATACTCACGGCACAAGCCGCTGGTCAGCCGCTTCCGAGACCCGGAGGCGCACCCTCGGCGCAACCGGAGCGATCGCGCGGAGCCGCCCCACCCAAGGCGCACATCCGCCGATGTGCCCGCACAGGGAGGAGTCCGACGCCATGTCCGACCGCGAAACGCAGCCGGTGGAGCGTCAACTGCCCACGGACGAGGCGAGGGATCTGCTCGCCCTGGTCCGGGACATCGCACAGCGCGAGATCGCGCCGAAGGCGGCCGAGGAGGAGGACGCCGGACGCTTCCCCCGCGAGGTCTTCACCCTGCTCTCGGAGGCGGGCCTGCTGGGCCTGCCCTACGACCCCGAGCACGGCGGCGGCGAGCAGCCCTACGAGGTCTACCTCCAGGTGCTGGAGGAGCTGGCCGCGGCCCGCCTCACCGTCGGTCTCGGCGTCAGCGTGCACACCCTCGCCTCGTACGCGCTCGCCACCCACGGCACCAAGCAGCAGCAGGTCGAGCACCTGCCCGCCATGCTCGGCGGCGGCCTGCTCGGCGCCTACTGCCTCTCCGAGGCGTCCTCCGGCTCCGACGCGGCCTCGCTGCGCACCAGGGCCGTCCGGGACGGCGACGACTGGGTGCTCAGCGGCACCAAGGCGTGGATCACCCACGGCGGCATCGCCGACTTCTACACCGTGATGGCCCGCACCGGCGAGGACGGCCCGCGCGGCATCACCGCCTTCCTGGTGCCCGGCGACGCCGAGGGCCTCAGCGCGGCCGCGCCGGAGAAGAAGATGGGCCTCAAGGGCAGCCCCACCGCCCAGGTTCACCTGGACGGCGTACGCGTCCCGGACGAGCGCCGCATCGGCGAGGAAGGCCAGGGCTTCGGCATCGCCCTGTCCGCCCTCGACTCGGGGCGGCTCGGCATAGCGGCCTGTGCCATCGGCGTCGCCCAGTCGGCCCTGGACCAGGCGGTGTCCTACGCGGCCGAGCGGCGGCAGTTCGGCCACCCGATCGCGGACTTCCAGGGACTGCGCTTCATGCTGGCCGACATGGCCACCCAGATCGAGGCCGGGCGGGCGTTGTACCTGGCCGCGGCCCGGCTGAAGGACGCGGGCAGGCCGTTCGCCAAGCAGGCCGCCATGGCCAAGCTGCACTGCACCGACACCGCCATGCGGGTCACCATCGACGCCGTGCAGATCCTCGGCGGGTACGGCTACACCGCCGACTTCCCGGCCGAGCGGCTCATGCGCGAGGCCAAGGTGCTCCAGATCGTCGAGGGCACCAACCAGATCCAGCGGATGGTCATCGCTCGTCACCTGGCGGGGCCGGAGAGTCGCTGAA
Organism: Streptomyces sp. NPDC002176; assembly: GCF_044903645.1. Lineage (NCBI taxonomy): Bacteria > Bacillati > Actinomycetota > Actinomycetes > Kitasatosporales > Streptomycetaceae > Streptomyces > Streptomyces sp. NPDC002176. The sequence continues at coordinate 380,225 of NZ_JBJDQW010000007.1, forward strand.
CTGCCCCCTGCGCACGATCGGGGCCGCCAGCGCGGCCCACTCCGGGTCATGGCGCCCCGGCAGTGTGCGGCCCCGGTCGGCCCAGATCCGCATCAGCTCGGTGTAGATGGGCGGGTCCGGGTGCTGCGGCGACGAAGCCGAATCCGCGGGCCGGGGCAGGTAGACGCGGCGCTGACGCCCGGTGGCCGTCTGAGTGGGAGTCATGCCTGGCCAACGCGAGCGCGCCGGGACGGGTCACCGGCGCGGGGAATCGAGCGTCAGTTCAGCGCCGTCCTCACCCCGCCCGGAAAGCGCCGACCCCGCGACGCGAGCGCGCCGCGGGGTCACCGGAAGACTTGCGGCCCCGACGGGCTCAGGCGGCGGCCTGACCGCGCATGAACGGCAGCCGCAGCGGGCGCGAACCCGGACCGCCCACGTGCGAGAACGGCTGCGTACGCCAGTCCAGGCCCTGGGGGAGCGTGAGCAGCAGGGCGGTGTCCTGCTCCTGCGGCTCGAAGGACTCGTCGGCGGGGCGGGCGTCCGCCGCCGCGCGGCCCGTACCGGCACAGGCCGTCAGGCCGAACGGGTTCCACGGCGAGGCGCACAGCGCGTGTTCCGGCAGGGACTCCTCGTCCGCCAGCAGCGCGATGGCCTGCGCGCAGTCCGGGCAGATCACCCGGTACATCTCGAAGGTGTCGTAGTCGGCGTCGAGACCGTAGGCGTCACCGGAATCCGGTTCGACGCCCTCCGGCTCGGGCTCGACGACCGACTGCTGCCGCTTGGCGGCGGAACGCACGGGGCGCTTGACACTCTGCATGGGATTCTCCCCCTAAGGCTGGGCCGTGAAGGCACTGCGGCCTCGACCACAGCAAGCACTTCCCGCAGGTTCTCGGCGGTAATCGTGAGAACCTCACGCAGCGCGTTCACGTGGTGTGGCGTTCGTCACAGGCTAACGGTGGATATCCGCCCAGATGCCGCGAGCCGCGCCATCAAAGATTCCCGAACCCCGCCCGCGCGCACGCGCGCGGGACGGCACGGTAGGTTTTGGCGGCATGGAGGAGCTGGATCGTCAGATCGTGCAGCTGCTCGTCAAGGACGGGCGGATGAGCTACACGGACCTGGGCAAGGCCACGGGCCTGTCCACGTCGGCCGTGCACCAGCGGGTGCGGCGGCTGGAACAGCGGGGCGTCATCCGCGGCTACGCCGCCGTCGTCGACCCCGAGGCCGTCGGGCTGCCGATGACCGCGTTCATCTCCGTGAAGCCCTTCGACCCCAGCGCCCCCGACGACATCGCCGAACGGCTCGCGGGCGTCCCCGAGATCGAGGCGTGCCACAGCGTCGCCGGGGACGAGAACTACATCCTCAAGGTGCGGGTGGCCACCCCGCACGAACTGGAGGAGCTGCTCGCCCGGCTCCGCTCCCTGGCCGGGGTCTCCACCCGGACCACGGTCGTGCTGTCCACGCCGTACGAGGCACGCCCGCCGAAGATCTCCTGAGCCCGCCCGACACGCGCCCCGGTTCCGGGCGCCTCGGGCGAACGGGAGAGACTGGTGGGCATGAGTGAGCAGCCCGCCGACCCCCAGACCGTCCTCCTGCGCCGAGGAGAGGTCCACAGCCCCGCCGACCCCTTCGCCACCGCGATGGTGGTGGAGCGCGGCCAGGTCGCCTGGGTGGGCTCCGAGGGCGCCGCAGACGCCTTCGCCGACGGGGTGGACGAGGTGATCGACCTCGACGGCGCCCTGGTCACCCCCGCCTTCACCGACGCCCACGTCCACACCACCGCCACCGGACTGGCCCTGACCGGGCTCGACCTCTCCGGCGCGCCGACGCTGGAGGCGGCCCTCGCCCAGGTCCGGGAGTTCGCCGCCGCCCGCCCCGCCGACCGGGTCCTGCTGGGCCACGGCTGGGACGCCGCCCGCTGGCCCGGCGGCCGCCCGCCGACCCGCGCGGAACTGGACGCCGCCACCGGGGGCCGCCCGCTCTACCTCTCCCGCGCCGACGTGCACTCCGCCGTCGTCAGCACCGCCCTGCTGGACCTCGTCCCGGCCGGGGTGAGCCGCGCCGACGCCCCGCTCACCGCCGACGACCACCACGCCGTCCGCGAGGCCGCCCTCGGCGCGCTCGCCCCGGCCCAGCGCGCCGAGGCCCAGCGCACCGCGCTCGCCCACGCGGCCTCCCTCGGCATCGGCTCGGTGCACGAGTGCGGCGGCCCGCAGATCTCCTCCGAGGACGACTTCACCGGCCTGCTGAAGCTCGCCGCCGAACTGCCCGGCCCCCGCGTCGTCGGCTACTGGGCCGACCGGGACGTCGACCGGGCCCGCGAACTGGGCGCCGTCGGCGCGGCGGGCGACCTCTTCGTGGACGGCGCTCTCGGCTCCCACACCGCCTGCCTGCAGCAGCCGTACACCGACGCCCCGCACACCGGCACCGCCTACCTGGACGCCGACGCGGTCGCCGAACACGTCGTCGCCTGCACCGAGGCCGGGCTCCAGGCGGGCTTCCACGCCATCGGCGACGCCGCCGTCACCGCCGTCGTCGAGGGCGTGCGCGCCGCCGCCGAGAAGCTCGGCCTCGCCCGTGTCCGGGCCGCCCGGCACCGGGTCGAGCACGCCGAGATGCTCACCCCGGACACCGTCGCCGCCTTCGCCGAGCTGGGCCTGATCGCCTCCGTGCAGCCCGCCTTCGACGCCGTCTGGGGCGGCGACGACGGCATGTACGCCGACCGCCTGGGCGTCGAGCGGGCCCGTACCCTCAACCCGTACGCGGCCCTGCTGCGGGCCGGGGTGCCGCTGGCCTTCGGGTCCGACAGCCCGGTCACCCCGCTCGACCCCTGGGGCACCGTCCGCGCCGCCGCCTTCCACCGCACGCCCGAGCACCGGGTCTCGGTGCGGGCCGCGTTCACCGCGCACACGCGCGGCGGCTGGCGCGCCGTCGGCCGGGACGACGCGGGCGTCCTGGTGCCGGGCGCGCCCGCCGACTACGCGGTCTGGCACACCGGCGACCTGATCGTGCAGGCCCCCGACGACCGGGTGGCCCGCTGGTCCACCGATCCGCGCTCCGGCACCCCCGGCCTGCCCGACCTCACCCCCGGCAGCGGACTTCCGGTCTGCCTGCGGACGGTGGTCGGGGGGCGGACGGTGTTCGTACGGCCGGGCGAGTGATCTCCCGTCCCGCCGTCCCGCCGAACGGGTGGCCCCGCTCGGGCGTCCGACCTGCGCATCCCCGCCGTTTCCGTGCCCCCGCCGGTGTACGCGCAGGCCAGGGGGCTGTTGACAGCCGACGGCGGCGGGCCGGTAGGTTCGGCCGAGTCCACCAACGGACGTTCGACCGGGGAGTGTTCGCGCACTCGTCGCAGCGCCACTGGGTCAGGACGGTGTGCCGTACCGGGGCACCGTCGACGGCAGCCAGGCGCAGTGCTCGCGCCGACGAGGGAGCGCTCCGGCCGGTCGGCAAGGTGTGACCCGGATGGGGCCCGCGCGCTCAGTAGACAACGGCTCTCGGTCGACCCGCAGCCAGCGGGTCCCAGGCCGGCCCGAAGGGCGGCGCGGGCCCCCATCCGTCGCCGGAAAGCACGCTCCTGCCCCGGTCGTCGGCCTCCGAAACCACCCGCGGCCCGTGCCGCGGCGTCAGCGCAGGCCGTGACCACTATGGTGGACGCCTGCGCACGACATGAAGGGGCAGCAGTGAACGACGGCGACGGGACCCTCTCCGCCAAGGCCAGAGGGCGGCAGTTCGGTCCGCTCGGCACGGCCTTGGTGATCATTCCGACCTACAACGAGGCGGAGAACATCAAGGCCATCGTGGGCCGGGTACGCAAGGCGGTCCCCGAGGCGCACATCCTCGTGGCGGACGACAACAGCCCGGACGGCACCGGCAAGCTGGCCGACGAGCTGGCCACCGCGGACGACCACGTCCAGGTGCTGCACCGCAAGGGCAAGGAGGGCCTGGGCGCCGCCTACCTCGCGGGCTTCCGCTGGGGCATGGAGCACGGCTACGGCGTGCTGGTCGAGATGGACGCCGACGGCTCCCACCAGCCCGAGGAACTGCCCCGTCTGCTGACCGCCCTCAAGGGCGCCGACCTGGTGCTCGGCTCGCGCTGGGTGCCCGGCGGCCGGGTGGTGAACTGGCCCAGGTCCCGCGAGGTCATCTCCCGCGGCGGCAGCCTCTACTCCCGTATCGCGCTCGACCTGCCGCTGCGCGACATCACCGGCGGCTACCGCGCCTTCCGCGCCGAGACGCTCCAGGGGCTCGGTCTGGAGGAGGTCGCCTCGCAGGGCTATTGCTTCCAGGTCGACCTGGCCCGCCGCGCGGTCAAGGCCGGGTATCACGTGGTGGAGGTCCCCATCACCTTCGTGGAGCGCGAGTTCGGCGACTCCAAGATGAGCAAGGACATCCTCGTGGAGGCCCTGTGGCGGGTCACCGCGTGGGGCGTGGGCGACCGCGTCGGCAAGATCAAGGCCAGGGGCAAGTAGTACCCGTACGGGCCCGGCGGGCGGGGATGATCCACCCCTTGTGCGGCACTGAGCCGGGCCCAGGCACACTGGAAGCATGACGACTGGCGCATCCATCCCTCCGCGGACCGGGCAGACCGGGCGGCCCAAGCGTTCGGCACTGCGCAGGTATCTGCCGCTCGCCCTCGCCGCGTGGCTGGTGCTGGAGATCTGGCTGCTCATCCTGGTCGCGGACGCGGCCGGGGGGCTCGCCGTGTTCCTGATCCTGGCCGCGGGCTTCGTCGCGGGCGCGGTCGTGGTGAAGCGGGCGGGCCGCCGCGCCTTCCGCAACCTGGACGAGGCGCTGCGCCGCGGCACCGCGCCCTCCTCCGGCGGCGGCAGCAACGGCCTGCTGATGCTCGCCGGGCTCCTGCTGATGCTCCCCGGCATGCTCTCCGACGTGGCCGGACTGCTCCTGCTGCTGCCCCCGGTGCAGCACCTCGTACGCCGCCGCACCGAGCACCTGGTGAGCCGCAAGCTGGGCGGGGCCAGGCAGGGTTCCCTCGGTGACGCCTTCCAGCAGGCCCGTATCCACCGCCCGGACGGCAAGGTGGTGCGGGGCGAGGTCATCCACGAGCGCCGCGACGACCCCACCGACGAGCCCCGGCCGCCGCTGAGCCGCTGAGCGGCCCCGGACAGCACAGAACCGCGGGCGCCGTACATCGTGTGGATGTACGGCGCCCGCGGTTCTTATTTTGTGCGCTCGATCCGGCGCAGCCCCTGAAGAGCTACGCGGACTTGCGGCTGTCGCGCGGGTGTACCGCGATGTTCATCGCGCCCGAACGCAGCACCGCCAGACGCTCCTCGAGGACCTCTTCGAGTTCCTCGCGGGTGCGCCGTTCCATCAGCATGTCCCAGTGGGTACGCGCGGGCTTGGCCTTCTTCTCCTCAGGGCCGTTGCCGTCGACCAGGAGTGCCTGGGCCCCGCAGACCTTGCACTCCCACTCCGGCGGAATCTCCGCCTCGACCGAGAAGGGCATCTCGAAACGATGCCCCTTCTCGCATGCGTACTCCACGGCCTGGCGCGGGGCCAGGTCGATACCGCGGTCCGTCTCGTAGCTGGTCACCACGAGGCGCGTACCGCGAAGAGCTCGCTCACTCATGAATCGTGCCTCCCGGGCTTGTCGCCCACAGGACAGGTGTCGCTGTCGTCGTCATCCGGTCAACGTCCGGTCGGCGGTAAAGATTCCCGTCCGGAGTCCCGTTCCGGGCCGCGCGTCGCCGTCGTAGCCGCCCCTTGTTCTACCCACAGGCGTCCGGTTTGTCACATCTGCTCGCAGATATGACCCAGCGTTTCACTGTCTTTGACGCGCAGTAACGGTACGCCTGGCAGGCCAAACGCGTACACTACCGCCCTTTCGTGTTGAACACTAAATTCTCTCCGGGACCTGATTCCCCGCCTCGCCGATCGCACGCCGCACCGGCACCCGCGCCAGCAGGACGAAGCCGATCACGAAGAAGGCCACCAGCGAGACGATCGCGGAACGGTAGCTCCCGGTCAGCTGGTAGGTCACCCCGAACAGCAGCGGACCGAGCCAGCTCATGCCCCGGTCGCTCAGCTCGTACGCGGAGAAGTACTCCGCCTCCTTGCCCGGCGGCACCAGATGCGAGAACAGCGAGCGGGACAGCGCCTGGCTGCCGCCGAGCACCAGCCCGATCGCGGCCGCCAGGACGTAGAAGAACACCGGCGCCCCGGCGGGCAGGAAGTACCCGGCGGCCAGGGTGAGCGTCCAGGCCACCAGGGAGCCGAGGATCGTGCGCCGGGCGCCGTGGGTCCGCGCCAGGCGGCCCATCGCCAGCGCGCCCGCCACCGCCAGCACCTGCACCAGCAGCACCGCGCCGATCAGCGTGGACTGCCCGAGGCCCAGCTCCTCCGAGCCGTACACCGACGCCTGGGTGATCACCGTCTGGATGCCGTCGTTGTAAACGAGGTACGCCAGCAGGAAGGCGAGGGTGTGGGGGTGGCGGCGCATGTCCCGCACCGTCGCCGCGAGCTGGCGCAGGCCGGTCGGGGCGGCGCCCTCCACGCGCGCGTGCCGGTCGCGCAGTCTGCGCAGCGGGATCAGCGCGAAGGCGCCCCACCACAGCCCGGCCGAGGCGAGACAGATCCGCACGGCAGCCGTCTCGGAGAGCCCGAAGGAGTCGTGGGCCGAGTACAGCACCAGGTTGACGACCAGCATCAAGGAGCCCGCCGCGTAGCCGAAGGCCCAGCCGCGCGAGGAGACCGCGTCGCGGTCGGCGGGCGGGGCGATCTGCGGCAGATAGGAGTTGTAGAGCATCATCCCGACCGACTGCGCCGCGTTGGCCACCACCAGCAGCAGCCCGCCGAGCAGATAGCGGTCGCCGTCCAGGAAGAACATGCCCGTGGTCGCGGCCGCCCCGGTGTACGCGGCCGCCGCCAGCAGCGGCTTCTTACGGCCCGTACGGTCGGCCAGGCTCCCCACCAGGGGCATCACCAGCACCGCGACGATCACCGACAGGGACACGGTGTAGGCGAAGAACGAGCCCGCCCGCACCGGTATCCCGAGCGGGTGCACATAGCCGTCGGCGTCGGCCGCGTGCCGGGCCACCGCGGTGAGGTACGGGCCGAGGAACACGGTCAGGACGCTCGTGGAGTAGACCGAGCACGCCCAGTCGTACCAGTACCAGCCGCGTTGCTCGCGCCGAAGCCCCGCCGTCTCGTCGGACGCCCCCGCCCGCACGGTGTCGATCCCCACCCCGCGCCCTCGCTTCCCCGCCGCAGTGCCGTGCCAAGGCGGCGGAGGCGGCACGGGACCGGGTCAGACCCAGACGCCGCGGTCCTCCATGACCTCGCGCAACGTGTCGATGTGATCGGTCATGATGCCATCGACTCCCAGATCCAGGAGCCGGTGCATCCGCTCGGGTTCGTTGACCGTCCACACATGCACCTGGAGCCCCAGCGCGTGCGCCGCCCGCACGAAGCGCCGGTCGGCCACCGGGACGCCCGACTGGGCCTCGGGCACCTGTGCCGCCACGGCCGAGCCGCGCACCGGGGCGGGCAGCCCCCAGGAGCGCAGCCGCAGCCCCAGCACACCGAGGGTGCCGAACGAGGTGGCCAGCCTCGGCCCCGCCAGCCGCTGCGCGCGCCGCACCCGCGCCTCCGAGAAGGAGCCCAGGCAGACGCGGTCCCAGGCGTCCGCGCGGCCGACCAGATCGAGGAAGGGCAGCAGCGCCGCCTCCGCCTTCACGTCCACGTTCCAGCGGACCTCGGGGAACGTCTCCAGCACCTCCGCGAAGAGCGGTACGGGTTCCTTGCCGCCCACCCGCGCCTGCCGGACCTCCGCCCACGGCAGGTCGGCGACGCGGCCGGTGCCGTCGGTGACCCGGTCCAGGGAGTCGTCGTGGAAGGCGACGAGCGTGCCGTCCGCGGTGAGGTGGACGTCGGTCTCGATGTAGCGGTAGCCCAGCTCCACCGCCCGGCGGAACTGCGCCACGGTGTTCTCGGTGCCCTCCGCCGCCCCGCCCCGGTGGGCGAAGGCGATGGGGCCGGGATGGTCCAGGTACGGATGGCGTGTCGGCTCGGTCACCGGCGCAGTATCGCGCGCTCCGGCGCACCGGAGGCAACCACCCTGGTCGTCGCGGGCGCCGGGCGCAGCGCGAAGAGGCGCAGGAAGAACTGGGCGAGCGGGCCGATCGCCAGCGCGTACAGCACGGTGCCGACGCCGACCGTGCCGCCGAGGGCGAAGCCGGTCGCCACCACGGTGACCTCCACACAGGTGCGGATCAGCCGGATCGAGCGGCCGGTGCGGCGGTGCAGGCCGGTCATCAGGCCGTCGCGCGGGCCGGGGCCGAAGTCCGCCGCGATGTACAGGCCGGTCGCCGCGCCGTTGAGCACGATCCCGGAGACCAGCAGCGCGATCCGCGCCGCCATGGCGTGCGCGCCGGGCAGTATGGACAGGGTGGCGTCCATGGCGAAGCCGATCACCAGCACGTTGGAGACCGTGCCCAGGCCGGGGCGCTGGCGCAGTGGTATCCACAGCAGCAGGATCGCGGCGCCGAGCAGGGTCAGGACCACGCCCATGCTGAGGCCGGTGCGGGCGGCGAGCCCCTGGTGCAGCACGTTCCACGGCTCCAGGCCGAGGCCCGACCGGACGAGCAGCGCGGAACTCGCCCCGTACAGCGCGAGTCCGGCGTACAGCTGGAACAACCGGCGGGTGAGACGGTCCGGAGTGGCCATGGGATACCCCCCTGGGTGGTGACGGTGGCCTGACTCGTGCCACTCTGTGGCGTGGGACGGAGGGCCATCCATGGCCAATCCGGGGAAGGTGGACTGATCTCGATGGCACATTGGACCTCAGCGGTGGGTGCCGCGCAGCTCGCCCGGCTCCTCGGCTCCCAGCAGGACCGCCCCGGCGGCCCCGGCACGCGCCGCCCGCCCGCCTACCGCGCCCTGGCCGACGGCATCCGGCTGCTCGTGCTGGAGGGCCGCGTCCCCGTGGCCGCGCGGCTGCCCGCCGAACGCGAACTGGCCCTCGCCCTCTCCGTCAGCCGCACCACCGTCGCCGCCGCCTACGAGACCCTGCGCACCGAGGGCTTCCTGGAGTCCCGGCGCGGGGCGGGCAGTTGGACGGCCGTCCCGGCGGGCAACCCGCTGCCCGCGCGCGGACTGGAACCCCTCCCGCCCGAGACGCTCGGCTCCCTGATCGACCTGGGCTGCGCGGCCCTCCCGGCGCCCGAGCCCTGGCTCACCCGCGCGGTCACCGGCGCGCTGGAGGACCTGCCGCCCTACGCCCACACCCACGGCGACTATCCGGCCGGACTGCCCGCGCTGCGCGCCATGATCGCCGAGCGGTACACCGCGCGGGGCATCCCGACCATGCCCGAGCAGATCATGGTGACCACCGGTGCGATGGGCGCCATCGACGCGATCTGCCATCTCTTCGCGGGCCGGGGCGAGCGGATCGCCGTGGAGTCGCCCTCCTACGCCAACATCCTCCAGCTGATGCGGGAGGCGGGCGCCCGGCTCGTGCCGGTCGCCATGGCCGAGGGGCTCAGCGGCTGGGACCTCGACCGCTGGCGCCAGGTGCTGCGCGAGGCCGCGCCCCGGCTCGCCTATGTCGTCGCCGACTTCCACAACCCGACGGGCGCGCTGGCCGACGAGGACCAGCGGCGCCGTCTCGTGGACGCGGCCCGCGCGGCCGGGACCGTGCTGGTGGCGGACGAGACGATGAGCGAGCTGTGGTTCGAGGAGGAGCTGGGCCGGAACATGCCGCGCCCGATGTGCGGCTTCGACCCGGCCGGTTCCACCGTCATCACGGTCGGCTCGGCCAGCAAGGCGTTCTGGGCCGGGATGCGCATCGGCTGGGTGCGCGCCGCCCCGGACGTCATCCGCAGCCTGGTCTCCGCGCGCGCCTACGCCGACATGGGCACCCCCGTCCTCGAACAGCTCGCCGTGCACTGGCTGTTCAGCAGCGGCGGCTGGGAGCAGGCGGTGGCGCTCCGCCGCGCCCAGGCCCGCGAGAACCGTGACGCCCTGATCACCGCGCTGCGCCGCGAGCTGCCCGACTGGGAGTACGAGGTGCCGTCCGGCGGTCTGACCCTCTGGGTCCGCGCCGGTGGCCTCTCCGGTTCCCGGCTCGCCGAGGTGGGCGAGCGCGTCGGCGTCCGCGTCCCCTCCGGCCCCCGCTTCGGCGTGGACGGCGCCTTCGAGGGGTACCTGCGGCTGCCGTTCACCGTGGGGGGCGCGGTGGCGGACGAGGCGGCGGCCCGGCTGGCGTCGGCGGCCCGGCTGGTGGAGTCGGGGGTCAGCGGGGTCAATGGGAGCGGCGAGGCGCCGGGGGCGTTCGTGGCGTAGAAGCCCAGCCGGACGTCAACGTGCCCGCTCCGAGGGGTCGGAGCGGGCACGTTCGCCGTACGGGGTCAGGCGCGGTCCGCCGGGATCGCCTCGGCCGGTTCGGCGGGGGCGACCACCTCCGCCGAGCGGGCCGGTTCCCCGTCCGCGGGCGTCGTACGGGCGGGCAGCAGGGACAGGACCGCCTGGCGGGCGGGTTCCGGCGTCGCCTCGTCGTAGGGGTCCGGGGTGGCCGGGACCTGGAGGCGGTGGACCGGGCCGGAGCCCAGACGGGCGTAGCCGCGGCCCGGGGGGATCTGGTCCGGCGGGGTGGTGTGCGGGGGCGCGCCCAGGAACGCGGCGACCTGCTGGGGGGACGACGGGCCGAGGACCACCCGCGCGCGGGTGTGCTGGCCGATCGCCTCGCTCAGGTTGTCCGCGCTGTCGAACTGCTCGGCCACCACCACCGTCACCCCCGCCGCCCGCCCGTGCCGCAGCGGGACCTGCAGCAGGGCCTGCGGGTCGGTGCGGTGCTCCGCCTCCGCGAGGTGGGTGAAGACGGTCGGGCGGTCCAGGAGGACCCACAGGGGACGTGTGGTGTCCTCCGGCGGCGGACTGCCCGCCTGCCGGGCCTGGTTGACCGCGACCAGCCGCCGCTCGGTTTCCTGCGCGGCCCACTCCAGGCCGGTCACCGCCCCCGCCGGGGCGCATTCCACGGCCAGCACGCCCTCCCGGCCGATCAGGCAGGAGTACTCACCCGTGCCGCCGCCGTCGACGATCATGACGTCGCCGTGCCGCAGCGCCTGGAGGGCGATGGAGCGCACCAGCGTGGACGTGCCGCTGCCGGGCTGGCCCATGATCAGCAGATGCGGCTCGGGCGAGCGGCTGCCGGTACGCCAGACCACCGGGGGTACGTCGCGTTCCTCCTCGCCGTAGGAGAGCGGGAGGGTGCGCTGCACCTCGTCGGGGTCGGTGAAGCCGAGCACCGTCTCACCCGGCGCGGTGACGAAGCGCTGGGCGGTGATGCCGGTGGGCAGGGCGGCGAGGACGCTCAGCGTGAGCCGGTTGCCCTCCTCCTCCCACGCGAAGCGGTACTCCCGGCCCCGCCCGGCCTTGGCGGTCAGCAGCCGCTCGACCCGCGCGCGGGACTCCGGGTCGCCGTCCGGGAAGTACGCCGGGTAGCGGATGACGACGCGCTCGAGCCGCCCGCCGTCGTCGAACTCGTGCTCCGTGAACACCGTCCCCCACTCGCCGCCGTGCGCGTACAGCGGGGCCGGGTCGTCGGCCATGGAGAAGCACGGCACCAGGGCCTCGTACAACGACTGGAGCCGCTCCAGCTGGGCGTCGTCGGGGCCCTCGGGGGCGGCCGGGGCGTGGTCGCGTCCGTACCAGGCCGCCGCGACCATCAGGGACACGGCGGCCAGCAGCGGGCCGTACGGCATCAGCGCCACGGCCATGATCACGGCGGCGGCCAGGAACAGCAGGGGCCCCCGCTTGTCCTTCGGGGTGGCCGTGAACCTGTCCCGCCCGACCAGGGCCAGTCGGCGCAGGCCGCGCGAGATGGTGATCAGGGGGTGGAGGACGTCCGTGGCGCTGTCGGCCGCCGTCCGGGCCAGCTCCCGGCTCCGGGCGAGCTGGGTGCGGGCGAGCTGCGCGCTGTCCTTGCTCAGAATGCGGGGGAGTGGGCGCCGGGCCACTGCTGTCTCCTGTTGGTGCGTACGGGCGTGGGGAGACTCCCCCTCGGACGGGACCCGCCGGTCCGCGTGGCCTCGGGGGAGGAGCGGGGTCAGAACTTGATGCCGCCGAGGAGGCTCGCCAGGCTCTCGCCGCCCGCCTTGATGCTGGGCGCGATCGCCGTGCTCGCCAGGTAGAAGCCGAACAGGGCCGAGACGACGGCGTGCGAACCCTTGAGCCCGTCCTTGCGGAAGAACAGGAAGACGATGATGCCGAGCAGGACCACGCCGGACATGGAGAGGATCATTTGGGACCTCCTGGTGTCGAAGGGGGGACAGTCACCATGAGTACTTCCAGGATCACAGAATGTATCCATACGATAAAAGGTGCAAGTGGGTGAAATTCGGTGTTTTTCCCACGAGTGGTGGAGCCGCCGGTCACCCGGCCGGGCAGCGCGCCCGCGCCGGTGCGCGAGCCAGTACGCTGGCGATTCACCCGAACGGAAGTCATGAGAGGCGGTCCGGCCGATGAGCGAAGCCCCCGACCCGGAGGTCGTGGAGCTGGCGACCAAGATCTTCGATCTCGCCCGGCAGGGGCGGACCGAGGAACTGGTGGCCTACGTCGACGCCGGTGTCCCGGTCGGCCTCACCAACGACCGCGGTGACTGCCTGGTGATGCTTGCCGCGTACCACGGGCACGCCGACGCGGTCCGCGCGCTGCTCCAGCGCGGCGCCGACGCCGACCGGATCAACGACCGGGGGCAGACCCCGCTCGCCGGAGCCGTCTTCAAGGGCGAGACCGCGGTCATCCGGGCCCTGCTCGACAGCGGTGCCGACCCGGCCGCGGGAACCCCCTCGGCGATCGACACCGCCCGCATGTTCGGCAAGATCGAACTACTGGAACTGTTCGGCGCGCGCTGACACTTGGACGACCGGCTCCGCGAGGGGCCGGAGATCAACGGGGGGAGGCGGAGGGGGACCGCCGTAAATACGGTCGCGGCGGCACAAACCGCGGGTCATCATGACGACGTGATTCACGGACGTGGTGGCTGGGCAGGAGATGCCGCACCACGCGGGCCGTGAAGCGGCCCGCAAGGGGCCCCGACGAGAGGCAGAGAAATGGGTAGCGGCAAGCAAGAGACGGCGGGCGCTCCGACGTTGTGTCACGCGGCCAGGTGATGAGTGATCCCCGGTTGCGTCGACGCTTGATGTGAGGCTGTTTCCCATGTTCGATCCGGTCATAGCGCCCAGCGGTACCCTGCTCGGCCTGCTCCAGCGGGGCCGGGGCGACGGCACCCTGCACGCGCTCACCGCCCCCCGCGCGGAAGCGCTCCAGGCCCTCGACCACTGTGTGCTCCACGATCCCCGCCACGACTGGCAGGTGGAGAACCGCTCCCTGTACTACGCGCGCCTCTACCTCGACCTGAACGGCGGGCTGGACGCCATCGAGGCCCACCTCCTCGACCCCGAGGACGCCCTGCACACCGACGAGTCCCGCACCGGGCTCGCCCTCGCCGTCCTCGGCCACCTCGCCTCCTACGGCAGGCTCGACGCGCTCGCCCTGCTGCGCCGGTACGCGGCTCAGGGCGCCAACTGGGCCTGGGCGCTGGACGAGCTGGCCCTGCGCGACGACGACGCGGGCCTGCGCGCCCTCGCCGCCCCCGTCCTGGCCCGCTTCGGCACCGACCCGGCCGGGGAGGCCGAGCTCGCCGCCGCCGTCCGCGACGCCTTCGAACCGAGGCCCTGGCGCCTGTGGGCCGACGACCCGCGCGCCTTCGTCTCCACCCGTGTGCGGGCCGCCCGCGAGGCCGGCAGCTTCGACCGCTGGCAGCAGCAGATGCGGCCCTCCGGGCCCCGCCCCGGCTGGAGCGTGGACGCCGTCTTCGCCTGGGCCCAGCAGGGCCTCGAGCGCGGCGCCGCCCTCCATGTCCCCGCCGCCCGCTGCCTGGTCGCCGTCGCGGCGCCCGAGGACCGGCCGGAGATCCTCGCCGCCGCCCGCGCGGGCACCGACGGCGCCCGCTGCACCGCCCTGCGCTATCTCGCCGACAGCGAGGCGCCCGAGACACTCGACCTGGTCGAGGCCGCCGTCGCGGACGGGACCGGGATCGTCGTGGACGCCGCCCTCGACGCCTTCGAGCGGATGCGGACCCCGGCCGCCGTCGACCGCGCCCGCCGCTGGGCCCAGCGGCCCGACGCGCTCGGCGCCGCCGCCGGGCGTGTCCTCGCCTGCCGGGGCGGCGCCCAGGACAGCGACCTCGTCCTCGGCGCCCTGCGCGAGGCCGTACGGGGTGAGGGCCCCGACGCGCCGACCCTGTGGACCCTGGTCGACGGCGCCGGACGCCTGGGCATCGCCTGCGCGGCGCCCGTACTGCGCCATGTCTACCGGGAGACGGCCTCCTCCCATCTGCGCGGCCGCGCGGCCCGCGCCCTCGCGGCCACCGACCCCTCCTTCGCCGCCGGGTTCGCCGTCGAGTGCCTCTGGGACTGCGAGGAGACCACCCGCGAACTGGCCGCCCGCCACGCCGAGACCGGCGACGCCCGCGTCGTCGAACGCCTCCGCCGCCTGGCCGCCGACCCGGCCGAGGAGGACGAGGTCCAGACGGCGGTCCGCAGCCGCTTCGAACAGGACCCGCAGACCCTGTGAGCCGACGGGCCCGTCGGATCACCGGCGGGCCCGTACGGGCACGAAGCGCAGCGGAGTCCCCGGCCTCGCCTGGGCCGCGCCCGGCAGGTCCGCCGGGTGGACCACCGCCGGGACCGGGTAGCCGCCGGTCGTGGGATGGTCGGCCAGGAAGATCAGGGGCAGGCCGTCCGGCGGTACCTGGATCGCCCCCCACACCATTCCCTCGCTGGGGAGTTCGCCCGACCGGGCCCGTTCCAGCGTGGGCCCCTCCGTGCGCAGGCCGATGCGGTTGCTGGCCGGGGAGACGCGGTACGTACGGCTCGTCAGGGTGCCGAGGGCCCGCGGGGTGAACCAGTCCTCGCGAGGCCCCGGCGTCACCCGGAGCACCAGCTCGGCCGGGGGCGCGGGCTGCGGGGCGGTGTCCAGGCGGGCCGGGGCGGCCGTCGGCGGGCCCAGCGGAAGCACCACGTCGTCCGCGAGGGGCGGTGGGCCCAGGCCCGACAACAGGTCCGTGGCCCGGCTGCCGAGCACCGGTTCCACCGCGACCCCGCCCGACACCGCGACGTAGGTCCGCACCCCCGCCACCGCCGCCCCCACCTCCAGCACCTCGCCCGCCGCCACCCGGACCGGCGCACCCCACGGGGCCGGACGGCCGCCCACCCTCACCGGGCAGGGCGCGCCGCCCACCGCGAAGGTCACCGCCGAACGGGCCCGTACGGCACAGCCGTCGAGCGTCGTCTCCAGCACGGCCGCGTCCGGGGAGTTGCCGACCAGCCGGTTGACGAGCGCCGCCGCGGGCGGGTCGAGGGCGCCGGAGCGGGGGACACCCAGGTGGGCGTGGCCGGGCCGCCCCCGGTCCTGCACGGTCGTCAGCGCCCCCGCCCGCACCACCACCAGCGCACGGTCCGTCACGCGACCCCCACCGGGACGAAGCGCACCCGCGTGCCCGGCGCCAGCAGGGCGGCCGGTTCCCGCGCGGTGTCCCACAGCACGGCGTCCGTACGGCCGATCAACCGCCAGCCGCCCGGCGACGCACGCGGATACACCCCGGTGTACGGCCCGGCCAGCGCGACCGACCCGGCCGGGACCGCCGTACGCGGGGTGGACCGGCGGGGCACGTGCCGGTGCTCGGGCAGGCCGGTGAGGTAGCCGAAGCCGGGGGCGAAGCCGCAGAAGGCCACCGTGAAGCCGGTGCCCGCGTGGATCTCGGCCACCTCGCGCGGCGCCACCCCCCAGTGCGCGGCGACCTCGACGAGGTCCGGTCCGTCGTAGCGCACCGGGAGTTCGACCGGGGCGGACGTGGCCTCGGGAGCGGGCGGCACCTCGGCGGCGGTGAGTTCGGCGGCCCGGCGTACCGGGTCGTCCACGCCGTCGAGCAGCACCGTGCGGGCCGCCGGGACGATCTCGCGGGCGGACAGCGAGCCCGCCGCGCGCCGCCGCAGCAACTCGGCGTGCAGCGCCCGCGCCTGCTCGGCCGAGCCCACCTCCAGCAGCAGCGCGTCCGGGCCCACCGGCAGCGCCCTCACGCGAACGCCTCGACCGGCACGCCCGCCGACGCCAGCCGGGTCCGTACCCGCCGGGCCAGTTCGACCGCGCCGGGGGTGTCGCCGTGCAGGCACAGGGAACGGGCCCGTACCGGGACGCGGGCTCCCGAGAGCGCGGTCACCTCGCCGGAGCGGGCGAGGTCCAGGGAGCGCGCCACCACCGCCTCCGGGTCGCTGACCACGGCACCCTCCCGGTCGCGCGGCACGAGCGTGCCCTCGTCGGTGTAGGCGCGGTCCGCGAACGCCTCCGGCACGGCGCGCAGGCCCGCCTTCGCGGCCACCTCCAGCAGGCGCGAGCCGGGCAGCCCCAGCACCGGCAGCCGGGCGTCCGCGAGGAGCACCCCCTCGACCACCGCGCGGGCCTGCTCCTCGTCGCGCACCACCCGGTTGTAGAGCGCGCCATGCGGCTTGACGTACGCCACGCAGGCGCCCGCCGCCCGCGCGAACACCTCCAACGCGCCGATCTGGTAGGCGACTTCGGCCGCCAGCTCGGCGGACGGCACATCCATCGCGCGCCGCCCGAAACCGGCGAGGTCCCGGTAGGACACCTGGGCGCCGATCACCACCCCGCGCGCGGCCGCCAGCTCGCACACCCGGCGCATGGTGGCCGCGTCCCCGGCGTGGAAGCCGCAGGCCACATTGGCGCTGGTGACGACGGACAGCAGCCCCTCGTCGTCGGTCAGCAGCCAGCGGCCGAAGCCCTCGCCCAGGTCGGCGTTGAGATCGACCGGTTCGGTCACGGTCATGGGGCAGGTACCTCCTCGGGTACGCGGATCAGTCGACGCTCGGGTACGCGGATCAGTCGACGCCGACCACGCGGTACTGCTCGTCGCGCGCGTCGGTCAGGAACATCTGCCCCGGCGCGTGGGTGAGGGCGAACGGCGGCCGGGACGCCATCACCGCCGCCTGCGGGGTCACCCCGCACGCCCAGAACACCGGGATGTCGTCCGGCGCCGTCTCCACCGGATCGCCGAAGTCGGGCCGGGCCAGGTCGGTTATGCCGAGGGCGGCCGGGTCGCCGCAGTGCACCGGGCCGCCGTGCACGGCGGGCAGCAGCCCGCTCTCCCGGATCGCCGCCCGCAGATGCTCCGGCGGCACCGGGCGCATCGACACCACCATCGGCCCGCGCAGCCGCCCCGCCGGACGGCACTCCCGGTCGGTCACGTACATCGGCACGTTGCGGCCCTG
This sequence comes from Streptomyces sp. NPDC002176, assembly GCF_044903645.1. Taxonomy (NCBI): domain Bacteria; kingdom Bacillati; phylum Actinomycetota; class Actinomycetes; order Kitasatosporales; family Streptomycetaceae; genus Streptomyces; species Streptomyces sp. NPDC002176. The sequence continues at coordinate 397,513 of NZ_JBJDQW010000007.1, forward strand.
CTCGACATGGCGGATCGGCACACCCGCCCCGGCGAGCGCCCACTCGAAGGTGAAGCTGCACCCCAGCAGGAACGCCACCAGGTCGTCCCGCCAGTACTCCCGCGCATCCGTCGGCTCGGCCACCAGCTCGCCGTCCCGCCACACCCGGTAACGCGGCAGATCGGTGCGCAGATCCGCGCCCGGCGCCAGGACGGTGGTGACCGCGCCCGCGTCCGTCACGTCCAGCACCGGGCACGGCCGGGGGTTGCGCTGGCAGAACAGCAGCATGTCGTAGGCCCATTCGGCGGGCACCGCGATCAGGTTGGCCTGGGTGTGGCCCGCGGCGACACCCGCCGTGGGGCCCGCCAGGCCCGCCCGGAAGCGGGCCCGCGCGGTCGCCGGGCTCCAGTCCCGCGCGCCCGTCTCGTCCAGAAGCACCGGACGGTCGCCGGTCAGGTCGGGGCGGGTCATGCCAGCTCCCGTCCGCGCGTCTCCGGCAGCCCGAACAGCGCCAGCGCCGCCAGCCCGTAGCCCGCCGCGCCGAACGCCAGCGCGCCGCCGAGGCCCCAGCCGTCGGCCAGGAAGCCGACCAGCGTCGGGAAGACCGCGCCCACCGCGCGACCGGTGTTGTACGTGAAGCCCTGCCCCGTACCGCGCACCGCTGCCGGGTACAGCTCGCTCAGGTAGGAGCCGAAGCCGCTGAAGATGGCCGACATGCAGAAGCCGAGCGGGAAGCCCAGCACCAGCAGCACGGTGCCCGCGCCGGGCGGGATGTTCGCGTACGCCAGCACACAGACCGCCGACAGCAGCGCGAACAGCCAGATGGTGCGGCGGCGGCCCAGCCGGTCGGTGAGATGGCCGCCCGTCAGATAGCCGAGGAAGGCCCCGGAGATCAGCAGCGCCAGATAGCCGCCGGTACCGACGACCGACAGCCCGCGCTCGGTCTTCAGATACGTCGGCACCCAGGTCGCCAGCGTGTAATAGCCGCCCTGCACACCGGTCGACAGCAGGCTGGCGAAGAGGGTGACGCGCAGCAGGCCCGGCTGCCCGGCCGTGCCCGGCCGGAAGATCGCCGTGAACGACCCGCGTTCCGGGCTGCGTTCACGGGCCGCCGCGGCCTCGGGCGCGTCCTTCACCTCGCGCCGCAGCCACACCACCAGCAGCGCGGGCAGCGCCCCGGTCCAGAACAGCACCCGCCAGGCGAGGTCCTCGCCGACGAAGGAGAACACCAGCGTGTAGACGATCGCGGCCAGACCCCAGCCGACCGCCCAGGAACTCTGCACCACACCGAGGGTGCGCCCCCGGTGCCGCGCGCTCGCGTACTCGGCGACCAGGATCGCGCCGACCGCCCACTCGCCGCCGAACCCGAGCCCCTGGAGGGCGCGGAAGAGCAGCAGCGTCTCGTAGGTGGGGGCGAAGCCGCAGGCCACGGTGAACACCGCGTACGTGACGACGGTGATCATCAGCGCCCGGACCCGGCCGATCCGGTCCGCGACCATGCCCGCCAGGGCGCCGCCGACGGCGGAGACCACGAGCGTGACGGTGGTGAACAGGCCGGTCTGGCCGCTGTCGAGGTGGAAGTACGCGGCCAGCGCGACCATGGTCAGCGGCAGCGTGAAGTAGTCGTAGGAGTCGAGGGCGTAGCCGCCAAAGGCTCCGGCGAAGGCGCGCCGGCCACGCGGGCCCAGGGCGCGGAACCAGCCCAACGGGCCTTCTTCGTGGACGGGTTGGTCAGGGACGGCGGTCAGCTCGGGAGGGGGAGTCGTGCTCATGGGCGGCACCTCGCAGAAGCGTGAGGGGGGTGCGGGTCGGTGAGCAGTGCGGGGTCGTGCGGACACGGGCCTCGTGGGGGAGGGCCGTGCCGAGCACCGTAGAGGATCGTTCAACGATCCTTCAATGGGTACGTTGTCCCGGCCCCGGCCGTGCGGTTGAATTCCGGGCATGGCAGAGCAGTCGCACCAACTCGCCGACGACCGCGCCCTCCTGGGCCGGACCAGCACCGCCGAACGCGTCTCCGACATCCTCCGGAGCCGCATCGCGGAGGGCTATTTCCCGCCAGGCACCCGGCTGTCGGAGGACAGCATCGGCGGCGCCCTCGGGGTGTCCCGCAACACCCTGCGCGAGGCGTTCCGGCTGCTCACCCATGAACGGCTGCTGGTCCACGAACTCAACCGGGGCGTCTTCGTCCGGGTGCTGAGCGTCGCGGACGTGGAGGACATCTACCGCACCCGCGCGCTGGTCGAGTGCGCCGTCGTACGCGGCCTCGGCGAACCCCCCTACGCCCTCGACGGGCTCGTCGGCGCGGTCACCGAGGGGGAGGCGTCAGCGCGGGAAAGTGACTGGAAATCGCTGGGGACGGCCAACTTCCACTTCCACCGGGAACTGGTCGCGCTGGCCCGCAGCGCACGCACCGACGAGCTGATGCGCAGCGTGTTCGCCGAACTCCGGCTCGCCTTCCACCACGTGGACCACCCGCGCCGCCTCCACGAGCCCTACCTCGCCCGCAACCGCCAGATCCTCGACGCCCTGCGCGCCGGAGACCGGGGCGCGGCGGAAGAGCTGCTGGCGACCTACCTCGCCGACTCCCTCGAACGCGTGCTGGAGGTGTACCGGCGCCGGGTCGACGAGGAGTGAGACACCCCCCGGCGCAGGGCCTCACGCGTCGCTGTGACGGCCGTCGCTTCCACACCGTTTGGGTGGTTGTCGGACCGAGGACCTAATCTGTGCACCGTGACTTCGCCTGCACCGACGGACCGCGTTCCGCCCCAGCTCAGCGCGGCGCCGCGCCCCGCGCCGGGCCCGGCCGCCGACGAGGGGCTGGCGCGACGGCTGCGCGCGCTCGCCTGCACGGCCCCGCTGCACGACCTGGACGCCCGCAAGGCCAACCTGGCCGGTGAGTACTCGACGTACGGCATGGCCGAGGTGGCGCTCGCCGCCATCGACCTCGTCACGCTCAACATGGACTTCGACACCGGCGCCGACCACGAGCAGATCGTCGCCCGGCTCGTCCCCCGCATCGCCGCCCAGGCCCCCCACCGCACCGCCGCCGAGCACGAGCGCGTGGCCCGCTGGGTGCTGGAGAACCTGATCAACGTCGGCAGCGCCGACCGCGGCTTCCGCGCGGTGTACGGCACCTTCGCCTCCGACGGCACCTATGTCCGCCGCGACTACGACTTCAAGCTCATCGAAGAGGTCCCCGGACCCGGCGGCACGGTCTACCTGCGCACCACCGACGAAGCGGTCAACGTCCTCGTCGGCGCCCTCGACACCGACGTCACCAGCGCCCAGATCGCCGCCGAGGTCAAGCTGGAGGTGCTGATCAACCGGGGCAGGCTGGCCGACGCCCAGCTCGCCGCCGAGCAGGCCCGCTACCGCACCGTGCAGTACTCCGAGACCCTGCGCCGCGCCCTGGACGCCACCCGGCGCAACGTCCGCGCGGTCGACTGGCTCAACTCCGTGCCCGACATGATCGCCGAGGCGCTGGACCACGTGGCCGACCGCTACCGCCACGAGAACGCGATCCTCACCAACATCCGCAAGGCCCGCGACGAGACGGAGGAGCCCGAGCACAAGCGGCGCGCCGCGGAACTCGTCGACATCGTCAAGGACTGCATCCGGCGCCACACCCAGCTCCAGTCCCGGCTGCTGGAGGCGGGGCCGCTGTTCCGCGCCGAGCAGGACCGGCAGGCGTTCGCCACGCCCACGGGGACCTCCGGTCTCGACCTGTACGGGCATCTGGTCGCGCCCACGCTGCCGTTGCCGCTCCAGCAGGCGATCCGGGTCACCGACGCGTTCTTCGCCAGCGGGGTGGGGCTGCGTACGCCGGTGGCGGTGCGGGTGGGGGACCTGGTCGACATTCTGCTCACGCCGCCGGTCGAGCGGGAGCATCTCGGGGCGGAGATGCCGGAGCCGGAGCTGATCGCCACGCCGGACGACAGTCGGTTCTCGGAGCAGCAGGTCGCTGCCGCTCGGGCTCTGCTGGATCTTCCGGCTGACGCTCCTCGGAGGTTGTCGGGGCTGCTGGCGGAGGCTCGGGGTGCGGAGGGGTTCGAGCTGGCGTATCTCGTCGCGCTGATGGCTATTCACGCGGCCAGTCCTGCTGTGGGGACCGCTTATCGGCAGGGGGAGGCGAAGTTGTTGTTCGCTGTCGATGACGGGACTGAGTTGGATGATCCGGATTTTGGTGGGGCGGATCTGATCGTGGGGACTGCCTTGTTGGATGCGGTGGGGATGGCCAGCGATCGGGCGGTGGCCGGGTGAGTGGCTGTCCCGCCGTTGTGGTTGATCGCGCAGTTCCCCGCGCCCCTGGGTGGGCTGCACTTAACCCTGTTTTCAAGATGCCCGAGGAGATCCGACCGTGACCGAGCCCGTCGAGTGGAGTGACGTCGAAGCCCCGGCGGCGCCGTCGGCCGTCACCCCCGCCGATGCCGCCGACGCGGCGCGGCTCGTGGCGTTCGGGTTGCAGCCGAAGTTGCAGCCCGCGCGGGACCAGGAGTACACCGAGCTGCTGCGGCGGTACCGGGAGGACGGGGCGTTCGCGCGGCTCGCCGACGCGGTGGCGACCGGGCTCGGGCTCGTCGTGCTGGAGGTGTCGCCGCGTGCGGGGATGGCCGTGACGGCCGCCGAGGACTCGGTGTTCGCGGTGCGGATGGGGGATTACGCCCGCCGTACCACCGCCGACTCCGCCGACCGTTTCCTGCACGGCCTCGCCCACCTGTCCGTGGCCGCGCTGGCGTTCCCGCGCCCCGAGGATCTGGCCGACGACTCCTACATCGGGCGCGTCACGGTCAACGGGGTGGACGCCTTCGTACGGCAGGCGTGCCGCAGGCTGGAGGAGCGGGCCGAGGAGTCCGGGGAGAACACCGACCCGGTCACCGACGCCCCCGGCCTCGAGTCCGCCTGGCGGATCTGGGCCCGGCGCAGCGCCACCGGCGCCACCAAGGACGCCCGCCGCCCGGCCGCCTCCACCACCGGCATCGTCGCCAAGGCGCTCGGCTTCCTCACCGAGTCCGGGTTCCTCCAGCGCACCGGCGACGACCACGGCGGCACCTACCGCACCACCGCCCGCTACCAGTTGCAGGTGCGGGACATGGCGGGCGGCGCCGCGCTCGCCGAACTGCTGGAGCTGGGCGTCGTCACCGAGACCGGCGGCACCGCCAGCCTGCTGCCCGCCGAGGACACCGACGACCTGGACCTGGTGGCCGACGCCGGACTGCCCTTCCACTCCTGACCCGCCCGCACCTTTTCCGAAGCCCTCACGAGAGTCCGCCATGTACGAGCTGTCCCGCGTCCGCCTCTACTCCATCGGGCCCGCCGGCGCGCGCTACGCCGACACCGTGCTCGACATGCGCGGCGTGGGCGCCCCCGTGCCCGATCCGGCGCCCACGCAGGCGGAGTTCTTCGAGGAGGAGCCGGTCGGCCCGCCCCGCCGACCCGCGCCCGCCGGTGTGCTGTTCCTGGAGAACGGCGGCGGCAAGTCCGTCCTGCTCAAGCTGATCTTCTCGGTGATGCTCCCCGGCCACCGCAACACGCTCGGCGGCGCCAGCTCCGGCGTGCTGCGCAAGTTCCTGCTCGCCGACGACTGCGGGCACGTCGCGCTGGAGTGGCAGCACGTGCAGACCGGCGAGTGCGTGGTCGTCGGCAAGGTCAGCGAGTGGCGGGGCCGTCAGGTCTCCAACGACCCGCGCAAGTTCGCCGAAGCCTGGTACTCGTTCCGGCCCGGCCCCGGTCTGAGCCTGGACAACCTCCCGGTCGCGGAGGCCACCGCCGTACGGCCGCTGGTGGAGGGCGCCTCCGGGGCGCAGGGCCGCCGCCGGACCATGAAGGGCTTCCGGGACGCCCTCACCGAGGCGGGCAAGAACTACCCGCACCTGGAGGCGCACTGGGAGGAGACCCACGAGCGCTGGACCGAGCACCTCGGCGACCTGGGCCTCGACCCCGAACTCTTCCGCTACCAGCGGGAGATGAACGCCGACGAGGGCGAGGCCGCCGGTCTCTTCGCGGTCAAGAAGGACTCCGACTTCACCGACCTGCTGCTGCGCGCCGTCACCGACACCCGCGACACCGACGGTCTCGCCGACCTGGTCAGCGGGTTCGGCAACAAGCTGGGCCGCCGCGCCGAACTCATCGCGGAACGGGACTTCACGGCGGGCTCGGTCGACCTGCTCGGCCGGATCGTCGACGCGGCCGACGCCCGCACCCGCGCGCGGGAGGTGCACACCGGCGCCGAGCGCCGTACCCGCACCCTGGCCCGGCGGCTGTCCGCGCGGGGCGTGCGCGAGCGGGTCCGCGCCTCCGACCTCGCCCAGCGGGTCACCGCCGCCGCCTACGCCGTCACCCACTCCGAGGGCGCCCGCGAGCGCAGCGCACTGGTCGCGGCCGAACTCGCCTACCGGCACGCCTCGTTGGCGCTCGCCGCCGCCGAGAAGGCCGCCGCCGCACAGAAGCGCGAGCTGGCCGACGCCCGCACCCTGTACTCCGCCTGGCAGGCCGCCGAGGCCGTACTGCGGCACCGCGCCGCCGCCGACCGCGTGGCCCGCGTCTCCGCCGCCATCCAGGAGGCCGAGCGGGACGCTGCGCCCGCGCTCGCCGCCCGCGCGAAGGCCGCCGTCGACCTCGTACGCGCCCTGCACGCCGCCGCCGGGAACGCCGAGGCGCTCGCCAACGAGGAGGAGGAGCGCTCCGCCGCCCTCCAGGAGGTCAGCGACGCCGCCTACCGCGACTCCACCTCCGCCGCCACCGACGCCCAGCGGGCCCGCAGCGAGATCGGGCACCTGCGCCAGCGCCTCACCGAGGTCGAGCAGGAGACGGCCGAGGCCGTCCGCGCGGGCTGGCTGGACGACAGCGCCCCCGACGCCGACCCCGCGCGGGCCGCGCTCGCCGCCAGCGACGCCGAGAAGACGGCCGTCGCCGCCTGGGACACCGCCCGGGAGGCGGCCCGCGCGGCCGTCGAGCACGCCCGCGAGACGGCCGCCGCCGAGTCCCGCGCCGAACTCACCGCCGCCCGCGCGGCCGACGCCGCCACCGCCGCCGAACGCGCCCACGAGGCCGAACGCCGTCTCGCGGAGGCGCTCGCCGCCGAGGAGCGGCTCGCGGAACTCCTCAGCCTGCCCGCCGCCGGTGCCACGCGCTCGGCCATCCCGGCCCCGCGCGACGGCTCCGACTCCGGTGAGCCCGTACGCGACAGCGCCGCCGAAGGCCCGCTCACCGCCGAGGAGTTGGACCGCTACGCCGACGAGTTGCGCGGCCTCCTGGACGACGCCGTGTCCGCCGCCGAGCGCACCCTGTTCGACCTGCGCACCGCCGCCGCCGACGACACCCGCATCCTCTCCGCGCTCGGCGACGGCGGCCTGCTGCCGCCCGGCCCCGACGTGCTGGCCACCGTGGAGTACCTGGGCGAGCACGGCATCCCCGCCCTGCCCGGCTGGCGCTACCTGGCCCAGGCCGTCGACCCCGCCGACCACGCGCGCGTGCTCGCCACCCGCCCCGAACTGGTCGACGGTGTGATCATCACCGACCCGGACACCCACGCCCGCGCCCGCGAGGCCCTCGGCGAGGCGGCCCTGCTGCCCCGCTCCGCCGTCGCCGTCGGCACCGCAGCCGCCCTCCTCGCCCCGGCCCCCGCCGCCGAGGCGCAGCCCACCGACGTCTTTCTCGTGCCGCCGAACCCGGCCATGCACGACGAACACGCCGCCGACGAGGAACGCCAGGCCCTGCGCGCCCGGGCCACCGAACGCGACGACGAGATCCGGACGCTCGCCGCCCGCCTCGGCAAGGACCGCGAACTCGCCGCCCGCCTCGCCTCCTGGCGCACCGGCTGCCCCGCCGGACGGATCGTCGAACTCGCCGCCGGAGCCGAGGAGGCCCGCACCTTCGCCGAGGAGACCGAGGCCGAACTCACCGAGACCCGCACCGCCCGCGCGGAGGCCGAGGAGACCGCCGCCGAGGCCACCCGGCTGCGCGACGAACGCCAGGAGTCCGCCCAGCGCGCCAGCCGGGTCGCGGACGCCCTCGCCGGACTCGCGCACCGGCTGCGCGAACGCGCCACCTGGCAGGTCAAGCTCCGCGAACTCGCCGACGACGCCGCCGAGTCCGAGGCCCTTACCCAGTCCTGCCTGGAACGCGCCCGCGCCGCCGACGAGGACCGCCGCGCCACCCAGCGCGCCGCCGACGACGCCCGCCGCACCGCCCGCGCCCTGCGTGCCGAGCGCGCCGAGATCGCGGGCGCCCCGGACGACGTGCCCGAAGCGGAGGGCGGCGCCCCGAAGTCGTCCCTGCCCGCGCTCCGCGAGGCGTACCGGGCCGCCTCCCAGGTGTACGAGAAGGTCGGCGTCGGCGCCGACCTGCGTGCCGAACAGGCCCGCGCCGAGAGCGACGAGAGCGGCGCCCGCGCCGACCTCGACCGGCTCAGCAACAAGGTCCGCACCCGAGCCGAACAGCTCCTCGAGTCGACCGACGGCTCCGACGGGCCCTCCCGGCAGTCGGCTGCCGCCCGCGCCGAGGAACTGGTGCAGCTGCTGGAGACCCGCATGTCGACCGCGAGCGAACAGCTCGGCCGACTGCGCGGCGAGGCCGAACGGCACGCCCCCGAGGACGGCGACGCCCACACCGAGCTGCCCGAGGACCTGCGGCCGCGCGACGCCGAGCACGCCCAGAGCCTGCTGCGCACCGCCACCGCCGAACTCGCCACCCGCACCGAGGCGCTGACCGAGGCCCGCGACGCCCACACCGAACTCCAGCAGGCCCACCGGGCCGCCGAGGACGGCGCGGGCGGCTTCGACGAGATCGCGGCGATGCTCCGCGACCAGCTGCGCGAACCGGCGGCCCAGGACGAAGGGGCCGAGCGGGAGGACCCCGAGCCGTACTCCGGCACCCTCGAGGAGGCCCGGCAGTCGGCCGCCGAGGCCCGCCGCTCGCTGCGCGGCTGCGCCGCCGACCTCTCCACCGCCGACACCGCCGTCCGCGAGGCCAGTGACATCCTGGTCCGGCACGCCAACTCCACCCGCTACGAGCAGGTCCGCACCCCGGCCCGGCAGCAGATCCGCGAACTGCCCGCAGCCGCGCTGCCCGAGCACGCCCAGAAGTGGGCCGACGCTTTCGCACCCCGGCTGCGCGTCCTCACCGACGAGCTGGCCCAGCTGGAGCGCAACCGCGACTCGATCGTGGACCGGCTTCGCGGCCTGGTCGAGTCCTCCCTCGCCACCCTGCGTTCCGCCCAGCGGCTCTCCCGGCTGCCCGAGGGGCTCGGCGAGTGGTCCGGGCAGGAGTTCCTGCGCATCCGCTTCGAGGAGCCCGACCAGGCCACCCTCACCGAGCGGCTCGGCGAGGTCATCGACGAGGCCACCCGGGCCGCCGTCAAGAAGAACTCCGACCTGCGCCGGGACGGCATGTCCCTGCTGCTGCGCGGGGTCGCGGCCGCGCTGCAGCCCAAGGGCGTCGCGGTGGAGATCCTCAAGCCGGACGCGGTGCTGCGCGCCGAGCGGGTCCCGGTCGGGCAGATGGGCGACGTGTTCTCCGGTGGCCAGCTGCTCACCGCCGCCATCGCGCTGTACTGCACGATGGCCGCCCTGCGCTCCAACGACCGGGGCCGCGACAAGCACCGGCACGCGGGCACGCTGTTCCTGGACAACCCCATCGGCCGCGCCAACGCGACCTATCTGCTGGAGCTCCAGCGGGCCGTGTCCGACGCGCTCGGCGTCCAACTGCTGTACACCACTGGCCTGTTCGACACCACCGCGCTGGCCGAGTTCCCGCTCGTCATCCGGCTGCGCAACGACGCCGACCTCCGGGCCGGGCTGAAGTACATCAGCGTGGAGGAGCACCTCCGGCCCGGCCTGCCGCAGCAGCGGCAGGACGGGGACACGGTGCGCAGCGAGATCACCGCGACCCGGATGTACAAGAGGCCGTCGGCGGGCGTGTCGTAGGAGGCTGTGGGGAAGCCGCGGGCCGGTGGGGGCCGGTCGCGCAGTTCCCCGCGCCCCTGTTCAGTCGGACGTGGCGGCGGGCACAGGTGTCTCCAGCCGGTGTTCCGCCAGCACCCCCGTCCGGTGCCGCTGGATGAACCAGTAGTACGCGAAGCCGCCGCCCGCGATCACCGCGACGAACAGCACCGCGCCCCACCGCAGATACCAGTGGTAGGGCGCGCTCGCGTTGTACACCGCCGCGCGCGGCCAGATCAGGTTGACCGTCATCCCCGCGCCCCACACCACCGCGACCACGTTGACGACCAGCCCCCAGCGGCCCAGCGAGAACCGCCCCTCACCGGCCGGGGTCCACCGGCCGCGCAGCCGTGCCACCAGCATCGGCGCGGTCACGCCCAGGTAGGCCAGGTAGATCATGATGATGCCGATGCTGGTCACCACGGTGAAGATCTGCGGCTGGCGGATGTTGACCACCAGGATCGCCAGCGCCAGCACCCCGATCACCACCGCGGGCACCACCGGGGTCCGGAACCGCGGGCTCACCCGGGCCAGCACCGAGGAGGCGGGCAGGTTGTTGTCCCGTGCCATGGCGAACGCCAGCCGGATCGCCGCCGTGTGCACGGCCAGCGCGCACACCGTGACCGCGATCAGCACGCACCACAGCATCCCCTTGCCCGCCGTCGGACCGAGCACGTCCAGCACCACGTACTGGAGGCCGTCTGTGGAGAGCTTCTCGCCCTTGAGGCTGGAGACGCTCATCAGCGCCAGCAGCAGCACCAGACCGCCCAGCACGAAGGAGGCGATGATCGCCCGCAGGATGGCGCGGGGCGCGTTCCGGGACGGGTTCAGCGACTCCTCGCCGAGCGAGGCGGCCGTGTCGAAGCCGTACATCACGTACGCCGACGCCAGCGACGCCACCAGGAACGCGCCGAGATAACCGGAGCCGTGGCCCGCGCCCGTGCCGTTGGTCTCCAGCACGACCTGCGGGCCCCGGGTGATGTGGACGGCCAGCATGACGATCAGCACCACACTGGCGACCAGCTCGATGAACACCCCCGCGGTGTTGATCCGGGCCATCAGCTTCACCCCGAAGGCGTTGACCAGCGTGGTGAACAGGATCAACACCGTGGCCAGCACCACCGCGTTGGTCGCCACGTCGTAGGTGCCGGTGCCGTCCCCGACGAACTGGAAGGCGGACGAGATCTGCGGCAGCGTCAGCTGGTAGGCGAGCGCCACCGCCGCGATCGACACGATGGACGCGACCAGCATCATCCACCCGGCCAGCCAGCCCAGGTGCGGATTGCCTATCCGCTTCGACCAGTTGTAGACCGAGCCCGCCACCGGATGGCGGGCCGCCAGCTCCGCGAAACAGAGGGCCACCGCGAACTGGCCGACGAACACCATCGGCCACGACCACCAGTAGGCGGGGCCACCGCTGCCGTAGCCGAAGTAGAACAGCTGGAAGGTGCCGGTCAGGATCGAGATGTAGCTGATCCCGGCCGCGAAGGTGTGGAAGTTGCCCAGCGTGCGCTTGAGTTCGGGCCGGTACCCGAACTCCGCGAGTTCGCTGTCGTCGTGCCCGTGCGTACCTGACGGTGGTGCTGCCTTGGTCATCGGTGTGACTCCTGGGGGCAGGGGGAAACGGGGGCGGCCGTGTCCTACCCCGCTTCGGCCCTCACGGAGCCTGTTCGCCCAGCTTCTCCAGCAGCCACCCGTGGAACGCCCCGATGTGGTGCTCGGTCGGCACCAGCACCCCGCCCCCGCGATAGGCGCGCGAGGACATCGCGGGCTGGGTGCGCTCGCACGCCTCGAAGTCCTGGACGTTGACCCGGTGGAACAGCTCCGCCGACTTCGACACATCGGCCCCGGATGCCACCACCTCGGGCGCGTACAGCCAGTCGCACTCCACCACCGTGCGGTCCTCGGCCAGCGGGAACATGCGGTGCAGGATGACGTGGTCGGGGACGAGGTTGACGAAGACGTTGGGCCGGACCGTGATCGCGTAGTAGCGCCGGTCCTGCTCCTCGGCCACCTCCGGGAGCCGGCCGAATCCCGCGCTGCCGTCCACCGTGAACCCCTCCACGCCCGCGCCGAACTCCGCGCCGTGGCCCACGTAGTACTGGGCCGCGTAGCCGTCCGCGAACTCCGGGAGCACCTCGGTGAGTTCGGGGTGGATGGTGGCGCAGTGGTAGCACTCCATGAAGTTCTCGACGATCAGCTTCCAGTTGGCCCGCACGTCGTAGGTGATCCGTTTGCCGAGGGCCAGGTGCTCGGTGCCGTAGTGCTCGATGGCCGCCGGGTCGCCGAGGCGCTCCACGGCCGCGTGCTGGACGGTCTCCTCGAAGGAGGGCGGTGCGTCGGCCAGGCACACCCAGGCGTAGCCCAGCCATTCGCGCAGCGCGACCTTGATCAGCCCGTACCGGTCGCGGTCCACGTCCGGCATCTTCGTCAGGTTGGGCGCGGCGACCAGCTTGCCGTCGAGCCCGTACGTCCAGGCGTGGTACGGGCATTGCAGGCTGCGGCGGACCTCGCCGGACTCCTCGGTGCACAGCCGGGCACCCCGGTGGCGGCAGACGTTGAGGAAGGCCCGCAGCGTGCCGGTGCGGTCGCGGGTGACGAGCACGCTCTCCCGGCCGACCTGGACCGTACGGAACGCGCCGGGCCGGTCCAGGTCGGCGCCGCGCACGGCGCAGAACCACATCGACTCCAGCAGCGCCTCCTGCTCGCGCCGGAAGACCTCGGGGTCGGTGTAGTAGCGGCCGGGGAGGGTGGCGATCAGGCTGGGGGACACCGGGGTCGTCGTCATGGCTGGGCTCCTCGGGCGGCCGGGGCGGTGAGACGGGCGGGGTCGAACAGGCCGGTCGGGTGCGCGGTGGAACCCGTCAGCGCGAGGTCGGCCAGGATCTCGCCGACGACCGGCACGAACTTGAAGCCGTGCCCGGAGAAACCGCAGGCCACGGTGACCGACTCCGGGTGCGCGGGGTGCCGGGCGATCACGAAGTGCTCGTCCGGGGTGTTGGAGTACATGCAGGTGGCGGCCTTCAGGAAGGTGCCGGGCAGGTCCGGGATCAGCGCGGACATGTGGTCCGCCATGGCCCGGACCTCGTGCTCGTGCACGGTCCGGTCGATGGTCTCCGGCGTGGTGACCTGCCCCTTGCGGAAGAAGGCGACCTTGGCGCCCTTCTCGGGGCCGTCGATCGCGGGGAAGCCGTACACCTGGACGCCGTCCGCGTCCTCCCAGATGTAGACGGGATGACGCTCCGGCTCAAACGGCCCGGTGCCGCCCGTCGGCTGGAACCAGTACATGACCTGCCGTTCCACGGTGATCGGCACCCCGATGTCCGCGAGCAGCCGGGGCGCCCAGGCGCCGGGGCAGATCACCAGCTGCCCGGCGGTGTACGTGTTCTCGCCGGTGTGCACCCGCACCCCGTCCCGGTACGGCTCCCAGCGCACCACCGGTTCCTCGAAGCGCAGCTCCGCGCCCTGCCGGGTGGCCAGCTGGAGATGGGCGGCGACCATGTTCTCCGGGCGCAGCAGGCCCGCCTTCGCCTCGAACAGGGCGACCTCGTCGTCGGCCGGGGTGAGGGTGGGGAAGCGGCGGCGGATCTCCTTGGCGTCCAGCATCTCGTGGGGCAGGTCCCACTCGGTGGCCGAGCGCAGTGAGCCGGAGACGGTACGGGAGTCCGGTGGGCCGACCATCGCGCCGCCGCACAGGACGGCGACGTCCCGACCGGTGGCCCGCTCCAGTTCCTCGTACAGCTCGTAGGCCCTCAGCAGCAGGGGTACGTACGCCGGGTCCTCGAAGTAGGACTGCCGGGTGACGCGGGAACCGCCGTGGCTGGAGCCCCGGTCGTGCACAGGGCCGAACTTCTCCAGCCCGAGCACCCGGGCCCCGCGCGCGGAGAGGTGGTGGGCGGCGGCGCTGCCCATGCCGCCTAGCCCGATGACGATCACGTCGTAGGTGGGGGACACTTCTGCGGACCTCCTGGGGTGGGAGCGGTCAGCGGCGGATGCGGGTCATCTCCGGGTCGAACAGCGGCTCCTCGGCGACGGTCGCGGGGACCTTCTCGCCGAAGTACTCGATGTGCGTGCCGGTGCCGGGGGCGAGGCCCGCCGGGAGCCACGCGTAGGCGACGCACCGGCCCAGCGTGTAGCCGTAGGCCGCGCTGGTCACGTAGCCCGCCGTGGTGCCGTCCACCGACACCGGTTCTTTGCCGAGTACCACGGCGGCCGGGTCGTCCAGCAGCAGCGGGGTCAGGCGGCGGGTCGGCTCGGGGCGGTCGCGCAGGGCGTCCCGGCCGACGAAGTCGCCCTTGTCCATTCGGACGGCGAAGCCGACGCCCGCCTCGGCCGGGGTGTGCTCGGCGGTCATGTCGGTGCCCCAGGCGCGGTAGCCCTTCTCCAGCCGAAGCGAGTTGAACGCGGAGCGTCCGGCCGCGATCACCCCCAGCTCCCGGCCCGCCTCCCACAGCGTGTCCCAGAGGCGGAGGCCCAGGTCGGCGGTGGTGTACAGCTCCCAGCCCAGCTCGCCGACGTAGCTCAGCCGCATCGCGGTGACGGGGACATGCCCGAGGTGGGTTCGCTTGGCCCGGAAGTAGCCGAAGCCCTCGTGGGAGAAGTCGTCGGCGGTGAGCGGCTGGACGAGTGCGCGGGCCAGCGGTCCCCAGACGCCGATGCAGCAGGTGCCGGAGGTGATGTCCCGGATGTGTACTCCCCCACTCTCGGCTTCGCTCGAGCGGGAGGGGCCCCCTGCCGGGGCGTGCCGGAGGAGGTGGTCGAGGTCGGCGGGGGAGTTGGCGCCCACCTGGAAGTGGTCCTCGGCCAGCCGGGCCACGGTGAGGTCGGAGCGGATGCCCCCGGTCTCGTCCAGCAGGAGGGTGTAGGTGACAGCGCCGGGCTTCTTGCGGAGCTTGTTGGTGGTCATGCGGTCGAGGAAGTCCAGGGCGCCGGGGCCGGTCACCTCCAGGCGGCGCAGCGGGGTCATGTCGTAGAGGGCGACGCGCTCGCGGGTGGCGCGGGCTTCGGCGGCGGCGACGGGGGACCAGTGGCGGGCCGACCAGGGGTCGCGCTCGGGCAGGTCCACGCCGAGGGACGCCGCCAGCGGGGCGTTCGCCTCGTACCAGTGCGGGCGCTCCCAGCCGCCGCCCTCCAGGAAGTGGGCGCCGAGCCGTTCCTGCCGGGCGTGGAAGGGGCTGACGCGCAGCGGGCGTGGCCGCTCCAGCGGCTGGAGCGGATGGATGACGTCGTACACCTCGACGAACTGCTGTGAACCGCGTTCACGGACATACGCGGGTGAACGCTGCGCTTCCTCGAATCGCGTGACATCGCAGTCATGCACGTCGATCGACGGACGGCCGTCAACCATCCATTCGGCCACCGCCCGGGCCACACCCGCGGAGTGCGTGACCCACACCGCCTCGGCCAGCCAGAAACCGCGCAGTTCACGGGCCTCCCCGAGCAGCGGCATGCCGTCGGGGGTGAACGAGAAGACCCCGTTGAACCCGCTCTCCACCTCCGCTGCGCGCAACGCGGGCAGCAGCCGCTGGGCATCGGCCCAACTCGGCGCCCAGTCCTCCTCGGTGAAGGGATACGAGGACGGCATCTCCATGCCCCGTGCCCGCGCCCCGTCGTACGAGGGCACACCGAACGGGTCCACGGGCAGCGGCCGGTGCGCGTACGAGCCGATGCCGATCCGGTCGTGGTGCTCCCGGAAGTACAGGTCGGCGTCCTGGAAGCGGAGGATGGGCAGGGTCGCCTCGCGGGACGCCCCGCCCAGCGCGGGCAGCGGCCGGGTCCGCGCGTACTGGTGCGCCAGCGGCTGCAACGGCACGTCGATCCCGGCCATCCGGCCGATCACCGGCCCCCAGAAGCCCGCCGCCGAGACGACGTGGTCGGCGGGGAAGACGCCCCGGTCGGTGACGACACCGGTGACCCGGCCGTCCGCCCGCTCGATGCCGGTGACGGTGTGCCGGTCGAGGAACCGGGCACCCCGCGCGGCGGCCCGGTCGAGCTGGGCACGGCACGCGGGCAGGGCGCGGGCCAGCCCGTCGCCGGGGGTGTGGAAGCCGCCCAGCACCATCGACTCGTCCAGCAGCGGCCAGAGTTCCTTGCAGCGGGCGCCGCTCACCACCTCGCCGTCCACGCCCCAGGCGGCGGCGAGTCCGGCCCTGCGGTGCAGGTCGGCGAGGCGTTCGGGGGTGGTGGCCAGCTCCAGACCGCCGACCGGCTCGAAGCAGGGGGTGCCGTCGTGGCTGAGCGAGCCGAACTTCCCGACGGTGTACCGGGCGAACTCGGTCAGCGTCTTCGAGGGGCTGGTGCGGAAGACGAGCCCCGGCGCGTGGGAGGTGGAGCCGCCGGGGGCGGGCAGCGGGCCCTGTTCGAGGACGGTGACGTCCGTCCAGCCGCGGGCGGTCAGCTCGTCGGCGAGGGAACAGCCGACGATTCCGGCGCCGACGATGACGACGCGTGGGGAGTTCTCGGGGGACGGGTGCGTGCGTTCTTCGGGCGTGGCGGACATGCCCCTCCTTGTACGGGCGAGGACGGGGGACCGGGTGTCTCGGGCTGCCGTTGCGCAATGCACGATGTGTTGCGTGGTGAGGAACATAGTGAGAACGCGGCCGACGCACCGTCAAGAGGTGCGCGTCAACCCTTGGTAAACGAATCCGGGCCGCCGAAACCGCCCCGACACACGGCCGCCCGGCCCTTCCGTCAGAAGCCGTAGCCCATCCGCCGGGACAGCTCCTCGCCCGCCGCCACCATCCGCTTCGCCACCACCGACAGCCGCTCCGGGCCCAGCCGGTACACCGGACCGGACACGCTGATCGCCGCGATCACGTTGCCGTCGTGCGCCCGGATCGGCGCGGCGGCGGCCGCGAGGCCCAGCTCCAACTCGTCGGTGGTCAGGGCGTATCCCCGCGCCAGCACGGTCTCCAGCTCGGTCCGCAGCAGCGCGGCCCCGGTGACCGTGCGCTCGGTGAGCCGGGGCAGCGGCCGGGCGAGGAAGCCCTCGCGCAGGGTGAGCGGCATGTGCGCGAGCAGCACCTTGCCGCTGGAGGTGGCGTGCAGCGGGGTGCGCCTGCCGAGCCAGTTCTGCGCGGACACGGAGGCGGTGCCGCGGGCCTGCATGACATTGACGGCGGCGTCGTCGTCGAGCACCGCGATGTTCACGGTCTCGCCGAGTTCGTCGGCGGCCTCGCGGCAGACCGGCACGCCCTCCTGGGAGATGTCCAGCCGCCCCGCCGCCGCGCCCGCCAGGCGCAGCACCCCGGCCCCCAGGTAGTACTTGCCGCGGTCGCCGGTCTGGGTCACCAGGCCCCGGTTCTCCAGGACGCCGAGCAGCCGGAACGCCGTGGACTTGTGCACGTCCAGCTCGTCGGCGATCTCGGTGACGCCCGCCTCGCCGTGCCGGGCGAGGATCTCCAGCACGCTCACCGCGCGGTCCACCGACTGCACGGAACCAGCCGCGCCGCGACCTCTGCCGCGCTCCGTGGAATCGTCGTTCTCGCTGGTCGTCCCGCCGGGGTCGGCCCGCTTCTGCGTGCGGCTCATGGCTCGACTCTCCCCATCTGGCAGCCCGGTTCGGGCCGCATCTGCGGGAAGCCCTTGACGCGACGGTCGTCCCGCGCGGATTCTGTTGCGCACAGCGCCAGTTCGTGCGCCATGCGGAACATCATGTTACCGAAGAGTCCGTGTCCCGTAAGGGGTGCGGATCTTCTGGACCTGCCCGGTCCGCCTCGTGCCACACCCCGATCGTCACCCTCGTATCCCTGCCGTCTGCGCCTATCCGGTCCGGACCGAGCGTCCCGGACCGAGAGGGGGGACCCGTGATTCCCGTCTGCCGCCTCGAAGACCTTCCCGAGGGCGAGTCCGTCCGGATCGACACCGCCCCGCCGATCGCGGTGTTCCGCACCGACGACGGCTCCCTGTACGCCGTCGACGACACCTGCACCCACCAGGACGCCTCGCTCTCCGAGGGCTGGCTGGAGGGCTGTCTGATCGAATGCCCCCTGCACGCCGCCTCGTTCGACCTGCGCACCGGCACCCCGACCTGTCTCCCGGCCCGGAACGCCCTGCGCACCCACCTCGTCACCGTGGACGACGGCGTGATCCACGTCCAGGTCACGGTGCGCGAGGGAAGTGAAGGAACAGCCGCCTGAACGCGCCCCCGCGGACAAGGAGTCACCGCACATGAGGACCGTGACCATCGTCGGCGCCTCCCTCGCCGGGCTGTACGCGGCACGCGAGCTGCGCGCCCAGGGCTACGACGGCCGACTGGTCGTCGTCGGCGACGAACCGCACCCGCCCTACGACCGCCCGCCCCTCTCCAAGGACTTCCTCACCGGCCGGACGGACGAGGACCGACTCGCCCTGACGGACGCCGAGGAGACCGCCGAACTCGACGCCGAATGGCTGCTCGGCGTCCGCGCGCGCGGACTCGACACCCGGGCCCGCACCGTCCTGCTGGCGGACGGCCGCACCCTCACCACGGACGGGCTCGTCATCGCCACCGGCGCCACGGCCCGCCGCCTGCCCGGAGCCCCCGCCGACGTCCACACCCTGCGCACCCTGGAGGACGCCCGCGCCCTGCGCGCCCGGCTCACCGAGGGCCCACGACGGGTCGTCGTGATCGGCGGAGGCTTCATCGGCGCCGAGACCGCCGCGTCCTGCGCCGCCCTCGGCCATGACGTCACCGTGGTCGAAACCGCCCCGCTGCCGCTGCTGCCCCAGCTCGGCCCCGAGATGGCCGCCGTGTGCGCCACGCTGCACCACCGGGGCGGCGTACGGCTCCGCACCGGCACCGGGGTGACGAGCCTGCGGCGCACCGGGTCGGCCACGGCCGTGGAGCTGGCGGACGGCCACACCCTCACCGCCGACATCGTGATCACCGGCATCGGCGCCGTCCCGAACACCGCTTGGCTGGCGGGCTCGACGCTCGCCCTGGGCGACGGCGTGCTCTGCGACGAGGGATGCGCGACGGCGCTGCCCCAGGTGGTCGCGGTCGGCGATGTCGCCCGCGCCGGGGGCACCCGCGCCGAGCACTGGACCTCGGCCACCGAGCAGCCCCGCGTCGCCGTGACCAACCTGCTCGCCGGACGCACCGTCGCCACTTCGCGGCCGGTGCCCTACTTCTGGTCCGACCAGTACGGCTCCCGCATCCAGTTCGCGGGCCGGTACCGGGCCGGGGACACCGTCCGCGTCACCGAGGGCGAACTCCTCGACGAGGGCCCGGGCGAGGCGGGGTTCCTGGCCCGCTACGAACGCGACGGCCACACCGTCGCCGTACTCGCGGTGGACCGGCCCCGCCCCTTCACCCGCGCCCGGCGCGAACTCGGCAGCACCGCGGAGACCGCCACGAGGTGAGCGCCCCGGACCCGAGCGGGCCACCCGGACCTCAGGGGTGGGACAGCCGCTTCGCGCCGCCCCGCCTGGCTATCCGCGCCTGGACCCGCCGCTCGGCCCGCTCCCGCCGCCGCGCCGCCCGCCGCTCCCGGCGCAGCTGCCGGGCCGTGCTGCTGGGCTCGGAGACCACGCCGTACCGCTGGTTCCACACCTGGCGGGTCACCCATACGTCGACCACCGCCCAGGTCGCCACCACCGTGCTCGCCACGCTGCTGATCACCATGGGAAACGCCAGCCAGGACCCGGCCAGCGTGCACAGGAACGCCACCATCGCCTGGATCAGCGTCACCGCGATGATCAGCACCGCACGCACCGCGGCCGTACGCACCGGGTCCGCCATCCGGCGCTGCCGCGCGGGCTCCTCCACCCACAGCGGCCGGTACGCCGACTGCCGGTCGGCTCTCGCGCCACCCGGCGTGCGCGCCGGTATCCCGCGCTCCGGACCCACCTGGTCCGGAATCCGCGCCGGGCGCTCCGCCACGCTCACCTCGGGCGCATCGCGCCGCTCCGCCGTGCCCATCACCGTGTCACTCCCCACCGCCGGCACACCGCTCGCCCCGCGACCCGAAGGCCCCGGCTCCCCAGTGGCTGCCCGGCTTGCGCTGTTTTACGCGGCCGGGGTGAAGGATGCGGCTCCAATGGCCGATTCCGTCCCCGTCTCCCCATGTGAACGACGCACGAGGCGCCTCGAAGATTCCCGACTTGTGAAAATTTCCGGCCAACCGGTGTCCGTACTGTTTCGGCCCGCTTCCCCTGGACCCCTCCCCTCACGGCCGCAATCTCCCCCAATGCCCTGACAACTCGCCATCTCTCGTCCCTCACAAGGGAGTTCACGCATCAGACGCGCCTTCGAGTCACCTGCGAGGCGGTAGTAGGCTCGCGCCGTTCCGAGTCGGACACACGTGCCCCGACCGACGGGGTCCAGCTGGGGGAGGCCATGCGGTTTCGCGGGAAGTCGATCCGCCGGAAGATCGTGGCGCTGCTTCTCGTGCCGCTGGTGTCCCTGATCGTGGTCTGGGGCTTCGCCACCGTGCTCACGGGCAGCGAGGTCGCCCAACTGCTGCGCGTCTCACGCGCCGTGCGGGACGTCGGCCACCCCACCGAGGACACCGTCCGCGACCTCCAGCGCGAGCGCCGCCAGAGCCTCGTCTACCTCGCCGACCCGCGCGCCGCCGACGCCCTCGCCACGCTGCACCGCTCCCGCACCGCCACCGACCAGGCCGTCGCCGCCCTCCGCGCCAACGCCCGCGACCCGAAGACGCGGGACGCGGTCCGCGGCGAGGACGGCGAACGCCTCACCACCGCGCTCGACACCCTCGGCGGCCTCGAAGCGCTGCGCCGCAGCGTCGAGGAACGCACCATCACCCGCGCCGGGGCCCTCGACCTCTACAACCGGCTGGTCGACCCCTGCTACGCCCTGATCGCCGCGGTCGACGGCGTCGACGACGTGGAGATGGACAAGCAGGCCGGAGCCCTCGTCAACACCGGCCGCGCCCGCGAACTCCTCTCCCGCGAGGACGCCATCCTCGGCTCCGCGCTGGTGGTCGGGAGCCTCTCCCGCGAGGAGGCCCGCGAGATCTCCGACCTCGTCGCCCAGCGCACCCTGCTCTACGACGTCAGCCTCCCCCTGCTGCCCGCCCCGGAACGCGACCGGTACGCCGGTTACTGGCGCAACGCCGCCACCGCACCCCTGCGGACGGCGGAGCGCGACGTCATCGACACCGGCGCGGGCATCCCGCGCGGTGTCACCACCGCCAGCTGGCACGCCGTCGCCGGAGGCGTCCTCGAGGACCTCGGCACCATGGAGGACCAGGCCGGGGCCCGCTTCCGCGACCGGGTACGGCCCGTCACCTACGGTGTCATCGCCCAGGCCGCCGTCGCGGGCGTCCTCGGCCTCGGCGCCCTCCTCGTCTCCCTCGTGCTGTCCGTGCGCGTCGGCCGCCGCCTCATCCGCGACCTGAAGCGGCTGCGGATGGAGGCGCACGAGGCGTCCGCGGTACGGCTGCCCCACGTGATGCGCCGCCTCTCCGCGGGCGAACCGGTCGACGTGGAGAGCGAGGTGCCCCACCCCGAGTACGACCAGAACGAGATCGGCGAGGTCGGCCGCGCCCTCAACACCCTCCAGCGGGCCGCCGTCGAGGCCGCGGTGAAGCAGTCCGAACTGCGCGCCGGGGTCTCCGAGGTGTTCGTCAACCTCGCCCGCCGCAGCCAGGTGCTCCTGCACAAGCAGCTCACCCTGCTGGACACCATGGAACGCCGCACCGAGGACACCGACGAACTCGCCGACCTCTTCCGGCTGGACCACCTCACCACCCGCATGCGGCGGCACGCCGAGGGCCTGGTCATCCTCTCCGGCGCCGCACCCTCCCGGCAGTGGCGCCGCCCGGTACGCCTCATGGACGTCGTCCGCGCCTCCGTCGCCGAGGTGGAGGACTACGAGCGCGTCGAGGTACGGCGGCTGCCCCGCGAGGCCGTCATCGGCCCCGCCGTCTCCGACCTCACCCACCTCGTGGCCGAACTGCTGGAGAACGCCACCCTGTTCTCGCCCCCGCACACCCACGTCCAGGTGGTGGGCGAGCGGGTCGCCAACGGCTTCGCCCTGGAGATCCACGACCGCGGCCTCGGCATGACCGCCGAAGCGCTGCTCGACGCCAACCTCCGGCTCGCCGAGACCCCCGAGTTCGAGCTGTCCGACACCGATCGGCTCGGCCTGTTCGTGGTCAGCCGCCTCGCCCGCCGCCAGCACGTACGCGTCTCCCTCCAGCCCTCCCCGTACGGCGGCACCACCGCCGTCGTCCTCATCCCCGACGCGCTGCTCACCGACGACGCCCCCGACACCAACGGCATCGGCATCCGGCTCGGCGACCTGTCCAAGGAGACCCAGCGGAGCCGGGAACGCGGCACCGCCCGGCCCACGGAGCGCGACGACCCGGCCGAACTGGGCGCCACCCTGGACCGCCCCGCCCTCGACGCCCCCGCCGAGGAGTTCCCCAGCGTGCTGGCGGACGACGACAGCGAACTCGGCGGCATCTTCCGCGCCCGCAGCCTCGCCCCCGCCGACTTCCACGACCCGGCCGCGCTCATCCCGCCGCCCCGGCGCGAGCCGCCGAAACTGGTCAGCTCGCACGGCGAACCCGTCGCCTCGCCCGGCGAACCCGTCGGCGCCGAACCCGACGGCCCGCCCCCGCTGCCCACCCGCCGCCGCGGCGACTCCGGCAGGCGCCCCACGCCCCGGACCGCCCGCACCGCCACCGCGGAGCGGCCCGAGACCCCGCCCGTCGGCACCGACGCGCCGCCCCCGGAGCTGCCGCGCCGGACCCGGACCGGCCCGGACACCCCCGACCCGATCAGCGCGGCGGCCGCCCACCCAGCCGCCGCCCCCGCCGACCCGGCGCCCGACAACGCCACGCCGCTGCCCAAGCGCGTACGCCAGGCCAACCTGGCCCCGCAACTGCGGCGCGACCCCGACCGGCGTACCGAGAACACCTTCGAGCCCGCCGTTCGAGACGCCGACGAGGTCCGCTCCCGGATGGCCTCGCTCCAGCGCGGCTGGGAGCGCGGCCGCGAGGAGAACGCTGAGGGCGACCGAGCCCACAGCGGCACAGCACAAGGAACGACTGAGGGAGACGGTCGATGACCGCATCGAACGCGACCGGCCACACGGACACCAGGAAGAAGGAGCTGAACTGGCTCCTCGACGACCTGGTCGACCGGGTGGCCAGCATCCGCAAGGCCGTCGTCCTGTCCGGGGACGGCCTGGCCATGGGCGTGTCCACCGACCTGACCAGGGAGGACAGCGAACACCTGGCCGCCGTGGCGTCCGGCTTCCACAGCCTCGCCAAGGGCGTGGGCCGCCACTTCGAGGCGGGCAGCGTCCGCCAGACCGTCGTCGAGCTGGACGACGCCTTCCTCTTCGTGACCGCGGCCGGTGACGGCAGCTGCCTCGCCGTGTTCTCCGACGCCGACTCCGACGTCGGCCAGGTCGCCTACGAGATGACGCTCCTGGTCAAGCGGGTCGGCGTCCATCTGGGCAGCGCTCCGCGCAGCGACTCGCCCACGGGCGGGTAGTCGTCAAGACATGAGCGGAGAGGGTCAGAGAAGCGGCCACTGGTTCGACGACGAGGCGGGCCCCGTCGTCCGCCCGTACGCCATGACACGTGGCCGCACCACCGGCCCCGGACAGCACGTCCTCGACCTGATCGCGGTCGTCGTCACCGAACCGGACGCCGGCGACCCCGAGGAGGACCCGACGCTGGGCCCGGAGCATGTGGAGATCGTCGGGCTCTGCCGCGACGAACCGCAGTCGGTCGCCGAACTCGCCGCCGGACTCGATCTGCCCGTGGGCGTCGTACGCGTCCTGATCGGCGACCTCGTGGACGCCGAACTCGTCCATGTGACACGTCCGGTGCCCCCGGCCGAGCTGCCGGACGAGAGTATTCTGCGCGACGTGATCGACGGCCTCCGGGCGCTGTGACCAGCGCGGAAGCGGGGTAGTGACGTGACAGGCTGGGAGTTCTGGGTCGACCGGGGCGGCACCTTCACCGACATCGTCGCGCGCCGCCCCGACGGCGGCCTGCTCACCCGCAAGCTGCTCTCCGACAACCCCGCCCGGTACGCCGACGCGGCCGTGGCGGGCGTCCGCGCACTGCTGAGCGGCTCCCCGGAGCCCGTCGACGCGGTCCGGATGGGCACCACCGTCGCCACCAACGCGCTGCTGGAGCGCAAGGGCGAGCGCACCCTGCTGGTGATCACCCGCGGCTTCCGCGACGCCCTGCGGATCGCCTACCAGAACCGCCCGCACATCTTCGCCCGCCACATCGAGCTGCCCGAGCAGCTCTACGAGCGGGTGGTGGAGGTGGACGAGCGCCTCGCCGCCGACGGCACCGAACTGCGCGCCCCCGACCTCGACACGCTGGAGGGCGAGCTGCGACGGGCGTACGACGACGGCATCCGCGCGGTCGCCGTCGTCTGTCTGCACAGCCACCAGCACCCGGACCACGAGCGGGCCGTCGGTGAGCTGGCCGAGCGAGTCGGCTTCCCCCAGATCTCCCTGTCCAGCGAGGTCAGCCCGCTGATGAAGCTGATCCCGCGCGGGGACACCGCCGTGGTCGACGCCTATCTCTCGCCCGTCCTCCACCGCTACATCCGGCACGTCGCCGACGAACTGCGGGACGTACGGCTGATGTTCATGCAGTCCAACGGCGGGCTCACCGAGGCCAGGCAGTTCCGCGGCAAGGACGCCGTGCTGTCCGGGCCCGCCGGGGGCATCGTCGGCATGGCCCGCATGTCGGAACTGGCCGGGCATCACCGTGTCATCGGCTTCGACATGGGCGGCACCTCCACCGACGTCTCGCACTTCGCCGGGGAGTACGAGCGGGTCTTCACCAACCGGATCGCGGGCGTCCGGCTGCGCGCCCCCATGCTGGACATCCACACCGTCGCCGCGGGCGGTGGCTCCGTGCTCCACTTCGACGGCTCCCGCTACCGGGTCGGCCCCGACTCGGCCGGAGCCGACCCGGGCCCCGCCTGCTACCGCGCGGGCGGCCCGCTCACCGTCACCGACGCCAACGTCATGCTCGGCCGCATCCAACCCGCCCGCTTCCCGGCCGTGTTCGGCCCCGACGGCGACCAGCCGCTGGACGCCTCCGCCGTACGCGACGGCTTCGCCGCGCTCGCCCACGAGATCCACCGGGCCACCGGCGACGACCGCACCCCGGAGCAGGTCGCCGAGGGATACCTGCGCATCGCGGTCGCCAACATCGCGGGCGCGATCAAGCGGATCTCCGTCCAGCAGGGCCACGACGTCACCCGCTACGCCCTCACCACCTTCGGCGGCGCCGGTGGCCAGCACGCCTGCCGGGTCGCCGACGCCCTCGGTATCCGCACCGTGCTGGTGCCGCCCATGGCCGGAGTCCTCTCCGCGCTCGGCATCGGCCTGGCCGACACCACGGCGATGCGCGAGCAGTCCGCCGAGGCACCCCTGACCGACGCGGCCATGCCCGGCGTCCACGCGACCGCCGACGAACTGGAGGCGGCCGCCCGCGCCGAACTCCGCGCCGAGAACGTGCCCGAGGACCGCGTCCGCACCGTCCGCCGCGCCCAGCTCCGCTACGACGGCACCGACACCACGCTCACCGTCGAACTCACCGAACCCGACACCATGCGGCGCGCCTTCGAAGAACGCCACCGCGCCACCTACTCCTTCACCCTCGACCGCCACATCGTCGTCGAAGCCCTCTCCGTCGAAGCCACCGGCATCACCCCACCGCCCGACCTCTCCGCCCTCGCCCCCTACGAAGGCACCCCCGCCGCCCCCGACACCGTCCGCCTGCACACCGGCGGCGCCTGGCGCGACGTACCCCTGCACCGCCGGGAGGCCCTGCCGCCCGGCGACACCGTCACCGGCCCCGCGATCATCACCGAGTCCGGCACCACGACCGTCGTCGACGAGGGCTGGCGGGCGACCGCGAACGACGAAGGACAACTGGTGATGGAACGGACGGCCGTCACGGAGAGTTCCCGGCCCGACACGGACGTCGACCCGGTCCTGCTGGAGGTCTTCAACAACCTCTTCATGTCCGTCGCCGAACAGATGGGCGCCCGGCTGGAGTCCACCGCCCAGTCCGTCAACATCAAGGAACGCCTGGACTTCTCCTGCGCCCTCTTCGACCCCGACGGCAACCTGGTGGCCAACGCCCCGCACATCCCCGTCCACCTGGGCTCGATGGGCACCAGCGTCAAAGAGGTCGTCCGCCGCCGCGGCCCCGCCATGCGCCCCGGCGACACCTACGCCGTCAACGACCCGTACCACGGCGGCACCCACCTGCCCGACGTCACCGTGATCACCCCGGTGTTCGGCACCGGGCCCGGTGACCCCGAGATCCTCTTCCACGTCGCCTCCCGCGGCCACCACGCCGAGATCGGCGGCATCGCCCCCGGCTCCATGCCCGCCGACAGCCGCACCATCGAGGAGGAGGGCGTCCTCTTCGACAACTGTCTCCTCACCGAGGACGGCCGCCTCCGCGAGGAGGAGACCCGCCGCCTGCTCACCGACGCCCCGTACCCCTCTCGCAACGTCGCCACCAACCTCGCCGACCTGCGCGCCCAGATCGCCGCCAACCAGAAGGGCGCCGACGAACTGGGCCGCATGATCGAGGAGTTCGGCCTCGACGTCGTCCAGGCGTACATGCGGCACGTCCAGGACAACGCCGAGGAAGCGGTCCGCCGCGTCATCGACGCCCTGGACGACGGGGAGTACGCCTACGAGACCGACGCGGGCGCCGTCATCCGCGTCCAGGTACGCGTCGACCGGGCCGCGCGGCGCGCCACCATCAACTTCACCGGCACCTCCGCCCAGCTCGGCACCAACTTCAACGCCCCCACCGCCGTCGTCCACGCGGCCGTGCTGTACGTCTTCCGCACCCTCGTCGCCGACGACATCCCGCTCAACGACGGCTGCCTGCGTCCCCTCGACATCGTCGTACCCCCCGGCTCCATGCTCGCCCCCGAGCCGCCCGCCGCCATCGTCGCGGGCAATGTGGAGACCTCCCAGGCCCTCACCGGCGCCCTCTACGCCGCGCTCCGCGTCCAGGCCGAGGGCTCCGGCACGATGAACAACGTCACCTTCGGCAACGACGACCACCAGTACTACGAGACGATCGCCTCTGGTGCGGGTGCGGGCGACACCTTCCCCGGCGCCGACGTGGTGCAGACCCATATGACCAACTCGCGGCTCACCGACCCCGAGGTGCTGGAGTGGCGACTCCCCGTCCGCCTCGACGAGTTCGCGGTACGGCGGGGGAGCGGCGGCGCCGGACGGCAGCGCGGCGGCGACGGCGCGGTACGCCGCATCCGCTTCCTCGAACCCATGACGGTCTCCGCCCTCTCCCAACACCGCCGCGTCCCCCCGTACGGTATGGCGGGCGGCTCACCCGGCGCCCTCGGCGCCAACCGGGTCGAGCACGCCGACGGCACGGTCACCGACCTGGGCGCCAGCGGCTCGGCCGACGTCGCACCCGGCGACGTACTCGTCGTCGAAACCCCAGGTGGCGGCGGCTACGGCACCCCTTCCACCGACCCCGGCACCCCTTCCACCGACCCCCACCGAGCAGGAGAAGCGAGCGATGGTCTTCGAGCGACGAGCTGACCGCGGCAAGCCACCCGTCGAGCCCGTCACGCTCAAGATCCTGGTGGCCGGAGGGTTCGGCGTGGGCAAGACCACCATGGTCGGCGCGGTCAGCGAGATCCGGCCGCTGCGCACCGAGGAGGTGCTGACCGAGGCCGGCCGGCCCGTCGACGACACCGACGGCGTCGAGGGCAAGCGCACCACCACCGTGGCCATGGACTTCGGACGCATCACCCTCCGCGCCGACCTCGTGCTCTATCTCTTCGGCACACCCGGCCAGCAGCGCTTCTGGTTCATGTGGGACGAACTCTCCGAGGGCGCGCTCGGCGCCGTCGTCCTCGCCGACACCCGGCGCCTGGAGGACTGCTTCGCCGCTGTCGACTACTTCGAGCGGCGGTCGATCCCGTTCGTCGTCGGCGTCAACTGCTTCGAAGGAGCGGCCCGTTACCCGGTGGAGTCGGTCCGCAAAGCGCTCGACCTCGACCCGGACGTGCCGGTGCTGCTGACCGACGCCCGCGACCGGGAATCGGTCAAGACCGTGCTGATCGGCGTCGTCCAGCACGCCATGGAGCTGGCCGCCGAACGCCGCCGCGCCCTCGCCACCTGACCCGGAGGCCGAACCCCACCCGTACCACGCGACACACCCGCCCCGATCGGATACAGTCCGCGCGTGTCCGAGAATCAGCAGCCGACCGCCAACTCCGGCCCCGGCTCCCACTGTTCGAGCTGCGGAGCCGCCTACGGGGACGGCGTCTCCGGCTGGCCGCGCACCTGCCCCGCCTGCGGCACCACCGCCTACCGCAACCCGCTGCCGGTGGCCGTCGTGCTCCAGCCCGTGTACGACACCCACGGCGCCGCCCTGGTCGTCATCACCCGGACCGTCGCCCCCCAGCTCGGCGGCGTCGCCCTGCCGGGCGGCTTCATCGACGACCGCGAGGACTGGAAGCACGCCGCCGTCCGCGAACTGCGCGAGGAGACCGGCATCGAGGCCGAGGCCCGCGACCTGCGCCTGGTGGACGCCATGAGCTCGCCCGACGGCCATCTGCTGCTCTTCGGGCTCCTCCCGGAACGCCCGGCCGCCGACCTCCCGGCCTCCGCCGCCACCGACGAGACCGAGGGCTGGCACCTGCTGCGCGGCCCCGAGGAACTCGCCTTCCCGCTGCACACCCTGGCCGTCCGCGCCTGGTTCGAGGGCCGCTACTGACCTCGGGCGGCCCCGCCGAGCCCCCGCACCCGCACCGGCCGAGACGGCTCGGCGGCGCCGCCCTCCCACTCCCTGGTCACGACCACACGCGTGCCGTCCCAGCGGGTGACGTACCGCTCGACCTCCGGCACGGCCCAGCCGTCGCCCGCGTCCGGCACCACCACACCGCCCCCCGTCCGCCCCGGCGCGGGCGCCCACACCTCCAGCTCCAGAGCGCCGTCCGCACCCCGCACCGGAACGACGGCACCCGCGCGCGCGAGCACCGGGATACGCGCCCGCGGAGCGTCCACCAGCACCTGCCCCGGCCCCTCGTACGCCCGCTCCGTCACCGTGTCGTACCAGCGCCCCCGAGGCAGCCGCACCGCCCGCCGCTCGGTGCCGGGGTCCAGCACGGGCGCCACCAGCAGGCTGTCACCCAGCAGGAACGCGTCCTCGCAGTCCCGCAGCGCCCGGTCCTCCGGCGCCCCCCACCACAGCGGCCGCACCCAGGGCGTCCCCGTCCAGCGGCCCAGGTGCGCCAGCGTCACGAAGTACGGCAGCAGCCGACGCCGCTCCAGCAACGCCACGCGCGCGTGCTCCAGCACCCCCGAACCGAACTCCCACGGCTCCCGCCGCCCCGCACGCGCGCCCGTGCGCGTACGGAACAGCGGCAAATACGCGCCCAGCTGGAACCACCGCAGATACAGCTCCGGCGACGGATCACCACCGAGCCCGCCCACATCCGTCCCCGAGTACGCCACCCCGCACAGCCCCAGCCCGAGCACCCGCGACAGCGACGCCCTGAGCCCCGGCCAGCCCGCCCCCGCGTCCTGCGACCACACACCCCCGTACCGCTGCGACCCGGCCCAGCCGGACCGGGAGAGCACGAACGGCCGCTCCCCGGGCGCGAGTTCACGCAGCCCCTCGTACGCCGCCCGCGCCATGCACAGCGCGTCCACGTTGTGCGCCTCCCGATGGTCACCGCCCCGCCCCTCCAAGGCGTGCCGGGCCGAGCGCGGCAGTGACGGCTCCCCGAACCCGTCCCACGCGGACGGCTCATGGGCGCCGTGCCAGAAACCGGCGAACCCCTGCTCCAGCCGCTCCTCGTAGAGACCGCCCCACCACGCGCGTGCCCGCGCGTGCGTGAAGTCCGGGAACACCGACTCCCCGGCCCGCCCCTCACCCCGTACCGTCCGCCCCGACGCGTCCCGCACGAACGCGTCCACGGCCGAACCGCCCTCGTACACCACGTCCTCCGGCACCACCCGCACCGCCGCGTCGACGGCCGACACCAGCCGCACCCCGTCCCGGCGCAACTCCTCCGCGAGCCCACGCAACTTGGGGAAACGGTCCTGGTCGACGCTGAACGCCCGCCCCTCGTCGTGGTGCCCGGCGTCCAACTGCACGGCGGCCAGCGGCAGATCGCGCTCCCGGTACCCCGCGACGACCTCGCGCACCTCCTGCTCGTCCGCGAAGTCCCGCGCGTGCTGGTGCCCCAGCGCCCACGCGGGCGGCAGCGCGGGCGCGCCGGTCAGCGCCACCCAGGCGTTGAGCACGCGCGCGGGAGTGCCCACGACCACCCAGCAGCGCAGCGGACCCCCGTCCATCCGCACCTCGCAGCGCCCGGCCCGGTCGTGCCCGGAACCGGCACCCTCCTCGCCCTCCCGCAGCACCACCGTCCCGTCCCACGTGGTGTCGTGGAACACCAGATGCGCCGAGGCGTCCGCCACCACCAGCTGCACCGGCACGGCCACCGGCACCGCCCCGTCCCACAGCCGGTACGCGCCGTCCCGCAGCCGGGGCCCCGACGTCCGCCCGCCCAGCCCGAAGAACCGCGCGTCAGCGGCCACCTCGGCCCGCTGCGTCCAGCGCGCCGCACCCCCGTCCACCGGCTCCCACCAGCGCGGCGGCAGCTCCCGGCGCAGCACGAGACCACCGGGCGTGCACACCTCCACCGCCCCGTGCCGGGAGACCACCACCGTCAGCCGCTCGGCCACCACCCGCCAGCCGCCGTCCTTGTCCGGCTCCAGCACCGCCCGCGGATCGACCTCGGGCGGACCACCGGCCAGCGCGTACGACGGCTCGGGCATCGCCCCGTCCCAGCCGAGGAACACCGCCCCGCCGACCGCCACCACGATCCGCAGCTCCGAGCGCGCGAACCGGATCACCCCACCACCGGGCTCCGGCTCCGCGCCGAGCACCTGACCAGGCACCCGCGCCCGCTCCGCGCCCCTCGGCGGCAGCCCCACGGCGTCACTGCGCCTGCGGTGCCAGGCCGCCCGCACCACCCGTATCCCTCGCGCGGCGCGCCCCGCGCCGACCCCGCCCCACGAACGCACCAGGTCACGACCGTTCATGCTGCTCACCCTGTCACCGTGCGCGCCACGCGCGTGTGCCGTTCAACTGCCGTTCACCGTGGTGGGACCACATCGTTGACACGCGCACCATGTGGGGGCGTGCCCTGGTGCCGAAGTCGATCACATGGCATCGTCCCTGTCAGCCCTGTCCCGCGCACCCACCAGGCCGTGCGCGGACGACGCAACGACGCGTACAGTCCGGGAGCCGCATCATGTCCACCGCGCATCCGCAGCCGCTCTGGCAGCCCACCGACGAGCGGATCGCCCGTGCCCGCATCACCCGGTTCCAGACCTGGGCCGCCGAGCACCACGGCGCTCCGGCCGAGGGCGGCTACCCGGCCCTGCACCAGTGGTCCGTCGCCGAACCGGAGGACTTCTGGACGGCCGTGACCCGGTGGTTCGACGTCCGCTTCTCGACGCCCCCCGCGCGCGTGCTCGGCGACCGCGCCATGCCCGGCGCCGCATGGTTCCCCGGCGCCACCCTCAACTACGCCGAGCACGCCCTGCGTGCCGCCGACGACCGGGCCGACGAACCCGCGCTGCTGTACGTCGACGAGACCCACGAGCCCCGCCCGGTGACCTGGGCCGAACTGCGCCGCCAGGTCGGCGCGCTCGCCGCCCGCCTCCGCGACCTCGGCGTACACCCCGGCGACCGGGTCAGCGGCTACCTGCCCAACATCCCCGAAGCCGTCGTCGCCCTGCTCGCCACCGCGGCCGTCGGCGCCGTCTGGACCTCCTGCGCCCCCGACTTCGGCGCCCGCAGCGTCCTGGACCGCTTCCAGCAGGTCGAGCCCGTCGTCCTGTTCACCGTCGACGGCTACCGCTACGGCGGCAAGGAGCACGACCGCCACGACACCGTCGCCGAACTCCGCCGCGAACTGCCCACCCTGCGCGCGGTCGTGCACATCCCCCTGCTCGGCACCGAGGCCCCCGAGGGCGCCCTGGACTGGGCGGAGCTGACCGCCGGGGACACCGAACCGGTCTACGAACAGGTCCCGTTCGACCACCCGCTGTGGGTGCTGTACTCCTCCGGCACGACCGGCCTGCCCAAGGCCATCGTCCAGTCCCAGGGCGGCATCCTCGTCGAACACCTCAAACAGCTCGGCCTGCACTGCGACCTGGGCCCGGAGGACCGTTTCTTCTGGTACACCTCGACCGGCTGGATGATGTGGAACTTCCTCGTCTCCGGCCTGCTCACCGGCACGACGATCGTCCTGTACGACGGCAGCCCCGGCTACCCCGACACCGGTGCCCAGTGGCGCGTCGCCGAACGCACCGGCACCACCCTCTACGGCACCTCGGCCGCCTATGTCATGGCCTGCCGCAAGGCGGGCGTCCACCCGGCCCGCGACTTCGACCTCGCAGCCGTCCAGTGCGTCGCCACCACCGGCTCCCCGCTGCCCCCGGACGGCTTCCGCTGGCTGCACGACGAGGTCCGCGACGACCTGTGGATCGCCTCCGTCAGCGGTGGCACCGACGTCTGCTCCTGCTTCGCCGGAGCCGTGCCCACCCTGCCCGTCTACACCGGCGAACTCCAGGCCCCCGGCCTCGGCACCGACCTCCAGTCCTGGGACCCCAGCGGCAAGCCACTGGTGGACGAGGTGGGCGAGCTGGTCGTCACCAACCCCATGCCCTCCATGCCGATCCGCTTCTGGAACGACCCCGACGGCAGCCGCTACCGCGAGAGCTACTTCGACACCTACCCCGGCGTGTGGCGGCACGGCGACTGGATCACCGTCACCTCCCGCGGCTCGGTGATCATCCACGGCCGCTCCGACTCCACCCTCAACCGGCAGGGCGTCCGCATGGGCTCCGCCGACATCTACGAGGTCGTCGAGCGCCTCCCGGAGATCAAGGAATCCCTGGTCATCGGCATCGAACAGCCCGACGGCGGCTACTGGATGCCCCTCTTCGTCCACCTCGCCCCCGGCGCGGTCCTGGACGACTCCCTCCGGGACCGCGTCAAGAAGTCCATCCGCGAGCAGCTCTCACCCCGGCACATCCCGGACGAGATCATCGAGGTCCCCGGCGTCCCGCACACCCTCACCGGCAAGCGCATCGAGGTCCCGGTCAAACGCCTCCTCCAGGGCACCCCGCTGGAGAAGGCGGTCAACCCCGGCTCCATCGACGACCTGACCCTGCTCGACTTCTACGAGCGCCTGGCCCGCGACCGCGCCTGACCCCAGCCCCGTTGTCAGTCCCCCCGGTTACCGTGAGTGAGCATTGATCGACACCACGCAAACCGGGGGAACACCATGGCACACACCGACCACCAGACCATGCGACGCGTTCTGCGCCGCGAGATCGCGGGCACCGTCGGCCTGCTCACCGACGAACACGACTTCCACGCCATGCGGCGCTACCGCAGCTTCACCTTCGACGACCACACCACCTACCTGCGCCAGATGGAAGCCGTCCTCAAATCCCGCGTGGCCCAGGGCAGCCACACCGCCCTCGCCCTCTTCGACCCCGACGAGTACGAGGAGTTCTGCACCGCCACCGGCATCGACCCCGAAGCCCCCGCCAGCCGCAGCCGCTTCACCGCCGAACTCGCGGCCCTCGGCCCCACCATCCCCTACGAGGGCGAACCCCTCACCGCACTCCTGCCCGCCCTCGTCGGCGAAGCCGTCCGCCAGGCCACCTGGGAGTACGCCACCACCCTCCTGACCCGCCTCGGCCCCTGCGCCACCTGCGGCGAGGACATCGGCCGCGCCGCCTTCATCCGCGCCTCCGCCCTCCTCGCCCGCGTCCTGGAAACCGCGCCACCCGGCGCCCAGCACCTCGTCTGCAGCGTCGCCGGACCACCCGACACCCTCGTCGCCGTCCTCCACGCCGACGCCGACACCCACGGCACCGCCGAACCGGACCAGGCCGAAGCACTCGAGTTCACCAGCGTCCTCGCCCTCGGCCTCGCCACCCACAGCCCCGGCGGCCTCGTCATCCGCGTCACCGCACCGGACCGCCCCGACCGCGTCCACGGCTGGCGCCTGCGCGCCGGACACCTCCAGCCGCTCACCGCGGCCGAGGTCTTCGACGCCTACTGCACCGACATCGACACCGGCGACCTCATCGCCCCCGAATCAGGCGTCGACTACCGCGCCGCCCCCGACCTCACGGACGACCCCCTGGACCGGGGCCACCACCACTGAAAACGCGCCAGGGGCGCCCCACCCGAAGGATGGGACGCCCCTGACCAGCACGAACGCCTACGTCCGCGCGACACCGGCTACTCGCCGGACAGCACCGCCTGAGCCGCCGCCCGCGCCTCGTCGGCACTGTCCGCGGTACGCGCCGCCGCCGCGGCCCGCTCGCACTGCGCCAGCGTGTGCTTCGCCAGCGTCGCCCGCACATAGGGGATCGACGCCGCACCCATCGACAAGGAGGTGACACCCAGACCCGTCAGCACACACGCCAGCACCGGGTCGGACGCGGCCTCACCGCACACCCCGCAGCTCTTGCCCTCGGCCTTCGCCGCCTCGGCGGACAGCGCGACCAGGTCGAGCAGCGCGGGCTGCCACGGGTCCTGGAGCCGCGACACCGCACCCACCTGGCGGTCCGCCGCGAACGTGTACTGCGCGAGGTCATTGGTACCCAGCGACAGGAACTCGACCTCCCGCAGGATCGAACGCGCCCGCAGCGCCGCCGACGGGATCTCCACCATCGCGCCGTACTTCGCCCGCAGCCCCGCCTCCCGGCAGGCGTCCGCGAACGCCTTGGCGTCGGCACGGTCCGCCACCATGGGGGCCATGACCTCCAGGTGGACCGGCAGCCCCTCGGCCGCCTTCGCCAGCGCGGTCAGCTGCGTGCGCAGCACCTCCGGGTGATCGAGCAGCGTCCGCAGACCCCGCACACCGAGCGCCGGGTTCGGCTCGTCCGCGGGCGTCAGGAAGTCCAGCGGCTTGTCCGCCCCCGCGTCCAGCACCCGCACCACGACCCGGCCCTCGGGGAACGCCTCCAGCACCTGCCGGTAGGCCGTCACCTGCTTCTCCTCGGACGGCGCGTTCTTGCTGTCGTCCAGGAACAGGAACTCGGTACGGAACAGCCCCACACCCTCGGCCCCGACCTCCAGCGCGGCCGGTACGTCCGCCGGACCGCCGATGTTGGCCAGCAGCGGCACCTTGTGCCCGTCCGCCGTCACACCGGGACCGCTCGACGCGGCCAGCGCGGCCTTCCGCTCGGCGGCGGCCGACTCCAGCCGGGCCGCCGTCTCCTCGGTCGGGTTCACGAAGATGTCGCCCGAGCTGCCGTCGACCGCGATCACCGTGCCCTCGGCCAGCTCACCCGCGCCCGGCAACGCGACCACGGCCGGCACCCCGAGCGCCCGCGCCAGGATGGCGCTGTGGCTGGTCGGCCCGCCCTCCTCGGTCACGAAGCCGAGCACCAGAGTCGGGTCGAGCAGCGCGGTGTCGGCCGGAGCCAGATCACGGGCCACCAGTACATAGGGATGGTCGCTGTCCGGCACACCCGGCATCGGCACACCCAGCAGCCGCGCCACGATGCGGTTCCGCACGTCGTCCAGGTCGGCCACCCGCCCGGCCAGGTACTCACCGGCGTTAGCCAGCAGCTCGCGGTAGGCCGCGAACGCGTCGTACACCGCGCGCTCCGCGGTGCTGCCCACGGCGATCCGCCGCTCCACGTCGGCCATCAGCTCGGGGTCCTGGGCCATCAGGGCCTGGGCCTCCAGCACGTCCTGCGCCTCGCCCCCCGCCAGGTTGCCGCGTGCCGTCAGGTCGGCGGCCACGGCGTCCACGGCCTGCCGGGCGCGACCCTGCTCGCGCTCCGCGTCCTGCGCCGGGATCTGCTTGGCCGGCGGTTCGAGCACCGCCGTACCCATGTGCCTGACCTCGCCGATCGCCACACCGTGGCTCACACCGACGCCTCGCAGCGTTGTCTCCATCTCACCGTCTCCGCTAATGCGGCGGCCCCCGCCGCCGCGTTGGTTGTCGTACATGCCGTCGGACGGCCGTGCCGTCAGGACAAGGAGATCAGGACCAGGAGAAGAGACTGTCGCCGGTCTTCACGTCACCGGTCTCGCGCAGCTCGGCGAGGGACTCGGAGGTGGCCTCGAGCGCGACGACGGGACAGATGGGGGACTTGCCCGCGGTCTCGACGGCCGCGGGGTCCCAGCGCACGACGGCCTGTCCGCGCGCCACGGTGTCCCCCTTGTTCACGAGCAGCTCGAAGCCTTCGCCGTTGAGCTGGACCGTGTCGATGCCCAGGTGGACCAGCACGCCGTGTCCGCTCTCGTCGACCACCACGAAGGCGTGCGGGTGAAGGGAGACGACGACGCCGTCCACGGGGGACACGACCTCGGAGGGCTCACGCACGGGGTCGATCGCGGTACCAGGGCCGACCATGGCCCCGGAGAAGACCGGATCGGGCACGTTGGCCAGTCCGATGGCGCGTCCGGCGAGCGGGGACGTCACGGTGGTCATGGGAAGCCTCCCAAAGAGTGGGGTGGTGGCGGTTCCTCAGAGAAGTTAGCAGCTAGTGGTCTAGACCACCAACCTCGGGGGTTTGCGTCATCGCCAGAACTTGTGTACAGTCATCGTCCTGCCTGAGACCGGGCGGCGCGACAGCGCGCTCAACCTCGGCAGCACCCAAACTCGTCAGATCCTATCTCGGGATCAGTTCTCGCATGCTTGCGATCGACTGGTCAGGGACACGGAAAAACCCTGATAGAGTTTGGATCGCCGAAAGGGAAACACCGAAGCGGAAACGCCGAAGTGAGAGCCTAGAAAGCACCGAGGAAATCGGAGCGGAAACGGTCTGATAGAGTCGGAAACACCGAAGGGAAGCCCGGAGGAAAGCCCGAGAGGGTGAGTACAAAGGAAGCGACCGTTCCTTGAGAACT
>NZ_JBJDQW010000008.1:0-6373 GCF_044903645.1 Streptomyces sp. NPDC002176
TCCATCCTTTCAGCGCTATCTTAGGGTTCACGGAAAAAGTGCCACCACTTCTTCTTTCTTTCTTGTTTCGGTCGCACGACTTCATTTTCAGAAGTGAATTTCTCTTCTTGCTCTGAGGGGCTCTCATAAGCGTTCTGAGGCGTTTTAAAATTTTCTGAATCATTATTCGATTCTTTGTTTAAATCGCCTGATAAGCGTTCCTGCGACGTCAGAAGCAGTATTTGTTTGTTCGCTTGCAAAGTTAGCTGTTGTTGCTGATCAAGAAGTTTTTGTTGTTGGGCTAATAACGACTGCAGCTGATCAATTTGTGCGTCCTTTTGTTGCAACTGTGAAAACAACTTCGTTTCTATACTGTCAGAGCTTGCTGTGTTAGGAATTTCGAACGCTTCAAGCAACTCGGGACGTCCTAGCTTGTCAGCAAGGTGCAACACCCCCGACCATAGAACTGTCTTGTATCCTTGGCTATTTTTGGCAAGGAACGTTGGCTCTAGGTTGTCAACATGTTTCCTCATGGCTTGTCTACTGATACCAAAAAATTCTGCAAGTTCTTTTACTGTCAACATTTCTTTTGGTTGTCTATCCGTTGTCAAAAGGTTGTCACCTCAGTTGCTTTTTTCTTTTAGTATACATGAATTTGATTCGATTATCGATTTCTTTTAAGGCGTCTTAAAAGTGGTCATGTAAAGCCCTAACACCCTAAATTAAACGTGGGACAAACTTTTTATTACGAGGGGGTCGCACATAGGATCTGAGTGCTATATTAAAATATGCAAGGATCAAAATAGTCGATAGGGCGGGTATGCTATACTCATTTATGGCAACTGCCCCGAGAGGGGGTGTAAATATGTTTGAGACCTTGATATCACTGATTATCGCACCACTTCTTGTGGGGATAGTATTAATACTGTTTGATCGCTGGCTAGACGATTAGTCGATAATCGAAGCAGTTGCCTTCTGGCACCAACGCTGAGTCGCAACAGCGCAAAAAAAAAGCCCTCCTATTCGCAGTAGGAGGGCTTTTTGGTGTAAATATGCTTTGTTCTTGATATCACTTCGCACGTTTATTATAGCAAGGAAGGATTAAAAAATCAAAATCAAGAATCTTGAGTAACTAAATACCATCTGCTTCAAAGGCTCGATACAAGAGCGCATTATTCGTGTCAATGTATTGTTGTAAAATGTGTTTAAAGTCATCCAAACTGTCTTTAAGCATATCCACTTCTCGATTATTTGTTAGATCCTTGATCATTTCATTTTGGAGGATTTGATTGATCACTTCGTTGCGGGTGACTTTCTTTCTTGTATTGAAAGTTTGTTTCTTAGCACGCTGTTCTAAGTACGTAACTAGCGCTTCATTGTCAATGCTTAAAGTGAATCTTGTCATAATAAAAAACTCCCATCTTAATCTCATTTTTAAACTTACTGATTATCAAAAAATCGTAATTATGAAAAGAGCATAAGGTGAACGCACCACTCTCATAGTGAGAGTGGGAAAATAGGCTGTGCCTATTGCGTTTCAAGGCCTTTAGATAAGTCACCACACCTTATTTTTTAGTATTCTCCCATGAATACTACTGCGACTACTCAGGTGGTTATTTTCGCTGTTCTGACTACTTCATGACTACTTTCAATATTACTTTTTCCTTTAGAAAAAATACCCGAACACTAATAGTTTTTTGGAAGGTATTGAGCAACAATTTCGTTGAAACTGAGTCCTTTTTTTGTATCTTCTTGTACGATATTGTTGCCTTTTGTTTCTTGATTAGTCTGATTTTTTTTCTTATTCTTGAACCGATAATTTTCATTTCGCACAGTTTTTTTGCTCATTGATACTGCCTCTTGGTATACGTTGGAAGAAAATAAATCTGGTATTTGGGTGTGATCTTGTTCCAACTTTGCGTTTGTCATTACGGTCAAAACAGACAATGAATCTAATATTTTTTTTTCAAATAATTCTTCTTTTCGTATGCGATTAAGCAAATCGATTATGATAAATCGCATCAGCGCACTATCATTTATTGTCTCTTCGACAGGTAAATAGGTTTTCAATTCTTCCAAAGCGTCCCTATGTTCAATGTCGATATATACTTGTAATTTTTCCTTTGTCAAAGCAATTCCTTCTTTCCTCACGTTGTTTTTCTAAGTCGATCGCAGAACGTTCTCAATAAATTCTTCACTACCACCAGTAGGAAAATTAGGGGTGGATCCTATATAGGAAAATATTTCTGCGTGCAAATCCTCGGTGAACTTTTTGATAAATCTATTGCTTTTTGTCATGATATGACCTCCAAAAAAATAATTCATTTTAGAAGTCCGCACGCATATGCTAGAATAAACTAGCAATCGTAGTGGGTTGCGTACGGACTTGCCTAACTTGCTTAAATGTGAGGGGGCAAGTTCTTTTTTATTTTGTCCAATCATGCATTGGAATTCTTGGTTTGTTAGTCTTTAGACCTGAAAATGTAAATTCCAGTTTGGCAATTTTATTGCCTTTTTTTGCTTTGATTTTTGTGACCTTTAGGTCTCTGAAATAGTTTTGTAATTCCCTTAGTGCAGGCTGTAAAACTTTTTGATCGATTTGTCCCATTTGGCGATAGCTCTCCGGAATATCCATTCGTTCTTTAAAATCTTCAATTCTCACAATATAATAACCAGTAGAGCGATATTGCATAAGCAATCGGAATAATGTTTTTGCATAGGTAGAGCGAATCGAAGTGAAAGCAGATAATTCAAACCTAGAAACCTCAGTAGTTAAACCATTGATAATGTAGTCCAGTTTTGGATTAACACTCACATCGACAAACATTTTAGAGACATTAATTTCAAACCCTGTAAACAATACGAAACGTTTGATAACTCGGTCGCCATCTTCATTGATCTCATCCGTACGGTAAGACATACTGATCATTTTTTGATAGACATTCTCCAAATCATGAACGAATCTATCATTACCAGTAAACTTATATTCACTCAATTCTTTCAACTCTTCAAAAGAAAAGCGCACATTGTCTAGTCCACGCTCTTTCATACGAGCACATAATGCAAAGAACAAATCCATTTCTTTAGCGTTGAATTCTTTTAAAGGCACAAGGTTCAATTCATTTTGATATCTAACTGCTAAATCCGTTTTCTTGTCCATTCCTTTCCCCCCTCACATTAAAAATATAACAAACACTAACCTAAATGTAAACAGGTAGTGTTGGTACTCATACAAAATGGTGTTAGTACTCATACAAAATGGTGTTGGTACTCATACAAAATGGTGTTGGTACTCATACAAAATGGTGTTAGTACCATTCTGTATCGCTTGGGAGAGTAAGGCGCAACAGACCCCTAAAAGGGTTTATAAAAGGTCTTATAAAAGATATATAAAATAAACGCGTGCGCGCGCGAGTTTTTCCACAGGTAATTTTTCCCGCCCAAAACATCATTTTTCTTTCAAGTAATCATCTTCGCGAATCTAATAAACAGCTAGTAAAGATTAAACCCTAAACACTGCATAGTTTTGTGGCACATACTATTCAAAAAGACTAGAACCACAACCAAAAGACCTAATTTCAAGGGCAAAAAGGAGTGATCGCTACGCTCTCACATTAGGCTTGCAGCGTTCACTCCGTTCACTCGTTAAAATCAAAACATTAAATAAAGTCGGGGTTGGATAGGGCCTGATTGCTCGTAAAAGCCTTTCTAAGACGTTTTTAGATCTTAAAGGTTATATTATTAGCAAAGCGCCTTACAGGCGGTCAGGGCAAGCCCTAACAACCCCAAAATAACACGGTTGAGAACTTTGCAAAACAATTTAAATGCAAGAAGTAGGAAAATAAATAAAAATAGTATCAAATTTCCAAATAATTAGCCTTATTAGGTCTTGTAAACGAATAAGTTACAAATACAACCCCATGTAAACTATGCGTTTCTTATGTTTTAAGCGGGAATTATGGATAATATACTAGAAATTCGCGTTAAAAAATCAAATTAAATGGAGGCTATATGTTATGAAAAAAGTTATTTTAGTGGGATTAATGTTTGTTGCTTTTTTTGGGTGGAAGGATATTGTATCAGCTGATAGTATTACCGAAGAAAATGCAGTTATCAGTGAAGTAAAAGAACTTGAACAAAGCGGTAAATACGATTTCGAAGTAGTACCCGCAGAAGATATTGATCCGCAAAATATTATTCAATTAGACAGTGTAGAAGAATTAGAAAAAATTCTAGCAGAGTTTAAAAATAGCAGTGAAACAGAATTTACAATTAATGAGAACCCTATCCAAACCAGAGCTGCTGGAAGTAAAACAGTCTCTCAATGGGCTCCGTTTAGTGGCTATGGAATGACTGGACTTCCTACTTGGAGAAATGTATCCTTCAATTATGAATACAAAAAAGTAAATGGTAAAAATCAATTTACTAAGGTTTCAGGAATTAAATCTTACTATTCAGGCTTACAAATTGCTGTTACTTGGAATCAAACCAGTGCATCTTCAAATTTTGTAAAAACAAATAACACTAAAGACACAGTAAAAATAAAAGTAAACGGTTATTCATTATTAGGATTTCAAGTAAAAGGATTTACGATTGGCGCAAAAATCAATGATACTTGGAATTTCTCACATAAAATTTAAATCTATTATTTTAGGGGAAGATCATTATGAAAAAAAGTTTAAATATTAAATGGTTTATTATTAGTCTTATAATTCCTCTGATGAGCGCTTTTGTGTTAAATCCTAGGGAGAATACCTCAGATGGCATGACGAGTTACTTAATGGGCTTTCCAGTTCCATTTATTACGTATCGAAGTTACGATGGTTTTCTAGAGAATAGATTCTTAATTTTGTTACCTAGCATGTGGAAGAAAGTACAAATTGATTTAGCGGTTTATTTCATATCTGTTCTGATCGTATACGTCATAATTGCACTTTTTTTCCGAGTGATAAGAATGCAACAAACTAACTTAAAACAACGCTAACTTCGTTGCTACGGAGTAAACAGATGTGTTATATACAAGATTTGATAAAAACTATACATTGAGACTACCAAAGGAATAGGAGAATTTATTTATGAAAAAAATTATTAGAGCAGTTCTTGTAGGATTGACCTTAACAGCTTTTATGGTTATTGCATTTGGAGTAAATGTTCAAGCTGAGGAGCAGGTTATTGTAGAATCGGATTCAGCAATATTTGAATCTGACAGTATAATCAATAACAATGATATTTTCCAAACCCAAGCTCAAGCTAAGGCTGGTCCAGTTTGGTCTACGACTTCTTTTACGGTGACAAAAAGTGGAAGAAAGGTTACAGCTGTTTGGAAATTGAAAACAAATGCTATAATTAACCGAGTGAACGCTGTTTATAATATTGGGATTTTGGGACAAACGACTTCTCCGGGAAGCTATTCCCCAAAATCTGGTGGTGTGACTATTTCTCAAACTTGGACGTATAAAAAAGGAGGAACTTACAGAATAAATGGGGTTGCTCAAATTTATACTTCAAAGGGAAATGCAAGTTGTTTTTCTCCTGTACGTGTGGTTTCAATTAATTAATATTTTTGGAGGATATGAAAATTGTACGCGATTGAATTAGCTATTACCTTAAACAAAAACAGTGAAAACTACTCTGAAAAATTTGATATTGTGGCGCTACCATTTATTCCAAGAAAAGGGGAAAAAATCCTATGGAATGGGCAATTGTATAAGATTTCAGACGTTATGTATGGTTTTGAAACAAGTGAAGAAGAGTATGGATTCATAGTTAGTCCTGAAATACAAACGTCAATCGCTTCGGATATTTCATATAAAGTTTGGCTAGAAGAAGTTATTTAAACCCTTAGTTAACATAATCTCGATTAACACAAGACGCCCGTCAATCAAGCGATTGACGGGCGTTCTTTGTGATTTTCAATTGGTCTAGCTATGTTTGATCACTAAAATACTGGTAAATCAAGCTTCTTCTCTTTGGGGCGTTTGTGAAGAAACCGGGGGGGCGAGTTGGAACGGTGTTATGTTCCACTCCAGACTTGTCGCAAGATAAGCGAAATGTTGCGTTTCTAACAAGCGTAAAATACAGCGAACTTGATCCGCTGTTTTGTCGGACGCAATGGCTAGGCACTCCACAAAGTCAGCAGGCAAGGAGAAAACGGAACGATTCGCTGTTTGCCACCCCTTGACGATCATGGGATCGAATTCATACCGTCGACAAAAATCACTCACCGATAAACCAAGGTGCCCCACGATATACGCAGTAATCGGATAGCTGTCAACATAAGCTGAAAACGGCATACACAATCCATCCTTTCAGCGCTATCTTAGGGTTCACGGAAAAAGTGCCACCACTTCTTCTTTCTTTCTTGTTTCGGTCGCACGACTTCATTTTCAGAAGT
>NZ_JBJDQW010000009.1:1763-4965 GCF_044903645.1 Streptomyces sp. NPDC002176
TCGGGGTGATGGGTGGCTGGTCGTTGTTTGAGAACTGCACAGTGGACGCGAGCAT
Source organism: Streptomyces sp. NPDC002176 (assembly GCF_044903645.1). Lineage (NCBI taxonomy): Bacteria > Bacillati > Actinomycetota > Actinomycetes > Kitasatosporales > Streptomycetaceae > Streptomyces > Streptomyces sp. NPDC002176. Next base: position 1,819 of record NZ_JBJDQW010000009.1, read on the forward strand.
CTGTGGCCAAGTTTTTAAGGGCGCACGGTGGATGCCTTGGCACCAGGAACCGATGAAGGACGTGGGAGGCCACGATAGTCCCCGGGGAGCCGTCAACCAGGCTTTGATCCGGGGGTTTCCGAATGGGGAAACCCGGCAGTCGTCATGGGCTGTCACCCGCTGCTGAACACATAGGCAGTGTGGAGGGAACGAGGGGAAGTGAAACATCTCAGTACCCTCAGGAAGAGAAAACAACCGTGATTCCGGGAGTAGTGGCGAGCGAAACCGGATGAGGCCAAACCGTATACGTGTGAGACCCGGCAGGGGTTGCGTGTGCGGGGTTGTGGGATCTCTCTTCTGTCGTCTGCCGGCGACAGGACGAGTCAGAAACCGTTGATGTAGACGAAGGACATGCGAAAGGTCCGGCGTAGAGGGTAAGACCCCCGTAGTCGAAACGTCAGCGGCTCGTTTGAGAGACACCCAAGTAGCACGGGGCCCGAGAAATCCCGTGTGAATCTGGCGGGACCACCCGCTAAGCCTAAATATTCCCTGGTGACCGATAGCGGATAGTACCGTGAGGGAATGGTGAAAAGTACCGCGGGAGCGGAGTGAAATAGTACCTGAAACCGTGTGCCTACAAGCCGTGGGAGCGTCGGATATGTGCTTGCACATATCTCGTGACTGCGTGCCTTTTGAAGAATGAGCCTGCGAGTTTGCGGTGTGTTGCGAGGTTAACCCGTGTGGGGAAGCCGTAGCGAAAGCGAGTCCGAATAGGGCGATTCAGTAGCGCGCTCAAGACCCGAAGCGGAGTGATCTAGCCATGGGCAGGTTGAAGCGGAGGTAAGACTTCGTGGAGGACCGAACCCACCAGGGTTGAAAACCTGGGGGATGACCTGTGGTTAGGGGTGAAAGGCCAATCAAACTCCGTGATAGCTGGTTCTCCCCGAAATGCATTTAGGTGCAGCGTCGTGTGTTTCTTGCCGGAGGTAGAGCACTGGATAGGCGATGGGCCCTACCGGGTTACTGACCTTAGCCAAACTCCGAATGCCGGTAAGTGAGAGCACGGCAGTGAGACTGTGGGGGATAAGCTCCATGGTCGAGAGGGAAACAGCCCAGAGCATCGACTAAGGCCCCTAAGCGTACGCTAAGTGGGAAAGGATGTGGAGTCGCACAGACAACCAGGAGGTTGGCTTAGAAGCAGCCACCCTTGAAAGAGTGCGTAATAGCTCACTGGTCTAGTGATTCCGCGCCGACAATGTAGCGGGGCTCAAGCGTACCGCCGAAGTCGTGTCATTGCAGCGTATAGCCCCAACGGGTGCTGTGATGGGTAGGGGAGCGTCGTGTGCCGGGTGAAGCCGCGCCGGAAGGCAGTGGTGGACGGTTCACGAGTGAGAATGCAGGCATGAGTAGCGATACACACGTGAGAAACGTGTGCGCCGATTGACTAAGGGTTCCTGGGTCAAGCTGATCTGCCCAGGGTAAGTCGGGACCTAAGGCGAGGCCGACAGGCGTAGTCGATGGATAACCGGTTGATATTCCGGTACCCGCTGTGAAGCGTCAAACATCGAACCAGACGATGCTAAGGCCGTGAAGCCGTCCTGGAGCCTTCGGGCAAAGGGAAGTGGTGGAGCCGCTGATCCAGATCTGCAGTAGGTGAGTGATGGGGTGACGCAGGAAGGTAGTCCAGCCCAGGCGATGGTAGTCCTGGGGTAAGGGTGTAGGACGTTGTCCAGGTAAATCCGGGCAGCACATAGTCTGAGACCTGATGCCGAGCCGATTGTGGTGAAGTGGATGATCCTATGCTGTCGAGAAAAGCCTCTAGCGAGTTTCATGGCGGCCCGTACCCTAAACCGACTCAGGTGGTCAGGTAGAGAATACCGAGGCGTTCGGGTGAACTATGGTTAAGGAACTCGGCAAAATGCCCCCGTAACTTCGGGAGAAGGGGGGCCATCACCGGTGATAGCACTTGCTGCTTGAGCTGGGGGTGGCCGCAGAGACCAGCGAGAAGCGACTGTTTACTAAAAACACAGGTCCGTGCGAAGCCGTAAGGCGATGTATACGGACTGACGCCTGCCCGGTGCTGGAACGTTAAGGGGACCGGTTAGCTCTGATTCGTCAGGGCGAAGCTGAGAACTTAAGCGCCAGTAAACGGCGGTGGTAACTATAACCATCCTAAGGTAGCGAAATTCCTTGTCGGGTAAGTTCCGACCTGCACGAATGGCGTAACGACTTCTCGACTGTCTCAACCATAGGCCCGGTGAAATTGCACTACGAGTAAAGATGCTCGTTTCGCGCAGCAGGACGGAAAGACCCCGGGACCTTTACTACAGTTTGATATTGGTGTTCGGTTCGGCTTGTGTAGGATAGCTGGGAGACTGTGAACTCTGGACGCCAGTTCAGGGGGAGTCGTCGTTGAAATACCAGTCTGGTCGTGCTGGATGTCTAACCTGGGTCCGTGATCCGGATCAGGGACAGTGTCTGATGGGTAGTTTAACTGGGGCGGTTGCCTCCTAAAGAGTAACGGAGGCGCCCAAAGGTTCCCTCAGCCTGGTTGGTAATCAGGTGTTGAGTGTAAGTGCACAAGGGAGCTTGACTGTGAGACCGACGGGTCGAGCAGGGACGAAAGTCGGGACTAGTGATCCGGCGGTGGCTTGTGGAAGCGCCGTCGCTCAACGGATAAAAGGTACCCCGGGGATAACAGGCTGATCTTCCCCAAGAGTCCATATCGACGGGATGGTTTGGCACCTCGATGTCGGCTCGTCGCATCCTGGGGCTGGAGTCGGTCCCAAGGGTTGGGCTGTTCGCCCATTAAAGCGGTACGCGAGCTGGGTTTAGAACGTCGTGAGACAGTTCGGTCCCTATCCGCTGTGCGCGTAGGAATATTGAGAAGGGCTGTCCCTAGTACGAGAGGACCGGGACGGACGAACCTCTGGTGTGCCAGTTGTCCTGCCAAGGGCACGGCTGGTTGGCTACGTTCGGGAGGGATAACCGCTGAAAGCATCTAAGCGGGAAGCCTGCTTCGAGATGAGTATTCCCACCTCCTTGAGAGGGTAAGGCTCCCAGTAGACGACTGGGTTGATAGGCCAGATATGGAAGCCTGGTAACGGGTGGAGTTGACTGGTACTAATAGGCCGAGGGCTTGTCCTCAGTTGCTCGCGTCCACTGTGT
>NZ_JBJDQW010000010.1:0-4416 GCF_044903645.1 Streptomyces sp. NPDC002176
ATAAAGGGTCTAGCTTTATCTATCTGTAACGTTAAGAGGGTAGGATCTCTTAGCGTTTTTTTTTTGTTCTTTTTTTCAGTCCTATCAAATTAAAATAAGTATACCGCTACCAACTAACCCTGACAAGAAAAATCCGAAATATGTTTATTCCACGTTTCCTTGACAGCAGGTTCCCTTCCCCCCGTACCCCCTACGCTTTGTCGCAAATTCAGCCTCTGACTTGCTCTCGCTTCAGTATAACAGGGGGAAGCCTACTGTAAAGGAACTTTCGCGGCATAAAACGATCGTTACATAATATTAGTAAAGTAAAAGAGTAGTCGTTAAAAAAACGACTACTCTTTTACAATTTTCTATTGTTTTTAAGCGTATTTTTCCTGTTTCTTTTTTTCGAAAATTCTTATCACATTTACAATAATAACCGAAGGTATAGTGAAGTAGACAAAAAAATTCGACAGTGGTAAAACAAAGTATAAGAAAACTCCTAATACTACTGCAATAATCAAAGAAATTTTTGTTAATGACATAGTAATTACCCCCCCAATTATTTTATTACGTAATTTTGATCTGTACTATAGGTGTCAGTTGAAATATTACTGAAATGAGCAATATAGTTTAATTGTACACCTTTACCCTTTTTCGCGGCATTTACAAAGACTTGATTTGCATCAACTGCAGATCCAAAAACCATTGAAATTATTCCAGCAGTTAACCCTGTTAAACCAATAAAACCAGCAATTGCACTAACAGTATTTAACTTTTTAGTTTGAGAACTTAATGACTTACATTTAGCAGGAGTAACATAATAACTCATTTTATAACAAGTATACGAAGTATGATTATGATTATATTTTGTACTTGCAGCTTCCACAGGCTTTACGAAAAACGAAAAACTAAACAAAAGACTAATAGTCACCAAAACATTTATAAATTTCTTCATAGATAAACCTCCCTACACTGATATAAAAAATTATACTATCTATAATGTAGGTGTGTCTATATAAAAAAATAATATATAGGGAATTTATTAAAATAAAATAGAGCTTAAGGGAGATCTGTACCCACATTCGTGGTCAACCCAGTATTACTAATACTCACAAAATATATATAAATAATAGGATTATTTATCTCTTTAATTCAGATATTGATAAATTAAATACGCATACCATAATAACCCTACAAAAAAGAACAGATCTAAAATGTTTTTATTTATTTTTCTTCTTTGATCTCCAAAGTATGGTGACCTTTTTTGCCAAAATAATTTCCTATTTTTAACATCAGAAAAAAATAATCTGAAAATTATAAATAAAACTGGAAGAGAAAAGTTTAACAGTATATAAAAAACATCTGCACAATTTTCAATTATGACATATCCTATTAAAAAAAATAATACAGCAAGAAAAATAAGTCTGTACTGAATTTTCATAGATCACCTCTACAATCAAATTTACGCTCTCTTGATAGAATTAATACTACTAATCTTAAAACAATCTGTAAATGTCATTCTGACGCCACCTTTTGTTTTCCCGCATTGATATAAGAACTGTATACTCCTTCTCCAGTGTTAAGACGTGCATATTAGATAAAACCTGACCACTTTTTGCAAAAAAATGGAAAGAGCATAAGGTAAACGCACCACTCTCATACTGAAAGTGGGAAAATAGGCTGTGCCTATTGCGTTATGAAGAAAATAAATGTGATACCACACCATAGTTTTTAGTAGTTGTCAGGGAGTTGTTGAGAGACTACAGAAGTAGTCATTTATACAAAAAGTGGTCTCTAGCTACTACTATCGATCGTCCTTTTTGAAAGACGAATTTTTACAAATACTTCGCAACAATTTCTCTATAAGTAAGCTTTTCTGAGTCTGTTTTTTCTTCTTTTGGTTTCTCCTTTTTTACATTAGGAGGTCTTTTTGCTGGTCTGTTTTTTGCTTTTTTTCTTCGGCTATTTGCCCATTTCCCTCTTTGTTGGGTCTTCACTTCTTTGTATTTTTCAGAATTTTCGAGATCAAAAATATCGACATCCATCGTTTCCGCAAAACTATTTGAATAAATTAAAAGTTCATCCAAACGGTTTAAAAGTGCACGCATTTGAATATTTTCTTTTGTCTTTAATCGATACAATTCCAAAATAATATAGCGAATTAAGGCGCTGTCAGTTGCCGAATCTTCCACCGATAACAATTCTTTTAATTCTTCTAATGCGTCTCTATGTTCAGGATCAATATAAATTTGCAGCCGTTCTTTTGTCATATCTTTTTCCTTCTTTCATTCCTCTATCGTTTCCAAATCTGCCACCATTTACGTTTACGAAGCGTATCATTTTCCAAAAGTAATTGTTGCGTTTTCTCTTGCTGAAGTAAAAACGAATGTTGGTGATTGCGTAAATCTTGTAATAGTTCAGAAATTAATTGATCCTTGATTTTTAATTGCTTATCTTTTTCTTCTAACTGTTTTTTTAACACCTCAAATGTTTCTTCGACCGAAACATCAGTTTGCGGTAACTTTGCACTCAAGTTATCGGTCAAGTTTGCAGTTGAGTTTGCACTTTTACCACTTTTTGATAACAGTATCGATTCTCGAACAAGTTCAGCTGTATCAATGCTTAGAGTGATTTTTTGTCCCTTTTCTACAACCGGTAACCCACCGCAAACCTTGTGCACATGGTTTCTAACCGTAGTTTTCGATACATTTAACGCATCTGAAATCTCTTTTATCGTTATTTTTTCTTCTGCCAATGACACTCCCTACCTTTCTGCCCAAAAATAAAATTGTGCACAACCAAATAAACCTATGCGGTTCGATTTTTTAAACTTTCTTCTTTTGCTCGTTCTTGAAGTTCAAATTTATGTTCTAATGCAAATAACTCTTGCTCCAAAGCGTCTCTGAGAGCCCCTGGTTTCGTTTCTAAGAGCAGTAAGCGATATCTGGTTATAGAAGCAAGCAATCCTCTTTTGTCCGCTACACGCTTATTATATTGCTCTATAATGACGGTATTCTCAAAATCATGCTCTTCGTCCTTGATTTGAATCGACTTACGAAGCGTTAAATTCTCATCTTTGAATCCTAACGTCTCTCTAACATGTTTATATTTCATCGGACGACGTTCAGGATAAACAATGCCCTTCGATTTGCTGAAAATATTCATACCAGAAGGATACATGTGCAGACGACCGCCTTTTATAACCGCCTTACTTTCATCTGTTTTTGTGGTTTCAATTCCTTCAGACCCTTGTTGGCGTAAGATATCCTCATACTTGCTTTCATCATCTTCCACTAAAATATCGGTTAAATACGCACACAAATAGGCACCTAAATTATCGGTTTTATCAATGCGTTTCACATCCACAAACCCATGAGACCAAAGATCTGCAAATGTCTCATTTGGAATATAAACGCTTTTCAAATGCGGAAATTTTAGCAACATATGAATATGCCAAGCCCCACGCCCTTGTGGTTCCAATACTTTAACAAACTCAAATTTACTCTTATTTTTGACGTTTAGCTTATATTTTTTGTTTTTTCCTTTTTTCTTATAAGCAATCTCTCTCACTTCGCCATACTCATTGGCCATAAAATACTTCAATCGCTTGATAAACTTATCAAAATCCGCGGAAACTTTTTTCAAATCTTGTACATTATCAGCGTAAGTCAACGTTGTCCAAAGTTCATTTTTCTTTCCAGAAAAATTATTGTTTACCAAATAACCCAATTTTTTAAATGTTTTACGTAAGCTATCTAAATTTTGTCCCCGATTCTCAGAATGAGCAAAATCTTTAATTTCGCCCGTCTGCAAATCAACATATTGGTCTTTGGAAATTTTTTTGATCGGTGCAGACGTATTTTTATGAGATAAATATTGCACTTCAATGATTTCGCCCATATCAGTGACCGTCACATAGTCATTATTTTGGATAAAAGCGTCGATTTTTCTCATTTCTACCATGTCTGCACCTCCTCTGGCTACGCCTGCCGAATTATTTTTCTCGTAATGTTTAGTTAAAATCAAGTTAATAGGTTTTCGGTCGCTACGCTCCCTACAACCCTTGCTAGAGCGCTTGTTTTGCCTTTTCTTCCCTGGAGATCTACCGAGCTGCTGACGTGCACAGCACTCGCCTTAGGCACGCTGCAAGCGTGCCAGTCACAGCTAAAACACTCGGTAGAATCAAGGCAACCCAAACAATCGCTTCAGCAAGCACTCTTCCTTTTCGAACGCAAAAAAATGCAAGAGATTGACGTCCTAGCTTCCCACCCTTGGTCAGCCATTCACTCAATATCTTGCATTCTTCTTCAAATGCCTATATAATATCTTCGAATGGTAGATAAAGGGTCTAGCTTTATCTATCTGTAACGTTAAGAGGGTAGGATCTCTTAGCGTTTTTTTTTTGTTCTTTTTTTCAGTCCTATCAAATTAAAA
>NZ_JBJDQW010000011.1:0-3104 GCF_044903645.1 Streptomyces sp. NPDC002176
GCTGAAATTGCTTTCCTTTAAAATGATTCATCGTCATTCCTCCTGCTATCTTTTTCTATTATTCTACCTTATTTGATAGTAGATTTAAAACTTTGGAACAGAACCCTGTAATCAATGCACCCACTTCCGCCGCTGTAAACATTACCGGCGGAAGTAGGAAGCCCTCTACAAGAAAATATCCTTTTCCGGCCTCAGATCCAATTGGTATTCCGGCTTCTTCAAGTGTCCGGATATCTCTGTAAACTGTCCTTAAGCTTATATTAAATCGCTGTGCAATTTCTTTGGCAGGAATTATTTTTTTTGATTGCAGCTGAATAAGAATAGAGGTTACTCTGTTAATCCTGTTCAAATTTTATTCCTCCTCTGTGACTTCCATAAAAAGTATATCCTATGCGTTCTTAAGCTAGCTGCTGTTAGTGCTTCTCATTGCACCCTGGTTATAAAAGCCATACTCACAAACCTCTTCACCAAAACTCTTTACATCTCTAATATAGAACTCTATCTAGCGAACTTTTAGAAAAGATATAAAACATCAGAGTATGGACAGTTGCGGATGTACTTCAGAAAAGATTAGATGTCTAAAAAGCTTGTAGTTAAAGCTTTTTAGACATCTAAATCTAGGTACTAAAACAATTCATCCAGTAAAATATAATATTTTATTTTCTCCCAATCAGGCTTGATCCCCAGTAAGTCAAAAAATAGCTCGACATACTGTTCTTCCCCGATATCCTCCCTGATCGACCGGACGCAGAAGGCAATGTCATACCACTTGTCCGCCCTGCCGCTTCTCCCAAGATCAATAAAGCCACTTACTTTGCCATCTTTCACAAAGATGTTGCTGTCTCCCAGGTCGCCGTGGGAAAAGACAAGTTCCTCTTCGGGCTTTTCCGTCTTTAAAAAATCATACAGCTCGCGCGGATCTTTAAATGGAGTGTCTTCTTCCCAGTTTTCGCAATCCACATCGGCCAGATCGTTATTCAGTAAGTAATCCAATTCGGCTAAGCGGCTGTCTAAGCTATTCGTATAGGGACAATCCGATATGTCGATGGAGTGAAAGAGCCTGATGCACTCCGCATACAGCTCGATAATCTTTTCAGGGCTTTGTTCATCTTCATACTCTTCCGAGCAAAGGACGCCATCGGCCTCACTCATGAGCAGATTGCTCCAGCCATCATGCCGTTCAAAGTGCAGGACCTTTGGAACAGGCAGCTTTCCTTCCAGCCATAGCATCATGTCCTTTTCCCGTTCCACATCATAGGTGGTCCCTTTATACCGGCTGTCCGTCATTTTTAAATATAGGTTTTCATTTTCTCCCACCAGCTTATATACCTTAGCAGGAGACATTCCTTCCGTATCTTTTACGCAGCGGTATTTTTCGATCAGTTTTTTCAATTCCGGTGATATTCTCATTTTAGCCATTTATTATTTCCTTCCTCTTTTCTACAGTATTTAAAGATACCCCAAGAAGCTAATTATAACAAGACGAACTCCAATTCACTGTTCCTTGCATTCTAAAACCTTAAATACCAGAAAACAGCTTTTTCAAAGTTGTTTTCAAAGTTGGCGTATAACATAGTATCGACGGAGCCGATTTTGAAACCACAATTATGATAGAATTTACAAGCTATAAGGTTATTGTCCTGGGTTTCAAGCATTAGTCCATGCAAGTTTTTATGCTTTGCCCATTCTATAGATATATTGATAAGCGCGCTGCCTATGCCTTGCCCCCTGAAATCCTTACATACGGCGATATCTTCTATATAAGCGTACCGGTTCCAATTTTTTCGCAGTTTAACTTTTCCGACGCATTTATCGTCTTGGTAGTAAAGATATATTATCTTATCAGTATTGTCAATATATTCAAGGCAATCTGCCTCCTCATCCTCTTCATCCTCTTCGTCTTGGTAGCTTTTTAAATATGGCGCTTCATAGAGTAATTCTGTAAAGGTCCAATTCTCGTTTTCATACCTCGGTATAATCTTACCTATCACCTCAAATGGTTCGCTGGGTTTATCGATATCTTTCAGGTGCCCTGCTTTCATTTCTGTAATCACTGTTCCCGCCTCTCTTCTATATCAGCGGCATATGTGCTATCCAGGCAGCCGGTTTTACCAGTGTATTTTTTATACATGTCCCTGGTATATTTTGTTATATTCCTATCATACTCCGGATAGGCATAATGAAGCCTTTCCGCCACCTCACCGGATACCGCCCTGAACAATTGATGGCATAGAAATAATGCTTCCCATATGTTTTCATAGGAATCCATCCGGTAGGTGGACAAAAGTTTCTCCCACAAATCCTCGGATATATACCTTTCAATAAACTTATAGTTCTTGCCTACACTTAATTTAAAGCCTGTTTCGATGCCGACCTTCCATGATATCATTCTCAGCAGCTCATGGCGAACAATCTGATTAAAATGATCAATAGCAAATAAAATTTCCTTACGGCACAGTCCCTTAACCACATAGGTAGTGGTGTTCCAGAATTCATTGCAGCAGTCATCGTATTCCCGGGCACTGGGTTTTCTTATATGATAATCCATGTCGGTCGGAACTACAGCTTGCTGAATCCTTCCATCCTTATCCAGAATAATCTTTATCAATTTATCGTCATTCAGGTAGTTTCCCAACTCTTCCAGGGGCAATAAGGTAAGGTCTATTTTATTATAATCATCAAAAAGTATTATATAGGAGTAGCCTTTCTCTTCAGCCGGGAATAGTTCCATATCCTCCGGTTTTTGCATCATTATTATATTCCCAAATTGATTAAGCCAGTCATCATTAGATATAAACGGTTCTATATCACTTACAAAATATGTAATATCATAATCCTGAAATTCATCTTTAGGTATATTAATATTTGCGCGTGACCCCTCAAGGGTCACAATTCGAATACGTTCATCCTGTTCTGCTAAAGAAAGTACTAAATCCATCATTTCTTTTTCTGATCTCATTTACATACTCCTCGTTTATTTTTTCTATATTATTACATCTTCTTTTTTGCCGGTTCTGTTGCAAAGTTTTAAATAAAGAATAAAATCCCTTACGGTATCTATGATTTAAGCTGGGATTCCCAATAATACCTTGATTTCAGTACAG
>NZ_JBJDQW010000013.1:0-1920 GCF_044903645.1 Streptomyces sp. NPDC002176
TTTTTTTTTGCCTTTTCCAACAATAGAATTTTGCATTTCTTTCGTAACATATTTAGTAATATAGCTTGCTGTTTTTTCCCGACTTCTAATTTTAGTAAGAGTAGTAAAACCATGATCCCAATCACTACAATTATATACTTTCACGCCTTTATGTTTAACGCCTGAATCACGTATAACAGCGTTCAATCCGCCAGTAACACCATGAAAATGAATAGCACCATCTTTATGAAGCTCAGGGATCATAATATAATCGAATTTTCCATGCTTCTTTCTCATACGTTCAAGCCATCGTCCCATTTTCTCAAATGCAACAGCATAATTATATCTATCAGAATCAAAAGTCAAAGTCCAAAAATAGTTGAATTCATTAGATAATACATAATCTTTTATTTTGGTACGAATTTTCCATAGATTTCTAATTTTCTCTAACTCTTTTTCGTCGTCAGTTTTCTCGGTTTTTTCAGAAATAGATACATCGATAGAATCATCATCAATTTTAACGATTAATGCATTCTTATAAACCGTCAATGTCTTGTCGCCGTTGGGATAGGACTTTATTTTAGTCTTGTATAGTCTCGTCATATTTCTTCCGTTAAGTTACCCGTATGTCAAGTAGACGGGCAACAGCGAATCCCCCTTCCTTTTCCATATTTCATCCGAAATGAATAATCAAATATATTGTTAAAAAATGAACAGAGACAATATAGCCGAATTTATGGAAAGGTGCAGAAATGCTTGCCACGCTCACGCGCGGACTGCATTTGCTGCCCCTCTTTCCATAAAAGTCACTTTATATGTTTTCTATCCTTTAATACAACAATTTTTAGTTATCCATTTCATGCTATAATATAGCAATGCGAATGCGTTATTGTCTCATGAATGCCTGCGAAGCGGATTGAACACTAACCATTCGTTTTTTTATATCTTTTTTCAATAAGTTGTCTCGCACTTGAGACAATTCATCTCTATACCAATCTATTTTCGTTTCTAAAGCCTCTGACATATCCGCACCATGTTCTAGCGCCAAATAATCTAATACCTCTAATTGAGCTGTTATAAGTCCAATTTCATAAACAGAATCTTTTGTTTTTTCTTTCATGCTTTTCTCTCCTTAAATTTATTTCGTGTACATATTATGTACATTTAACCGCCTGTTAGAAAGGGCTGTTAATATATCTATAACCGCAAGCATTGACAGCAGGAACCCGCTTACTGTGCAGAAATTAGGAGACTTCAGCCATGGAAACAACCAATCCTAAATTTCCACGCTGAAGCTTCAACAGGATAGCACAGACGCCCTACTGTAAATGCACCGCTACGCTTTGCTCAGATCTAAATCTAAAATAGGTAAACTTTCCATATTTAGCCGCCTGTTAGAGGGAGCTGCTACTAATTAAAGAGTTTTGTTTTCTTTAGCTTTAACATGTTCAAACATAGCGTTAGCTTCTTTAGTCATAGTCATGGAATCCGATTGACGTTTTATCGTATCAACACACATTGCTATATATGCATTCTTAGTAATCCCTATACGCTTTGCTTCAGCTACACAATAATCATTAAGTTCTTCCCCAAGCGACATAGAAAACTTAACATTCCCACTCACGTAATCACCTCCAAATCACTTTTATGTAACTAATATACCACCTGATAGGTTTTCAAGCAACAAAAAACTGCAATAGTTTTCAACCATTGCAGCACATGTTATAATTTATTTGATTTTATAGATCAAGCAAGTATCATTCTCATAGTCTGGTTGCAACCCCAGGCCTAAATCTTGCACACTATACTCAACCGCTGGTACTCTCAACCCACGAGAACACCAGTATTTTTTTTTGCCTTTTCCAACAATAGAATTTTGCATTTCTTTCGTAACATATTTAGTAATATAGCTTGCTGTTTTTTCCCGACTTCTAATTTTAG
>NZ_JBJDQW010000014.1:0-1494 GCF_044903645.1 Streptomyces sp. NPDC002176
AGTCAGTAATCGGAAGAAATTACCAACTAGGAGGAATTGATGATGAACGCAGAAGAAAGAGTTTGGGAAAGAAAAGAAGAAACATTAACTAGGTATAGAAGCTTTGAAAAAGGCTTGGCAGTTGATACTGGTTATGATGCTAAGAAACTTGCTAAAGTCTGTGAAGAAGAAGGCACTACATTAGAAAAATTCAGTGAATATGCGCAAAAAAGGGTTGGAACGTACAAACAATGAGTCCACTATACACCAAAATAGTTAACTAAAAAAATATAAAGGAGCGATTTAAGAATGAAAAAATATAATGTGCTGGTCGAAACAGAAAGTGGACAGCTTTTCCTATTCCCAATGAAGGCAGAGAGTGCTAAGCATGCTAATGCATTAGTGATGAGAGAAAGTGTACGTCATGATTTTTTAAATGGAGTTGAGATTGCGACTATTGCTGTTTTTGAAGAAGGGAATTCGGTGAATAAACTTGAAAATACCATCAGAGATTAAGGTTGCCGGCATCAACTATCAAGTAAGTATTGCTGACCATTTGCCTAGCGAAGACGCAGGTTACAAATGGGGAGAGTGCAATTACCAAGATGCTGAGATTCGCATTTGGAATGAATTATCAGACCAAAAAAAGGATCAGACATTTGTTCATGAATTGACTCACGCTATATTCCATGAAGCAGGAATTGATGATCAGGATGAGGATCAAATTAACCGAGTAGGGATGGTGCTGTATCAAGTCTTGCGAGACAATGCATTCCACTATCCGACGAAATAGCAGAAAGCGAGGAATGAATGTGAGTGAAGTGTTATATAGACTAGAACAATCAATTTTGAATGAGCCAGATAGTTTCTCTATGTATAAAGATGACTTACTTGGCTGGATTGAATTGTTGAAAGAAAAACAACCGCAACTCAACGAGAATCAAGAAAATGTTTTATTAATTATGAAGAACATCCAAAAAAGATGGCCGCATTTCCACCCCTCTATAGTTGTTGATGAATTAATTGGATTGGAAAGTGAGTATCACGATGCATTAAGTAAAACAGAAGAATTGCAAGTATTCAAAATTTTTATGATTTGGGCTTTAGAACAGGAGGCAGAGTGATGTTCTTAAAATTAGCTTGTTGGATAGCGGAAAAGCATGGATTCATATTGATAAAAAGCAAAGTACCCAACTACTTGGGTAATGAAATACTGTTGGTGGAATGGGTAAAAGTCGAAATAAGTAACACTTACTATGATAGACCGAAAATAACGATGGAAGGTGAGTTACCTTACGTTGATTTGGAACAGAAGGAAGAGTGATGGAGAAAATAAACCATGTCTATCTAGTATATGTCGAAAATCCATTTACTGGAAATGTGCAATTAAAGAAGGTTTGTAAAGGCTTAAAATTAGCGAAAAAATGGGTAAAAGAATTTGAAGAAAAAACGATACATTTGCACAAATCGAAATAATGCCAGTTGAACAAGAAGAATAATTCCATAATCGTCAGC